>CAVONR010000023.1:0-111726 GCA_963697325.1 uncultured Alphaproteobacteria bacterium | reverse complement strand
CATTACGCATTGTGGATTGACCCTTGATTGGGTAGCCTGCCGGATTGTGCAAGTTCGCAGGGTGAGTTCCGAGATCTAGGTGATGGCAACGTCCAGACAATGATCAATCGAACCGTTCCCTTTGATGTGGCCCGAAAGGTTATGGAACTGATGACGGGTCAACAAGACGGTGAGGCTCACGAGCAGGCGCTGAATTAAACTTCGCTGACAAAACCGCCAAACCTCTTTAGGTACCGACGCCTTGAACCACATTTTTTGGCCGTGAACAAAATCTTTTACCGGTTGCGTGAGCCGATCAGTATTCGCATCATAGCCGACGGGAGATTTGCGGACATGGCTCACATTGCCGTTCTGATTATCGAATTCACTGCATCGGCGATGATTGTGTGGCTGGCAATTATAGGGGTTTGGGCTGGGTCGAACCAGCCGCCAGAATCGCGCAGCTTCGTCGGAAAAATCGGGATTTCGGCCTCTGGCGTTCCGACAGCAAGAACCAAGCGCCCCTCAGCTAGTTCGATGTGCTCTTGACCTTTTTCTATCCCGATTGACAGCGATGGCGATAGATGCCCGCACACTGGTCCGGCGCCGGCTTCTTTGCATGGGGGGTTTGCCGATAATGACTAACTGCAAGGGGTATTCCCATGGGAACAATAACCCATAACAGTACTTAATGGTGCATCGCCGCCTTGGCCCGCGGTAGGCAAGGGCAAATAAACTTTGGGCCAACCTCCTGAGAAGTTGGCCCCGCAACTTCACCCAAACAGAGTGCCAGCTGCTCACTAAGTGCCTTTGGATGTTGCTCAGTGTTTAGTAATGGCTACTTATTGTGGGTGATGTTCCCATACTCGGAAGTAGTAGCTTGCCGAGACGACATTTCTCCGGCCCGACGGCAACCGACCCTCAGGCGTCAACGTGTCAACAGCGGTCGGCAAGACCATCTTAAGCCGGTAAAGCAGCTCATCTCGCGATAGCCCGGTCTCGAGTGCCAGCTGGTCGATTGTGTCGCCACCGAGAGCATTTGAAAGCTGGTGTTCGTCAACTTCCTGATTGGGGCCGGTTTGAACCCAGGAGTTTGCGACGGAGCCATGACCGTTTCCGGTGAAGGTGCCAAGCAAATCACCCAAACCACCGGACAAAGTTTTGTCGGAGCCAACACCGCCATTGAACAATCCGCCAAGCAGACCGCCAGCAGCCCCCCGGTTCGATGGATGCGTACCGGGATTTGCATCAGAGGAAGGACCGGTCGGTTTTTGACCAGAAACCCCGGCGAGCAATTCCCGAAGGCGATCCCGGTTCTGCCAGCCGGCTACGGCAAGCATTGCAAGCAATGCGGTCATATTGCGAGATGCCATAGTAATTCTCCGCTGTTGCGACTCTGACGTCGCAGTCCATCTGAATGGGCGTAACTCAACTACAGCGACAGTTTGTTCCTGTGCGCCCCACCAGTTCCTCAGCATCGGCTTGGACGGTGCTGGCCTTTATTTTTGCAGGCCTCAGCGGGAACCCATCGCCGTTTGCGCACGTAAGGCTAAAGCTCATCGCGTCAAAAGATCGGATCGTTCGCTGAGCGCAGCGACTGCTTTCTCGATTTCAAGAACAGACGTGGACGGTGAGGACTTTGGAGATTTCCCTAAGAGCACAGCCGACAGCGTTATGATGATAGTTATAGCAAAAGCGCCGGCGAGGGTGAGGGGCTCGCTATTTCAATCCAGCCCGTGCGATCCGCTCGATAACGCCAGGCACGAGCGCCTCCTCGAGGATAGTCGCTGCCTGCGCTTGCTTGTCGTTCAGTGCCAGCAGGAGCGCGGCAACCACTCCCTCCAGAACCACCATGACGGCTTCGTTACAAGCTCCGGCATCCATCAGCGGCAGTATCATTTCTTTGACTGCCCTTGCGTGCTGTCATTGCAGATTCTTGAGCAGCTCATCTTCTCCAAGCATAGGAAGCCCTCTATCACTAATTTATTGGCAAGAGGCCTCATCACATTGATTTAGATCATGCGGGAACTCGTCTTCGACCACCAGCACACGGACCTTCGCATGGTTTTCACTCACGCATATTCTGGACGACGGCTTTTCATCCACCGCGGCTTGTTCAAGCGCCAAAAAGCAATCTGTGGGTCCTCACAAACGAAGGTCTGTCAGATGCAGGTCTCGGGGCCCGGCGCTTCCGTGAGGCGACGGCAAGCCACTGCAAAGCGGTGACGAGGTAGGCGCGCCTTCTCAGTTCTTGCCTTGCTCGCCTGCCGTTTTTCGTAGACCGGCAAGAATGTCCCTGATGTACGCCTCGCCCTCAGCCTCGCTGTCAACTTGATGTGTCTCGCCTATTTGTTGTCGGTTCTCGTCGCGGAAGATAACGAGGAAGGGCTTCGCGCCTTCCTCTTGGTTTGGGACCGCTTCTCCAAATATTTTTGACATTCCTTTACTCCATTTCCCCATCATACAGGACTAGGCGTGGAGCGATCCGCTCTCGTAGGTTCTCGCCAAGCCGAAACCTGCAGTTTTTAAGGAGCGTTGACTGATTGCGATAGGATGGCGTGGGCGCTGCGTCGAGGCTCGGCAACCCCGATCCGTTGGCATATCTTGACCTTGGATATTGGGGAACGGACATGCGGCGTTCAGCACGAGCGCCCGAATAAAAATGCCTGCATCAATGCCATTTCGCGTCGAAGTCTGGAACCGAGAGCGGACCAGGCACGAGGAAACACTCGCCGCATCGTCTAGTTTGCCGGTCGCCAAAGGTGCCTACGAGGCCGCCTGCCTGCTCCGGCCACGCGAGCGTGTTCTCTTGTGCAATCTCGCGCAGATCATCCTGGACCGCGAACCGGTTGGTGATCGCCCCTGAGTTAGCTTCTGTTTGCCTTCCCCTCTCACTGCCCGAGCCGGGCGCGTGTGCGGACAATTGCAGTCTGCTCAATAAAAAGAAAACTTTCAGATGCTAATGTTGCCAGGCTGCCATGAGGCAGCAATTGGGATAATCCGATGAGCGACAGGACGAACAAATTCAGGAACAGCAGCGGTCACCCTGTATTCAAGGAGGCAGCAAAGGCGGCTCAACTGGACAGGGCGCTTGCGGAGAATGAAGCCGCAGCCAAGGCTCGGAACGCCAAGACGGCCAAGCTGCGGGCATTGCGACTTGCCAAAGAAGAAGAGGCGCGCACTTCACCAGAAACCAAAACGAAGTAGCTTGAGCCGCCTAGTTCTGGTCATCGGCTGCGCGTATTTCTTTGAGCGTCGCGTGCCGTCATTGATCGGCTCCCTTGAGGTGTCGAACACGTCCAACAAGACCCGGGGCCACGGGTTCTACGCCCGCTCGCTTCAGCCGTGAGAGCGGCGATTGTGTGCCTTGGCTCACACGTGCCCACAGCCGCTCACGCATCCGCTCATTGAGAGCAATGATGGCGCTGCCGACATAACGTGGCTTCGCTTCTCGCGTTGCCATCAGCGCCATTGGCGGATTGCCAGGCTTGCGCAGCACGCCGACCACCTCGAACTCGCTTTCGGTGAAGCACTTGATCTTCAGCCAGGTCTTGCTCGGGCCGCTTCGGTAGCGGCTGTCGGCCCGCTTCGAGACCATGCCTTCAAGTTCCATCTTCTCCACCGCCTTGAAGAAGGCTCGCCCGTCTTCCTCGACATGCTGGCTGTACTGTATCCGTCCCTCTGCCGGTGCAATGGCTTGCCACAGCAGTTCCTTGCGCTCCAGAAGCGGCAGGGCGCGCAGGTCTTTGTCTCCAAGGTGGAGCAGGTCGAACGCGACGAACACCAGCCGTTCGGGTTGCCGGGTGATTGTCGAGCGCAGACCGGCAAAGTCTGGCAGGCTGTGCTGGTTTAGCGTGATCACCCCGCCGTCAGATCGCCCGCTTGAGGCCAAGCCGGCGGCCTCCTTGATGATGGCCTTGTACCTAGCGCTCCAGTCGTGCCCGTTGCGGGTGAAGGCACGAACCTTGGAGCCGTCAATCACCAGCTGCGTGCGATAGCCGTCATACTTGATTTCGTGAACCCAATCGCCTCCGCTAGGCGGCTCGGCTGCAAGCGTCGGAAGATCTGCGGAGGGATGAACTTCAGAGGTTTCATTAGATATGCTTGTTCATAGCCGCGCGTCGCGCCGACTTTTCGTATCGAACGGAACGATGATGTTGGCTATCTTGTTCCGTGCGTCGGTCGAGCCAGCTTATTAGGGGGTTGGCCATGTGCGGCCGTTTCATCCTGCAGGCGTCGTGGTCCGAGATGCACGACATGTACAGCCTCATCCTGCCGGAAGACGTCGGCAGGAACGTGCCGCCGCGATACAACATCTGCCCGACGCAGGATGTGCTGTTCGTGGCCAATGTGGATGGCGAGCGGCGGCTTCAGCAGGGCCGCTGGTGGCTGGTGCCGTGGTGGGCGACCACACATGCCGAAATGGACCTTGTTCAACGCCCGCAGCGAGGACGCCCACACCAAGCCGGCGTTCCGCGATGCCTTCAAGACAAAGCGATGCCTGATCCCGGCGGACGGCTATTACGAGTGGACCAAACAGCTGATCGGCAGCGGGCGATACCCGCACCTCATTCACCTGCCGAACTTTGAGCCATTCGCCTTCGCCGGGCTCTGGGCACACAATGAAAAGCTCGGCGTCACCAGCTGCACGATCCTCACCGCAGAGGCTGCGCCTGAGATTGATCATCTGCACAACCGAATGCCAATCATCCTGAAGCGCTCGGCGTTTGATGATTGGCTGAGCGACAATACGCCAGTCGAGGCGGCAAGAGCGCTGCTGAACGACAATCGCGGCTCCGAACTGATCAGCTATCGCGGTCGGACAGGCGGTAAACAGCAGCCGGGCGAACGGGTCGGAACTGATACTCCCGTAGCCACAAAGCCCGCCAGCTAGCCACCAAAGGTGGCACCCATTGTGGCACTATAAAATAACCTGTCTAAAAAAATGTTTTAATTTCAAAGCAGTTATAGGTTCTATATGGCGGAGAGAGAGGGATTCGAACCCTCGGTACGGTTTCCCGTACACACGCGTTCCAGGCGTGCGCCTTAAACCACTCGGCCACCTCTCCATCTGCCTTTCACCCGGTGGTTGCGGGTGACGGGCCGGCCCTTGGGCAAATGCCTTCGGCCGGAAGCCCTTGCCGGAGATTGTACCGGCATTGCAGAGCGGCGCACTTATACAAGCTGCCGGTTTATCCGCAAGGATTATCGGCAACCGGTTGCGCGAAGTGCGGGGTCGAACGTGGAAGCACTGTTTCGTGTAGAATTCGCCAGCCGATTGCCAATTGGCGGCCGCGCACTTACATAGACGGCAAGCGCCGGTGAGGCCGCGCCGACCTGCCATGAATCGAGCGGAGACATGCTGAGCGCCATCTTCAGGATATCCAGCTTCATTTGCCTGGCGGTAGCGCTCGTGGCGGGCGTTCTCGACCTGACCCGCTCGATCGCCGACCGCGCGGTCGTCATGACGCCGCTCGCCGCGGACTGGATGCGCTTTTCGCCGCAATCGCTCGAGAGTGTTCGAGAGGCGCTGACCAAGGTGCATCCGTGGCTGTGGTCGCCGGGTTTCGAGACACTCGCCTCCGCGCCGAGCTGGGCCGTGTTCGCTGCGCTGTCGCTGGTTTTTGCGGCGGCCGTGCGCACCCGCAGGCAGCGCTGGCAGGAAAATTTTGGCGGCTGAGGCCGCTTTGCCGGGAGAGAAAGGGCAAGCACGATGTTTCTGCTCAACATGCTCAACAACAAGCTTAAAATGCCCCCGAAGGAAAATGCGCTGCCGGGCCGGGCTGCCGCCCTGCCGACGGCGACGCATCATTTCGTCAACGGCACCCCGATCAAGGAGCCGTTCCCGCAAGGCATGGAAGTGGCCATGTTCGGCCTTGGCTGCTTCTGGGGCGCGGAGCGAAAGTTCTGGGAATTGCCCGGCGTCTACACCACGGCAGCGGGATATGCCGCCGGCCATACGCCGAACCCGACCTATCAGGAGGTCTGCACCGGGACTGACGGGCCACAACGAGGTGGTGCTGGTGGTCCATGACCCGGCCAGGATCAGCTATGGCGATCTGGTGAAGACCTTCTTCGAATCGCACGACCCGACGCAGGGCATGCGCCAGGGCAACGACGTGGGAACGCAATACCGCTCCGGCATCTACGTCTTCAACGAGGAGCAGCGGCGCATCGCCATGGAGGCGAAGGTCGCCTACCGGCTGGCGTTGGCGCAGGCGGGGCGCGAGTCCGGCATCACCACGGAAATCATCGACGCGCCGCCGTTCTACTACGCCGAGGAGTATCACCAGCAATATCTGGCGAAGAACCCCAACGGCTATTGCGGCCTTGGCGGCACCGGCGTCGCGTGCCCGATAGGCACCGGCGTCAACGCCGCCTGAGCGTCAGTTGACCGGGCGCGGCCGCGGCACGGGAATTTCGCCCGATATGCTGCCGTAGATGTCTCCCGGGCGCGCGGCAGCGGATTGATCCGCTGGCGCCGCTTCGGCTTGGGGAACCTCTGCCTGCGGCCTTTGCAAGGCGGCGACCGGCTCGCTTGTCGAGACCGCTTCGCCGGATGGCGCGGACCTGGCGGCCGTGATGACCGGCGCGCTCGCCTCTATGGGTCGTGAGGCAAGGGCGCGGGCAGGATCATAAGGCGGGATGTCGATCGGCGGCGCGCTGAAACTTGCGTCGCGAATGCGGTAGAGCGCCTTTTCCTGCGGCGTGGAAGGCGCGTCCAGCACCTGCGAACAGCTTGCGGGCAGTTGCGATACCATCAGCGGACGCGGCGGCTTTTCCGGATCGTCTTCCTTTTTCGGTTTCTTCTTGGGCGCCAGGGCAACCTTGAACCACCAGTCGAGGGAGGCATCGCACCCCTCGCCGCTGGCGACCTCGGCCTGCTTCTTGCACGCGGGCGAACCGTCCTGGCAGCCGATGCGCAGGTGGAAATGGTAGTGGTGGCCATAGAACGGCCTGACCTTGGCGAGCCAGCGCCGGTCGCCGCGCACAGTGTCGCAGAGCTTCTTCTTTACACCCGGATGGACCAGGATGCGCTCCACCTGCGAAAAGGAAGCGGCGTTGCGCAGCAGCGCTTCATGCGCCTTGGTCCAGCGCTTGTCGTCGACATAATTGGAGCCCGGCTTCAGCACGGAGATCGCGCTCATGTCCTCGCGCTCCTGATAGGACAGGCGCTTTTGCGGCATGGGCATGAACCACAGATCGGCATCAAGGCCGATCTGGTGCGAGGCATGGCCGGTCAGCATGGGCCCGCCGCGCGGCTGCGACATGTCGCCGATCATCAACCCGTTCCAGCCGTCCTCCCTGGCCTTCACCGACAATTGCTCGACAACCTTGATCAGCGCGGGATGGCCCCAGCGCCGGTTGCGCGAAAGCCGCATGACCTGCCAGTCGGGTCCATCGACCGGAATGGCGACCGCGCCGGCCATGCAGCCCCTCGAGTAGAAGCCGATGGATTGCGGAGCAGCTTGCGAAGGCAGGGCCTGCGCGCCGAATGCCTGCTTGGCCGGGCGGTCGGCGGCAAAGGCTTCGGCCGCGGGAGCAACCAGCAGCGATACCATCACCAGCGAAGTTGCAATCCGGGAGCCCAGCGGGGCAAACCATTGTGGGGCGAAAAAGCGCATGCGTCCTCTTATCGTTCAGGGGAACCACCATATTAGTGGCTCATTGGTAAAGCGTTAACCCTGTTTGCGGTGGAAACGGAAAGCCGGCCCGACCGCCTGAATGCAACGCCACGGAGTCCTCGATGAGCATGGAAATCGCCGCGCAACACCGGCACCGTGTCCTCAACATGGTCCAGACGATCCTCCTGGCAGGCGGTTCGCTCGCTCTTTTCATGGCAACGGCCTATGTCTTTTTCGGGCCGCAGGGCGTGGTGTTCGCAATTATTTTCGGCGCGGTGTCGCTGTACACGGCAAGCCTTGTATCCCCGGCGATGGTGTTGCGCATGTACCGGGCCCGGCCGGTGTCGCGCCACCAGTTCCCGGCCGGTCACCAGCTGCTGGAATCGCTGAGCCGCCGGGCCGGGCTGAGCGCCGTGCCGAAGCTCCATGTCATTCCCTCCGACCTGATGAACGCCTTCGCGGTCGGGCGCGTGCATGACAGCGCGATCTGCCTCACCGACAAGCTCATCCGCTCGCTGACAATACGCGAACTTGCCGGCGTGATGGCGCACGAGATCAGCCACATCGCCAATGCCGACATTCGCGTGATGGCGCTTGCCGACATGGTGAGCCGGTTCACCTCGTTCCTGTCCACCTTCGGCATCGTGACGCTGCTGCTGAACCTGCCATCGGTGTTTTATGGCGGGGCGGAGCAGGTGCCGTGGGGCGCGGTGCTGCTGCTGCTGTTCGCACCGACCATCGGCTCGCTGCTGCAGCTCGGCCTTTCGAGGACACGAGAATACGACGCGGATTTCGGCGCGGTGATGCTGACCGGCGATCCGGACGGGCTGGCCAGTGCCTTGCTGAAACTGGAAATCGCGCAGCGCGGCCATTGGGAAGGCATGGTGCTGCCGGGCGGGCGCATTCCCGATCCTTCGCTGCTGCGCTCGCATCCGCGCACGGCCGACCGCATCGACCGGCTGATGGCAATGAAGCCCGGCGCGCCGGCCGCACGCGTTCGCAAGGGAGTCTCGCCGGTCCCGGGCATACCGCACAATCGCGGGCTCGACGACGCGTTCGACGTGGGGCTCGACGACGGGCGAGGCGAGGAAATGGCGAGCGGCCAATCGCTATACCCGCCGCTGGGCAGGCCGCGCGTTCACGTGCGCCGCGGCGGCGTCTATTGGTAGAGCCGCGAATCCGTTACGCTGGGGCGAGCCATGCAACAGGGAAGACGATGCAGAAATTCACCACGGCACAAGATGCGGCCCTGACATTGCGGCCGGACCAGCCGGTCTATTGCTTCCGCCCGCAAGTGCTGACGCAGGACGCCACGTCATTCATGTCGATGTTTCCCGGCAAGACCGCCTATGCGGTCAAGACCAATGGCGAGCAGATGGTGCTGAAGACGCCTGGTCCGACGCCGGCGTCACCGCCTTCGACGTCGCCTCGCCCGCGCGAATTCGCCGCCGGTGCGAGCAGTCTCGCCAGAAGCGCCGAGCTGCTCTACATGCATCCGGTCAAGGCGCAGTCGGACATCCGGCTCGCGCTGGAGACGTATGGCATCCGCATCGCTGGCGGTCGACCACGAGGACGAGATCACCAAGCTGCACAAGATCGTGCGGGCGCTCGACATCGATCCCGGCGTCGATCACCGTGTTCGTGCGCATCCAGACCAAGGGCAGCGCCGCCTACGAGCTGTCGAAGAAGTTCGGCGCGCCGCCCGGCGCTTGCGGTGGAACTGCTGCAGCGGCTCAACCGCAATCGGCTACCAGGCTCGGCATCTGCTTTCATGTCGGCAGCCAGATCGAGGATCCCGACACCTACGAGCGGGCGCTCGCCTCGGCCGACTGGGTGCGCAACCGCGCCGGCGTGCCGATCGCCGCGCTCGATGTCGGCGGCGGCTTTCCGGCCGAATACGGCCACGACCCGAACCGCAGGAAGGTCGGAGATGCCATCGCTCGGCCAGATGATGAGCCGGCTTGCGCGCCGACATCGACGCATGGGGCTTCGGCGACATGCCGCTCGTCGCCGAGCCCGGGCGCGTCGATCGTGGCGCGCGGCGTTCTCGCTGATCGTGCGCGTGCTGCTGCGCAAGGGGCAGCGGCTCTACATCAATGACGGCATCTGGGCGTTCGCTGTCGGATTCGTGGACCGGCAAGATCACGCTGCCGGCGCGGTTCATCCCGGATCCGGCGATCCGCAACCGCAATGGCAATGCGGAGAACATCGTGCCGTTCCGGTCTGCGGCGCGACCTGCGATTCGGTCGACATCCTGTCGCGGCCGTTCTGGCTGCCGGAGACGGTCGACACCGGCGACTGGATCGAGATCGGCCATATCGGCGCCTATTCGCTGTCGCTCCGCACCCGCTTCAACGGCTTTTATCCGGACACCTTCGTCGAGGTGTCGACGCCCTTTGGCGAGGAAGGCGAGCCGCAGGGCTTCGCCAGCCTTGAGACCATGTATTGATGTATTGGGGGGCTCAGTAGTTATCGAGCACGACGTCCGCCGGGCGGGAGCGCTCCATCACCAGCAGCGCGTTGGGGATGTCGTTGGAAAGCGCGCGCGTTCGGGCCGCGTCCGGCGCAAGGCCGTGGTCGAGCCAGCGGCGCACGAGGCGTTGCTCGAGTATTTCGCGCGGCACGCTCAGGAACACCGTCATGTCGAAAAGCCGGGCAGTCTGCTGCCACGGCTCGGCGTCGAGCAGCAAGGTAGTTGCCCTCGACCAGCACGATGCGGCTGGCGGCTTGAAATGATCGCCGCGCCGGCGCGCGACAGGTCGGCGCTGCGGTCGAACACCGGCACGGCGACATCGCGTTGAGCCGGCGCGGATGCGGGCGAGCGCCGCGATGAAGCCGTCGACGTCGAAGGTCTGCGGCGCGCCCTTGCGCGGCAGCAGCCCGCGCGGTTCGAGCACGGCATTGTCGTAGTGAAAGCCGTCCATCGGCATCAGCGCCGCGATGCCCGGGCTGCGCGGCGTTCGAGCGCCACGAGCAGGGCTTGCGCCAGCGTCGACTTGCCCGCGCCCGGCGGCCCGGCGATGGCGAGCGACGAAGCGGCGCGCGTGGCGGCGCGCTCCAGCACGAGGCGCGAGAGTTCCGGGCGAGGTCGCGCAGCCGGTCTCAGGCGGCCAGCGCTTCCGCCGGCGGCTCCTTGGCCCCGGTCATGAAGGCCACCGCGTCGGACATGGTGTAGTCCTTCGGGTTGATCACGCAGAGCCGCCGGCCGAGCCGGTGGATGTGGATGCGGTCGGCCACCTCGAACACATGCGGCATGTTGTGGCTGATCAGCACGATCGGCAGGCCGCGCCGCTTGCACGTCGAGGATCAGCTCCAGCACGCGCGCGGCTTTCCTTGACGCCGAGCGCCGCGGTCGGCTCGTCCATGATCACGACCTTGCGAGCCGAAGGCGGCGGCGCGCGCCACCGCCACGCCCTGGCGCTGGCCGCCCGACAGCGTCTCCACCGCCTGGTTGATGTTCTGGATCGTCATCAGGCCGAGTTCGGTCAGCTTGTCGCGGGCGAGCTTCTCCATCGCCGGCCGGTCGAGCATGCGGAAGACCGACGCCCAGTGATGCCCGGCTTGCGGATCTCGCGGCCCATGAACATGTTGTCGGCGATCGACAGCGCCGGCGACAGCGCGAGGTTCTGGTAGACCGTCTCGATGCCGGCGTCGCGCGCCTCGCATCGGCGAGCGTGAAATGCACCGGCTTGCCGTCGAGCCTGATCTCGCCCTCGTCGGGGATGACCGCGCCGGAGATCGCCTTGATCAGCGTGGACTTGCCCGCGCCGTTGTCGCCGATCACGGCGAGGATCTCGCCGGGCATACAGATCGAAGTCGGCATTGTCGAGCGCGGTGACGCGGCCATAGCGCTTGACGAGGCCGCGTGCGGTGAGGACGGGTTGCGTGCGTGTTCATGTCGTTCACCCCGAAACCTTTCGGATCCACTGGTCGACCGCGACGGCGGCGATGATCAGCACGCCGGTCAGCAGGACCTTCCACTGCGGGTCGGCGCCGAGCATGCTGCAGGCCGATGCTCGAACACGCCGACGATCAGCGCGCCGAACAGCATGCCGAGGATCGAGCCGCGGCCGCCGAAGAGCGAGATGCCGCCGATCACCACGGCGGTGATGGCCTGCAGGTTGAAGTCGGTCGTCGACCGTCGATGGGCGAGATCGAGCCGATGCGGCCGATCGAGCACCCAGGCGGCGAGCCCGCAGATCAGGCCGGCCAGCGTGTAGACCGAGATCAGCACCTTGCTCGATGCGGATGCCGGCAAGCTCGGCCGCGTCGGGATCGTCGCCGACGGCATAGACGTGGCGGCCCCAGGCGGTGTAGTTGAGCATGTACCAGACAGCGCGACGTAGAGCAGCAGCATCGCCACGACGCCGAGCGTGACGACCGCGCCGCCGACCTTGAAGCTGATGCCGAAGATGTGGAGCAGCGGCGTGTGCGGCGTCGACGTCCGGCCTGCGGATCGTCTCGTTGGCCGAGTAGATCAGGCAGATGCGCCATGACGATCTTCCAGGTGCCCAGCGTCACGATGAAGGGCGGCAGCCTGCAGCCGCGCGACCAGGAAGCCGTTGACGCAGCCGCAGAAGCCGGCCGACGGCGAAGCCCGCGAGCAGCGGCGATCGAGCGCCGGCATGCCGTAGCTGACCGCCATGTTGCCCATGATGACGAAGGCAAAGCACCATGATGGCGCCGACCGACAGGTCGATGCCGGCGGTCAGGACCACGAGCGTCTGGGCGGCGGCCGAGGATGCCGACGACCGCGACCTGCTGCAGGATCAGCGTCAGCGTGTAGGCGGAGAAGAAGCGCTCGCCGCGCGGCGATGCCGAAGAAGACGATCGAGCGCACGCAGCACGATCAGCGGCACCAGGCCGGATTGCCGTGCAGGAAGTGCTGGAGCCGCTGCAAGGCGCGACGTGCGTTCGTCCTCGAACTGGGCGACCGCGGTTGTCGGCCTGCGCCGCAGCACCTTCTCGAATTCCTGCGTCGCGGTCACGGGTTCTCCTCCGTTCCCATGCGTGCATGCCCGGCGCGGCGGCTCCTGCCGCCGCGTCCGGTTGCGAAAAGGGCGGCCGCAACGGCCGCCCTGCCCGCATCAGCTAGTCAATCGCCAAAGTCGTGCAGGGGATCAGCCCCAGCACTTGTTCGGTGCCCTTCGTCGGTGTCGATCGACGGCACGCCCGCGACCGGCTTGTCGGTGACCAGCGCGACGCCGGTGTCGAAGAAGTCCTTGCCTTCGGTCGGCTGCGGGCTTCGTGCCGTCTCGGCGAACTTCTTCGATCGCCTCGATGCCGAGCGAGGCCATCAGCAGCGGATACTGCTGCGAGGTGGCGCCGATCACGCCGTCCTTGACCGACTTCGACGCCCGGGCAGCCGCCGTCGACCGAGACGATCAGCACGTCGCTTTTCCTTGCCGACCGCCTTCAGCGCCTCGTAGGCGCCGACGGCCGCCGGTTCGTTGATGGTGTAGACGACGTTGATGTCCGGGTCCTTCTGGAGCAGGTTTTCCATCGCCTTGCGGCCGCCTTCCTCGTTGCCGTTGGTCACGTCGTGGCCGACGATGCGCGGATCGTTCTCGTCGCCGATCTTGTTCGGGTCCTTCGACGTCGATGCCGAAGCCCATCATGAAGCCCTGGTCGCGCAGCACGTCGACCGTGGGCTGGACGGGGTGAGGTCGAGGAAGCCGATCTTGGCGTCCTTGGCCTTGTCGCCGAGCGTCGCGGCGGCCCATGCGCCGATCAGCTCGCCGGCCTCGAAGTTGTCGGTCGCGAAGGTCGCGTCGGCGGCGTCGGCCGGATCGAGCGGGGTGTCGAGCGCGATGACCAGCAGGCCGGCGTCGCGCGCCTTCTTGACCTGGTCGACGATCGCCTTGGTGTCGGATGCGGCGATCAGGATGCCCTTGGCGCCGTCGGCGATGCAGGTTTCGACCGCCGCGACCTGGCTGTCATTGTCGCCGTCGACCTTGCCGGCATAGGACTTCAGGGTCGATGCCGAGTTCCTTGGCCTTGGCTTCGGCGCCTTCCTTCATCTTGACGAAGAAGGGGTTGGTGTCGGTCTTGGTGATGAGGCAGGCGCCGGTTTCGGCGTAGGCTGGCGCTGCGGCCAGCAGGCCGGCCGCAGCCGCGCCAAGGAGCATGGACTTCAATGAAACGAGCTTCTTCACGGATTTCCTCCCGGAGTTTGTGACAAACGCGGGAGGGCATGGCAGCAAGGCTGCGTTCCGTCTCCTCCCGTCAACCGGCGGCAAGTTCCTCCCTGCCCGGTTGTCCTCAAATCAACACAGGATATTTCGCCTGTCAATAAATAAATCAGACTGATTTAATAATTGACAGCGCGGCGCTCTGCTCGCATCATCGCGGCGGTGCGACCGGGAGGAGAGCTGGACGCACGGAATACCGAAGAACCATCCGGCATGTTTGCGCCGGAATTGAGCTGCGGCTTGCGATCGCGGCCGGCAGGGGAGGAAATGGTGTCCGCGATATCGACGGCAAGCGCGTTGCAGCATGAGGAGGCGGCCTTTTCGGTCGCAATACCCGCTGCGCCGGGCCATCGCGGCTCCAACCAGAGCGGCATGCGCGCCTATAACGAGCGGCTGGTGCTGACGCTGGTGCGCCGCCACGGCGGCATTTCCAAGAGCGAGATCGCGCGGCTGACCGGCCTTTCGAACCAGACTGTTTCCGTGATCATGCGCCAATTGGAGGCCGACGGCCTGCTGGTGCGCGGCGAACCGATGCGCGGCAAGGTGGGCCAGCCATCCGTGCCGCTGTCGCTCAACCCGCGCGGGGCATGGTTCCTGGGGCTGAAGATCGGGCGGCGCAGCGCCGATTTCGTCGTGGTCGATTTTCTCGGGCACATCGTGCGGCAGGCAAGCCGCACCTATGCCTGGCCCTTGCCCGAGGACGCGGTAGCGTTCGCCGCGAAGGAGATCGCGCTCACCCGCGAAATGCTCGGCGCTGACGCGGCGCGCATCGCGGGGCTTGGCATCGCCATGCCGTTCGAGCTGTGGGCCTGGGCCGAGGAGGTCGGCGCGCCGGCGGCGGAGATGGACCGCTGGCACTCCTTCGACGTGCGGCGCGGCGATCCAGGCGCGTCTGCCCCTGTCCGGTCTATGTGCAGAACGACGCGACGGCGGCCTGCGGCGCGGAGCTTGCCTTCGGCACCAATCCGCACCGGCAGGATTTCATCTATTTCTACATCGGCACGTTCGTCGGCGGCGGCGTCGTGCTGAATGGCAGCCTTTATACGGGCCGCACCGGCAATGCCGGGGCGCTCGGCTCGATGCCCGTGCCGGGCGGCAAGGGAATTTCCGAGCAGCTGATCGACCAGGCTTCGCTGGTGGTGCTGGAGCGCCGGCTGAAGGCGCATGGGATCGACCCTTCGCCGCTGTGGACGGCGGGCAGCGACTGGACAAGCTTCGAGCGGCACACCCATGCATGGCTGGAGATCGCCGCGCGCGGGCTGGCGCATGCCATCGTGGCGGCGGCCTCGGTCATCGACTTCGAGGCGGCGATGATCGATGGCGGCTTTCCGGCGCATATTCGCGCGCGGCTGGTCGAGCGCGTCTCGGGCGAAATCATGCGCATCGATTCGCAGGGCATTGCCGTGCCCAAGCTGGAGGAAGGCGCCATCGGTCCGGTGGCGCGGGCGCTGGGCGGGGCGAGCCTGCCGCTGTTCGAGCGCTTCCTGATCGACCAGAACACTCTCATGCGGGATCACTGACCATGCGGGACCCACGAAAATGCTGAACGGAATTGCCCCATGCCTTGGGCCGCAACTGCTCTTCAACCTGCGCGCCATGGGCCATGGCGACGAGATCGCGCTGGTCGATGCCAATTATCCGGCGCAAACGGACGCGAACGGTGCGGGCGGGCTGGTGCGCGCCGACGGCGTTTCCATGCTGGAGCTGCTCGATGCCGTGCTGACGCTGTTGCCGCTGGATACGGCGGTGGAGCATCCGGCGATGATCGCCACGGTGATGGGCGACGGCAAGACCTTCGATCACATCCACATCGCGATGACGCGCGTCGTGGAGGCGCGCTGCCCGGACGCGCCGGTGCTGGCCATGGAAGGCGCGGCCTTCTATGAACGCGTGAAGGCGGCGCATACGATCGTCGCCACCAGCGAGCCCAGCCTTTACGCCAACATCATCCTGCGCAAGGGCGCGATCAAGCCACCAGCGCCTGTGGAGTGAAACCATGATCCTTTGTTGCGGCGAATCGCTGATCGACATGCTGCCGCGCGAGCTCGACACCGGCGAGAACGCCTTCCTTCCGGTGGCGGGCGGGGCCGTGTTCAACACGGCGATCGCGCTCGGCCGGCTGGGTCTCCAGACCGGCTTCTTCTGCGGCATTTCCAGCGACATGTTCGGCGATTTGCTCGCCGCGACGCTCGACCGCTCCAATGTCGACCACTCGCTGTGCCCGCGCCCGGACCGGCCGACGACGCTCGCCTTCGTGACGCTGTCGGGCGGGCACGCCAAATACACCTTCTATGACGAGAACTCGGCGCTGCGGATGCTGACCCCTGAAGACCTGCCGGAACTCTCCGCGCTTTCCGGTCTGAAGGCGGCGCAGTTCGGCTGCATCAGCCTGATCGGCGAACCCTGCGCCAGTGCCTACGAGGCGCTTTGCGCGCGACTGGCGAGCCATGCGGTGATCTCGCTCGACCCGAATATCCGCCCGGGCTTCGTCAAGGACGAGGCTGCGTATCGCGCAAGGCTCGAGCGGATGCTGAAGCAGGCCGACATCATCAAGGTTTCGGACGAGGATCTTGCCTGGCTGACGCGCGGAGGCGATTTCGAGAGCGCCGCCAGGGGCTGGATCGCGGACGGCGCCTCCGTCGTGGTGCTGACGCGCGGCGAGAACGGCGCACTGGCGATCACGCGCGCGGGCAGCATGGAGGTCGTCGCGCCGAAAGCAAAGGTGATCGATACGGTGGGGGCGGGCGACACGTTCAATGCCGGACTGCTGGCCGGGCTCGACCGGGCGGGGCGGCTCAACAAGGCGAGCCTTCGCACCATCGGTGAAGACGACCTCCGCCCGGCGCTGGAACTCGCGGCGAAGGTGGCGGCGATCACCGTCTCGCGTGCGGGGGCGAATCCGCCCTTCGCCAACGAGATCGCCTGAACGCAAACGGCGCGCCCCAGCGAGCGCGCCGTTGATCCTGGTTCACACCAAAATCAGAGGACCGAGGAGAGCCGCATGGCGACGCCCATGTCACCGGCGACCTTGATCTTGCCCATCATGAAGGCCGCCGTCGGGTCGAGATCGCCCGCCACGAGCGACTGCAGCGTGTCGAGCGTACAGGAGATCGTGCAGTCGGCGGGACCATCGGTGGTGGAAACGGTTGCCGGCGAAGCCGTGCCGTCGACGAACACGACGCCATCCGCGCCGCAATCGAACTTCACGGTCGCGCCGAGGCTGGAGCCGCCCGTGCCGACGCGCGAACGGATGGTTTCTGCTGCTGTTTCAATGCTCATGGTCAGGCTTCCTTCAAGATTGCGGCGTGTGCCCAAAGGTGTGAAATGCTCGGCGGCGGCTTTGCGGCGGCCGAAACTTGCGGTCTTACTAGTACGTAAGATGCGGGGCTGCAAGCTGGCAGCTTGGTCGCAGGCGCTTGCCAGAACGTGCCTTGCGAAAGTGGCGGGCGCCGAGCCGGGGCAAATCATTTCCAGCGCGATTCGTTCCACATGCGCGTCAGGGCCGCGCGGTAGTCCGGGTAGTCGTAGGTCATGCCGAGCACCGCCTTCGACTTGGCGTTGGAGACACGCTTGTTCTCGCCATAGAAGCTTCGCGCCATCGGCGACAATTGCGCGGTGGCGAAGTCCGTCTCCGGCGGCGGTTCGCTGCCGGCAAGCTGGTGCGCGAAGGCGACGACGTCCTGCGGCGGGGCGGGTTCGTCGTCGGTGATGTTGAAGATGCCGGCCGCGGATTGTTCGCAGGCGAGCTGGAACGCCTTGGCAATGTCGTCGCGGTGGATGCGGTTGAACACCTGTCCCGGCTTCACCAGGCGGCGCGAAGTGCCGTTCTCGATGTTGACGAAGGCGTTGCGGCCCGGTCCGTAAATGCCGGAAAGGCGGAAGATCGCCAGCGGCACGCCCTTCGATTCGGCGAAGCGCATCCATTCGTCTTCGGCCGCGACGCGTTCGATCGAACGGGCGGAAACAGGATGGCAAACGCTTTCCTCGCTGACCCAGCCGCCGTCGTGATCGCCATAAACGCCGACCGTGGAGAGGTAGCAGATCCATTGCAGCGAGGGGCTGTGCGCAAGCGTCTGGCGGCACGCCCTCAGCACCGGGTCGCCGTCGGCGTCGGGGGCGATCGAGACCAGCAGGTGCGTCGATCCGGCGATGGCGAGCGCGATGTCGTCTGTGAGCGGCGCCGTCGAAGATCAGCGGTTCGATGCCGTCCTTGCGAAGGGCCGAGGCCTTGGCGGCGGTGCGCGTGGTGCCGATCACCTTGTCGAACATGGGTGCCGCGCGCAGCGCGCACGCACGCGCCGAAAAGCCGGCTCCGAAAACCAGCAATTGCTTCATGCCTGCTTTTCCACTCGCTTGAGCCCTTCCAATGCCAGGCGCCATTCCTGCGCCACACCGCCATCGGTCTCCGGCGGCAGGCTGGCGTGCATTGACAACAGTTCCGTTCGCTCCGCAAGCCTTGAAAGCGCCCAGACCGCCGTACCGCGCACCAGCGGATCGGGATCGCGCAAATGCGGCACGGCGCTGCCCGTGAGCGCGTGGTCGCCACTGTTGCCGATGGCGATCAGCACATTGCGGACGAAACGGTCGCGGCCGATGCGCTTGACCGGCGAGCCCGGGAAAAGCGCGCGGAACGCCGCGTCGTCGAGCGCCGCCAGATCGGCCAGCGGCGGCGCCTTCAGGTCGCTCGCGCGCCTGCAGCTTCGCCTCGCGCGCCGTGCTGGCGAACTTGTTCCACGGGCAGACCGCCAGGCAGTCGTCGCAGCCATAGATGCGGTTGCCGATGCGCGGCGCGGAACTCGTGCGGCGATCGGCCCCTTGTGCTCGATGGTGAGATAGGAAATGCAGCGCCGCGCATCGAGCTGGTAGGGCTGCGGGAAAGGCGTTGGTCGGGCAGATGTCGAGGCAGGCGCGGCAAGTGCCGCAATGATCTGTCTCCGGCGCGTCGGGCGGCAGATGCGGCCGCGGTCAGGATCGCGCCCGAGGAACAGCCAGGAGCCGAATTCGCGCGACACGAGGTTGGTGTGCTTGCCCTGCCAGCCGAGGCCCGCCTGCTGCGGCCAGCGGCTTTTCCATCACCGGCGCGGTGTCGACGAAGACCTTGACCTCGCCGCCGGTCAGCGACGCGACGAGCTTGCGCCACATGCCTTGAGCCGGCCCTTGATCGACGTCGTGATAGTCGCGGTTCTGGGCATAGACCGAGATCGCGCCGCGGTCGCGCCGTGCCAGTATCTCCAGCGGATCGTGGTCCGGGCCGTAATTCATGCCGAGCACGATGGCCGAGCGCGCCTCCGGCCACATGGCGCGCGGATCGCCGGCGGCGCGGCAGCGTCTCGCGCCATCCAGTCCATCGTGCCGTGGCGGCCTTCCAGCACCGCCTCCTCGAGCCGCCGGCCAGTCAGCTCCGGCAGGCGCGGCATCGGTGAAGCGGCATGCATCGAACCCCTGCGCCTTTGCGTGCGCGCGGATCGCGGTGCTGAGCTGTTGTTCGTCCAATCAGAAATCCAGGTCCGCATAGTGGGAGGCTGGCGGCAGGCCGCGGACCCTGTCCGACAAGCAGCGGCCGGAACGAGGGCCGCGACTTCAGCCGTGCATACCATTCGCGCGCCGCGCGGTTCGCTCGACCAGTCGATCTCGCCGAGATAATCGAGCACCGACAAGCGCCGCGGCGGCGGCAAGGTCGGCCTGCGAAATGCGCGTGCCGGCCAGCCAGTTGCGCGAGCCGGCGAGCCAGCTGATATATTTCAGGTGCATGCTTGAGGTTGGCGCGCGCGGCGCGGATCGAGCGCAGCTTCGGGCGCGCCGCCGCCCTCCTCGTTGCGCATCAGCGGCTTGTAGACGCGCTCGCCGCACCAGATAGCGGCCGACCTCGGTCTCGATCTTGACCAGGAACCAGTCGATCAGCCGCCGGATCTCGGCGCGCGCATGCGGGTCTTCCGGCATCAGCCGCTTGTCGCGCTTCAGCACGCCCAGCGTCTCGTCGAGATATTCGCCCGCGACGATGCCGCCGCAGACCGGTTCGCCCTCGCCATCGACGAGCACGGGCAGCGTTGCCGCCGGGTTGAGCGGCAGGAACTCCGTGCGCCGCTCCCAGGGCTTCTCCTCGGTAAGCTCCAGCCGACTGGCCGTATTCGGCGAGCGCGAGGCGGATGAAGCGCGAGGTCGCCGACATGGGATGGTGGTACAGTCTGATCATCGAATGCTTGCCTCTGCTTGCCGCGTTCCACTGCCATGGTGCAATCGCCGCGTCAAAGGGTTATACAACGCAGATTCGGGCTGAAGGGGCGGCACGGCATAATTGCGCATGCGGCTTCCCCCGCAGGCCTTCGCATGTCCCACCCGTGGCTTCCAGTAGCGCGTGCCGCCCGCCCTCCCTCCACCTGAAAGATGCATTCCATGGAAGACCAGACAATCGCGGGAGCCCTCGTCCTCGGCCTCGTCGAAGGGCTTGACCGAGTTCATTCCGGTCTCCTCGACCGGGCACATCTTGCTGCTGGGGCATTTCCTCGGCTTCGAGTCCAACGGCAAGACCTTCGAGGTGCTGATCCAGCTCGGCGCGATCCTGGCGATCCTTTCGGTCTATTTCGCCCGCCTGCTGCAGTCTGGCGCTGGCCCTGCCGAGCGACCCGGCACGCGCGCTTCGTCGCCGGCGTCCTCCTCGCCTTCCTGCCCGCCGCGCTCGCGGGGCGCCTGCTGCACGACTTCATCAAGACCGTGCTGTTCGAAACGCCGATGCTGATCTGCATCATGCTGATCCTCGGCGGCGTCATCCTGCTCTGTATCGACCGGTTGGCGCTGACGCCGTCCTACACCGACGTCATGGATTTTCCGCTGTCGCTGTGCCTCAAGATCGGCCTCTTCCAGTGCCTCGCGCTGATCCCGGGCACCTCGCGCTCGGGCGCGACCATCGTCGGCGCGCTGCTGATGGGCACCGACAAGCGCTCGGCGGCCGAGTTCTCCTTCTTCCTCGCCATGCCGACCATGGCCGGCGCCTTCGCCTACGATCTCTACAAGAACCGCGACCTGCTCAGCATGGACGATGCGGTCATCATCGGCGCGGGCTTCCTGATGGCCTTCGTCAGCGCGGTCTTCGTGGTGCGCTACCTGCTCGACTTCGTCTCCCGGCACGGCTTTGCGCTCTTCGCCTGGTGGCGCATCGGCGTCGGCCTCGCCGGCATCGCCGGGCTGCTGCTGGTCGGTTAGTACAGCATTTGCTGTGCGCCGCGCCGCACCAGGTCCAGCGCCAGCACGGTCACCATGATCGAGAATATCAGGCGGAAACGGTGCTCCGGCATGGCGTGCAGCACTTGCGTGCCGGCAAGCGTGCCGAGGTATCCGGTGGCGATCATCGCGGCCATCAGCGGCAGCCATTGGAAGAAGGCAAAGCCGGCCAAAGCGAAGGCCACCACCTTCAACGCGTGCTGGCAGGTCATCGCCGCGGCATGGGAGGCGATGTAGGCGCGCCGGTCGTCGAAGGACCTGGCGAAGAAAGCCGCGGTCAAGGGCCCGGTTGCGCCGAAGAACATCGACAGGAAATTCGTGCCCACGCCGCCCGCCACCATCATGCCGGGGCTGGCATTGGCCAGCGCCGGCAGCCTTGCCCAGGTGACGAAGATGATGAAGACGCCCAGCGCAAGCTTCATCAGCGGGTCGTCGAGGCGGGCCACGAAAGGCGCGGCCGCAATCGCGCCAAGTGCCGAGCCCGCAACGAAAGGCAGCACCGCGCGCCATTGCACGAACTGGCGCTGGACCGCCGCCCGGCCGGCATTGGAGCCCCATTGCACCACGCCGTGTACCGGCACCAGCGCCGCGACCGGCAGCAGATACCCCATCACGACAAGCAGCGCCACGCCGCCACCGACGCCGAATGCGGCGGTCAGCGCCGAGGTGAAAAAGCTTGCGCAGGCAAGCAAACATGCGACGAGCGGGGTGACGCCGTCCGGCAGCATCGCCGGCGTCAGGCTTCGCCGCGATGCTGGAACTGGCCTTGCGGCCTGAACCGGGCCAGGTAGGAAGGCAATATCGAGGCAAGGCCGCGCGGCTTGATGCCCAGCGCCTCGAAGGTGCGCTTCCCCTTGAGCGCCTCCTGCGAAACGATGTTGTCGCTCTCAAGCAATTGCACCTGGCCGAGCGTGACCGGCGCGCCGGGCAGCCAGCCGGTGAGCTTGCCCATCGCCTTGGCAATGAACCAGGGCAATGTCAGCAGCAGGGGGCGGCGATCGGTGTATTGGCGCACCATTTCCATGCATTCGCGGAAAGTGACGATTTCCGGCCCGCCGAGCTCGTAGATGCGCCCGCCCTGCACCTTGCCGTCCACCGCCATGGCAATCGCCTCGGCGACGTCGCCGACGAAGACCGGCTGGAACTTCGTGTGGCCGCCGCCGATCAGCGGCAGGAAGGGCGAGATGCGCGCCATGGAGGCGAAGCGGTTGAAGAAATCGTCTTCCGGGCCGAAGATGATCGAGGGGCGGAAAATCACCGCGTCCTTCACCGTTTCCAGAACTGCCTGTTCGGCCTCGGCCTTGGTGCGGGCATATGCGGCGGGGCTGTTTGCATCCGCGCCGATGGCGCTGACATGGATGAGCTTCGCCTTGTTGGCCCGCGCGGCCTCCGCGACGGCGCGCGCGCCAAAGGACTGCACCGCGGAAAAGGTCTGGCGGCCACCTTCCTTCAAGATGCCGACGAGGTTGATGACGGCGTCGGAGCCGGCGACGGCACGGTCGATCGATTCGCGATAGCGAAGGTTGGCCTGCACGGCATGGATCTGGCCCATGTTGCCGAGCGGCTGCAGGTGAAATGCAAGGTCGGGCCGGCGTACGGCGACGATGATGCGGTAGCCGCGATCGGCAAGCGCCCGCACCACATGGCGCCCCAGAAAGCCGGAGCCGCCGAAAACCGTTACCGTCCTGGAGGATTCGCTGATGCGCATGCTGTTCCCCGTCTTGCTGCCTCGTCCGTTCCATAGCCAATTCGCGCGAGCTTTGGAACCCGCGACGGCTCGCGCAATGTGCGGCGGATGCGCCTGAGGCAGGGTCAATTATCACGTTGACACGGCATGGGGCGCGCCTTATTGCTCCCACCGCTTGCCCAGGTGGCGGAATTGGTAGACGCGCAGGTTTCAGGTACCTGTGCCGCGAGGCGTGGAGGTTCGAGTCCTCTCCTGGGCACCAAATAATCCCGTCATATCCAAAGCCGGTCAGATCCGGTTCATCGCGTCTGCCGTGGACTGCAGCGCATTTGCGGTGCGACACGCACGCCTACTCCCAAGCGGACAGGACTTCCTCGACCGTCACCGCCTCGATCTGCTGGCTGAAGCGGGTGCGGTAGACTTCCATCAGCGCGTCATGCGTCCGGTCGACCGAGCTGCAGATCGCGTCGGTCACCACGATGGTGCGATACCCGCGGTCGACAGAGCCGAGCACGGTTGCAAGCACGCAGATATCGGTCTCACCGCCCGTAATGATGAGCGTGTCTACCCCGGAGCCCCTGAGCAGGCCGTCAAGCCGGCCCTGTGTCCACGGCGAATAAACATGCTTGTCGAGTACGCTCGCGGGCGGCACGAAGCGTTGCAGGGAGGGCATGAGTTCCAGGTAGCCCGTGTCGAGCCTCTTGAGAGTGACATCTTCCCAATGTTGATAGTAGCGAGCCCACATGCCGGGACCCTCGCCCGGATTGCTGGCCGGGATGAAGCGTGTGAACAGGGTCTGGGGTGCGTGCCTTCCGGCGAGTTCCTCTATGGCTGGCAAGACCTTCTGCGCCCATGGCACTGCCCAGGGCCCGCCGGGCGCAAACAGGCGCTGCATGTCCACGCACACATGCAGCGCAGACTTTGCGATGGGGCCGTTAACGAGTTCGCGCGCAGCCATTCCCAGACCTGGACGAGACCGAAATGCACATGTCGCCCTACAATTTCACCGCCATCTCCCGGCTCCACATGCGGAGCTTGCGGCAGGATTGAATGAAGCCGTCGACCGCCTTTCGATCCTCGAGGGCAATCAACCCTTCGTCCGCTTGCGGATCGACGCCAGCCTTTTGCAGGAGCGCTGCCGCGCCGGTGGTGAAAGCGATGAACTTGCAATGGGCGAAGGCGTCGGCGACGAAATCGCGCGCGGTCGCTTCCTCGGCAAGCTGTTCCGCGCCCTCCGCGCGACAGGATCAGCGCCACCGCGTCGAACAGCACCGACGGCCCGCCGTCGATCATCTGCTTGGCCTCGATCCAGCTGCCGTCGCTCGGCCTTCACGCCGCCGACCTTCGGCGCGATCACTTCCATCACGGCGCCTTCCTTTTCGAGCGCCGATTGAAGCGTCTTCAGCAGGGCGGCATCGGCGCCGTCGCTGACCAGCACGCCGAGCTTGCGGCCCGCGAAGCTGTCCGGGCCGTTCTCGATGATGCTCAGGGCCGGCGACGGCTGGAGGTCCTCGCGCGTCGGAAGTGCCGCGTCCGCCGGCTTGGGCATCTTTTGCGATGCCAAGCTTGCCGGCGACATCCGTTGGCCAGCGTCTCGTCGATGTTGAGCAGATGCGAGACCATTCGCTCGCGGATGACCGGCGTCTCGCACCTTGCTCAGTTCGAAGGTCAGCGCCATGGCGATGTGCCGCTGCTCGGTCGCGCGTCTGGCTGATGAAGAACTGCCGCGCCTGGCTGTAGTGATCGGCGAAGCTCTCCGGCGCGCAGCCGCAGCTTCGGGCCGCTCTTCCATGTCGGCGAAGCGTGCGAAGCCGCGCTGCGGGCGATTCGCGCGGTCCCTCGCCGCACGAATTCGGCTGGTAGTTGGCCCGGCCCGACGGGGTTGCGCATCGCCATGTGCCCGTCCTGCTGGAAATGGGCGAACGGGCATTTCGGCGCGTTGATCGGGATGTGGGTGAAGTTCGGGCTGCCGAGCCGCTTCAGCTGCGTGTCGAGATAGGAGAAGTTGCGGCCCTGCAGCAGCGGATCGTTGGAGAAGTCGATGCCGGGCGGCACGTTCTGCGTCATGAACGCGACCTGCTCGGTCTCGGCGAAGAAATTGTCCGGCATGCGGTCGAGCACCAGCCGGCCGACCGGCATCGGCGGCAGCACTTCCTCCGGAATGATCTTGGTCGGATCGAGAACGTCGAAGTCGAAGCTGTCGGCGAACTCCTGGTCGAAGAGCTGCAGGCTGCAGTTCCCACTCCGGAAAGTCGCCGGTCTGGATCGCGTTCCACAGATCGCGGCGATGGAAGTCCGGATCGGCGCCGTTGATCTTGACCGCCTCGTTCCAGACCACCGACTGCATGCCCGAGCTTCGGCTTCCAGTGAAACTTGACGAAGGTCGACTTGCCTTCCGCGTTGACCAGCCGGAAGGTGTGGACGCCGAAGCCTTCCATGAAGCGGAACGAGCGCGGGATGGCGCGGTCCGACATGACCCACATGATCATGTGCATGCTTTCGGGCGTCAGGGAGATGAAGTCCCAGAAGTTGTCGTGCGCCGACTGCGCCTGCGGAAAGGCGCGGTCCGGCTCCTGCTTCACGGCGTGGATCATGTCGGGAAACTTGATCGCGTCCTGGATGAAGAAGACCGGGATGTTGTTGCCGACGAGGTCCCAGTTGCCTTCCTTGGTGTAGAACTTCACGGCAAAGCCGCGCACGTCGCGGGCCAGGTCGAACGAGCCCTTGCTGCCGGCGACGGTCGAGAAGCGCACGAAGGCCGGCGTCTTCTCGCCGGCGCGCTGGAAGAGGTCGGCGCGGGTGTAGTCGGCGAGCGACTTCGTAGGTTTCGAAAAAGCCGTGCGCGCCGTAGCCGCGCGCATGCACGACGCGCTCGGGAATGCGCTCGTGGTCGAAGTGGAAGATCTTCTCGCGGAAATGAAAGTCCTCGATCAGCGTCGGACCGCGCGCGCCGATCTTCAGCGAGTTCTGATCGTCCGCGACCGGTCCGCCCTGTGCGGTCGTCAGGACCGGCTCGTCATCGGCCGCGATCTGGTGCAGTTCGCCGCCATTGCCGCGGACCAGTTTCTGATCGTGGACGGTTGCGATCTTGCGTGAGGCTTGCCGGGTTGCCTTGGCCATTCGTTTTCTCCGGGAACGGGTCGAACCTCATCCACAATGCGGTTGAAGCGCGGCGGGTTCCATCGGGCCAGGGGCATGGCCGACGGCGGAGGGCCTGGTGGCAGTTCAGGCGGGCCCGTACTGGTTGTCCTGCTCCTCGCCTTTCGTTGCGAAGAAGACGATCAGCACGATGATGCCGACGATGGGAATGAGCGCGATCAGCAGCCACCATCCGGTGCGGCCCGTGTCGTGCAGGCGCCGGACGCTGACGGCAAGCGAGGGCACCAGCACCGCAAGATTGTATATGGCGCCCAGAATGTCGGCCTCATCGCGAAAGAGAATGCCGCTGACGATGCCCAGCACCAGAGAGACGATGAGGTTGAAAAGGACGAACCACCAGTATTCCGGCCGGCGCGAGCGCCCGGTGAAGGTCGCGTATCGCTGGAAGACGGTTCGCACACAATCCTGAAATCCCGTCGGATGGTATTGCGTTTGGCCCTGCGGAAAATCTGCCGCGATCGTCGTGCCGGGGCGGGTCGTCATGGGTGGAGGGCTTGCCGCGTCAGCACCGGTCCAGCCGGCCGGGCGCATATGCGGCGGCAAGGCCTCCTGCGCGCTCTCCCACCCTTCCATGCCGGGTCGCCAGACGAGGGTCTGCCGGGTAATCGCGCCGCTTGCGGCCAGTCGCGCCATCTCCCCCTCGCCGACAGGGCCCTGGCGTTCCTGACCAAGGGCGTAGTACCAGTCATCGCTCATGCCTTGCCTCCCGCCGGTCATTCGTTGAACGGAAGCATGAAGCATTTTGGCGCCACTTTGAAGTGGCGTTCGGGTAGCGGGAAATCAGCCGCGGCGCAGCAGCACCCGGCGCAGGGCAAGGACTGCTCCCAGCACCACCAGAAGCGTCATGGAACGGCGCGGTTTGCCGGCCAGCAGCGACAATGCGCCGACCATGGCCATGCGCCGGTTTTCCATCAGCATCGCTTCGGTCCGGCGCGCAGTCCGGTCGGCCAGCATGCCGGCGAGAAATATTGCGAGTGCGATCAGAAGCGCCGCACCTGCGATGATCAGCATGGCAGACACGGCGCCATAATGCTGCGCCAGCACCACGGCGCCGGCGCCGGTCGCGGCAAGCGCCGCCAGCACCAGGAAGGCGGCTGCCGCGGCCTGGAATGCGAAGCGGCGCAAACGCCGCCGAACCAGGCTGGAATAGTCCACCATCGCGAGGTCGGCGATCCGCCCGATCGCTTCGCTCGTGGAGTTTTTCGACGAATCCGGTTTGGCTGTTCCTGCTTTCATTTGTTTCAATTAGCACAAAACTGGGTATTACAAGACCAGGATTACGCTAGGAGAACCACGCGTCCCATTCTGGCAATTCAGCGCCTGTTAACCATGATCGGTGTGCAGGTCGTTGTTTTTGCATCCGGAATGGAACATCGCGGTTCGCCGCGAATTTTGACTTGCCGCAATCGGGCGGCGATCATTGTTCCGGTCGAGAGCGTTATCCATGCTGTTGGTACGAGGCTTCGCGTTCCTGTTGTTATTGGCAATTGCCGCACTTACCTTGATTGCAGCGGTTCCAGAACGCGATACCGGAAGGATCGTGGCGCGCGCTGCAATACTTTCGGCGGCAACACAGCCGCAGACCTTCGCATCCGTCACGGCGGATGGAAACTGCGGCGAAACGGCAGTTTGCCGGCCGTGACTGGGCGAGCCTTCCTGGCCGGAAAGAAAATGCCGTCAGCGTGCGGCGGCGCCAGAATATGGCTAAATTCTTGCGCCAATGTTGCACCGCAGCGCCAATTCGGCGCCATCGCAATGAAACCCCGCCCATGAGAATCGCAGGAGTTTGCACATGATCAGCCGCCGACATTTCACCGCTGCCGGCCTCGCCGCCATGGCGATGGGCGTCATGCCCGCAGAGGCGGCGCGGAAGAAAAAGGCGCAAGGCATGACAGCGGAGCAGCTGGAGCCCAAGATAGTGCGCTTCGACGGAGATGTCGGTCCGGGCGAAATCCACGTGCTGCCCGATCACTTCGTGCTGCTGTGGACGCTGACCCGCGGACAGGCGATCCGTTATTACGTCGGGATCGGCCGGCCCGGCCTGTACGAGCCCGGCACGTTCTTCGTCGGCGCCAAGAAGGAGTGGCCGAGCTGGGTGCCGACGCAGGCGATGATAGAGCGCGATCCGGAGAAATACGCCAAGTACGCGGACGGCATGCCGGGCGGAGAGGACAACCCGCTGGGCGCGCGGGCGCTCTATCTCTTTACCAAGGAGAAGGGCGACACCTTCCTGCGCATCCATGGCACCAACCAGCCCGAGACCATCGGCACCGCGGTCTCCAATGGCTGCGCGCGGCTGATCAACGAACAGATCATCGAACTCTACGACCAGGTGCCGCTGGACACCAAGGTCGTGCTCTATCCCAAGACTACCTGATCGTGACCGCCGACTACAGGACGGCACAATGCGGATAGTCATTTTTCGGCCAGCCAATGCTTGCAATATTTCACACACATCATGTAGACGTGCTGCACGGTAACCGCACCAAGACTGCATCCTTTTGCAGAAATACTTCGATAACCTGTGGTTATTGAATTCATGCAACAAGGAAGGGCAGCCTGGGCACAGCGCCCGCTTGCGGTGCGTTCATGTTGGCCGCGATGAAGCGCGGCCAGTCGAGAGGGGTTTTTGATGAAAACTGGATCAGGATTGACGCTGGCGCTCGCCCTTTACGGCGCCGGCATGGTTCTTGGCGGCATGCCGGTAACCGCGCAAGCCCAGGAACAGGCGGCTGCCGTTGCCGCACCGCAGGCTGAATCGCCCGAGCCGCTGAGCGCCGGAGGAACTGGAAATCCTGGTGGCGCGCATCGCGCTCTATCCCGACGAACTGGTCGCGGTGATCACGGCGGCCTCGCTCTATCCGCTGCAGATCGTCGAGGCGCAGCGCTATCTCGACCAAGTCGCGAAGAAGCCAAGACCTGCAAGCCGAAGGCCGAATGGGACGGCAGCGTCGTCTCGCTGCTGAACTATCCCGAGATCGTCACAGATGATGAGCGACGACCTCGACTGGACGCAGATGCTGGGCGAGGCCATCTCGCTACCAGCAGAAGGACGTGCTCGTCGCGATCCAGCAATTGCGCGAGACGCGCCGTGGCGCAGGGCGTGATCAAGACCGACGACAAGGTGACGGTGGTCGCAGCAGAAGGACAACGATCGTCATCCAGCCGGCGCAGCCGGAGGTCATCTACGTTCCGCAATACGAACCGGCGATGCTCTATGAGCCCGGTTATGTTGCGGCGCCCGATCGCCTATTATCCCGATCCGCTATCCGCATTACTACGATCCGATCGCGCCGTTCTTCGCCGGCGTCGTGACCGGCGCCGTCTGGGCGGCCGCCGTCGACTGGGACGACTGGGGCGTTTGGGGCGGCAACGACTGGGGCAACGACATCGACATCGATTGCAACAACTGCTTCAACAATGTCGACTTCAACGGCAAGGTCAACATCAACGACGTCGACTGGAAGAACGTCGATCGCAGCAAGATCAACATCGACAAGAACCAGTTCACCAAGATCGACAACAAGTCAGATCAAGAACAACCTGAAGACAGAACGAACGCAACAACCTCGCAGACCAAGGCGCGCGACGTCAGCAAGACGCGTCCCACCACCCGCCGCCGCCGGCTGGACAAGCAGCGTCAAGGATGTTCGCAGCAGCACGCTCGAAGGCCTGAAGGCCGAGCCACAAGGGCGATCTTGGCAACAAGGCCGGCCAGGGCGGCGGCAACAAGCTCGGCGGTCAGGGCGGCAAGGCGTGGTCGGGCGCGGCGGCAACAAGGCCGATCTTGGCAGCAAGGGCGGCAACAAGGCGGCGCGCGCAGACGATCGACTCGACCGGCCGGTCGGCAAGCCGAAGCCTGCCTCGCAGCCCGACAACCGCAGCCCAAGGACGTTTCGCCGATGGGCGACAAGGGCCGTGGCAAGGCAACGCAAGATGCAGCTCCAATCGCGGCGCCAAGAGCATGGGCGGCGGCGGCGCAAAACGGCCGGACGCCGATCGCGGCGGCGGCGGCGGCCACAAGCAGGTCAAGCGCGGCGGAGGCGGCGGAGGTGGCGGCAAGGCGGCGGCGGTGGCCGGGGCGGCGGCGGACGTCGTTGAGCAGGGAACCAGAGGGCAAGACCATGACCATTCATCGCAACACCATCATCGCCCTGCTGCTCGGCACGGCCATCATTGCGGCGCCGCGCGTTCCCGCGGGCCGCGGAAACCGCGCAGAGCTCGATCGAGCGCTTCGTCGGCGACGATCCGACGGAATTCGCCACGCCCGACGAGGCGGTCGCCGCGTTCAAGACGGCGATTGCGTCCGACACGCCGCGACGCCATCGGCAAGCTGCTCGGGCTCGATCTCGAGGCGCTGAAAAAGGCCGAAGGCCTGAGCGAGCGGCTCGCGGAAATCCGCGACGACGCGGCCGAGCTCGTCAGCGTGCGCGAGGAGGGCGAGGGCACCCGCATCGTCACCATCGGCACGGAAGTCTGGCCATTCCCCTTCCCGATCACAAGAGCTGGACGACGGCAAGTGGGCCTTCGCCACCTATGCCGGGCTCGAGGAGATCGTGAACCGGCGCGTCGGCGAGAACGAATTGCAGGCGATCGCGACCGCGCGTGCCTATGTCGATGCGCAGCAGGACTACGCTGACGCTCGACCATGACGGCGACGGCGTGCTGGAATATGCGCAAAAGCTCGTCAGCAGCGAGGGCCTGACCGACGGGCTCTACTGGCCGGCCGACCAGGGCGATGGCGAAAGCCCGGCCGGGGCGGCGATCAACCAGGCGGCGCTCGACAAGTCGAAGGAGGGCAAGGGCTATTTCGGCTACCACTTCAAGATCCTGAAGCGGCAGGGCGAGAACATCGCCGGCGGCAAATACGACTACGTCATCAACGGCAACATGATCGCGGGCTTCGCGCTGGTCGCATGGCCGGTGAACTATGCCGAGACCGGGCGTCAGCACCTTCGTCGTCAACCAGGCCGGCATCGTCTACGAAAAGGACCTTGGCGCGGACACCGCCAAGATCGCCGAGGCGATGGAGACGTTCAACCCCGACGCCAGCTGGGAAGTCTCGGGCGACTGAGAATTTAGCGGACCAACAAGCCGCCGCGCGAACGTCGCGGCGGCTCTTGCGTCATTTCTTGCCGGGCTTGGTCATCGAGGACTCGGCCCGCTTCATCTGGACGGAAAAGCCCGTCTCTACCTTTGCCGCCTTGGTGTCCTTCTTCGGCTTGCGCGTTTCCTTGGTCTTGCGTTGCTGACCCTTGGCCATCGAATCTTCCCCTTGCTCTGTGCTGACGGTTTGCTCCGGGGCAATCTCGCCCGGCTCTTGTGGAATGGCGACCAGCTGGTCTTCGGTGGTCACGCGCTCGTGCCGCTCGGTTTCGCTGCGGATGCGGTATTGCGGCAACGTGCCGAGCACCGGCAAGACCGCGGTGATCTTGTAGATGTCCTTGCTGCCCGGTCTGGTCCGCCCTGTCTTCAGGCGGACCGGTTGGCCCACTGCAAAATAATGACTTGCCATTGTTGCCGGCCTTTTTCGGCGGCGGCTTGAAAAAGCAGCGTCGCTCGTAACAGAGCGACCCCGAAGCGGCAAAAAGTCAAGTGAAGAACGCTAGCATGCTGCAAAACCGGACAAAATCGGCCGTTTTGGATGCCGTGGCGCAGTTGCGCGCGGCGTGCAGATGGTTCAAACAGTTTCGCCACACATCACGGGCAACAGACATGACCATCAGGCTGCACCGGGGCGATCTGCCCAATCTGGACCGCTACGGCGAAAGCGCCGCCATCGACACGGAGACGCTGGGGCTCAATCCGCTGCGCGACCGGCTTTGCGTCGTACAGCTTTCGCCGGGCGATGGAACCGCCGACGTCGTGCAGATCGCCAAGGGGCAGACCTCCGCCCCGAACCTGGAAAAGCTGCTGGCCGATCCGCTGCGGCTCAAGATCTTCCATTTTGCACGCTTCGACATAGCGGTGCTTGCCCATGCGTTCGGAACATTCGCCGGGCCGGTCTATTGCACCAAGATTGCCTCGCGGCTGACCCGCACCTACACCGACCGGCACGGTCTCAAGGATCTTGCGCGCGATCTCGTGGGCATCGACATGTCGAAGCAGCAGCAAAGTTCGGACTGGGCCGCGGGCGAACTGTCTCCGGCGCAACTGGAATACGCGGCATCGGACGTCTTGTACCTGCACCAGATGAAAGCGAAGCTGGACGAGCGCCTGGTGCGCGAGGGCCGGGTCGAACTTGCCCAGGCAGCCTTCGATTTCCTGCCATGGCGGGCGCGGCTCGACCTCGCCGGATGGCCGGAGGAAGACATCTTCTCGCATTCGTGAGGCCTTGTCCCGGCGCAGGCCGCCTGCATGGCGCTGGAATGACAAGGGCTTTCGCCCTAATATAAACAAATTGGTTGCGCCTAGAGCAGGGCACATGCAGTGCGGCGGCATGCCGGCCTTTTGCCGCAACGGTGCAGTGGCCCTGCGCCACAGGGGAAACCTCCCTTTCTAAGGGAGCGCGTCCATCTCGAAAAGGCATGGAAATTGGCCGCTGAAACTTCGGGCGAACCTTGAGCCATTCGCAAACAGGCATGAGCGGCACGGGTGGAGCGCCCTTGGGCGGCGTGGGGCAGCAGCCGCGCGCGCCGCGCCCCGAGGTTCCGCAGGTACGTCCCGCCACCGGTTCAGGCATGGATTTCATGACGGCGGGGCGGTCGCCGGCGGAATTTGCGCGGGCGCAGCGCCACAGCCGCCGCGTGCGGTTTCTCAAACTCGCCTTGCCGCTCGGCGGCGTTCTCGCCATCGTTCTCATCGTCGCCGCCTACGTCTATTCGCAGCTGGCGCTGCCCTCGATCGATCCGGGCGAGGCGAAGATCGTCGACGGCAAGCTGGTGATGAACAATCCGAAGATCGCGGGCACGGATTCGAAGAACCGGCCTTACACCTTGACGGCCGTGCGGGCGGTGCAGGATGCGCAGCGCCCGACGCGCATCACGCTGGAAACGATCCGGGGCAACCTCACCATAGACGACAAGAACTCGGCTGCCGTCACCGCCGGCGTCGGCATCTATGACAGCGTGGCGAAAACACTCGATTTGTCGGGCAAGGTTGCTGTAGATACCAAGGACGGCATGTCGCTGCGGATGGAAGGCGCGTCCATCGACATCGAATCGGGCAGGCTCGTCACCAAGGAGCCGGTTTCCATCGATACGGGACGCGCACGCATCAGCGCGCAATCGCTGACGGTGGAGGACAAGGGCAACAGGATCATCTTCGAAAACCGTGTCAGGATGACACTCATGCCCATCGACCCCAAGGAAGCAGCCAAGAACAAGAGTGGCGCGACGGAATGAAATTCTTGATCAACTGCATGCCGCAGGGCGGCATGGCCCTGATGGTTTCGCTGGCGCTGCTGGCCGGCGCGCCGGCGGCGGCGCAGACCTTTGGCGGCGCATTCGACGGCATGTCGAATTCGGACGAGCCTATCCAGATCGAGGCCGACCGGCTGGAGGTTGCCGACAAGGACGGCACGGCGGTGTTCTCGGGCAATGTCGCGGTGACGCAGGGCTCCACGCTGATGCGCACCAAGAACCTCAAGGTGCTCTATGCCCGCGATTCGCAGGGCAAGGCCGGGCCTGGCGGCAATGTGAAGAAGATCGAGGCGTCGGGCGGCGTCGCGGTGCAATCCAACGACCAGGTCGCATCGGCCGACAAGGCGATCGTCGACATGGACTCGCAAATTGCCAGCCTGTCGGGCAATGTCTCCGTCAGCCAGGGCAACAACATCATCACGGGCTGCCTGATCACCATCAACATGAAGACCAACAACATCGACGTGAAGCCTTGCGGCAATACCGGCGGCAGCGGCAGGGTGAAGGTCCTGATCGACCGCGCGACCGGAACCAAGCCGGCCGCGAAGCAGTGAACGGGAGCCGGGGGCAGCAGTGAAGTCCGCCGGGAACAGCCGTCAGCGCAAGCCGGTCTCCGGCGGTCTTGGCGCGCGCCTTCGCGGCGCATGGGCCGCCATTGCCCGCGCAATCTCCGGCGCGTTTGCCACCATCGGGAATGCACTGCCGCGGCGCGGGAAGGCGAACGGAGCGGGCGCGCAGGCCGCCTCCGCCGGTCAACGGTCCAATGCGGCGGCAAATCCGGACGCAGCCAAGGCGAACGGAACGCGCAGGCCGATGTCGCGCGAAGGGGTTCTGGCCGTCTACGGGCTGCAGAAGGCCTACAAGGGACGGCAGGTCGTGCGCGGCGTCTCCATCGGCGTGCGGCGCGGCGAGGCGGTCGGGCTGCTCGGACCCAACGGCGCGGGCAAGACCACCTGCTTCTACATGATCACGGGGCTCGTGCAGGCCGATGCGGGGCGCGATCGAACTCGACGGGCACGACATCACCCAGACGCCGATGTACCGGCGCGCGCGGCTCGGCATCGGCTACCTGCCGCAGGAGGCATCGATCTTCCGCGGGCTTTCGGTCGAGAACAACATCCGCGCCGTGCTGGAGATCGTGGAGCCGAGCAAGAAGGAGCGCGAGCGCCAGCTCGACGCGCTGCTCGAGGAATTCCACATTTCGCACCTGCGCAAGTCGCCCGTCCATCGCGCTTTCGGGCGGCGAGCGGCGGCGGTGCGAAATCGCCCGCGCGCTGGCCACGCGGCCATCCTTCATGCTGCTCGACGAGCCTTTCGCGGGCATCGACCCGATTGCCGTGGGCGACATACAGGAACTGGTGCGCCACCTCACGCGGCGCGGCATCGGCGTGCTGATCACCGACCATAATGTGCGCGAAACGCTGGGACTGATCGACCGGGCCTACATCATCGCGCATGGAACGGTGCTGACCCATGGCCGCCCGGACGAGATCGTCCGCAACCCCGATGTGCGGCGCACCTATCTGGGCGAGCAGTTTACACTTTGATGACTTGATGATGTTATTAGGCTAGCAAGAAGCGGGCCACCACAATCGTGGCAACCCGACAACCGGTTAGATGTTTCCAGTCCGGGGCAGGCCACGATGGCGCTTTCCGCCAAGCTACAGATCAGGCAATCGCAATCGCTGGTGATGACGCCCCAGCTGATGCAGTCGATTCGCCTGCTGCAATTCAGCCACCTGGAACTGTCGGCCTTCATCGCCCGCGAGATCGAGAAGAACCCGCTGCTGGAGCTCGCCGAGGGCGAGGGCCCGGAAATTTCCGGCGAGCTGCCCATGGCCATGGGCGAGACTGGCGATGGCGACGTGCCGGCCGAAAGGATCGGAGCCGAGCTCGATACCAGCACCGCGGCGCTCGAGGAGAATCTCGGCACATCGCTCGAGAACGTGTTCGAGACGACACCGGGGGAGCGCGAAGCGACCCCGCCGCTTGCCGACCCGTGGAAGTCGCCCGCCTCGACCGTCAGCCTCGATGGGGAGGCGCCGGACCTCGACGCCTGGTGCGCCGCGCAGGTCACGCTGGCCGAGCACCTGCGCGCCCAGGCGGCATTTGCCTTCAAGGACAACGTGGACAGCCTGATCGCGGCTGAAATCGTCGATTCGCTGGACGACGACGGCTATCTGCGGCGCGAGACAACGGAGATCGCCACGACGCTTGGCATCGGCGAGGCGCGCGTGGAGAGCGTTATCGCGACGATACAGGGCTTCGACCCGCCCGGCGTTTGCGCGCGCAACCTTGCCGAATGCCTGTCGATCCAGCTTGCGCAGAAGAACCGGCTCGATCCCGCCATGGCGGCGCTGCTGGCCAATCTCGACCTGTTGGCGCGGCGCGACTTTGCCGAGCTGACAAGGCTTTGCGGCGTCGACCGCGAGGACATGGTCGAGATGGTGCAGGAAATCCGCGAGCTCGAGCCGCGTCCGGGCAGCGCCTTCGACCATGCGCCGGTGCAGGCCGTGGTGCCGGACGTGCATGTCAGCGCGCAGCCGGACGGAAGCTGGGCCATCGAGCTGAATTCGGAAACGCTGCCGCGTGTGCTGGTGAGCCGCAGCTATCACGCCACGGTATCGCGGGCCTGCCGCAACGAGGCTGAAAAGACCTTCATGGCCGATTGCCTGCAGAACGCCAACTGGCTGGTGCGCAGCCTCGACCAGCGCGCGCAGACGATCCTGAAGGTCGCCAGCGAGATCGTGAAGCAGCAGGACATGTTCCTGGCCCATGGGGTGCAGCATCTGCGCCCGCTGAACCTCAAGACGGTGGCGGACGCGATAAAGATGCATGAATTGACCGTGAGCCGCGTCACGTCGAACAAGTACATGATGACGCCGCGAGGCCTGTTCGAGCTCAAGTACTTCTTCACGCAGGCCATCGCCTCCAATACGGGCGCCGAGGCGCATTCGGCCGAGGCGGTGCGCCACCGCATCCGCCAACTGGTCGATGGCGAGAGCGGCCGCGACGTGCTGTCTGACGACGCCATCGTCGATATCCTGAAGAAAAGCGGCATCGACATCGCCCGGCGCACGGTGGCGAAGTACCGCGAATCGATGAGCATTCCCTCGTCTGTGCAACGCAGGCGGGAAAAGTTGGCCTTTTCAACTCAGGAGGCAGTTTGAGCGGCAGGCGGGCGCGCCAGCGGGCCGCTTGCCTTGACAAGCAAGCCCGCTGCCCCTAGAAGCGCGCCGTCGACAGGCAGCAGGGCTGCCATGAACGGCAGGGCCGTGTCGCAACGATAGCTGATCCTTGCAACCGACAAGCAGCCAGAAGCGGGTGGGAGATTTCTCACACCGTGCGAACCGGGTATAAACGCGGCAGGCTATCGTCAGCGTGACGAAGCCGGACTAGAGTTGCGTGACAAGCAGCATCGCAATGGAGCAGCATTTCCAATGAGCCTTCGAATTTCCGGAAAGCACATGAATCTCGGCGAAGCGCTCAACAGCCGGATCGAAAGCCGGATAGGCGACGTGCTGGAGAAATACTTCGAGGGCGGGTATTCGGGCTCGGTGACGCTGGAAAAATCGGTGCGCGGCTTCGAGTGCGATTGCACCATTCACCTCGACACCGGCGTCGTCTTGCAGGCAACCGCCACCGGGCATGAGCCGACCGCCGTGTTCGAGGACGCTGCCGAGCGCATCGAGAAGCGCCTTCGCCGCTACAAGCGCCGGCTGAAGGACTATCACGGCGCCGCGCGCGGGCGTCCGGCAGCCGAGGAGGCAGCCTATACGGTGATGGCGGCTCCCGAGGCCGACGAGGAAGTCGCGGTCGATTTCGCGCCTGCGATCATCGCCGAAATGTCCACCAATGTCCTCACGCAAACCGTTGCCGACGCGGTAATGCAGCTTGACCTCACCGACAAGCCGCTCGTCGTCTTCACCAATGCCGCCAATGGCCGCACCAATGTCGTCTATCGCAGGTCCGACGGCAATGTCGGCTGGATAGACCCCTCGAAAGCAAGCTGAACGCGCAGACGTAAGACCGCATCGGCAGGCCCTTTCGGTTTGCCGAAGGCCGTTGCCTCAAAGGACTGTCGCATGAATCTTGGCGATCTGATTTCCCCTGAAGACGTGCTGTCGTCGCTGCGCAGCAATTCGAAGAAGCAACTGCTGCAGGACCTCTCCGAGCGGGCGGCGGTGAAGACCGGCCTTCCGGTGCGGGACATATTCGACACGCTGCTGCAGCGCGAGCGCCTCGGCTCGACGGGCGCCGGCAACGGCATCGCCATCCCGCACGGCAAGCTGCCGGGCCTGAAGCGGATCACGGGTATTTTTGCGCGGCTGGAGCGGCCGGTCGATTTCGACGCACTCGACGACCTGCCGGTCGACATCGTGTTCCTGCTGCTGGCTCCGGAGGGGGCCGGCGCCGATCATCTCAAGGCGCTGGCGCGGATTGCGCGCGTACTGCGCGAGCGCGATATCATCGACAAGATCCGCGACACGCATGACAGCGCTGCGATCTATTCGCTGCTGACGGCAAGTCCGGCGTCAAACGCGGCCTGATCTGGCGGATAACTGGAAGGAAGCGGGGGCCGGATGGCCCGCCGCTGTCGTGCGCGATCAGCGATCAGTGGATCGCCACGGGCAGGAGGTCGTTCTGGAACGCGCCCTGCAATGCCGCTCCGGCATCGCCCGCAAGCATGATCGGCGTACCGTCCGCCCCGAAGAGCGCCCAGACCTTCACGTCCGGATCGATCTGCAGCTTGCCGGGGAAGGCGTCGTTCATTTCCTTGCCGGAAATTTCGCGCAGATAGGCGATATGCCCGGCGCCGATTGCCGCCAGTTCCTGCGGCGTGATGGAAGCAAGTTCCTTTTCGTGACGCATCTTACTACTCCTTCGGCCCATGATGGCGCCGTGCTGTAACCGCCGAACCCCTCAGGCTTTCGACGATATCGTTATCTTCCTTACGATCCGCTCCGGCTCGTGCCGGGTCAGATTGATCGAAAGCAGTCCGTTCTCCAGAACCGCCCCGGCTATTTCCATGCCTTCGGCAAGTACGAAGGCCCGCTGGAACTGGCGCGCGGCGATGCCGCGGTGGAGAAATTCGCGGCCCGGCTCTTCCTGTTGCCGGCCCCTTATCAACAACTGGTTCTGCTCGAGGGTGATTTCCAGATCATCTTCGGAAAAACCGGCAACCGCGAGCGTAATGCGCAATGTCTCGGGACGTTCCCCGTTGGCTCGCACGCGCTCGATATTGTAAGGCGGATATCCATCGCTCGTGGTCTTGGAAACACGGTCAAGCAGGCGCTCGATCTCGTCGAAGCCTAAAAGAAGCGGGCTGGAAAACCCTGCGATACGCGTCATCCCCCGTTCCCTTTCCAAAGTCCCTGGATGCGCCCAGCGCATCGGCAGCAACTTCATCGCGGAACCCGACGGCATTCCGCTCCGCACATATATGGGGGCAACCGGGGCGGGGTTCAACATCGGGAAAAGGCCGGGCGGAGGCGGTCACTCCGCGCAATAGAGCCCGTAAAGCGTTGAAAGCACGTCGTGAACCTCGCGCGACGAAATGGCGTAGAAGATGGTCTGCGCATCGCGGCGGGTGGTGACGAGGCCCTTCTCGCGGAGCTTGGCCAGGTGCTGCGACAAGGCCGACTGGCTGAGGCCGACGCTGGCGGCCAGCATGGTGACGCTCTTCTCGCCATCGAGAAGCTTGCACAACACCATCAGCCGGCGCGGATTGGCCATCGCGCTCAGCAGTTCTGACGCCCGTTCGGCGTTTTTTTCCAGGACCTCGATTTGCATGGGTTGAATATTAGCATTCGCTAATTGAATTACAATGTCATTATTGAATGTATTTGCGCAAAATCCTGCCTTACCAATCCCTTGCATGCAGGCCATAAGCATCCGGTTCGAACGCAACAGGATGCTCCCGTGACACAATTCACTCCCTTCGCCTCCACGATCGGCGGCATTCTCATCGGCTTGTCGGCCGTGATGCTGATGCTCGGCAATGGCCGGATCGCCGGAATGACCGGCATTTTCAAGGGCCTGCTGGTGCAGCGCGACGGGGACTGGCAATGGCGCGCGGCATTCCTGGCCGGTGCGATCGCCGCGCCGATGATCATGGTCGCCCTGAGCGGCGTCCCGGTCGAGTTGAGCTTTCCGGTGTCGCCGGCGATGCTGCTGGTCGGCGGCGTGATCGTCGGCGTCGGCGTGACCTACGGTTCGGGCTGCACGTCCGGGCACGGCGTGTGCGGCATGGCGCGGTTCTCGCGGCGCTCGTTCGTCGCGACCTGCGTCTTCATGGCGGCGACCTTCGCCACGGTCTACGTCGTTCGCCACGTCATGGGATTGTGAGGAGAAGGTCATGCGCATTGTTTCAGCCCTGGTGGCAGGCCTTGTGTTCGGCGCCGGCATAGCCATTTCCGGCATGGCGGACCCGGCAAAGGTCCTCAATTTCTTCGACATCGCCGGCACGTTCGATCCGAGCCTCGTCTTCGTGATGTTCCCGGCAATGCTGACCGCCATGGTTGGCTACCGCTTCGTCCTTGCCCGGAGCAAACCGCTTTACGACGATGTTTTCCACCTGCCGCCCTCGACCGTCATAGACAAGCCGCTGGTGCTGGGCGCGGCGACGTTCGGAATTGGCTGGGGCATTGCCGGTTTTTGCCCGGGCGGGGCGATCCCCGCGCTGGGGCTCGGGTCGGTCCAACCGCTGATCTTCGTGCTCGCGATGGAGGTTGGCATGGTCGGGGCCCGGTTCGTGCGCGATTATCAGGCAAGACAGCGCGTGGCAGCCTGAGGAGCGGGCCAAGGGCTCACCAAAGGCTCGATTGACAGCCCCCGCTTTTGCGTTACCAAGGCGCGACTTTCCGAAATCAATCAAAGGATAGCGTCATGGGCGATCGCATCGAAATCGCGGGCCTCAAGATCGACCGCCAGCTGCACGAATTCATCGAGCGCGAGGCGCTGCCCGGAACCGGCGTTGCAAGCGCGGATTTCTGGAACGGCTTTGGCGCAATCGTCGCCGACCTTGCGCCGCGCAACCGCGAACTGCTGACGATCCGCGACGAATTGCAGGCGAAGATCGACGACTGGCACATCGCGGCATCGCGGCACCGGCGTCTCGACATGGAGGCCTACAAGGCCTTCCTGACGGAGATCGGCTACCTCGTGCCCGAAGGTCCGGCCTTCAGCGTCACCACCGCCAATGTCGATCCCGAGATCGCCGACGTCGCCGGCCCGCAGCTCGTCGTGCCGGTGATGAATGCGCGCTATGCGCTGAACGCCGCCAATGCGCGCTGGGGCTCGCTCTACGACGCGCTCTACGGCACCGACGCGATCGCCGAGACGACGGCGCCGAGAAGCGGCAAGGGCTACAATCCGCGGCGCGGCGCGCGCGTGATCGCCTGGGCGCGAGAATTTCCTCGACGAGAGCGTGCCGCTCGCGGCCGGCAAGTGGGCTGACGTCGACCGGGCTCGCAGTCGCCGACGGCGCGCTCGCTGTCAGCACCGACCAACGGGCGCACCAGCCTCGCAGACGCCGCAGCAGTTCGCCGGCTATGCGCGAGCACAAGCCCGGCACGGTCGCCGTCCTGCTTGCGCAACAACGGCCTGCACGTCGAGATCGTCATCGACCGCGCACAGCGCGATCGGCAAGGACGACCCGGCCGGCATTGCCGACGTCGTGCTGGAAGCGGCGCTCACCACGATCATGGACTGCGAGGATTCGGTCGCCGCGGTCGATGCCGCAGGACAAGGTCGCCGTCTACCGCAACTGGCTCGGCCTGATGAAGGGCGACCTCGACCGAGGAGGTCGACAAGGGCGGCAAGACCTTCACGCGCCGCCTCAACCCGGACCGCGCCTATCACGGCGCCGGATGGCGCGCACGCTCACGCTGCACGGGCCGCTCGCTGATGCTGGTGCGCAATGTCGGGCACCTGATGACCAACCCGGCGATCCTCGACGCGCGACGGGCAGCGAGGTGCCGGAAGGCATCATGGACGCCATGGTGACGGCGCTGATCGCGCTGCACGACATCGGCCCGAACGGCCGCCGCGCCAACTCGCGCGCCGGCTCGATCTATATCGTCAAGCCGAAGATGCACGGGCCGGACGAGGTCGCCTTCGCCGATCGAGACTGTTCGGCCGCGTCGAAGCAGGTGCTGGGCCTGGCCGCGCAACACGCTGAAGATGGGCATCATGGACGAGGAGCGGCGCACCACCGTCAACCTCAAGGAATGCATCCGCGCGGCGAAGGACGCGCGTCGTCTTCATCAACACCGGCTTCCTCGACCGCACCGGCGACGAGATCCACACCTCGATGGAAGCCGGGCCGATGATCCGCAAGGGCGACATGAAGGCAGGCCGCCTGGATCGCGGCCTACGAGGACTGGAATGTCGACATCGGGCTTGCCTGCGGGCTGCCGGGCCACGCGCAGATCGGCAAGGGCATGTGGGCGATGCCCGACCTGATGGCGGCGATGCTGGAGCAGAAGATCGCCCATCCCGAAGGCCGGCGCCAACACCGCCTGGGTGCCCTCGCCGACGGCGGCGACGCTGCACGCGATGCACTACCACAAGGTCGACGTCGCGGCGGTGCAGGCGAGCTCGCAGAGCCGCGCCGCGGGCGAAGCTCGACGACATCCTGTCGATCCCGGTCGCGAGCGCGCCCGAACTGGACGCCGGAAGACATCCAGAAGGAACTCGACAACAACGCGCAGGGCATCCTCGGCTATGTCGTGCGCTGGATCGACCAGGGCGTCGGCTGCTCCAAGGTGCCGGACATCAACAATGTCGGCCTGATGGAAGACCGCGCGACGCTGCGCATCTCCTCGCAGCACATCGCCAACTGGCTGCATCACGGCGTCGCCAGCGAGGCGCAGGTGATGGAGACGATGAAGCGCATGGCGGCGGTGGTCGACGGGCAGAACGCGGGCGACCCGCTCTACCGGCCGATGGCGCCGGATTTCGACGGCTCGATCGCCTTCCAGGCGGCGTGCGACCTGGTCTTCAAGGGCCGCGCGCAGCCGAACGGCTACACCGAGCCGATCCTGCATGCGCGCCGGCTGGAGCTGAAGGCGCGCGGCTGATTTGATTGCATCGGGCCTCGCGGCTGTGGCACCATGGGCCATGCCCATCGTGAACTTCGCACCGCACAATCCGATGCTGGACGGCCGCCAGTCCGAGCGCGCGCTGATGATCCGGCGCGGCGTGATCCGGCATTTCCAGGAAGCGGGGATGGCGCTGATCGCCGAGCTGCCGCTCGCCTCCGGGCGGCGGGCCGACCTCATCGGCATGGACCGGCGCGGCCGCTTCACCATCATCGAGATAAAGTCCTCGATCGAGGATTTTCGCGCCGACGGCAAGTGGCCGGACTATTTGGCGCATTGCGACCAGTTTTTCTTTGCGACCCATGCCGGGGTGCCGCAGGAGATCTTCCCCGCCGAACAGGGGCTGATCGTCGCCGATCATTACGGCGCGGAGATCCTGCGCGGCTCGCTTGAGGGCAATCTGGCGGGCGCGACGCGCAAGGCGCTGACGCTGCGTTTCGCTCGGGCGGCGGCCTGGCGGCTCGAACGCGTGCTGGCGCATCACGAGGCAAGCGGCGGCGTGCTGCCGCACGGACTTTCCGCGATAGACGGCGACTAGTTTATTTCGGCGCGCGCTTGGCGAGGATGCGCTGCAAGGTGCGGCGGTGCATGTTGAGCCGGCGCGCCGTCTCCGACACGTTGCGCTCGCACAGCTCATAGACGCGCTGGATATGCTCCCAGCGCACGCGGTCCGCCGACATGGGGTTTTCCGGCGGCTCGGCCTTTTCGCCGGCCTTGCGCATCAGCGCCATGTAGATGTCATCGGCGTCGGCGGGCTTGGAGAGATAGTCCATCGCGCCGAGCTTCACCGCCGTCACTGCCGTCGCGATGTTGCCGTAGCCGGTGAGGACGATGGTCTTGCAGTCGGTTCGCTTGCCGCGAATGGCCTCGATCACGTCCAGGCCGTTGCCATCGTTGAGGCGCATGTCGACCACCGCATAGGCCGGCGGGCGCGCGCGCACGGCGGCGACACCTTCGCCGACGGTCTCGGCGGTCTGCACCTCGAAGCCGCGCGTTTCCATCGCGCGGGCAAGGCGTGTCAGGAACGGCTTGTCGTCGTCGACGATAAGCAGGCTGCGGTCCTGTCCAAGTTCTTCGGAAATCGCGGTCTCCGGCATGATCTTCCTTCCATGATGTCGCGCCCATGTTCTGTGTCAGCGACAGGGTTTTGTCAAAGGGCGCGGCGATCAGCCCGCGATTGCAGGTTCTGCGCCGCTTCCTTCCCTGGCGGTGGAAAGGTCGATTTCCGCGCGCCGCCAGCGCATGGTGACGAGCGCACCCGGCACGTCGGAACTCGAAGAGTTGGCGAACTCGACCACCGCGCCCGAGCGCTCCAGCAGGGTCTTGGCGATGAAGAGACCGAGGCCGAGGCCGCCGCCTGTCGCCTCCGGATCCCGGCTGCGGGTGGTGAGGAAAGGTTCGCCGACGCGCTCGATCATGTTGGGCGAAAAGCCCGGCCCGTCATCGCGGATGGAAACCGTGATGGTGGCCGCGTCCCAGCGGGCGGAGAACTCGACGCGGCTGCGGGCGAAATCGACTGCGTTTTCCAGCAGATTGCCGAGGCCGTAGAGAATGCCGGCATTGCGGGCAAGCACCGGCTCGCCGGACTGGCTGCCCGGCGTGACGATCAGCTCGACGCCGAAATCGCGGTGCGGCGCGGCCACCTCCTCCATCAGCGAGGAAAGCGCCAGCCGCCCGATATGCGAATCGCCCTCCTCCGAAAGGGAGGATAGTTTCTGCAGGATCTGGCGGCAGCGCTCGGCCTGGCTGCGCAAAAGGCTCGCATCCTCGCGCAATGGCGAGTCGGGCTCCAGTTCGCGCATCATCTCCTTGGAGACGAGCGCGATGGTGGCCAGCGGCGTGCCCAGTTCGTGCGCGGCGGCGGCGGCAAGGCCATCGAGGTTCGAAAGATGCTGCTCGCGCTGCAACACGAGTTCGGTCGCGGCTAGCGCGTCGGACAGTTTGCGCGCCTCGTCGGCGACGCGGTAGGCATAGACGCCGGTGAAGACCAGCGTCGAGACGATCGCCACCCAAGTGCCGGCAAGCAAGGCCAGCGGGAGGTCGAGCGAGCGCCCCGCCTCCCAGGGCAGCGGCTGGTGGAAGAACACCAGCAGCGTGGCGGCGGCCACGGTCAGCCCGCCCAGCGGCAAGATGTAACGGGGAGCCTGCGTTGCCGCAGAGACCACCACCGGCACGATCAGCAGCACGGAAAACGGGTTCTGCAATCCGCCTGTCAGGAACAGCAGTGCAGACAATTGCAGGATGTCGTAGGCGAGCAGCGCCACGGCGGCGAGGTCCGGCAGGCGGTAGCTCGCTCGATAGCGCAGGCGCAGGAAGACGTTGAGCCAGGCCGATATGGCGATAAGCGCCAGGCACAGCGACAGATGGAAATCATATTTCAGCACGAAGGCGACGACGGTGACGGCAAGCGTCTGGCCAAGGATCGCCAGCCAGCGGATCGCCACCAGCGTCTCCAGCCGCAGGCGCGGGCCACCCGGCTTCATCATCGTCATCCTGTCGACCATGCGCGCACTCCGTTCGCGTGCTGATTATCGGCTTTGCGGCCGGTTTGGCAAACGCTCAGGTGCCGCGCGGCTTGGCCCGGGTAGTCGGCGCGGCGTTTGCAGGATCCTCCGGCCATGGATGGCGCGGATAGCGGCCGCGCATCTCGCTGCGCACGGCGGCCCACGAGCCCTTCCAGAAGCCGGGGAGATCGCGCGTCACCTGTATGGGCCGGTGGGCGGGAGAGAGCAGTTCCAGCGTCAGCGGATAGTCGCCATCCATGATCGCCGGGTGCCTTGCGAGGCCGAACAATTCCTGCACGCGCACGGCAAGACAGGCAGCGCTCTCCTCATAGCGGATGGGCAAATGCGAGCCGGCCGGAGTGGTGAAATGCTCCGGCGCCTTGCGGTCCGCCTCTGCCATGCCCTTGCCGGCGGAGGCGAGGAGAAACGCCAGCCCCTCGTGCAGGCGCTGCGGCGTGATGTCGGAAAGCGCCCTGGGCAAGCCAAGGAAGGGCAGCAGCCAGTCCTCGAGGCCCGCCAGCAGCGCGGCATCGGATACATCGGGCCAGGCAGGATCGCGCCCATGCAGGAATTTCAGCCGGTCGCGCAGGCGGCTCGCGGCCTTTCCCCAGTCGAGCGCGTCGAAGCCACGCTCGCGCAGATGCGCAAAGAGGAGCGCGTGCGGCTCGTCGGCGGCCGTAAGCTCGCCCGGGGTCTCGCCCAGTGCCAGCGTGCCGAGGCGGCGCATGAGGCGCACTCTGATCCGGCCCGATTGCGGGTCGAGCGTCACCTCGCGGGTCGTCACGAAACCCCCGCCATGCAGCATCTCGATCTCGGCGGGTTCGATCGCCGCCGCCGAAAGGATGCGCGGCGCGGCGGCAGTGCCTTGCATGTCGGCGATCACCAGCCATTGGCTGCGCGCCAGCGGCTCGGCCTCGTCCATCACCGCGCCGCGCCCATTGGCCAGACGGTAGCCTGCGCCGTTGCCAGCCGAGCTTCCAGAGCCGCGCAACCGGGCGATCCTGTCGGGCCAGGCGAGCGAGAGCAGCGCGCCTGCCGAAAGGCCCGACCTGGGTGAATGGTCGAGGCCATGGGCGATGGAGCGTGCAAGGCCGCGTGCGGCATTGGCGCGCTCGCCCTTCTCGACGCGCAAGCGGTCCAGCCTTTGCGCCAGATCGGTGGAATTGCCCGCGAGGCCGCGCTCGGATGCGAGCACGGCCAGCATCGCGGCATCGAGCGCCTGCCCGTGCCGCCCCGCCTCGACTACCATGTGGGCAAAGCGCGGCGACAGTGGCAGCTCGCGCATGGCCTTGCCGGTCGGCGTGATCCGTGCCTCGCCATCAAGCGCGCCGAGCCGCTTCAGAAGTTCGATTGCCTCGGCCCAGGCAGGGGCTGGCGGCAGGTTGAGGAAAGACAATTGCGCCGGATCGGCGACGCCCCATGCGGCGAGGTCCAGCGCCAGACCGGCCAGATCGGCCTCCAGGATTTCCGGCGTGTCGGAGACCGGCAGCGCGGAATTCTGCTGCTCGCGCCACAAGCGAATGGCAACGCCGGGCGCGGTGCGGCCCGCCCGGCCGGCGCGCTGGGCAATGGCCGAGCGCGAGGCGCGCACAGTTTCGAGCCGGGTCAGGCCCGTTCGCGGCTCGTATCGCGGCACCCGCTTGAGGCCGCTGTCGACGACGATGCGCACGCCGTCGATGGTGAGCGAGGTTTCGGCAATGGCGGTCGCGAGCACGACCTTGCGCTCGCCCATGCCCGGCGGGCGGATGGCCTCGTCCTGCTCGCGCGGATCGACCGCGCCATAGAGCTGGAACAGCCGCACATCGGCCGGCAATGCGCCGAGGCGCTCTGCCGTGCGGCGGATTTCCTTCTGGCCCGGAAGGAAGGCAAGCACTGAACCCTCTTCCTGCGCCAGTGCGCGGCGCACCGTTCGCGCCACGGCGTCCTCGACCGGCTCGGCTGGTCCGCGCTCCTCGTATCGCAGTTCTACTTCGAAGGAGCGGCCAGGACTTTCGATCACCGGCGCATCGCCGAGCATTCTGCAGATTGCCCCGGTCTCAAGCGTTGCCGACATGACGAGGATGCGAAGCTCCGGCCGCAGCGCGCGCTGAACGTCCAGCGCAAGGGCGAGCCCCAGATCGGCATCGAGCGAGCGCTCGTGGAATTCATCGAAGATGAGCGCGCCGACACCTGAAAGTTCCGGATCGTCCATGATCATGCGCGCGAACACGCCTTCCGTGACGAAGAGGATGCGAGTGCGCGAGGAGGCGCGGCTCTCGAGGCGCACACGGTAGCCGACGGTTTCGCCGGGCCTTTCCTTCAGTTGAGCCGCCATGTAGCTCGCGGCGGCGCGCGCGGCGATGCGGCGCGGCTCAAGCACGATGACCATGCCGTCGCACCAGGGCGCGGCGGCGAGCGCAAAGGGCACGCGGGTCGTCTTTCCCGCGCCGGGCGCTGCGCTGAGCACGGCGGATGATCCGGCTTGAAGCGCAGCCAGCAATTGCGGCAGTGCCGCGTCAACGGGCTGGCTGGCGCCCGGCAGGGCAGGCTTCAAGTCAGCCATTTGCGCCAAGCTCGATGCATTGGCCGCCGGCCTCGACGGCGTCCTGCGGATCGTGCGTCACGAGCAGGACCGGCAGGCCGCGCTCGCGCGCCTCGCGAAAGACAAACTGCCGGATCTGGCTCTTCATTCCCGCGTCCAGCTTGGAAAACGGCTCGTCCAGCAGCAGTGCACGCGGCTGCGACAGCAGCACGCGCATCAGGGCGACGCGGGCGCGCTGGCCGCCTGAAAGCGTTGCCGGGTCGCGATCGAACAGCCCCTCAAGCCCTGCCTCCGCCAGTGCGTCCTCGGCCAGCTTGCGGCGCGCCTGACTGCTGCCGCCATGGACGGCGAAGAGCAGGTTCTCCCCCACGCTCATGTGCGGAAACAGCATCGGGTCCTGGAACAGTCAGTCCCGTCCGCCGCTCGTTTGCCGGCAGGCCGGTGATGTCGCGACCGTCGAGCAGCACCTTGCCGGCCGCCTTGAACTCCGGCTCCAGGAAACCCGCGATGAAGGCAAGCAGTGTCGATTTGCCGGAGCCCGATTCGCCCATGACGGTAAGCACGGCGCCTGGGCGAACCTGCGCGGAAAGCCCGATCAGCCGGGTTTGCCCGAGGCTGACCGAGACGTTGTCCAGCACCAGGCCGGCCTGCGCCTGCATCAGGTAGCGGCCCGCATGTCGCGTCGGCTGGAATGGACAAGGGCGGGGATCATGGTGGCTGCCAGGAAACCAAGGATCGGGAGCAGGAGCTGGACGAATGCATACACGCCGATCACACGCCTGTCACCGCCGGAGGAAAGCGCCACGGCCTCCGTCGCCAGCGTCGGCCAGCGCCCCGCCCCGATCAGCAGCGTGGGCAGGTACTGGCCGACGGAAACCGCAAAGCCGACCGCCGCGGCGGTGAGCACGGCGCGCAGCAGCATCGGCAAGCGCAGCTGGAAGAAAACCTTCGCCGGCGAGGCACCCATGGACAGGGCCGCCCGCGCATAGCGCATGTCGAACGCATGCCAGGGGTCGGACAGTGACAGGAAGACATAGGGCAGCACGAAGACGAGATGGACCAGCACGAGCGCCGCCAGGCTGGCATCGATACCGGCTGCCAGGAACAAGAGCTGCAGGCCGAACACGAACGAGGCCTGCGGCACCAGCAGGGGCAGATACAGCAGGGCAAGCGCCGCCTTGCCCGCACGGCGGCCGGTGCGGGCTTCGCTTTCGAGGCAGGCGAGCGTCAGCACGACGGCGATGAGGGTGGCGGCAAGGCCGACGAGCAGCGTGATCGCGAGCGGGCGGCCCAGCATGGGCATCTGCCGCTCCCAGATGCGCGCGGTCAGCGATTGCGGCAGCGCGTCCGGGAAATTCCACGGCCCTGCGAGCGACCACAGCGCCAGCAGGAAGAGCCCTGCGAAGACGGCGATGCCGGCCGCCAGCGCAATGGCGGCGAAGACGGCGCGTACTGCGCCATCGCGGCGAAAGCGGTATCCCCTGATGCGCAGCGCACGCATGAACGCACCACAGAGGCGTTCGCCCACGACCCACACGAGCAGCGCCGACAGGGTGACGGCAAGCTGCAGCATCGCGCCCGCCGAAGCCTGGAAGCGCATCGACAGGTCCGGATCGTTCATCCACTGCACCAGCCGCACCGCAAGCGGGGCGGGCGCCGTCGGGCCAAGGATGATCGCGACATCGACGGCCGAGCTCGAATAGGCGATCACCGCAAACACCGCGAGGCGTATCTGCGGATAGATGCGCGGCCACACGCCAATGAGGAAACCCGCCATGGCGCCGTAGCCAAGGCTGGCGGAGATCGCCGCGTAAGGGCGGGCGCGCACCTGCGGCAGCGCGGCCAGCGTCACCAGGAACAGGAAAGGCAGTTCCTTGGCGAACAGGCCGCCCATCATCGCGATACCGAGGGGATCGTTGACGATCAGCCAGTCGGGCGGGCGGGTAAAGCCGGTGAGTTCCGGCGAGACCAGCCGCAACAGCCAGCCGGACGGGGCAAACAGGAAGGCGAGCCCGAAGGCCGTCGCGGCATGCGGCACCGAAAGCAGCGGCGAGAGCAGATGCTGGATCACGCGGAAGGCGCGCGTATGCGCCCAGCCGGCGATGAATCCGGCGACCGTGGCCAGCGCCAGCGCGGTCGTCACCAGACCGGCGGAAAAGCTGATGAGGCATGAGCGCAGAATGCCCGGTTCGGCCAGCAGGTCCGCGAACGGCTTGAAGCCGAAGGTGTTTCCCGCGAGCGCCGGCAAATAGCCGAGGGCGGGCAGGAGCGTTGCGGCAAGGCCGAATATCACAGGGAGCACGAGCACGGCGACGCTCGCCGCGGGAGCCGCCGCAAGCAGGGCCGCGCCCTTCTTCATGCCTAGTTGGCGACGCCGTAGCGCCGCGTCCATTCTTCCTCGATGCGGGTCATCCAGCTTGCATGCGGCTCGTCGAGCGTCGGCCCGAGCTCGGCCGGCTTCAACGTCGCGACGCCAAGGTCAAGAGCGTCGAATGCCGCCCGGTCGGGCGGCGGCAGCTTCTCCATGGAAAGCACGGTCGGGTCGCCCCAGACCTTGGGGTCCTGCTTGCGCAACTGCGCTTCCGGCGACATCAGGAAATTGGCCAGCACCAGTGCGCCTTCCCTGGCCGTGGCGTTGTAGGGGACCGCCACGAAATGCGCATTGCCCAGCGTGCCGCCCTTGAAGACGAAGGAGCGCACCGTGTCGGGCAGCTCCCCGTTTGCGATGGCGTTCGATGCCTCGGCGGGCGAGAAGGCGAACGCGATGTCGATCTCGTTGTCGGCGAGCAATTGCCGCAACGCCTCCTTGTTCCTGGGAAAGGTGCGTCCCGAGCGCCAAAGGTTGGGGTGCATCGCATCCAGGCGCTCGAACAGACCTGCGGTCACTTCGCCAAATGTCGCCTCGTCGACCGGCTTCATCAGCACTGCGCGGTCGGCGACGCTTTCGATCAGCGCCTGCTTGAGGAAGGACGAGCCGATGAAATCGGGCGGCGCGGGATAGGTGAAGCGGCCCGGATGCCGCTTTGTCCATTCCACCAGCTCGGCGAACGGAGCCCGGCATTTCCAGGCCGCGCGCCGTGTCGTGGAAGAACACCATCCTGGCCATGCCCCACGGCGCTTCCAGCCCCTCGACGGGAACGGTGAAATCGACCGTCAGGGCGGGCTTGTTCTCATGATCCACATATTGCCAGTTCGGCAGCTTGTCTGCCCAGCCGGGGGTCAGCAACAGGCCCTGCTGCTTCAGCGAGGCGAAGTTCTCGCCATTGATCCAGACAAGGTCCACCGAGCCGGAACCGTCCTTGCCCGCCGCTTTCTCGGCGACGATGGTGGCGACGGCGCTTGCGGTATCCTCGAGCTTGACGTGAACGAGCGTGACGCCATGGCGCTGCTTCATCACGCCGCCGGCCCAGGCGATATAGTCGTTGATGTTCTGCGCGCCGCCCCAAGCGTTGAAATAGACCGTCTGGCCGCGAGCAGCCTGCTCCACGGATTTCCAGTCGGTCACATCGAGCGCGCGCGAAGGGGTGGCGAAAGCGGCGAGGGCGAGGATTGCAACAAGCGGACGCAACATGTCTTTCACGTGGAACTCCGGCGCGGTGCATCGAAGTGGCGGCATAGCGGCGCCACTGGCGGCGGGTCAAAACACGCTTGTGTGACGCTTGTCCCCATCAGGCTCCGCGATCCGTGAGGGTGCGCGAAACGGCGTCGAGCCAGCCGGCATATTTGCGTTCGCGAAGATCGGCCTCCATGGACGGCTCGAAGCGCCGGTCGAGCGACCAGGCCTGCGCGAAGCCCTGTTCGTCCGGCCACACGCCGGCCTGCGAACCGGCGAGCCAGGCGGCGCCGAGCGCGGTCGTCTCGAGGATTTTCGGCCGGTCGACCGGGGCGTCGAGAATGTCGGCGAGGAACTGCATGGTCCAGTTCGCTGGCGACCATGCCGCCGTCGACGCGCAGCACGGTTTCGCCCGTAGGCTTCCAGTCGCCCTGCATGGCCTCGAGCAGGTCGCGGGTCTGGTAGCAGACGCATTCAAGCGCGGCGCGGGCGAATTCGGCGGGCCCGGAATTGCGGGTCAGGCCGAAGATCGCGCCGCGCGCATCGCGCGTCCCAATAGGGCGCGCCGAGGCCGGTGAAGGCCGGGCACCAGATAGACCTCCTGCGTCGGGTCGGCCTGCGCGGCGAGCTTGCCGCGTCTCGGACGCTGCGTCGATGATGCCCAGCCCGTCGCGCAGCCATTGCACGGCGGCGCCGGCGATGAAGATCGAGCCCTCCAGCGCATAGGTGGTCTTGCCGTCGAGTCGGTAGGCGATGGTGGTCAGCAGCCGGTTCTTCGAGAGCACCATGTCCGGCGCCGGTGTTCAGCAGCGCGAAGCAGCCGGTGCCGTAGGTCGACTTGATCATGCCGGGCGCAAAGCAGGCCTGGCCCGATCGGTCGCCGCCTGCTGGTCGCCGGCGATGCCGCGAATCGGGATCGCGGCGCCGAAGAGTCGGGCAGCGTCGTCGCCGAAATCGGCGGCGCAGTCGCGCACCTCCGGCAGCATGGCGTGCGGGCACGCCGAGCATGGGCGAGCAGTTCCTCGTCCCAGCGCCTTTCGTGCGATGTTGTAGAGCAGCGTGCGCGAGGCATTGGTGGCGTCGGTGGCGTGGACCTTGCCGCCGGTCAGCCGCCAGACGCAGGAAGGTGTCGATGGTGCCGAAGGCGAGTTCGCCGCGCTCGGCCGCCTGCGCGCGCGCCCTCGACATTGTCGAGGATCCAGCGGATCTTGGTGCCGGAGAAATAGGGGTCGAGCAGCAGGCCGGTCTTGGCGGTGAACAGCGGTTCGAGGCCATCTGCCTTCAGCTGCGCGCACAGTGGCGCGGTGCGCCGGTCCTGCCAGACGATGGCGTTGTGGATCGGCTTGCCGGTCTTGCGGTCCCAGACCAGCGTCGTCTCGCGCTGGTTGGTGATGCCGATGGCGGCGATGCCGAGGCGGTCGAAATTCCGGCCTTGGCGATGCGCCCGCTGATGGTGGCGACGACGCTTTGCCAGATCTCCTCGGGGTCGTGCTCGACCCAGCCCGACTGCGGGAAATGCTGCGTGAACTCCTGCTGCGCGCTCGCCTTGATCGAGGCCGGGCCGTCGAACAGGATGGCGCGCGAGGACGTCGTGCCCTGGTCGATGGCCAAAATCGTTCCGCTCATGTGTTTCCTCCCCCTCGATCCGTCAGCCCTGCATGTCGACGATGACGCGGCCGCGGATCTTGCCGGCGACGATCTCGTTGCGCGGCGGCGATGATGTCGTCGAAACCGATGGTCGTGGTCAAGGCGTCGAGCTTCTTGTGGTCGAGCTGCGATGCGATGCGGTCCCACGCCTCGATGCGGCGCTCGCGTCGGCGCCATGACCGAATCGATGCCGAGCAGCGACACGCCGCGCAGGATGAACGGCATGACGGTCGTCGGCAGGTCGAAGCCCTGCGCCAGTCCGCAGGCGGCGATCGCGCCGTCGTACTGCGTCTGCGCCAGCAGGTTGGCCAGCGTGTGCGAGCCGACGCTGTCGATGCCGGCGGCCCAGCGTTCCTTGGCGAGCGGCTTGCCGGGTTCGGAGAGTTCGGCGCGGTCGATGACTTCCGCGGCACCCAGGTCCTTCAGGAAACCGGCCTCGGCCAAGCGGCCGGTCGAGGCGATGACGTGCCAGCCGAGCTGCGACAGCAGCGCTGACCGCGACCGCTGCCGACGCCGCCGCTCGCGCCGGTAACGACTGCCGGTCCGTGCTGCGGCTTCATGCCGTGCCGCTCCAGCGCCATGACGCTGAGCATGGCCGTATAGCCTGCCGTGCCGACGCCCATCGCCTGTTTGGCGGTGAGGCCCTTGGGCAGCGGGATCAGCCAGTCGGACTTGACCCGGGCCATGCCGGCATAGGCGCCCCAATGGGTCTCGCCGACGCCCTAGCCGTTGAGCAGCACCTGGTCGCCTTCGCGGAACAGCCGGGCTTTGCGACTTCACCACCGTGCCGGCGAAATCGATGCCGGGCACCATCGGCCAGTGGCGCACGACCGGGACTTTTGCCGGTGATGGCAAGGCCATCCTTGTAGTTGACCGTCGTGGCGTCGACCTTGACGGTGACGTCGCCCTCCATCAGGTCGGCCTCGGTCAGCGAGACGGTCTCCACCGTCTGTTTCTTGTCGGCGTCGCGCGAGACCAGAATGGCGCTGAATGTGTCAGCCATGATCGTACCTTTCCTGATTGAAGATCACGCCTTGCCCGCCTCGCCCCGGGCGCGCCGCGCCTCGAGGAACTCATCGAGGATGATCAGCATGGCGCCGACGGTGATGAAGGAATCGGCGAGATTGAAGACGGCGAAGGACCAGCTTTGCGTATGGACCAGGATGAAGTCGACGACATGGCCGAGCCGCACGCGGTCGATCAGATTGCCGACGGCGCCGCCGAGCACGAAGGCGTAGCCGACGCGCGCCCACAGCTGCCGTGCGTCAGAGCGGTACCAAAGGTAGAGGATGAAGGCGCTGATGGCGAGCGTGAGCGCGACCAGCGCCATGTCGTCGAGGCCCGAAAGGAAGGAAAAGGCGATACCGGTGTTGTAGGTGCGGAACAGCGACAGGAAAGGAATGACCGGCACCGGTTGCTGCAACGGCAGGCCGGTCTCGACAAGGTATTTCGTCCGCTGGTCGAGGGCGACCAGCAGGGGAACCAGCGCGGCCGCGCTCCAGCGGCTCATTGCGGACCCACCTTCAGTGCGGCACGGCGCACCTCGAACAGCATGACGCCGGTGGCGACGGCAAGGTTGAGCGAATCGGCGCGCCGGCCTGCGGGATGAGGCACAGCCGGTCGCAGGCGGCGGCCAAGTTCGTCGGGCAGGCCCTGCTGCTCGTTGCCCATCAGCAGCAGCACGGGCTTGCCGGAGTAATCCGGCTCGCGGTAGTCGACCGCGCCCTTCAGATGCGTGCCGACGACCATCCCCGGCCAGGATCTTGCGCCAGGCGAGGAATTGCGCCGGCGTGGCGCGGGCAATCGGCACGGCGAAGATCGAGCCCATGGTGGCGCGCACCGTCTCCAGCGCGCAGGGATCGGTGGTTTCGCCGACGAGGATGACGCCCTTCGCGCCGACCGCATCGACGGTGCGGATGATCGTGCCGAGATTGCCGGGGTCGCGCACCCGGTCGAGCGCCACCCAGACGTCGTTATCCTTGGCACGGATTGCGGAAAGTTCGGCCCAGCGCTGGCCGAACACGCCGATCACCATTTGCGGATTGTCGCGGCGCGATAATCGTGCCGAGCACCTTTTCGCTGACTTCGAGGATCAGCGCGCCGCGCGCCCGCGCCCGTGCGGCCGCCGCCTGCAGATGCGGCTCGTGCGCCATGCGCTTGGCGTAGATCATCACATGCATCGACCAGCCGACGTCGAGCGCATCGATGACGAGCTTCATGCCCTCGGCCATGAAGCTGCCGGGCTGGCTCGCGGTTCTTCTTCAGCGCGAGCGCCTTGGATATCCTTGATCACCGGATTGGCGAGCGTGGTGATTTCCTTGACCTGGCCGGCGCGCGGCGTCGTCGTTCATGGCGCTATCCAGCGCGAGAAGAGCGAGGTGGAGAGCGCGCGCGCTGCCCTCCGTGCGGATGACCAGTTCGCCCGATTCGAGCCGCCGCCCCTGTCGCCGAGCGTTTCGCGCATCATCTCGTGGATGGCGAAGAAGGAGGCCCGGATCGAATAGGCGGTGAGCACGATGAAGAGCGGGCGGTCCGACAGGATCTCGCGGCAGAGGTCGAGCATGCGGCGGCAGGTCCTCGAACAATTGCCAGACCTCGCCCTTGGGACCGCGGCCATAGCTCGGCGGATCGAGCACGATCGCCGTCGTAGTGGCTGCCGCGGCGCACCTCGCGCTCGCAGAACTTCATCGCATCGTCGCAGATCCAGCGGATCGGCTTTGCCTCCATGCCGGCGAGCTCCTGGTTCTCGCGCGCCCAGCCGATCGCCTTCTTCGAGGCGTCGACATGGGTGACCTCGGCGCCGGCGCGCGCCGCGACCAGCGAGGCAAGGCCGGTATAGCCGAAGAGATTGAGCATGCGGACGGGATGCTTCGCGCGGCCGATGCTCTCCTCGATGAAGCGCCAGTGCGTCGACTGCTCGGGAAAGACGCCGACATGGCGAAAGGAGGTGAAGCGGCCGAGATAGGAAATGCCGTCCGCAGTCGAGCGGCCAGGTCTCGCCGAGCGGCGTTTTGGGAAAGCGCCAGCGGCCCATGCCGTCTTCGTCGGTATCGCCGGTGAAGATCGCGTCCGTCTTGCGCCATTCGCTTTCGGGCAATGCCGGCCGCCAGAGCGCCTGCCCTTCGGGCCGCACGATGAGATAGGGGCCGTATTGTTCGAGCTTGCGGCCATTGCCGCTGTCGACCAGCGCATAATTGCGGTCGGGCGCGGCCTCCAGAATAACGGGCGCGCTTTCGGCAAGGCGGTTTGCCGCCGGCGCGCGGCGGGCCGGCCGCTCGTTCGATGTTCCCGGTAAAGGTCGGTCAGGCTGGGTCAAGCGCGTCTTCATTCAAAATGATAATGGTCACCGGTCAATGACCTACTGTAAATCGGTCGCGGACAAAACCCAAAGATGGCGCGCTTGTCACCCAAAGGCTGGTGATGCAAGCTGCGGCAAACCCAAGGAGCTGCACTTTCATGGATCTCACCGGCGAATACATCATTCCCGCCCCGCGGCAAAAGGTATGGGAGGCGCTGAACGACGCCGACGTGCTGCGCGCCTGCATTCCCGGCTGCGAATCGCTGGAAAAACTCTCCGACACGGAAATGACCGCGACGGTCGTCACCAAGATCGGTCCGGTAAAGGCGAAGTTCACCGGCGAGGTGCGGCTGGAAAACATCAACGCGCCGGTGAGCTACACAATCGCCGGCGAGGGCAAGGGCGGCATTGCCGGCTTCGCCAAGGGCGGCGCGGATGTGGCGCTGGACGAAGTGCCCGGGGGCACGAAGCTTTCCTATGCCGTCAAGGCGCAGATCGGCGGCAAGCTTGCGCAGCTGGGCTCGCGGCTGATCGATTCCACGGTCAAGAAACTCGCCGACCAGTTCTTCCAGAATTTCACCGACACGCTTTCGCCGGGCGGCGGCGCGACAAGCCAAGCCTGACGGAGCTTTCAGGCGGCACGATCGCGGTTTGCGGGAACCGGCAGCGTGCTGGTCGAGATTCCCTGGCTCGCCTGGAGCAGCGCGTCGGCGCGATTGCGCTGCTGCTCGGCCTCGGCGCGCCAGTTCCTGGCCTCCATGGCCTGCTTGCGCGCTTCCTTGCGGTTGCGGCCCTGGCTCAGCCAGATGAGAGAGCCGCCGATCAGCAGCCCGGTCACGAAGGCTGCGAATATGAACACGAAGAACGGCAGCGTAACAGCGATGGCCGGGTTCTCGCGCGAGAACGGATCGAGCAGCATGGTCACGGGTGCGCGGTTCGCCACGGAAAAGACGATCAGCAGCACCGCGACCGGCACGGCAACGAACAACCACAGCAACCTTCTCACGGAGATATCCCCTTCAATGCAATAGCATGGCCACACTTGCGCCGGCCATTGACCGGCGCGGCGGCCGGCAGTCTAGCTGCCATTCAGCCGTTCGCGCAATTCCTTGCCGGTCTTGAAAAACGGCACCCACTTCTCGTCGACCTCGACCTTGACGCCCGTGCGCGGGTTGCGGCCCGTGCGCGCCGGCCGGTTCTTCACCGAGAATGCCCCGAACCCGCGCAACTCGACGCGGTCGCCGCGCGAAAGCGCCACGGTGATCTCGTCGAGGATGGCGTTGACGATGTTTTCGACATCGCGCTGGTACAGATGAGGATTCTTGAGTGCAATAGCCTCGACGAGTTCTGATTTGATCATTTGCGCAACCTCTCGAATGCCGGTTGTGAAGTCTGCATCACCGAGACAAGACCGTCAAGAAACAGACTTTCTGAGAGTATCTCCCGCAATTTCAATAATTCGAGTTCGGAGGATTGGCCACCGAAGAATCGGATCATCTGCGACAGGCCGGCCACATTGCCGAAAATGCCGCTGCCTTCACGTTCCGGCAGCCAGTCGATGATCTTCAGATCGGCCGGAATGGACTTCTGCTTTTCGAGCCAATCCTTGGCCACATCTTCGCCGCCGATCTGGTCGACGAGCCCGTTTGCCAGGCCCTGCGCGCCCGTGAAGATGCTGCCGTCGGCGAGTTGGCGCGCCTTGAACGGCTCCAGCTTGCGGCGCTCGGCGACGAGCGCGACGAACCATTCATAGGAGTCGGTGATGACGCGGCCGATCATCTGCTTGGCCTCCTCGCTGGCGGGCGCGAACGGCGAGGGTTCGGCCTTCATCGGCGAGGACTTGATGGCATCGACCTTGACGCCGATCTTGTTGAGCAGTTCCGACACGTCGCCATACTGGAACAGCACGCCGATGGAGCCGACGATGGAGGAGCGGCGCGCGACGATCTGGTCCGTGCCGCAGGCGATCATGTAGGCGGCCGAGGCGGCGAGCGTGCCGACGCTGGCGACGACGGGTTTTTGGGCGGCCAGCTTGCGCACGGCATCGTACATGACCTCGCCGCCGACGGTGGAGCCGCCCGGCGAGGATATGTCGAGGATGACGGCCTGCACGTGGTCGGCCTTGCCGATCTTCTCCAGCAGCTCGACCAGCTTGCGGTCATTGGAGATGAAGCCGTCGATCTTGACGCGCGCGATGTGGTCGCGGCCGGCGCCCAGATTGTTGAAGAGGCCGCCAGCCCCCGCGATCGCGACGATCAGCCCCGCGACCAGGACAAATGCGGCGACACGCCAGAACGCCACCTTGCGGCGCATCCGGCGGCGTTCAATGATTTCGTCGGGTGTCAGGGTCATGTTCGCGGCTCTGTTACAAACACTTGTTTACACAATGCGGTAGCAGGCGCAAAGGTCAGGGGCAAGCCAGATTGGTTTCCCTAACGGAACAACCGCAGATTGGCAATAAAAAAGGGGCCCGCTACAAATGCGAGCCCCCAATATATTGGCAGGATTGAATTTATTCTGCCTTCTTTTCCTTCAGGGCCGCGCCGAGGATGTCGCCGAGCGAAGCGCCGGAGTCGGACGAGCCGTACTGTGCGACGGCTTCCTTCTCTTCGGCGATCTCCAGCGCCTTGATCGACACGGCTGCACCTTGCGGGTCTTCTTGTCGAAGTTGGTGACGCGGGCGTCGACCTTCTGGCCGACCGAGAAGCGCTCGGGACGCTGCTCGTCGCGGTCGCGCGACAGGTCGGAGCGCCGGATGAAGGTCTGCGATGCTCGGTGTCGACGAGCCGCACCTCGATGCCGCCATCCTTGACGCCCGATGACCTCGCAGGTGACGACGGCGTTCTTGCGCAGGTCGCCCGAAGTCGGCGGCGTCGCCGACCGGCATCGCTCGCCGAGCTGCTTGATGCCGAGCGAGATGCGCTCCTTCTCGACGTCGACGTCGAGCACCTGCGGCCTTGACCATGTCGCCCTTGTTGTACTCCTCGATGACCTGCTCGCCCGGACGGTTCCAGTCGAGGTCGGAGAGGTGGACCATGCCGTCGACGTCGCCGTCGAGGCCGATGAACAGGCCGAACTCGGTCTTGTTCTTGACCTCGCCTTCGACGACGGAGCCGACCGGATGGTTGCGCGCGAAGGCTTCCCACGGATTGTCGAGCGTCTGCTTGAGGCCGAGCGAGATGCGGCGCTTGGCCGGATCGACCTCGAGCACCACGACGTCGACTTCCTGCGAGGTGCGACACGATCTTGCCGGGGTGGACGTTCTTCTTGGTCCAGGACATTTCCGAGACGTGGATCAGGCCTTCGATGCCCGGCTCCAGCTCGACGAACGCGCCGTAGTCGGTGATGTTGGTGACGCGTGCCGTTGATCTTCGTGCCGATCGGGATACTTGGCGCCGATCGCATCCCACGGATCGCTCTCGAGCTGCTTCATGCCGAGCGAGATGCGGTGGGTTTCCTGGTTGATGCGGATGATCTGCACCTTGACCGTCTGGCCGATGGACAGGATTTCGGACGGATGGTTGACGCGGCGCCATGCCATGTCGGTGACGTGCAGCAGGCCGTCGATGCCGCCGAGGTCGACGAACGCACCGTAGTCGGTGATGTTCTTGACGACGCCGTCGACGACCTGGCCTTCTTCGAGGTTCTGGACGATCTCGGAACGCTGTTCGGCGCGGCTCTCTTCGAGGACGGTGCGGCGCGACACGACGATGTTGCCGCGGCGCCGGTCCATCTTGAGGATCTGGAAGGGCTGCGGGTTGTGCATCAGCGGGGTGACGTCGCGGATCGGACGGATGTCGACCTGGCTGCGCGGCAGGAAGGCCACGGCGCCGTCGAGATCGACGGTGAAGCCGCCCTTGACCTGGTTGAAGATGACGCCTTCGACGCGCTCGCCGGCTTCGAACTTCTCTTCGAGCTTGACCCAGCTTTCTTCGCGGCGAGCCTTCTCGCGCGACAGCACGGCCTCGCCCAGCGCATTCTCGATGCGCTCGACGATAGACTTCGACTTCGTCGCCGACCTTGAGCGTGCCGTCCTTGGCCTTGGCGCCGAATTCCTTGAGCGGCGACGCGGCCTTCGACCTTGAGGCCGACGTCGATGATGGCCATGTCCTTTTCGATGGCCGTGATGATGCCCTTGACGACCGAGCCTTCGCCGGATGTCGTGGGTGAGGAATGATTCCTCGAGAAGCGCGGCAAAATCGTCCCGAGTCGGGTTCGAACCCGTTTGCGTTGTGACATGGTTTCTCCTGGTGTGACCCGATCCGCTATCCGCGGAAGGTCCGGCGCCGTGGTTGGTGTTGCGTTGACAGGTTCCGCCGCCCGGCACAAAGGGCTTTCCGGCCGCGTGCCGGCGGCGCGAGGGCAGACGATGCCTGGCCTGCTTGGTATTTGCTCGTAGGACCTGCGGCGCGCCTTGCCGGCATTCCCGATGATGCCGTTCATGCTTTCGCGGCGGCGGGCGATCGTTTCAACGATCGACAGCGCCGCCCGGAATGCCGCCTCTATACCCATTTCGGTCGTATCGAGCAAGTGCGCGTCGGGCGCGGGGCGCAACGGCGAGTCGGCGCGGCCCATGTCGCGCGCGTCGCGCCGCTTGATGTCGGCGAGGATGTCGGCGAAATCGGCCGTGCCGCCCTGCGCCACGATCTCGTCGTAGGCGGCGCTGCGGCGCGCACTTGCGGCGAGGCGGTGACGTAGAGCTTCACGTCGGCATCGGGGCAGCACGACCGTGCCGATGTCGCGCCCGTCGAGCACCGCGCCGGGCGGCTGCGGCGAAGTCGCGCTGCTTTTCGACGAGGATGCGCCGGACGCCCGGCATGACCGCGACCCGCGATGCGGCTTCGCCGATGCGCGTGGTCGGCAAGCGACGTCGCGGTCGAGCGCGGACAGCGATCGACATGGCGCGCCGCCTCCTCGGCCAGTCCGGGCATCGTCGAGCGGCAGGCCGACCGAGAGCAGCGCATGGCCGACGGCGCGGTAGGTCAGGCCGGTGTCGAGATGGCGCAGGCCGAAATGCTCGGCGAGCCGCCGGCCAAGCGTGCCCTTGCCGGAGGCCGCCGGGCCGTCGATGGCGATGACCAGTGGGGTGGGTTGCAACGCCATCACACGCTCCGCGTGATGCCGCCGTCGATGCGGATGCTCTGGCCGGTGATGTAGGACGAGCGGCTGGAGGCGAGGAAGAGGATCAGCTCGGCAACTTCAGCCGACGTGCCGTAGCGGCCCATCGGGATGCGTGCGCGGCGCTCTTCCTTTTCCGGCAGCGAATCGATGAAGCCGGGCATGACGTTGTTCATGCGCATGTTGTGAGCGGCATACTGGTCGGAAAAGAGCTTGGTGAACGCCGACAGGCCGGTGCGGAACACCGCCGAAGTCGGGAAGGCTTCCTCCGGCTCGAAGGCCGCATAGGTGGAGATGTTGACGATGGAGCCGCCGCCCTGCGCCTGCATCACCGGCGCGACGAGGCGCGTGGTGCGGATGACGTTGAGGAGGTAGAACTCCATGCCGGCGATCCAGTCCTCGTCGCTGATCGCAAGGATCGGCCCTTGGGTCCGTGACCGGCGCTGTTGACCACGGCATCGATGCGTCCGAAGCGCTGCATCGCCATGTCGACGAAGCGCTTGAGATCGTCGACATTCCGGTTGGAGCCAGTGAAGCCGAGCCCGCCCAGTTCACTGGCGAGCGCCTCGCCCTTGCCCGATGGCGAGAGGATGGCGATTGAATAGCCGTCGCCGGCGAGCGCCCGGGCCGCTGCCGCGCCCATGCCGGAGCCGCCGCCAAAGACCAGTGCGACCTTGTCGGTCATGTTCATGCCTCCGCCGATATGTTCGCGCCCATCGCCTGCATCAGCCCCTCGAATTCCGGGAAGCTGGTGGCGATCATGGCGATGCGTCGTCGACGGTGACCGGCTTTTCGGCGGCAAGGCCCATGACCAGGAACGCCATGGCGATGCGGTGGTCGAGATGCGTCGCCACCGTGCCGCCGCCAAGGCCCTTGCCGTCCGGGCGTGCCGCGTACCGCGAGCAGTCGCTGCGCCCTCGGTCGCAGTCGACGCCGTTGGCCTCGAGCCCGCGCGCCACGGCGGCGAGCCGGTCGCTTTCCTTGACGCGCAATTCGTCGAGGCCCTGCATCAGCGTCTCGCCCTCGGCGAAGGCGGCGGCGACGGCAAGCACCGGATATTCGTCGATCATCGACGGCGCGCGCTCGGCCGGGACGGTGACGCCCTTCAATTGCGAATGGCGCACGCGCAGATCGGCGACATCCTCGCCGCCGGCGTTGCGCGCGTTGAGGATCTCGATGTCGCCGCCCATTTCCTGCAGTGTGAGCAATGAGGCCGGTGCGGGTCGGGTTCATCAGCACGTTGTCGATGAGTGATGTCCGAGCCCGGCACGATGCAGCGCCGCGACCAGCGGGAAGGCCGGCCGAGGACGGATCGCCCGGCACGGCGATGGTCTGGCCGGTCAGCTTGCCCTGGCCCTCGATGCGGATATGGCGCACGCCCTGCGCGTCGGTCTCGACTTCGAGGTTGGCGCCGAAGCCGTGCAGCATCTTCTCGGTATGGTCGCGCGTCATCACCGGCTCGATGACGGTGGTGATGCCCGGCGTGTTGAGGCCGGCGAGCAGCACGGCGGACTTGACCTGCGCCGAGGCCATCGGCACGCGGTAGGTGATCGGCGCTGCGCCTCGCGCGCGCCGCGCATCGTCATCGGCAGGCGGTCGCCGGGCTGCTGGTCGAGCACCTGGCACGCCCATCTGGCGCAGCGGATCGAGCACGCGGCCCATCGGCCGCTTCGACAGCGAGGCGATCGCCGATGAAGGTGGTGGCCATGTCATAGGTGCCGACCAGGCCCATGGTCAGGCGCGAGCCGGTGCCGGCATTGCCGAAATCGAGCGGCGCCTCGGGCTGCGAGCAGCGCGCCATTGCCGGTGCCCTCGATGATCCAGTCGTCGCCGCCTTCCTTGCGATCGCGCGCGCCCATCGCCTTCATCGCCTTGCCGGTGCGCATGCACGTCCTCGCCCTCGAGCAGGCCGGTGATGCGGGTCTCGCCGCTGGCGAGGCCGCCGAACATGAAGGAGCGGTGCGAGATCGACTTGTCGCCGGGAATGGGCGCCTCGCCCTTCAATCCGTTGCTGCGCGATGCGCTGAGCGGGCGTTTGGTTGCGTGTGCTGTCATCGTGGCTGAAATCCGGCTGTGGGCTGGGCGTGCGGTGCGGGCGCATGTAACACAGCGGCCGTGGCGCGTCATCGGCAAATGCGGCAGTGTGGCCCGCATGGGCGGCCTGCTTGCAAGCGCGCGCGGAATTTGGCTTTTGACACGGACGCCCTGCCAGTTTATGGGAGGCCGGATTTCACGAAAACCGAGGTACCTGACGTGGCCAGAGAAGAACTCGGCACAAAACGTGTCTGCCCAGAGACGGGCAAGAAATTTTACGACCTGAACAAGGACCCGGTAGTCTCCCCCTACACCGGCAAGTCATACCCGCTTTCCTTCTTCGTGGAAGTCGTGCCGGTGCGCGCCCGCAAGGAAAGCGCCAAGGCCAAGGTGGTCGAGGACGAAGAGGTCGAGGCCGAGGAGGAAATCGAGGAAGAGGACGAGGCCGCGCCCGAACTCATCAGCCTCGAGGACGCCGAAGAGGACGAGACCGACGACACGGTCGACAATGAGGACGAGGAAGAACTCCCCGACCTTCCCGACGATGTCGAGATCGAAGTCGAGGAAGAAGACGACGAGGTCGCCGATCCCTTCCTCGAGGAAGAGGAAGAGGACGACGATCTTTCCGACGTCATCGGCGATGTCGACGGCGAGGAAGAGGTCTGAGAAGACCGGCCGCGCAGGCTGGATTCTTTGTCCTTGATTTGCGCAAGGGTGCGGAATAGAAGCACCGCTGTCACGCGTGACGCCGACTTCCAACCGGCTCGATGAACGCGTGAAACATCCACGGCCGGGATCATCTCCGGCCGCCGGGATGGGGCCATAGCTCAGTTGGGAGAGCGCTTGAATGGCATTCAAGAGGTCGGCGGTTCGATTCCGCCTGGCTCCACCAAATTCCCTGATATTGCACGCAGACAAAAACGCCGCCGTCGAGAGACAGCGGCGTTTTGCGTTTGGGGTGGCCGTGGCTAGACCTTGCCGGCCTTGAACTGCGGCGCGGCTTCGTCGAACTCGGTGCGCAGGTTCGTCACCACGCGGCGGTTCAGCGCCTTGCAGGAAATGTCCGGGCAATCGCGCACCAGGCGCTCCTTGCCGTAGCCCTGCGCCCACATGCGCTGCGGGTTGACGCCCTTGGTGGCGAGATAGTCCATCACCGCCTTGGCGCGCTTTTCCGACAGGGCATTGTTGGAAGTGCCCGGATCGTCGGCATAGCCCTGCAGCTTGACCAGCCAGCTCGGATTGCGGTTGAGCCAGTGCCGCCTGCATGTCGAGCGTCTCGCGCGCGGCATCGTCGAGTTCGGCCGAACCGGACGCTGAAATAGACCCGCCGGCCGGCGGTCATGATCAGCTCTTCCTCGCTGCCGGCCGCGATGGGGCTGTAGCCCTGCGCCGGCTGGTCGGTCACGCCAGTCCGCTTGGCGGTTTCAAGCACCGGCGAGCCGCCGCCGGTGCATCCGGCCACCAGAGAGCCGCGGCGACGAGCAGCGGCAGATACGCGTTACGCAGTTTCATTGCTCAGCCATCCTCGACCACGGGTGCGCGGTCGGCGATATGCTCCAGGACCAGCACCGCCGTTCCGACCGGGCAGCGGCGATAGAGGTCCATCGCGTCCTCGTTGAACATGCGGATGCAGCCCGACGAGGCATCGGTGCCAATCGACTGTGGCGCGACCGTGCCATGCATGCGGTAGCCGGTGTCGCCCTGGTCGTTGAAGAGGTACAGGGCCCGCGGCCCCAGCGGGTTCTTCGGACCGGCGTCCATGAATTCGGGCAGTTCGGGATGGCGCTCGCGCATCTCCTTGGGCGGCACCCAGCGCGGCCAGCGGGTCTTCTTGGCGACGCGCGAGCGGCCGAACCACTGGAAACCTTCCTTGCCGACGCCGACGCCATAGCGGATCGCCGTGTTGTTCTCCCAGATCCAGTAGAGGTAGTGGTGCCGCGTATCGACGACGACGGTGCCCTCCGGCTCGTCCGAGAAATACTGCACCATCTGGCGGCGCCATTTCGGATCGATCGCGTCGAAATTGGTGGCCAGGTACTGGTTGCCGCCGTCATTGCCCATGCCGGCAATGTACTTGTTGTTCTGCGCCCGCGCCTCGCCGGTCCAGATGAACGGCATCGAAAGCGTGCCGGTCGCACCGGCAGCGAGCGTCGCGGCCGTCTGCAAGAAACGGCGACGGCTGAATCCGTGAAGTTTCGCCAAAGAGTGAGCTCCCGCATGATTGCCCGTCATGCCGCCCCTGTTTGCGCATGACAGAATACGGACAATAATTCAGCAAAACTGCACTTAGGTCAACAAGAAGCGCGCGTTACAGTGCTGTTTGCGGCAAGCATTGACGCTGGAAAAGCCCTATTTCACGCCTTTTGCCTTGGTCATCATGATATCGATCCAGGCAAGGATCAGCGCCGACACGACGAAAGCGAGGTGGATGATGGTGAACCACATCAGCTTGTCATTGGTGAACTCGTTGGCGTTGAGGAAGACCTGCAGCAGGTGGATGGAGGAAATCGCCACGATGGTGGAGGCGACCTTGATCTTCAGCGATCCGGCGTCGATCTTGCCGAGCCAGTGCACTTCTTCCTCCGCCTCGCCCTCGAAGCGCGACACGAAATTCTCGTAGCCGGAGATGATGACCATCACCACGAGGCTCGCCACGAGCGCCGCATCGATGAGCGCGAGGATCTTCAGGATCGTCTGCGTCTCGTCCATCATCATGCCCTTGCCGACGAAATCGACGAGCTTTTGCACGAAGGTCATGGCGTAGATTGCCAGCGCCAGCGCAAGTCCGAGATAGAAGACCACAAGCAGCCAGCGGGAAGCGAGGATGATGCGCTCGACAAAAAGCTCAAGGGCCTTCATGGAAAATCCGATTTTGTTGGCGAGAATGCCAGAAGAATCGATGCCGGCAGGTTTGGCAAGAGTGCGAATGGCGCTAGTTGTTGAGAAATGCACATTGGCGGCACAACGGGCCGGACGCAAAAAGGAAACGCGGATGAAACGGATATTCGGGCTGATAGCAGCCATGGTAATGCTGGCCGGTGCTGCACCTTCGGTTCTGGCGGGCGCAATGATCGACGATTTCTCGAACAACCCCTCGCAGCGCTGGCGCTTCTTCGCCGACACCGTGATGGGCGGCGTCTCCACCGGCAAGGTTGAGTTCCTCAAGGAAGACGGCGTCAGCTTCGCGCGCATGACAGGCAAGGTGAGCACGGCCAACAATGGCGGCTTCATCCAGTTCCGCACCGAGCTTGCCAGCGCAGCGCCCGCAGGCGCCAAAGGCGTGCGGCTGATGGTTCGCGGCAATGGCGAGCGGTATTTCGTGCACCTGCGCACTTCGTTCACGGTATTGCCGTGGCAATACTACCAGGCGCCGTTCGCCACCACGAATGGCTGGCGCGAAATACGGCTGCCGCTCGAGGCCTTCAAGCCCTCGGGCCGGATGCTGCCTGGCACGGTGGCCCCGGCACGGATCAAGTCCGTGGGCATCGTCGCCTATGGGCGCGAACACGAGGTGCTGGTCGACGTGCGCGAAGCCGGCTTTTATTGAACGGCGATTGCCGCCGCCATTTGCCCCATTTTCGCCGGGGCTTTAAGGTTGGTGTCGCCGCAGATAATCCGGGCGGCATCATGGCAGGGCGGACCGCGACTTGTACAGGCAGGCATATACAGACGAAAAGCAGAAGCACGACGCCTATGTGCTGTTGCTCGTGCTGCTTTTCGTGGACGTGGCGCTGATCGTACTGCATGCCTTCAACGGCTCTGGCGGGCAGGCACGGCGCGAACTCTTCCAGATCGATGCACAATACGGACTTGGCTCGATCGTGATGTTCGCCAAGCTGGCATTCGCCATTTGGCTCTTGTCGGAGATCAGGTACATCCGCCGCGACCGGGCCTTCGATTTCTGGAAGTTCCTTTTCCTCTACGTGCTGCTCGACGACATTTTCGAGATCAGCACCCATGCCGGCCGGTGGGTCGGCACGCTGTTCAGCTTTGAGGAGTTCATGGGCCTGGCGCCCGCGGACTACGGCAAGTTCGCCTTCGCCATTGGCGGCGGGCTGATCGTGTCGGCGTTCCTTGGCTATCTCCTTCGGCGCAGCAGCCGCAATTTCGTCTCGGCCTCGTTCGCGATATTCGTGCTGCTTTCCGCCTTCGCGTTCTTTGCGGTGTTCTTCGACATCGTGCACGCCTTCTTCAACGAGGATCCGAGGCTCGGATTCGCCTTCGGAATGCTGGAGGAAGGCGGCGAGATGATCGTGATCAGCTTCCTCGTCGCGTACCTGTTCTATTTCTACCGGGTCAGCGGCGCGGTGGCGCGCCAGCAGGCGAACCGTCCGGCCTTTTCCCAGCCTGCCTTGCGCGCCTGAGCCGGTCAGCCCGCCTCCATGACGGCCGGAGGATGCAATTGAGACTAGTTCTTGGGGAACAGGAAAGTCATGCCGAACCTGAAGCCGACATCGCTCGGGCCGGTGGCTTCCGGCGTATCGGCCCAATAGCGCACGCCGGCAAAAAGGCTGACCGGCTGCTTGCCGAACTTCACTAGCCTTGAGGCCGTGAAGTTGATCGGCACGGACCACTCTTCGGTGTCCCAGTTGTATGTGCTTTCGGTGTTGAGCGTAAAGGTCCAAAGATCCGGCGTCGTATAGGCAAGGAACGGCTGTACGAAGGTGGAGTTGACGTCGACGCGGTCCTCCTCGCCTGCAAAGGACCATATGTGGTTGGCCAGCACGCCGATCGTCCATGGACCCGTCTGCTGCAGCACGACGCCCGTTGGTCCTGCGCCCCATTTTTCCCTGCTCAGCAGTTCGTCGCTTCCCGTCGGCAGGAGGAAAACCGGGCCAACGCCCCAGATGATGCCCGTGTCGGTTGGCTTGACCGGCGATAAGAACAGGCTCTGCGTGATGTCGCCGATGCCCTGCTGTTCGCCGGCGAGGGGGAATATCTCGTCTTGCGAGATCACCGGCATGATCGTGCGAGAGATCACGTTCCAGTCCGGGGTGATCGAGATCGGGATGACGGGCTGGACGTTGAAGTAAAGTCTCGTCCCTTCGCCGAGCGGGCCGATGCCACTGTCGTAGTTGCCCTGGATCGGCACCGAGATGAGGTCCGCAACGGGGTTGGACAGTTTCTGGGCCAGGTCCGCATCGTCTTCGGCCCGGACATTGGAGACGCCAAGCGCCAGGCACGACGCCATTGCGGCAACCAGGCCGCACCGGGCCGATGAGACCGTGCTTCCGATCAATTGAAATCCCCCGAACGTGCGCGTCGAAACTGGCCGTGCGCGGTTTGTGATTTGCAATTTTTACGACAATTACGTAGGCAGGCGTTACTCTTTTGGGGACATTACGGACATGCGCAAGGAGAATTCGCCGGCCATGCAGCGCGCGACCGCGCTGTTGCAACTTCCGGCCCTGCTTGCGCCATACGGGGTTTCGATGGATGACGTGCTGGAAGGCACGTCCATTCTTCCCGGCGACATCAAGATCGATTCCTACGTGCCGTTCGCCGGCTATCTCGAGATGCTCGACAGGGCTGCGTTGCTGAGCGGATGCGATCATATCGGGCTTAAGCTGGGCGCTTGCATCGGTCTCGACACGCTCGGCCCGATTGGGCAGGCAATGCGCCACGCGGCAACTCTGGGCGAGGCGCTGTCGGACTTCGTCAACCTGCAGATCGGCAATTCGACCGGGGGCGCGGCCTACCTGCACCGCGCCGGCTCGGACTTCATCTTCGGCTATTGCGTCTACGATGCGCGCAGCCCGGTGTCGCGCCATCATTACGATCTCGCGCTTGCCGCAGGCTGCAAGATCGTGCGCGAACTTGCAGGCGGGTCGGTGACGCCGATCGAGATACTGTCGATTCCGCCCGCGCCCGCCGACGTCGGTCCTTACCAGAAGATCGCCGGCTGCCCTGTACGCTTCAACCAGCACCAGACATGCATCGTGCTTCCGGGCGCCGCAATGTCGCTGCGGCCAAGGAATGCCGATCCGGCAATGCGGGAGGCCGTCATCGCCAGCCTGCACATGCGGCACAGGCACATGCCATGGGGCACGAGCGAGCGCGTGCGCCACGCGATGCGCCCCATGATGCTGACGGGCCGGGTCGATCGCCCCGCCGTCGCCGCCCATCTCAAGCTCCATGTGCGCACGCTTTGCCGCCGCCTGGCGCGCGAGGGAACGACCTTCGAGGACATCAAGGACGAGGTGCGCTACCGCGTCGCGCGGGAATTGCTGCTGCTGACCCGACTTCCGGTTTCCGATGTCGGCATGTCGCTGGACTTTGCGACGCCAAGCGCATTCACCCGGGCGTTTCGACGCTGGAGCGGGCACGCGCCGATGGACTGGCGGCAGAATTGCGATACCGGTCAATTCGCCCTCGCCTGAGCGCGCATCGCGACAGGTGTGGATAAGCACCGGCGCGAGTGGCGGCGCGCAAGCTCTCCACATAAGTTGCACAAAGCGCCCCCTGGCGACGTGCGGGATGTGAATGACCCTCAAGATTCTTCACACGGCAGACCTTCACCTCGACAGCCCGCTCGCCAGCCTCGCCATGCGCGACCCCGCCTTGCGCCACCGGGTCGGCACGGCCTCGCGGCAGGTGCTGGAGCGGATGGTCACATTCTGCATCGAGGAGGGCGTCGCGGGTCTGCTGATCGCGGGCGATCTCTACGACCGCGCCGAGCGCAGCATGAAGACGGCAGCGTTCCTTGCGCGGCAGATGGAGCGGCTGAACGAAAGAGGCATCGCGGTCTTCTACATCAAGGGCAATCACGACGCGGAAAATCCGGTTACCGGTGAAATGCAATTGCCCGCCAATGTGCACGTGTTCGACGGACATGGCGGCAAGGCTCAGCTGAAGGACACCGATGTGTGGGTGCACGGCGTCAGCTTCGGGCAGGCCCAGGCGCCGCAGAGCCTGCTGCCGAAATTCGGCGATCCGGTGCGCGGCGCGATCAACATCGCCATGCTGCACACCTCGCTCGCCGGTGCTGCCGGGCACGATGTCTATGCGCCCTGCTCGGTGAGCGAGCTTGCAGCCAAAGGCTTCGACTACTGGGCGCTCGGCCATGTCCACAAGCGGCAGGTGCATTCGCAAGCGCCATGGGTGGTGATGCCGGGTACGCCGCAGGCGCGCGACATCGGCGAGGAGGGCCGCAAGTCGGCAACGCTGCTGATCATCGAAAACGGCGCGATCTCGGTCAGCGAAGTACCTACGTCGCAGGTCGAGTTTCGCCGAGTTCGATTGCGATATCTCCGGCCATGCCGACGACAGCGCCGTGGAGCGATGTCTCGGCGAGCATTTGCGCAGGGAGATCGCCGCGCTGCAATCGGGCTTCGGCATTTTCCGGCTCCGGCTCACGGGCACGAGCGCCATCGGCTGGCAATTGCGACGCGACATCGACCGCTGGCGCGAAACGGCCGAACTTGTTGCCGGCGAGGACGAGCGCGCCTTCATCGAGAGCTTGGCATTCGACCTTGCGCAGAGCCCCGCGACCGCGGGGGTCGCCGATGCCGCCGGCGAATTGCAGGCAATGATGGACCAGATCGCGCAGGAGGAGGGTTTCCGGCAGGAGGCGCGCGAGGAAGTGCGGCGCATGCTGGAGGCATTGCCGAGGGACCGGCGCATGGCGCTGGCTGCTGACGAGGCGGGGGAGGAGGCGCTGGCGCGCTCAATTGCGGCGAGCGCCGCCAAGGCCATGGGGGCGCGCATTCGCGGCGCATCGGGTGGCGCGCGATGATGCGCATCCGCCGTCTCGATCTCGACCGTTTCGGGCACTTCACCGGGCAGAAGCTGGATTTTGGCGCGGCGCGCGCGGGCACAAGCGATTTCCACCTCGTATACGGGCCGAACGAGGCCGGCAAGACGACGCTGATGGAAGCGTTCCTGCGCCTCCTCTACGGCTTTTCGCATCGCGGCGAGGACTATGCCTTCCTGCACCAGCAGGACACGTTGCAGGTGGGCGGCCTGCTCGAGCTCGGCGGCAGGGAAGTTCACCTCACGCGCATCAAGCGGCGCGCCAATTCGCTGCTCGACCGCGACCAGCAGGTGCTGCCGGAGAGCGTGCTCGAAAGCGTGCTCGGCGGGCTGGGGCTGGAAGATTATCGCAAGCTGCTTTGCCTCGACGACAGCAGCATCGAAAAGGGCGGCGAGGAAATCCTCAAGAGCGAGGGCGATATCGGATCGCTGCTGTTCTCGGCCGCAGCGGGCGTGTCCGGCCTTTCCGCCGTGCTGGCGCAGACTGCGGCTGGCGCGGAGGCCTTTTACAAGAAGGGCGGCTCCAAGAGCGAGCATGCCGGGCTGCAAAAGCGGCTGAAGGAAATCGCCGCCGAGATTCGCGAGAGCGATGTTTCCGCGCCGCAATACCGCAAGCTGCTCGACGAGTTCGAAAGGCAGAAGGCGCGCGAGAACCAATTGCGTGGCGAACGCGACAAGGCGCAGACCGAGGAGCGGCGGCTGGCGGCGCTCGTTGAGGCGCACGAGATTGCGGCGCAATTGATGGAGCCGAGAGCGGAACTTGCACTCATCGCGCACTATCCGGCGTCCATCGACATCGATCCGGAACAGCTGATCCGGATCGGAGAGACGCAGGCCGGGCTGGTCCAGAAGCAGCATGGCGCGTCCGTGGTGATTGCAGCGCTGGAGGGCCAACTCGCCGGTATTACCGTCTCGCCGGTGGTGGGCCTGCATGCGGATCTCGAAGCGCTGGAGCCGCTGAAGGGCCGGGCGCAGGGGGCGGTCGAGGATCTGCCCAAGCGCCAGGACGAGCGCGTGAAACTGCTGGCGGACATGGCGGCGCTGGTGTCGGCGCTCGGGGTGACATGCGACGATCCGCAAAGCCTGGCATTGCCGCCGCACCGCATCGAGGCCTTGGCGCAGGTTCGTGACGCGCTGAACGAGGCAAGGCTGGCGCTGGAGACTGCCGCCAGGGAGGATCGCGACGCCGGCGAGCGGCTGCAAACGCTGGTCGGCGAACTCGCCGCAGCCGGTGGCGGGATCACCGGCCTGCCGGATATTTCCGCCATCTTGAACTCGCATGATGCCGAGCGGCTGGCCGCCGAAACGGCAAAGGCCGTGCATGCGATCCTGCAGGCCGAGGGCGCGGCGCGCGAGGCCATGGCCGAGCTGCAGGTCGAGGGCTCCAGCTTCTCCGGCCTGCCCGCGATTGCGCTGACGCCGCAGGAGGCCGCTGCCCACGCGCAGTCGATCTCGCAGGCGCTGGCCGCACGCGAGCATGCCGCCGCGGAGGACGCCAAGGCGCGGGACAATGTGCGTGTCGCGGCGGCGCGGCTGGCGGCATTCGATGCCGCGGGCGATCTCGTCGACGGGGAGACGGCGGCGGCGGGCCGCGCGCATCGCGACGCGCTGTGGCAGGCGCATCGCGCGAGCCTCGACAGGCACAGTGCCGATGCCTTCGAGGCCGCGATGCGCGAGAGCGACCGCCTCGCCGATCTGCGGCAGGCGCAGGCCGCACAGTTGGCGCAGCTTTACCAGGCGCGGCTTGAGGTGAGCGAGGCCGAGGCGAAGGCGGAAAATGCGCGGCGCGCGCTCGATGCCGCCGAAGCGGCTTTGGCGCAATTGCAGGCCGTGCATGCGGCCCGGCTGCAAGAGGCCGGGCTGCCGACGGGCTTTCCGGCGAACGCGCTTGCAGACTGGCTCGACAAGCGCAGCCGTGCGCGCAAGGCGGCTTTGGCGCTGGTGGAGGCGCGCAACAACGCCAAGCCGCTGGAGACGCAGGCGGATGCCTTGCGGCAAGCCCTTGCCTTCCTGCCCGATGTGACCGCAAAGACCGATATTGCCATCCTGGTTCGCAGGGCCTTGTCCCTCGCCAAGGAGCAGGATGCGTTGAAGGCAAAGTTCGAGGCCGCGGATCGAGAACGCAACGCCAAGGCGCGCCGGGAAGTCCAGCTGAAGGAGTGCGAGGCGCGCGAGGCCGAATGCGCGGCAAGGGGGCAGGCCTTGCTGGCGGAAATTTTTCCCTCGGCGGCGCCCCGGCTGGTGGAGGCCATACCCGCCCTGCAGGCAATTCGCGAGCTGAACGGCAAGGTGCAGGAGCTGGACGAGCGCATCGTCACGATGCAGCGCGACCTTGCCGCCTTCGAAGCCAGGATGGGCGAGTTGGTGGCCAATCTCGCCGGCTACCAGGGCTTTGCCGCGCTGGAGTGCTGGCGCCTGCTGCGGCGCGAGGTGGACAGCGCGCGCGAGGCGGCGGCCGAAAGAGCGCGGCTGGAGGGCCGGCTTTCGCAAGCACTCAAGGATCATGAGCAGGCAACCACGCGGCTGGAGGTGATGGACCGCGAGATCGGGGCGCTTGCGGCCGTTTTCCCCAAGGAGATCGCGGCGGGAAGCCTGCCGCAATTGCGGCTGGCGGTGACGGCCACCTTGCGCGCGATCGAACTGCGCCGGCAAGTCGCGCAATTGCAACGGCAGGTCACGGCCAAGCTTGGCGTTGGCGAAATAGAGACCGCCCTCGAACTGCTGGCGCAAACGCCGCTTCACGAAGCGCAGGATGAATTGGCCCGCATGCGGCAGTTGCAACGCGAGAAGCAGGCGGAACTGGAAGCGGCAATCTCGCAGCGCACCAGCGCCGAAACAGCATTGTCGCTGGTGCAGGGCGATGACGACGTTGCCGAGTTGTCGGCGGAGCGCCGCGCCATCGAGGCACGACTCGAGGAGGGCGGCGTGCGCTATCTCGAGGACCGGCTCGGCGTGATGCTGGCCGAACGCGCGCTGCGCCGTTATCGCGACACGCATCGCAGCGGAATGTTGCAATCGGCGGAGGCTGCCTTTGCCATGCTGACCCATGGCGTCTACTCGAAGCTGGCGACGCAGCCCGCAAGCGCGGGCGGGGAGACGCTGATCGCCATCCGCGAGCGCGACGGGCAATCGAAACTTGCCTCGCAAATGTCGAAGGGCACGCGCTTCCAGCTCTATCTGGCGCTGCGGGCGGCCGCCTATGAGCAGCTGACCGGCAATGGCGTAGTGCTGCCGTTCTTTTGCGACGACATTTTCGAGACGTTCGACGAGGACCGCACCAGTGCCGCATGCAGCGCTGATGCAGCGGATCGGCCAGCGCGGACAGGCGATCTATCTCACCCACCATGCCCATGTGGTGGAAATCGCGCGCAAGGTCTGCGGCGATGCCGTGAGCATCCACACGCTGCCGCCAGCTACCCTTGCGAGCGCCGCGGCCTAGCCGAACGCGGCCAGCAGCGGCGCGAGATCCCCGCGCCTTGCAACATCGATAGCGCCAAGCCCAAGCCACTGCGCCATGCGCTGCAGTTCGCCGCCCAGCGCGAGGGCAACGGCCTGCGGGTCGCAGCCAGGTTCCAGATGCGCGGCAAGCACCAGCAGCTTGCCGGCGGCGCGGTCCGCCTTCAAGTCAACGCGGGCGGCGATCTGCTCGCCCATCAGGAAGGGCAGCACGTAATAGCCATGCACGCGCTTGTGCGCGACCGTGTAGATCTCCAGCCGCACGCGCGCACCGAACAGCGCCTGCGTACGCTCGCGCTGCCAGATCAGCGGATCGAACGGGGCAAGCAGCGCCTGCGCCTGGATGGCGCGCGGGCGGCGCACACCCTGCGCCAGATAGGCCGGGCGATCCCATCCCGTGACGGTGACGGGGACGAGCGCGCCCTCGTCCACCAGTTCGGCGATTGCCGGCAGCGCATCGGCGGGCTTGAGCCTGAAATAATCGCGCAGGCATTGCGCGGTGGCAACGCCCAGCGCATTGGCCGCTATTGTGACGAGTGCCTTGTGCGCCTCGCGTTCCGGCGGGACCGGCAATGCCAGGACTTCCGATGGCAACACTTTTTCGGTGAGATCATAAACCCGCTCGAATGAACGCCGCCGCGTGGCCGTCGAAATCTCGCCCGCCCAGAAAAGATATTCCGCCGCATGCTTGGCGTCCGACCAGCCCCACCAGCCGCCAGAATTCGCCTTGCCCTCGCCCAGCTCACCGGCGGAAAGGGGACCGCGTTCGGCGAACTGGCGGCGCACCGCGTCGACGACGGCCGGATGCTCGCGCGCGAATTGCGCCAGCCTCCCGTATATCCCCTCCCCCCGGCCGGCACGCTCCATTCGCCAGCGCATCAGCGGATAGGTTTCCACCGGCAGGTACGAGGCCTCGTGGCCCCAGTATTCGAACAGCTTGCGCTTGCGGCCGGAATAGGCGAGCCGGTCGAGATCGGCGATGTCGTAGGGGCCCAGCCGCGAGAAGCCCGGCAGCGTGTGGGCGCGGGCGAGCACGTTCACGCTGTCGATCTGCACCACGCCCAGCCGCCGGATCGTGCCCAGCAGCTGGCGCTTGCCCGGATTGGCCGGACGTGGCGCGGCAAAGCCCTGCGCGGCCAGCGCGATGCGGCGCGCCTGCGCCAGCGTCAGACGTTCAGGCATGCCCGGCCCGTTTGCAGCGTCACTTGGCGACCAATTGCTCCACCATGGCCGAAACCATGCGCGGCAGGTCATAAGGGAAGCGCGCCGTGATCAAATTGCCATCGACGACGCAGGGCTCGTCCAGCACCGTCGCCCCGGCGTTTTCCAGATCGATCTGGATGTTCCAGACCGCCGTCGCGCGCTTGCCCTTCAATATCTTCGCGCTGACCATCACCCACTGGCCGTGACAGATGGCGCAGGTCGGCTTGCCCGCCGCATGCATGGCGCGCACGAAATCCTTGGCCGGACCATCCATGCGCAGCGCATCGGGGTTCCAGCAGCCGCCCGGCAGGATCACTGCATCGTAATCCTCGACCTTCGCCTCGTCGGTGTAGCGGTTGATCTCCAGCCATCCGGCATTTTCCATCAGGCGAATGGCGAGCACGTGGGTCTTCGAGATCGGCGGAAAGCGCAGGCCGAGCGTGGGGTGGAAATCGCCGATGCGCGGCGAGACGACATGCACGGTCGCCCCGTGTTCGGTGAGCCAGCGCTGCGCACCCAGAATCTCCACCTCCTCCACGCCATTGGTGCAGCAGATCGCGATGCGCTTGCCCTTGAGAAGCTCCGGATCGGATGGCGGGTCGAACAGGAACGCATGGAGCTCCCGATTGAGCTCGCCATCGGCGGTCGCCAGCATTTCCGTGGAAATCGAGGGCACCGGCGAAGTGGAGATCAGCTGCTGGATGCGGTTGAAAGCCGCCGAGTTCTGTGACGCGTTCATGAATTCCTCCCTGGGATCGAGGGTAACGATATGCGGCTTTTGCGCAAAGGGAAACGGGCGGGCGGGATGAATTGTACTGCCGCTGCGCCATGTTAACCGGCTTGGCGGGTGATAGGGATTTCCATGGCTGGCGTTCGCAATCTCATTCTCGTGCTGGGCGACCAGCTGACGCCGGGAATTTCGAGCCTTGCAGCGGGCGATCCGGCGCGCGACGTGGTGCTGATGGCCGAGTTGCACGACGAGGCAAGTTACGTACGCCATCACAAGAAGAAGATCGCGTTCCTGTTTTCGGCGATGCGCCATTTCGCCGGCGAGCTGCGCGCGGCGGGCTGGACGGTCGATTACGTCACGCTGGATGAGCCGAGGAACAAGGGCGAGCTTTTCCGCCCAGCTGGAGCAAGCGATCCACGATTACCGGCCGCGCTGCGTGCTGGTGACGCAGGCGGGAGAGTGGCGTGTCCAGCAGATGATCGAGGGCTGGCGCGAGCAGTTTTCGATTCCGGTCGAAATCCTTCCCGACAGCCGGTTCCTGTGTTCGCAAGAGCAGTTCGGCGAGTGGGCGGCGGGCCGCAAGCAGTTGCGCATGGAGTATTTCTACCGCGACATGCGCCGCAGTACCGGCCTGCTGATGGACGGCGAGAAGCCGGCGGGCGGCAGATGGAACTTCGACGCGGAAAACCGCAAGCCGGCGGCGGACGACCTGTTCATGCCCCGGCCCCTGGCAACCCCGCCCGACGCGATCACGCGCGAGGTGCTGGAGCTGGTGGAGGCGCGGTTCGGCAATCACTTCGGCGCGCTTGAGCCTTTCCGTTTCGCGGTGACGCGGGCCGGAGCGCAGGCTGCGTTCGCGGCATTCGTCGAGAATGCGCTGCCCCGTTTCGGCGACTTCCAGGACGCGATGCTGGCGGGCGAGCCTTTCCTCTATCATTCCGTCATCGCGCTTTATCTCAATTGCGGGCTGCTCGATCCGCTTCAGGTATGCCGCGAAGTCGAAGCGGCGTGGCGCGACGGCAAGGTGCCGCTCAACTCCGCGGAGGGTTTCATCCGCCAGATCATCGGCTGGCGGGAATATGTGCGCGGCATCTACTGGCTGAAGATGCCGGGCTATGAGCGCAGCAATTTCTTCGGCCACACCCGGCCCTTGCCCGATTTCTACTGGACCGGTGAAACGAGCATGGCATGCGTAAGGGCGGCGGTGACGCAGACCCGCGACGAGGCCTATGCGCATCACATCCAGCGGCTGATGGTGACCGGCAATTTCGCGCTGCTCGCCGGGCATCGACCCGCATGAGCTGCACGAATGGTATCTGGCCGTCTATGCCGACGCATATGAATGGGTCGAACTGCCCAACACGGTCGGGATGAGCCAGTTTGCCGATGGCGGCCTGCTCGCTTCCAAGCCGTATGCGGCGAGCGGCGCCTATATCGATCGCATGTCCAATTATTGCGGGGCCTGCACCTATGATGTGAAGCAGCGGACCGGGCCGCAGGCCTGCCCGTTCAATGCGCTCTACTGGGATTTCATCGCGCGCAACCGTGAAAAGATCGGCAACAATCCGCGCATGGCGCAGATGGTGCGCACCCATGACAGGTTCCCAAAAGAAGAGCAGCGGCGGATCAGGCAATCCGCCGCTGCATTTCTGTCTGGCCTCTGATTTCGCCCGGCGGCTTTACTCGCTCTCGACGAAGACCTCGTCGCGCTTCTGCCGGACCTGCGGCAGGAACACGATCACGAGCACCGCCACGGCCATCAGCAGCAAGGTGAGGCTGATCGGCCGGGTGAGGAAGGTCGTCGGGTCGCCGCGGCCAAGGATCATGGCGCGGCGCAGGTTTTCCTCCAGCATCGGCCCGAGCACGAAGCCCAGCAGCAGCGGCGCCGGCTCGCAGCGCAGCTTCAGCAGGACATAGCCGAGCAGGCCGAAGAAGGCGACGGCGTAGAGGTCGAAGACGTTGGAGTTGACGCTGTAGACGCCGATCGAGCAGAACGCCATGATGATCGGGAAGAGCACGTGGTAGGGCACCTTCAGCAGCTTCACCCACAGCCCGATCAGCGGCAGGTTCAGCACCACCAGCATCAGGTTGCCGATCCACATCGAGGCGATGATGCCCCAGAACAGCGCAGGCTGTTCGGTGGCGACGTTCGGTCCGGGCACGATGCCCTGGATGATCATCGCGCCGACCATCAGCGCCATCACCGGATTGGCCGGAATGCCGAGCGTCAGCAGCGGGATGAAGGAGGTCTGCGCGCCGGCATTGTTGGCCGATTCCGGCCCGGCCACGCCGTCGATCGCGCCGCTGCCCGAATTCCTCCGGCGTCTTCGAGATGCTTCTTCTCGACCGTGTAGGAGGCGAAGGCGGCGAGGATGGCGCCGCCGCCCGGCAGGATGCCGAGGGCCGAGCCGATGGCCGTGCCGCGCAACATCGGCGCCGACCATGCGGCTTGAAGTCCTCGCGCGACGGCAACAGGCCGCTGAGCTTGGTGCCCAGCACCGTGCGGTCCTGCTCGCCCTCGAGGTTGCGCAGGATCTCGGCGATGCCGAAGACGCCGACCGCGAGCGCGACGAAGTTCAGCCCGTCGGCATATTCGGTGATGCCGAGGGTGAAGCGCGGCGTGCCGCTGTAGATGTCGGTGCCGACGAGGCCGAGCAGCAGGCCGAGCACCACCATGGCCAGCGCCTTGAGGATCGAGCCGTGCGCGAGCGCGATCGGCCGAGACGAGGCCGAGCACCATCAGCGAGAAATATTCGGCCGCGCCGAACTTCAGCGCGATGGCGGTCAGCGGCGGCGCGAAGATCGCGACCAGCAGGGTCGCGACCGTGCCGGCGAAGAAGGAGCCGAGCGCCGCGACGGCGAGCGCCGTTCCGGCCTTGCCCTTGCGCGCCATCTGGTAGCCGTCGATGGCGGTGACGGCGGACGAGGATTCGCCCGGCATGTTGATCAGGATGGCCGTGGTCGAGCCGCCATACTGCGCGCCGTAATAGATGCCGGCCAGCATGATGAGCGAGGAGACCGGCTCGAGCTGGAAGGTGATCGGCAGCAGCATGGCGATGGTCGCCGTGGCGCCGATGCCCGGCAGCACGCCGATCAGCGTGCCGAGCAGCACGCCGATCAAGGCAGAAGAACAGGTTCTCGGGCGAGGCCGCAGTCGCGAAGCCGAGCGCGAGATTGGAGAGGAGTTCCATGTGCGGTGCTCCTCAGAACGGCGAGCCAGGGGCCGAAGCGCCGGAACGGCAGGCCGAGCGCGTAGCTGAAGACCAGGGTCGAAAAGACCGTCAGGGCAATGGCCAGCAGCAGCGCGGCCGGCAGCTTCATCTTGAGCGAGGCCATGGCCGCGATGAGCGTCGTGAGGAAGATCGATGGCACGAAGCCCAGGCCGCGCACCGTCAGGCCGAAGAAGACCGGCGCGGGCAGGATGAAGAGCATGCCGCGCCAGGCATAGGCGCCGATGGCGTCGCCGGCCTTGTTGACGGCCGAGAACGACGATCACCAGCCCAAGCAGGATCAGGATGCCCGAAAGCACCAGCGGGAAATAGCCCGGGCCCATCTTGAAGGCCGTGCCCGATGTCGAGGCTGAAGGACTGCAGTCCGAAGAACAGGCCGAACGCGATGAAGAGGACGCCCGCGATGGCGTCGGTCGCGTCGATGACTCTTGATTGTCATGGCTGGAACTCCGCCGTGACCGGTAACACGACAGGCCCTGGAGAAAGACCCCGGTGCACTGCAGGCACCGGGGTCGATCCAGAGGATCAGTCGGCGTAGACGCCGGCCTTGTCGATCACGGCCTTCCAGCGCGGGATCTCGGCTTCGAGCTTGGCCTTGAGCGCCGCCGGCGTCGCATCGGCGGCGGAGGACGGCGCGGTGCCGAGTTCGGCGAAGCGCGCGACGACGTTCGGATCGGCCAGCGCCTTCTGCAGCGACGGCGGCGAGCCGCTCGTTCACTCGGCGCGGGCGTGCCCTTCGGCGTGTAGATGCCGTGCCAGACCGACACTTGAAGTCGGGCAGGCCGCCTTCGATCGCGGTCGGCAGGTCGGGCAGGACCTTGAGGCGCTCCGGCGTGGTCACGGCATAGGCCTTGATCGTGCCGCCCTTGATCTGCTCCGTCGTGTTGGTGGTCTGGTCGCACATGATGTCGACCTGGCCGCCGAGCAGATCGGTCATCGCCGGGCCGGTGCCCTTGTAGGGAACGGTCGTCAGCGGGGTCTCGATCGCGCTCATGAACAGCATGCCGCACAGATGCGAGGCGGCGCCGATGCCGGCATTGGCCATGGTGACCTTGTCGCTGCATTGGCCTTCACGTAGTCGACGAAGGCCCTTGAAGTCGGCCGGCTCGAAATCCTTGCGCGCCACGATGGTCATCGGCACTTCGGTGACGAGGCCGACATATTCGAAGGCGTTCAGCGGGTCGTAGGCGAGCTTGCGGTAGAGCGTGGCGCTGGTGGCCATGCCGATGTGGTGCAGCAGCACGGTGTAGCCGTCGGGCTCGGCCGACGCCACCTGTGCCGGCGCCGAGCGTGCCGCCGGCGCCGCCGACGTTCTCGACGATGATCTGCTGGCCGAGATCGGCCGACATCGTTTCGGCGACGAGACGCGCCACGGTGTCGGTCGGGCCGCCGGCCGCGAAGGGCACGACCATGGTGATCTGACGTTCAGGATAGGATCTGCGCGAAAGCGCCCGATGACGGACAGAACCGTTCCGGCGGCGAGGGCGAGGATCGTCTTGTAGAGGGCCATTTTTTCCTCCCAGAGTTAATGGCGATGCGTTGTCCGCGGTGCACGCTCTTCACGGCGCTGCGGTCGAGGATCAAGAAAGCCCCCATTCCCGCCTGCCGCAATGCCTCGAACATGAGGCAGGCCGCGCGATTCTTCAATGTTTCGGACGTCATGGGTGGAAAGCGAAACATTGCGCGCCTTGCAGTGGGTGGATTTCACACCCATTGTCGAAAGCCTATTCCCCATCGCTTCCCGATTCAAGAAGCAGGCGGCGATCAAGCCTATGCTTTTGCATCTTTTCATACAATGTCTTGCGCGATATTCCGAGCGTTTCGTAGACGGCACGCAGCCTTCCGCCATGCGCGGCGATGGTTGCGGCGATCACGCTGCGTTCATAATCGGCGACTTTCATCGCAAGCTTCGTGCCCTCGCGCGCGGCGTCGGCGTCGGCTTCATCGTCCAGCCCCAGGACGAAACGCTCGGCGGCATTGCGCAATTCGCGAACATTGCCCGGCCAGTCCTGTGCGGAAAGCCGCGCCAGCAGTTCGGGCATGGCCTTCCTCTCGTCGACGCGATGCCGCGCGGCCGATTCCCGCACGAGATGAAGAAACAACTGCGGAATATCCTCGCGCCGGGCCTGCAAGGGCGGCACGCGGATCATCGCGGCATTGAGCCGGTAGTAAAGATCGGCGCGGAAGCGGCCTGCCAGCACTTCCGCTTCGGGCTCGGCCTTGCTCGTGGCGATGAAGCGGACATCGAGTGCGATCGGCTCGTTGGAACCGAGCCGGGTGATCACGCGCTCCTGCAGGACGCGCAGCAGCTTTGCCTGCAGGTCAACCGGCATCGAGCCGATCTCGTCGAGCAGGATCGTGCCGCCCCGCGCATGCTCGAACTTGCCATAGCGCGAGCCGGAGCGCACCGGGGAACGCGCCTGCCTCGTGGCCGAACAGCTCGCTCTCGATCAGCGTTTCGGGAAGGGCGGCGCAGTTGATCGCGATGAAGGGCCGGCCCGAGCGCCCCGAGACGTCGTGCAGCGTGCGCGCAACCACTTCCTTGCCCACGCCCGTCTCCCCGACGATCAGCGTGTCGGCATCGCTGGGCCCGATGGCCCGCACGCGATAGCGCAGGTCGACCATGGCCGCGCTCCGGCCCGGCAGGCGCGCCTCGATGTCGTCGCGCTTTCCGGCCACCGCGCGCAGCCTGCGGTTCTCGATCACCAGGCTGCGGTGGTCGAGCGCCCGGCGCAGCACCGAGCTCAGGCTCTGCGTCATGAAGGGCTTCTCGATGAAGTCATAGGCGCCGCGCCGCATCGCATCGACGGCCAGCTGGACGTCTGCATGGCCGGTGATCAGGATCACCGGCAGCTCGGCATCCATTTCGTTGAGCTTCTGCAGCAGGGTCATGCCGTCCATGCCCGGCATGCGGATGTCGCTGACGACGACCCCGTTGAAGCCCGGACCGGTGCGCGCCAGGGCATCCTCGGCGGCGGCAAAGCATTCGACCGCAATTCCGGCAAGCTCCAGCGCCTGCTCGGTCGACCGGCGCATCTGCTCGTCGTCGTCGATGAGCAGCACGCGTGCGCCCGATCAATTCCTGCCCGCTCATTCTGCCGCAGCCCGCATTGCACCGGCTTTGTCAAGGAGCAGCGTGAACACCGCGCCGCCGGCGGGATCGTTCGCAACCGACAGGTCGCCGCCGAAGTCCTTCATGATGTTGTAGGAAATCGACAGGCCGAGGCCAAGGCCCGAGCCGACCTGCTTGGTCGTGAAGAACGGATCGAAGATGCGGTCGGCGATGGCGGCCGGAACGCCGGGTCCGTGGTCGCGGATGCGCAGCGCTACCTTGCCTTTCGTTTCGCACCGCCGAGATCGAGCACGCGGCGGTCCTCGCGCCCTTCCATCGCATCGGCCGCATTGGACACGACGTTGACGAGCACCTGCTGCAGGCGGACGGCGACGCCGCGCACCTGCGGGAAGTCGTCAGGCACGTCGATCTCGACGGTCGACGCCCGCGGATGCAAGCCTTGGCGGCCAGCACGCTCCAGCGATCTCCGCCAGCGCCAGCGGCAGATCGATGTCCTGCAGCGGCTCGTTGGGCTTTCGCGCGACGTTGCGCAGGTGCTTGCCGATCATCGCCATGCGGTCGATCAGCGACAGGATCTGCGCAGATGTTTTCGCGCGCGCGCGCCATGTCGCCCCGGTCGATCAGGATCGCCGCGCTGTCGGCATAGTTTCGCGCGGCGGCGAGCGGCTGGTTGATTTCGTGCGAAAGCGCGGCCGACATCTGGCCGAGCGCGGCCAGCTTGCCCGCCTGCACGAGATCGGCCTGCGTGCGGCGCAGCTCCTGCTCGGTCAGCCGGCGCTCGGCGATCTCCGCCTCGATCTGGCTGTTGACGCGGGCCAGGTCGGCCGTGCGCGCCTCCACCCTGCGCTCCAGTTCCGCCCTCGCCTGTGCCTGCATGGCCAGGCGCTCGGCGAGCGCCTTGCGGCGCTGCATCACCAGCACCGCGGCAAAGCCGGCAAGACAGATCAGCAGCGCCGTCGCCGTCAGCACGATCCGTACCTGCGCCCGCAGATAGGCGGTATCGAGCAGCACCCGCACGGTCCAGCCGGCGTCCGGCATGACCTGGCTCTGCTCGATATATTCATGGTGGAGGCCATCATTTGCCGTCAGCGACATCAGCCGGTATCCCTGCTCGCTGTCGATCTCGTGCGGCAGCGGCGTCAGGTCGGCATCGGCATAGCGGCGAGAGGTTTCGAGCACATCCATCCGCTCCGCGGTCAGGGGCAGGAGCCCCGAATAGAGCCAGCGCGGGTCGGACGACATGAAGATGATGCCCTCGGGGTCCGACACGATGATGCGATGCTCGGCGCTGCGCCAGGTTTCCTCGATGTGGTCGAGCGCCAGCTTGAAGGCGATCACGCCCGCGATGGCGCCGCCGGGGTCGCGAATGGGCGCCGCGAAATAATAGCCGCGCACGCCCGACGTGGTGCCGAGTGCGAAGAAGCGTCCCTTGCCGCCCTTCGCCGCATCGGTGAAGTAGGGCCGGTACGAAAAGTTCTGGCCGATGAAACTGTCGGTCCGGTCGAAATTGCTGGCGGCTATCGTGTAGCCCTTGAGATTGATGACGTAGATATCCGAGGACTGGAGCACCCCGTTGGTTTCCTTCAGCCATCGGTTCATCGCGGCGCGATGGCCCAGATCGGCGGGCTCGCTCACCAGCCGGACCACATCGTGATTTTCTGCCAGCAGTTCCGGCAAGGCCTCATAGCGCCGCAAATGGCCATCGAGAACGTTGACCGTCAGCCGCAGCGCGGTGCCCGCGCGCGAAAGGCCTTCCGCCAGGTAGAAGCGAGTCGCCAGCCGCTCTGCAGCCACCAGCAGCAAGGCCGCGGCCGCCAGAACGGCAACGGCAATCAACAGGAGCCTTGGCGGTTTTCGGTGCGATATCATGGCTTCACTGTGCCGCGAAGCGGCGGCGCCATACAAGGGCTTTGCCGCGTGGCCTTTCCGATATGCGACGCAACGCATGTATTGCTGACGACTTTTTTGCCCGATTGGCCGCTCCCGCCGCACAATCGCGGCTGGCCATGCAAATTGTGCCGATATGCAAAAAGGGATATCCTGACGGCATGCACGTTGTCTTCCAACCTGGAGCACGACCGGCCATGACCCGCGAGCAAATGATCGCTCATCTCCGTGCAGCCCATGATGTGGCCATTACCGCAGCCGAACACGGCCACCACCCCTTCGGCGCGGTGCTGGTCGGACCCGACGACACGATCATCATGCGACAAGGCAATATCAACACGGTGCGCCATGCCGAGAGCGAGCTTGCCCGGCGCGCCGCGGAAGCCTACCGGCCGCAATTCCTGTGGAGCTGCACGATGGTCTCGGTTGGCGAGCCCTGCGCCATGTGCACCGGCACGCTTTATTGGGCGAATATCGGCCGGCTGGTCTATGGCTACGAGGAAGCCCGCCTTCTGGAGCAGACCGGCGACCATCCCGGCAATCCGACCATGAGCCTCCCGTCGCGGACAGTTCTCGCCTCGGGCCAGAAACCTGTCGAGGTCGTCGGCCCCTTCCCCGAAATCGAGGAGGAACTCCTCGCTCCGCACCGAGAGTTCTGGCAACGCTGATCAGTGTTGCCGCCTGAAGCCCGCAAGCCGTGTTCTGTTCGGACAGGTCCGGGAACGTCTTGAGACGCTTGCGGGGCCGTGCGTAGCTGAAAGGACCGATTTACCTGGAAAGAGCGAAGAGGCTCCATGAATGTATAAACGGGGTCGTTCGATAGCCTTTTATTATCGAACCATGACTTCTGGTTTATGCCGCTTGAATTCGGAGCCACGGCACCTTGAGATAGATCAAGGCAAAACATCAATATCCTGAAAAGTATGTTGCACGTTGGCAGTTTCATTGCCGATGATTGGCGATGAGTTTTTGTTATCACGAGAAAGGTGTTGATCATGATCAACAGACGCGAATTTCTTGGCACGGTCTCGGCGGCGAGCTGCCGCCTTCACCGTCTCCGGCGCTGCCCTGATGGAAGGTGGCGATCCCGCTCATGCGCAAGAGGCACGGCAACACCGCTGGAGGGACATTTCCATCCGAAGGGCAAGGCGCCGTCGAAGTTACACGCTGGAGATCCTGCGCAAGGCGAAGGACGGCCTGCCCTTCGCCGACACGCGCGACTTCGACGAGCAGAAGAGGGGCCTCATCGCGCCGATGCCGGACCTGAAGATCATGGCCGATGCCGGTCACGTCGCCTGGGACATGGAGCGGTTCCAGTTCCTCGACGAGCAGGACGAGTTCGACAGCATCCATCCCTCGCTGCTGCGCAGTCGCGGCTCAACAACAACTACGGCCTCTACGAGGTCATCCCCGGCATCTATCAGGTGCGCGGCGTTCGACCTCTCCGACATCACCTTCGTGCGCGGCAAGACCGGCTGGATCGTGTTCGACCCGCTGGTCAGCGCCGAGCCGGTGCGCGCCGCGTGGAAGCTGTTCCAGAAGCATGTCGGCGAGGGCCTGCCGGTCATCGGCGGTGATCTATTCGCACACCCACGGCGACCATTGGGGCGGCGTGCGCGGCATCGTCGACGAGGCGGATGTGCGCTCGGGCAAGGTGCCGATCATCGCGCCCGTCGACTTCATGGACTTCACGATCTCCGAGAACGTCTATGCCGGCAACGCGATGAACCGGCGGCTGTTCTACCAGTACGGCCTGCTGCTGCCGGCCAGCCCGCACGGCTATGTCGGCCAGGGCCTCGGCCAGGGCGTCTCGGCCGGCGCCATCGGGCTGATCGCGCCGACGCGCTTCGTCGAGCGAGCCGATCGAGGAGTTCGAGGTCGACGGCGTGCGGATGATCTTCCAGAACACGCCGAACACCGAGGCGCCGCGGGAGATGAACACCTACATCCCCGACATGAAGGCGCTGTGGATGGCGGAGAACGTCATCGCCTCGCTGCACAACATCTACACGCTGCGCGGCGCGCCGGTGCGCGATCCGCTGCACTGGTCGAAGTACATCGCCGAGGCGCTCTACCGCTTCGGCCTGGAGGCCGAGGTGATGTTCGCCTCGCACCACTGGCCGCGCTGGGGCAATGAGCGCATCCAGGAGGTGCTGCGCGGCCAGCGCGACCTCTACGCCAACATGAACAACCAGGTGCTGCACCTCGCCAACCAGGGCGTGACGATCAACCAGATCCACAACGTCTACGAGGTGCCGAAGGGCCTGCAGGAGAAGTGGTACTGCCGCGGCTATCACGGCTCGCCGGAGCACAACGCGCGCGGCGTGATCCAGCGCTATCTCGGCTTCTGGGACTGCAACCCGGCGACGCTGATCCCGCTGTCGCCGGACGACTCCGCGCCGCTCTATGTCGAGATGATGGGCGGGTGCCGACAAGATCCTCGCCCGCGGCCGCGAGCTGCACGACGCGGGCGAGTACCTGCTCGCGCACGGAGATCCTGAACAAGCTGGTGCAGGCCGAGCCCGGCAACGCAGCAGGCCAAGGACCTGCTCGCCGACATCTTCGAGCAGATCGGCTACCAGCAGGAGAATCCCGGGCTGCGCAACAGCTTCCTCGCCGGCGCCTACGAGTTGCGCACGGGCATCCCGCAGGGCGAGACGGCGAGTTCCAGCAGCCCGGACGTGATCCGGGCGATGTCGACCGAGCTGTTCCTCAACTTCCTCGGCATCCGCATGGACAGCCGCAAGGCGGAGGGGCTGCGCTTCACGATCAACCTCGTCACGCCCGACAACGGCGAGAAGTTCATCGTCGAGCTGGAGAACGCGACGCTGACCAACATCCAGGGCTTCCAGTCGCCGAACCCCGACCTGACGCTGACGATCAACCGCTCCGACCTCGAGCAGACCATGATGGGCGCCAAGACGCTGGAGGCGCAGATCGCCGACGGCACCGCGAAGGTGGAAGGCGATGTCACCATCCTCGCCAAGCTCGCCGCGACGATGGTCGACTTCGACCCGCGCTTCGAGATCATGCCGGGCACGAAAGCGGGCGGCGTCGTCGCCTCGGCGGACCCCTATGAAGCGGTGCCCGGAGCAGTCATTTCGGAATGATCCGGCACTGAGCGGGTCCGGTCCCCGCCCGGAAAGCAACGGCGAGATCCAGCCAGGCCGACAGTGGCTTGTCTGCCAGAAAACCCTTTGGAGGAATCGATGTTCAGACGCGCACTTACATCTCTTGTCATGGCTCTGGCCCTGACGCTGTCCCCGACTCTCATGCCGACCACGGCACAGGCGGTGACCATCAACATTCATGTCGGCACGTCGCTCAACAACGGGCGCAGCATCAGCTGCTCGCAGGGCGAACGCATTCTTCGCAACCGCGGGTTCCGCGATATCCGCCGCATCGACTGCCGCGGCAGGTATTTCGTTTACCGGGCCTGGCGTGGCGGAAGCCGCTTCGAAATTGCAATTCGATCCAGCAATGGCCGTGTGGTCGATGTCCGTCGCATCAGGCGTTAGGGCGTTGCGCGGCACGAGCAAGGCTCCGGGCCCATGAAAGGGCACGTGCTGCGGTGCGCCCATCGCAGCGCGCCGCGTTGCTTCCGCAGCAGACCGGTACGGTGGAAATCAACTCTTGGCGCGAGCTTCCAACGACTTCACGATCAGCACGATCGCTTCGTTGACAGGCACGGTCAGCCCCATGGCCCTTGCCTTTTCGACAAGCGCGCCGTTGAGCGCGTCGATCTCGGTTGTGCGCCCGCTTTCGAGGTGCTGCAGCATGGACGGCCGGTTTGTCCGCTCGCGGCAATGGGCATGGATTTCGGCGCGTGGATCGCTTTCGGGGAGCCGCACCCCGGCAGCTGCAACGACCGCCAGAATTTCATCGAGCAGCCGGTCAAGCAGCATCGAGGCCGCCGGTGTGGCGGCAATCTCGCGGGGCACCAGCCCCGTAACCGCGCTTACCGGATTGATGGCGCAGTTGTGCACGAACTTGCTCCAGACATGACCCTGAATGTTGTCTGATACTTCGACTGGCAGCCCTGCCATCTCCAGCATGCGGGCGATGGCGAGGGCGCGGCTCGACCGCTTGCCGTCGAGTTCGCCAATCACGGTAATACCAAGATCGGTATGGCTGACCCTGCCCGGCCCCAGATTGGCGCCGCTGTTGTAGGTGGAGCCGGCCATGACGCGGTGCGCGCCGAGCCGGCCCGCCAGGGTTTCCCAGTTTCCGATGCCGTTCTGCAAGGTAAGGGCGAAACCGTGCTCGCCCAGACAGGTTTCGGCAATTGCGGTGATTTGCGCCGTGGCGTTGGCATCGACCAGAACCAGGGCAAGATCGACAGGCCCCAGACCGGCTGCATCGCTGGTCGCGGGGAAGCGATTGATGCTCTGGCCGCCCACGCCTTCCAGATGCAGACCCGGCCCGGCAATCGCGGCGACAACGTCGGGCCGACTGTCGAAGAAGACCACGTCGGCGCCGGCCCTTGCGAAAGCGGCCCCGAATATCGAACCCATGGCTCCAGAACCGAGGACTGCAATGCGCATGGCCATGCACCTGATTTGCGGACCCTTAAGCCAACTCCCGCCAGGCTAGGACATCGCCAGCTTAATGACAATCGCGCGGCGGCGGCGGCTCCGTCGTGGGATCCTATGGTCCATTCTGGAATGCTGCTGACCCTACCCCCGAGAAGCGTCGATCATTGGAGCGTGGTCTTCTCGCTGGCTGAAGTCTTTCGTGGACACAAGGTGGGAAGCCATGGCCCCTCCCACAGCGCTTCCTTTGCAATGGAAAGGGTCGCACCGCCGGACTTCGAGCCTTCGAATAATCAGTGCTGTCCATGGGCAACCTTGAGTGCATGATCAAGCGCTGCCTGGGTGAATCCCTGCCGCGCCTCTTCTCCCGCCGGCGGCTCCAGAGCTGCCTTTCTTTGCGCCTTTCCTGCCGGCAGGACGCGCCCTTCCATTACCGTGCCCCAGACAACGATGTTGCGGATTTCCATCGCATCGACGGACAATGGATTGCCATCCAGAATTGTCAGGTTAGCGCGCTTGCCGGGGGAAATGGTGCCGATTTCGTTTTCCAGCTTCAGCGAATATGCCGCCTCGATAGTGACGCCGCGCAGCGCCTCCTCCGCAGTTATCCGCTGCGAGGGCGCCGCGACGCGGCCAGAGGCCGTGAGGCGGTTAACCGCGCACCACATGAGGAACAGCGGGTCCGCGGGAGCCATCGGCATGTCGGAATGGAGCGACCACGAGATGCCAGCACGGGACAGGTCGCCGAGACGGACCATTTCGTCTGCACGTTCCGGGCCAAGCCCGACCTTGCCATACTGGTCGGCCAGAGCCGTGACATAGTAGGGGTTGCCGCTTACGATAGCGCCCAGAGCCCTGATCCGCGCAACCTGATCTGCCCCGCTGACTGCGAAATGAACCAGAACGGTCCGATGGTCGTAGCGCGGGTTGCGCCGCAAATTCGCCTCGAGCGTGTCGAGTACGCGGTTCAGTCCGGCATCGCCGTTCACATGAATATGAAGCTGGTAGCCGGCATCCCAGTAGACGCGGAAGGCGCGTTCGAACAGCTCCTGATCCATCATCCACTCGCCCTCGTGTCCGTCAAGATAGGGCTCGCGCACCTGCATGAGCTGCGAATAGATGGCGCCGTCGGCGAACAGCTTTGCCTGCTTTGGTGCCAGGCTGGTCATGCCGCCGTACCACGAGGCAAGTTTCTCGGACTCGACGATCACCTGCGCGTCGTCGGAATAGGCTGCGACCATGCTCTTGCCGTCCACCATGAAGGTCCAGCGGAAGGGCATGTCCGGGCTCGAAAACACGGCATTCACGCCATCCTGAACAGGCTTTGCAAGAATGCCGCCGGGCTCGTTGCCGATCGTGATGCCTTTCGACTGCATGTAGTCGCGACTGAGCTCAAGCCCCGCCTTGAGCTGCTCGGGCGAGGCAACCATCGTCGCGATGTGGGGCATCACCGCGAAAAGCCCCTGCTCCCAGAAATGACCATCTTCGAAGTTGCTCTGTTTTTTTGCTGACGCCGAAAAAGCCTCGAAAACCTCGCGGGTGACCCCGCCGCGTTCCATCGCAGCAGAGTTGAGGAACATCTCGTGACAGGATCGGCCCCAAACAATCACTGGGCGGGTTGTGCTGATGGTGTCGAGATCACCGCGTGTCAGCGGACCAAAGAAAGCGGGATGGTAACCCCAGCTCAGCACAGGCGCGCGCGGATCGCTGCGCTCGTTCACCGCTTTGCCGAGCCGTTCGATGAAATCTTTCTTGTCCTTCACCGCAGGGACGGTGCCGGAAGGCAGCGCCCATTCCTCGATCGACAGGATTTCGGAAGACATTGTGAGTGCGGCAAGCACTGGGTGATCATGCTGGGCGACGAAGCCAGGCACAACGACATGATCCGCGAAACGGTCGTCGACGGTGTACTGCTGTTCGCCCAGGATCCGAACAACCTCGTCCAACTCGCCCGCCCACAGGATGCGCCCGTTCACGATCGCGACCGCCTTGGCGGCCGGCCTGGCAGGATCGAGCGTGACGATTTCCCGCGCCGTCAGGATCGTGGCCCGCGGCGCCGATTCAACGGCCGCGCCGACATCCTGCAGGGACTGCGTCACGGCAAGGGCGCGCCCCGGCGCCGAAAGCGCGGTAACGCCCGCCACGCCCAATCCGATGAACTGCCGTCGATCCAACTTGCCCATTGCGCATCTCCCTTTCATAGCCAGCAGGGCGCACCTGAAATGGCCCGGCAAATTCTTTCCAATGCGGGCGCGAAAGGACCGGTCTTTCGGAAAACCAAGCGTCCCGCGACCGCAGCTTACATTGCCTGCTTTCTGTAAATTGTCGTTATTGATACAATCCCGAGGTCGGGATGGCGCAGAATTGGCGGGGAAATCATGGGCACGTCAGGGATTGCCGAATTGAAGCAGATGCCCCGGGACGAAGCCGAGCGCCGGATCTTGCGGCGCGGTTGGCTTGCCGACCAACCCGGCGCGATCCAGGCTGAAATTCTGCATGTCGCAAGACTTGTGTACCAGCCGACCGGCAATGTTCTGTTCCATGCCGGCGATGTGGAAGGCGGCATTTGCGGACTGGTCAGCGGCGGCGTCGGCATTCATCTGCCGGTGGAAAGCGGCGAAGCGGTTCTCGTCCATATCGGCCGGTCCGGCACATGGTTCGGGTATGGACCCTTTGTTCGTGGACAACGCAGAACGCTTTCCTTTTCCCTGATCGAACCTTCCTGGTTGCTACACTTACCCCTGGCCGGCCTTCAGAGCATCGCGAACCGTTCGCCGGCGCATCAACGCGGCCTGCTATCCCTCAGCGAATACGGCATGGACGTCGCAATGAGGGTGATCGATACGCTCCTTATTCGGAACGCTGATCGCAGAATAGCTGCCACGATACTTCGCGCGCTGCGGTCAAGCGATGAGGAGGAATATTGCACTCCGCCGGATCTGCGCCTCACCCAATCACAGTTGGGAGAAATGGCGAATGCCGACCGGCAGGTTGTCAATCGCGCCCTCAAGCGAATGGAAATCAAGGGCTGGCTCAAGGTATCATATGGCGGAATAGATGTGACCAATCTGCGCGGATTGCAGGCCTATGTCCGTTCGGGCTGATCTCCTGGACCAGTGACTGCCAGGAAAAAGAATCATCGGAAATCATTGCATGATTGTGCACGGCGTGGGCGAATTGGCCGTTCGTTCCCCAGGCATCATGTCTGCTATTGCGTACGCTCAAGAGTGCGAAGCGCCAACTCATCAGGCTGAAGCGAATGCGTTAGGTCCGCTTTCCCAGCTTTCCCGCGATGGCGCATGCCCTCGGAAGACTTCCAGTTCGGTCTGGCCGGTACGGTCCTCCTACTCGCCATCTATGCGGGCAGGCATTCGCCTCCGGAATCAGACGCCATCCGTGTTTTCACAGGATTGCGAGCGCGGCGATCAGAAAGATACCAAGAACGGGTCGCTGCAGCCTTGGCTCGATCAGTGTGATGCTTCTTCGCCCGAAAGCAGGCGCGCCATGGCATCCGTTATGGCATGGTCGCTGTATGGCTTGGAAAAGAACCGGCTTCCTTCCGGAAGGCTGCTCTCTTCGAGGATCGCTTTCCCGGAAGCGACGATAAGCTTCACAGGCGGCCAGCGATCACGGATGTAATGGGACAGCTTGATGCCATCCATGGTGCCCGGCATCTGCACGTCGGTGAAGACCAAATCAATGTCGTCTCGCCTTTCCATAATCCGGATGGCGTCCTCCGCGTTACTCGCCTCAAGCGCTTCGTAGCCAGCGGACAGAACCAGATCCACCGCTCCCATTCGAATCAGCGGGGCATCTTCGACCACGAGGACCACTGCTTTGCGTTTCATCATTTGGTCCTGTGGTTGTGTGAGGCAGCCTTGTCGGCTCTTGTGTTAAGGGTTTGCGGGAGAAAGTGTTCCTACGCAGCCGGCGAACGACTGCGACCAAGATCAGCACTGCGCCGATGCCTGATGGTCACGACGGTCCCGGGCTCCGCGGCGCGCGCCGGTCAATAGCGCAGGCGTGTGCGCCTCAAGGTTTCCGAGGGCGTTTCACCATAATTTTCCCGGTAGAGAATTGAAAACCTGCCCAAGTGGGTGAAGCCGCAATCGAGTGCTATGTGACTGACCCTGTCGAATGGTTTGGCATTGAGCAGGCGCAAGCGGGCGTTTTCCAGCCTGATGCGCGCGAGCGTCTCGAGGGGGCCGGCGCTGCGGTGCGCTCTGAATGCATGCTGCAAGGAGCGGGCGCTGACGCCAACCTGCCGGGCAATTCTTGAAATCGTAAGTGGCTCCCGGAAATCTTCTCGAAGGATTTCCTCGGCGCGGTGCATCTGCCTCAGGCTTGCGGCAACCCGCACCGCGTCTGGTTCTCGCCGAGAGTGGATCACCGTAGCGAGATATTCCCCCAACATTGCAACAGCCGCCTGTTGTGCAGCGGGCCGGGACAATATGCCGTCCTCGGCCTGTGCTTCGACGGCGAGATACCGCAAATAGGACGCCAGGCCACCTCGTCCCGGGAAGATAAACTCGCGAACTGCTTCAGCTTCTCCTGTCAGGCTTGGAGGGAACATCAATGCCAACGCATCATATGGCTCTCGTGCGCGGGAAATGGTCCGCGTTCTGCGCGGGTGAGCGCCGATCATCATCGCCTCGCCGGCATTTGCGCTGAATTCGCCGCTGGCGGTCTCTACATGAACCGAGCCTGACAGGGGCAGAAGCAAAGTAGCCTGCGGGGGCGCCCCGACACTGATGTGGTGGCCGGTCGATCGGATGCGCCACAATGCGATCTGGGAGGAGCCCAGCCTGGCAACGGCAGTTTCCAGCCAGCCGCCTTCGCGGTCGTCGAAGAAGAGTTCGCGCACATTCTCGAACATCCGTTCCCCGTCCGGATCTGAGGGCAAATCGGCTCTTATCCTTTGGACGCCGCTCAACAGCGGTTTGCGTTCGTGCTGCAATGCCATCCCCCGATCAGACCCCATGCCACGGCCAGGCTGGCCGCGAAAGCGTTCACACAGAAGTGCTCCAACCTGCCCGGCAAAGCTTTCCAAACGCCCGGGATCACGAGAAACCCTTCGCAATCTGGATAGCGCAATCTCTGGGGTCATGTAAGAAAATTTACTGGCCGCCGACGTAGCGCGGCACGATCCGATCATGATCGCGCTGGCCTTCAGGACTTTGCCGCTTGCTGCATGAGGATGCCCAATGATTTACGGACCCATATCACGCCGCAATTTGATGATCTGGAGTGGCGGATTGGCATTCCTGGCGGGCGCCAAGTCCGGTCTCGCCGCGCAGGTTATCAAGGAAATCGGGGACCTTTTGCCGGGAGAATTTACCTGGCATCCGGAGCGCTCGCCAGATGGCCCGGTGGCGATCGTTGTCTCCATTCCCGAGCAGCGCGTCCACGTCTATCGCAACGGGGTGCGCATAGCGGTTTCCACGTGTTCGACGGGCAAGCCGGGCCACGAAACGCCCACGGGCGTTTTCGCAGTCCTTCAGAAGGACAAGAACCACCACTCGTCCACTTACAACAACGCACCGATGCCTAACATGAACCGCCTGACCTGGTCGGGTGTGGCCCTGCATGCTGGCAACCTGCCCGGCTACCCTGCTTCGCATGGCTGCGTGCGCATGCCTCTCGAGTTTTCTGCAAAGCTCTTCGGCATTACCCATGTCGGCACGCCCGTCATTATTGCAGGATCGCACGCTGATCCGTGGGAATTGACCCATCCCGGCCTCGTCCTGTCCGGCTATGCGGCGGAAGAATTTGACACGGTCATTGCCGGACTCAAGGGCAAGCAACATCCATCGGACTGGGCTGCGAGCAAGGTTCAACCCATAACGACGGTGATCGCCTCTTCGGCAGATCGCGAGATCGTGCTTATCGAGAACGATGACGAACTGGCCCGCGGCCGGCTGGACGTGAAGGGAGGCGGGCTGGGTGAACACGTCTTGGTCCTGAATGGCCCTCATGAAGGTGCCAAGGGCATGTCGTGGCAAGCAATCAGCCATCATTCCGATCCGCGTTTTCCGGGCAAGCCGGAGGAAGCCATCATCAATCGAATAAAGGCCGATCCGGCCTTCATCGATCAGATGCGAAAGAGAATGCATCCGGGAATGATCCTGATCGTGACGGACCTGCCCACGCATCCGGACCGGCGCTCTGGTTCCGATTTCGTCATCATGACAGAAGAAGGCTGACTGTCGTGTCCGCAGGCAACACTCTCGCTAACGAAGACAACCGAATGTGCATCAATGATCGCTGACCGCGTTTTGATCAGCCGCGCCAGGGTGGTCTTCGTCTTTGCGTTGCTTGGCCTCGCAATGCCTGCATTTGTTCCGGATGCAGCCGGCGCGCAGGAAATCCGTGAGGTGCAAGTCAAGTTCGCCGGCTGGCTCAACTGGCACGACGATCCAGGACCGGATAAAAGGACGCGAGTTGGTATCCTACCGGGTTGACGCCGACGCCGGCCAGACGATGACGGTGTCACTGTTCCCGTCCAATAGCGCCACCTACTTCAATGTTTACGCGCCGGGGAAAGGGCCCGGAGACGAGGCGCTTGCGGTCAGCGATATTACCGGACCGATGGTTCCGGACTTGAACCGCGTCGATGCTGTCCTGCCAATCAAGGGCACATATACGGTTTCGGTCTACCTTTACCGAAGTGCCGCGCGTCGAAACGAAAGTTCCGATTACACCCTGGAGATAAACATCGAGCCGACGGGGGCTTCTTCGCGAACGGCGCCGGAAAGTGACTTTGCGGATGGCTTGAGCGGCGGCCCCGACTTTTGGGAAGTCACCGGCGTGGCCGCGGGCGACACTTTGAACATGCGTGCAGGGCCTTCTACGAAGGACCAGGTCGTCAGGAGTTTCGCCAATGGCTTCGTCTTGCGCAACAAAGGCTGCGAAATGCACTCGGGACAGCGATGGTGCCGGGTGGAAACTGCGGATGTCCCGTCCGTCCGTGGCTGGGTCGCCGGCAGATTTCTCAAAGAGGCGTCGGGGCCGGCGGCAGGGCAAGGCGGCGACGCCCTGGTGCCCGGCACGAACTACAACGCTACCGGCAATATCCCGTGCTCCACTTACGAGAATGCTCCAATGAACCAATGCGGCTTTGGCGTTGTCAGGACCGGTGGAGGAAGCGGCATCTTGACCGTCGAATTGCCGCAGGGTGGGCAGCGGTCGATCCGCTTCGAAGGCGGCGTTCCAGTGTCATCGGACGCGCCTGGCGGCGTCACTTCCGAGCGTTCCGGCGATCTTCAACGCGTCTTCATTGGCACAAACGAGCGGTATGAGGTTGTGGACGCAATTCTTTTCGGCGGTTGAGGCATGGGCGCCCCTCACCGCGGCAATTCACCATGAAGCACCAACCTGGAGACCAGCATGAGAAAGATGACATTCGCGTTTGCCGCGCTCGCACTTGGCGCAACTGTCGTGTCGGCGCAAGCAAAGCCGCCCAAGTTCAAGGCGACCTGCCCGACCAACATCGATGTCAAGTCCGACAGCGCCGGCAAGGTGCGCATCAACCGCGCCGAGGCGAAGGTGAAGGAATACAGCGCCAATGCCTGGGACGCCTCCCATGGGGGCGTGACGATCAGCATCGGCCTCGAAGGCGGCGAGCTTCAGGTGATGTACACCGGCAAGGGCGGCGTCAACGGCATTTGCACCGTTACGTCCTATGAAGCCTCGGCCAAGGCCAGCCCGGCCGCAATTCCTTCCAAGGACGAACAGGCCTGCCTCCAGGCCGTGTCGCAGCAAACCAACAATGGCGACGTCGTACTGCTCAACACCGAAACGTCCGAAGCCAACAACACCGTCATCATTGGAGTCGGCCAGCAAAAGGCGAAATGGCAGTGCCTCGTCAAGAATGGCAAGGTTGCCGAGGTCATGTCGCTGACCAATGAGGGCGCGAACTGACGAGGTATTTTCACGCCGGTTTGGCAGCTGTTTATTTTTGGTGAGAAGGCACCCGACGCCGATCTCGCGCGCGATACGATCGGCTTTGCCGCCGTGCGGCCGATGGAGTTGGAGGTGGGCGCCGCGCCCCATTTCAACCGCTGAGGCAAATCTTGCCTTCGCGCATGATCAGACATTTCGGGGAAGGCTGCACGCTTATCGCTGTGGCATGCCGTTAAGGGAGAACGCGTTCACATGTCCGTAGCGAGCTTTGCCGGTCAGCCGCTTTGGCTGCGTACCCTGCAGTTTCCCCTGGTGCGCATCCTCGTCCTTGGATCGGCTTTGGTCTACTTCATGATGTGGGCCCAGTCATGGCTCGATGACTACCACGGTTCACCCGTACTCAACGCGGCCATTCAGATCATTCTGGGACTGGCCGCGATCATCGTTTACGTGGCCTGGGGGAGACTCATCGAACGGCGCGAGGTGAGCGAACTCTCCACTCCGGGGCTGGGCCGGGAATGGGCGATCGGCGCACTTTTCGGCGCCGGGCTCTACATGGCAAGCGCGGCAATCCTGATGGTGCTTGGAATCTACAAGGTCGAGGGGTTCAATCCCCTGTCCTTTCTGCTGCCCAATGTGGCGATGGCGATCAAGTCGGGGATATTCGAGGAGTTGATCTTCCGCGGTGTCCTGTTCCGGTCGGTCGAGGTCATTTTCGGAAGTTGGGTCGGTATCCTGGCCTCCTCTCTCGCGTTCGGCCTTCTTCATTTGTTGAACCCCGGGGCGACGTTGGGCGGGGCAATCTACATCTGCATCGAGGCAGGGCTGCTCCTGTCGGCAGCCTACATGGTAACCCGCCGTCTCTGGATCTGCATGGGGCTGCACATGGCGTGGAACTACTTCCAATCGGCGATCTTTTCCGGGGTGGTCTCGGGAGCTGTCAGCGATCCGGGTCTGCTGAAGGCCACCATCGATGGGCCGGAACTGCTGACCGGGGGGTCGTTCGGAATGGAGCATTCTGTCATCGCCTTGGTGCTTTGCACCACGGCCGGCGCGATCCTCCTGCTGATCGCCATCCGCCGCGGCCACGTCGTGCCGCCAATATGGAAGCGCTGAGATGAGCCGCGGTGTAGTCAGGAAAGCAGTGCAACACCGTGCAAACATGCAATTACAGAATGGCAAGGATCGGCTGCTTTCCGGTGTCCTTTCTTCCAATAGCGGACTGTCCGCTCCCGGCCCCCAAACAGACATTTAGAATGTCTTGCCTTCTTTGGCCTACGAATGAAGGGCGGCGGTAACGAATTTTTAATGGTGTGTTGCCCCGGTGTTACCCTGCGGAGACTGAACTCGATCAAGTCTCCGAGCGCGTATAAAACGAACAGTCATATCATAGGTTTATTGGCGCACCCGACAGGATTCGAACCTGTGACCTCTGCCTTCGGAGGGCAGCACTCTATCCAGCTGAGCTACGGGTGCATGGCGCCGGTGGGAACAAGAAACTGGAACAACGCCCGGCGCGGTATCGCGCGTAGATAGCCCATGGTCGGGTCGCCCGCAATATTTTTCGGGCAGCCGGGTGCCGCTGGCAGGTTCAGGGCGGTTGGGCAAGAAAACCGGCTTGACGATTTAAGCAAGGACAATTCGGCCGTAAGCGATTCTGCCCGGGGTAATTCAAGCGAGGGCGATCAGGCCGGCGTCGCCTTCACCGTGACCTTGCTTTCGTAGAAGGAGGCAAGCCCGGCGAGTTCCAGCATTTCGTCATAGGGCAGTTCATAGGCCCAGACCGCATTGTCGATCTCGTGGTCGCCGACGATGATGTTCCAGTAGCTCGCCGTTCCCTTGTAGGGGCAGCGGCTGGCATGGGCGGAACGTACCAGCTTGTCTCCATCGATATCGTCGATCGGCAGGTAATAGACCGGCGCGTGGCCGGCCTCGCGCACCAGCACGGCGTTGGTGCTTTCAGCTATCAGCGAACCGCCGGCATGGACGCTGACGATACCGCGAAACGGCTCGATCGTGATCGCGTGGCCCGGATTGGTCTTGAACCCCGGCGATGGATTGATCTGGCGTGCCGACTGCATGACATCTCCTGACGTGTTGCAAGGGAGACTATCAGCGCCACGGCATGCGTGCAATTCGCCCTTGGGCGGGGTCAGTGCGCCTCGTCCCAGTTGAGCGCGGAGCGCACGTCCACCTGCAGCGGCACCTTGAGATGCACGGCGGGAAACGGCGCGTCGGTCATCACCTTGCGGATTACCGGCATGGCGCGCTCGACCTCATCCTCCGCTGCCTCGAACACCAGTTCGTCGTGCACCTGAAGCAGCATGCGGATGGAAAGGCCGGCCTGCGCCAGCGCGTCGTCCATGCGGATCATCGCGCGGCGGATGATGTCGGCGGCCGAGCCCTGGATCGGCGCGTTGATCGCGGCGCGCTCGTTGAAGGCGCGCACCTGCGGATTGGAATGGGCGATGTCGAGGATAATGCGCGCGGCGGCCGAACATGGTTTCGACATAGCCGTGGTCGCGGGCGAATTTCTTGGTCTCCTCCATGTAGTCGCGAATGCCGGGGAAGCGCTCGAAATAGGTGCGGATATACTCGGCCGCCTCCTCGCGCGGGATCGAGAGCTGGTTGGCGAGGCCAAAGGCCGAGATGCCGTAGATGATGCCGAAATTGATCGCCTTGGCGCGGCGGCGCACCATCGGGTCCATGCCCTCCACCGGCACGCCGAACATTTCGGACGCCGTCATGGCGTGGATGTCGAGCCCCTCGCGCGAAGGCCTGGCGTGAGCTGCGGAATGTCGGCGATATGGGCGAGCACGCGCAGTTCGATCTGGCTGAATAATCGGCCGAGATCAGCCGGTTGCCTTTTTGCGGCGATGAAGGCGCGGCGGATCTTGCGGCCCTCCTCGGTGCGCACGGGAATGTTCTGCAGGTTGGGCTCGGTCGAGGAGAGCCGCCCGGTCGAGGTCGATGCCATGGCATAGGAGGTGTGGACGCGGCCCGTGTCCTGGTTGATGTAGTTCGGCAGCGCGTCGGTATAGGTCGATTTCAGCTTGGTGAGCTGGCGCCAGTCGACGATGCGGCGCGGCAGCGGATGGCCCTCGGCGGCAAGGTCGTCGAGCACCTGCGCCGAGGTGGACCATTGGCCGGTCTTGGTCTTGCGGGCGCCCGGCAGGCCCAGGCGGCCGAACAGGATGTCGCCCAGCTGCTTGGGCGAGCCGATGTTGAAGCGCTCGCCGGCCATGGTCGTAGATCTCGTCCTCCAGCGCACCTGCCGACTGCGCCAGTTCGCCCGAGAGCCGCGACAGGATCTGCCGGTCGATCGAGATGCCGCGCTGCTCCATGCGCGCCAGCACGGGCACGAGCGGCCGCTCCAGCCGCTCGTAGACGCGGGTGACGCCCTCGGCGGCAAGGCGCGGCTTCAGCACCTGCCACAGGCGCAGCGTCACGTCGGCATCCTCGGCGGCATAGCTCGCGTCGCCTTGTCGATGGCGACCTGGTCGAAGTCGATCAGCGTCCGGCCGGAGCCAGCGACATCCTTGTAGGGCATGGGCGCATGGCCGAGCCACTTCTCCGAAAGCTCGTCCATGGAGTGGCCGCCCTTGCCGGCATCCAGCACGTAGGACATCAGCATGGTGTCGTCGAACGGCGTCATCTCGATGCCGCGCAGCGCGAAGGCGAGCCATGGTACTTCACGTCGTGGCCGATCTTGAGGATCGCCGGATCTGTCAGCACGGGCTTGAGCGTGTCCAGCACCAGCGCCTCGGCGAGCTGGTCCGGCAGGCGGCCGCCGCCGAGCAGGTCGCTGGCGCCCTCGCGGTGCGCCAGCGGCACATAGGCGCCGACGCCCGGCGCGGTGCTGAGCGAAATGCCGCAGATCGAGCCTGCATCGGATCGATCGATTGGCGATCGGTGTCGAAGGCGACCATGCCCGCCTCGCGGATCATGCCGATCCAGCGCGCCAGCGCCGCCCCGTCGCGGACGATTTCGTAGTTCTCGAACACCACCGGCAAGGCCGGAGCGCCCGCTATGCGCGCCTCGACAAGGTTCGACAGCGGGCCGAAGCCATGCTCGCCGGCGCAGCCCCTTGCCATCCGGGCCCGCGGGCAGATGCGGGTCGAGGTCGGGGCCTCGCATCTCCTCATAGCCGTCGACCTTGACCTGCGCCGGGGCGATCTGCGCCACGTCGGTGCTCGGTCGTCTCGGCGACGCGGCGCGTCAGCGAGTTGAACTCCATCGCCTTCAGGAAGGCGACGAGGCGCGGGCCGTCGGTCTTCGTCCAGCGCGCAGCCCGTCGAGCGGCACCTCGACCGCGCACATCGTCCTTGAGCATGCACCAGCTGGCGCGACAGGCGCACCTGGTCGGCATTGGCGATGATCGCCTCGCGGCGCTTCTCCTGCTTGATCTCGCCGGCGCGCTCCAGCAGCGTTTCGAGATCGCCATATTCGGCCAGCAATTGCGCCGCCGTCTTGGGGCCGATGCCGGGCACGCCCGGCACGTTGTCGATGCTGTCGCCGGTCAGCGCCTGCAGATCGATCATCTTTTCCGGGCGGCACGCCGAACTTCTCGATCACCTCGGGAATGCCGATCCGCTTGTCCTTCATCTGGTCGTAGAGAATGACCTGCGGTCCGACGAGCTGCATCAGGTCCTTGTCGGACGAGACGATGGTAACGTCGCCGCCCGCCTCGCGCGCCTGCCGCGCATAGGTGGCGATGATGTCGTCGGCCTCGAAGCCTTCCATCTCGATGCAGGGCAGGTTGAAGGCCTTGGTCGCCTGGCGGATCAGCGCGAATTGCGGGCGCAGATCCTCCGGCGGCTCGGTGCGGTTGGCCTTGTAGGCCGGGATAGATCTCGTTGCGGAAGGTCTTGGACGAATAGTCGAAGATCACCGCGAAATGGGTCGGCACGACGCCGACGCTGGTGTCGCGCGCATCGCAGATCAGCTTCCACAGCATGTTGCAGAAGCCCGCGACGGCGCCGACCGGCAGGCCGTCGGACTTGCGCGTCAGCGGCGGCAGGGCGTGATAGGCGCGGAAGATGTAGGCCGAGCCGTCGACGAGAAAGAGATGGTCACCGGCTTTCATGCGCACTCCGTTTCATGCATGGCAGGCCTGTCGGAGGCCTTGGGGCAGCGGGCGGGAAGATTGCCCAGCGCCCCGCCAATTGCAAGGAAATCACGGCGCTGCGAAGGCAATTTGCGGCTCGACCGCTGACGGGGAAATTGACCGAACGCGCGATGAAGCAGAATTTGTGTACCTCCCCGTGCAGGGCATGCGCCTTGTCCGCGTCGCTGCCGGGTGCAAGTTCGATGCGCGGGCGCAGCGTAACCTTGACGAATTCGCCCGAGCCATCCTTGTGCATCGCCATCTCGCCGGCAGCCGCGTCGGCATAGGAAACGACCGTGACACCCGCCGCAGCGCACAGATGCAGGTACCAGAGCATGTGGCAGGACGAGAGCGCAGCGACGAGCAAGTCCTCGGGATTGTGCCTGGAGGATCACCGCCCAGCCCGGGATCGTTGGAGCAGGCGATGACGGCTTGCCCGGTGTTTCCAGGTTCCAGGTACGGTCATAGGCGCGGTAAGCGCTCGTGCCGGTTCCCCGGTTTCCAGTCCATTTGACTGCGCCTCGTGACGGTTCTTGCCGGCCATTGCTGCTCCTCACGAAATCTTACAAAAGTTTAACTTCTATCACCGCCTCGTGATCGGTTTTTTCATTGAAGCGTCGTCTTTGAGGTACCAGATAGCGTGCATGGTCACAAACTGACCATCGTCCCGATCACCGGCTTGTCCCCCGCCGGCCGGGACTCCGCGCCGGGCACGAGCCCAATAGCCCAGGCCGCGGAAACTGACTTGGACTGCCGCGGCCGATCCCCTACCCGCCGAATGGCCGTGGCAGTCCAGTCAAACGCTAGCCCTGAACCGGCCTTGACCGCCTTCCTCCAGAAGGCGGTTTTTTCTTGTCGATATGCCGCAATTCAGGCACGATCGACGCAATCCGATTGATTTGCGCGGGGAAGTGTGGCCGCTTGTTGCAACAGCAGGAACCAGCGCGGACGCAGCCAATGCCCGACATTCAGCAAGACGATATTCAGCCCGTTCTCGACCGTCTCGATTCCGAGCTCGACAATGCGGTCGCCCGCCTTGTTCGAACTGGTGCGCATTCAGTCGATTTCCACCGACCCGTCCTACGCGGTGCAGTGCATGCTGGCCGCCGACTGGCTGGTGAAGGATCTCAAGAGCATCGGCTTCAGCGCGAGGCTTTGCCCGACCGAGGGGCACCCGATGGTGCTGGCGCATTATCACGGCCCCTCCGGCGCGCCGCATGTGCTGTTCTACGGCCATTACGACGTGCAGCCGGTCGATCCGCTGGCGCTGTGGGAGAACCCGCCCTTCGAGCCCGAGGGCTCGTCGACGGCAAGCTGCTCGGGCGCGGCACGTCCGACGACAAGGGCCAGCTGATGACCTTCGTCGAGGCGGCGCGCGCCTTCAAGGACGTGGCGGGCGGTCTGCCGCTCAACGTCACCATCCTGTTCGAGGGCGAGGAGGAATCCGGCTCGCCGTCGCTGAAGCCGTTCCTCGAAGCGCACAAGGACGAGCTGAAGGCCGACATCGCGCTGGTCTGCGACACCAACATGTGGGACCGCTCGACGCCGGCGATCTCGACCGGCCTGCGCGGCCTGGTCGGCGAGGAGGTGGTGATCAAGGCGGCGAGCCGCGACCTGCACTCGGGCTATTACGGCTCGGCGGCGGCAAACCCGATCCACATCCTGTGCCGAGATCCTGGCCGGCCTGCGCGACGAGACGGGCGCGGTCACCCTGCCCGGCTTCTACGACGGGCGTCGACGAGACGCCGCCGAAATCAAGAAGATGTGGGACGGGCTCGGCTTCTCGCCGGAAAAGTTCCTTGGCGCGATCGGCCTGTCCGTTCCGGCGGGCGAGAAGGGCCGCTCGATCCTCGAGCAGACCTGGGCGCGGCCGACCGCGGAGATCAACGGCATCACCGGCGGCTATACCGGCGAGGGCTTCAAGACCGTCATCCCGGCCGAGGCGCGGCGCCAAGGTGTCGTTCCGCCTCGTCGGCAACCAGGACCCCGAGCAAGATCCGCGCACGCCTTCCGCGCCTATGTGCAGTCCATGCTGCCGCCCGACTGCACGGTCGAGTTCCATCAGCATGGCGGCAGCCCGGCGATCCATCTCGACTACACGCTGCCGGAGCTGAAGAAGGCCACGGTCGGCGCTGACGGACGAATGGGGCAAGCGACACGGCGCTGATCGCCATGGGCGGCTCGATCCCGATCGTCGGCGATTTCCAGAAGATGCTCGGCATCCCCTCGCTGCTGATCGGCTTTGGCCTTGCCGACGACCGGATCCATTCGCCCAACGAGAAATACGAGCTGGCGAGCTTTCACAAGGGCATGCGCAGCTGGGCGCGGATCATTCAGGCGCTGGCCGCCTGACGGTCACTGCGCGGGCTGAAGCGGCCATTGTGCGCTTGCGCGGGCCGGCGCTGTCGACATGCGCCCATTGCGGCCGCTCGAACAGGAAGCGGCCCAGACCGGTGCGCTGCACGAGATGGTAAAGGACCACCGGACCCGCTACGCCCGCGACCGTCACCAGCGCCGAGACCGTGCCGATGTCGAGGAAGGGTGCGAATTTCAGCAGCAGCGAGCGCATCACGGCCATCGGCAGGAAAAAGGCCAGGTAGACGACGAGGGAGTTCTTGCCGAGATAGCCCAGGAACCGTGCGGCCGGCAGCATCGAAAGCAGCGTCGTGATGCAGCACGACGGCGACTGCGCCCGCCGCGCCGAGCGCCAGCGATATCAAAGGCTTGTCCGAGACGAAGTAGACGCCCTCGCCCGCCCATGCCAACTGCGGCGCCGGCGTGAAGGTCGCGAGCCCGTTGACCACGAACCAGATCGCAAGGATGCCGATTGCCTTGCCGATATTTTCGCCAGCCCAGCGCGACAGCGCGAAGATGTTGGCGGCAAAGAGATAGCCGGCAAGGAAGTAGACATAGCGCGCCGCGAACTCGTCGATCATCATCCAGCCGGTGTGGATGGGCAGCACCTCCAGCACGGCGGCGAGCGTCAGCGTCGCCTGCCAGGGAACGGGCTTCAACAGCCGCGTGACGACAAAGAACAGCGGCAGGATGTAGATGAACCACAGCGTGCCGAACGGATCGAGAAAGCTGAGGAAATAGAGCCGTGCGATGCCCGGCAGGTCCTGCCCCTCGCCCATCCATGCCGGCGTCTTCAACGCAAACTGGATCGTCATCCATAGCACGTAGAAATAAAGGAAGTGAACGACCTTGCGGTCCAGGTAGCGCAGCCAGGGCCGGTCGATGACAAGCGCCAGGAACAGGCCCGATATCAGGAAGAAATCGGGCATTCGGAAGGGCTTGGCGAATTGCACGGCGTAATGCATCCAGCCCTGCGCGCCGGCAGCGGCTTCCACGCCAAGGGTCGAGTGCATCATCACCACGAAGATGATGCAGAACCCCTTGGCGAAATCGACCCAGCCGACCCGGCCGGGAATGGACGCCATTGCACTGCCCGCATTCATCCGCCTTGCCCCAAATGCTGCGAATTTTCCTGAATTTCCCCGATCCTAAAGGATGGAGGGCAAGGGAGGCTTAAGCGATTGATTCAAATTTTAGGCAATTGCCGGATTTCACGCTCGCGAACCCTCCAAAGCCGGGCGTTCGGCGGCAAGGGTTAACACCCCTTTAAACCGCCTCATTTACGCTTCACCGGAAAATTCAATTCACGCCGGTCGGGCGACACGTACGCAATGGCAAGACGCAATTCGCATGGCGGCAGGATAGAACCTGTCTTCGACGCCCCTTCGCGGCGCGACGAGGAATTGCGCGTGGATGCCAGCGACCGCGTCGTCGTCACCCGCTCGCCAGCTGCAAAGACCCGCCGGGCCGAGCCCCGCATGGAAGCGGCGGCAAAACCGGCGCGTGCGCAAAGAAGCGAGCCCGAACCGCGCACCCGCAGGGGACATGCGAAGACAAAGGCCAAGACCGTCAAGTCCACCGCGCGCAAGCGCGGCGGCCTCGGCGGATTTTTCCGCGGCCTCGTCTATTGGGGCTTCGTGCTCGGCATCTGGGCGGCAATCGCAATCGGCTGCGTCGTCGGCTATTACGGCGTGAAGCTGCCGTCGATGGAAAGCTGGGCGGTGCCGCAGCGCCCGCCCAATGCGCGCATCGTCTCGGTCGAGGGCGACCTCATCGCCAACCGCGGCGTGACCGGCGGGGAGGCCATGCGGCTCGACGAAATGTCGCCCTGGCTGCCGCAGGCGGTGATCGCGATCGAGGACCGGCGCTTCCGCTATCATGCCGGCGTCGATCCGCTCGGGCTGGCGCGCGCGATGATCACCAATGCGGTTTCCGGCCGTACGGTGCAGGGCGGCTCGACGCTGACGCAGCAGCTGGCGAAAAACCTGTTCCTCGAGCCCGAGCGAACGCTGGAGCGCAAGATCCAGGAAGCGCTGCTGGCGCTGTGGCTGGAGACGAAATTCTCCAAGGACGAAATTCTCGAACTCTACCTCAACCGGGTCTATTTCGGCGCCGGAGCCTATGGCGTCGATGCGGCGGCGCGGCGGTATTTCGCCAAGTCGGCCCGCGATGTTTCGCTGGGCGAGGCCGCGATGATCGCCGGGCTGCTGAAGGCGCCATCCAGGCTGTCGCCGGCGCGCGACCCGAAGGCCGCCAACGAACGCGCGCAACTGGTGCTTGCCGCGATGCGCCGCGAGGGCTTCATCACCGAACGCGAGGCTTCGCTCGCCATGGGCATGGATGCCGCCACGGCCAAGCGCTACTGGTCCGGTTCTCAGCACTATGTCGCCGACATGGTGATGGCGCAGTTGCCGGCGCTGATCGGAGAGATGCGCGGCGACGTGATCGTCCAGACCAGCCTCGACTACGAACTGCAGAAGCAGGCAGAGGCAATCATCTCCGACGAACTCGCCGCCAAGGGCAAGAAGCTCAATATCGGGCAGGCGGCGCTGGTGGCGATGGACGGAACCGGTGCGATCCGCGCGCTGGTGGGCGGGCGCGACTATTCCAAGAGCCAGTTCAACCGCGCGGCGGACGCAAGGCGGCAGCCGGGTTCGGCCTTCAAGCCCTTTGTCTATCTGGCCGCGCTGGAGGCCGGGCGCACGCCGCAGACCATGCGCGAGGATGCGCCGGTGCGCTTCGGCAAATGGACGCCTGAAAACTATGACCGGAAATATCGCGGGCCGGTGACGCTGCAGAGCGCGCTAGCAGGTTCGCTCAACACCATCGCGGCGCAGTTGACGATGGAGGTGGGGCCAAAGACCGTGGCGCAGACCGCGCACCGGCTCGGCATCAAGGTCCGAACTGCAGGCCAACGCCTCGATTGCGCTCGGCACGTCGGAAGTCTCGCTGCTGGAGCTGACTTCGGCCTATGCGCCGTTTGCCAATGGCGGCTATGCCGCCACGCCATGGCTGGTGCGGCGCGTCACGACCGCAAGCGGAGACATCCTCTACGAGCGCGACGCGGTGCCCGCGCCGCTCGTGGTCGGCTCGCGCGAACTGGGCATGATGAACGCGATGCTGCAAGGCGTCGTTCGCGAGGGAACCGGCAAGGGCGCTTCCCTTCCCGGTTGGGAAATCGCGGGCAAGACCGGCACCACCGACAATTCGCGCGATGCGCTGTTCGCCGGCTATTCCTCGAACCTCGTTACCGGCGTGTGGTTCGGCAATGACGACGGAACGCCGATGAAGAAGGTCACCGGCGGATCGGTGCCGGCCGAAACATTCCGCAGGTTCATGGACATTCGCGCACCAGGGCGTGCCGGTGTCGGCACTGCCCGGCCATTATGCGCCCGAGCCGGAATTTGCGCCCGCCGCGCCAATGGAGGACAGCGAGGGAATGCCGTTGGCACAGGGCCGGGACGAAAGCGCCGGCAGCGCCTCGCAGCCGCGGCCGGCGGCGGAAGTGGGCGCGGCCGGCGAACACCGCAAGCCGCGCAATATTTTCCAGTTGCTGTTTGGAAAGACCGGCTGACCGGTTTTTTGAATTCAGGCGATCAGGCCTTGGCGGATTCCGCCAGGTCGGGAATGCGCAGGATCTGGCCGGGGTAGATCTTGTCCGGATCCTTCAGCATCGGCTTGTTGGCCTCGAAGATTACCGTGTGCTTGGGGCCCTTGCCCTTGCCGTACTGCTTCTCGGCGATCTTCCACAGATTGTCGCCCTTCTTCACCTCGTAGAAGACGGGGTCCTTGGCGGGCGCGGCCGCGACCTGAACCGCACCGGCATCGACCTTGGAAATGCCGAGCGTGTTGCCGACCGCGATGACGGCCTTCTCGAACGCCGCCTGGTCGGCGACATTGCCCTTGATGATCGCCGTGTCGCCCTTGACCTCGACCTCCACGCCCTCGGTGCCGAGCTTGTGGCTGTCCAGTTCCTTCTTCAGTTCGTCAGCCGATGGCGGCGTCTCCTCGGTGCCAATGCCGAGCTTCTTGCCAACGGATTTCACGAAATCGAATATGCCCATGTTCACCCTCCATCGCAGGTTGTTTGCGTCGCGGAACCTTTACACCGGGCATCGTGCGCGGCAAGGCAAAATCGCGCCCTGCCGCGTCATCGGGGTCACTGCGCCGCGGCGCGCGTGACGGGCGCTGCCGAACGCACGTCGGCGTCGACATGGCTCTCGAACTTGCCGAAGTTGCGCACGAACATGTCGACGAGCGGCGCGCCTGCGCGTCATAGGCGGCCTTGTCGGCCCAGGTGCCGCGCGGGTCGAGAAGCGCCGCATCGACGCCCGGCACCGCGACCGGCACGGCAAAGCCGAAATTCGGGATCGGTGCGGAAGCTGCGCATGCTTGAGCGAGCCGTCGAGCGCCGCGGTGAGCAGGGCGCGCGTCGCCGTGATCGGCATGCGCTTGCCGGTGCCGATAGGCGCCGCCGGTCCAGCCGGTATTGACCAGCCAGCAGTCGACGCCGTGCTCGGCGATCAGGTCGCGCAGCAGATTGCCGTATTCGGACGGGTGGCGCGGCATGAACGGCGCGCCGAAGCAGGTCGAGAAGGTCGCCTGCGGCTCGGTCACGCCCTTTTCGGTGCCGGCGACCTTGGCGGTGTAGCCGGAGAGGAAGTGGTACATCGCCTGCGCCGGGGTCAGCCGGGCGATCGGCGGCAGCACGCCGAAGGCATCGGCGGTCAGCATGATGATGTTCTTCGGGTGGCCGGCGCGGCCGGTGGCCGAGGCATTGGGGATGAAGTCGAGCGGATAGGCGCAGCGCGTGTTCTCGGTCAGGCTCGCATCGTCGAAATCCGGCGTGCCGGTCGTCGCGCAGCACGACGTTTTCCAGCACCGTGCCGAAGCGCTGCGTGGTCGCGTAGATTTCCGGCTCGGCCTCGCGCCGAAAGGCGGATGGTCTTGGCGTAGCAGCCGCCCTCGAAGTTGAAGATGCCGTGCGTCGCCCCAGCCATGCTCGTCATCGCCGATCAGCGTGCGCGTCGGGATCGGCCGAAAGCGTCGTCTTGCCGGTGCCCGAAAGGCCGAAGAACACGGCGGCGTCGCCTTGCGGCCCGACATTGGCCGAGCAGTGCATCGGCATGACGCCCTTTTGCGGCAGCAGGAAGTTGAGGACGGTGAAGACCGACTTCTTCATCTCGCCGGCATAGGAGGTGCCGCCGATCAGCACGATCTTGCGGGTGAAGTCGCAGGCGATCACCGTCTCGGTGCGGCAGCCGTGGCGCGCCGGATCGGCGCGGAAGCTCGGCAGGTCGATGATGGTCATGTCGGCGACGAAGACGGCAAGCTGCTCGCGCGTCGGGCCGGATCAGCAGGTTGCGGATGAACAGCGAATGCCAGGCAAGTTCGGTGACGACGCGCGCATGGATGGCATGCGCCGCGTCGGCGCCGCCGATCAGGTCCTGCACGTAGAGATCGCGGCCGCGCGCATGGGCCAGCATGTCGGCGAGCAGCAGGTCGAACTTGCGCGGCGCCATCGGCTTGTTGTTGTCCCACCAGACGGTGTCCTGCGTGAGCGCGTCGCGCACGACGAACTTGTCCTTGGGCGAGCGGCCGGTGTGCTGGCCGGTGGTGACGCAAAGCGCGCCGCCGCTGGCAATCTTTGCTTCGCCGCGCAGCAGCGCGTGCTCGTAAAGCTGCGGCGCTTCCAGATTGAAGAATGCGGCCCTGTAGCCCTCGATGCCGAACTGCGACAGGCCATGCGCCTTGTTGAAGAGGCCGTTGTCGCCTTCGCTTGCCGAAATCAGGTCCAATTCCATGCCGTCATTATCTGCTCCTCCCCGGCGCAGGTCCGCTGCCGGCGCAAATCGAATACGTGTGAAATGAGGTTTGGTGCCGCAGCTGGCCGTCCACCTTGCCCAACGTATAGATTCGCAGGCTTGCATGACAACCCGCAATGGCAAAATGATGAATAATTTCAATAGTTTAATCGATTTAAATTTTTTAAACGATTGAAATTGCGCGCTCGCGCAATCCATCGCAATGCAGGCTCGGCAGGGTATCCGAATGATATCAATCCGTTGCGCGCAACACAGCTGCTGTTGTGGCAGCGGCCATGGCTTCGGGTTATCGTGCGGGCCACATTTTATACGCATTCGTGACGCCATTGCACCGTTCCGCCCTTTCCGGACGCAGTCCGGCTGGAATCGAGCGAAAAGGAATGCAAATGGCCAGGGAGCCTGAAGAATGCCGACGATCGCCCTTGTCGACGACGACCGCAACATCCTGACCTCGGTTTCGATCGCGCTGGAATCGGAAGGCTACAGGGTCGAGACCTACACCGACGGCGCGTCGGCGCTGGACGGCCTGTCGGCGCGCCAGCCGGACCTCGCCATCTTCGACATCAAGATGCCGCGCATGGACGGCATGGAACTGCTGCGCCGCCTGCGCCAGAAAACCGACCTGCCGGTGATCTTCCTGACCTCCAAGGACGACGAGATCGACGAGCTGTTCGGCCTGAAGATGGGCGCCGACGATTTCATCCGCAAACCGTTCTCGCAGCGGCTGCTGGTCGAGCGCGTCAAGGCGGTGCTGCGCCGCGCCGGCGCGCGCGGTCGAGCCGGGCGCCAAGCCCGGCAACCGGCGCGGAAGCCAAGACGCTGGAGCGCGGCAAGCTGGTCATGGACCAGGAACGCCATACCTGCACCTGGAAGGGCGAGCCGGTGACGCTGACCGTGACCGAATTCCTGATCCTGCACGCGCTGGCGCAGCGGCCGGGCGTGGTGAAGAGCCGCGACGCGCTGATGGATGCGGCCTATGACGACCAGGTCTATGTCGACGACCGCACGATCGACAGCCACATCAAGCGCCTGCGCAAGAAGTTCAAGGCCGAGGACGACAGCTTCGAGATGATCGAGACGCTGTACGGCGTCGGCTATCGCTTCAAGGAAGCCTGACCGATCCGGCGGGCGCGGTGGCGGCAAGCACCTGCCGCCGCCACAGGACAGGACATCGCAAGCCAAAGCCATGGCCAGCACGTTGGAACTTCGAAACGAAGGAACGCGGCAGCGACGCCGTTTCCCTGGCCGGCGATGACGGCAACCCGGCCCTTGCCGCCGATGCCGGGGGCGATGGCGCTTCGGCATTTCCGGCAGATCGCGTCGCGAGCCAGCCCGTCGCGCGCTCACGCAAGCGCCAGCGCTGGCTGCGTTCATTGCGTGCCCTGTTCTTTTCCTCGCTCACCAAGCGCATCGTCTTCCTGAACCTTGCGGCACTTGCCGTGCTGCTTTCGGGCATTCTGTACCTCAACCAGTTTCGCGGCGGGCTGATCGATGCCCGCGTCGAGAGCCTGCTGATCCAGGGCCGCATCATCGCGGGCGCGATCGCCGCATCGGCCAGCGTGCAGACCGATTCGATCACCATAGACCCGGAAAAGCTGCTGGAGTTGCAGACGGGCGAGAGCATATCGCCCTCCAACGACACGCTTGAGACGCTGGAATCGCCGATCAAGCCGGA
>CAVONR010000022.1:0-63863 GCA_963697325.1 uncultured Alphaproteobacteria bacterium | reverse complement strand
GCCCGAGCTCTACGAGTTCAAGATCGAGCCCGCCCGGCGCAGCGTCGCGCACTTGCGCCGAAATGCAGATGCCGCCTGGATAGGCCAGGCTCTCCAGCCGCGCGGCGATGTTGACTGCATCGCCCAGGAGATCGGCGCCCTTGGGATGCACCAACCCGCAATGAACCCCGATGCGATAGGTGAGGAGCGGCCCGGAATGCGCCGCAAGCGCGTGCTGCACGGCGATTGCAGCAGCCAATGCATCGGCGGCGCTGGCAAATTCCGCCAGCACGCTGTCGCCGGCGGTCGCGAATATCCGCCCGCCCTTGTTGGTGATTTCCAGATCGATGACCGCCCGGCTTGCGGCCAGCGCCCGTAGCGCGAAGGCCTCGTCGCGGCTCATGGCGCGGCTGTAGCCCACGGCGTCGGCAGCCAGGATCGCGGCAAAATGGCTCTTGGTCTGCACAGTCATGCCGGTAGCTCAGCACGCGATTACCGCCGCGAAGCAGAAGAAGCGGCGCGGCTCACTGGGAGTCACATATCGTTCAAAGCGGTTTGCAGATCAATGTGGCCAATTGGCGTCGCCTATGCGCGTGCCCGCTCCAGCAGGTGATCGACCGATATGCGTCCAGAGCCATGGGCGACGAGCGCGAGGAATCCGCCTGCGATGGCCAGGTCCTTCCAGAACTGTACCTGCTCGTTGAAATCGCCGGACTGCATGTGGAAGAGCACGGCGGTGGAAATGCAAAAAGCCCCGAGCGCCAGCGCTGCAAGCCGCGTCCAGCAGCCAAGCGCCACCATCAGCCCGCCGATGACGATTGTCGACAAGGCCAGCGGCAGCAGCGCGGGCGGCACGCCGTTTTGCGCCAGATAATCCGCCGTGCCGCCATAATTCGCGATGATCCACCGGCCGTCCATCAGGAACAAGGCTGCCAGAAGCAGCCTTGCCGCAAAGTCTGCAAGATCGAACAGCCGGGACATCGCCGCTTACTTCGCCTGGCTGGCGACGATGAGGTCCGCAAGCTGGCCATATTCGCTGCACTGCCGCCCGCCGCAGATGCGCTCGATTTCGGTGAGCTGGCCGCGCGCGGCCTCAAGCTGGCCAAGCTGGATATAGGCCTCGCCCAGATATTCGCGCACCAGGCTGAAATCGGGGTTCTGCGCCACCGCCGCGTGGTAATATTCCAGCGCCTCGCCCATCTTGCCGAGCTTGCGGTGCGAGTAGCCAAGATAATTCAGTACCCGCGGGTCCTGCTGGTCCGGCGCAAGGCGCAGCGTGTCGATCGCCAGTTCGTATTCGCCCGCCTTGGCGAGCTGCTTGCCATATTCGTAGATCATGCCCTGCTTCTGCTTGACCGGCTTCTTGATGTTGGCGGCGTTGACGCACTTTCCCTTGCCGGGGCTTGCCTGCGGATCGAAAACCTGGCCGGACTTGCATTTCACCGGCCTGATCATCTGGCTGTTGCCGTCCGAACCGCCTGAATTGCCGCCCGAGTTCCCGCCCGATCCTCCGCCTCCGCCTTCGCCTGCGGCCAGCGCCGTTCCAAGCGAAAGGCACATTGCGAGGGCAAACGCGGGAAGCACTGCGGCCGATGACTTGATGATGGACATCGCTATCTCCTGTTGATCGGAACTTCCTGACTGGATGACGGCGCCTGCGCCCGTTTCATCCCGCTTACACGCTATATGTGACAGCTTCAGATCAGCTGCTCGTAGGCAACGACCGAGATCGAGCGCAGCACTTCGCGAGGCAGGTCGGCGAATACGGCGCAGCCCAGCCCCTCGTCGATCCACCAGAAACCGTTCGCCTTGCCGCCCTCGACAAAACGGAACGCCGTCTCGTTGCTGCCGGGCTCGCGCGCCACGAAGAGCGTCAGCCTTTTGCCCGATGCGTCCTCGTACATCAGCTGCGCGGCAACTCCCTGCGCCTGTGGCACGATCCGCCCGCCCAACAACCGGAACCCAAACCTGGCAAGGTCCGGCGGATTGATCTTTTGCCCGACGCGCTTGGACAACCAGTTGACCAGATGCGCCTCGTCGGAAGCTAGCACTTCCACCGGATGAGCCACCTCGACCACGAAGGTCGAATGCGCACGGAGCGCATCGTTCGCCAGCGCCATTTGCGCCGGCTGCGGTGCAAGCACGCGCGAGGCCGTCCAACCCGCCATCGCGCCGAACGCAAGCAGCAGCACCGCGGCCGCCAATTGCGGGAGCCATCGCGGCATCAAGCGGGCAGGGGCGGGCCGCGCGGTTATCGCGCGCAGGCGCTGCGGCACCGGCTCATCCGCCACGGGTCCGTAGAGCGTGCGCAAGGCCACGTCCTGCCGGTCCCATTCGGCAAGCTTTCCGGCAAGCCCCGGGTCATCGGCGGCCAATCGCGCCAGCTTGCGCCGGGCATCCTCGTGGCCTTCGCGCAGGGCCGCGATTGCACCTTCGTCCATCCTCTCTGGTTGCTGGCCGGTTTGATCGGTCACTTGCTGGCCTCTCTGTTTTCCGAAGGGCGCCCGTTTGGACGTCCTGTCATTTGCCGCAGCGATGCGCGGGCGCGACCGATGCGCGAGGCGAGCGTTCCCTCCGGAATGTCCAGCACCCGCGCGGCTTCCTCAAGGCTCATGCCCTCCAGCGCCACCAGCAGCAACGCCGCGCGCTGGTCGGCGGGCAGCCGGTCCATGGCGGCATGCACGTCGCGCAAATCAAGATGCTCCTCCTGTCCGCCCGAACCCTGCGGCTCGTCTTGCGGCTCCATTGAAACCAGAACGGCACGGGCGGCAGCCCCGCGCCGCGTGTCGCGGTGAAGGTTAAGCAGGATGCGGAAAAGCCAGGCGCGTACGGGTCCATCGCCGCGCCAGTCGCGCCTTCGCGCCACTGCCCGTTCGAGGCAGTCCTGGACGAGATCGTCGGCCGCTTCGCGGTCGCGCACCAGCGCGTGCGCATAACGCCGCAGCGCGGGTATCGCGGCCTCGATCTCGTCCAGCACGGTCATGGCTACCTGTCTCGATCAGGGCTTGGCGACGTGCCACACTTCGTTGACGCCATCGCCGGTGACATCGCCGGGCTTCTTGTCCTTGATCCACAGATACAGCGGCTTGCCGTCATAGGTCCATTGCATCGCGCCGTCGGTGCGCTCGGTCAGGCCATATTTGCCTTCCGCCTTGGCATCGGCGGGCGCGATCATCGGCGGCCAGTTCACCGCGCATTTGTCGTAGCAGGCCGACTTGCCGCCCGCGTCCTTGTCGAACGTATAGAGCGTCATGCCCTTGGCGTCGGTCAGCACCTTTCCGGCGGAGGTGTCTGCTTCCATGATGCCGGTCACGGCGAAGGCGTGGCTGAGGCTGAAAGCCAGCATGGCAGCGGCAGCCGCGATGGTTGAGAGCTTTTTCATCCGATTGTCTCCTCTTTGGCCCTGCTATGGGCAGTGCGGCGCGCCTGTTGGGGGCACCTGCAAGAAAGACGCATTCGCGGGTATTTCCATCCGCGAAACTTTTCCGTTCACGCGAACGTGTGCAAGGCAGCGCTTAGTGGCGTGGGCGCCAGAGCTTGAGGCGAAGCTGTTTTTCCGCCTCCAGTATCGCGAAGAACGCCACCCCGACTGCGAGGAGCATGAGCCCGTCCGTCAAGGGCACGGCAGCGGTGCCGAATATGCGCTGCAGCGGTGGCAGATAGGTTACGGCGAACTGCGCGAGCGTAACCGCGACGACCGTCGCCCAAACAATCCGCGTTCCGCGCGCCGCCTTCAGCGTCAGCGACGTGCCATAAATGTTTCGCACGAAGAAAAGGTGGAAGATCTCGAGGATGACGATGGTGTTGAGCGCCATGCTGCGCGCGAGCTCTACCGTGTAACCCTTGTCCACCGCATGAGCGTAGACTCCGAACACGGCGACCATGAACAGCACCGAAACCAGAGTGATGTGCCAAACGAGCTGGCCGCCCAGCAGCGGCTGGCTGCGCGGCCGCGGAGGGCGCTTCATCGTGTTTTCTTCCGTCGGCTCGAAGGCCAGCGCGGTACCCAGCGTCACGTCCGTCACCAGGTTGATCCACAGGATCTGCACCGCCGTGATTGGCAGCGCCATGTTGAACAGCAGGGCGACGATGATGGTCATCGCCTCGCCGCCATTGGTCGGGAGCGTCCAGCTGATCACCTTCGTGATGTTGTCGTAGACCGTGCGGCCTTCGCGTACGGCGGCGGTGATGGAGGCGAAATTGTCGTCCGCCAGCACCAGTTCCCCAGCCTCCTTCGCGGCCTCGCTGCCCTTCCTGCCCATGGCTATGCCTGCGTCGGCACGTTTCAGCGCCGGCGCATCGTTCACGCCGTCGCCCGTCATTGCCACCGTCAAGCCATGCGACTGCAGCGCCATGACGAGGCGCAGCTTGTGCTCCGGGCTGGTGCGCGCGAAAATGTCGGTGTCGACGATCTCGGCGGCCAGGGTAGTGTCGTCCATCTCCTCCAGGTCGGCACCGGTCAGCACGCGCTCCGGATTGCGCAATCCGATCTGCCGGCCGATGGCCGCCGCGGTGCCGGCATGATCGCCCGTGATCATTTTCACCCGGATTCCCGCCTCGTGGCACTGCGCCACGGCGGTTATGGCCTCGCGGCGTGGCGGATCGATCAGCCCGACAAGGCCAAGCAGGACCAGATGGCCGTCGAGGTCGGAGGGCTTGAGCCTGATGTGATTCGTGCGGCAGGCGCCGGACGGCGAAGGCGAGTACACGCTGGCCTTGCTGCGCGATGGCGTCGATCTGCCGGCGCCAGTAGCTGGCATCCACGGCCTGGGTGCCGCCATCTGCCGCCCTCTGGCTGGTGCACATGGCAAGGACGCGCTCCGGCGCTCCCTTCACCAGTATCGAGGCGCTGCCGCCTTCCTCATGGTGCAGCACGGCCATGAAACGGTGCCGGGCATCGAACGGAATGCTGTCGGTGCGGGTTTCGCCGGCGAAGGGCTCGTGGCCTTCCCCGATGATCTTGGCGGCAAGCGCGATCAGCGCGCCCTCCATCGGGTCGCCCTCGACACGCCAGCTGTCCTGGTGCGGATGCAGCGCCGCATCGTTGCAAAGCGCCGCGGCCCGGGCGATCTCCGCAAGCAATGCGTGGCCGGATGTGTCGACATTCTCTCCATCGAGAACGATTGACCCCTGCGGCGCATAGCCGTCACCGGTGACCGAATACACCCTGTCCGCCATCGCGATGGAGACCGCCATCATCTCGTTGCGTGTGAGCGTGCCGGTCTTGTCGGTACAGATCACGGAAACAGAACCGAGCGTTTCGATGGCGGGCAGGCGGCGCACGATCACATTGCGGCGAGCCATCGCCTGCACGCCGACCGCCAGTGTTATCGTCAGCACCGCCGGCAGACCCTCTGGTATCGCCGCGACCGCAAGTCCCACGACCGTCATGAACAATTCGGCAAACGGAAGCCGGCCGGCCAGATAGCCATAGGCCAGCAGCAGCGCCCCGATGATCAGGATCAGGAATGTCAGCCAGCGCGCGAAGCCGTTCATCTGGCGCACCAGCGGCGTCGTCAGGGTCTCTACCCTGGACAGCATGCCGCTGATCCGGCCGATTTCGCTGGCTTGGCCCGTCGCGACAACCACGCCGCGTCCCGTTCCTGCCGCGACCAGCGTTCCGCTGAAGGCCATGCAGGATCGATCGCCGAGCGGCGCGTCCTCCCGCACCGGTTTGGTCGATTTCCCGACCGCGACAGATTCACCGGTGAGGATTGCTTCATCGATGCGCAAGCCGGTGGTCTCGAGGAGCCGCAGGTCGGCCGTGACCTTCTCTCCGGCCTCAAGGAGCACGATGTCGCCCGGCGCGACTTCGGTGCTGTCTACGCTTCGGCGTTTCCCATCCCTCAAGACAGTCGTGCGCGAGGCGAGCATTTGCCGGATGGCGTCCATCGCGTGTTCTGCGCGGCCTTCCTGGATGTATCCGATCACCGCATTCGCGATGACGACCGCAAGGATCACGCCGGTATCGGTGGCATGCCCAAGGGCGGCGGTGATGAGCGCCGCCACGAGCAGCACGTAGATCAGGATATTGTTGAACTGCGCCAGGAAGCGAAGCAGCGCGCTGCGCCGCGCGGGAGCGGGCAGGAGATTGCGGCCAAGCGTTTCCAGCCGTTCAGCCGCCTCGGCGGTACTCAGCCCGCCACGCGAGGCCGCGACGGCAGCGAGCGCCTTTTCCACCGACATGGCGTAAAAACCGGCCGGCGATGACTTTCCGCCGTGACCGCGACCCTGCTGAGGGCGTTGCGGATCGTCAGTCAAGGCATTGTCTTTCATCGGGGTCTGCGCAACCTCATCAACAGCATGATTTCTAACATGGCAGGCTGGAGTGATCGAGATCAAGCCGCCAGTCCAGACGGTAAGGATCGCCTTGCAGGCCACATTTGGATGCGGTATCCAGCAGTCATGAGCTATTTGCGCCTCACAACCCGGTTGCGTCCAACCCTTTGGCCACGGCTTGTCCTGGTGCTGGCGCTCGTTGCGATGAATTTCATGGCCGGCGCCAACTCGGCGATGGCGGATCGGGCGCACGCTACGGTCACCGTGGCTGCGCAAGACCAAGCGTCTGCAATCCACCACCACCAGCAGCATGCGGCCCATCATGGCGAGGCTGCCATGGCCGCGCAGGGCGATGCGAAGTCCGATTGCCCTTCCCACAGCGACGGCAGCGCCAATGGGGCCAATTGCTGTGCCGCCGGTTGCCTGATGCTGGGCCTGCCGGTCGATCTTCCGCCGTCCTTCGCATCGGATGCCGGAGCCGTTTTCCTTCTGCCCGCGCCGCAATTCGTTGCAAGCGCCACTTCCGCGCACCTGCGTCCACCACGCGCCTGAGCCCCTGATTGCGGGCCACCGGCTGCGAACCATGTTCGCGGCCCATGAAATGCGTATGGACAGATGATCTGTGATGCACCGTATCCTTGCCGCGGCCCTCGTGCCGCTTCTCATATCGGCGTGCGCCGCCATGCCCTTGCCGGATGTCTTGCCGCAGCAGGCGCCGGATGATCCCGCCGCGGGCATCCGCAATCCGGCATACGCCCCGGTTACCGGCGGCTATTCGCACCGCATGCCGGCCCCGCCCAAGCCTTGGCGGCAGATGAATGACGGGCAGGCTCCGGCCGCGGGAGGGGGATCATGATCCGTTTCCCGTTTGCAGGGGCGTCCGTTACCGTGCTTGGCTTGCTGCTCGGCGGCTGCGTCAGCGCGCAGGAAGCCGCACGCTACGCCGACCCGGCCGCCGGCTTTGCCGAGGTCTCCGCCGCGTCGGCTACGGCGCTCAAGGGCAAGGAGACGGTTTGGATCCAGAATCAGGAGCAGGCCCGCCAGACAGCCGCGCGCGTGCATTCGCTCGTCCATGGCAAGACGATCGGCGTAGAGACGGCCGTGCAGGTCGCGCTGATCAACAATCGCGGCCTGCAGGCGGCCTATGCCGAGATCGGCCTTGGCGCGGCCGATGCCTGGCAGGAGACCATGCTGGAAAACCCGAAGCTGTCGATCGGCGTATTCGGCATAGCCACGCCGGAATATGGCTTGCTGCGAGCGCTTGAGGCGATGATCTCGGCTAACATCCTTTCCATGGCGACACAGGCAAGGCGCGTCGATGTCGCGGACGCCAATTTCCGCGCGGCGCAAATGCGTGCGGTCGAGGAAACGCTGCGGCTGGCGATGGATACGCGAAAGGCGTGGATCAACGCGGCCGCCGCGTTTGAGCGCGTTGCCGCGCTCAACCGAGCCAAGGCGGCGGCGGATGCCTCCTCCGAACTTGCGCAAAAGCTCGGCGAAACCGGAGCCATGACCAAGGCGGGGCAGGCACGCGAACATGCGCTTTATGCCGAGATTACCGGTCAGGCGGCGCAGGCGAAACTCGAAGCGGCGCTGGCAAAGGAAGAACTGACGCGCGCCATGGGCTTGTGGGGCGAGGACATCGAATACCGCGTGCCGGACGCCTTGCCCAAGCTGCCCGGCAGGTTGGCGACAAAACAGGCCATCGAAAAGGATGCGCTGGAGAACCGCGTCGATCTCAAGCTCGCAAGAATTGAACTTGAGGCCCTGGCGCTCGACCAGGGACTGACGCAGGCAACGCGCTATGTCACGGACTTCGAGCTGCTCGCGGGCTTCGAGAAGGAAACCGAAACCGAGACCGAGTACGAGCTGGAGCCCGGCCCGGAACTGAAGGAAAAGACCAGCAAGTCGACTGACGTCACGCCGCAGGTCGAGGTCGAGTTCAATATCCCGATATTCGACACCGGCAAGGCAAGGCTGCGCAAGGGCGAACTCGCCTACATGCAGGGCGCCAACCGGCTCGCCCAGAAGGCGGTCGAGGCAAGGTCGCACGCACGCGCCGCCTATCTGTCCTACCGGGCAACCCACGACATCGCCCGCCATTACCGCGACGCCGTGCTGCCGCTGCGAACTGTCATCGAACAGGAGGAACTGCTCACCTACAACGGCATGATTACCAACACGTTCGAGCTGCTGGCGGCAACGCGCGCAAGGCTCGACACGCAGATCATGGCGGCGGAGGCGAAACGGCAATTCTGGCTCGCCGACGCGAACCTTGCCGCCGCGATCTTTGGCGGCGGGGAGGGCGGCGCGGGCGGCGGCGCGCAAATGGCGGCGGCCCCGGCGCAAGACGCCGCGCCGCATTAGTCACCCAAAAAGGAGAGGCATCAGTCATGTTCAACAGAAGGCATTTCCTGGGAGCGGGCGCGGCGCTGGTCGCAAGTTCCGCCTGGGCCAAGACCTCCAACATGGGCCTGCCGGAAGCCGCGGTGATGGAAGCGGCCACCACGCAGCCGCCGCGCGCACCTTCGTCCGGCCCAGACTACAACCCGGTCGTCACGCTCAACGGCTGGTCCGCTCCCGTTCCGCATGAACAACGGCGTCAAGGAGTTCCACCTTGTTGCCGAGCCCGTGGTGCGCGAGCTTGCCGAGGGCATGAAGGCGCCACATGTGGGGCTATAACGGCCAGTCTCCCGGGCCGACCATCGAGGCTGTCGAAGGCGACCGCGTGCGCATCTTCGTCACCAACAAGCTGCCGGAGCACACCACCGTGCATTGGCACGGCATGATCCTGCCTTCCGGCATGGATGGCGTGGGTGGTCTTTCGCAGCCGCACATCAAGCCCGGCAAGACCTTCGTCTACGAGTTCGACCTCGTGAAGTCCGGCACCTTCATGTACCATCCGCACGCCGACGAGATGGTGCAGATGGCAATGGGCATGATGGGCCTCTTCATCATCCACCCCAAGGATCCGGCCTTCATGCCGGTCGACCGCGATTTCTGCTTCCTGCTCAACGCCTTCGACATTGATCCGGGCTCCTACGTGCCCAAGGTCATGACGATGACCGACTTCAACCTGTGGTGCTGGAACAGCCGCATGTTCCCCTCGCTCGATCCGCTCGTCGTCTCGAAGAACGACCGGGTTCGCGTGCGCGTCGGCAATCTCACCATGACCAACCACCCGATCCACATGCATGGCTATGATTTCGAGGTGACCTGCACGGATGGCGGCTGGGTGCGGCCGGAAGCGCGCTGGCCGGAGGTCAGCATCGACATCCCGGTCGGTGCCATGCGCGCCTACGAGTTCGACGCCAAATACGAGGGCGACTGGGCGATCCATTGCCACAAGTCGCACCACACGATGAATGCGATGGGCCATGACGTGCCGACCTTCATCGGCGTCGACAAGTCCTCGGTCTCCAAGAAGATCCGCCTGCTGCAGCCCGAATACATGCCCATGGGCACGGCCGGCATGGCGGACATGGGCGAGATGGAGATGGAACTGCCGGACAACACCGTGCCGATGATGACCGGCTGGGGTCCGCATGGCCCGATCGAAATGGGCGGCATGTTCTCCGTCGTGAAGGTGCGCGAGGGCATCGCCGCGGGTGACTACAGCGATCCTGGCTGGTACGAAAATCCGCCCGGCACGCAGGCGTGGGAATGGACCGGCGAATTGCCCGAACCGGCCAGCGCCTCCACTCCCCAAACCACCATTACCCCCAAGCCCGCGGCAGGCCACTCCGGCCATGGCGGCGACCATTGATCTTCAACAAGAGGAAAAGCGGATGAAAACGATGTTGATCGCAGGCGCCGTGGCGCTGCTGTTTGCCGGTCCGGCCCTTGCCTCCGGCACCCATGCCGGTGGCCATCACGGCGAAATGCCGGTTGGCGAGCCCGGCGTCAAAAAGGACGTCAACCGCACCATCAAGGTGGTGATGAAGGAGACCGCCGACGGCAAGATGCTGTTCGATCCGGCGCAAATCACGGTCAAGCAGGGCGAGACGATCCGCTTTGCCGTATCCAACATAGGCAAGACCGACCATGAATTCGTGCTCGACGATCCCGAAGGCATGGCGAAGCACAAGGAGCTGATGGCGAAGTTTCCCGAGATGGAACATGACGATCCCAATGCCGTTCGCCTTGAGCCCGGCAAGAAGGGCGAGGTGATCTGGAAATTCACCAATGCGGGCAGCTTCGAATTCGGCTGCCTCATACCCGGCCACATGGAAGCGGGCATGGCCGGTCCGATCAACGTCAAGCAAAAGTAGGGAGAATTACCCATGAGGAATTTACGTATTTTCATTGCCGCGCTCGCACTTGGGGCCATGGCATTCTCAGCTTCGGCAGCCGAATACACCAAGGGCGTGGTCAAGAAGGTCGATCTCGAGGGCAAGAAGGTCACGATCATCCACGAGGAGCTGAAGAGCCTCGAAATGCCGGCCATGACGATGGTGTTCCGCACTGCCGACGACGCCATGCTGCAGCAGCTAAAGGAAGGCCAGGAGATCGAGTTCACCGCCGACCGCGTGAATGGCAAGATCACTATCACTGCGATAAAATAAGTAGCTCCGGCAGGCGAAGCCCTTGGAAAATGCCTCGGACCAATGATGTCTTTAGCCACTGCATCACCGTGCCGGTGCCGGCCGCACCGGCTGCATTGTTCGATTTTCTGGATGATCCCAGGCAATCGGGCATGCACATGAGCAATCGTTCCGCCATGATGATGGGCGGAAAGATGGACTACATGTTCGATGACGCGCAAGGCCGGGCCGTAGGCTCGAAAATCACGATGACCGGCAGTTTTGCAGGCATGGGCCTCACTGTGGAGGAGGTCGTGACCGTCCGTGAGCCGCCATGGCGCAAGATTTGGGAAACGGCAGGCACGCCGTCTCTCCTGATCTTGACGTGGTACCGGATGGGCTTCACCATCAAGCCGAATGCATCCGGAAGCGAGTTGACGGTCGCGCTCGACTACCGGCGGCCGTGCTCGTTGTTAGCAGGCCTCCTGGCATGGCTTGCCGCACCCCTCTATGCCCGCTGGTGCGTTAGCCGGATGGCCAATGACGCACGGCGAAAATTCGAGACCACCGCGCCCGCGACCCGGCAGCAGGAGTTGTAAACATGAACCGCCGAACGTTCTCTCTTTCGCTCGCTTTCACGGCCCTGCTTCCCGGATCGATCGCCCGTGCGGTGGAAGGCGCGCCGGTCACGGTCTACCGCGACCCGTCCTGCGGCTGCTGCGAGGCGTGGGTCGAGCACATGCGCAAGGCGGGCTTTGCCGTGGAGGTGGTGGACGAAAGCGATCTTGCAGGGCGGCATGCAAGCCTCTCCATTCCCGCGGAGTTGGCCGGTTGCCATGTTGCCGTCATCGGTGACTTCGCCTTTTCGGGCCACGTGCCGGCGGGCGACATCTCGGCCTTCATCAGCTATCCGCCGGCCGGAGCCTTCGGGCTGGCGGTGCCGGGCATGCCTACCGGTTCGCCCGGCATGGGTGAAACCGGGGAGCCATACGAGGTGATGTTGCTGGCGCGCAACGGACCGCCCTCGGTCTATGCACGCCACTGAACGGGGAGGCTGGCCTGCTGCCCGCCAGAAGGCGGCGGCGTGAAAAAGAAGCGGCCCTCGGTGCGATCAGGCCTGCGACGCGAATTGCGCCCGCCACTGTGACGGCGACTTGCCGCTCCAACGGCGGAAAGCATCGCTGAAGATGCCTTGCGTCGAGAAGGCGAGGGCGGTGGAAATCTCTCCTATCGGCAGGGCCGTCAACTCGAGCAGTTCCCGCGCCACGGAAAAACGAACCTCGTCGCGGACGGCTTCAAACGTCAGACCTTCGCCTGCGAGACGGCGCCGCAGCGTTCTGGGGTGCATGTTGAGCCGCAAGGCCACGGTTGCCATGGAGGGGTTCCCGGCCATCAGCAATTCCCGCATGATCCGCCGCACCCGGATGGAAAGCGGAGCGTCGAGCCCCTTCATCAACAGCTCTAGTTCGGCGAGCACCCGGTTGCGTTCCTCCCCGCTGGCCAGCGGCAGGCGCGTGTCCATGGCGGCGGGATCAAGTATGGCGCATGTGTTGTGCTGGTCGAACCGCAGCGTCGTCTTGATGAATCTTGAATAGATTGAGGCGTCAGCGGGCTGCCGTCCGCAAAGATGGAACTCGATCGGCCGCGCCCTGCCGCCCGTCAGTTCCTCCACCATGCGCCAGCCGATCGCCATGATGCAGTCGTAGTAATGCCTGCGCCCAACCTCGAACCGGTCGTGTATTGCATAACCGAAGGCATAGTCGTCGCCCCAGCGGTTTACATAGACGATTGCCCCGCTCGAATAGCCCGGCTGCAGCGCGACGAAGTCGTTCAATGCATGACGAAGCGTCGGCGCACACTGCATCAACCGTCCGATGATCCCGTGATGGACAAGGCGGGAATGCCGCATGCCGAGCAGCAGCCCGATATGCGGCATTCCCGCCAGCCGTGATGATTTGTCGAGAAGTTCGCCAATCCTGAACAGCGGCATGCGGGTATCGGGCGTCAGGTGGTCTGGATCAATACCGCTACCCTCGAAGACCGCCGCAGGATCGATGCCCAGCTCGCGCAGCAACGGGGGCAATTCGGCCAGCACGCCCGCCCGTTGGACTGCCGAGACTACACCGGCTTCCCCCATTTTGTCCCTTGCGCCGAAACTGATGTCGGAAATGTCGTTTAGTTTATTTTCAGGCAAAATAAAACCGGAGACGACAATGAAACTGACCCGAAGACAGGCTGCCTTTGGCATGGGACTTTCCGCACTTGGCATTACCGTCAAGCCAGCGCTTGCGCTGGACGGCCCGATCATGGACGTGGTCGAGGGCACCGAGAATTTCGCCGTCGCATCCGATGCTTATGTCTTTGGCTATCCGCTCGTGACGATGGAGATGACGCGGCGCGTGATCTCCAACGTCGACAAGCTCGAAGGCACCCGCGCGCCGATGGGAACGCTCATCAAGCTGCGGCAGTATCCCGACGCCACCTTCAGGGACGTGACCGCGCCCAATGCCGACACGCTCTACACCACCGCCTTCTTCGATGTCGGCGACGAGCCCTGGGTGCTGCACCAGCCCGACATGAAGGACCGGTACTTCCTGCTGCCGATGCTCGGATGCCTGGACGGACGTGTTCGAAGTACCCGGCAAGCGCACCACCGGAACCGGGGAGAAGACCTTCCTCGTCACCGGCCCCGGCTGGGCCGGTACCGTGCCCGACGGCATGGTGCAGCTGAAGTCGCCGACGGCCCTTGTCTGGCTGCTGGGGCGCATCTACTGCACCGGCACGCCGGAGGATTATGCGCAGGTTCACGCCCTGCAGGACGCAGTTCAAGCTGCAGCCGCTGAGCACGTGGGGCGGCGACTACACCCCACCGGTCAAGGTCGATCCCTCGGTCGACATGAAAACCCCGGTCCGCGACCAGGTGAACAACCTCTCGGCCGAGGAATATTTCACGTCTGCTTGCCGAACTGATGAAGCGAAATCCGCCGTCTTCCGCCGACGCACCGGAACTCGAGCGCTACGCTTCCATCGGTCTCGTGCCTGGAAAATCCTTCGATCCCGCGCCGATTGACAAGCGCTGGGCCAAGCGCCTGCCCGAGGTGAGCTACAAGCGCATCATGCTGCACTTCATGTCGCGCGACGGCGACATGAAGCGCCAGAACGGCTGGGCCTACACGATGAAGGCAGGCAACTACGGCATCGACTACCTGCAACGCGCGCTGATCACGGCTATCGGACTTGGCGCGAACCGCGCGCAGGACGCAGTCTACCCGACTTCGCTCAAGCCTTCGCTCGTGCAGGACTACGACGGCGCCGACAAGTACGTCATGCGTTTCCCGGCAGGGCCAGCTTCCACCGGTCAAGGGCTTCTGGTCGCTGACCATGTATGACGAGAACATGTTCTTCATCGCCAACCCGATCAACCGTTACTCGATGAGCGTGCGGACCAACCCGGTTTACGAACCCGACGGCTCGCTCGTCATTTACATCCAGAACGAAAGCCCCGGCCCCGACAAGGAGGCAAACTGGCTGCCCGCGCCCAAGGGCAAGTTCCACCTGATGTTGCGCCTCTACTGGCCGAACGAGGGCAAGCCGTCGATCATTGACGGGACCTGGGAAATCCCGGCTGTGGAGAAATCATGACGACCCTTTGAAAGGGACGTCATGGCGGCATGTCCATCTTGGTACTGGAAGCAGTGCTGCCGGCGATGGCGCATACCAGCAGGTCTCCATCGTTTGGGGCTGTCTCATACTTGTCCCAACGGCAGGAAATGAATGGATTATGTTCAGTTATTAGACGTTTTCCCTAAGTTTCATTACTGTTCTTCCAGGGTGGGCTCATCTTGGAGAAAATCATGAAACTGAAGCAAGAAATCTGGCGCTCGGCTGCCTTGGGGGCGGCCTTCTGCTTCACGGCGAGTTTCGGGCCGGCCCTTGCTGCCGACAAGCCGAACATCCTGTTCATTGTTTCCGACGACACGGGGTATGGGGACCTCGGCCCCTATGGCGGCGGCGTGGGCCGCGGCATGCCGACCCCGAACCTCGATGAACTAGCCGCGCAGGGCATGACATTCTTTTCGTTTTACGCGCAGCCCAGCTGCACGCCCGGACGCGCCGCCATGCAGACCGGCCGCATACCCAATCGCAGCGGCATGACCACTGTGGCCTTCCAGGGCCAGGGCGGAGGCCTGCCGGCAGCGGAATGGACGCTTGCCTCGGTGCTCAAGCAGGCTGGCTACGGCACTTACTTCACCGGCAAATGGCACCTTGGCGAGGCTGACTACGCGATGCCGACGGCCCAAGGCTATGACGTGATGAAACATGTCGGCCTCTATCACCTCAATGCCTATACCTATGCCGATCCGACGTGGTTCCCGGACATGGATCCCAAGCTGCGTGAGATGTTCGCCAGCGTCACCAAGGGATCATTGTCGGGCAAGGCCGGCGAACCGGCCACCGAAGATTTCAAGATCAACGGGCAATACGTCGACACTCCGGTGATCGACGGCAAGCCGGGCGTGGTCGGCATCCCCTTCTTCGACGGCTACGTCGAGAAGGCTGCCATCGAGTTTCTGGACGAGGCAGCCAAGAAGCCGGACCAGCCGTTCTTCATCAACGTCAATTTCATGAAGGTTCACCAGCCGAACCTGCCGGCCCCCGAGTTCGAGCATAAATCGATGTCGAAATCGAAATATGCCGATTCGGTCGTCGAACTTGACACGCGCATTGGCCGCATCATGGCCAAGCTGAAGGAAACCGGCATGGACAAGAATACGCTGGTTTTCTACACGACCGACAACGGCGCATGGCAGGACGTCTATCCCGACGCCGGCTACACACCTTTCCGCGGCACCAAGGGCACCGTGCGCGAAGGCGGCAACCGCGTACCGGCAATTGCGGTGTGGCCCGGGAAGATCGCAGGGGGCGCAAAGAACCACGACATCGTCGGCGGCCTCGACCTGATGGCGACATTTGCCTCGGTTGCCGGAATCAAGCAACTTCCCAAGGAGGATCGCGAAGGCAAACCGATCTATTTCGACAGCTACGACATCTCGCCGGTGCTGCTCGGCACGGGTCCCGACCCGCGAACGCAATGGTTCTACTTCACCGAAAACGAACTTTCGCCCGGAGCCGCGCGCGTCGGCAATTACAAGGCCGTGTTCAATCTTCGCGGCGATGACGGCGCACAGACCGGCGGCCTTGCGGTCGATACCAACCTCGGCTGGAAGGGTGCGGCCAGCTATGTGGCGACCATCCCGCAGATCTTCGATCTGTGGCAGGATCCGCAGGAACGCTATGACATCTTCATGAGCAACATCACCGAGCGGACCTGGACCATGGTTCCGATCTCGCAGGCGATAACCGAGCTGATGAAGACCTATGTCCAGTATCCGCCGCGCAAGCTGCAGAGCATGGGCTATGACGGTCCCATCGAGATTTCGAGGTACCAGAAATTCCAGTGGGTGCGCGAACAGCTCGAGAAGGAAGGCGTAAACCTTTCCCTGCCGACCGGGAACTGAGCCGCCTTGCCGCATTGGCCGGGGCGGGACAAAGCCCGGGGGCTGCTTATTCTAGGGCCTGGCCATCGGTCAGGCCCTTCATTGGTGCCGCATTAGCGGCCTCAACTGCGGACGGTGAATCCGCGTGCGATGTGGTTGCGCACGAAAAAGATCATCATCATCGCGCCCGGTATCAGCGAAACCCCTGTCATCGCCATCACGAGGCCGATGTCGGGGGTCGTCGAGATTGGAACGCAGGTGAACGTTTGAGGTCGGCTCTGCTTTTGCAAAGTGGACAGCCTTATTTGTGTGGACACGAAGCGGACACGCAATTTTCATTGCGGCCCAACGGGTCGCATGATGGCCTGCTAATCTGCTGATTGAAAAAGAATGTTATTTGGTGAGCGCTGTGGGGGTCGAACCCACGACCTACTGATTAAAAGTCAGTTGCTCTACCGGCTGAGCTAAGCGCTCCCGATGTCAGTGGCCGCGACTTTCATCCGGGGTTTTCGTCATGCCGAAATCGGCTGACGCGGCATCAACGGGAGTGACCCGGCTCTCCCGGGCGCAGTCGCGCGATACATACGGAGGCCTCCACGCAGGGTCAACCGGCAATTTCGGCAGTTCCCGTGAAAACGGCCAATCGCAGACGGCCTAATCGGCCGATCGCAAATGCGCATTTTGCCGCTTCGCCAAAAGGTGACTGTCGCGTGAGCCGGTTTCGGGCTAACAGCGGCGGGTGCTCGCATTTTCCCTGAAGGCTGGAGAAGACACTTGATGAGCGGCGACATTTCCTACACCGCGGCGGTGCTGGCGTGGCCTGGTGTCGTTCCTCTCGCCCTGCGTCCTGCCGCTGGTTCCGCCATACCTGTGCTACATGGCCGGCGTTTCGCTCGACAGGCTGACCGGCGATGGTCCGGCCATGGGCGGCGAAGCGGTGGCGCAGCGCGCGCAGGTGTTCCTGCCGGCGGTCACGTTTGTCGCTGGGCTTTTCGACCGTGTTCGTGCGCTCTGGGCTGGGGCGCGTCCTCGGTGGGGGCCTGCTGCGCCAGCACATGGACACGCTGGCGATCGTTGCAGGCGTGGCCATCATCGCCATGGGCCTGCATTTCCTTGGAATATTCCGCATTGGGATCTTGCACCGCGAGGCAAGGTTTCGCGGCGGCGGCGCCGGCATGGCCGGCTCATATGTCATGGGGCTGGCATTCGCCTTCGGCTGGACACCCTGCATCGGGCCGGTGCTGGGCGTCATACTCGCGCTGGCGGGATCGAGCGGTACCGCGAGCGAAGGCGCTTTGCTGCTGGCCGCCTATTCGGCCGGTCTGGGCATTCCGTTCCTCGCCGCTGCGCCTGTTCGTCACGCCGTTCATGGCGTTCCTGACGCGGTTCAAGCGTCACCTCGGCACGATGGAAAAGGTGACCGGCGGCTCTGCTGGTGCTCACCGGCATCGCGTTTCTCTACCGGCGTCATGCAGGAATTTTCGTTCTGGCTGCTGGAAACTTTCCCGGCGCTTGGCCAGCTCGGCTGAAAATTACTGCCGGGAAATCAGCTCGCCCTCGAACGGCGCGGGACGGCACTCGATGCCGGCCGGCAAGCGCGATCTGGTCGCATGCGCTCCTGGCCTCGGCCTCGCTGGTGAACGGGCCGACGACGAGCCGCGCCTCCAGACCCTGCGCCGTGTCCTTCAGCGTGGCGCGCGGCTCCAGCGTGTCGAAGGGAATCTCCTGGTTCGCCCGCGCGATCTCGCCGAAACGACGCGACAATTCGGTGAAGGACTGTGCCGATCCCAAGTCGATCGAATAGCCATTGGCGACCTGCGATCCGCTCGCCACGGGTGCTGGTGGCGCCGCTTCCGCCGTCTGTTCCGCATCCGGCTGCTTGACCGATGACGGTGGTGCCTTCAGGCTCTTGCGGGAGGATCGAGACCGGCTCTCCTGTCGCCACCGGCGCCTTCGGCCTCGAAGACGCGGCGTGGTGCGCTTCATCGGCAGCAGCATCATGACGGCGACGCCGGCAAATGCTGCAAACAGCACGACAATCGCGGCCGCGCCGATGCGCACCCTGCGCCGCCGCGCCGCCTGCTCGTGCGCCAGATGGGCAGCCGTCAGCACATCGGTATCGCCGGTTTCCAGCCCGTGCCCGTCTTTGCTATCCATGCTATGCAGAATCTGACATTGTGTGCCTTGTCCGGCACTGCGGTACGAAACTGCCCGGACGGGGCGAAGCGATAATCCTGGAAGGCTGAAATGGCAAGAACCTGTCTAACCGTCATCCTTGCGGCAGGCGAGGGCACGCGCATGCGCTCGGCACTGCCGAAGGTGCTGCACGAGGTCGCGGGCCTGCCGATGGTCTGCCACGCGGTGCGCACTGCCGAAGCGGCGGGCGGCGACGCCCATGCCGTCGTGGTTGGCCGCGATGCCGCAAAAGGTCGAGGCGGCAGTCGCGCTCGGTCACCGGCAAGCCGTGACGTTTCACGAGCAGACGCGAAAGGCTGGGCACCGGTCATGCCGTGCTTGTCGGCGCGCGAGGCGATCGCAGCGCGGCCATGACGACCTGCTGGTGCTGTTCGCCGACACGCCGCTGACGCGCCCGCAGACGCTGCTGAGCTTGCGCGCGCACTGCTTGGCCGATGGCGCCGATGTCGCCGTGCTCGGCTTTCGCACGCCCGATCCAACCGGCTACGGCCGCCTGATCGTGGAAGGCGGCGAGCTCGTCGCCATTCGCGAGGATCGCGACGCCAGCGACGCGGAGCGCGCCATCACCTTCTGCAATGGCGGCATCATGGCGATCAACGGCCGCAAGGCGCTGGAATTGCTCGTCGCAATCGGCAACGCCAATGCCAAGGGCGAATACTACCTCACCGATATCGTCGAGATCGCCCGCGCGCCGCGGCCTGCGCGGTCGTGGCGCAGGAAGCGCCGGAGGAAGAGGTGCTCGGCGTCAACACGCGCGTCGAGCTCGCCCGCGGTCGAGGCGCATCTGGCAGGCGCGCCGCCGCACCGAGCTGATGCTCGCGGGCGTGACGATGATGGCGCCCGGAGACGGTGCATGTCAGCCACGACACGCAGATCGGCGCCGATACCGTGCTTGAGCCGAATGTCTGTCTTCGGCACGGGCGTTTCGATCGGTGCGGGCGTGACCATCCATGCCTTCACGCATCTGGACGGACACGCGTGATCGGCGATGGCTGCCATGTCGGTCCGTTCGCGCGCATGCGCGGCAATGCCAGGCTGGAGGAGGGCGGCCATGTCGGCAATTTCTGTCGAGGTCAAGAAGGTCGAGTTCGGCAAGGGCGCGAAGGTCAAGCCACCTGACCTATCTCGGCGACGCCATCGTCGGCGCGAAGGCCAATATCGGCGCCGGCACCATCACCTGCAACTACGACGGCGTGAACAAGCATCGTGACGCAGATCGGCGCAGGCGCCTTCATCGGCTCCAATTCGGCGCTGGTCGCGCCGGTCTCCATCGGCGAGGGCGCCTATGTCGCCTCGGGCAGCGTCATCATCGAGGACGTGCCCGGCCGACGCGCATGGCGCGTCGGCCCGCGGCCGGCAGGCGACCAAGCCGGCTACGCCAAGACGATCCGCGAGCGCGCGCTGGCGGCGAAGGCTGCGAAGTCGGACAAGCGCTGATTGCGCCATTAACCACGTTTGCCAAGGCGCGGTAACCTTGTGCTGATAGCGTCGTGCCGTAACGGCGTGAAACAGTATTTTGAATTCATGCCGCGTCGTGCTGCGCTAAAGCAGAGCGGGGCCAGGTGATTCGGGGTAAATACGGAAGGCAGCGTGCATGTGCGGTATTGTCGGGATAGTCGGGCGACCATCCGGTCGCGCCGATGATCGTCGATGCGCTGAAGCGGCTGGAATATCGCGGCTATGACTCCGCCGGCATCGCCACCGTCGAAGGCATGGCTCGCTCGACCGCCGCCGCGCCGAGGGCAAGCTGGTCAATCTCGAGAACCGCCTGCGCAACGAGCCGCTCGCCGGCACCATCGGCATCGGCCACACCCGCTGGGCGACGCATGGCGTGCCGAACGAGACCAATGCGCATCCGCATTTTTCCGGCAATGTCGCCGTCGTCCACAACGGCATCATCGAGAATTTCCGCGAACTGCGCGACGAAGCTGACCGCCGACGGCTACGTCTTCACCTCGCAGACCGACACCGAGGTCGTCGCCCATCTCGTGTCGCAGGGCCTCAAGCACGGGCTGACGCCGCGTCGATGCGGCGCGCCGCGCGATTTCGCATGCTGCAGGGCGCCTTCGCGCTGGCGATCATGTTCGGCGGCGAGGACAACCTGATCGATCGGCGCCCGCAACGGTCCGCCGCTCGCCGATCGGCCATGGCGACGGGCGAGATGTTCATCGGCTCGGACGCCATCGCGCTTGCGCCCTTCACCAATTCGATCACCTATCTGGAGGACGGCGACTGGGCGGTGCTGACGCGCGCAACGGTGCAGAAATCTTCGACATCGCCGGCAATCCGGTCGAGCGCGCGCATGCAGAAGTCGCATCGGCTCCAGCCTGCTGGTCGACAAGGGCAACCACCGGCACTTCATGGTCAAGGAAATCTATGAGCAGCCGGAAGTGATCTCGCACACGCTGTCGCAACTATGTCGACTTCGCCGCCCAGAAGGTCGACAGCCGCACGAGGGCCTGCCGTTCGACTTCGCCGAGCTGGAGCGCCTGGCGATTTCGGCCTGCGGCACCGCCTATCTCGCCGGCCTCGTGTCGCAAATACTGGTTCGAGCGCCATGCGCGCCTGCCGGTCGACATCGATGTCGCCTCCGAATTCCGCTACCGCGAAATGCCGCTGTCCCAGGAAGGGCCGGCGCTGTTCGTCTCGCAGTCGGGCGAGACCGCCGACACGCTTGCCTCGCTGCGCTACTGCAAGGCGCAGAGCCAGCAGATCGGCGCGATCGTCAACGTGCGCGAATCGACCATCGCGCGTGAATCGGACACCGTCTTCCCGACGCTTGCCGGGCCGGAGATCGGCGTCGCCTCGACCAAGGCCTTCACCTGCCAGCTCGCCGTGCTGGCGACGCTTGCGCTCGCCGCCGGCAAGGCGCGCGGGCGATATCGGCGAGAAGGCCGAGGCCGATTTCGTGCAGGCGCTGACCGAGGCGCCGCGCCTCGCCAACCAGGCGCTGAAGCTCGAAGGCGAGATCGAGAAGATCGCGCAGGACATCGCCAAGGTTCGCCACGTCCTCTATCTCGGCCGCGACACCAACTATCCGCTGGCGCTGGAAGGCGCGCTCAAGCTCAAGGAAATCTCCTACATCCACGCCGAAGGCTATGCCGCCGGCGAGCTGAAGCACGGGCCGATCGCGCTGATCGACGAGAACATGCCGGTCGTCGTGATCGCGCCGCACGACCAGATCTTCGAAAAGACCGTCTCCAACATGCAGGAAGTTTCCGCGCGCGGCGGCCGCATCATCCTCATCACCGACCAGCGCGGGGCGGAAGAAGCGGCCATCAACGCGGAGCACACCCTGATCATGCCGGACGTGCCGGCATTCATCGCGCCGATCGTCTACGCCATGCCGATCCAGATGCTCGCCTACCACACTGCCGTGATCATGGGCACGGATGTCGACCAGCCGCGCAACCTCGCGAAATCGGTGACGGTCGAATAAGGCGGCGCTTCTAATACACAAGGCGTAACAGGCAAGGGCGGCTTTCGATTGCGCCTGCCGTGCCCGTTTCTATATAGCTGTGAGGACTGTTTCCCCACGCTTGCCAGAAGTTCGCCAGAAGCTGCATGACCAACCCGACCCATCACCACCACCACGGTGCATTGACACGGCTGAGGAATTATTTCCTGACCGGCGTCATCGTCGTCGCGCCGCTCGCCATCACGGTCTGGCTGATCTGGACCTTCGTGCAATGGGTCGATTCCTGGGTCATTCCATATATTGCCGGTGAGCTATAATCCCGAGGGCTACCTGCCGGTCGACGTGCCCGGCGTTGGTCTTGTCATTGCCATCGTCATAATCACGCTGATCGGCTTTCTGACCGCCAACATCATTGGCCGGACAATCGTCGGCTACGGCGAGCAACTTCTCGGCCGTATGCCGGTAGTACGTAACCTTTACAATGGCTTGAAGCAAATATTTGAGACGGTGCTTTCAAATTCAAACAGCACTTTCAAACAGGTCGGGCTGGTCGAATATCCGCGCAAGGGCTTGTGGGCGGTCGTGTTCGTCGCTGCCGACACCAAGGGCGAGGTCAACGATGCGTTGCTGGCGCGCGGCCATGAAACGCTCAGCGTATTCCTTGCGACGCACGCCAAACCCGACCTCCGGCTTCCTGCTTTTCGTCCCGCGAAAAGACGTGATCATGCTCGACATGAGCATCGAGGACGGCGCCAAGCTGATCATCTCCGCCGGTCTCGTGACGCCGGAAGTCACGCAGAAGCGGCTCGCCGAACTGGCTGCGAAAGCGAAGGCGCAGGCTGGCGAGACCTCGCCGGAGAAGCCGCGCAAGTCAGCCCCGAAAAAAGCCCCGGCCCGCAAGACAACGGCTGCGGCCCGTACACCTGCCGCCCGCAAGAGCCAGGCCTGATCTGGCCGGCCCGATCTAGCCAGCCTGTATCAGCCGTATCGCCTGGTCCTGCCCGAACAGATAGAGCAGCGTGCGCAAGGCCTCGCCCTGCGCGCCCTTCAGGTCCGGGTTCTTCGCCACCACCAGCTTCGCGCCGTCGCGGGCGACTTCCAGCAGGTCCGCATGAACCTGCGCATCGGCAAGGTTGAAACCCGGCATCCCCGATTGCCGCGTGCCCAGCACTTCGCCTTCGCCGCGCAGCTTCAGGTCCGCCTCGGCGATCATGAAGCCGTCCTCGGTCTCGCGCATGATCTTCAGCCGCGCCCCCGCGGTTTCGCCCAGCGGCGACTTGTAGAGCAGGATGCAGCTCGACTGGCCGGGTCGCCGCGTCCGACGCGCCCGCGCAACTGGTGCATCTGCGCCAGCCCGAAGCGCTCGGCATGTTCGAGCACCATGATCGTGGCGTCCGGCACGTCGACGCCGACCTCGATCACCGTCGTCGCCACCAGCAGCCGCGTGCGCCCCGTCCGGAAGGCGTCCATCGCCTCGTCCTTTTCGGCAGCGCCCATGCGCCCATGCACCAGCCCGACCTTGTCGCCGAACCGGTCGGCAAGATCGCGGAACCGGTCTTCGGCGGAGGTGGCGTCGATCTCCTCGCTTTCCTCGACCAGAGGGCAAAGCCAATAGAGCTTCTCGCCGCGCTCCAGTGCGAGGCCCACATGCGCAATCAACTCCTCGATGCGCGACAGCGGCATCGCCGTGGTGCGGATCGGCTGCCGCCCCGCCGGCTTGCCCGTGAGTTTCGACACATCCATGTCGCCGAAATAGGAAAGCACCAGCGTGCGCGGGATCGGCGTCGCCGTCATTACCAGCACGTCCGTGGCGCTGCCTTTTTCACCCAGCGCCAGCCGCTGGTGCACGCCGAAACGGTGCTGCTCGTCGATCACCGCCAATGCGAGGTCGCGAAACGCCACCGGCCCCTGGAAAAGCGCATGCGTGCCCACCAGGATGTCTATGCTGCCTTCGGCAAGGCCCTGCTGGATTGCCTCGCGCTCGCGCCCCTTCTCGCGCCCGGTCAGGATCGCGAGCCGCATCCCGGCTGCATCGCACAGCGGCTTCAGCGTCGCGAAATGCTGGCGTGCCAAGATTTCCGTTGGCGCCATCAGCGCGCCCTGTCCGCCATCCTCCACGACTGCGGCCATGGCGAGCAGCGCAACGATCGTCTTGCCCGAACCGACATCGCCCTGCAGCAGGCGCAGCATGCGTTCGGGCTTGCCGATATCGGCGAGGATCTCATCCAGCGCCTGCCGCTGCGAATCTGTCAGCGACCAGCCGAACGCCGCCTCGACCTTGCCCGAAAGCACGCCGGTGGGCCTGCGCGCCTTGCCGTGCGAGCGCCGCATCCGCTCGCGCATCAGCGCCAGCGCCATCTGTCCGGCGGTGAATTCGTCATGCGCCAGCCGCTTGCGGGCAGGCGAGAGCGGATCGATGTCGAGCGTGTCGCGCGGCCGGTGCACTTGCTCCAGGGCCTCCCGGAATGACGGCCAGCCCTCGCGCGCCAGCAGCGCCGGATCGGTCCATTCCGGCAGTTCCGGCAGCCGTGCCAAAGCCGTGCGCACCGCCTTTTGCACCAGCTTCAGCGAAAGCCCGCCCGTCAGCGGATATACCGGTTCCACCAGCGGCAACGTCTCAAACCCTGCCTCGTCCACCACGTGATCGGGATGCACCATGCCGGGCCGCCCGTTAAACCACTCGACCTTGCCGGAGACATAGCGCGTCTCGCCCACGGGCAGGTTCTTCGCCACCCAATCGAAGCTCGCGTTGAAAAACACCAGCGCCATTTCGCCGGTCTCGTCATGCACATAGATGCGCGATGGCACGCGGCGGTTGCCGCGCGGCGCGGGCTGGTGCCTGTCGACGCGCACTTTCAGCGTCACGATCGCGCCATTGGGCGCAAGCGCAATGCCAGGCTGGTTGCGCCGGTCGATCACGCCGGTCGGCAGATGGAACAGCAGGTTTGCGATGCGCGCCGGCTCGCCATGCTCATTGCCGCGAAGCAGCCGCGTAAGCGCCTTTTCAAGCTTCGGCCCGACGCCCTCGAGCGAGGACACCGGCGCAAACAGCGGGTTGAGTATATCGGGTCTCATGCGCCAAGCTTTACCCGCTGCATGATGCCCGTGCCAAGCATGTTGGCGGGGAGGGGCCATACCTCCCCGCAGATCCTCGGGCTTGTCCCGAGAACCTGAGGTATGGCCGGACGGGCAGATTGCGGTGGGACGCCGCAGCCACACCGGCCCAGCTTCCCAGCCCACCCACCCCTTTCCCTTCGCCGCCGCGCGCACTATAGAAGCCCTTGGCCGCGCGGCGAAACAGAGGCGGATCATCCGGCATGCACGACAATTCAACGGCGCAACTCGATGCGCGGCGCAAGCAATTGCTCTATCGCGCCAGCCATCGCGGCATCAAGGAGATGGACATCATCCTGGGCGGCTTCGCGGCGGCGCACATGGCCTCGCTCGACGACGATGCCCTCGACACGCTTGAAACGCTGATGGACCATTCCGACCGCGACCTGCTCACCTGGTTCACCGGCGAGGTGGAAGCGCCCGAACATGTGCGCACGCCGCTGTTTGCGGCCATCGCCGCGCACCAGGCAGCAAGCGTTTCCTGAACACATGAACATCATGATCCCGCGTTTCGAGAACATTGCCGATGGCGACCTTGCCGTCACGCTTGGCGGCGTGCCCGACGGTTTCAAGGGCGAGATCATTGCACGGCTTGCGCATGGCGCCTGGGCCGCCGGGCGCAAGGGCCTCGTCTATGCGGCAAGCGACGGGCAGGAGCTCGCCGTGCTGGAGGCGGCGCTCGCCTTCCACGCGCCGGGGCTGGAGGCGATCACGCTGCCGGGCTGGGACTGCCTGCCCTATGACCGCGTCTCGCCAAGCCCGGACGTTGTGGCCCGGCGAATCGCATGCCTTTGCCTACATGGCGCAGCCGCGCAGCGAAAAATCGCCGCGCATCGTGCTGACGACCGCCAATGCGCTTACCCAGAAGAACGCGCCGTCCGCGACACTTGGCGCCATGGCATGGAACCTTGCGCCCGGCAATCGCGCCAGCATGGACACGCTGGCCGGATGGCTCGCGGCCAATGGCTTCGAGCGGGTCTCGACGGTGCGCGAGCGCGGCGAATTCGCGGTGCGCGGCGGCATTCTCGATCTTTTCGCGCCGGGCAGGGGCGAACCGGTGCGGCTCGACTTCTTCGGCGATACGCTGGAGACGATCCGCAGTTTCGACCCCGCCACGCAGCGCACGCTGGCGCAGGTCAAGCGGCTCGAACTTTCGCCGATGAGCGAGGTGGTGCTGACGCCCGACACGATCAGCCGCTTCCGCAAGGCCTATGTCGCCCGTTTCGGCGCGGCGACGCGCGACGACGCACTCTACCAGGCGGTGAGCGAAGGCCGCCGCTTTACCGGCATGGAGCACTGGCTGCCGCTGTTCCACGAGCATCTGGAGCCGGTTTTCCACCTCTTTTCCGATTTTCACCTGGCCGTGGACTACCATCTGGAAGAGGCCGCGAGCGCACGCTACGAGCAGGTCTGCGACCACTACGAGGCGCGCAAGGCGGCGCTGGGCGAGACGCCCGACGGCGCCCCCTACAAGCCGGTGGAGCCGGATACGCTTTACGTTTCGCCGCGCGAGGTCGCGATCGCACTTTCCGGATTGCAGGCGACGGTAGTCTCGCCCTTCGTCCCGCCCGATGCGGCAGGTCGGCGCATCATCGACCTGGAGGGCCGCAGGGGCCGCAGCTTCGCCACGGAGCGCTCATCGGGCGTCAACGTCTTCGAGGCGGTCGCCAACCACGCAGCCGACGAGCGCGCGCGCGGCCAGGCGGTCGTCATCGCCTCATGGACCACCGGCGCGCGCGACCGCATGCGGCAGGTGCTGGCCGAGCACGGCATGGACCGCACGGCGCTGGTCGACAATTTCGCGCAGGTGCAGAACCTCGAAAAAGGCCGCACCGCGCTCGCCGTCCTGCCGATGGAGGAGGGCTTCTCGCTTCCCGGCATCACTTTCATTGCCGAGCAGGACATCCTGGGCGACCGGCTGGTGCGGCGCACCACCCGCAAGCGCAAGGCGGGCGACTTCATCGCCGAGGCTTCGGCCCTTTCGGAAGGCGACATCGTCGTGCACGTCGAGCACGGCATCGGCGCGCTTCGTCGGGCTGAAGACGATCACGGCGGCCGGCGCGCCGCATGATTGCCTCGAACTGCGCTATGCCGGCGACGACAAGCTTTTCCTGCCGGTCGAGAACATCGAGCTGCTGTCGCGCTACGGCTCCGCCGATACCGAGGTGCAGCTCGACAAGCTGGGCGGCGCGGCCTGGCAGGCGCGCAAGGCGCGCATGAAGAAGCGCATCCTCGAAATGGCCGGGCAGCTGATCCGCATCGCAGCCGAGCGCGCCATGAAGACGACGCAGCGCCTGCTGCCGCCCGAGGGCCTCTACGACGAGTTCGTCGCCCGCTTTCCCTATGACGAGACCGAGGACCAGCTCTCGGCGATCGACGCGGTGCTCGACGATCTTGCCGCCGGCACGCCGATGGACCGGCTGATCTGCGGCGATGTCGGCTTCGGCAAGACCGAAGTCGCGCTGCGCGCGGCTTTCGTCGCGGCGATGAACGGCCGCCAGGTCGCGGTGGTGGTGCCGACGACGCTGCTGGCGCGCCAGCACTTCAAGACCTTCTCCGAGCGCTTCCGCGGCTTGCCGATCAACGTCCGCCACGCCTCGCGGCTGGTGCCGGCCAAGGAGCTCGCCGAGACGCGCAAGGGCCTTGCCGACGGCACCGTCGATATCGTCATCGGCACGCATGCGCTGCTTGCCGAAGCGCATCAAGTTCGACCGGCTCGGCCTGCTGATCATCGACGAGGAGCAGCATTTCGGCGTCAAGCACAAGGAGCGGCTGAAGGAGCTGAAGGCGGACGTCCACGTGCTGACGCTGTCGGCAACGCCGATCCCGCGCACCCTGCAGCTGGCGCTGACCGGCGTGCGCGAACTGTCGCTGATCACCACCGCGCCGGTCGATCGGCTGGCGGTGCGCACCTTCATCTCGCCCTTCGACGCGCTGACCGTTCGCGAGGCGCTGCTGCGCGAACGCTATCGCGGCGGCCAGAGCTTCTACGTCTGCCCGCGCATTTCCGACCTTGCCGACCAGCAAGGAATTCCTGGCGACGCATGTGCCGGAATTGAAGGTCGCGGTGGCCCATGGGCAGATGCCGCCGGGCGAACTCGACGATATCATGAACGCCTTCTACGACGGCCAGTACGACGTGCTGCTCTCGACCACCATCGTCGAATCCGGCCTCGACATTCCCACGGCCAACACGCTGATCGTCCATCGGGCCGACATGTTCGGCCTGGCGCAGCTCTACCAGCTCAGCGGGCCGGGTAGGGCGCTCCAAAACGCGTGCCTACGCGCTGTTCACGCTCCCCGTCCGCAAGGTGATGACCGCCAATGCCGAGCGTCGGCTGAAGGTGTTGCAATCGCTCGAATTCCATCGGCGCAGGCTTCGAACTGGCGAGCCACGATCTCGACATTCGCGGCTCGGGCAATCTGCTTGGCGAGGAGCAATCCGGCCATATCCGCGAGGTCGGCTACGAACTTTACCAGCAAATGCTGGAAGAGGCGGTGGCGGAACTGCGCCATGGCGAGGGCGGCGAGGTGACGGATCACGAGTGGTCGCCGCAAATCGCGGTCGGCACGCCGGTGATGATTCCGGAAGACTATGTGCCGGACCTCAGCCTGCGTCTGGGGCTGTACCGGCGCCTTGCTTCGCTGCACGAGCCGCAGGAGATCGACGCATTCGGCGCGGAACTCATCGACCGCTTCGGGCCGATGCCGAAGGAGGTCGATCACCTGCTCAAGATCGTCTACGTCAAGGGCCTTTGCCTGCGCGCCAATGTCGAGAAGCTGGACGCGGGGCCGAAGGGCTGCGTCATTGCATTCCGCGAGCGCAATTTTGCAAACCCGGCGGCCCTTATCAAATGGATCGGCGAGCAACCGACGCTGGCGAAGATCCGGCCCGACCAGTCGCTCGTGCTGCAGCGCGACTGGGATACGCCGGAGAAGCGCCTGAAGGGCGCGGCGGTCATCATGACCAAGCTGGCGGAGATGGCGAAGGCTGCCTAGGAGGCCGGCGCTTCCTGCGCCTTCTCGGCCGCGATCTGTCGCAAGGCATCGGCCAACACTTCGGGCGGCTGCGCGCCTGTCACCGCATATTTGCCGTCGATGATGAAGAACGGCACGCCGCTGACGCCCATCTGCTGCGCCTGCGCTATCTCGCGTTGCACATTGACCGTGTCGGCATCGCTTGCCAGCAACTCGCGCACCAGCGTTTCATCCAGCCCGCATTCGCGCGCCACTGCGGCCAGCACCTCATGGTCGCCGATGTTGACGCCTTCCTGGAAATACAATTCGAACAGGCGGCTGACGAGCTGGTTTTGGGTTTCGATCCCCGCGCCGCCCGCCCAGCGGATCAACCGGTGCGCGTCGAGAGTATTGGGCGTCACTTCAATCGCGTCGAAGTCGAAGTCGATGCCCGCGCCCTTGCCGGCGTCGCTCACGCGCTGGTGGATGGCCCGGGTCTTTTCCGGGCCGCCGAACTTGGCTTCCATGTATTGGCGCCGGTCACGACCCTGCGGCGGGATCGTCGGATCCAGCTGATATGGCCGCCATGCAATGGTGAGATCAATTCCATCGAGTTCGCCCGCCGCCGCCTCGAGGTTCCTCTTGCCGATGAAGCACCAGGGGCAGATCACGTCCGAAACGACGTCGATGCTGATTGCGGTTTTGGTCTCGCTCATGGTGTCGTTCCTTTATGTTGGCCGCTACCTGCCGGCCTCGTTCGCCCACCATGTGGGGTATTGGGTACCGAATATAGGCGTCTTTTCCGGATGGGACACCCGGTCCCAATGGGCGACACGCTGTTCATCCAGGTAGAACAACGGCACCAGGTAATGCCCGGAGATCAGCACCCGGTCCAGCGCTCGGACAGCGGCTGTGAAGGTTTGCGGATCGCGTGCACGCAACAGCGCCGAGACGAGTGCATCGATAGCCGGGTCGGCAGCGCCCGCGAAGTTGAAGCTGCCTGGAACGTCGCGCGAGGGAGAGGCCCAGCGCAATTCCTGCTCCGCACCGGGCGAAAGCGAGGAGGCGTAGGTCGCCACGATCATGTCGAAGTCGAAATTCTGCACCCGACGCTGATACTGCGCGTCATCGACCGAGCGGATCGAAACCTCGATGCCCAGGATATCGAGCGTCCGCTTGTAGGCGATGGCGAGGCGCTCCTCGCTCTCGCCCTTGGTCATGATCTCGAAGGCGAGAGGCGCGCCATCGGGGCCGGTCAGCTTGCCGTCACCGGTCTTGAAGCCCGCCTGCTTCAACAGGTCCAGCGCCGCGCGCAGCACCTTGCGGTCACGCCCCGAGCCATCGGTCGCGGCCGGCTTCCAGCTTCCGTCCATGACCTGCGGGTCGACGGCGTTGGGGAAGGGGGCAAGCAATGCCTTCTCCGCTTCGCTAGCCGGAATGCCGAGCGCCGAAAGTTGCGAGCCCTGCCAGAAGCTGCCCGTCCGCTTGTAGGCATCGAAGAAGAGGTTCTTGTTGGCCCACTCGAAGTCGAACAGCATCGCCAGCGCCTGGCGCACCTTGCGGTCGGCGAAGACGGGCTTGCGCGTGTTGAATACAAAGCCGAGCATGTTGGCCGGCGTGCCGGTCTTGAAGACGGCCTTCTTGACGCGCCCCTCGGTGACGGCGGGGAAGTCGTAGGCGCGCTGCCATTCGGCCGGATCGCCTTCCGGGTAGATGTCGAACAGGCCCTTCTTGAAGGCTTCGAAGCGCGCTTGCGCCGAGCCGAAGTAATCAATCGAGATCGTATCGAAATTGAGCTGGCCGCGGTTGACCGGCAGGTCGGCGCCCCAATAATCGGGCCGCTTCTGGTAGACGATGCGGCTGCCCGGCGCGACGGTCTCGATGCGGTAGGGCCCGCTGCCGACCGGCGGTGTCAGCGTCGAGTTTTCGAAACCTTCGACCGTCGTCGCGTGCTTTGGCAGCACGGGCATGAAGCCGGCAACAATCAGCGGAAATTCGCGATCGGACTTTTCGTTAAAGGTGAACTTCACCTTGTCTGGCGCGGTCTCTTCGATCTTGGCGATCTTCGCCATGCGCGCATTGAAGGGCGGCCGGCCCTTTTCGGTCAGCAATTCATAGGTGAAGATCACGTCCTGGGGCGTCACCGGCTGCCCGTCGGACCATTTTGCCAGCGGGTTGAGCGTGAATTCCATCCACGAACGGTCGTCCGGCATGGTCACGGATTGCGCCAGCAGGCCATACAGGGTGAAGGGCTCGTCCGCGCTGCGCGTCATCAATAATTCGAAGATCAGCTTGCCGTATTCGGGGTCCCACATGCCGCGCGCCGTGGTGCGCATCGAGTTCAGCACGAAAGGATTGAGCGAATCGAAGGTGCCGGTGACGCCAAACGTGACCGCGCCCCCCTTTGGCGCATCGGGGTTCACATAGGGAAGGCTGGTGAAATCGGCGGGCAGGGCGGGTTCGCCGAGCATTGCGATGCCGTGGCGCGCCTGTGGCTCTTGTGCGCCAGATTGTGCGGAAAACAGCGTTGCAATGGCAATGAATACTGCAAAAACCAAGGCTTTCCCGCCTTTTCGGCAAGCGGTTGCTGCAAATGCCCGCCCAAATCCATTCATTCCAAACTCCGTTGCCCCTGTAGATCTGCGTTTGGCGCAGCGCAATTCCCGCCTTTGTTAACACGGAACAGCACTTTTTTGCGTCGCTCACTGGAAAATACCCATGCAGTGTGCCAATGGAGGCGCGCTGCAAACGGCCACGTTCCTGCCTGAATTGTGGTATCGAAGGTCGCTTCCACAATCTGCGGGCAGGGGGACGTGCAGGCAGCGGTCCGGTTTGACCGGACCTTCCAGGCCCCCCGGAAATGCCGGCAGACTGTCCAAACCAGCCTTGAACGCAAAGGGCGTTTCTCCATGACGAATACCATGCGCTACCCTGTCCTGACCGCTGCGCTCGCCGTTTCGGCCTATGCACTGGCCGCTACGCTTTCCGCGCCGGCCAGCGCGCAGGACACCCCGCCCTCCAACGGCTGGTTCAAGGTCTGCTCCAAGCAGGAAGACAATGACATCTGCAACGTGCAGTTCCAGTCGGTCGCGTCCAACGGACAGGTCGTGACGGCCGTTTCACTTGCCGAGATCAAGGGCAAGATCAACCGCCGCGTGTTCCAGATCACCGTGCCGACAGGCCGCCTGATTCCGGCGGGCATCAAGGTGAAGGTCGACGACAAGAAGGAAGTTGCGCTTCCCTATGCATTCTGCTTCCCGCAGAGCTGCATGGCTGAAGTAGCGCTCGACGACAATCTTATCGCGCTGCTGAAAAGCGGCAAGGGCATGATCATCACCTCGACCAACTTCCAGAACAAGCCGAACCCGGTACAGGTCACGCTGGAGGGCTTCACCGGCGCATATGACGGCGAGCCGCTGAAGCGCGACGAACTGGAGACGCGCCAGCGCCAATTGCAGGACGAGTTGCGCAAGAAGGCCGAGGAACAGCGCAAGAAGCTGCAGGAAGAACAGGACAAGGCCAAGACCGGCGCACCCGCCAACTGATCTGGCGACACCTGCACATCCACATGAAAACGCCCGCTGCGAAGCGGGCGTTTTGCTGCCGCTCAATGCTTCAGAATGCTGCGCGTGGCGTAGGTTCCGTCGGCCTTGCGCACGAAGACTTCCTTCACTTGGGGATGGCGGACGGGTTCGTTGCTCTCGTCGGCCAACAGGTTCTGTTCCGAGACATAGGCGATGTACTCGGATTCCGAATTCTCCGCGAACAGGTGGTAGAATGGCTGATCCTTGCGCGGCCGGATGTCGGCGGGGATCGACTCATACCATTCTTCGGTATTGCCGAACTCGGGATCGACGTCGAAGATGACGCCCCTGAACGGGAAAATGCGATGACGGACCACCTGACCAATCCGGTATTTTGCTGTTCTAATCATGGTATGCCGACTGTCCGACCGCGATAGCCCCCCAAAACCGGGCCGTGCGGTGATGTTGTTTGAACACGATGCCAAGCTGCCGTATCAAAGGCTGGCAAAGGCTTTCACCTGTTCCTGAAAATAGCGCAAGCGCGCTTTTTCGCAATCACTTCATGGCGGCGCATGCTTCAGGTATTTAATCTCGTATTGCCGCTTTTCGGACTGGTGTTGCTGGGATACATCTCCGGCCGGCTGGTCAAGCTGCCCATGGAAGGTCTTGCCTGGCTTAACTTTTTTGTCGTCTACATTGCGTTGCCGGCGATGTTTTTCAGGCTGCTTTCGCGCACGCCTGTGTCCGAATTTGCCAATTTCGCTTTCATCGGCGCTACCACTGTCAACACCTTCGTCATCTTCTGCATTGCCTTTGCGATCGCCTCCCTGCGCAACCAGGGCAATATCGCCAAATCAACCATCCAGGGTTTCGGCGGCGCGTATGGCAACATCGGCTATATGGGACCGCCGCTGGCATTCGCCGCCTTTGGCCCGGAAGCGGGCGTTGCCGTGGCCCTCGTGTTCTGCTTCGACAACTCGCTGCATTTCACCATGGCGCCGCTGCTGATGGCCTTTCACAGCCATGACGGGACCAAGGCGTCGACGCTGGCGCTGCAGATCGCGCGGCGCATATTCACGCACCCGTTCATCATCGCGACCATTGCGGGCGTCGCCGGAGCGATCTTTTCCGTGCAATTGCCGCCTGCCGCCGACAAGCTGCTGGAGACACTGGCGCTCGCCGCCGCGCCCTGCGCGCTGTTCGCCATGGGGGTGACTGCCGCATTGCGGCCGCTGAAGCGCATTCCCGTGGAACTTGGCTATCTGTTGCCGATCAAGCTGATCGTGCAGCCGGTTCTTCTGCTGGTCTTGATTGCCATGCTCGCGCCGGCCACCTCGTTCATCTGGGTGGAGGCGGCCATATTGCTGGCGGCCTTGCCAACCGCGACCAATGTCTTCGTCATCGCCCAGCAATATGGCGTGTGGCAGGAGCGGGCGTCCAGCGCCGTCGTCCTCAGCACGCTCGCCTCGGTGGTTACCGTCACGATCTACCTTTACCTCGCCAAGGCAGGCTATGTCGCTTCGGCTTTCGCGGCCCTCACGGGCTGAGGGTCAGGCGCTGCCGCGCAGGCGCCCGGCGATTTCCCTGATCTGGCCACCGGGCGCGACGCCCTCGCGCATCAGCAGGCGGCGCAATGGCCCAACCATATTGATCGCGTGCATTCCGGCGATGCGCGCCAGTTGTATGGGCAGGAAGCCCGACAGGAGCGAACGGTTGAGCAGGTCAACCGAAACCGTGCGGCTGGTGACATCGGCGATGCGGCGGCGGTGATAACGCGGACCCAGCCCCGCAAGCTGCGATGGATCGAGGCCGCGCGCCAACGACGCGATCAGTTCCACGTCGCGGATGCCGAGGTTGAAGCCCTGCGCGCCAATGGGCGGGAAAACATGCGCCGCTTCGCCGGCGAGCACCCAGCCCGTCCCGCCGAAGGTCTTCGCCACCAGCCCGGACAGTGGCCAGGTCTGCACATCCGAGACAATGGAGATCTTGCCGAGCATGGATTGCATCTGGCGCTCGATCTCCAGTTCCAGTTCCTGCGTGCGCCAGCGCATCCGGTCCTCGGCCTTTTGCGGCTGTTGCACCCAGACCAGCCCGCACCTGTTGGGCGCGAGTGGCACGAAGGTGAACGGACCCTCGGCCGTGTGGAATTCCGTGCTCGCATCGTGGTGCGGCAGGGTGTGGACAAATTCGAGGACCAGCGCCGTTTGCGGGTACGACCACTCGCGGGCGCCTGCAACGCTGAGCCGCCGGATCGCCGAGTTGCGTCCGTCAGCCCCGACGACGAGATTGGCCGTCAGATGCGAGCCGTCGCCGAGTGTCACCTGTTGGAGTTGTTCGCCGAATGTTGCGCCCTCGACGGCGCCTTCGATGAAGGTGACATGGCCCGTGACTTCGCATGCGGCGGAAAGTTCGCGAAGCAGCACCGAATTGGCGACGTTGTAGCCGAAGGCGTCGAGGCCGATTTCCGAAGCGTGGAACGCGAGTTCCGGCGCGCGCAGCAGCCTGCCGGTCGCGTCGATAATTCGCATCGTCGACAGCGGAGCGGCGTCCCGCTCGATGGCATCCCACACGCCCAGGCCCTTGAGGAACGCGACCGAACTCGACAGCAGCGCCGTCGTGCGCTGGTCTTCGCGTGCGGGCTTGGGCGCGACCGCCGCAACCGCGAAGCCTGCCTGTGCAAGCGCCAGGGCCGCCGCATTGCCCGCAAGCCCCCCGCCGGCGACGATAATCGCGAAATTCCCGTTCATGAATTCATCCCGACTTGCTTTGCCAAGTTGAAAAATACGCCGCCGACAGGCATTCAGGAAGAGCCTGCGGCAATTGGGCAGAATCGGAACCTGTTCGCGCCCTGCGCGAGAAAGTGGATCGCGCATCAAGGCAGTTGTCTGCGATTGCGACAAATGCGACTAGATTGGAGACTACGGGCAAGCCCCGCTTCGATCAACACGGAAGGACTGTACTTGTTCGGAGTTTCGAAAGACGCGCTTTGGGCCTTTGGCGTGCACATCCTCACCGCGTCGGGTGCGTTCTTCGCATTTCTGTCGCTCGTCGCAGCCGCCGAACACGACTTCGTCAAATGCTTCTTCTGGCTTGGCGTCGCCCTGGTCGTCGATGGCGTGGATGGCCCGCTCGCCCGCAGGCTCGACGTGAAGCGGTGGTGGCCGCACTGGTCGGGCGACATGATCAATTCGGTCGTGGACTATACGACCTACGTCATCATTCCGGCCTTCGCCCTCTACCAGAGCGGGCTGATGGGAAAGTATTTCTCCTTCACCGCCGCCGCCGTCATCGTCATCACCAGCGCGATTTATTACGCAGACACGCGCATGAAGACCGAGGATTATGGCTTCAAGGGGTTTCCGGTCTGCTGGAACATGATCGTCTTCACCCTTTTCATCGTTTCCCCCTCGGAACTGTTGTCATTCGCGTTCGTTGTCGTGACGGCAGTACTGACCTTCGTTCCGGTCATCTTCATTCATCCGGTTCGTGTCAAAATCCTGCGAAACCTTTCGCTTGCCGTATTTGCCTTGTGGGCGGCGGGAGGGCTCGCGGCGCTTGCCTTGAACATCGAAACACCCCAATCGCTGGAGAGCCCGCTCTGGATCGATATTGTCATAGCCGCGAGCGGCTTGTATCTATTCTCGATTGGTTTCATCCTTCAGTTGCTCGGCAAGCTGCGATAGCGCGCTGGCGAAATCCCGGAAATTCAAATGATTGACCTGCTATACGATCCCAATGCCTGGATCGCCTTCGGCACACTCACCGTCATGGAAATTGTGCTGGGCATCGACAACATCATCTTCATTTCCATCGTGGTTTCACGCCTGCCTGCCGAACAGGCCAAGCGCGCCCGGCAGATAGGCCTGGCGCTTGCGCTGATCTTCCGCATCGCGCTGCTGAGCGTGCTGGCCTGGATGATCGCGCTGAAGACCCCCGTCTTCACGCTGGCGGGCCAGGGCTTCTCCTGGCGGGACATCATCCTGCTGGTGGGCGGCCTGTTCCTTCTCTACAAGGCGACCGCCGAGATCCACGAGCAGATCGAGGGAGAAACCAACGAGCAGGAAGCGGGCCGCAAGGCAACCGGCGCTTTCGGCTTCGTCATCGGCCAGATCATCCTGATCGACATGATCTTCTCGGTCAATTCGATCATCACCGCCATCGGCATGGCCGAGGACATCGAGGTCATGGTCGCCGCGGTCATCGTCGCAGTCGCCGTGATGTATGTGGCGTCGGGGCCCATCTCCGACTTTGTCCACCGCCATCCGACGGTGAAGATGCTGGCGCTCTCATTCCTGCTGCTGATCGGCGTGCTCGCTGATCGCCGATGGCATCGGATTCCATATTCCGCGCGGCTACATCTACTTCGCGATGGCGTTTTCGACCATGGTCGAGGTCTTCAACATCTTCGTTCGGCGCCGGCGCAAAGACATGGCGCGCAGGCCGCCGGCGGAATTGTAAACCGCCTCGGGGCCGCTGCATCAGGGAACTCGCTGCAAATTTCCTGTGCATTAGTGGAAAACGCCAAAATTTAAGCGCGAAGCCGGTTGTTTGCGCTGGATTTTTGCCGCGCACTCTCGTCAAATGCCGTCGAATTGGCAGGAACGGTCGCGAGTACCGAACGGGGGCGCAGGCGTGTCGAAAGGGTTGAGTGAAGCGCGCGGCGGCGAGCCGATGCTTGAAGTGCGTGGCATCGTCAAGACCTTCGGCCGCTTGACCGCGAACGACCACGTCAGCCTCTCGATCGGCGAGGGCGAAATCCACGCCTTGCTCGGCGAGAACGGCGCCGGCAAGTCGACGCTGGTGAAGATGCTGTTCGGCTCGCTCGAACCCGACTGCGGCGAAATCCGCTGGCACGGGCAGCCGGTCACGCATCACCAGCCCGTTCGTCGCGCGCAAGACTCGGCATCGGCATGGTGTTCCAGCACTTCTCGCTGTTCGATGCGCTGTCCGTCGCCGACAACATCGTGCTTTCGCTCGATCGCGATTTCGCGCGAGGCGACGTCGCCGAGCGCGCCCGCACGGTTTCGATCGACTACGGCCTGCCGCTCAACCCGGACTCGCATCGTCGGCGACCTTTCGGTCGGCGAGCGCCAGCGCATCGAGATCGTCCGCTGCCTGCTGCAGACCCGAGCCTGATCATCCTCGACGAGCCGACCTCGGTGCTGACGCCGCAGGAGGCCGACAAGCTGTTCGTGACGCTGGAGCGGCTGAAGCGCGGAAGGGCGCTCCATCCTCTACATCAGCCACCGGCTGGACGAGGTCAAGCGGATGTGCGACCGCGCCACCGTACTGCGCCACGGCAAGGTGGTCGGCGAATGCGATCCGCGCAAGGAAACCGCATCATCGCTCGCGACCATGATGGTCGGCACCAGCGTTGCCGCGGTGCGGCGCGATAGCGGCGGCAAAAAGGGCAGAGCCGCTGCTCGTGCTCGACAAGGCTTCCATGCCAGCCTCCAGCCCTTTCGCCGTGTCGCTCGAAAACATCTCGCTCTCCGTGCAGGCGGGCGAGGTGGTCGGCATTGCCGGTGTCGCCGGCAACGGCCAGAGCGAATTCTTCAAGATGGTCTCCGGCGAGGCGACGCTCGCCAGATGCCGGCTCGATCCGCATTGGCGGCAAACCTGCGGCCAATCTCGGCATCAACGAGCGCCGCCGCATCGGCGCGGCCTTCGTGCCGGAGGAGCGTCTCGGCCATGGCGCAATTCCGCAGATGAGCCTGTCGCAAAACCTGCTGCTGTCGCGCCACGGCTCCGACCAGGCGGCATTCATGCGCTTGGCCCCGTCGGCCTTGTGCGCACCGACGTGACGCTTGACGCCACCAAGCGCATCAGCGAGGCGATGGACGTGCGCAAGAGCGGCGACGATCCGGACGCCTCCTCGCTGTCCGGCGGCAATCTGCAGAAATTCATCATCGGCCGCGAACTCGACCGCCAGCCCTCCGTCTTCGTCGTCAACCAGCCGACCTGGGGCGTCGACGCGGGCGCCTCGGCGCGCATTCGCCAGGCGCTGGTCGATCTGGCGCGCAGCGGTTCGGCGGTGCTGGTCATCAGCCAGGACCTCGACGAGATCTTCGAGGTTTCCGACCGCATCGCCGTCATTCACGACGGCAAGCTGTCGAAGCCGATGCCGGCTGCCGAAGCGACGCTCGAGAAGATCGGCCTGCTGATGGGCGGCGCCAATCCCGGCCACCATCTGCCGCAAATGCCCGACGTGGCGCACGGAGAAGGGTCTCCGCATGCGCATTGAACTCGTCAAGCGGCCGCAGCAGTCGCGCCTTTTCCAGCTTGTTTCGCCCTTCCTCGCCTTTGCCCTGACGCTGATTGCCGGCGGGCTCATCTTTGCGCTGCTCGGCAAGAACCCGTTCACGCGGCTCTACTTCTATTTCCTCGATCCGCTGACGGAGAGTCTGGTCGCTGCACGAACTGGCGGTCAAGGCGGGGCCGCTGATCCTGATCGCGGTCGGCCTGTCGCGTCTGCTACCGCTCCAACAACTGGAACATCGGCGCCGAGGGCCAGTTCATCGTCGGCGCGATCGTCGGCTCCGCCGTGCCGATCCTGATGCCGGATTTCCAGAACGTGCTTCACGCTGCCGCTGATGCTGCTCTGCGGCATGCTCGGCGGCGCGCTCTATGCCGCGATTCCGGCGCTGCTGAAGGTGCGCTTCAACACCAACGAGATCCTGACCAGCCTGATGCTGGTCTATGTCGCGCAGCTTTCGCTCGACTGGCTGGTGCGCGGCCTCTGGCGCGACCCGAAGGGCTTTTCGTTTCCCGGCTCGATCCGCTTCTCGCCCTCGGCCACCATGCCGGAGATCATCCCGCTCGCAGGGCGCGGCGCACTGGGGTTTCGTCCTGGCGCTGGTCGCGGCGGTGCTGGTCTGGTTTTTGCTCGCCCGCACGCTCAAGGGCTTCGAGGTGCGGGTGCTGGGCCTCAGTCCCGCGGGCAGGGCGCTTCGCCGGCTTCAGCGCCTCGGGCATGGTGTTCTTCTCCTTCATGCTCTCGGGCGCGCTCGCCGGGCTTGCCGGCATCTCCGAGGTCTCCGGCGCCGATCGGCCAGTTGCGCGAGGTGATCTCGCCCGGCTACGGCTTCACCGCCATCATCGTCGCCTTCCTCGGCCGGCTCAATCCGCTCGGCATCGTCGCTGGCCGGCCTGGTGCTGGCGCTGACCTATCTCGGCGGCGAGGCGGCGCAGCAATCGCTCGGCGTCTCCGACAGGCGCCGTGCGCGTCTTCCAGGGCATGCTGCTGTTCTTCGTGCTCGCCTGCGACACGCTCATCCTCTACCGCATCCGATTCGTCGGCCCGGCGCGACCAGCGGAGGCGAAGCCCTGATGGACATGTGGGCCAACATCCTCATCACCATCGCGACGGCGGCGACGCCGCTGCTGATCGCCGCCATCGGCGAACTGGTGGTCGAACGCTCCGGCGTGCTCAACCTCGGCGTCGAGGGCATGATGGTCATGGGCGCGGTCAGCGGCTTCGGCGTCGCGCTGATGAGCGGCAATCGCCGTGGATCGGCATGATCGCCGCGATCATTGTCGGGGCGCTGTTCTCGCTGCTGTTCGGCTTCCTGACGCTGAGCGCTGGTCACCAACCAGGTGGCGACGGGCCTGGCGCTGACGCTGCTCGGCCTCGGCCTGTCGGGCATGATCGGCGAGGCTTCGTCGGCCAGCCCGGCGTCAAGCTGCCGAACCGTCCACATCCCGGGCCTGTCGGACATTCCCGTTCGTCGGCAGTTCCTGTTCGGCCAGGACCCGATCTTCTACCTGTCGCTCGTGCTGGTCGTCGGCGGTGTCCTGGTTCCTGTTCCGCACCCGCGCCGGCCTGACGCTGCGCTCGATCGGCGACAACCACGACTCGGCCCATGCGCTCGGCATCAAGGTGCATCGCGCATCCGCTACCTGGCGGTCGCTGTTCGGCGGCGCCTGCGCGGGGCTCGCCGGCGCGCACCTGTCGCTGGTCTACACGCCGCAATGGGTCGAGAACATGACCGCGGGCCGCGGCTGGATCGCGCTGGCGCTGGTGGTGTTCGCCTCCTGGCGGCCGTGGCGGGTGCTGGCCGGCGCCTATCTCTTCGGCGCGGTCTCCATCGGCCAGCTGCATGCGCAGGCGCTTGGCATCGGCGTGCCGTCGCAGTTCCTTTCGGCGCTGCCCTATCTGGCAACCATCGTCGTTCTCGTCCTAATCTCGCGGCAACAGGCGACTGACGCTGATCAACACGCCGGCCTCGCTGGGACGGCCGTTCGTGCCAGATCGCTAGAATGCAACAAGACGGGAAGTCCTGAAAACTGACCGCCTTTCACGTGAAAGGCACTAAGAGGGAAACACATGAAGAAACTGCTCCTCGACTCTGGCAGCTGCCGCGTCGATCGCGGCGCTCGCCGCCGCAGCCGAGGCACAAGACCAAGGCCTGCTTCGTCTATGTCGGCCCGATCGGCGACGGCGGCTGGACCTACCAGCACGACCAGGGCCGCCTGGCAGCTGCAGAAGGAACTCGGCGACAAGGTCGAGACCGCCTATCCTCGAAAACGTGCCGGAAGGCCCGGACGCCGAGCGCGCCATCGAGCGTTTCGCCCGCGCCGGCTGCAACATCATCTTCACCACCTCGTTCGGCTACATGGACGCGACCAACGCGGTTGCCGCCAAGTTCCCCGACGTGAAGTTCGAGCATGCCACCGGCTACAAGCGCGAGCATCCGAACGTCTCGACCTACAACTCGCGCTTCTACGAGGGCCGCTACATCCAGGGCCAGATCGCCGCGAAGATGTCGAAGTCGGCATCGCCGGCTACATCGCCTCCTTCCCGATCCCCGAAGTCGTGATGGGCATCAACGCCTTCATGCTCGGCGCGCAGTCGGTCAATCCGGACTTCAAGCTGAAGGTCGTCTGGGTCAACACCTGGTTCGACCCGGGCAAGGAAGCCGATGCCGCCAAGGCGCTGATCGACCAGGGCGTCGACATCATCACCCAGCACACCGACTCGACCGCGCCGATGCAGGTTGCCGCCGAGCGCGGCATCAAGGCTTCGGCCAGGCGTCCGACATGATCAAGTTCGGCCCGCAAACCCAGCTGACCGCGATCGTCGACAACTGGGGCGCCTTACTACATCGAGCGCGTCAAGGCAGTGCTCGACGGCACCTGGAAGCAGCAGGACGTCTGGACTGGCATCAAGGAAGGCGAGGTCGTGCATGGCGCCCTACACCAACATGCCCGACGACGTGAAGGCGCTGGCCGAGGAGACCGAAGCCAAGATCAAGTCCGGCGAGTTCGAGCCCTTCACCGGCCCGATCAAGAAGCAGGACGGCAGCGAGTGGCTGAAGGACGGCGAAAAGGCCGACGACGGCACGCTGCTCGGCATGAACTTCTACGTCATGGGCGTGGACGACAAGCTGCCGCAGTAATCACGGGCACGAACATGCGAAAAGGCCCGGCATTGCCCGGGCCTTTTTGTTTCCGCTTGAAAACATTCTCGGCTTTGGGCATGACCACGCTTGACCACGCCTGCGGAGGGGTGGCCGAGTGGTTTAAGGCAACGGTCTTGAAAACCGTCGTGCGGGAAACCGTACCGTGGGTTCGAATCCCACCCCCTCCGCCACTTGGCCTGGCGAAATCATTCTCCCTATCCGGCTACGGCCGGATTTTTCCGTTGTTTTCAAGTGTTATGCTGCAGCAGCTGAGCACTGGCCGGTGCGCCAAGGGGCTCGGTTTCGCTCTCCCGGGGCCGATGTTCTCCGGACCTCATGACTGCGCGGTTTCAGTGCGTAGCCTGCAAGTTGTTGAAAACGTGACGTTCTGGTGAAGCTCGACCTGAGCACGTCGATGCCGGTCGCACCTGGGCGGACGGAACGGACTTCCAACTTAGCTCCTGTCAAGAGCATCGTACGATTGGCAGTTTTGGGGCCGGAAGCTGACCGACCGCTTTTGGTCTGAGGTCATCAAAAGATGCCAAGTTAAACCCGCGATAGAGTTAGGGATAAGAGACATTGAGTTCTGCCGCGGGCTTTACGGCTTCGGCTACGTAAACTACTCCGGATTTGGCGGGCCGCCAGCCCATGCTGGTCCGCTTAACTCATTGTTCTGCCCGGCTCCGAATTGCGGTCCTGTTGGTGCATGCACCATCACAGCAAACTCGGAGCTAGCTGCATTGGTCGATGCTGCCTAGATTTGCGTGCCGGATCGGGCGACGAGGCCCGCCAGTTCAATGGCATTTCGCACGCCCATCTTGTTGAGGATGGTCGCCCGGTGGAACTCAACCGTGCGGATTGCCAGCTCAAGATTTCCTGCAATCTGCTTGTTGAGCTGACCTGCGAGGATCAGCGAGAGGACCTCGCGTTCGCGGGTGGTCAGTGTCGCAAGTCGTGCCTCGACCGCTGTTTTGTCATTGGCTATCTCTCGTAACTCGCGGTGACGCTTCAAAGCGCTTTGTGCAAGTTCGACCAGCCGATTGTCATTAAAAGGTTTCTCGACGAAGTCGAAGGCTCCATTCTTCAGCACTTCCACGGCAACCGCCACTTCTGCGTGACCGGTCAAGAAGATGACCGGCGCGTCGCAATCTTGCGCCAGTGCGTCCAGTCGTCGCGCCGGAACATGCCCCGCAGCCCGAGCCGCAGGTGGAAGCCGCTCCGGCCCCTGCGCCTGTCGTCGAGGTCCGGTCCGACGAGGACGCCGATCTCTCCGTCGGCCCCGGCAACACCATCGTCGGACCGCCGACCCACCTGGAGATCTCGACGGCCAAGCGCCCGCGCCGCCCGAGAACCGTCGCGCCGAGAGCGGCGAAGACCATCGCGTCAAGGCGGACGAAGAAGAAGACGGAATAGAGAAGAGTCGTCCCGAGTTCGGGGTTCGGGGTCCGGAGTGCGCGCCTAGTCCATGGTCCGGCGTTCTGAGTCCGCGCCGCCGGACTGACGGACCTTGGAACTCAGGACGGACTTTGGAATTCAGGACCTGAACTCGGGGAACCTCCGGACCCTGGACTCCGAACCCCGGACTACATAGTCTCTGTCCGTGCTCCTCGTCCTTCCTCTTGGCACTTCTCCAGACCCCTGCTCCCAAACAGGCGTTCTTCACTACTCCGCTGTCTGTCGCCGAGATGTCCGGCAAGCAGGCCGTCATCGAGACGCCGATGGGGACCATCGTCGTGGAATTGCTGCCGGCGCGGGCGCCCAATCATGTCGGCTACTTCATGAAGCTCGCGCGCGAAGGCGCGTATGCGGGGACGACGTTTCACCGGGTGATCAAGTACGGGCTGATCCAAGGCGGCGATCCGCTGTCGAAGGACCCTGCGAAGACCGCGCAGTACGGCACCGGCGGCATGAACATGCTGCGGCCGGAGATCAATCAAGAGCCGATGACCGCCGGCGCGATGGCCGCGGTGCTGGCGCCCGGCCTGCCGAACAGCGCCGGCGCGCAGTTCTTCATCTGCGCCAGCGACCAGCCCACGATTCAAGGGCCAGTACACGGTGTTTGGGCGTGTGGTGGAGGGCCTCGACGTCGTCCAGCAGATCTCAGCCGCGCCCGCGGATGCCCAATGGCGCGCCGCCGATCGCATCGTCATCAAGAGCGTGACCATCAGAGACACGCCGCCGCCGGTGAAGGATCCCCTGGTGGAAGCCACCGCCGTGGAACTCGCCGCCTATCGCGCCATCCTCGAGACGACGAAGGGCGAGATCGAGCTGGAGTTCCTGACCGACAAGGCGCCGGAAACGGTGCGGCAGTTCCTGCGGCTGGCCGCCGCGGGTGTGTATGACGGCACGGCCGTGCATCGGGTGGTGCCGAACTTCGTGCTGCAGACCGGCGCGCTCGCGTTCCGGGAACCAGCCGCTGACGCCGAAGCAGAACGAGCTCGTCCGCAATCTGCAGCCCGAGTTTTCGGATACGCCAAATCTGCCCGGCATCGTGTCCATGGCGCGCGGCGAGGACCCGGCCAGCGCGTCCACGTCGTTCTTCATCTGCACCGGCGAGTGCCGCACGCTGGACGGCAAGTACACCGTCTTCGCGCGGGTCGTCCGCGGCATGGACGTGGTGCAGGCCATCGGCGCATCGCCGGTCGAGGGCGAAACGCCGAAAGAGAAGATCGCGCTCATGAAGGTGCGGGTCGTCAGGTAGCCGTCAGCTCCGCCTGGCGCCTGGCCTCGCGCATTCGCACCCGCCGCCACGCTTCCCACACATTGCCCACAAGCACGCCCGCGAGCAGGTAGTACGCCGCGCCGATCCACTCGAAGACGGCGAAGCTCACCACGGCCACGAGGACGCCACAGAGGATCTGCGGCTGGTACCTCACCGGTGATGTCGGCGGATCCGTGAGAATGAAGAACGCGAAGAAGAGCACCGCCTGCAGGTCCGGCGTTCTGAAGATCTCCGCCACCCGGGCCTCCTCGCCGGCATACGCCGCCACGGTGAAGCACAGGTAATAAACGCCAAGGAACGTCAGGACCAGCGGCGCCTTATTGACACGATCGGTAATAAAGACGCCGGCGGCGAACAGCACCGTCAGTAGATACGGCGAGGCATCCGGCAGCGCGCCCCACCAGCTTTGGCCCGTATCGAACATGTAGAACGTGATGACCAACCCGAGCGCGGCCGGATTGAACACGTTCGCCGATCGCGTCCGCAGCGCGTACTTACTCGCCACGCCAATCGCCGCGGTGATGGCCGCGATGTACCACGGTTCATGTGGGCTGAGAACCATCGCCACGATGAGCCCGGTCAGGAGCGCGCCGCTCGGGAACTCCCAGGCGCCGTTGCGTATGCGAAGGATCGGGGCATCGACGAGCATGGCGACCATCACCGCGGCCACGAGACCCGGCCACACGCGAGTGACCCCCTCGGCCGGCGCGGCCAGCGCCACGAGGACCGCGAGGATGATGGTCAGCAGCCCTTTAGGTGTCCGGAAGAACTTCAGAATAGAAGCCTCGCGTTGCAAAGCGTTCGAGTGCCGGAGAGATCAGCAGGCCGTTCACGTCATGGCGCTCCAGCAGTCGGATCCCTTCGTCCGGGCCGAGCACGAACGCGGCTGTCGCCAACGCGTCTGCCACCATCGCCGAAGGCGCGATGACCGTTGCGCTGACTACGACGGCGGCCGAGGCGCCGTTGCGCGGATCGAGGATGTGGTGCGCGGCATCCCCCGGCGGCCCCGGGCGCTCGTAGTCGCCTGACGTGCAGACAGCCGCGCCAGAGACTCGAAGGGTCTCAACCACTTCGCGGTCACGGCGTGGATGCCGGATGCCGACCGTCCATGGCTCGCCGAGGGCGTTGCGGCCGGCCAAGTACAGGTCACCACCCGCATCGATCGCGAAGTTGGCGAACGGCGCCAGTTCCCGCGCGGCCAGATCGACCGCGAGGCCCTTCGCGACTGCGCCCAGATCGAGCACCAGTGGCCGGCGCAGCGTGATTGTGCGCCGCGCTGGATCGAGACGAACGTCGCGATAGCTTACGGCTTCGGCAGCCACGCCGCTGCGGACGGTCTCTCCTGATCGGTAGTCGCGATTGAACCCGCGCGTCTCCATCGCGGCGCCCACGGTCGGATCGAACGCGCCGTCGGTCTCTTCTGCCACCGCCAGCGCGAACTCGACGGCGGAGTAGAGGATGTCGGTGGCGGGAACGTCGACGCCAGGTCGCGCGGCGATCGAGCGCAGTTCACTCGACGGATCGAACCGGTTGCATCGGCGTTCGACTTCGCGAAACCACTCGAAGGCGCGTTCAAGCGCCTCCGCCGCTCCATCGGCCCTTACATCGATGGTGACGATGGTCCCCATGAGGGGGACGGAGCGACGGAGACCGCGGCTCACTTGGCCTTGGAGAGTGCCTGGACGACTGCGTAGTAGAACGCGTTGACGCTCTGCGTCGCGCCGGTGACCCAGTCGACTTCGGGGCTCTGGCGTGTGACAACCTGCCCCTGCAGGTGCGCGACCCACGAGCACGAGTACCGCGTCCAGCACTGGGAGATCACGGCGGACGCGATGCGCCCGGCTTCGACCACGACGGTCGCTTCGATGTCGCCATGACGCGACGTGCCCCAGCCGGAGTAGGTGCCGTCCTTCCAGGCCGGCGCGGGCGTGGGCGTGGGCGTGGGTGTTCGGAGTGGGCTCGAGTGCCGATGTGGCCGCGGCCGTCGGAACGACGGGCGTCGCCGCGGTTTCGGTTGGTGTCGGCGAAGCCGCCGGCGTGATCGCGTTCGTCGACGTAGCCGCCACGCGCGTCTTCTTCGGCCTGGCCACCGCGGTGGTCGCAGTGGCTGTCGGCGCGGGGGTCACGGTGGGGTCGCCGCCGCGGGCGCGACCTGGTCGGCGACTCGCGCCGCCGCGACGTCAAGGGGCCGCTCCTCGCGCGGCGCGCCTGTCGCGGGCGTGTCCGGAATCACGACGCGCGGGCGTTCCGCGGCCTCGAGACGCGCGGCCGCGGACCGCGTACGCACGAATCCCGCCGTGTAGATCGTCATGACGGCGGCGGAACCGAGCGCGATCAGGTGGTTCTTTGGGTTCACGGACTGCCCGGATTATAGACGGGCGGGCGTGACCAGCGGCGCGCGGTTCGTGCTCGGCCTGAATCCTGGCGTAGACTCTGCCCGTACCACACACGTCCACGTCTCAACCCGGAGGGGGCATGAGTGTCAGAGTCTCGGTCGTGTTGCTGGCGGCGCTGGCGGTGTCTGCCGCGGTCCAGTCGCCGCGCGCCCAGGCGCCGACGCGACCCAACGTCGTGCTCATCCTCACCGACGACATGGGGTGTGCGGACCTCGGCAGCTACGGCGCGACCGACATCCGCACGCCGCACATCGACAGCCTCGCGCGCGACGGCGTCCGGATCACGGACTTCTACTCGAACGGCGTCTGTCTGCTCGCCGACGCGCGCGGGGCTGATCGCGGGCCGCTATCAGCAGCGGTTCGGGCTCGAGGCGCCGCTGCCGCAGTCCGAGGGCGTCGCCGGCGCGAACGCGGGCTCGTCGCGCGAGGGCCGTTCGTTGCCGCAGTTGCTCGAGACAGCGCGGCTACGCCACCGCGCTGGTCGGCAAGTGGCACCTCGGCTACCGCGGCCGGAGTTAGTCCCGCACGCGCACGGCTTCGGCGTACTTCTTCGGCCTGAAGAGCGGGTATCACGACTACTACACGCATCGCGGCGGCGACGGGAAGCCCGGACCTGTGGGAGAACGACGGCCAGGTCGACGGCGCACCGGCTACACCACCGACCTCATCACCGCACGCGCCGATCCGGTTCATCGAGCAGCAGGCGCGCGGCCGTTCTTCCTCGAGGTCGCGTACAACGCGCCGCACTGGCCGTACCAGCCGCCCGATCGGCCGTCGGTGGCGCCCGACAACGCGCGGCACGTGCATGCCCTGGGACGATCCGGACGGCAGCACGCGCGCCGACTACGTCGCGATGGTCGAGCGCGTCGATCGCGGCGTGGGCGAGATGCTGCGCGCGCTCGATCGCCTCGACCTCGCCAGCAACACCATCGTCATCTTCACCAACGACAACGGCGGCGAGTGGCTGTCGAGCAACGGGCCGCTGTTCAATCGCAAGTGCGACGCGTGTGGGAGGGCGGCATCCGCGTGCCCGGCGCTCGTGCGCTGGCCGGGCCGCATCCGGCCGGGCACGGTCTCGCGCGCAGGTCGGGCATCACCATGGACCTCACCGTCGTCCATCCTCGCGGCGACAGGCGCCGCCGTGCCGGCCGACGCGCGGCTCGACGGCATGGACCTGTTCCCGATGCTCGAGGGCCAGGCGCCCGTCGTTGAGCGCACGCTCTTCTGGCGCACGAGCGCAGGCAATCGGCAGCAGAAGGCGGTGCGCCAGCGGCGACTGGAAGCTGGTGCTCGACGCCAACCACATGCTGCTGTTCGATATCCGGACGGACCCCGGTGAGCGCGTTGACTTGGCCGGTCGTCGCCAGGACGTCGTGCGAGATCTGCGCGCGCGGCTCGCCGACTGGGAACGCGACGTGGACGCCGAGGCGAAGAGCAGCGGGCCGCCGAAGTGAGTCCAGCGTGGTCGAACGGGCTCGGCTGACTACCCCTCGAACGGCAGCCGCCCGCTGTCCAGATCCTCGCGCGTCACGAAGTTGTGCACGCCCGCGCCGAGCAGGCGCACGGGGCGCGTGCCGGCATCGGTCTTCTCCAGCAACTCCACCGCGCGCCGCACGATCTCGTCCACGTCGTCCGTCGGCGGACGCGAGTGGCTGCGCGTGATCGTCGTGAAGTCCTCGTAGCGCACCTTGATCGTCACCGTGCGCGCGAGCAGGCCGCGCGTTCGCAGCCACTCGGCGTTGTCGCGCGCCATCTCGGCGACCTCCTCGCGCATGCGATCGAGATCGGTCAGGTCCTGCGCGTAGGTGCACTCGCTCGACGACGACTTCGACGGCCGGTTCGGCTCCACCGGCCGGTCGTCGTCTCCCGCCGCCAGGCGCAGCAGCCAGTCGGTCATGCTGCCGACGGCGGATCGCGAGCACGGCGGGATCGGCGGTGCGCACATCGACCAGGCGCGCGATGCCGTGCTCGCGCAGCCGCGCGGCCGTGACGGGGCCCACGCCCCACAGGGCATCGACCGGCAGTTGCTGCAGGAACGACTCGACGCGCTCGGGCGCAATCACCGTCAGGCCGTCCGGCTTGCGCCACGCCGACGCGACCTTCGCGAGGAACTTGTTCGGCGCCACGCCGGCCGACGCCGTGAGTCCGGTCTCTTCCTGGATGCGCGCCTTGATCCGCCTGGCGACATCCATGCCCAGCGAGCTCGCCCCACGCGTTCTCGGTGACGTCGAGATACGCCTCGTCCAGCGACAGCCCCTCGACGAGCGGCGTGACCTCCCGGAAGATCGCGAACACCTGCTGCGACACCGCGCGGTACTTCGAGAAGTCGGGCCGGACGATGGTGAGGCGGGGGCAGAGGCGGACGGCGCGCGACATCGGAATCGCCGAGCGGACGCCGAACTTGCGGGCCTCGTAGCTGGCGGCCGCGACGACGCCCGCGCGACTCGGGCGATCCCCCGACCGCGACGGGCTTGCCCCGAAGCTCCGGCCGATCCCGCTGCTCGACGGACGCATAGAACGCGTCCATGTCGACGTGGATGATGCGCCGGGTCATCGGCGATATGATTTCACGCATGCTGAACCGTGTTCGCCTCGTTCTTCCCGCGGCCGCCCTGGTGGCCGTCGTCGCTGCCTCCGTGATTGCGCTGGCCCAGGCGCCCGCGCCCGCTCAGGCCCAGCCGGCCTCGCAGGCAAAGACACCGCCGGCGGGCCAGACCAGCCTGAAGGTGCAGCCGCTGCCCGGTGAAAAGCACTTCGCGAGCCTGACGCAGATCACGTTCGGCGGCGAGAACGCGGAAGCCTACTTCTCGTTCGACGGCACGAAGCTCACGTTCCAGAACACCGGCACCTATCCCGTGCGACCAGATCTTCATGGTGAACCTCGATGGCTCTGGGCAAGAAGCAGATCAGCAACGGCCAGGGCCGGACGACGTGCAGCCACTTCCTGCCGGGAGACAAGTCGATCGTGTACGCGTCCACGCACCTGGGCGGCCCGACGTGCCCACCCGTGCCCGGAAAGGAAGAGGGGTACGTGTGGCCGATCTACGACACGTACGACATCTTCAAGGTCAACATCGACGGCACGGGCCTCACGCGGCTCACGAACACGCCCGGCTATGACGCCGAAGCCACCGTCGCGAAGGACGGGCGCATCGTCTTCACGTCCGTGCGCGACGGCGACATGGACCTCTACTCGATGAACGCGGACGGCACCGACGTGCGCCGGCTGACCAACATGCCCGGTCCCGACGGCGGACCGTTCTTCTCCGCGGACGGCAAGCAGATCGTGTGGCGCGGCCGCCATCCCGAGCCCGGCGCCGAGCTCGACAACTTCATGGCGCTGCTGAAGAAGGGCCTCTGGCGGCCGGCGGGTCTCGACGTGTTCGTGATGAACCGCGACGGCAGCAACGTGCGCCAGGTCACCAAGGGCCTCGGCGGCGCGAACTGGGCGCCGTTCTTCTCGCCCGACGGCAAGAAGATCATCTTCGCGTCCAACATGAAGGACCCGCGCGGCGGCAACTTCGATCTCTACCTGATCAACGTGGACGGCACGGGCCTCGAGCAGGTCACCTTCAGCACCACCTTCGACGGTTTCCCGATGTTCTCGCCCGACGGCACGAAACTCGTGTTCGGCTCCAACCGTAATTCCATCAAGGAGACGGACACGAACCTGTTTGTCGCTGAATGGAAGTGGTAAGAGTCTCAGGGACCAATGGACCAAAGGTCCAAGGGTCGGCAGGGCATTCGTCCATTGGTCCTTTGGTCCCTGTGGACTACGTAGGTGAGATCTGATGACTGACCCCTCCGTCCAGATTGCCCCGGCCGACCGCGGGCTCGCGTCGCTGACGCACCTGTCCGGGCTGTCCGGCTACATCATCCCGCTCGGCGGGGTGCTCGTGCCGATCATCATCTGGATCATGAAGAAGGACGAGAATCCGCTCATCGCGGCCATCGCGAGGCAGGCGATCTTCCTGAACCTGATCGTGTGGGTGCTGATCGGCGCCACGGCGATCCTGTGGCTGACGATCCTCCTGATTCCGGCGGTGATCCTCTTCTGGTGCCTGCTCGGCCTCGCCGCCGTCATCCTCCCCATCGTCGGCGCGATCAAAGCCAGCTCAGGCATCTACTACCGCTATCCCGTCGTCGGCTCGAACCCGTAGCAGCGGACGACACGGCGGAGTGAGGCCGGGTCGGCCTCCCGGAGCGAGGCTCGAAACCGTCGCCTCCGTGTGCGCGGATTGCGCGCTGCCGCCGCCGCGCCACTCCGCACACGGCGGAGATGGCGCGGGCAATCCGCGCTCCCTGCGGCACGGTTTCGGGCTGACGCCTATCGCCTCGCTCCGATGTCGGCCGGACCCTGCCTCAACTCCGCCGTTCGTTCGGAATTCGAAATACCAGTGAGGATGGCGGGCGCTGCGAAGGCGTAGATCCGAGCGCCGAATCGGAGTGAGGCGATTTGCGAAGTGTGAAACGTGCGCCGGAGTCCCTGATGGTCAGCGTGGGGATGGGGGCCCCCACGCGACCTGGCGATAGACGGTAGGACGCAGGCGCGCGTTTCGAGCCTCATCTCCGCTGAGGCGATCGGATCTACGCCTTCGCAGCGCCCGCCATCCTCACTTCCCAAACGCCCAGAGCGCCCGCGTCGTCCGCACGTAGATGCGGCCGTCGGCGAAGGCGGGCGTCGCGTAGGTGTCCTCGCCCAGCGTGTTCACGACGAGCGGCGTGAGATCGCCGGACGGCGGCAGCACCGCGATCGCGCCGGCTTCGCTGGTGAAGAACACGTGGCCGTCGGCGGCGACGGGCGAGGCGTAGTAGGCGCCGAGCGCGCCGGCGAGGCGGCCCTGCTTGATCAGCACGCCCGTCTCCGGATTCAGCGTCGTCACGATCCCGCCGTCGTTCACCATGTAGAGCACGTTCTGGTAGACGAGCGGCGACGGCAGTTGCGGCACCGCGCGCTGGTACTTCCACCGCACGGACTTCTCGGTCATGTCGCCGGAACCGCCGAGGCGGATCGCGAGCATCCCGTTTTCGGAGTCGAGCGCCGCGCGATAGTAGCGCCCACTCGTCCTTGCTGAGCTGCTGGTTCTGATCGAGATCGGCGACGTCGAACCAGAAGGCCTGGCGTGAACTTGGGGAACTCGGTCTTGGAGATCGTGCCGTTCTTGTCGGCGTCTGACGTCGGCCACACCTCGTCGGCGGGCGGCACGTTGATCTTCCGGCCCGGATCGCCTTCCGGCGAGCCGTAGCCGTTGATGTAGATCGTGTCGCCGGCTGATCACCGGCGTGGACTTGATTTCCCACGAGAGGCCGCGCACCCACCAGATCTTCTTGCCGGTCGCCGCGTCGTAGCCCGTCAGCAGGAATGATCCCGGCAGCAGGATCTGATCGCGCCCGTCCGGTCCGCGCCACACGATCGGCGTCGCGTGGCCGCTCGTCGCTTCAGGCCGCGGCGTCCGCCAGCGCTCCTTGCCCGTGCGCGCGTCGACGGACAGGAGAAACGACCCGCGCAGTTGATCGCACGCGAGCACGACCTGGTCGCCGACGATGACCGGCGAGGCGCCCATGCCGTAGATGTTGTTGAACGGGCCGAGCGGCATCTTCCAGCGCTCGGTGCCGGCGTGGTCGTAGGCGATGAGCCCGTAGTCCTGGAAGAACACGTAGATGCCGGTGCGATCGACGGCCGACGCTGGGCGACGCGGGATGGTTGCGTTTGTCGACCGGCGGCCGCGCTTCGGCCGGTGCCGACCGTTCCCACAGGATCTTGCCGCCGGCCCGATCGACCGCGAACGTCGTCAGTGTCTTGTCGCGAACGCCCGTCACGTAGATGCGGTCCTCGAAGAGGATCGGCGACGAGTGGCCGGTCGGCAACTCGAGACGCCAGACGAGGTTCTTCGACGCGCCGAATTCCGTCGGCACGTTCGTCGCCGCGGAGATTCCTGAGCCGTTGGGCCCGCGGAAACGAATCCAGTCGGGAACCGGGACGTGATTGCGCGGCGATGACGATGCCGGCCAACGCGACCATGGAGGACGCCGCGAAGAGGCGAAGTGTGGTTCGGATCATGGGAAGGCAAGACAATAGCACGAGGCCCATTCGCCCACGCGCGCCACGCCCGTGGGCTCACTCGGCGTAGGATGAGGACAGGAGCGAACGGCCATGCCACCGACCACGCGTTGGGAATACACGATGCTCAGCGAACGCCAGGGCGACGGCCCTGAGGATTTCCTGCGACAGTTGAACGACCTCGGTTCCCAGGGCTGGGAAGCGTTCGGCGCAGTCCAGGAACTCGTGACCGACCCGACGTCACTGCTCCAGCACCACCTCTATCCGCACGGGATCACGGTGTACTTCAAGAGGCGAGAATCGTGATCAGGTTCGTCAGGTGACGCACCCGACGAACCTGCCGTACTAAATTCTGCCCGTGGCCAAGCGTCCCAAGCCGCCGTCATTGTTCGACGCCCCCGGTGATGCCGGCCTGGCGCCGCCGCCTCCGCCGGGCGCGGAGGCGGTGTCGCTGCACGAAGCGGCGCAGACGCGCTACCTCAACTACGCGCTGTCGGTCATCACGTCGCGCGCGCTGCCCGACGTGCGCGACGGGCTGAAGCCGGTGCAGCGCCGCATCCTCTACACGATGTGGCAGCAGAACCTGACGGCCGACGCGAAGCACCGCAAGTGCGCGAAGGTCGTCGGCGACGTGATGGGCAACTACCACCCGCACGGCGACGCCGCGCTGTACGAGACGCTCGTCCGCATGGCGCAGCCGTTCTCGCTGCGCTATCCGCTGGTCGACGGCTCGGGCAACTTCGGCTCGCTCGACGGCGACAGCGCCGCGGCGATGCGCTACACCGAGTGCCGGCTCGCGCGCATCAGCGACGAGATGCTGACCGAGATCGATCAGGACACCGTCCCGTTCCGGCCCGAACTACGACGGCACGCGCGACGAGCCGGTCGTCCTGCCGGCGCGCATCCCGAACCTGCTGATCAACGGCGCGACCGGCATCGCGGTCGGCATGGCGACGAACATCCCGCCGCACAACCTCACCGAGGTCTGCACGGCGCTCATCAAGCTGCTCGACGCCGACCTCGGATGTCACCAGCGTCCAGCTCTGCCGCTACATCAAGGGTCCGGATTTTCCGACCGGCGGCCAGATCCTCAACTCGCCGCGAGGAGATCGAAGGAGATCTACAAGACCGGCTCGCGGCGCGATCCGCCTGCGCGCGACCTGGGAGGAAGGGCCCGGCGACGCGCAGCGGCAAGACGATCTACATCACCAGCGTGCCCTACACCGTCAACAAGTCGACGCTCGTCGAGCGCATCGCCGACGTCGCGCTCTCGCGCAAGCTGCCGCCGCTGGTCGACGTGAGGGACCTGTCGACCGACGACGTGCGGATCGCGCTGGAGCTGAAGAAGGACGCCGACGAGAAGATGGTGATGGCGTACCTCTTCAAGCACACGCCGCTGCAGACGAACTTCCCCGTCAACCTGACGTGCCTGATGCCGACCGAGAACCCGGACGTCGGCAAGCCCGGAGCGGCTCGATCTGCACCAGATCCTCTGGCACTTCCTGCACTTCCGGCTCGAGGTCGTCACGCGCGCGCCTGGAGCACGAGCTGCGAGGCGCTCAAGAAGCGCATCCACATCCTCGAGGGCTTCGAGAAGGTCTTCGACGCGCTCGACGAGATCCTGAAGATCGTCCGGAAGTCGGAGGGCAAGGCCGACGCGGCCGAGAAGATCATGAAGCGGTTCGAGCTCGACGCCGAGCAGACCGACGCGATCCTCGAGCTGAAGATCTACCGGCTCGCGCGGCTCGAGATCCTCGTCATCCAGCAGGAGCTCGCGGAGAAGCGGCAAGCGCGCGAGGGAGATCGGCGGCGCTCCTCAAGGGCGAGGCGGACCGCTGGGAGATCGTCGCGCGACGAGATCGAGGAGATCCAGAAGAAGTACGGCGACGCGCGGCGCACGGAGATCGTCGGCGAGGCGCACGACGAGGAGTACACCGCCGAAGACTTCATCGTCGAAGAAGACAACGTCGTCATCGTCTCGCGCGACGGCTGGGTGAAGCGGCAGAAGGAAGTCAAGGACATCGCGTCGACGCGCGTGCGCGAGGGCGACGCGGTGCTGGCGGTGCTGCCGGGCAGCACGCGCGCGACGGTGGTGTTCTTCACGCAACTTCGGCGTGGCGTACACCGCGCGGATCGCCGACGTGCCGGCGTCGACCGGGTACGGCGAGCCGATTCAGAGCCTGTTCAAGTTGAAGGACGGCGAGAAGGTCGTGCGGCGCGTTGAGCCTCGACCCGCGCGTGGTCGGCGCGATCACGTCGGCGAAGCCGGAGACGCCGCCGCCGGTGCACGCGGTGGCGGTGACGAGCGACGGCTACAGCTGCGGTTCTGGCTGCGAGCCGTTCGTCGAGCCGAGCACGCGGGCGGGCCGGCGCTTCGCGCGCGTGGCCGACGGCGCGGAGGTCGTCGGCGTGGTCGCGCGTCACCGGCGACGAGATCGTCATCGCCGCCACGCGCCAGGCGCGCGCGATGCTCTGCAAGGCCGACGAGGTCAACTTCCTCTCCGGTCCCGGCCGCGGCGTCATCCTGATCAAGCTGCAGACGGAGGACGATCGCGTGCTCGGCTTCATCGCCTCGACCGGCGACCGCGATCTGATGACCGTCGAGACCAGCCGCGGCGCCGAGCAGACGATCAGCACGACGAAGTACGAGGTCACCGGCCGCGGCGGCAAGGGCCGCGAGCTGCTGCAGCGCGGCCAGTTCACGCGGGTCGTGCCGTCACAGCCGGAGCTTCCGGCGCCGCTGACGTAGGGCTCGCCGCCTGTTGCGGGGCATAATGCGCAAGTCCCCTTGGGCGTCCTTCACGACCTTCGTTACGCCATTCGGCTGATTCGCCGCAGTCCCGGTTTCTCGGCGGTCGCCATCGCCACCATGGCGCTCGCGATCGGTGCGAACAGCGCGATGTTCAGCTTCGTGTACGGCGCCTTGCTCAGGCCCCTGCCGTATCCTGACTCGGACCGCATCGTCCGGGTCCTCGAGAGGCCGCCTTCCGGCGGGGTCAGCGGCATCTCGACGCTGAACTATCTCGATTGGGCCGGCCAGAACACGGTCTTCGAGTACATCGCCGCGGAGGCAGGCTGGCAGGCGACGCTGACGGGTGGGGACGAGGCGATCGCGATCCGCGGCGCACGCGTCTCGGCGCGGTACTTCGACATCTTCGGCGTGAAGGCCGCCCTGGGCCGGACGTTCCTTCCTGATGAAGAGCAGCCTGGCCGCGACCGCGTCGTGCTGCTGAGTCATCGGCTGTGGGAGAGCCGTTTTGGCGCCGATCCCGTCATTCTCGAGCGAGGCATCGTGCTCAACGGCGAGGCGCATGATGTCGTCGGCGTGCTGCCGCGTGACGGCCCTTTTGATCGCGCGGCAACGCAGATCTGGAAGCCGTTGGCGTTTGAGCCCTCCACTATGACGCGCGACTTCCGCTGGCTCGGCGCGACCGCGAAACTCAAGCCCAAATTGTCGATTGGAAGTGCGCGAGTCGGCATGGACGCCATCGCGCAGCGGTTGGCGAGCGGCCTATCCCGACTCGAACAAGGACTGGGGCGTGGCCGTGGACCGCCTCGACGACGTGATCATCGGTCCCGGACTCCAGACGGCGGTCACGACCCTGTTTGCCGCCACGCTGCTCGTGCTGCTGATCGGCGGCGTGAACCTGGCGAATCTCACGCTGGCTCGCGCAGCGTCGCGCGACGGCGAGATGGCGGTGCGCTCCGCGTTCGGCGCCAGCCGGGAACGGCTGGTTCGGCAGTTGCTGATCGAGAACGTGATCCTCGCCCTGTGCGGTGGGGTCGTCGCTATCGGCGTCGGATACGCGCTGATGAAGTGGACCGCGTCGTTGATTCCTCCGTACGCGCTGCCTCCCGCCGTGGACATCCGCATGGGCCTGCCGGTCCTGCTCTTCACCGCGGTTGTCAGTGTTGGGACCGGCCTGCTGATCGGGCTCACCGCTGCGGCGCGCAGCTCGAGTCGGAACCTCGCGCGCGCGAGTCGGGCAGGCAGACACGGCACGACGGCCGTGAGTCCCGGCCGGCGACTACGCAGCGTCCTGGTTGTGGCCGAAGTCGCGCTCGCGTTCGTGTTGCTGGTCGCTTCGGGGCTGTTGATGCGGAGCTTTGTCAATCTGCTCGACGTCGACCTCGGATTCGAGGCGGCGAATGTCCTGACCGCTGGTCTCCCCATCGAACCGCGGCAGTATCCAGACCCGACCGAGCTCAATGTCTATCTGGCGTCGATCCGCGCCGCCGTACAGGCTGTCCCTGGCGTTCGCGACACGGCGCTGGCCTCCGCGTTGCCGCTTGAAGGCTGGGGATTTGGCACGCGCTATTCGATCGCCGGGCGAGCGTCCCCTGACCAGGGCAGTGGCCGCGCGGCCTTCTTCAAGATCGTGAGCCCGTCGTACGTCAGCGCCCTGGGCCTCACGCTGCGCGCCGGACGCGTTCTGAGCAACGCCGACACAGCCGGCGCGCCGCCGGCCGCGCTCATCAACGAGACTCTGGCGAAGCGGGAGTTCGCCGGCACGGATCCGATTGGTCAGCAGATCCTCGTGCAGGAATTTGTCGCGGGCAAGACCGAGCTCGGGCGCGAAATCGCCTGGCAGATCGTCGGCGTTGTGGCGAACGAGAAGATCACCGGACTCGGCGATGAATCCATCGCCGGCATCTACGTGTCGAACGAGCAGAGCCCGACCTACGGCCTCAGCCTCATCGTGAAGGGGGACGTCGCGGTCGAGCCTCTGCGGAAGGCCGTTCGATTGGCCGTTGACCGAGTCAACAGGAATCAGGCGCTCAGCGACGTGCGCACCCTCGAGCAGATCGTCGAGCGATCGATGCTCGCCAACCGGTTCGTGAACACGCTGCTGATGGCGTTTGCCTCATTGGCGCTGTTGCTGGCGGCCGTCGGAATCTACGGCGTGATGTCCTACACCGCCGCCGAGCGAACTGTACGAGATGGGCATTCGAGCGTCGCTCGGAGCCAGCCCCGCAGACTTACGTTCGTTGATTCTTCGCGAGGGGATTCGCCTGACGGCGGTCGGACTTGCGATTGGAGTCGCGGGAGCGTTTGGAGCCGCTCGCCTGTTGTCGTGGATGCTGTACGGTGTGGGCGCCTTCGACGCAATGACCAGTGCGGTGGTGGCCGTCGCGATTGCGGGAGTCGCCGGGCTGGCGTGTTTTCTGCCAGCCCGGCGCGTCGCGCGTGTTGATCCGATCAGCGTTCTGCGATCCTAGTTGCCCCTGCAGAGCCCGAGCGTGCCCGGGGCGCCTTTCGGAAGCCCGTAGTACTCTCCACGAGTCCGCCGCGGTCTGGAACTCTGCCGATACGTTTTGCCCGCGAGCCGGATCATATGTCATTCAGACCGCTGTACGCGCACTCCGAGTTGGCGTGCGACGGAGCGGCCGTGTAGTTCGTGTTGATGGCAGTCCCCGGCGGGCCTTTCACTTCGCCAGCAACAGCCGCGGCGGCCCCTGCCGCGAGCATGGACACAACAATCGCCACGCATAGTCAGTCGTTTCATGACTCCTCCTTGAGCTTCCGCCTGCGATCCCTGATTTGGGTGAGGGACGAACGATACGCGCCGGCGAGGGGGGTTGCAAGTACCAAAACGGAGGGGAAGCCAGGAGAACAGAAGGTGTGCGACAGCGGTTGACCTAAGTCAGCTCTCCTTTGCCCTCTGCCCTTTGCCCTGACTAAGATAGGCCCCTCATCGATACTCCATTGGTTCGGAGGAACCTGCATGCGATTGAACTACGTGAAGACGGCGGTGGCTCTGGTGTTCGCGGTGGTGCTTGGCGCCTCGGTCTATGCGCAAGCGACGGGACAGGCTCAGCAGGGGCAGGCGGGTCAGCCGCCGGCGGGACGCGGACGCGGCGGTCCGCCGCAGAACCTGCAGGTGTTGCCGAAGGACTGGACGACCCAGCAGGTGCAGCAGTTCATGCGCACCTTCACCGCGGCGCTGGGCGTGGAGTGCTCGCACTGCCACGTCGGCACGCCGCAGGAGCGCGCCAAGGACGACAATCCCAAGAAGGCCATTGCGCGCAAGATGCTGCAGATGACCATGGCGATCAACAACGACATGCTGAAGGGCATCGGCGAGCCCGCGCCGGAAGGCACGCGGAAGGTCACGTGCTTCACGTGTCATCACGGCGCGCTCAAGCCGCTGACGGCGCCAGCAGCCGCCGGCGGAGGGAACTGACGCGGCTGCGCCGCGGTTCCAGGTTCCGGGTTCCTTGGTTCCGGGTGCGCTCGGTCTGGTTCGCCGCCAGACGCCAGCGCCGACGGAACCCGGAACCAGGAACCGTGAACCCCGGAACCAGACGCGCGAACCCTGAACCCAGGAACCCGGAACCCCGGAACCGCGAAGCATCATGTCCCTAATGCGCAAAGACCTCCTCTGGGCCTCCACCAACGCCTTCCTTCGCGAACGCGCGATGCGGACGGCGTTCGTGCGCCGGTCCGTGTCGAAGTTCATGCCCGGCGAGCGGGTCGAGGACGCGATCGAGGCGGCGAAGAAGCTGCAGCCTCAGGGCCTGAACACCATCCTCACCCGGCTCGGCGAGAACATCGCGCGCATCGAGGAGGCGCAGGAGGTCTTCGATCACTACATGAAGGTGATCGACCTGGTGAAGGCCGCCGGCATCGACGCGCAGATTTCGATCAAGCCGACGCAGCTGGGCTACGACCAGAACCCGGACGTCTGCTACGACTACTGCATCCGCCTGCTCGAGCGCTGCGAGGCCACCGGCAACTTCTTCTGGCTCGACATGGAGAGCTCGCCGTACGTCGACGGCACGATCGCGCTCTTCAAGCGCCTGCGCGCGAAGTCCGACAAGGTGGGCATCGCGATCCAGGCCTACCTCTACCGCACCGAGAAGGACATCGAAGAGCTCGTCGTCGCTGGGGTCGGCGATCCGCCTCGTCAAGGGCGCGTATCTGGAGCCGGCATCCGTCGCGTTTCCGAAGAAGACCGACGTCGACGAGAACTACTTCAAGGTGGCCGCCCGCCTGCTGCAGGATGATGCGCATCGGCCGGGCGCGCTGCTGCATATTGCCACCCACGACCTGTCGCTCCAGGCGCGGCTGCAGAAGGTGATTGCCGACCGGAAGATCTCGCAGGATCGCTACGAATTCGCGATGTTGTTCGGCATCCAGACGGCCCGCCAGCAGGAACTCGGCCGCCAGAAGATCCGCACGCGCTGCCTCATCAGCTACGGCGAGTACTGGTTCCCCTGGTACATGCGCCGCCTCGGCGAGCGCCCCGCGAACGTGTGGTTCGTCGTCAAGAACATGTTCAGGTGAACCATGAAGCCATGAAGGGCGATGAAGGTTTTGCGTATGAATCTTCATGTGCTTCATGTCCTTCATGGTTGAGCCTTGTATGACTACCCGCAAAGAATCCGACAGCATGGGCGAGATCGAGGTCGCCGCCGACCGGTACTGGGGCGCGCAGACCGAGCGGTCGCTGCACCACTTCAGCATCGGCGCGCGAGCACTTTCCGCGGCCGATGATCCGCGCGCTCGGCATCCTCAAGAAGGCCGCCGCGCTGGTCAACGGCGAGCTGGGCACGCTGCCGCCGGAGCAGGTCGACCTCATCGTCCGCGCCGCCGACGAAGTCATCGACGGCAAGCTCGACGACCACTTCCCGCTCGTTCGTCTGGCAGACCGGCAGCGGCACGCAGACGAACATGAACGCCAACGAGGTCATCTCGAACCGCGCGATCGAGATGGCCGGCGGCGTCGATGGGCAGCAAGAAGCCGATTCACCCGAACGACCACGTCAATCGCGGCCAGTCGTCGAACGACACGTTCCCGACCGCGATGCACATCGCGGCGGCCGAGCAGGTCGTGCATCACCTGCTGCCCGCCGTCGCGACGGCTGCGCGACGACGCTCGACGCCAAGGCGCGCGAGTTCGCGGACATCGTCAAGATCGGCCGCACGCACCTGCAGGACGCGACGCCGCTGACGCTCGGCCAGGAGATCTCCGGCTGGGTCGCGCAGCTCGACCTCGCGCACGCGCGGCGATCGACGCCGCCGCTGCCGGCGGTCTACGAGCTCGCGCTCGGCGGCACGGCCGTCGGCACCGGCCTCAACGCGCATCCGGAGTACGCCGTGCGCGAGCGCGCAGCAGATCGCGGAGCTGACCGGCCTGCCGTTCGTGACCGCGCCGAACAAGTTCGCGGCGCTCGCCGGCCACGAGGCGCTCGTCGCCGCTGCACGGCGCGCTCAAGACGCTGGCCGCCGCGCTGATGAAGATCGCCAACGACGTGCGCTGGCTCGCGTCGGGCCCGCGCTCCGGCCTCGGCGAGACTCATCATCCCCGAGAACGAGCCGGGCAGCTCGATCATGCCGGGCAAGGTGAACCCGACGCAGTCCGAGGCGATGACGATGGTGTGCGCGCAGGTGATGGGCAACGACGTGGCGGTCGGCGATCGGCGGCGCGTCGGGCAACTTCGAGCTGAACGTCTTCAAGCCGCGTCATCATCCACAACGTGCTGCAGAGCATGCGGCTGCTCGCCGACGCGTGCACGAACTTCGACGAGTTCTGCGCCGTCGGCATCGAGCCGAACCGCGCGCGGATTCAGGACGAACCTGGACGCGCAGCCTGATGCTCGTCACCGCGCTCAACCCGCACATCGGCTACGACAACGCGGCGAAGATCGCCAAGAAGGCGCACAAGGACGGCACGACGCTGCAAGGAAGCCGCCCTGGCGCTCGGCCTGGTCATCGGCCGAGAGTTCGATGCCGTGGGTCGACGCGAAGAAGATGACCGAGCCCGGCGACTGAGCCGATATAACGAGTGCCGGAGAAGCGGGATACAGATCGGCGGCCTGACGGCCCCGCATGGAGGCTCGGTGTTCGTATGTCACTGGATTTCGAAGGACTTTCAGGGCGTGAACGAGGGCGTACGTGCTCGAGCTGTACGACCGCTTCGTGACCGATCCCGTTGTCGGTCGACGAGAGCGACGCGCGAGCTGTTCCGGACGTGGATGCCGTCGCCGGCGCCTCGCCGCATCAGCGGGTCGCCGCGTCCGAGGCCGCCGCTGGCCGAGGGTCTCGGACATCCGGATCGGCGTGGCTGCGCGATCAACCTCGCGGAGTCGATTCGCCGCTACGGTCACCTCGCCGCCGCGATCGATCCGCTCGGCAGCCGGCCGCCGCGGCGACCCGCTGCTCCAGCCCGAAGACCACGGCGTCACCGACGCTGACCTGCTCAGGCTCGCTGCCGGCGACGCTCATCGACGGACCGGTCGCGGCCGGCGCGACGTCGATGTGCGACGTGGTCGAGACGCTGCGCGTCGATCTACTGCTCGACGACCGGCTACGACATCGCGCACATCTTCGTGCCCGAGGAGCGGCGGTGGCTGCGCGAAGCCATCGAGACCGGCACTGTATCGCGCGCCGAACGATCCGATCGATCCGGTGGCGCTGCTCGATCGGCTGACGCGACGTCGAGGTCGTTCGAGCGGTTCCTGCACCGCACCTTTCCGGGCAAGACGCGTTTCTCGATCGAAGGCGCTCGACATGCTCGTGCCGATCCTCGACGAGGTGATCTCGGAGGCGGCGAAGCCGGGCTGCGGCAGGCGTTCATCGGCATGGCGCACCGCGGCCGGCTGAACGTGATGGCGCACGTGCTCGGCAAGCCGTACGCAGCAGATTCTGGCGGAGTTCAAGGACCCGGTCCGCAATGCAGCTCGAGCTCGAGGGCGTGCAGTGGAGCGGCGACGTCAAGTACCACCTGGGTGCGTCGCGCGCGATCAGCGGCGGCGAGGAGCGTGAACCTCGTGGTCTCGATGCCGCCGAATCCGAGTCATCTCGAGGCGATCAATCCGGTGCTCGAAGGCATGGCGCGCGCGGCCGGCACGACGCCTCGAAGCCCGGGCGCGCCGACGTTCAACCCCGACGCGGTCCTGCCGATCCTCATCCACGGCGACGCGGCCTTCCCGGGACAGGGCGTCGTGGCCGAGACGCTGAATCTGCACCGGCTCGACGGGCTACACGACCGGCGGCACGATTCACATCATCGCCAACAACCAGATCGGCTTCACGACCGAGCCGGGCGATTCGTACAGCACGCTGTACGCGAGCGGCCTGGCGCGCGGCTTCAAGATCCCGATCGTCCACGTCAACGCCGACGATCCGGAAGCGTGCGTCGAGGTGGCGCGGCTGGCGTTCGGCTACCGCGATGAAGTTCCGGCGCGACGTGCTGATCGATCTCGTCGGCTACCGCCGCTACGGCCACAACGAGGGCGACGAGCCGGCGTTCACGCAGCCGGTGATGTACCAGCAGATCTCGAGGCAACGACCCGTTCGGCAGGTCTGGGCCACGATGCTGGAATCCCGCGGTGTCATCGAGGCGGGCCTGGCGGACGCGATGCTCGACGAGCGCCTGACCAAGCTCCAGCGCACGCTCGACGACCTCGACCCGGCGCAGCATCTGGCCGAATCGCCGCCGACGCCGGCGCCTCGCGGTCGGGCCGCGGCGGTGGTCACCGCCGTTGCTCCCGACTTGCTGCGGGACATCAACGAATCCCTCCTCGTCACGCCTGAGACATTTCACGTTCATCGAAAGCTCGAGCGCGGGCGCGAACGCCGGTGGCGTGCTTCGACGATCCGGAGGCGCCGACCATCGACTGGGCGATGGCCGAGGAACTGGCATTCGCGACGATTCTCGACGACGGCACGCCGATTCGGCTGACCGGCGAGGACGTCGAGCGAGGCACCTTCAGCCACCGTCATGCCGTCCTCTACGACGCCCGGGACGGGCATCGCCACACGCCGCTGCACGTGCTGCCGCAGGCGCGC
>CAVONR010000021.1:92500-129088 GCA_963697325.1 uncultured Alphaproteobacteria bacterium | reverse complement strand
CCCGAATTGTCGAGCAGCAGCGTCACGACGGTGTCGCGGAAAACGGTGTCGCGCTCCATCTTGAAGGAGAGCGGCGTCATCGGATCGATCACCACGCGGGTAAGGCGCGCGGTGTCGAGCACGCCCTCCTCCAGGTCGAAATCCCAGCCGCGGTTCTGCTGCGCCATCAGGCGGCGCTGCAGCCGGTTCGCCAGACGGCCGACCACGCCCTGCAAGTGCGCAAGCTGCTTGTCGAGGAAGGCGCGCAGCCGGTCGAGTTCGGCCTCGTCGCACAGGTCCTCGGCATCGACGATCTCGTCGAATTCATTGGTGAAGACGCGGTAATCGCTTTCGGGCGGCAGGTTCGAGAATGGCAGCTCCGGCCGGTAGGATTCGCCGGGCGTCTCGGCATCCTCCTCGTCTTCCTCCGAGGCATCCTCGGAAGTGGCCTCCGCCGCCTCCATTTCGCCCTGCTGGTTCTCGTCGGAGCTTTCCTCGGTTTCCTCGGGGCGGGCGTCGTCCTGGCCAGAGGAATCGTCCGTGTCGCTCTGCTCCTCCTGCCCCTCGTCCTGGTTCTGGTCCTCGTTGCTGTCGTCCTGCGCCTCGTCGGGATCCTGCTCGCCCAGTTCGTCCGCCATGTCGAGCGAGGCGATCAGCGAGCGGGTGGCTCGGGCAAACGCGGCCTGGTCGGACAGATCGCCATCGAGCGCGGCAAGCGTTTCCGCGCCCTTCTGCTCGATGAAGCCGCGCCACAAATCAACGAAGCTCCGGGCGCTCTTGGGAACCGGAATGCCGGTCAGCTTTTCGCGCACCAGCATCGCCACCGCTTCCTCCAGCGGGGCCTCGGCGCGGTCGAGCGCGTTCTGGTAATTGGCCTTGGAATAGCGGTCCTCCAGCATGGAGGAAATGTTGCGCGCCACGCCCGGCATGCGGCGCGAGCCGATCGCCTCGACGCGTGCCTGCTCCACCGCCTCGAACACGGCGCGGGCATTGCGCCCGGGCGGCAGATAGCGGGCATGGATCGTCGAATCATGGCAGGCGCGGCGAAGTGCGAACGCGTCGCCCGTGCCGCGCGTAACCGCCAGCTGCTCTCCGGTCAGCCGCTTGCCCGGCTCGGGCAGGCGCACGGCATTGCCCGCCATGCCCGGCTTGTCGGTGGAAAAGCTGACCTCGATGGACGGATCGCCGGCGATGGCGCGCACGCAGGCCGTCACGGCCCGCTTCAGCGGTTCGTAATCGGGGGCGCGGTTGTCGCGCTTCTTGCTGTTGCTGCCAGGTCCGCTCATGCTTTCTGCCGTCTAAACTCCGGTCAGGCCACCACCAGGTTCGCGCTCGATTCGCGCAATTCCTCGCCAAATGCACGCTGGTAGAACTCAGCCACTGCCGGGCGCTCCAGTTCGTCGCACTTGTTGAGGAAGGTAACGCGGAACGCGTATCCCAGGTCACCGAAAATTTCCGCGTTCTCGCCCCAGGTGATCACCGTACGCGGGCTCATGACGGTCGAGATGTCGCCGTTCATGAAGGCGTTGCGGGTCATGTCGGCAATGCGCACCATCTTGGATGCCTTCTCGCGGCCTTCCTTGGTGTTGAGGCTTTTCACCTTGGCGCAGACGATGTCGACCTCGTTGTCGTGCGGCAGGTAATTCAGCGTCACGACGAGGGACCACCGGTCCATCTGCGCCTGGTTGATCTGCTGCGTACCGTGGTAGAGGCCCGTGGTGTCGCCAAGCCCGATGGTGTTGGCGGTCGCAAACAGGCGGAAGGCCGGGTGCGGGCGGATCACGCGGCTCTGGTCGAGCAGGGTGAGGCGTCCGGAAGATTCCAGCACGCGCTGGATCACGAACATCACGTCCGGGCGGCCCGCGTCATATTCGTCGAACACCAGCGCGACATTGTGCTGGTAGGCCCAGGGCAGGATGCCATCGCGAAATTCGGTGATCTGCATGCCGTCCTTGACGACGATCGCGTCCTTGCCGACGAGATCGATGCGCGAGACGTGGCTGTCGAGGTTGATGCGCACGCACGGCCAGTTGAGCCGTGCAGCCACCTGCTCGATGTGCGTCGATTTGCCCGTGCCATGATAGCCCGAAACCAGCACGCGGCGGTTATGCGCGAAGCCGGCAAGGATGGCGAGCGTGGTCATCTTGTCGAAGAGGTAATCCGCGTCGATGTCAGGCACATGCTCTGTGCGGTCGGTGTAGGCCGGTACCGTCAGGTCGCTGTCGATCCCGAACAATTTCCGGACGGATACTTTTGTGTCCGGCATGGACTCTGTCATCCCGATTTCCTCCGGTGATGCGCTTGGGTTCAGTTCTGTCAGGCCGAAGGGGCCGCCGGCCGCACCCTTGCGGGGTCGCCTGGCCGCCCTCTATCTGGCGCTGTTGCGGTCAGCAGAAACCGGTCTGCTTCAGGTATTTGTACGCATGGATAATCTGTCGCAGACGGTCCTCGCTGCTACGGTCACCCCCATTTGCATCGGGATGATGGCGTTTGACAAGTTCCTTGTAGCGCGACTTGATCGCCTCGGGCGGCGCAGAATGCGGCAAACCAAGGTCGTCAAACGCCTTGCGCTCCAGCGTTCGCAGCTTGCGCCCGCCCGCGGCAGGCACCGTGCGCGAGCCGGAGATGCGTGCGCGGATGCGCGCCTCGGCGCCCGCGCCCGGTCCCGTTTCGCCGCTGCTCAGCGGCGCGTCGGCGCTCCACTTGTTGACGCCCATCGTCCATGTCGGGCGGTGCCCGGTCAGCGCATCCTTCTGGAACCGTGCAACGAACTCATCGTCCAGACCCGAAAAATAATTGTAGGTCTTGTTGTACTCGGTCACGTGCGGGAAGCAGAAATTGAGATACTGCCCCTCGAAGTTGCGGCCCATGGGCGCCTTGTGGGTAGCCGGCTTCGTGCACCCCTCCCACTGGCAATGGGTGTTTGCAGGCTCCGGCGCCGCTGCGGCAGCCTTGCCTTTGCGGACGCGAATTTTGTCGAAGTATTTCGAGTTGAGATTCATTTGCTGATTATGGGCCTTGGCATCGTTGCGAACAAGAATTGACATTCGGGGATTGCCTCCCCAAAAGACCAGGTTGGGCGCCGCCCCACCCGTGATTCACGAAGGCGGCGAAAGTTGGAGTACGCGGTCATGGCCTATTCGGCGAAACTCGAGGCCCGTTTGCGCGAAGCGTTCGACCCAGTGTCGCTCGAGATCATTAACGAGAGCCACCTGCATGCCGGTCACGGCCATCACGACGGCACCGGCGAATCCCATCTTCGCATCCGGATCGTGTCGCAGGCCTTCGCCCCGATGAGCCGGGTCGAGCGTCACCGCGCCATCAATGCCGTAGCCTCGGAAGCGCTGGCGGCCGGACTGCACGCCCTTGCCATCGACGCCAAAACGCCGGCCGAGGCCGCCCGCTAGTTCTGCAAATTCCTGATCCGCAGCTTGGTGATGCGGTTCTTCTCGCGGCGCATGACGACGAAGCGCTTGCCGTAGAAGGTGAAAGCCTGCTTCTCCTCCGGGATCATCTGCGCCTCGTGGATGACCAGGCCGGCGACGGTTGTCGCCTCGTCGTCGGGCAGTTCCCAGTCGAGCGCGCGATTGACGTCGCGGATCGGCACGGAACCCTCCACGATCACCGAGCCGTCCGCCTGTGTCTGCACGCCCGCGACATCGATGTCGTGCTCGTCGGAGATCTCGCCGACGATCTCCTCCAAAATGTCCTCGAGCGTTATCAGGCCACGCACTTCGCCATACTCGTCCACCACCACCGCAATGTGGGCCTTGCGCCGCAAGAAGGCATTGAGCTGGTCCTTCAGCGAGGTGTTCTCCGGCACGAACCAGGGCTTGGAGGCGATCTTCATCACGTCGAACCTTGAAAGATCCTCGTTGCGCGCGATGAAGCGCAGCACGTCGCGGGCGTGGACGATGCCGACGATGTTTTCGGGATCGTCTCGCCACACCGGCATGCGGGTATAGGGACTTTCGGTCACCTGCCGGATGATCGCTTCCGCGGAATCGCCGCCATTGATCGAGAGCATCTGCGTGCGGTGGATCATGATATCGGAGATTTCCAGCTCGTGCAGGTCGAGGATGCCGCCGAAGCGGTAGCGATCGTCCTTCACCACCGAGCCTTCGCGCGCCAGCACCTCGACGGCGCCGCGAATCTCCTCGTGGGCGGAGAGCATGGGTTCGCCCGCTTCCAGGTAGACGCCGAAGATGCGCAGGATCAAGCGCACGATATAGGCGACGACCGCCGCAAACGGGGCGAACAGCAGGACGATGATGCGCACCATCGGGGCCACGGCGAGCGCGAAGCGGTCGGCGTTGAGGAAGGCCCAGGATTTCGGCATCACTTCGCCGAAGATCACCACGACCACCGTCATGACGAGGGTCGCCCAGGCGATGCCGCTGTCGCCGAACAGCTTCAGGAACAGGGACGTGGCGATTGCGGATGCCGAAATGTTGACGAGGTTGTTGCCGATCAGCAGCGTGCCGATGAGCCGGTCGCGCTTGCTTATCAGTGTCGTCACGAGGGTTGCCCGGATGTCGCCCTGCTTTTCGAGCGAGTGCATCCTGGCCTTTGACGATGCGGTCAGCGCTGTCTCCGAGCCCGAGAAGAAGGCGGACAGGACAATCAGGAAAATGGAGAATCGCGGTATAGATCCAGTATTCGGTCATGCTTCCGAGTTTCCCGGTGAGGAAGGCCAGGACTTCCGATGGCGGTACGTCGTCGGCAATATAGGACTGCCCAAGACCCCTGGTGAGGATGAAGGTCAGGCGGCCGCGCTTCACCTTCTTGTCCTGCGTGATGTAGTCGAGCAGGGCCTGTGGCGGCGGCAGGGCGCCGGGGATTTGCGACATGGCGACCGGCAGGCCGGCGGCGGCAAGGTGCGCGTCGCACGGTCTCGACCGTGTCGGCATCGCAAAGGTTCAGCCGGTTCGAGAACTCGTGGGCAAGCACCATGCCGATGGACACGCCCTCGCCATGCACCAGCCGTTTGCTGTCGAAGCCCGTCGCCGCCTCCAGCGCATGGCCGAAGGTATGGCCGAGGTTGAGCAGTGCGCGCGCGCCGGTCTCCGTCTCGTCGGCCGCCACCACTTCGGCCTTGGCCCGGCAGGCGGTGGCGACTGCCTCCTGCAGGGCGGGGCCGAAGGCGAAGATCTCCTCGCGGTTCTTCTCCAGCCAGCGGAAGAATTGCGGCCGGTCGATCAGCCCGTATTTGACGACCTCTGCATAGCCGGCGCGGAACTCGCGCGGCGGCAGGCTTTTCAGCAATGCGGTGTCGGCGATCACCAGCACCGGCTGGTGGAACGCGCCGATGAGGTTCTTGCCCTGCGCCGCGTTGATGCCGGTCTTGCCGCCGACGGAGCTGTCGACCTGCGCCAGCAGCGAGGTGGGTATCTGGACGAAATCCATGCCGCGCCGCGTCACCGCGGCAGCAAAGCCGGCAAGGTCGCCGATGACCCCGCCGCCAAAGGCAATCACAAGGTCGTTGCGCTCAAGCCTTGCGGCGAGCAGCCGGTCCACGACCCCGGCGAAGACAGTCATGGACTTGCTCGCCTCGCCGGGCGCGAGCATGATGGTCTCGTGGGCAATGCCGGCCTCGTCCAGCGAGCGGCCAAGCGCGGCGCCATGCGCGGCGCCGACGTTCTGGTCGGTAACGATGCCGACGCGGGCGCCGGGACGCAGCCCGGCGATCATCGCACCGGCCTGCTGAAGCAGCCCGTCGCCAATGTGGATGTCATAACTGCGGTTGCCGAGTTCGACCTTTACGGCCTGCATCATGATTTTCCTGCTTCGATCGGTGTGTCGGACGCGCTCACCTGATGGCGGCGCTGCGGGTGGGACTCCAGCCAGAGGCCGAGCGCGTGAAGCACGTCGTCTCGGGTTTCCTTTTTCGACAGTCGCGATGATTCGACGTGAATGTCGGCAAGGGCGTAAACCGGCTCGCGCTTGTGCAGGAGTTCGGCGAGCGTCGCTTTCGGATCGGCCGTCTGCAGCAGCGGCCGCGCCTTGGGCCGGCGCATGACGCGCGAAAGCAGCAGTTCGATATCGGCTTTCAGCCAGACGGATATTGCCTTGGCGGCGATTTCGTCACGGGTTTCCTGAGGCATGAAGGCTCCGCCACCGAGCGAAAGCACCAGCGGCCCCTCGGCAAGCAGGCGGTGCACGACACGCTTTTCGCCGCCGCGAAAATGCTCCTCGCCGAACCTTGCAAAAATTTCCGGGATCGACATGCCGGCCGCCGCGACGATTTCGGCGTCGGAATCGACGAAACGCAGCTTCAACGCCTCGGCGACCATGCGGCCAATCGCCGACTTGCCGCTGCCCATCATGCCGACGAAGACGATCGGCCGGGAGCCGAGCCTTTCGTGGATTGCTTGCGCCTCAGTGTCTTCGTTCATGGGTTAGCGTGTCCCGGCATGCCGCAAGGTGTTGCATGTTTGCGCGCGTTGCATACCATGACCGGTGTTTCGTCAATAGTGCGTTGGACCGGCAGGCCCGCGAGGCGCCCGGCGCCTTTCAAGTCCGAATTCGCGGCGGGTCGCTTGTCAATCGCTGTCGGGTTTTCCATAAGGGTAGGTCAGCATTGGTGCAGGGAGAAAAAGGTGCCTAGTCTTATCCGCTTTCTGGTCACCATCGCCGTGCTGGCCGGTCTCGTGTGGGGCGGATTATGGGCGCTCGCAACCTTCGTGGAGCCGAACCAGCGCGAAATGACCGTGCGCATTCCGGCAAACAAACTCGCTCCGAAATAAACTCGGCCGGGAACAGGTCCTTGCGCCAGCGTCATCTCGTCGAATCCTTCCTTGAAATGATGAGCGCGGAGCGTGGCGCGGCGGCAAACACGCTTTCGGCCTATGCACGCGACCTCGAAGCCTGGGGCGCCCATCTGGAAAGCGCGGGCGTCGATTTCCTCGGCGCGTCGCCGGACCACGTGCGCGGCTTCATGGAAAGGCTCTCGGGCGCGGGAATGGCCGCCTCGACGCAGGCGCGGCACCTGTCGGCCGTGCGCCAGCTCCACCGGTTTCTGTTTGCCGAAGGGCTGCGGGAAGACGACCCTTCCAGCCCCGTCTCCAGCCCGAAATTGCAGCGGCCCCTGCCCAAGATCATGTCGGTGGCCGAGGTGGAGCGGCTGATAGCGCAGGCCAGGGTCGATGCGCAGGAGGCCGTGGACGGACGCGGCGAACTTGCGGCCATACGCCTGCTGGCGCTGCTCGAGACCATCTACGCCACCGGCATGCGTGTGAGCGAACTCGTTTCCCTTCCAGCTTCCGCGGCGCAGGGCAGAGCGCTTCCTGACAATCACCGGAAAGGGCAACAAGGAGCGGCTGACGCCGCTATCCGCCCCGGCGCGGGCTGCGATGGCCACCTGGCTTGCAGCACGAAAGGCCGCGGGACTTGCGCCTTCGCCGTGGCTCTTTCCCGCGGATTCGGCCAGCGGGCATTTGTCGCGTCAGGTTTTCGCGCGCGATCTCAAGGCGCTGGGAGGGCGCGCCGGCATTGCCTCGGCGCGGCTCTCGCCGCATGTGCTGCGGCACGCCTTTGCCAGCCATTTGCTGCAAAACGGGGCCGATTTGCGCATCGTGCAGCAATTGCTGGGTCATTCGGACATATCGACGACGCAAATCTACACGCATGTGCTGGACGAGCGGTTGCGCAAACTGGTGGAGGAAAACCATCCGCTTGCGCAGATGATGTCGAAAAAATAAATGGCGGGCACATTATTTTGGCTGCTTTGCCGGATATTTGAGCCTCCCGGCATGTTGCAACGCAAAATCTTGACATAGAAGCAGGCAGAAGCCAGTGTGCGCCGCATTTTGCAGGGGCTCGCGCCACTGGCCCGCGTTACCCCGAATTCACCAGGACATTCATGCGCAGCTATCTCGAATTTGAAAAGCCGGTCGCCGATCTCGAGGGCCGCATCCATGAGCTGCGGTCCATGGCCCAGTCCGACGAAAACCTCGATCTTTCGGTCGAGATCGAGAAGCTGGAGGCCAAGGCGCGCGACACGCTGGCCGATCTGTACACCAAGCTGACGCCCTGGCACAAAACGCAGGTGGCGCGTCACCCCGACCGGCCCCATTTCAAGGACTACATCTCCGCCTTCATCACCGAATACACGCCGCTCGCCGGCGACCGGTACTTCGCCGAGGACGAGGCGGTGCTTGCCGGATTTGGCCGCTTCGACGGGCAATCGATTGCGGTGATCGGCCATGAGAAGGGCTCGGACACGCAGTCGCGGCTCAAGCACAATTTCGGCATGGCCCGGCCTGAAGGATATCGCAAGGCGGTTCGCATCATGGAACTCGCCGACAGGTTCGACATACCGGTGCTGACGCTGGTCGATACCGCGGGCGCCTATCCGGGCGTCGGCGCGGAGGAGCGCGGACAGGCCGAGGCGATTGCCCGTTCCACCGAGGTCTGCCTCAAGATCGGCGTGCCGCTGGTCTCCGTCATCATCGGCGAGGGCGGCTCCGGCGGGGCGATAGCCATTGCCACCGCCAACAAGGTTTTCATGCTGGAACATGCGATCTACAGCGTGATTTCCCCGGAAGCGGGCGCTTCGATCCTTTGGCGCGATTCGACGCGCGCCAAGGACGTCGCCACGGCCATGAAGATCACTGCGCAGGACTTGCTGCAACTCGGCGTAATCGAGGGAATCATCGAGGAGCCGGTGGGCGGCGCGCATCGCGAGCCCGGCGTGGTGATGGAGGCGACGGCAAGCACCATCCGTCAATCCCTGGCCGACATGGCGGGGATGGACAGGGCCGCATTGCGGCAAAGCCGGCGCGAAAAGTTCCTGGCGATCGGCCGAAATCTGCCCTGAAGCCGAAATTTTGCCGTTATTGCGACGCGATAGGGAAGCGCGGGGACAACATGGGTAACGGCTTGTAAATCAGCCTCAGCTAGGCATATTGCAGGCGGAAACGGCATGCCGGACATCCGGCGGCCGGCCGTGTTTACCGGTGGTTACGGGATCAGCCGCGAATGACAGGCCGGACGGGACATATGCGATCTTTCATCCAGGGCATGCGAACGGCGCTGCACATGGCTGCTTTTGCGGTCCTCATCGCCGTTGCCGGCTGCCAGGGAAACACCAGCGTCGACGATTTCTTCCCCAAGGCCGAGAAGCCGCTGCCGCCGGACATCGTCAAGACGATGGAGACGAAGGGCATGACGGCGGCATCCCCGATCATGCTGCGCATCTTCAAGCAGGAAAACGTCGTCGAGGTCTGGAAGGCGACCAATACCGGGCGATACGACCTTTTGAAGGAATACGAGATCTGCAAATGGTCCGGCAAGCTCGGGCCCAAATTCGCGGAAGGCGACCGTCAGGCGCCGGAGGGCTTCTACACCATCAATCCGTGGCAGATGAACCCGAATTCGGATTATTACTTGGCATTCAACCTGGGATATCCCAATGCGTTCGACCGGGCGCACGGGCGTACCGGAACGCACCTGATGGTGCACGGGGCCTGTTCATCCGCCGGATGCTATTCGATGACGGACGAGCGTATCGCGGAAATATTCGCGCTGGCGCGCGATTCCTTCAGGGGCGGACAGAAATCCTTTCAGGTGCAGGCTTATCCGTTCCGCATGACTGCCGCCAACATGGCCGAGCACCAGGACGACCAGCATTTCGAGTTCTGGAAAATGCTGAAGGAAGGCTATGACCATTTCGAGATCACGCGCGCTCCGCCAAAAGTGGACGTCTGCGACAAGCGGTACGTGTTCAACCGCATCCCGGAAGGTGAAAAGGGGTTCAAGGCGCAGGACGCCTGCCCGCAGATGACGGTGCCAAGCACGCTGGCGCTTGCCTATGGCAAGCTCATCACCAAGGAGGACGAGGTCTTCCAGAAGGCGCTGAAGAGCAAGGCCGTGAAGGAAGCCTGGTCCGGCAGGAAATTCGAAGTGCCCGCCAACGCGTCGCTGAAGCCGGTGGAGATGCCGGTTCCGGGCGCGGCGCCCATCGTTGCTTCCGCAGATGCCGCAGTCCCGGGTGCTTCCACCACGGCTGTCCCAACGCCTGCGGCCGCTCCCGTGGCAGGCGCAGCGCAGGCAAGCGCTACCCCCGCCGCCGCGCAGGCGGCAACGCCGGGTGCAGCGCCAGTTGCAACGACCGCGCCAACAGCCGTGGCGCAGGCAGCTGCCGCGGACGGCGCATTGCCGCAGGCGATCCCGGTTCCGGCGCCCGCGCCCGATCCCGCCACCACGCCCGCGCCGGTTGCGCAGCCGGTCAAGAAAAAGCCCATCATCCCCGAATACGGCAACTAGACTGCCATGGCGATCAGCGCGGCGGAGCGCGCCCGCATGATGCAGGCGTATTCCATCGGACCAAAGATGGTCGCCATGCTGGAGCGGATCGGCATTGAAACGCTTGACGAACTGGCGAGCGCCGACGCCCGTGAACTGGCGATGCGCATCGACGTCGCGATCGGTGGACGGCGGCTCAACGCAATGGGCGTGAGGGCGCTCGAAAACCTGATCGAACATGCAAGGCGGAGCCGGGGCCAATGAGCCTCGCCGCGCGATCGCCGGCCGGCGGCATGGTGACCGTGTCGGTGCTTCTGGGTATCACGCAGACCATCGGCTACGGCACGCTGTACTACGCCTTCGGCGTGCTCGCGCCGGCGATGTCCGCCGACACCGGCCTGAGTCTGACGTCGATCTATTTCTATTTTTCGCTGGCGATGCTGGCGGGCGGAATTGCGGCGCCGGCAGCGGGAAGACTGTTCGACAGGCACGAACCGGCCAAGGTGATGAGCGCCGGGTCGGTGCTGTGTGCCGCGATGCTGGCGCTGTGGGCGCTGACCCCCGGAAAGGCTGCTTTCGCTGTCCTGCTGGTCGCCGTGGAGATGGCCTCGATACTGGCGCTCTACGAGGCTGCCTTCGTGGTCGCGGCGTATCTTTCGCCATCGGGGCAGGCGCGGCGCACGATCACCGGCATCACCTTCATCGCGGGCTTCGCCTCGACCATCTTCTGGCCGCTGACGCAATTCCTGATGACGCATTTCAGCTGGCGCGAAGTCTACCTGATCTATGCCGCCCTGCAGATCGCGGTCAGCCTGCCGCTGCACCTTTGGCTATGGCTGAAGTTCGCTGCGAGCCGCAGCGCGCCAGGCGAAAGCCCTGCACAAACGACCGAGAACGGCACCTTGCCGGCGCGATTGCGCAAAAGGGTCTTCCCGCTGCTGCTCGTCGGCTTTGCCGCAAATGCCTTCGTGATCTCCTCGGTGCACCTGCATCTCATCGGCATTCTTGGCGCGCTGGGGCTGGGCAGTTCCGCGGCGATGATCGGGGCAGTGATCGGGCCGGCTCAGGTGGCGGCGCGCGTTCTCGAGTTCGCATCGTCGTCGCGGACTTCGATCCACGCGACATCGCTGGCGTCTGCTGCCGCATTGCCTCTGGCGCTGGCGGTGTTGCTGACGGGTGCGCCCATGGTCTGGGCCGCGCTGATCTTCGCGCTCCTGTTCGGTGCCGGGCAGGGACTGAGCTTCATCATTCGCGGCGTGCTGCCGCTGGAGCTTTACGGCCGCAAGGGCTACGGCGCGCTGACCGGAAAGATCAACTCGGTGCGGCTGGCCGTCTCCGCGACAGGGCCCTTCGTGATCGCATTCGTGTTCGAACACGCCGGCGCGCGCGTCGCGGTCGAGGCAATCATGGCGGCAGCGCTATTGAGCGCAGCGTCGCTGTTGGTCGTGTCAGTGATTGCAAGGCGGGCGGGGCGCTAGAATCGCCCCGCTGATTACACCAGCGAGCCGTGGCAGTGCTTGAACTTCTTGCCGGAACCGCATGGGCAGGCCTCGTTGCGGCCGATCTTGCCCCAGCTTGCGGGATTGTCGGGATCGCGGTTTTCCTGCGGAACGATTTCCACTTCCTGCGCCAGGAACACGTCCCCGCCGCCATCGGCAAGCGGCGAAAGCGAGGGATGGATCTCGTGCATTTCCAGCGGCTCGGGCTCCTGCGGGGCCTGCTGCACCAGTTCGACGCGCATCATCTGCGTGGTCACGGCCTGGCGCAGATTGTTGAGCAGGCCCTGGAAAAGCTCGAAGCTTTCCGACTTGTATTCGTTCAGCGGATCGCGCTGCGCATAGCCGCGGAAGCCGATGACCGAACGCAGGTGGTCGAGGTTGACGAGATGCTCGCGCCACAGATGGTCGAGCGTCTGCAGGACCACCGACTTCTCGATGTAGGTGTTGATCTCCGGCCCGAAGCGCTCCGCCTTCTCGGCGGCATAGCTTGTCCGCCGCCTCGGTGATGCGCTCGCGCATCCCTTCCTCGTCGATGCCTTCCTCGGCGGCCCAATCGACGATGGGCAGGTCGAGGTTCAACTGTTCGCGAACGGCCTCCTTGAGGCCGGCCGCATCCCATTGCTCGGCATAGGCGCGCTCGGGAATGTGCTTGGTTACGAGTTCGCGAATGGTCTCGTGGCGCATGTCCCGCGACGGTCTCCGAAACATCCTCGCCCTTCATCAGGTCGATGCGCTGCTCGAAGATCACCTTGCGCTGGTCGTTCATCACGTCGTCGAACTTCAGCAGGTTCTTGCGGATGTCGAAGTTGCGCGCCTCGACCTTCTTCTGGGCCTTTTCCAGCGCCTTGTTGATCCAGGGATGGGTGATCGCCTCGTCTTCCTTGAGGCCAAGGCGCTTCAGCATGGTATCCATGCGGTCCGAGCCGAAGATGCGCATCAGGTCGTCCTGCAGCGACAGGAAGAACTTGGAACGCCCGGGGTCGCCCTGACGGCCCGAACGGCCGCGAAGCTGGTTGTCGATGCGCCGGCTCTCGTGGCGTTCGGTGCCGACCACGAAGAGCCCGCCAGCTTCCAGCGCCTTGCGCTTCAGCTCGGCGATCTCGGCGCTTGATCTGCTTTTCCTTCTGCGTCGCGCTCATCGCCTTCGGGCATGTCGCCAAGTTCATGCGGCGATGCGCATGTCGGCATTGCCGCCGAGCTGGATGTCGGTGCCGCGGCCGGCCATGTTGGTGGCGATCGTCACGGCGCCGGGCACGCCGGCCTGCGAGACGATGAAGGCTTCCTGCTCGTGGTAGCGCGCGTTGAGGACCTGGAAGTCCTTGATGCCTTCCTTGCGCAGGCGCTCTGCCAGCGTTTCGGATTTTTCGATGGAGGTCGTGCCGACGAGCACGGGCTGGCCGCGCTCCTTGGCATCGCGAATGAGGTGTACGATAGCGCGGTATTTCTCTTCCGCCGTGCGGTAGACCTCGTCGTCGTCGTCGATACGCGCGACCGGCAGGTTGGTCGGGACATCGACGACCTCGAGGCCGTAGATGTCGTGGAACTCCTCGGCCTCGGTCATGGCTGTGCCGGTCATGCCGGCCAGCTTGTCGTAGAGGCGGAAATAGTTCTGGAAGGTGACCGAGGCGAGCGTCTGGTTCTCCGGCTGGATCTGGCACGCCTTCCTTGGCTTCAAGCGCCTGGTGCTGGCCTTCCGAATAGCGGCGGCCCGGCATCATGCGGCCGGTGAACTCGTCGATGATGACGATCTCGCCGTTGCGGACGATATAGTCCTTGTCCTTGTGGAACAGCTTGTGCGCCTTCAGCGCGTTGTTGACGTGATGGACGATCGCGACGTTCTCGACGTCGTAGAGGGAATCGCCCTTCAGCAGGCCAGCTTCGCGCAGCAGGCCCTCGAGCTTTTCGGTGCCTTCCTCGGTGAAGGTCACTGTGCGCTGTTTCTCGTCGAGCTCGAAATCGGCTTCGTCGACATGCTGCACGAAGTCGTTGACCGAGATGTAGAGGTCCGACTTGTCGTCCAGCGGACCGGAAATGATCAGCGGCGTGCGCGCCTCATCGACCAGGATCGAATCGACTTCGTCGACGATCGCATAGCGGTGGCCGCGCTGTACCATCGCGGACAATTCATACTTCATGTTGTCGCGCAGGTAGTCGAAGCCGTATTCGTTGTTGGTGCCGTAGGTGATGTCGCAGGCATAGGCCTGCGCGCGCTCGTGGTCGTCGAGACCGTGGACGATGACGCCGACGGTCATGCCGAGGAAGCGGTAGATCTTGCCCATCCACTCGGCGTCGCGCTTGGCCAGGTAGTCGTTGACGGTGACGACATGCACGCCCTTGCCTTCGAGGGCATTGAGGTAGACGGCAAGGGTCGCAACCAGCGTCTTGCCTTCGCCGGTTCTCATCTCGGCGATCTTGCCGTCGTGCAGGATCATGCCGCCGATGAGCTGGACGTCGAAATGCCGCAGGCCAAGCGCGCGCCGCGATGCTTCGCGCACCGTGGCGAAGGCGGGTACCAGCAGATCGTCGAGCGTGGCGCCGTTGGCCAGCTTCTCGCGGAATTCGACGGTCCGGGCCGCCAGAGCCTCGTCGCTCAGCGCCTCCAGTTCGGCTCCAGCGCGTTGATTGCCTGCACCTTGGGCTGCAGCGACCTGACAAGCCGGTCATTCGAGGAGCCGAAGACCTTGCGCGCAATGCTGGTGAAAATGCCCATGAGGCCTCTCTGTTGATGGCGCCGTCGTGCGGGCCGGCGGCCCGCCGGCGCGCCCGGAAATCTGCCCGTTGCAGTAACCATGAAAGTCCGCTTGCGGGCGCAACAGTTCTGGACGCCGGGATTGCGGACAGATAAGAGGGGGCAAATGGCTTGTCAACGCTGGGCACGCTTCGCCCCGCGGCACTTGCCGACGGCAACAGGCATCGCGAGGCGCACCGGATGTGGCGCTGCGGGCTTTCCAGAGAAGGAACCAGACATGAACAGCAACACCCCGCGCAAGGGCGCGCGTACTTTCGTTTCCCTGCCGATCCGCTTCATCTTCGCGGGCGCGCTCGCTATTTGCCTCGCCTCGTCCGGACCTGCTCTTTGCCCAGAGCGAAGATGCGTGATCGCCAAGATCGGCGACAAGCCCATAACCGAGCGCGACCTGGCGCTTGCAACGGCGGATCTGGCCGAGCAATTCGCGCAGGTGCCGGAGGAACAGCCGCAAGGCAGCCATCCTGAATGCCCTGATCGACGTCAAGCTGCTGGCGCCAAGGGCGAAGCGGCAGGCATCGAAAAGGAGCCGAGCTTCGTCGCTCGGATGCAGTTCCTGCGCGATCGCGCACTGCACAACGCATATTTCCAGGAGAACGCCTCGAACAAGGTGACCGACGAGGAAGTGAAGGCGCGCTACGACAAGGAAGTCGCCGCCATGCCGCCGCAGCAGGAAGTGCATGCCATGCACATTCTCGTGAAGACCAAGGAAGAAGCGGAAAAGATCATCAAGGAGCTCGAGGCCGGCAAGGATTTCGGCGAACTCGCCAAGACCAGTTCCACCGATCCTTCGGCAGCGCAGAACGGCGGCGATCTCGGATTCTTCGCCAAGGGCCAGATGGTGCCGGAATTCGAGGCGGCGGTGTTCGCGATGAAGGACGGCGAATTCACCAAGACGCCGGTGCAGACGCAGTTCGGCTTCCACGTCATCAAGCGAGTTGAAGAGCGCAACGTGCCGGCGCCCGAGTTCAAGGACGTCGAGAGCCAGGTTCGCCAGATCGTGGTGCGCGAGAAGTATGTCGGCATTGGTCGAGGACGCCCGCAAGGGCGTGACGATCGAGGTGCTCGACGAGAACCTGAAGAAGCAGATCGACCAGGCTGCAAAGCCGCAGCAATGATGTTTGCCGCGCATCCGGGGGATTGCATGAGCTCGAAGGTTTCGCCGCTGGCGCCGAAGTCCGTTGTCGAGGTGCCGCCGATCGAGGGCGTGCGCCTGGGCAGCGTGGAAGCGGGGATCAAGTACAAGAACCGCAAGGACCTGACGGCGATCGTCTTCGACGTGCCGGCCACGGTCGCCGGCGTCTTCACCCGGTCGAAATGCTCGTCGGCGCCGGTGGACTGGTGCCGCAAGCAGCTCGAAAAGGGCAAGGCGCGGTGCGTCGTGGTCAATTCCGGCAATTCCAACGCCTTTACCGGCAAGAAGGGCGTCGAATCGGTCAAGCTCACGGCGGAAGCTGCAAGCGAGGCCTTCGGCTGCAAGAAGAGCGAGGTCTTCATCGCCTCGACCGGCGTGATTGGCGAGCCGCTGAACGTCGCCAGCTTCGCGGCGCACCTGAAGAGCGTCGCCGGCTCGGCCCGCGAGGACGGCTGGGCCGACACGGCCCGCGCCATCATGACGACCGACACCTATCCCAAGCTTGCGACGCGCAGCTTCGAGGCGGACGGCGCAGACGTTCGTCGATCAACGGCATCGCCAAGGGCGCGGGCATGATCGCGCCGGACATGGCGACCATGCTCTCCTTCGTGGTGACCGACCTGCCGGTTGCCGCGCCCCTGCTGCAGGAGCTGCTGTCGAGGGCAGTCGGATCGACGTTCAACGCGATCACGGTCGACAGCGACACATCGACCAGCGACACGCTGATGCTGTTCAGCGCCTGGGCCAAGGGCGTGAAGCCGGTCAAGGACGAGAAGGACGTGCGCGTGGCGCCGCCTTCCGGCAGGCGCTGCAGGAAGTGCTGCATGAACTGGCGATGCTGGTGGTGCGCGACGGCGAGGGCGCGAGCAAGCAGGTCGAAGTCACGGTGACCGGCGCGACCTCGGCGCGCTCGCGCCAAGCGCATCGCGCTTTCCATCGCCAATTCGCCGCTGGTCAAGACGGCGATTGCCGGCGAAGACGCCAATTGGGGCCGCGTCGTCATGGCCGTCGGCAAGGCCGGCGAACCCGCCGACCGCGACCGGCTGTCGATCTGGTTCGGCGATGTTCGCGTTGCCCATGCGGCGAGCGCGACCCGGACTACAGCGAGGAGGCCGCTTCGAAGGTCATGCAGGGCGAATATGTCCGATCCGCGTCGATCTTGGGCTGGGGAAGGGGCAAGGCCCCGGTATGGACCTGCGACCTCACCAAGGAATATGTCGCAATCAATGGCGACTACCGAAGCTGATCCAGTCAAGCCGATGGCCGACCTCGCTCATGTGCGGCGGATCGAGGCCGTCGGTTTCCGCTCCTTTCCCGCGACCACGACCCATTATGACGGGACCTGGGCCATCCGGCTCACCGCCGGACACCCTTCCAAGCGGCTGAACTCGGTCACGCCGCTCGATCCCAGCGATGTCACCGATCTGGAGCGGCGGGTGGAACTGGCCCGGCGCAGGTTCGAGGCGATGGGCCGGCCGCTGGTGTTCCGCCTCACGCCATTGTCGCCACCCGTGCTGCGCGAGATGCTCACCGGCGAGGACTGGTCGAGCTTCGATGAAACGATCGTCATGGCGGCCCCGCTCGACCGTGCCGCGCTCTCGCACGCCGTCGACCAGGTGCCGCTGCAGGATGTCGGCCGCTGGGTCGATGCCTGGCTGGCGCTTTCAGGCGCCGATCCCGCACGCAAGCCGGGCATGGTCGAGGTGATCTCTGCCGATCAAGGCCGAATCGGGCCTGTTCCTGGTCGAGGAGCCGCGCGAATATCCGGTTTCGGCCGTGCGTTGCGTGCGCGACGGCGATCTTGCCGGCATTTTCGAAATGGCCACCGGGCCCGCGCGCCGGCGCCAGGGCCACGCCGCGGCCTTGCTTGGCAGCGCGCTGAAATGGGCGGCGAGCGCGGGGCGCTGCAACGGCCTGGCTCCAGGTCGTGTCGGACAACGAGCCTGCCATCGCGCTTTACCGCCGGTTCGGCTTCTTCGAACTCTACCGCTACGACTACCGCCGGGCGCCGCAATGAAGATCGTGCTGGTGGCCGCGGTGGCGCTGGTCGACGCGGACAACCGCGTGCTGATCGCGCAGCGTCCGCCAGGGCAAGACGCTCGCCGGACTGTGGGAATTTCCCGGCGGCAAGGTGGAGGCGGGCGAGACGCCCGAGGACATGCCTCATCCGCGAACTCGACGAGGAACTCGGCATCACGACGTGGCGAAGCTGCCTTGCGCCGCTGAGCTTTGCCTCGCACACCTACGAGGATTTCCACCTGCTGATGCCGCTTTTCATCTGCCGCAAATGGGAAGGCATCGTGCAGCAACGCGAGCATGCGGCGCTGAAATGGGTGCGCGCAAGGCAGTTGCGGGACTATCCGATGCCCCCTGCCGACGAGCCGCTTATCCCAGCGTTAATCGATCTTTTATAGCTTTCGCGCAATTTGAGGCGAATCAACCATTTCGTGCGCAGCCATGCGTCCGAACCGATCCGCGGAGAATTAAATGCGCCCCCAACACACCGGCATTTCGACCAAGCCACGGTCGTTTTCGCGGCCATTGCCGAACCGTTTCGCGTGTGACGAGCGGGGCGGGGCAAGCGTGCAGGCGGCAATGCTGTTTGGCGCGATCGGCGTCGCAATGGCGCTCCTGGCCGCGCCATTGCTTCAGGGTGCGGTGGAGCGCCATGCATCGAGCGGCACGTTCAACATCGATACGGTGACCACAGGCTCGATAGCGCCTTCGAACCGCTATGTCATTCGCCGCAGCGTTTTGGGCGATGGCGAGGAAATGATCTGCTCCGATGCAAACTGTCGTAAAAAAGACCAGTAATATTAGGGCATTGATAATCACGCAGGTTAACGTGTGCTTGAAGAATTTATCCTAGAAAAGTCTCCATGGAGCGGGACACTGGGACGCGGAGAGAAGATGTTCAAGAGATTCATCAACGACAAACGCGGCGCCACTGCCATCGAGTACGGTTTGATTGCGGCCCTCGTTGTCGTCGCCGTCATCGGTGGCATCACCTCCGTGGGCGAATCCTCGGTGCTGACGATGTCCAACATCGCCGACCACCTCTGAGGCCTCAGCCCGGCTTCAATACATCGGCCAAACTCGTCTTCGCCGATCCGGGCCGCAAAGGCTTTTGCTGGCTTTCGTGCGGCGACCATCCTGTCAGATAGACAATGTTGATCGTAGCGGGCAACCGTCCGTCGGTCATGGCGTGCGCCCCGGCATATCCGCGCTCCAGGGCGGCCGGGATGCTCTTGTGCATGTGCCGCACCGGGCCGGACAGCGCGCTGGTGGAACCGATGCCGCGCAAATCCCTCAGCAGCGACGTCACGGCCGAATAGCGAAGCGTCAGTTTCTCCGTGTCGGCCACCGGAAGCGCAAAGCCGGCCCTTTGCAACAGCGCCCCGGCCTGCCGGACCTCGATGAAGGGATCGACGCGCATCGCCGCGCCGCCGGTGAGGTCGGTTTCGATTGAAAGCAGTACCGAGCGCAGCTCCACAAGCGTGCCCTCGCCGGGCAGCGCGGCCATGAACAGGCCGTCGGGCTTCAATGCCCTGCCAAATCTGCAGGAGGGTGCCGGGCAGGTCGTTGCACCAGTGCAGGCCGAAGGCGGAAAATGCCAGATCGATGGACTGAGGCTTGAGCTGGAGGTCATCGCGGGACCTTTCCTCGCCGATGCTGGTGACCTCCAGGCCGGGCAGGACTTCGCAGACTTCCCGCGTCAACGCGCCGGAAAGGCTGAAAAGATCGACCGCACGAGTGAAAGTGCGGTTGGTGACGGCGAGCCGCGCGCCGATTTCGGCGGCCGCATGCTTCACCAGGAAGTCGGCGTCCGGCGCCATCATGCGGGCCGCGCGTTCGCGCTTTGCCTTGAGCCTTGCGTAGTCGAAAGTCTGGTTCTGCATCAATGGTTGCATGATCTTTGGTTGCACAAACAAAAATCTCGCCTTGGGGTTCGCGCCGCGTTAGCGTGCGGGCGAGAGAACCTCTTCTATGGCCGTTGCATGCGCATTGCCAGTCTCGCCACATCGCAGTTTTTCAAGCTTGCCGCACCCCTGTTGCGGGTGGTTCGCGACACCGTGGTGCCGCCGGTGTGCCTGGCCTGTGACAGCCGCGTCGCGCGGCAGGGCGGACTTTGCGCCCGGTGCTGGCCGCACATGCGTTTCATCGACAGGCCGTTCTGCGAGGTGCTGGGAATTCCCTTTCCGCATGAGCAGGGCGCAGGCGCGGTCAGCCCGCAGGCCATGGCCGACCCCCCGCCATTCGACCGGCTGCGATCCTGCGTGCTCTATGACGAGCGGGCGAGGGCGCTGGTGTCCGGGCTGAAATTCTCGGACCGGGGAGATCTCGCGCCCTGGATGGCGGGCTGGATGGCAATCGCCGGGCGCGAACTGGCAAAGGACTGCAGCATCGTGGTGCCGGTGCCGCTGCATTGGCGCAGGCTGCACGAGCGGCGCTATAACCAGTCCGCGGAGCTGGCGCGGATGGTTGCACGCGACTGCGGCCTCACTTACCTGCCGCTTGCGCTGGTGCGTCACCGCGCCACGCAAAGGCAGGTTGGCTTGTCGGCCAAGGCGAGGGCACGCAACGTGCAGGGTGCATTCCGCGTTCCACCGGAGCGAAGGCCCGACATCGAGGGCGCAGGGGTGATCGTCGTCGACGACGTCTACACGACCGGCGCCACCGTGAGGGCCTGCGCCCGGGCATTGAAGCGGGCTGGAGCGGCGCGGGTGGACGTGCTGACCTTTGCAAGCGTGCCCTACGGCGATATATGAGCGATAAAGCGCGCAATCTTCGCGCCAAGTCCTGGAAGTCATGGAAAATGGCAGAAACACACGTTCCGCAAGTCGTCATCTATACCCGCCAGTTCTGCGGCTATTGCACTGCCGCCAAGCGGCTGCTGGAAATGAAGGGCGTCGATTATCTCGAGCATGACGGCACTTACGAGCCGTCGGTGCGGGCCGAAATGGTGCAGCGCTCCAACGGCGGGCGCACGTTTCCGCAAATTTTCATCAATGGCGTGCATGTGGGCGGCAGCGACGATTTGCACGCGCTGGATCGTGCCGGAAAGCTCGATCCCATGCTGAGGCAGGCAGGCGCGTCATGACCGGCGTTTCCACCCGCATCGGCCTGGTGCAGATGCGCTCCGGCACAAACGAGCGGGAGAACATTGCCGCCATGCGCGAACAGGTGCGCGAGGCAGCGGGCCTGGGCGCGACTTACGTCCAGACGCCGGAGATGACCGGGTCTGATCGCGCGCGGGCGCGATCTGTTCGACCAGATTTCGCCTGACAGCGAAAATCCGGTTTTTGCGGCAGCTTCGCAACTTGCCGCCGATCTGGGCATCTGGCTGCACATCGGCTCGACCGCGGTGCGCACCGCCGGTGAGCCGCGCGGCCAATCGCGGGGCTGTGTTCGCGCCCAATGGCGGGCGCGTCGCGATCTACGACAAGATCCACATGTTCGACGTCGATCTCGACAATGGCGAGAGCTGGCGCGAATCCGCGACCTATGACGCCGGCGACACCGGCATCGTGGTGCACGGGCCGCCGCTGCCGGTGGGCATGGCGATCTGCTACGATCTGCGCTTCGCCGACCTCTTCCGCAGCGAGGCGCTGGCCGGCGCGGAAATGCTGACCTGCCCCGCCTGCTTCACGCGCCAGACCGGCGAGGCGCACTGGCACGCACTGCTGCGGGCCCGCGCCATCGAGAACGGCGCCTATGATCGCGGCCGCTGCGCAGGGCGGCCTCCACGCAGATGGCCGCCAGACTTATGGCCATTCGGCTGATCTACGATCCCTGGGGCCGGCTGGCCGGCGAACTCGCGCATGACGAACCGGGCGTGCTGGTTTGCGAAATCGAGCCTCAACTGCCTGCAGGCCGTGAGGCGCAAGATTCCGAATCTCGCGCATGGGCGCGAATTCAGCGTGCGCATCGAAAGCCATGGCGAGGATAGCGCCGCCATCGTCACGGAAGCAAGGCGGCTGGCGCAATGATCCGCTATTCGCTTCAGTGCCGTGCGGGGCATGGCTTCGAGGGCTGGTTCGCGTCGTCGCAGGACCATGACGAGCAGAAGGCGAAGGGCCTGCTTGCCTGCCCGGTCTGCGGTTCGCACGATGTCGAAAAGACGCTGATGGCGCCGTCGGTCGCCACTGCCCGCAAGAAGGAGGCGCGTCGCGAAGTTGGCGGTCAAGCAGAATGCCGCGCTGCCCGCCGATCCGAAGAAGCGCGAGATGCTCAGGCAGATCAAGGAACTGCGCGACAAGGTGCTGGCGGGCGCGGAAAATGTCGGCGACAGGTTCGCCGAGGAAGCGCGCAAGATCCATTACGGCGAAGCGGAAGCGCGCGGCATCTTCGGCCAGGCCAGCATCGAGGATGCCGCCGGCCTGATCGAGGAGGGCATCGACGTCCTGCCGATACCCGAACTTCCCGAAGACAGGAACTGACCTTGCCAGGCGGGATGCGCCTCAGCTCATCTGCTCGCGGCGTGTGACGAACATGTAGTTCACGTCCATGTCGCGCGAGAGGTCCCAACGGTCGGCAAGCACGTTGTAGAACACGCCGGTGCGATCGACGACGGTCAGGCCCGCGTCGCGCAAGCGGCCCTTCCATTTCCTCGGGGCGCACCAGCTTTTCGTAGGAATGCGTTCCCTTGGGCAGCCAGCGCAGCACGTTTTCGGCGGCGATGATCGCCAGCGCCCATGCCTTCATGGTGCGGTTGATGGTGGCGACGAACATCAGCCCGCCCGGCCGCAGCATGGCGGCGCATTCGCGCAGGAACATCGCCGGATCGGAGACGTGCTCGATCACTTCCATGTTGAGGATGATGTCGAATTTCTCGCCCGCGGCGTTGAGTTCCTCGGCCGTCACGGCTCGGTAATCGATGTCGAGCCCGCTCTGGATGGCGTGCAGCTTTGCCACCTCGATATTGGTGGGCGAGGGATCGGCGCCGACGACGGCTGGCGCCCAGGCGGGCCATCGGCTCGGAAAGCAGTCCGCCGCCGCAGCCGATGTCCAGGACGCGCAGGCCCTCGAACGGCTTGTGCGCCGCGATGGTCGAGGCAGAAATGCGAGCAGCAGTGGCGCTTGATGTATTCCAGCCTGACCGGATTGAACTTGTGCAGCGGCCGGAACTTGCCTGCCGGGTTCCACCATTGTGCGGCCAAGCGCAGAAAAGCGCGCAACCTCGGCGGAATCGATCGTGCTACGGGCAATGTTTTCCACTGCTTTTCCTCCCTCTCGGTTGCGCACTATGATTGGTGCGCGCTTTGTGCCTGCCTTCAAGTGCGTCATCTTGTTTTGATCGCAGGCAGCTACCGCAATTTTTCGCCGAATGCGCGGGTCTTGCGCATATTGCGGGCGCGGTCGCTTTTTGTTTATGGAAGCGCCGCTCGCTCCGGGGAATTCCCGGGGCGATTTTATTTGAACGCGCGACACAGGAAAATGCGGCCCGATGGCTCGGCTGGTCATGAAATTCGGCGGAACGTCCGTTGCCGACATCGGCCGCATCCGCAATGTCGCGAGGCATGTCAAGCGCGAGGTCGATGCCGGCCACGAGGTCGCGGTGGTCGTCTCGGCCATGGCCGGCAAGACCAACGAACTGGTCGCCTGGACGCGCGAGGCATCGCCCATGCACGACGCGCGCGAATACGACGTGGTGGTCGCCTCCGGCGAACAGGTCGACGGCGGGGCTGCTCGCCATCACGCTTGCAGAACATCGGCATCGATGCGCGCTCGTGGATGGGCTGGCAGATCCCGATCCTGACCGACAATGCGCATGGCGCGGCGCGCATCGAGGACATCGACGCGGGCCGGTTGATCGAGCGCTTCGCGATCGGCCAGGTGGCGGTGGTCGCCGGCTTCCAGGGCATCGGGCCCGACAACCGCATCTCGACGCTCGGCCGCGGCGGCTCGGACACCAGCGCGGTGGCGATCGCCGCCGCGATCAAGGCCGACCGCTGCGACATCTACACCGATGTCGATGGCGTCTACACGACCGACCCGCGCATCGAGCCCAAGGCGCGGCGGCTCGACAAGCGTCTCGTTCGAGGAGATGCTGGAAATGGCCTCGCTCGGCGCCAAGGTCCTGCAGGTGCGCTCGGTCGAGCTTGCCATGGTGCATGGCGTAAAGACATTCGTGCGTTCCAGCTTCGACGAGCCGGACTCAATCGATGCAAGCGAGGGCGCCAATCCGCCCGGTACGCTGATCTGCAACGAGGAAGATATCGTGGAAAAGCATGTCGTCACCGGAATTGCCTACGCCCGCGACGAAGCCCAGATCTCGCTGCGCCGCGTTCCCGACAAGCCGGGCGTGTCGGCCGCGCATCTTCGGCCCGCTCGCCAGCGGGCACATCAATGTCGACATGATCGTGCAGAACGTCTCGGAGGACGGCTCGCGCACCGACATGACCTTCACCGTGCCCGACACGCGACGTCGAGAAGGCGCTCAAGATCCTCGAAGGCGAGCGCGAGCGGATCGGCTTCCAGGTGCTGCAGAGCGACAAGGGCCTGGTCAAGGTTTCGGTCATCGGCATCGGCATGCGCAGCCATGCCGGCGTTGCCGCAACGGCATTTGCGGCGCTGGCCTCAAAGGGCATCAACATTCGCGCCATCACCACGTCCGAGATCAAGTTTTCAGTCCTGATCGACGCGCGATTACGCGGAACTTGCGGTGCGTACGCTTCATTCCGTATACGGCCTCGACAAGAAATAAATTTCCTGAAAAAGCGCCGGGTTCGGTGCTATCACTCGAATTGGGGTCCGGCTTGCCGGGTCGCAATTCGTTCGGAATTTCCGGGCATGCACCGGGAAGAAGGGCAGTATGAGAAGCGCAGCGACAGGTCCGCGCGTGCTACTCAAGCGGCTCCGCGAAGTCATGGCGGAACCGCTGGGCGCACAGGAGCGGCTCGACAAGATCGTCAGGCACATCGCCGCCAACATGGTGGCGGAGGTCTGCTCGGTCTATGTGCTGCGCGCCGATAACGTGCTCGAGCTTTTCGCGACCCAAGGCCTCAATCCCGGCGCCGTCCACGAGGCCTCGCTGAAGGTCGGGCAGGGCCTCGTCGGCACCATCGCCGCGACCGCTCAGCCGCTGAACCTCGACGACGCGCAGAGCCACCCGGCCTTCGCCTACCTGCCGGAAACCGGCGAAGAAATCTTCCACTCCTTCCTCGGCGTGCCGATCCTGCGTTCGGGCCGCGCGCTCGGTGTTCTCGTCGTGCAGAACCAGGCGCGGCGCACCTATGCGGACGACGAGGTCGAGGCGCTCGAAACCACCGCGATGGTGCTGGCCGAGCTGATCGCCGCGGGCGAGCTGGAGGGCCTCAACAAGCAGGGCACCGGGCTCGATCTTTCGCGCCCGGTGCAGCTTTCCGGAACGCCCCTCGCCGAGGGCATCGGGCTTGGTTATGTCGTCCTGCACGAGCCGCGCGTCGTCGTCACCAACCTCTTCAACGAGGACGTCGAGAGCGAAGTCGTGCGCCTGCGCGAGGCGCTCGGGCGGCTGCGCATTTCCATCGACGATCTTCTGGGCCGGCGCGAGGTCGCCAGTGACGGCGAGCATCGCGAGGTGCTCGAGGCCTATCGCATGTTCGCCAACGACCGCGGCTGGGTGCGGCGCATGGAGGAGGCGATCGCCAACGGCCTGACGGCGGAGGCCGCCGTCGAGAAGGTGCAGAGCGACAACCGCGCCCGCATGATGCGCCAGCAGGATCCGTATCTGCGCGACCGGCTGCACGATTTCGACGATCTTGCCTACCGCCTGCTTCGCGAACTCGTCGGCAAGCCGCACGGGCCGATCGAGGAGCGCATCACGCATGACTACATCGTGGTTGCGCGCAACATGGGCGCCGCGGAACTGCTCGACTATTCCAAGGAGAATCTGCGCGGGCTGCTGCTGGAAGAGGGCGCGGCGACCAGCCATGTGGTGATCATCGCGCGCGCGCTCGGCATTCCTGTCGTCGGGCAATTGCCGAACCTGTTGTCGCTGGCGGAAAACGGCCACGCGGTGATCGTCGACGGCGACGACGGCGTGGTGCACTTGCGCCCGGCCTCCGACATCGAGACGGCCTATGCGGAAAAGGTGAAGTTCCGGGCGCGTCGGCAGGCGACCTATGCCGAACTCAAGGACAAGCCATCGCTGACGCAGGACGGCGTGAAGATCGAGCTCATGATCAATGCCGGGCTGGCAATGGACCTGCCGCAACTCGAGCAGTCCGGTGCGGCGGGGATCGGGCTTTTTCGAACCGAGCTGCAATACATGGTGGCCTCGCGCTTTCCCCGGCCCAAGGAGCAGGAGGAGCTTTACCGCAGCGTATTGAAGATCGCGGGCGAAAAGACGGTTACCTTCCGCACGCTCGACATCGGCGGCGACAAGGTGCTGCCCTACGGCAATACGGTGCACGAGGAAAACCCGGCGCTTGGGTGGCGCGCGATCCGGCTTTCCATCGACCGCCCCGGACTCATCCGCATGCAGATACGCGCGCTGCTGAAGGCGGCGGCTGGCGGGCGGCTCAAGGTCATGCTGCCGATGGTCACCGAGGTGCGTGAATATCGCAAGGTCAAGGCGATCATCGCGCGCGAGATGACGATCCTCTCGGGCTTCGGCCACAAGATGCCGGCCGATTTCAAGCTCGGCGCCATGATCGAGGTGCCGGCGCTGCTGTGGCAGCTCGACGAGTTGATGGGCGAAGTCGATTTCGTTTCGGTGGGCTCGAACGATCTTTTCCAGTTCGCCATGGCGGTGGACCGGGGCAATCCGCGCATGTCGGACCGGTTTGATCCGTTGTCGCGGCCGTTCCTTCGCATCTTGCGGCAGATCGTGGTCAAGGCAAACGAGTATGACCGCCCGGTAACGTTGTGCGGCGAACTCGCGGGCCGGCCATTGCCGGCCATGGCGCTGGCGGGCATAGGCTTCCGCTCGCTGTCGATGGCGTCCTCTTCCATTGGCCCGGTCAAGGCGATGCTGCGCGATCTCGACCTTGGCAAGCTCTCGGCGGCGCTGATTGCCGCGCTGGAGGAGCCGATCGGCGGGCAGACAATCCGCGAATTGCTGATCGACTTTGCCGACAGCCACGGAATTCATTATTAACGGCGTTGCGGCCACAGCCGCCAACCAGCCAAAGCAGCGCGCGCGGCGCGCCGGACAATGCCATGCTCAACCATGAAAAACTCGACCAGCTTGTGCGGCGCCATGCCGGCATCGAACGCGACATGTCGGGCAACCCCGACCCGGAAACCTACGTCAAGCTCGCGTCGGAATACTCCGCGCTCGGCGACGTCGTGGCGAAGATCCGCGAATTGCGCGAAGCCGAGCGCGCGCTGGCGGGGCTTGACGAACTGATCGCCGACAAGTCCACCGATGGCGACATGCGCATGCTGGCGGAGCTCGAATACCCCGATGCGCAGGCAAGGGTCGAAGCGCTTGGGCGCGAAATCCAGCTGCTGCTTCTGCCGCGCGACAGTGCCGACGACAAGAGCGCGATCCTGGAAGTGCGCGCCGGAACTGGCGGTTCGGAAGCCGCGCTCTTCGCCGGGGCGCTGTTCCGCATGTATGAGCGGTATGCCGCCTCCAAGCGCTGGAAAGTGGAGGTGCTTTCGGAAAGCCCCGGCGAAGTCGGCGGCTACAAGGAAATCATCGCATCGATCACCGGCAAGGGCGTGTTTGCACGGCTGAAGTTCGAGTCCGGCGTGCATCGCGTGCAGCGCGTGCCCGAAACCGAGGCAGGCGGGCGCATCCACACATCGGCGGCCACGGTCGCGGTGTTGCCGGAAGCCGAGGACATCGACATCGAGATCAAGCCCGAGGATATCCGCATCGACACGATGCGCTCTTCAGGAGCGGGCGGCCAGCATGTCAACACGACCGATTCGGCTGTGCGGATCACGCATTTGCCGACAGGAACGGTAGTGACCTCCTCGGAGAAGTCGCAGCACCAGAACCGTGCCAACGCCATGAAGACGCTGCGGGCAAGGCTCTACGACATGGAGCGTCAGCGTGCCGACGATGCGCGGGCCTCGGCGCGCAAGGGGCAGGTAGGCTCGGGCGACCGCTCGGAGCGCATCCGCACCTACAATTTTCCGCAGGGTCGCGTGACCGACCATCGCATAAACCTGACGCTCTACAAGCTCGACCGGATCATCGAAGGCGAGGGCCTGGACGAATTGATCGACGCCCTGACGACGGACTACCAGGCCAGCCTGCTCGCGCAGATGGACAGCTAGGTGAACAGCATCCGCGATTGGCTGGTGGAAGGCGAAGCCGCGCTTGCCCATGCGGGAATCGCGCAGCCGCGGCTCGATGCACGCCTCTTGCTGCAACATGTGCTGGGGCGAGGCCATGCCTCGCTGCTTTCCGGCATGGACGATGCCGTGAACGCGGATCAGGCCGCGCAGTATCACGCAATGATCGAGCGGCGCGCTGCCGGCGAGCCGGTTTCGCGCATCACAGGGTCGAGGGAATTTTACGGGCTCCCGTTCACCATAACGCCGGCGGTGTTGGACCCGCGCCCGGAAACCGAGCTGATCGTCGACCGGGTGCTTGCCGATACCCCCGACAGGAATGCCGGGCTTCGCTTTGCAGATATCGGAACCGGAAGCGGGGCAATCGCGTTGGCCTTGCTGGCGAACCTGCCGAACGCCACATGCGTGGCGCTGGACATCTCCCCGGACGCACTGGCGGTGGCAAGGGAGAACGCGGAAGCGTTGGGGTTGCAGGGAAGATTTGAAGCAAAGCTGTCGGATTACCTGTCGGCAGCGGGCGGGACGTTCGATTTCATCGTCTCAAATCCGCCTTACATTGCCGCCACAGAAATTTCCGGCCTCGATCGGGAGGTGCGGGATCATGATCCGGTCCTGGCGCTCGACGGCGGAAGCGACGGATTGGCGGCCTATCGTGCGATTCTGGGCGCGGCAGCCGGCTATTTGAAGGCGGGTGCCCGGCTATATCTGGAGATCGGCTCCGAACAGCGCAAAGGCGTCGAATCGCTTGCTGCTGCAGGGGGCTGGATGGTCGAGGGCGCATATGCCGATCTTGCCGGGCTCGAGCGCACGCTGGTGCTGCGGCGGGGTGCGAACGCCGCATAAACCATGGATAAACATTGCAGTTGCAGAAAAAGCTTGGAAATGGCAGACGAAATGGCTAGTTTACATGTGTGCAATGGCGACAGGAATGAGTCGCAGACATTGCCGGGAACGTTCCCTGCCATTTCAAAGATTGCGTGAAAACTGGCCGGTTTGCGGGGGCATTCGGGAACGTTCGGGTCAGGCCAATCTGTTTGTCAGGATTTGTCCTTGAACAAGGCGGTTCCGCGGGCTCGGGCGCTTTTGCGCCGATGCCGGGCGATGACTGGACCTGAAGCTGGTTTAACACCGGCCCGGCAACTTGTGGCCGGGCAAACATTCCACACGAAATACCGAACCACCCAGAACTGAACAAAGATGAGAAGCTCATGAGGCAGCAGCAACAGCAGAAGAACCGCATGCGGGGACGTGGGCGCAAGCAGCCCAACCCGATGAGCCGGAGCTTCGAAAGCAATGGCCCGGACGTGAAGATCCGCGGCAATGCCAGCCATATCGCCGAAAAATACACCCAGCTTGCCCGCGACGCACTTTCGGCGGGCGACAATGTGATGGCGGAAAATTATCTGCAGCACGCAGAGCACTACAACCGCATCATCGCTGCCGCCGCCGCCAATTCGGTCCGCGAAGGCGATGTGCAGGGCGTACAGCGCATCCAGCCGGAGTTCGGCGGCCCGGCCTTCGACGATGACGACGAGGACGAAGGCGACGACATGCGCGGCACCAGCGAGCGCCGCCAGTCGGACCTCCGCTCGGCGCCGCAGGACGATCGTCCGCAGCAACGCGACGACAATCGCAATCGCGGGCAGGACAACCGCTTCGACGGAAACCGCAACGATAATCGCGGGCGCGGCGAATACCGGGACGACAACCGCAATCGGGACGACAACCGCAATCGGGACGACAATCGCGGGCGCGACGACAACCGGAGCCGTGACGACAACCGCGGGCGGGGCGAATATCGCAACGACAACCGTCAGCAGGAAGGGCGCGGCGAGAACCGCGAGCGCTTCGAAAATCGTGGCGACAACCGCGAGCCACGGCAGGACAATCGCGGCGAAAATCGCAATGATGGCCGCGATCGCAACGAAAATCGCGAGCCACGGCAGGACAATCGCGAGCGCAGCGAATATCGCGACCGCGAACCGCGCCAGGATCGCCCGGAACGGCCGATGCGGCCCGAACGCACCGAGCGGCCGGAAAATTCCGAGCAGCCCCGCGCCATCCAGCAGGATGTTCCGGTATCTGCCGAGACCGGCGCCGAGCCGGTCGAGCGGCCGCGCCGCGAGCCGCGCACCCGCCGCCCGCGCATCGTAAGCGAGGAAGCGAACGGCCATCCGGCAGGAACCGCAGGCGCAGCGCCGCTTCCGGGCATGTCCAGCGATGCGGCCAAGCTGCCCGGCAGCCTGTTTGGCGTCGGTCCGGAGCCGGTTCCGGTGCCAAGCGACGACTGAATACAGCGCATGTGAAGAAAAAAACCCGGCCTTCGCGCCGGGTTTTTTGTTGCCCTCTTTTCCTTGCGAAACAGCGTTCCCATATTCGGGGCAACGGGGCCTGCCGCTGCGGGGGCCTTTCCACAACGGTTTCAGCCATGCCGCCAAGCGGGTGGGCGAAACAGAGGGAGCCAAGGACATGAATATCGAGAAATATTCCGACCGGGTGAAGGGCTTCATCCAGTCGGCGCAGACACAGGCGCTTTCGGCCGGTCACCAGCAATTTTCACCCGAACACATCCTGAAGGTGCTGCTCGATGATCCCGAGGGGATGGCGAGCAACCTGATCGAGCGCGCCGGTGGCCGCCCGCGCGACGCGAAGCTGGCGCTTGACGCGGCGCTGCAGGCGATGCCTTCGGTTTCTGGCGGCAATGGCCAGCTTTACATGGCGCAGCCGCTCGCGAAGGTTTTCGACACCGCCGAGAAGGCGGCGGCCAAGGCCGGCGACAGCTTCGTGACCGTGGAGCGCCTGCTGCTTGCGCTGGCGATCGAGAAGTCCGCCAAGACCGCGGACATCCTTGCCAAGGCCGGGCTCACCGCCAATGCGTTGAACGCTGCCATAAATGAATTGCGCCAGGGCCGACCCGCCGACAGCGCAAACGCCGAGGCTTCCTACGAGGCGCTGAAGAAATATTCGCGCGATCTGACCAAGGACGCGCGCGAGGGCAAGCTCGATCCGGTGATCGGGCGCGACGAGGAAATCCGCCGCACGATCCAGGTGCTTTCGCGCCGCACCAAGAACAATCCGGTGCTGATCGGCGAGCCGGGCGTTGGCAAGACCGCGATCGCGGAAGGGCTGGCGCTGCGCATCGTCAATGGCGACGTGCCCGAATCGCTGAAGAACAAGCGGCTGCTGGCGCTCGACATGGGTTCGCTGATTGCCGGCGCGAAGTATCGCGGCGAGTTCGAGGAGCGGCTGAAGGCAGTCCTCAACGAGGTTACCTCGGCGGCTGGCGAGATCGTCCTGTTCATCGACGAGATGCACACGCTGGTCGGCGCGGGCAAGGCCGAGGGCGCGATGGACGCGTCCAATCTTCTGAAGCCGGCGCTTGCGCGCGGCGAGCTGCATTGCGTCGGCGCAACGACGCTCGACGAGTACCGCAAGCATGTCGAGAAGGATGCAGCGCTGGCCCGGCGTTTCCAGCCGGTGTTCGTTTCCGAGCCGACAGTGGAAGACACCGTGTCCATCCTGCGTGGCATCAAGGAGAAATACGAGCTGCACCATGGTGTGCGGATCACCGATTCGGCGCTGGTGGCGGCTGCCAACCTTTCCAACCGCTACATCACCGACCGCTTCCTGCCGGACAAGGCCATCGACCTGATGGACGAGTCTGCCTCGCGCCTGCGCATGCAGGTCGACAGCAAGCCGGAGGAGCTGGACGAACTCGACCGGCGCATCATCCAGCTGAAGATCGAGCGCGAAGCCTTGAAGAAGGAGAGCGACAAGGGCAGCCAGACGCGGCTCGTGGCGCTCGAGGGCGATCTCGCCGACCTTCAGGAAAAGGCGGACGTGCTGACCGCGCGCTGGGAGAACGAGAAGCAGAAGCTTTCCGGCGCCCGCGACCTCAAGGAAAAGCTGGACGAAGCCCGCAACGAACTGGAGCAGGTGCGGCGCAAGGGCGACCTCGCCCGCGCGGGCGAGCTTGCCTACGGCGTGATCCCGCAGCTTGAGCAGCAGATTGCAGAGGCCGAGGCAGGCGACGGCGAAAATGCGATGGTGGACGAGGCGGTGACACCCGAACACATCGCGCAGGTCGTTTCGCGCTGGACCGGCATTCCGGTCGACAAGATGCTCGAAGGCGAAAAGGACAAGCTGCTGCGCATGGAAGACGCCCTTGCCAACCGGGTCGTCGGCCAGGGCGAGGCGGTGCAGGCCGTGTCGCGGGCGGTGCGCCGTGCGCGTGCCGGCCTCAACGATCCGAGCCGTCCGCTGGGTTCGTTCATCTTCCTTGGCCCAACGGGCGTGGGCAAGACGGAGCTGACAAAGGCGCTGGCCGGGTTCCTGTTCGACGACGACAACGCGATGGTGCGGCTCGACATGTCGGAATACATGGAGAAGCACTCCGTCTCGCGGCTGATCGGCGCGCCTCCGGGTTATGTCGGTTATGACGAGGGCGGGGCGCTCACGGAAGCGGTTCGCCGCCGGCCGTACCAGGTGGTGCTGTTCGACGAAATCGAAAAGGCGCACCCGGACGTGTTCAACGTGCTGCTGCAGGTACTCGATGACGGCCGCCTGACCGACGGCCAGGGCCGCACGGTCGATTTCCGCAACACGCTCGTCATCATGACCTCTAATCTTGGCTCGGAATATCTCGTCAACCTTGGCGAGGACCAGGACGCATCCGCGGTCCGCGACGAGGTGATGGGCGTGGTCCGCGCATCGTTCCGGCCGGAGTTCCTCAACCGCGTGGACGAGATCATTCTCTTCCACCGGCTGAAGCGGGCCGACATGGCGGGTATCGTCGCGATCCAGCTGAAGCGGCTGGAGCGGCTGCTGACCGACCGGCGCATCGATCTGGAGCTGGGCGAGGACGCCATCAAGTGGCTTGCCGAGAAGGGCTATGATCCGGCCTATGGCGCGCGGCCGCTGAAGCGGGTGATCCAGCACTCGCTGCAGGATCCGCTGGCGGAGAAGATCCTTTCGGGCGAAATCCACGACGGGATGAAGGTGAAGATCCATGCCGGTTCCGACCGGCTGTTGTTCTCGCCGATTGCGAGCAAGCCTGAAAAGGCAGCCAAGGCGGCGTAAACCCCAGGAAAATGGCGGGCACCATGCCCGCCATTTTCATGCGCATTGCCATTGCCGCGCGCTGGTCTAGGCTTGCCCGATGAGCCAGACCGCCGCCGCTTCCCCCGAAAATACCGATGACACGTTTTGTCCGCCGCAAAAGCGCAGCTACGTGCTGGTCGCGGCGATCCTTGCCTCGAGCCTGGGGTTCATCGACGGCACGGTGATCTCGATCGCGGTGCCTGCGATCCGCGCCGATCTGTCGGCATCGCTTACGGGCGTGCAGTGGGTTTCGAGCGCCTATCTGCTGATGGTCTCCTCGCTGGTAATGGCGGGCGGTGCGCTGGGCGACCGCTTCGGGCTGCGGAACATCTTCGCCGCCGGCATTGTCCTTTTCCTCGTCGCATCGGTTTTGTGCGCCTTGGCCCCCGATGCCGGTTTCCTGGTGGCGGCGCGGGCCTTGCAGGGACTTGGCGCCGCGATCATGATCCCCGGCAGCCTTGCCATCATCGCCAAGGCCTACCCGCCCTCCGAACGGGGAAGGGCAATCGGCATATGGGCGGCGGCTTCGGCGATAACATCCGCGCTCGGACCGATTGGCGGCGGCGCGATACTGTCGGCGACCGGCGATTGGGGTTGGCGGCTGATCTTCGCGATCAACCTGCCGCTCGGGTCGATTGCGCTTGCCGTTCTGTTCCGTGCGCCTGCGGACGAGCCCGAGGGCCGTCGCCGGCTCGATCCGGGCGGGATCGTGCTTGCGACGCTCGCGCTTGGAACGATGGCCTTCGGGCTGTCGGGCGGGCGTGCGGCGCTGGCCGGAGATGCCGCTGGCGGCGCGCCGGCGGCTGACTGGCCGGTGACGATCGGCGGATTTTTCCTGCTGGCGGCTTTCCTGCAATGGGAGCGGCGCACCAGGCAGCCGATGATGCCGCTTTCGCTGTTTGCCGATCCCGGTTTTTCCGGCGCGAACCTTGCGACTTTCCTGCTGTATTTCGCGCTTTCGGCGGTGCTGTTCTTCCTGCCGATGACGCTCATCACCGCCTGGGGCGTCAGCACCGTGGAAGCGGCAATCGTGTTCCTGCCGATCACGGTGCTGGTGGGCCTCATGTCGGGCCCCGCGGGAAAAGCATCCGGCAGGATGGGCCCGCGTTTCTTCATGGCGGGTGGAAGCGCCGTGTGCGCCGTGGCCTATGCCTGGATGGCGCATACGATGAACCAGCAACAGTTCTGGGGCGCGCTTTTTCCGGCGATGACGCTGATGGGCCTGGGCATGGGATTGCTTGTATCGCCGCTGTCCGCGGCGGTGATGACCAGGGTGCCCGACAGCCAGACCGGCGTTGCGTCGGCGATCAACAACACGGTGGCGCGCATGTCCGGGCTGTTCGCCGTTGCTTCGCTTGGCGGCGTGATCTCGCTCGCCTTCGTCCATTCGGCGGGTCTTGCAACGGGCACCACATTCGGCCAGGTGCCGGCAGCGGGGGCGGATCCGGCAATTGTTGCGGCATGGAGGACTGCCAGCAATTTCGCCTTCTCGGCCGTGGCGTGGATTGCCGCCGCAATGTGCGCGGCGGCGGCGGTAGTCTCATGGATCTCGCTGGAGCACGCGACTGCCGGTGAATGAGGCCTAGTACTGCGCCAGTTGCGGCGTTTCCCCGTCCTCGCCTTCCTTGAGCAATTCCTCCAGCCGCTCCCGCTCGGCGGTGAATGCGGCAAGCTGCTTGCCCGTCAGCTCCTCGCCCTTGGGCAGGCGGATGCGCATCGGATCGACCTTTGTGCCGTTGACGATGACCTCGTAGTGCAGGTGCGGCCCGGTCGACAGGCCGGTCGAGCCGACATAGCCGATCACCTGCCCCTGGCGCACGCGCGCGCCCGGCTTCACCGCCTCGGCAATCTTGCTCTGGTGCGAATAGGACGTCTCGTAGCCGTTGGCGTGGCGGATCACTGTCTGCTTGCCGTAGCCAGACTCCCAGCCGGCCGACTGGACCACGCCATTCCCGGCCGCGATGATCGGCGTGCCGCGTGGGGCCGCCCAATCGACGCCCCAGTGCATCTTGCGATAGCGCAGGATCGGATGGGTGCGAGTGCCGAAGGGCGAGCGGAACTTGCCGTTGGGCACGGGCTGGCGCAGCAGGAATTTCTTCGCGCTCTTGCCGGTCTCGTCGTAATAATCGACTTCGCCGGTCTCCGGATCGCGGAATCGATAATATTTCCGCTCCAGCGAGCCTGTCTTGATGGAGGCGTATAGGACTTCCGACTTGTCCGTGGGCTTTTCCTTGCCTTCTTCCAGCGAAACGAAGAACGAAAGTTCGTCGTTGGGCGTGATCGTCGAGTTGTAATCGACATCGAAAGCGAAGATGCGGATGAGGCGTGTCGCCATCTGAACGTCCAGCCCTTCGGAAAGGGCGGCGCGGTAAATGGCGTCGTACACGGTGGGCAGCCTCGAGAACGGCGCAAGGGTCGCGGGCGCGCTCGCGGTGCTGTTTTGCGGGATCAGCACCGGCTCCGCGGCATAGGTGAAGCGGTTGTCGGCGGTGCGGGCGACCGAAACCACATGCTTGCCGCCGCGATAGACACTGACGCGGCCGGGCCGCGCGATGGCCCCGTCTGCATCGCCGGGACGCATTTCGTTCGAAATGCGCAAGCGATCTTCCGGCAGCAGGCTGGAGCCGATATCGGCGGAAAGCACCTTCTCGAAAGTCTGGGCGTCCGCCTTGCTCATTCCCTCGGCCTCCAGAATGAGCGACACCGAGGCCTCGTTGCGTACACGGATCAGTCGCTCCTCGAACCGCGGAGCGCTGCGGTCTTCCAGCGGACGCTTGACGGCAAGCGAGACATTCTCCTCGGTGATGGTCACGCCGGGCGATGAAAGGAAGCCTGAATCCTGAACGGCAAAACGCGAGGGATCGAAATAGGCCAGCGATGCGACCGAAGTGGCGCCGCTGTCGAGGCCGGGAGCCGCGTTGCGCACCAGCTCCTCGATGTCACTTTCGCGCTGGGCCGGGCCCTTGGCGATGAGATCGCTTGAGGGGTCGAAATCGACGACGGTGATCGTGACTTCGGATTCGACCTGCGCACCGTATATCTGGTCGCTGGCGGCGGCTTCCTCCAACGGTTCGGCCTTGCCGGAGTTCTGAAAACACGGCCAGCGCGTCGAACGCGGGGTAGTCGACATCGCGTTTCAGCGGCACCGCAAGCGGCGTTGCCACCTTCAGGAAGGGCCGTACCTTGACGACGTCGCGCTCGCCTTCGCGGGTGATGGTCGAAACCATCATGATATTGGAGGTGGAGGTGTCATTGGTGACAGCGATGCCCGGCCGATCGCCCTTGGCGGCAAGTCCCTCCGTGCCTGCCATGGCCTCGCCATTGCTAACCTGGCCCTGAACGGCAAGGATTTCGCGGCCATCGAGCGCGGCAAAAAGGGCGCCACCCATAAGGAAGACAGAGACAAGGCCGGCGAGAACCGCGCCGGAAAGCCAGCGGAAGCTGACACGGCGCTTGTCCGGCAAGCGCCGCCCGTTCTGCTTCAGCGGCGGCTGGTCGCCCAGGAAGAGGGTCTCCAGATAAGTGTCGCTTGTCGCCATCTGCTCCCCGGCAAATTTGGTAGGCACTTGTACTAGCGGGTCACCGCCAGTGTCCAGTGCAGCAAGAATGCCCTTGAAACCGCTTTGTCCATGAACCATATCGGGGCTTCA
>CAVONR010000021.1:0-87500 GCA_963697325.1 uncultured Alphaproteobacteria bacterium | reverse complement strand
GGTTGGCTCAGAGCGGTCGGAAATCGCTCGTTGAGTGCAATGGCATAAGCCAGCCTGACTGCGAGACTGACAAGTCGAGCAGAGTCGAAAGACGGTCATAGTGATCCGGTGGTCCCGCGTGGAAGGGCCATCGCTCAACGGATAAAAGGTACGCCGGGGATAACAGGCTGATGACCCCCAAGAGTCCATATCGACGGGGTTGTTTGGCACCTCGATGTCGACTCATCGCATCCTGGGGCTGGAGCAGGTCCCAAGGGTATGGCTGTTCGCCATTTAAAGCGGTACGTGAGTTGGGTTCAGAACGTCGTGAGACAGTTCGGTCCCTATCTGCCGTGGGTGTAGGAATATTGACAGGATCTGTCCCTAGTACGAGAGGACCGGGATGGACGTACCACTGGTGGATCTGTTGTCGCGCCAGCGGCATAGCAGAGTAGCTACGTACGGACGGGATAACCGCTGAAGGCATCTAAGCGGGAAACCCACCTGAAAACTAGTATTCCCTGAGAGTCGTGGAAGACTACCACGTTGATAGGCCGGGTGTGGAAGCGCAGTAATGCGTGAAGCTTACCGGTACTAATAGCTCGATAGGCTTGATCGTTCTCATTGGCTATGGCCATCGCCGCCAAAACGGCGGGGCCGGCGCTAACTTCAAAAAGACCAGTTTCACCCATGCATTTCGCCGACCTGGTGGTTCTAGCGAGGTGGCTGCACCCGATCCCATACCGAACTCGGAAGTGAAACGCCTCAGCGCCAATGGTACTTTGTCTCAAGGCACGGGAGAGTAGGTCGCTGCCAGGTCTGCCAAATGCATGGGTTTCACGGGAACTTCTCATACGATGTCGCATTCTTGCTCAAAGGCCGTCAGCCAGCGATGGCCGGCGGCCTTGATCGTTTCAGCCCAGGCAGGCTGTTGATCGAACATCAGATTGAATATCGCGGGGTGGAGCAGCCCGGTAGCTCGTCAGGCTCATAACCTGAAGGCCGCAGGTTCAAATCCTGCCCCCGCAACCAAATCAAAGCCGTCCCTCGGGACGGCTTTTTTGTTTTGCACACGCCGGGGTCGCGGATTTGAACCTCTTCAGGGGCCCGCCAGCGTGGCTTGCCGCGCGCAGCGGGACAGAGACGCCAAATCCTGCCCCCGCAACCAAATCAAAGCCGTCCCTCGGGACGGCTTTTTTGTTTTGCACCGCCGGGGTCGCGGATTTGAACCTCTTCAGGGGCCCGCCAGCGTGGCCTGCCACGCGCAGGACGCCAAATTCTGCCCCCGTAGCAACACTTCAAAAAGCCGCCTTGGGGCTCTGCACAAAAAAGCCGCTTGCTCAAAACTTGACCTATCGGCAGCCAATTGGCGCTTGACAGGTCAAAGGCTCCAGACTTGAATGCCATGACGCGGTCCTGAAATCAGGGCCGCCGACATGACCCCAGGTGGTCATCGGGCAGTTTCGCCCCGCGACGCCCTCCGCTTTCATGCGGCTGGCGTCGTGGGGCTTTTTGTTTGTAGCGGGGCGATGCGAAAGACGCACAGGATCGGCATTCTCCACTCGGCGAGCGGGCCTTACGCCGCGCTCGGGCGCGAGTGCAGGGACGGCGCGCAGATGGCGGTCGAGCAGTGTGCCCGCGTCAATCCAGGGCTGATCGAGCCAGTCTTCCTCGATCCACAAGGCAACATGAACGACTACCTCGACGGCGCGCGCTCCTTGCTGCGCGACCTCGGTTGCCGGCACATCGTCGGCACAGTCACGTCGGCGGCGCGCAAGGAGATCATCCCGGTCGTCGAAAAGCATGACGGGCTGCTCTGGTACACGCTTCCCTATGAGGGATTCGAGGCAAACGCCAATGTGATCTACACCGGAGCGTGCCCAAACCAGCACCTTCTGCCGATGTTCGATCACCTGCTGCCGCGTTTCGGCAAGCGTCCTTTCCTGGCGGGCGCAAATTACGTCTGGGGCTGGGAGATGAACCGGCTGGCGCGCGAGCTCATCACGGCGGCCGGTGGCGAGATCGCGGGTGAGCGCTACCTTCCGATCGAGGAGACGGCGGTCGAGCGGCTCGTGGCAGAGATCGAGCGCGCGAAACCCGATTTCATCCTCAACAATCTTATCGGTCCCTCGAGCTATGCCTTCTTCGGGGCCATGCGCGCGCTGGCGGCGCGCGATAGCCATTTCGCGCCGGAGCATTGCCCGATCGTGAGCTGCGACCTCACCGAATGCGAACTCGACCAGCTTGGCGAAAACGGCGTCGGGCACCTTGCCGCAGCCTGCTATTTCGACGGGCTGGACAGCGAGGAGAACCGCAGTTTCCGTACGCAGTTCGAGAAGCGCTTCGGCAAGGAGCGGCGCGTTTCGTCGATCTTCGCAGGCGCCTATGCCAGCGTTAGGCTGTGCATCGAAACGATCCATGCCGCCGGCACGGACGATCCGCTCGCGGTGCGGCAAAGTCTCTACTCGCATACTTCGCGCACGATCCTTGGACCGTTGCGAATCAATGCCGAGACGCACCACGCGGCGCTGCCGTTCCATCTTGGCCGCATCAACACGCGCCGCGGCTTCGACGTAATCGCCTCGCTGCCCGCGATTGCCGCTGATCCTTACCTCACCAGCCGCCGCGCCGAGCGCAGGCCGCACTTGCGGGTGGTCTCATGAAGGTCACGCCGAACTTCATCAACTGGCGGGCTGTGATCCTGCATCGCGAGGACAGCAATACCGAACGGCTGGCGCGGCAACTCACATTGCTCGGGCTCCAGGCCAGTGCGCAATGGCAGCCACTTGCGGGCGAAAACCTGCCAGACCTTGTGCTCGTCGATGCCGACCAGGGCTGGGACGGATTGCTGCCATGGGAGCGCGGCGAGCCCGCGCCGTGTCCGCTCGTTGCGCTGCTCGCATCCGAAGCGCCGAGCCGCATTGCCTGGGCGCTGCATCACGGCGCTGGCGCGGTGATCACAAAGCCGATCAACACTTCGGCGGTGTTTCCAGCGCTGGTCATGGCGCTTGCGCTGCACGAGGAGCGCGCGGCGGCCCGTGGCCGGGTCGAGCACTACGAGGAGCGGTTGCGCCTGCGCCCGCTGGTGCATGCCGCCATCCGGCAATTGTCGCTGCAGCGCCGGGTGGACGAGGACGAGGCCTACGCCATGCTTCGCAGCAACGCCATGCATTTGCGCCAGCCGATCGAGGCGGTTGCCGCCGATTACCTCGCCGGCGCCAACACGCTCGCCGGTGCCGGCTGATGCGGGTGCTGGGGGAGATATTGAAGCGCAAGGCGGCCCTGTTCGGCCTTGCCGTGATCTTGACCGTCGTCGCAATGGCGCTCGCCGCGCCGCTGATCGCGCCCTACAGCCCGCACGAGCAGATCTTCGACGGGCTGACGCTCGAAGGCGCGCCGCTGCCGCCGGGCGGCGCATTTCTGCTCGGCACCGACCTGCTCGGCCGCGACCTCCTCTCCCGCCTCCTCTACGGCGCGCGCACCTCGCTGATCATCGGCGTCGTCGCCAACGGGATCGCGGTGCTGCATCGGCACGCTCGTCGGCATCACCGCGGGCTACTTCCGCGGCTGGATCGGCGCCGTGCTGATGCGCTTCACCGACCTGATGATGGCGTTCCCGGCGCTGCTGCTCGCGATCGTGCTTGCCGCGATCTTCCGGCCGAGCCTGTGGATCGTCGCGCTGGTGATCGCGCTGGTGAACTGGGTGCAGATCGCGCGCGTCGATCTACACCGAGACGCGCGTCGCTGGCCGAGCGCGACTTCATCGAGGCCGAGCGGTCGCTCGGCGCCGGGCACGGCCGCATCCTGTTCCGCCACATCCTGCCGCATCTGGTGCCGACGATCATCGTCTGGGGCACGCTCGGCATCTCGACCACGGTGCTGCTCGAGGCGACGCTGTCGCTTCCTCGGCATCGGCGTGCAGCCGCCGACGCCGAGCTGGGGCAACATCATCTTCGAGAACCAGACCTATTTCCAGTCGGCGCCCTGGCTGGTGTTCATTCCCGGCGCGGCGATCCTGCTGCTGGCGCTGGCCTTCAACCTGGTCGGCGACGCGCTGCGCGACGTGCTCGACCCGACGCAGCGGGGGCGCGACTGATGGCCGCCTATCTCGCTCCGCCGCCTGGTCCAGTCGCTGCTGATCCTGCTCGGGCGTCAGCTGCATCACCTTCGTCCTGCTCTATGTCCTGCCGGCCGATCCCGGTGCGCCAGATCGCCGGGCGCAGCGCGACGGCCGCAGACGGTCGAGAACATCCGCCAGCAGCTCGGCCTCGACCAGCCGTTCGTCGTGCAGTACTGGCGCTATCTCGGCGGGCTTGCTGCAGGGCGACCTCGGCCGCTCCTACCTGCAGAAGACCGAGGTCGCGACGCTGATCGCGTCGCGCCTGCCGGCGACGCTGCTGCTGATGGCCGGCGGCATCTTCTGCGAGCTGCTGCTCGGCCTGACCATGGGCATCGTCGCCGCGCTCCGGCGCGGGCGGCGCGCTCGACCAGGCGCTGATGATGGCCTCCTTCGTCGCCGTCTCGGCGCCGCAGTTCGTGGTCGGCCTGCTGCTGCTCTACGTCTTCGCGGTGCAGCTCGGCTGGTTCCCGATCGGCGGCTACGGCACCTTCGCCCATCTCGTGCTGCCGGCGCTGACGCTCGGCATCCTCGGCGCCGGCTGGTACGCGCGCATGATGCGCTCGTCGATGATCGACGTGCTGCGCCAGGACTACATCCGCACCGCGCGCGCCAAGGGCCTGGCGCCGCGCGCGCGTCGTGCTCGCGCCACGCCCTGCCCAACGCCATCCTGCCGATCATCGCCATGATCGGCATCGACATCGGCATCTTCATGGGCGGCATCGTGGTGGTCGAAAGCGTCTTCGGCTGGCCCGGCATCGGCCAGCTCGCCTGGCAGGCGATCCAGCGCGTCGACATCCCGATCATCATGGGCGTCACGCTGGTCTCGGCCTGCGCCATCGTGCTCGGCAACCTGCTCGCCGACCTCGTCGCGCCGTTCATCGACCCGCGCATCCGGCTGCGCTGAACCGGCACAAGCAACGCAACCACAACAGGAGAGACGCCATGAAGAAACTGCTCGCATCCACTGCCCTGCAGCTGGCGCTGGCCGCTGCCCGCCTTGGCGCAGGACTATACGCCCGGATCCGGCCGCCAAGCAGGGCGGCGCGATCATCGTCACCTACAAGGACGACGTCGCCACGCTCGACCCGGCGATCGGCTACGACTGGCAGAACTGGTCGATGATCAAGAGCCTGTTCGACGGGCTGATGGACTACGAGCCCGGCACCACCGACGCTGCGCCCCGGACTTGCCGAGAGCTACGAGATCTCGCCCGACGGGCTGACCTACACCTTCAAGCTGCGCCCGGGCGTCAAGTTCCACAATGGCCGCGAGATGACGGCCGAGGACGTGAAGTACTCGCTCGACCGCGTGACGAACCCCGAAGACCCAGAGCCCGGGCGCCGGCTTCTTCGGCTCGATCGCCGGGCTTTGACGACTGCCGGCGGCACGGCGCAGGACTTTCCGGCATCGAGGTCGTCGATCCGCTGACGGTCGAGTTCAAGCTGTCGCGGCCCGACGCCACCTTCCTGCACGTCATGGCGATCAACTTCGCCTCCGTCGTGCCGAAGGAGGAGGTCGAGAGCTGCCGGCGCCGATTTCGGCAAGCAGCCGGTCGGCACCGGTGCCTACAAGCTGGCGGAATGGACGCTCGGCCAGCGGCTCGTGTTCGAGAAGAACCCCGACTACTGGCGCGCCGGCGTGCCGTATCTCGACAAGATCACCTTCGAGGTCGGCCAGGAGCCGATCGTGGCGCTGCTGCGCCTGCAGAAGGGCGAGGTCGACGTCCCGGGCGACGGCATCCCGCCGGCGAAGTTCCTCGAGGTGATGGCGACCCGAGCGCAGGCCGACGCGTCGTCGACGGCGGCCAGCTGCACACCGGCTACGTCACGATGAACGTCAACGATGCCGCCGTTCGACAACGTCGAAGGTGCGCCAGGCGGTCAACATGGCGATCAACAAGGACCGCATCGTCCAGCATCATCAACGGCCGCGCGGTGCCGGCCAACCAGCCGCTGCCGCCGTCGATGCCGGGCTACGACCAAGGACTACGCGGGCTACGCCTACGACGTCGAAGGCGCCAAGGCGCTGCTGGCCGAGGCCGGCCTCGCCGACGGCTTCGAGACCGAGCTCTACGTCGACGAACACCGACCCGAACCCGCGCATCGCCCAGGCGATCCAGCAGGACCTGGCGGCCATCGGCATCAAGGCCGAGATCCAGTCGCTGGCCCAGGCCAACGTGATCGCGGCCGGCGGCGACGAGGCACGCGCGCCGATGATCTGGTCGGGCGGCATGGCCTGGATCGCCGACTTCCCCGATCCGTCCAACTTCTACGGCCCGATCCTCGGCTGCGCGCGGCGCGGTGCAGGGCGGCTGGAACTGGTCGTGGTACTGCAACGAGGAGCTCGACGCCAAGGCGACCGAGGCCGACGCATGACCGACCCGGCCAAGGCCGACGAGCGCCTGGCGGCTGTGGTGCGACATCTTCATGGACGTCATGGACGACGCGCCGTGGGTGCCGGTCTTCAACGAGCAGCGCTTCACCATGAAGTCGCCGCGCATGGGCGGCGACCGACGCGCTCTATCGTCGATCCCGGTCCACGATCCCGGTCAACTACGACGTATGTCTGCGTCGAACGAGTATGCCCATGTGCAAAGCCTGCGACTACACGATCCACGGCGCGCAGCATCATTTCGGCTGGGACAACGCGATTGTCCCGGCCGTGCGTGGTCGCGCCGGGCGACGACGATCCAGTTCGACTGCCTCGATTCGTCCGGCGGCCAGCTTGGCGCCGACGTCGACGGTGGCCGACGTGGCGGCGCTCGACTTCGGCAAGATCAACCCGGTCATCGGGCCCGATCTTCGTCGACGGCGCCGAGCCCGGCGACGCGCTGAAGGTCACGCATCGCGCGCAGTTCGTGCCGTCCGGGCTTCGGCTGGACCGCCAACATCCCGGGCTTCGGGCTGCTCGCCGACCAGTTCACGGAGCCGGCGCTGCACGTCTGGACCTATGACGCCGTCGGCATGGCGCCGGCGCTCTTCGGGCCCGGCGGCCGGGTGCCGCTGAAGCCCTTCGCCGGCACGATCGGCTGCGCGCCGGCCGAGCCGGGCCTGCACTCGGTCGTGCCGCCGCGGCGGGTCGGCGGCAACCTGGACATCCGCGACCTGACCGCGGGCGTCGACGCTCTACCTGCCGGTCGAGGTCGCGGGCGCGCTGTTCTCGCGTCGGCGACACCCATGCCGCGCAGGGCGACGGCGAGGTCTGCGGCACGGCGATCGAGAGCCCGATGGACGTCGGTGCTGACGCTCGACCTGGTGAAGGGCGCGCAACCTCCAGACGCCGCGCTTCACCACGCCCGGCCCGGTGACGCGCCATCTCGACGCCAAGGGCTACGAGGTGACGACCGGCATCGGGCCGGACCTGATGACGGCGCGCGCGAGGCGGTGAGCGCGCATGATCGACCTGCTTTGCGCGCAGCACGGCATGCCGCCGGTCGACGCCTACATGCTCTGCTCGGTCTGCGGCGACCTGCGGATCAGCGAGATCGTCGACATGCCGAACTGGGTGGTGTCGTTCTACTTCCCGCGGATCGTGCTTTCGATGAGCATGGCGCGGCACTCGCCGTGCGGTCGCTCGTCCCGGCTCCGCACGCGTCTGTGCGTCCGATGGCCTGCCGTCACGGCCGCAAGGCCGTGACGGCGCGTGGTCGACCGGTGTCGGCTTCGAGCTCGACGGCGCGGCGAGACGCTGTGCATCGCCGGCGAATCCGGCTCCGGCAAGTCGATCACCGCGCTGGCGATCATGGGGCTGCTGCCGAAGCCGTCGCTGCGGATCGCCGGCGGGCTCGATCACGCTCGGCGGGCGCGATCTCGTCGGCGCTTGCCGAGAGCGAGATGCGGCGAGTCCGCGGCGGCGAGATCGCGATGATCTTCCAGGAGCCGATGACCTCGCTCAACCCGGTGATGACCATCGGCGCGCAGCTGATCGAGGCGATCCGCGCAGCATCGCGCAGGTCGCGCGCGGGAGGCGCGGCGACCGGTGCTCGACGCTGCTCGACGCGGTGCGCATGTCGCGAGCCGGAGCGGCGGCTGGCGCAGTATCCGCACGAGCTCTCCGGCGGCATGCGCCAGCGCGTGATGATCGCCATGGCGCTGTCGCTGCCAGCCCGAAGGTGCTGATCGCCGACGAGCCGACGACGGCGCTCGACGTCACCGTGCAGGCGCAGATCCTCGAGCTGATGCGCGACCTGCAGCGGCGAGCTCGGCACCGCGATCATCCTGATCACCCACGACATGGGCGTGGTCGCCGAGATGGCCGACCGGGTCGTCGTGATGCAGCATGGCCGGCATGGTCGAGCAGGGCAGCGCGCTCGGCGATCTTCGCCGCGCCGCGCGAGCGCCTACACGCGCGAGCTGCTGGCCGCGGTGCCGCGGCTCGGCGTCGCGCAGCCGGCGACGGACGGCCCGCCGCGCGTCAGCGCAACACCGGCGGAGCCGCCGGCGGTAAAGTCAGCGCCGGTGCTCGAGGTGCGCGATCTGCGCGTCGTCTACGCCAGCCGTGCGCGGTTGGTTCGGAGAGCGGGCGCAAGCCAATGCCGCCGTCGCGGAGGTTTCTCCTTCACATCCGGCCGGGCGAGACGCTGGCGCTGGTCGGCGAAAGCGGCTCCGGCAAGTCCACCACCGGCAAGGCGATGCTGGGCCTCATCCCGTTCGAGGGCATGGTGACGATCGGCGGGCAGGAGATCGCCGGGCTCGGCCACGCCAGATGCAGCCGGTGCGCCGCGACGCGCAGATGATCTTCCAGGATCCCTATGCCTCGCTCGACCCGCGCATGACGGTGGGCGCGGCCATCGCCGAGCCGCTGGTCATCCACGGCATGGCAACGGGCGAGCGACAGCGACCGGGTCGCCGAACTGCTGCGCCGGGTCGGCCTGCCGCCCGACGCGGCAACGCGCTACCCGCACGAATTCTCCGGCGGCCAGCGCCAGCGCATCTGCATCGCGCGCGCCCTGGCGCTGGGGCCAAGGCTCATCGTCGCCGACGAAAGCGTCTCGGCGCTCGACGTCTCGGTGCGCGCGCGGTGCTCGACCTGCTGCTGGAGCTGCAGGAGACGATGGGCCTCTCCTACCTCTTCATCTCGCACGACATGGCGGTGGTCGAGCGCATGTCGCCACCACGTGGCGGTGATGCGGGCAGGGCGGATCGTGGAGGCCGGCACGCGGCGCGCCGTGTTCGAAAATCCGCAGGACGAATATACGCAAACCCTGATCGCTGCCGTGCCGGTGCCGGAAGTCGCCTAGGGGGAAGGCGGGTTCTTGCCGTCCGGCAATTCCCCGTCGCGCGGCTTCAAGCCGTAGGGCTTCACGAGATTCCACACGTGCTCCGGCACCATGTTGCGCATGCGGCGGGGCATTTCGCGGCGCAGATGGATGATCGTCTCGGCGGCCTTCATCTCGACGCGGGTGCGGGCAAATTCCAGCCCGCGCGGACCGATGCGCGGCATCAGCCAGCCCATCAGCGGGCGCAGCCAGTCCGGCATGCGCCGAAGCGGAAGGCCACCCGCGGCTCGCTCGACATTGGCGATGAAGCCCTTCACCGCATTGTGCCGCTTGCCGGCGCTGCCGGGCTCTCGCACATCGATCTCGCCCACCAGGAGCTCGAGCAGTTCCTCGCCGCTGCCCGTTGCGCACCAGCAGCCATTGCTCGCCTTCGCCGCCCATGTAGCCCACGGTAATGTCGGCAAGCACATTGGTGTAATCGACGCAGGTGCGGCATGTGAGCGGGAAGAAATCCGGCGCCAGCTTCGAGATCGGCAGTTGCAGGAAGGGGATTTCCTTGCGCCGCCCGTCGGCAAATCGCAGCTCGACGTGATAGTCGGCGCGAAACTCCAGATAGGTGATCGTTTCCGGAGCTTCGGACAGCAGCGCGAGAAACTCGTGGAATTTCTCGGTCGTCGTGTTGTCGGAGCACGGCGTGCCGATGACGTAGAGCCGCTCCAGGGCGAGTTCGTCCTCCAGCGCCCGCAGCGCATAGACCTGGCAGGGAATGCCGATTACTGCGAGGCGCTTGTATCCGTGTTCGCGCACGGGCTCGAGCAACGCCAGCAGCGGGGCATAGCCCATGCGCATGCCCCGGCAAAAGGCCATGCCCCCGGCCCTGGTGACGATCACCGGCACCGGCCGCCACTTGTCCTGCGGATCGGGAGCCATGGTCAGCACCGCCTCCACCGCGCCGGTCGCGAGCAGCCGCTCGGCCAGTCGCGTGGCAATGCCGGTCCATTGCGCGCCTTCAAGCGGGGACTTGAGGCTTGCCCTCAACATGCGCCGGAAGGGGCCGAAATGCAGCTCGTCCGGCCGGGAAGTGTCGCGTGCGCGCCCATGCACCTTTGCCTCGAGGCCGGTGTAATCGGGCTTGATGAACTGGCAGGCCCGCCCGCAGCGGTCCGGATCGGCGGTGCGTGAAATGCCGCAATCGGTGCAGAGCGAGCGAAACGGTGCGGGGCCGGCCTGCTGCGCCAGCGGCGTCACGCCATCAGGATAATGCGCCTCGCCCCCCATCGCAGTTCAGCTCACGCGGTGTCCCTTGCGACAAGTTCCTTGTAGAGCTGGCGGATGCGGCGGGTGACGGGGCCCGGGACCAGATCCACCTTGCGGCCGTCGATCTCGGCGACAGGCGTCTGCGCGCCGAAGGTGCCCGTGATGAAGGCTTCCTCCGCGCCGTAGGTTTCGAGCATGGAGAAGTTCTTCTCGAACATCGGTATGCCGTTGTCGCGGCACAGCTTGATGACATTGGCGCGGGTGATGCCGGGCATGCAGTAGTCGCCGGTCGAGGTCCAGACCTCTCCGCGCCGCACGATGAAGAAATTGCAGGAATTGGTGGTGTTGACGAAGCCGTGCGGGTCCAGCATCAGCGCCTCGTCAGCGCCGGCCTTTTGCGCGGCGATTGCAGCCAGCACGCAATTGAGCTTGGAATGCGAGTTGAGCTTGGGGTCCTGCGTCAGCGGCAGGCCGCGATGGATCGGCACGGTGGCAAGGCGGACCCCGCGCTGGAAGGCTTCCTCCGAGGGGCGCGAATGCTCCATGATGATGACGATGGTGGGTCCGGTGCGCGACAGGCGGGGGTCCTGGAAAGGCTTGGCCTTTATGCCGCGCGTGATCATCAGCCGCGCATGGACGTTTTCGGTCATTCCATTGGCGGCGGCCGTGTCGTCCAGCGCCTTCTTGAGGCCCTCGCGATCCATGCCGATATCAAGATCGATTGCCTTGGCGGCCTCGTAAAGCCGGTCCATGTGCGCGTCGAGAAAGGCCCATTTGCCGTTATAGAGGCGGATGCCCTCCCACACGCCGTCGCCAAGCAGGAAGCCCGAATCGTAGACGGAGACCACCGCCTGCGCGCGCGGCACGATCTTGCCATCGACATAGATGGAAATGTTCTTGTTGCGCTCGTCCGGATCGGCGTCGTGCGTGGAAATCTTGCCCTGCTCGGTCATCGAGAAAATTCCTGTTCATTGCGCCCGGACCATGCCCATGGGCACGGCAGCCCGCAAGGGTTTGGCACAGAAGATTACAGAATGTTAAGAAAACTTCGACGGCCCTCTTGTCATGTCTGGTTGCAACCCCCAAATCAGCGCTGTTCCGGGCCCCTCTGGCAGGCGAAAGCCTGTGATGTCGGAACACTCCCAAACAGTGTTCCAATAGAGAGAGGATCCAAGCATGGATTTCCTGATTGCGTCGATGTCCGTCGAATGGATGTCGAAACCCGTGTGGATGTGGTTGGCATTCATCGGGATCGTCATTGCGCTACTGGTCTTCGACCTTGGCGTGCTTCACAAGAATTCCAAGGAAATCGAGGTCAAGGAGAGCCTGCTGCTTTCGGCCGGGTATATCGGCCTTGCCGTGATCTTCGGCATCTGGGTCTGGTGGTACCTGGGCGCGGTCGCCGGCATGAACTACTTCACCGGCTTTGCCGTGGAAAAATCGCTGGCGATGGACAATGTCTTCGTCATTGCGATGATTTTCGGGTTCTTCTCGATACCGCGCGCCTATCAATACCGCGTGCTGTTCTGGGGCATTCTCGGCGTCATCATCCTGCGCGCGATCATGATCGGCGTCGGTGCAACAATCGTCGCGCAGTTCAGCTGGGTTCTGTATTTCTTCGCGGCGTTCCTCATCTTCACCGGCATCAAGATGATCCTGTTCGCCGACAAGGAATATGAGGTGGCAAACAATCCGGTGCTGCGGTTCATGCGCAAGCGCTTCAATGTCGCCGATCAGTTGCACGGGGAAAAGTTCTTCGTGAAGCTCCCCGACCCCAAGACCGGCAAGGTCGTCACCTTCATGACGCCGCTGTTCGTGGCGCTGATCATGATCGAGATTGCCGACGTGATCTTCGCGGTGGACTCGGTCCCGGCCATTTTCGCCATCACCACCGATCCGTTCATCGTCTACACGTCGAACATCTTCGCCATCCTGGGCCTGCGCGCGCTGTATTTCGCACTCGCGGCAATGGTCAACCGCTTCCACTATCTCAAGTTCGCGCTGGCGGCGGTGCTGATCTTCATCGGCGGCAAGATCTTCGCGGCAGACCTTCTGGGCCTCGACAAGATACCCCCTGCAGTCTCGCTGCTGATCACCTTCGGACTGCTGACGGGAGGTGTCTTCTACTCGCTGTGGAAGACGCGCGGCGATGGGGACGCAAAGCCGGCACAGTAAAGCCGGCACGGCAAAGTCGACAATCAAGGCCCGCGCCGCACCGGCGCGGGCCTTTCCTATTTGAAGGAAGCCGCCAGGATCGCCTCGACCGCCTCGCGGTCGTTCTCGTCAAAGGCGTCCGGATAATCGGAATCGAGATCGAGCACGGCGACAAGCTCGCCTTTGCGCATTACCGGCGCGACAAGTTCCGAGCGGGTCGTCGACGAGCAGGCGATGTGGTCCGGGAACGCCTCGACATCCGGTACGATAATCGTCTGACGCGCGCGCGCACATGCGCCGCATACGCCGCGCGAAAACGGAATGACCAGGCACCCATGGCCGCCCTGATAGGGCCCGATCTTCATCAGCTCGGGCGCGACGACGCGGTAGAAGCCGACCCAGTGGAAGCGCTCGAAGCCGTGGAAGATCTCGCAGGCGATGGTCGCCATCCTGGCGATGTCGTCGTCCTCGCCCTCGATGAGCGCGGCGATGCGCTGCGCCACTTCCCCCCAGCTTTCGCCGTCCGCCTCTTCAAGCATCAGCCCGCATCCGCGATGGCGTCGAGCGCCGCGAAATAGCCGCGAAAGCCAAGACCCACGATGACGGCCTTGGCGATGCCCGAGATGTAGGAGTGGTGGCGGAATTCGTCGCGCGCATGCACGTTGGAAAGATGCACTTCATAGACCGGCACTTCCGCGCCCGAAAGCGCATCGCGGATCGCGACGGAAGTGTGGGTATAACCGCCGGCATTGATGATGATGGCGGCGCATTTGCCGCGCGCGCCGTGGATGGCGTCGATCAGCGCGCCCTCGTGGTTGCTCTGCATGCACTGAACTTCGAGACCGAGCTGCTTGCCATGGGCGGTGCAGGCGGCTTCGAGGTCCGTCAGCGTCCTGCTGCCATAGATATGCGGCTCGCGAAGCCCGAGCAGGTTGAGGTTCGGACCGTTGATGATGAGCACTTTGGTTGCCAAGGCCGTTCTCCCCGCAAAAGCTGCCTTCGCAGTTAGCAGGAATGCGCCTTTGCGAAAAGCCCGCAAGAGGCGTCAAGGATGGCGGCAGGCAAACTTGTCCCCGCCGCAACAGGCGGGCGCAGACTGGGTGGAACGAAATCTTGCGCACGGGTGACGCCATGGACATGAAAGACAGCCTCGATGAAGCGGTTTGCCGCATTGCCTCGGAACTGGGCGTGGAAGCCGCCGCGCTGATGGCGGTGGTGGAGGTGGAAAGCGGCGGCCGGCTCTTTGCGAAAGTGGACGGGCGCGAGGAGCCGCTGATCCGCTTCGAGGGGCATTATTTCTACCGGCTGCTGCCGGCGCTCAAGCGCAATCGCGCCATCGTCGCGGGCCTTGCCCACGCCGTTGCCGGGCGCGTGCGCAATCCGCTGACGCAGGCCGGGCGCTGGAAGCTGCTTGCACTGGCAAGCGCCATCGACCGGGATGCCGCGCTCTGCTCCGTTTCGTGGGGCGTGGGGCAGGTGATGGGCGCGCACTGGCGCTGGCTCGGCTTTGCGAGCGTGGAGGCGCTGGCCGCGGAGGCGCGCAGCGGCGCGGAGGGGCAGATACGGCTCTTCGTCCGGTTCATCGAGAAGGCGGGGCTGAGCGACCATCTCATCGCGCATGACTGGGCCGGATTTGCGCGCGCCTATAACGGCCCGGCATTCGCTCGACATGGCTATGACCGCAAGATGGCCGCCGCGCATGCCCGCATCAGCGGCATGGCCAGGCCCGTGGAACGGCATGCCCCGGCGCTGCTGGCCATGGGAGCGCGAGGCAAGGCCGTGGAAGAATTGCAACGCGCGCTGCGCCGCCTCGGCCACCCGCTGATGGTGGATGGCGACTTCGGCCCGGCGACGCGCCGCGCACTGCAGGCCTTTCAGCAAGCTGCCGGGGCAAGGCCCGACGGGGTGTTCGGCCCGGCGACCATGGAGGCGATGGGCAGGCACTTGCCGCCGGCGTTGCTGGAAGCATGATGCTTTTCAGCTTGGCGCGCGTGGTGTAAGCCGTTGCAAATGAGCCAGAACCAGATCACCAAGCAGCATGTCCTTGAAGCCATGATGAGGGCCGCACCGGTCATTCCGGTGGTCATCGTCGATGATCCCCACAAGGCGGTGATCATGGCGCGGGCGCTGGTCGCGGGCGGCCTGCCGGCGATCGAGGTGACCTTGCGCACGCCGCGCGCCCTCGAGTGCCTTGCAGCGATCGCCAGCGAGGTCGATGGGGCCATACCCGGCGCGGGAACCGTGCTGGAGCCTGGCCAGATAAAGGAAGTCGAGGACGCCGGGGCAAAGTTCATGGTCAGTCCCGGCACGTCGCCACGGCTTCTCGATGCAGCCGACGATAGCGCCGTGCCGCTGTTGCCCGGCACGGCAACCGCCAGCGAGATCATGAACCTGGGCGAGCGCGGCTACCGGCACCTGAAATTCTTTCCGGCTTCGCTCGCGGGCGGTCACCAATATCTCAAGGCGCTCGCCTCGCCGCTTCCGCATTTCCGCTTCTGCCCCACCGGCGGTATCAGCATGGCCAATGCGAAGGATTACCTGGCATTGCCGAACGTGCTGTGCGTTGGCGGATCCTGGGTCGCGCCGGCGGAATCAATCGAAAGCGGCGACAGTGCCACTATCGAGGCGCTCGCAAGGCAGGCCGCACAACTTGCGGTTTGATGCTTTGCCGGCTGACCAACCTTGAAATGCCACTGATAGGTTCCCATGCTATCGGCTCATTACCGGTTGCATTGGAAGGAACCCGAAATGTTTGACGCCACGAAACTGCTCGACCAGATGATGGGTGCAGCGGAACGCTATGCCGGCAAGGAAAATGTCGACAAGGTGCGCAAGAAGATCGCCGAAAATCCGGACATGGCGAAGGCTGCCGGCGTGACGCTGGCAGCGGTGCTGTTGGGTAGCCGTGGCGGTCGTAAAGTCGCGGGCAGCGCGGCCAAGCTCGGCGGCCTGGCAGTCGTTGGCGGCCTGGCCTATCAGGCCTGGCAGAACTGGCAGCGCAAGCAGGGCGGTGAAACCCAGACGATCAACACGAATACGCAGCCACCGGAACTGGCGCCTCCTCCTGCCGATTTGCCGTTCGCGCAGCATGTATCTGCCAATGAGCGCGCCAAGGCCTCGCTCGTCGCGATGATCGCCGCCGCCAAGGCCGACGGCCATATCGACAATTCCGAGCAGCAGCGCATTCGCGGGCGCATGAGCGATCTTGTAGACGACGGCGAGGCCAAGACCTTCCTGCTCGACGAAATGATGGCGCCGAACGACATGGAACGCGTGGCCGCACTGGCGACGACGCCCGAGCGGGCGATGGAAATCTACACGGCTTCGTGCATCGCGATCGATCTCGATCATCCGGAGGAGAGGGCCTGGCTCGACAAGCTTGCGACGCGGCTCAAGCTCGATCCCGCATTGACCGAGGAGATCGAGCGCTCCGTCACGGCGCAGCGTACGACCGCCTGACGGGTTACGGGCCTCAAATCAAAGGTTCCGGACCACGATCTTCAGGATTTCGGCCTCGCGTTGCGCTTGCGGCATGGCGGCAAGCTGCTTCAGCCTGCCGGCGGCCAGCAGGTCTGCTAGGCCGTGCGCCGTCGCCCAGACCGCCTGAAGGTCTTGCAGTGCCTCGGGATCGGCGAGCGGATCGCGTCCGGTCGCCGCATGCACCTGCCTTACCAGCATGTTGTAGGTCTGGCCGGCGGCTTCAGCGAGTTCGTCATTGCCGAATTCGGGCCGGTCAGAAGAGAATATCAGCCGGAACAGGGCCGGCGAGGCCTGCGCAAAGCGGACATAGCCGAGCCCGGCAGCTGCGAGCTGCGAACGCGGATCAGGCGCGGCATGGGCCATCGCTTCCAGCTGCGTCGCGTGGAACCTGCGAAAGCCCTCCGCCGCAAGCGCGGTAAGCAGTCCCTTCACATCGCCGAAATGATGCGCGGGCGCGGCATGGCTGACGCCTGCGCGCTTGGCTACCGCCCGAAGCGAAAACCCCTCGATGCCGGTGCGCGCCAGTTCCTCCTCGGCGGCGCGCAGCAAGGCTGCCCGCAAATCACCGTGGTGATACGGCGTGCGCGTGCGCGGTTCAGCGTCCCGATGCGATTCCTCCATGCTCCTTCATAAATCCAGATACTGGTCTTGACAATGTCAACATCACTCGGCAGTGTATCTAGACAGTGTCAAGACCAGAGAAGGGATGCTGCGATGAACCCGGACGTGCTTTTCCAATATGTCAACACGATCGCGCTGCTCGGATGGCTGACGCTGCTGGCAAGCCCCTTTCTGGCGGCCTGGACGGACAGGATCAGCGGCACGCTCATCCCCTTGCTGCTGGCAATCGCCTACACCGGCCTGGTGCTGGCATTCTGGTCGGGCGCGCAAGGCGGGTTCGACAGCCTCGCCAATGTGGAGAAACTGTTTCAGACGCGCGAATTGGTGCTGGCGGGCTGGATCCACTACCTCGCCTTCGATCTTTTCATCGGCGCCTGGGAAGCGCGGACCGCTCGGGCGGAGCGCATTCCTTTCGTGGTCGTCGTGCCATGCCTGGCGCTGACCTTCCTGTTCGGCCCGGCCGGCCTGCTCGCCTTCCAGTCCTTGCGTTTCGTGCGCGCCCGCATGGCCACGCCTGTTGCGGCCTGATTTCACCAAAGGAGAAGTCTGATGAACACAATGGTTCTGGATCGCCCGAGGGCGGTTGCAGTCAGAAATGGCCGGTCAGGGTGGCTGGCCGAAATCTTCCGGCGCGAGCCCGTGTTTGCGGCCGGTACGGTGCTGATCGTGCTGATGATGGCACCCACGCTGTTCGCCATGGCGGTGGATGCGCGCCAGATCAACGGCGTCAATGTCTGGGACAAGCCGTTCAAGTTCGAGGTTTCCCTTTCGTTGTATCTGGGAACGCTGGCGCTGTTCGCCGGATGGCTGCCGCAGGGAATGACCGGCAGACGCTGGTATCGCATCTATGCCTGGCTGGTGGTCGGCGCGATTGCGGGAGAACTTGCCTGGCTCTTCGGCGGCGCCGCGAACGGGATTGGCACGCATTTCAACATCGCGCATCCTATCATGGGGCCGCTTTATCCGGTGATGGGCGCATTCGCGGTGTTCCTGACCTCGGCGTCGCTGGTCTATGGCGTCGCTTTCTTGCGAGACCATGACAGCGCGCTCGACCCTGCGTTCAGGCTTTCGCTGGGGCTGGGCCTCGTGCTCACCTTCTTCATGACGGTGGGCGTCGCCGGCTACATGTCCTCCGGCAGCGGTCACTGGGTCGGCGGCACGCAATCCGACGCAGCCGGGCTGCCCTTCATGGGATGGTCGCGCGATGGCGGCGATTTGCGGGTGGCGCATTTCTTCGCGGCGCACGCCATGCAGTTCGTTCCGCTGGCGGGATTCCTTGCCTCGCGTCTGTTGGCGCCGCAGGCAGCGCGCCTTGCTGCATGGCTTGCTGCGACCGGATACGCCGCCTTCACCGCATTCGTGTTGATCCAGGCTCTGGCGGGGCGCCCGTTCCTTTCGTTCCTGTAGTCGTAAATGGCGTTAACCATTCGTTAGGATTTCGAGCGCAACTTTATGGAAGTCCCGCCTTGATCCTCCTCCCCATGGCGCGGCTACGAGAGGATCGCTCTTCTCCCTCGCGATCCGGCCAAGAGGCGGCGTAACGGTTCAGACGCCGCCTTTGGCTTGAATCAGCCCCAACATCGCGGTTGCCAAGGCACGCATTCTGGGGCGATCATGGCGCGTGGAGGAATTTGCATGGCACGAACTGCAATCATAACCGGCTCTGGAACCGGCATCGGCAAGGCATGCGCGCTGGCGCTGGCAAAGGACGGCTGGAACGTCGTCGTCACCGGGCGCAGGCAAGACCTGCTGGATGGCGTCTCGGGCGAGGCGCAGGGAGGCAAGGTGCTGGCTGTCGCGTGCGACATCACCAAGCCGGCGGACGTGGACCAATTGTTCGCGCGAGCTGTGGAAGCGTTCGGGCGGGTGGACCTGCTGTTCAACAATGCCGGCGCGTCGCTGCCCGGCAAGACCATAGACGAGGTCGATCCGGCCGATTGGGACCGCATCGTCGCGGTGAACCTGACCGGCTCATTCCTGTGCGCGCGCGCAGCCTTCGCGCAGATGCGCCGGCAAAGCCCGCAGGGCGGGCGCATCGTCAACAACGGCTCGGTATCGGCCTATGCGCCGCGGCCGGGCTCGATCCCCTATACCGCCACCAAGCATGCCATTACCGGCCTGACCAAGACGCTTGCGCTGGACGGGCGGCCGTTCGACATCGCCTGCGGGCAACTCGACATTGGCAACGCCTTGACCGAGATGGCGATGCCGATGACCAAGGGCGTGAAGCAGGCGAACGGCGAAATCGCCATCGAGGCGACCATGGACGTGCAGCACGTCGCCAATGCGCTGCTGCACATGGCGAGCCTGCCGCTGGAGGCAAACGTGCTTTTCATGACGGTGATGGCGACGAAGATGCCCTTCGTCGGACGGGGCTAGGGAAAACGGCCGGAACGCGGTTCAGCGCAGTTCCGGCCTGTCAAGCATCACCCCGAGCAGGTGCCGTCCTTGGCCTTGGACGTGCCCGCCTTCTTGCGGAAGCAGTCATTGGGATAGGTGAAGCCGTTGCAGCCGCAGACGGGGACATATTCCTCGGTGCAGGCCTGCGGGATCGCCTCGCATGTCCCTGCCTCGTTGGCCGCGCCGCAGGTGTTTCCGGCTATTTCGCAATATTGGCCTTCGCCGCAGGTGAGGTTCTGTCCGCTGCAGGCCGGGGCCGCCGGGGCTGCCGCTTGCGCGGGCTCGGTCGTTGTCGCGGCAGGCTCGCTGGCAGCGGGCTGCGTGGTTTCGGTGGATTGCGCCGGGGCCGCTTCGGGAACCGGTGCAGGTTCCGAGGCGGCTGCCGCGGGCGGCTGGCCCGTGCCGGGTTCATCGGCGAGCGACACGCCCGGCAGCATTACAAACACAAAGGCAATGGCGGCCAAGGCGGCCAGGAAACGGTTCTTCATCGTGAAACTCCCCTACGCTGTCTTCTCTTGCAGGAAACGGGCGATTCTATCAATCGCGCGTTCGATGTTTTCTGCCGAATTCGCGTAGGAAAGCCGCATGTAGCCCTCGCCGAGAATGCCGAAATCGGGACCGCCGATCAGTCGCGACGCCGGCCTCCTCCAGAAGCGCGGAGGCCAGTTTCTTGGCCTTCCAGCCGGTCTGCGACACGTTGGGAAAGGCGTAGAACGCGCCCTTGGGCGTGATGCAGGAAATGCCCGGCAGTGCGTTGAGCCGCTCCACCACCAGCCTGCGGCGCTTGTCGAAGGCTGCCATCATGTCCGCGACGGCGTCCTGCGGCCCGTCGATGGCGGCGATGCCGGCAAATTGCGACGGCGCGTTGACGCAGGACCAGCAATTGACCGCGAGCTTGCGCACGTTGTCGTAGAGAGCGCCTCGCGGCCAGATCGACCAGCCCATGCGCCAGCCGGTCATCGCCCAGGTCTTGGACCAGCCGTTGAGCACGATCAGCCGGTCGCGCAGCTGCGGAAAGGTGAGCAGCGAGACGTGCTCCTCGCCGTCATAGGTCATGGCGTCGTAGATCTCGTCGGAGAGGATCGCGACATGCGGGTGCTGCTCCAGCCCGGCCACGAGCTTCTCGATCTCGGCGCGCGGCGTCACGCCGCCGGTCGGGTTGGCCGGCGAATTGAGGATGAGCAGCCGCGTTTGCGGGGTGATCAACGCAAGTGTCTCCTGCGCCGAGAAGGCAAAGCCGTTCTCCTCGCGGATCGGCACGGGAATGGGCTTTGCGCCGGTGAACTCGATCATCGAGCGGTAGATGGGAAAGCCGGGATCGGGATAGAGGATTTCCGCGCCCGGTTCGCCGAACATCAGGATCGCGGCGAACATGGTCACCTTGCCGCCGGGCACGACGATGATGCGCTCGGGCGAGACCTCGACGCCTGTCGTGGCGAGCGTGCGCCGCGCCACCGCCTCGCGCAGCGGCAGGATGCCGGTCGCGGGCGTATAGCCGTGGTGGCCGTCGCGCAGCGCCTTGATCGCCGCCTCGACGATGTGCGGCGGCGTCTTGAAGTCCGGCTGGCCGATGCCGAGGTTGATGATGTCGCGGCCCTGCATTGGCAAGCGCGGTCGCGCGCGCCAGCACGGCGAAGGCATTCTCCTCGCCGATACGGCTGAATCCCTCGATGGTTCGCAGCATGGCCTGGCCTTTCCGGTTGCTTCCGACAGGCAATCTCTGGCAAGCCTTAGCTGGTTTGGCAATGCCGGGAGACGCCGCGATGGACCTGAAGAACTGGAAAGGCTGCGAGCGGCCCTCGAGCGCAGCGTGCTGGAGGGCCGACTTGTGCGGCTCGAGCGGCTCGATCCGGCGCGCCACGGCGACGGGCTTTACGAGGCCTCGACCACGGCTGACGCACAGGAAAGGTTCCGCTGGCTCGGCGAATATCCGCCGGAAAGCCGCGAGGCTTTCGCGCCATGGCTGGAAAAAGCCGCGGCGAGCGCGGACCCGCTGTTCTATGTTGTGATCGACAAGGCGTCAGGGCGCATCGCTGGCCGCCAGACTTTGATGCGGATCGACGCGCCAAACGGCGTGATCGAGATCGGCAACATCCTGTGGAACGGGCTCATCGCGCGCAAGCCGGCGGCAACCGAGGCGCAATATCTGTTCATGCGGCACATCTTCGCCGACCTTGGCTACCGGCGTTATGAATGGAAATGCAACGACCGCAACGAACCCTCCAAACGGGCCGCGCTTCGCTTTGGTTTCCGGCATGAGGGCCTGTTTCGCCAGCACATGGTGATCAAGGGCGAGAACCGCGACACGGCCTGGTATTCGATGATCGACAGCGAATGGCCGGGCCTGCAACAGGCATACGAGGCCTGGCTCGATCAGGCAAATTTCGATGCGTCGGGCGTGCAGAAGCGTTCGCTGGGCGAAATGATCGCGCGCTTTCGCTGATCAGTCTGCGGGTGTCAGCGTCACCAGCGTGTGGCGGGGCCAGACCGAGACCATGCCGTCGGATTCATCGGCCGCGAACTCGGCGATTTTTTCGCCCTGTGCCGAGGCCAGCACGATATTGCCTTCGGCGTCTTCCCACCATTTGCTCGCTTGCGCCACAGGCATGCCAAGGGTGCAGCCGGACGAGAGGCTGATGTTCCTACCGGTGTCGCGGGGTGCATTTTCCAGCGTGATGGTGCAATCGCCAATTCCCGAACCAGCGGTCGAGACGCGCCATTTTTCGTCTATTTCCTGCGCGGTTTGCGCCGGAACAGCAGCCTGCGGGTTGGTGGCGGCAGTGTCGATTTGCGGCGCGGAGTACCAGATGCCGCCGGCCAGCGCCGCTACCACGATCATGCTTCTCATCGAATCGCCCCTCGATTAACCTTGGGGCAAGCTTGCATGCGCCGGGTTAGCGAAAGGTTACCTGCAAAACTTACGCGTGTGGCGGCGGGCAGGTCGATTCACGCACCCGCAACTGCGGCGCGATGAGGATTTTCTCGCGTGGCACGTCCTCACCGGAGATTGTGGCGATCATGGCGCGCGCGGCGAGGCGGCCGACTTCCTGCTGGCCGTTCCAGACCGTGGTAAGGGCCGGCGCCGCAATCTCGGCCTCCGAGATATCGTCATAGCCGGTGACAGCGACATCGCGGCCCGGTTCCAGCCCGATGGAGCGCAGGCCGCTCATGACGCCGATGGCGACGAGATCGTTGAAGCAGACGATCGCGGTGGGCTTGATGCCCGATTCAAAAAGCGCGCGAACACTGTCGTAACCGGCCTTGCGCGTGGATGCCGAGCCGACCTGCCATGCAAGGTCGGGCTCGATGCCGGCCTCGTGCATGGCCGCAAGATACCCTTCGCGCCGGTCGCGGCCCGTGGAGGTTTCGCGCTTGCCGCCGATGAAGGCGATCTGGCGATGGCCCAGCTCCACCAGATAGCGGGTCGCCATGTAGATGCCGTGGCGGTCGTCGCCACGGAAGACAGGCGCGGACGTTCCCTCGACCCAGCGCGCGATCATGACGACCGGCAAGCCGTTCTTCTCGATGCTTTCGATGTTGGCCGCGGTCGTGCCGATCGCCGGCGAAAGGATTACGCCATCGGCACCGAACTGCAGCAGCGTGTCGATGAAATCCGTCTGGATGGCGATGTCGTCATGGTGGTTGCACAACAGGAAGGTGCGGCGCGAATTGCCAAGTTCCTCCTCGATGGCCTTCAAGATCTCGGCGAAGAACGGATTCATGATGTCATGCACGACCACGCCGATGATGCCCGAGCGCGAGGTGCGCAGGCTGGCGGCGCGGCGGTTGTAGATGTAGCCGAGCTCGACGGCGGTCTTCTTGATCTTCTCGCGCGTCATGCCGGCGACGAGCGGGCTGTCTCGCAAGGCCAGCGACACCGTGGCGGTCGACACGCCGAGATGCTCGGCAATGGTGGAAAGCGTTGTCTTTGCCAGTTTAACGGTCTCCCGCACTCTCATTGCAGCTTCGATGCCATGAACGGCAAATCAGACAAAGCCATTTTCGATTGAATACCTGCAGTTGCAGCCAAAGTCACATGTCCTTTCGTGGCTGGCTGTCCTTGCCGTCCAGGCTGGCGAGAATGCGGTCGAGAATCTTGTTGAGGCGGCGCGAATCCTTGTCCTTCAGCTTTTCGAAGGCCGTGCTGTCTGCCTTGCGCCAGGCATCGTCGATCCGTGCCAGCAGCGCCTCGCCCGCAGGCGTCACATGCACCAGGGCAAGGCGATTGTCGAAGCCGGAGGTCTCGCGCTTGACCAGCCCTTGCGCCTCCATGCGCGTCACCATCTTGGTGATCGTCGGCGGGCGCACGCCAAGGTCGGCTGCAAGCGCGCCCATGGTCTGTCCGTCCTTGCGCGACAACGACTTGAGCAGCATGTCCTGACCGGCGTGCAGGCCGTGATCGACCAGCATTCCGGCGCGCAGCGAACGGCACAGCCGTGCTGCATAGATCAGCTTTCCCGTCAGGTCGCGTTCCGATGGCATTGCCCGCCTCCTGGCGCCAACTATTGTTGTTTGCCGGCAAATGTCAAAGCGGTGTAGAGGCAGGCAGGCAAACGGAAGGCGGGAAACATGGCGACTGGCAGAACCTGGCTCAAGCAGCCGCTGGCGATCATGGCGGAAAATGCCGGCGGCGGCGTGGTCGTTGCGGGTACGCGGATCGCAGAACTGGTTCCGGCCGGAGGCTCGCCCGCCATGCCGGTCGACAGCGTCATCGGATTGTTCGCGCCACGTGATCATTCCGGGGCTGATCAACACGCACCATCATTTCTACCAGACGCTGACGCGCGCGCATCCGGCGGCGATCAACAAGGAATTGTTCGACTGGCTGAAGGCGCTCTATCCGGTCTGGGCGAAGACCGTGAACCGCGATTCCTTCCGGCTGGCGACGCGGCTGGCGCTGACGGAACTGCTGATGAGCGGCTGCACCACCGCGAGCGACCATCAATATCTCTACCCCGCCGGGATCGAGGACGCGATGGACATCCAGGCGGAGGAGGCAGAGGCGCTCGGCATGCGCATCACGCTGACGCGCGGCTCCATGGACCTGTCGCAAAAGGACGGCGGCCTGCCGCCGGACAGCGTCGTGCAGGACATCGACGTGATCCTGGCCGACTGCGAACGGGTGATCTCGCGCTACCACGACGCATCGCACGGCTCGATGCGGCAGGTGGCGCTGGCGCCATGCTCGCCGTTCTCGGTCACGACGCGGCTGATGAAGGAGAGCGCCGCGCTCGCCGAGCGCTGCAATTGCCGGCTGCACACGCATCTGGGCGAGACGATCGACGAGGAGAACTACTGCATCGAGAAGTTTCGGCTGCCGGCCGGTGGACTATCTCGAGGAGTGCGGCTGGCTGCAACGACCGCACCTGGCTCGCGCACGGCATTCATTTCGACGACGGCGAGGTGGCGCGGCTCGGCCGGCACGGCGTCGGCGTATGCCATTGCCCGACATCGAACATGGTGCTCGCCTCGGGCAAGTGCCGCACGATGGAACTGGAGCGCGCGGGCGCGCCGGTCGGCCTCGGCGTCGACGGCTCGGCCTCGAACGACAATTCCAACCTGATGGAAGGCGTGCGCCACGCCCTGATGATCGGCCGCCTCAGCTATGGCGCGGCGGGGGTGACGCATCTCGATGCCCTGCGCTGGGCGACCCAAGGCTCGGCGCGGCTGCTCGGGCGCAGCGACATCGGCGTGATCGCGCCTGGCACGCGAGGCCGATCTGGCGCTCTACACGCTCGACGAATTGCGCTTTTCGGGAGCGGGCGATCCGCTGGCGGCGCTGGTCCTTTGCGGCGCGCACCGGGCCGACCGGTCATGATCGCCGGGCAGTGGCGCATCGTCGACGGCGTGCCGCCCGGCGTCGATCTGGCAAGCTGCTGCGGGAGCAGCACGGCAAGGCGGCGCTCGCCGCACTCCTGCTGAGCCATTTCGACACTGGAATATCGTGCCGCCACGGTTTATCTATCGGCATGAACCGATGAACGGAACCGCGTTTCCGGCAAGGATTGGAAACCGAACATGAGCGAACAGACCTCAGCCGCCGCAGCCGGCGAGCGCATACCCGTCACCGTGCTGACCGGCTATCTCGGCGCCGGCAAGACGACGCTGCTCAACCGCATCCTCACCGAGAATCACGGCAAGCGCTACGCCGTCATCGTCAACGAATTCGGCGAGATCGGCATCGACAACGACCTCATCGTCGAATCCGACGAGGAAATCTACGAGATGAACAATGGCTGCGTCTGCTGCACGGTGCGCGGCGACCTGATCCGCGTCGTCGAGGGCCTGATGAAGCGCCAGGGCCGCTTCGACGCCATCGTCGTCGAAACCACCGGCCTGGCCGATCCGGTGCCGGTCGCGCAGACCTTCTTCATGGACGACGAGGTGCGCGAAGGCACGGTGCTCGACGCCGTCGTGGCGCTGGTCGACGCCAAGCACCTGCCGATGCGCCTCAAGGACAGCCCGGAGGCCGAGGACCAGATCGCCTTCGCCGACGTGGTCCTGCTCAACAAGACCGACCTCGTCGACGCCGACGGAGCTCGCCCGGGTCGAGCAGGTGATCCGCGCAGATCAACCCGACGGCCGAAATCCACCGCACCGAGCGCGCCGACGTCGATCTTGGCAAGGTGCTCGACCGCAACGCCTTCGACCTTGCGCGCATCCTGGAAAACGATCCGCATTTCCTCGAAGGCACGGACCATGACCACGACCATGCACGTGCGGCCCCGATTGCGATCACGACCATCATCACCATGATCACGATCATGACCATCACGGACATGATCATCATCACCATGACAGGCGCATCAGGGGCTGGACGCGCGCATCCACGACATGACGGTGCGGTACGGTGTCGCTGGTCGGCGGCGAGATGAACCCGGACCAGTTCTTCCCGTGGATCCAGAAGATCACCCAGACGGACGGGCCGGACATCCTGCGGCTGAAGGGCATCATCGCGTTTGACGGCGATGACGAGCGCTATGTCATCCAGGGCATCCACATGCTGATCGAGGGCGATCACCAGCGGCCTGGCGCGAGGGCGAGAAGCGCGAAAGCCGCCTCGTCTTCATCGGGCGCAATCTCGACCGCGAGAAGCTCGAGCGCACCTTCGCGGCCTGCGCCGCCTGACGATGCCGACAATAGCCCCCCTCGAAACCGGCGCCCATGTCGAATGGGCGGGGTTCATCTCAGGCACGCCTGCCTTCGCGCTGGCCGACGGAAATGTGCTGCTCGTTGCGGGCGGGGAGAAGCGCGTTGCGCTGCCGGGCGGGATCGCCTGCGCGGTGCCGGCACTCGACGCGGCGAGCCTCGTCACCGGCGGGGAGGACGGCACGATCAGCCGGATCGGGGCGGACGGCTCGATCAGGACCCTGCGGCCGGCCAACGGCAAGTGGGTCAACGCGATAGCCTGCGGGCCATCGGGGGCGGTCGCCGCCGCGTCCGGGCGGGCGGGCACGACGATCATGGCCGATGGCACTGTCTCGGACTTCACTTGCGAGCGCAGCATCGAGGGGATCGCCTTCGCGCCCAAGGGCATGCGCATCGCGCTGGCGCGCTACAACGGCGTCGAGCTGCGCTTCGTCAACACGCAAAGCCCGCCGCTGTTTCTGGAGTGGAAGGGCGCGCATGTCGCGGTGACATTCTCGCCCGACGGCCGGTTCCTCGTCACTTCCATGCAGGAGAATGCGCTGCATGGCTGGCGGCTCGCCGATATCCGCCACATGCGGATGACGGGATATCCGACCAAGGTGAAGTCGATTTCCTGGTCGCCCAAGGGCAAGTGGCTGGCCTCCTCCGGCGCGCCGGCGGCAATCGTGTGGCCCTTCTCCGGCAAGGATGGCCCGATGGGCAAGGCCCCGAAGGAACTCGGCTCCATGGGGCAGGTGATGGTGACGCAGGTTGCCTGCCATCCGCAGGAGGATGTCGTCGCCATCGGCTACCAGAACGGCATGGTGCTTGCGGTGCGCATCGATGACGGCAAGGACGTGGTGCTGCGGCGCGGCGGCAGCGGTGCGATCAGCACGCTGGGCTGGGACGCAAACGGCCGGCGGCTGGCGTTCGGCGGCGAAAGCGGCGAGGCGGGGATCATCGACATCGTGCAATAGACAAGCGGCGGCTACGCTGTAGATTGCAGCGAAGCTGGCGAAAATCGGCAAGGGGGAAAGTTGGACACGCTAACCCGGATGCAGGCCTTCATCGAGGTGGTGGACGCGGAGGGCTTTTCCGCCGCCGCCCGCAAGCTTGGCCGCTCGAAGGCGCTGATGTCGAAATATGTGCGCGAACTCGAGGACGATCTCGGAATCCTGCTGCTGAACCGCACCACCCGCCAGTTCTCGCTGACCGAGGCCGGCCAGCAATATTACGACCGGGCGATCGACATCCTGCGCCGCATCGGCGATTTGCAGGAGAGCGTGCGCGAGACGGGATCGGGCCTGCGCGGCCGGTTGCGCGTTTCCGCGCCGCGCTCGCTGACCGACCTCGAGATCGGGCTGCCCATCGTCGAGTTCGCGGCGGAATATCCCGAAATCACGCTGGAGCTCAATCTTGACGACCGGATCGTCGATCTCGTGGAAGACGCCTATGACGTGGCGATCCGCATTTCCCGGCTGACCGATTCCACGCTGATCGCCAAGAAGCTCGCCGATTTCCGGCTGGTATTGTGCGCCTCGCCGGATTTCGTTGAAAAGCACGGCCGGCCGCAAAAGCCGCGCGACCTGCTGCAGTTTCCGGCGATCGTCGACACCAACTGGAAGGGCCGCAACAACTGGATTCTGCGTCGACGACGACGGCAAGGAAGTGACCGTGACGGTCAATTCGCTGTTCGAGGTGAACAGCCCGGAAGTTGCCAAGCGAGCCGCGCTTGCGGGCCTCGGCGTTACCATGGCGCCATATTTTTCGGTCGAGCGCGAGTTGAAGAGCGGAGCGCTGGTGAGCCTTCTGGAAAACCGCATACCGGCAGGGGGAGGCGTTTACGCGGTCTATCCGCACAGGCGGCACGTGCCGGCCAAGGTTCGAGTGTTCGTGGATTTCATGGCCCGCTGGTTCCGCGAAAACGGCATTAACTGAACCGTGACAATGCGGCAGGTTGCAATGCCACCAATCTGCCGGAATGCTGAAGCAATGGCAGGTGACAGCGAATCGGAACATTGGGCATGAAGATCAGTAAAGTTCTTGTTGCAACTGCCGCAGTGGCGCTCCTGTCCACGGGGGTTGCGCTGGCGCATCCGCACGTCATGGTCGACGCGAACCTCGAGATCGTGCGCAACGGCGCAGGCGAGGTCACCGAACTGCGCAATGTGTGGCGGTTCGACGAATTGTTCTCGACGACCGTGGTGATGGACTACGACGCCAACGGCAACAATGTGCTTGAGCCCGAGGAGCTTGCCGAAGTCTCCAAGACAGTGACCAAATCGATCAGCGAGGAGGATTTCTTCACCGAGGTGCGGCTCGGCAAGGATACGGTCGAGTTCGTGCCGCCGGCGGAGATCATGGTGGATTATGTCGACGGGCAGATACTGATGCTGTTCGCGGTTACCTTTGCCAAACCCGTCGACACGTCTTCCGGGCAGTTCCGGGTATCGATCGCCGATCCGACCTATTATGTGGCGTTCGAGCTTGCGGGCGAAGCGGCGGTGCAGGTGTCGGGCAATGGCGCGGGGTGCGGCGTCGATGTGCTCGTGCCCGACTACGACAAGCTGATGTCGCAGGATCCGGCCTCGCTTACCGAGCAGTTCTTCAACAATCCGGAGAACGCCGATCTGGGCGATGACTGGATGACCTGGGTGAACCTCAAATGCAGCTGAGCAGGGCGCACTGGCTCGTTGCTGGTCCTTGCACTCGCCGGCCTGTGCGTGGCGGCCGGCATGGCGCATGCCAATTCGCTGGGCCTTGGCGCCTCGGAGCAGGCAATCCGGCCGGAGGGCATGTTCGCTTCCGTGCTGCTTTGGCTGCAAGACCAGCAGGCTGATTTTTACCGGCTGCTGACCGGCGAATTGAAGGACATGCGCACGGACGGCTCGCATGTGTTCGCGCTGGCCGGGCTATCCTTTGCGTACGGGATCTTCCATGCGGCGGGACCGGGCCACGGGAAGGCGGTGATTTCCTCCTACATGCTGGCGAACGAGATCGCGGCGCGCCGCGGCATCATCCTCGCCTTCGCTTCCGCCTTCTTGCAGGCGCTCACCGCGATTGCCGTGATCGCGGCGCTGTCGCTGGTGCTGCGCGGGGTGGGCATCCGCATGGCGGACGCGACCTGGTGGCTGGAGGTTGCAAGCTTTGCCGGTGTGACCGCGCTTGGCGCATGGCTGCTGTGGCGCAAGATTTTCGGCGGCGGGCATGATCATTCGCATGCGCGGCACGCCCATGGTCACGGCCATGGAGATCATGGGCACGGGCATCATGCTCATGACCATCACGGGCATGATCATGTTCATGACGAGAGTTGCGGGCATCTGCACGCGCCCGACCCGAAGACCCTGGGCAAGAAGAATTTCGGCTTGCGCGCAAGCCTGGAGCGCGATCCTGGCAGTGGGGCTGCGGCCCTGTTCGGGGGCATTGATCGTCCTGACCTTCGCGTTCCTCAACGGGCTGTATTTCGCGGGAATCGCCTCGACATTCGCCATGGCGCTAGGCACCGGCATCACGGTGGCGGTGCTTGCGGCGCTGGCGGTTTGGGCAAAGGATGCGGCAGTCCGCATCGGCGGCGCGTCGGACCGGGCGCAAGCATCCACCGCGCGGTGGAGATTGGCGGTGCGGCGATGGTCTTCCTTTTCGGCATTACATTGCTGGGCGCTGCGCTGGCGGCCTGAACGCTTTTTTCACTTGCTCCACAGTTTACACGGCATGCTCCCCGGCTGCTTCTGCAATTTGCGGCTGAGATTGGTGCATTGCTTGACTTTTGCGCGACACCTCCGTTTACCTGAATTCATTAATGCTTAACGATACTGGGAGGGGAAGATGTCCGTTGCATTAGCCATCAGTCGCGTCATCGATGAAATCAATTCCTGGATCGGCAAGATGGTCGCCTGGCTGATCCTGGTGGCGGTCCTGGTCAGCGCCGGCAACGCCATCATCCGCAAGGTGTTCAACATGTCGTCGAACGCCTGGCTGGAACTGCAATGGTATCTGTTCGGCGCGGCCTTCATGCTGGCCGCCGCCTATACGCTGCAGCAGAACGAGCATATCCGCATCGACATCGTCTACGGCCAGTTCTCGCGGCGCACGCAGCACTGGATCGACCTGTTCGGGCACGTCTTCTTCCTGATGCCCTTCGTGCTGCTGATGATCTGGCTACTTCGTTCCCTATGCCTGGCGCTGCCTATCCGAAGCGGCGAGGTCTCGACCAATGCCGGCGGGCTGATCATCTGGCCGGCCAAGGCTCTGCTGCTGGTCGGCTTCGTCCTGCTGGTCTTCCAGGGCATCTCCGAAATCATCAAGAAGATCGCCGTGATGCGCGGCGATCATCGACGATCCGACCCCGTATCGTGCCGACCCATGACGCGGCCGAACTGCGAAGCGCACGGCGCTCGCGACGGAGATCAGCGCAATGATGGAGTTCATCGCGCAGAACATGGCGCCGATCATGTTCGCTCAGCCTCGTCGTCTTCCTGCTGCTCGGCTATCCCGGTCGCCTTCTCGCTCGCCGCGAACGGGCTGCTGTTCTTCGTCATCGGCGTCGAGCTTGCGCCCTTGTCCGAACGGCGACGATCACGCTGGACTGGCCGCTGCTTTACGCGCTGCCGCGAGCGGTTCTGGGGGGTGATGTCGAACGACACGCTGCTGGCCATTCCGTTCTTCACCTTCATGGGGATCGTGCTCGAACGATCCGGCATGGCCGAGGATCTGCTCGACACCATCGGCCAGCTGTTCGGCCCGATCCGCGGCGGCCTTGCCTATGCGGTGATCTTCGTCGGCGCGCTGCTTGCGGCCACCACCGGCGTCGTCGCGGCCTCGGTCATCGCCATGGGCCTGATCTCGCTGCCGATCATGCTGCGCTACGGCTATGACCGGCGCGTCGCATCGGGCGTCATCGCGGCCTCCGGCACGCTGGCGCAGATCATCCCGCCCTCGCTGGTGCTGATCGTGCTGGCCGACCAGCTCGGCCGCTCGGTCGGCGACATGTATCACGGGCGCGATCATCCCGGGCCTGGTGCTGACCGGCCTCTACATGCGTCTACATCCTGCTCGTGTCGATCATCCGGCCGCAACTCGATGCCGGCCCTGCCGCTCGAGGCGCGCACGCTGGGCCACGGCGTCACCTCGCTGCTCGTCGGCGCTCGCCGTGCCGTCGATCGCGCATCGGCTACGGCCGCGCATGTCTGGCTGTACGCCAACGCAGGGCGCCAATGCCGACATCCTGGGCGCGACGATCGGCGTCGCTCGTGATCTATTTCGCGGCGCTGCTCGACAAGGCGACTGAGCATCAACGCTGATGTCGCGGCTGGCGCAGCAGGTCATCATCGTGCTGATCCCGCCGCTGGCGCTGATCTTCCTGGTGCTCGGCACCATCTTCCTCGGCATCGCCACGCCGACCGAAGGCGGCGCGATGGGCGCGGTCGGCGCGCTGATCCTGGCGGCGGCCAAGGGCCGGCTGAACCTCGACGTGCGTCAAGCAGGCGCTGGCCGCGACGACGCGGCTGTCGTCCTTCGTGCATGTTCATCCTGATCGGCGCGCGGGTCTTCTCGCTGACCTTCTACGGCGTCAACGGCCATGTCTGGGTCGAGCATCTGCTGGTCTCGCTGCCGGGCGGCGCAGATCGGCTTCCTGATCGTCGTCAACATCCTGGTCTTCCTGCTGGCCTTCTTCCTCGACTTCTTCGAGCTCGCCTTCATCATCGTGCCGCTGCTGGCGCCGGCCGCCGACAAGCTCGGGATCGACCTGATCTGGTTCGGCGTCCTGCTCGGCGTCAACATGCAGACCAGCTTCATGCATCCGCCCTTCGGCTTCGCGCTGTTCTACCTGCGCTCGGTCGCGGCGCGCGGCCGTATATCGACAAGGTCACCGGCAAGCAGATCGCAGCCGGTCACCACCGGCCAGATCTACTGGGGCGCGGTGCCCTTCGTCTGCATCCAGGTCATCATGGTGGGCCTGACGATCGCCTTCCCGCAGATGGTGATGCACTACAAGGGCGCGCCGGTCGATCGTCGAACGTGCAGATCAGCTTCGAGCTGCCCGCACATCCGGGCTGGCGGCATCTGGCGCGCCGCCTGGCGGCGGCAGCTGGCGGGCGGCGCACAGCCTGCTCCGGGCGGCGCACCTGCACTTGGTCGCCAGCCGCCGAAGCTCTGACGGCTGCGCCGTGTGGCAACGCGAACGCCCGGCTCGACGCCGAGCTTCTGGCACTGCGGCTCGCGCACAGAAGAAAAGGCCCCGGAGCGTTCGCTCCGGGGCCGTTTCCATTCGGATCGCGGAGTGGGTCAGAGCTTGCCGTGCGCTGCTGCACCATCATGAAGGTGTCGTAGTTGTATTCGGCGATCTGCGCCCAGAGATAGGCGTCGCTGCTTGAACGCCACTGGCTGTCGTAGATCTTCTTGAAGGTCGGCGTTGGTCGCGCTGATCTCGGCATAGATCTCCTGCGCCGCCTCGAAGGCACGCCGACAGGATTTCCTGGCTGAAGGGCCGCAGCTGCGCGCCGTTCGCCACCAGCGATTGCGGATCGCCGTCGGGTTCTTGTAGTCGTAGCTCGCCAGCATGTCGGCGTTCGCCGCCTGCGCAGGCCGTGTCGCAGCGATCGCCTGGTAGGCCGGCGGCAGCTCGTTCCACTTGGCGAGGTTGAACATGGTGGACAGCGTCGGTCCGCCTTCCCACCAGCCGGGATAGTAGTAGTAGGGCGCGACCTTGTAGAAGCCGAGCTTCTCGTCGTCATAGGGGCCGACCCATTCGGCCGCGTCGATCGTGCCCTTTTCGAGCGACGGATAGATGTCGCCGCCCGGCGATCTGCTGCGGCACGACGCCCAGCTTCTCGATGACCTTGCCGGCGAAGCCGCCGATGCGCATCTTCAGGCCCTGAAGGTCGGCGACCGTGTTGATCTCCTTGCGGTACCAGCCGCCCATCTGCACGCCGGTGTTGCCGCAGGGCAGGCGATAGAGGTTCTGCGTGGCGTAGAACTCGTTCATCAGGTCGATGCCGCCGCCATAGTAGAACCAGGCATTCATCTGGCGGGCGTTCAGACCGAAGGGAACCGCGGTGCCGAGCGCATAGGTCGGGTCCTTGCCCCAGAAGTAGTAGGACGCGGTGTGGCATGCTTCGACCGTGCCGGCCGACGACGGCATCGGCCGCTTCCAGACCGGGAACGAGTTCGCCCGCCGGGAAGACCTGGATCGTCGAAATTGCCGTCGGTCGCTTCCGTGACGATACTTCGACATCGTCTCGGCGCGCGCCGAAGATCGTGTCGAGCGACTTCGGGAAGGACGATGTCAGGCGCCAGGTGATCTTGGGATTTGTCTGCGCAATGGCCGGCGCTGCCAGCGCGGTAGCGGCCGTTGCACCCGCACCTGCGGTCGCTGCTCGCTTCAGGAATAAACGACGATCCATGGGAATTTTCCTCCGAATTGTTTTTTCAACCGTTACCCTGCAAGTTGTGCGGGCGGTTGTTGAAACTTGCATGCACACAACGCATGTTCAAGATCAAATCTGCCCCATTGGCCCAATGTCGGGTATGTTTTGCCGCACCTGCTGGAAAACCCGTTTTTTCGGGCAATAACGTTTTTAAATTGGCGTACTTGCATTTATGGAAAGCAGTATGAACAAGGTTGAGCGCATCACTGTCGAGCCCGTTGCATCGCACCTCCCGCCGGACCACCCCAAGGTGGCGTTCGGAAAGGTCGGCGTATTGCTGGTCAACCTCGGCACGCCCGACGGGCACGACAAGCGCAACATGCGCAAATACCTCGAGGAATTCCTCACCGACAAGCGCGTCATCGAATGGCCGAAGGCGCTCTGGTACCCGATCCTCTACGGCATCGTGCTCAACACGCGGCCCAAGAAATCCGGCCATGCCTATGCCTCGATCTGGAACAACGAGCTCGACGAGTCGCCGCTGCGCACCTTCACGCGCGCGCAGGCGGACAAGCTTGTCGGCGGCGCTCGCCGGTGTGACCGATCTTCATCGTCGACTGGGCCATGCGCTACGGCAATCCGTCGATCGCCGAGCCGTCTCGAGGCGCTGCAGCGAACAGGGCTGCGAGCGGATCGTGATCTTCCCGCTCTATCCGCAATATTCGGCGGCGACGACGGCGACGGTCAACGACAAGACGTTCGAGGCGCTGATGAAGATGCGCTGGCATGCCGGCGATCCGCACCGTGCCGCCCTATCACGACGATCCGGTCTACATCGACGCGCTGGCCCGCTCGATCAGAAAAGCATCTGGCCAAGCTCGACTTCGAGCCGGAGAAGGTCATCGCTTCCTATCACGGCATTCCGCAGAGCTATTTCGCAAGGGCGATCCCTATCACTGCCATTGCATGAAGACGACGCGCCTGTTGCGCGAGCGGCTCGGCTGGGGGCCGGACAAGCTCATCACCACCTTCCAGTCGCGCTTCGGCCCGGAGGAATGGCTGCAGCCCTATACCGACAAGACGGTGGAGCAACTGGCGCGCGACGGGGTCAAGAACATCGCCGTGTTCAATCCGGGCTTCGTTGCCGATTGCCTCGAGACGCTCGAGGAAATCGCGGGCGAGGCTGGCGAGATCGTTCCATGAGGCCGGCGGCGAGAACTTCACCCACATCCCGTGCCTCAACGACAGCGAAGAGGGCATGGCCGTGATCGAAGCCGTGATCCGCCGCGAAGCGGCCGGCTGGATGAAAGTCTGATCTTTTCCAGCTTGAGTGCAGTATCGCCAATGGCCGCGTTCGGGCATCGAGCGCGAAAGCGCCCGCGATTGTGCTGTCCCGCGCCTGCGGTTATACCGTAGGGGCGGGTCGCAAAACGCGCCAGCATGTATCGAAAGGGGAAACTCATGCCGGCTTTTTCAGGCTTCGACATCGTCGTCGCTTTGTTCGTCTTGCTGCTTATTTTCGTACTTTTTGCAGGGATAAAGCAGGTCCCGCAGGGCTACAGCTATACAGTCGAGCGCTTCGGCAAATACATTCGCACGCTGCGTCCGGGCCTCAACATCATCATCCCCTTCATCGACCGCATCGGCCAGAAGCTGAGCGTGATGGAGCAGGTGCTCGACGTGCCCACGCAGGAAGTCATCACGCGCGACAACGCGTCGGTCAGCGCGGATGGCGTTGCGTTCTACCAGGTGCTGGACGCGGCGCGCGCAGCTTACGAGGTGCAGGGGCTGAAAAACGCAATCCTCAACCTCACCATGACCAACATCCGCTCGGTGCTGGGCTCCATGGACCTAGACGAAGTGCTCTCCAAGCGCGACGAGATCAACGACCGGCTGCTGCGGGTCGTCGACGAGGCCGCCAATTCGTGGGGCATCAAGATGACCCGCATCGAGATCAAGGATATCGCGCCGCCAGCCGATCTCGTGCAGGCCATGGGCCGCCAGATGAAGGCCGAGCGCGACAAGCGCGCCTCGATCCTGGAAGCGGAGGGCAAGCGGCAGGCTGAAATACTGCGCGCCGAAGGCGACAAGCAGAGCCAGATACTGAAGGCTGAAGGCGAACGCGAAGCGGCGTTCCGCGCCGCCGAGGCACGCGAGCGGTCGGCGGAAGCGGAAGCCAATGCCACGCGCATGGTTTCCGAAGCAATCGCGCAGGGCGACATCCAGGCGATCAACTATTTCGTCGCCCAGAAATATGTCGAGGCGCTCGGGCAGATCGCATCCGCCAACAACCAGAAGGTCGTGCTGATGCCGCTCGATTCGAGTTCGGTCATCGGGGCCCTTGCAGGCATCGGCGAGATCGCGCGGGAAACCTTCGGCAACGGCAATGGGAACAATGGCGGCAACTCCCCGGCCCGGCCGCAGCCGCGCAGCGTGCCGCGCGCACCCGCGATACCCGTGCCACCACGCGCACCCGAGGATGGAGACACGCGATGATCATGAGCATCATCAACAGCCTCGGCGCGTGGAACTGGTGGGTTCTGGCGCTGGTGCTGCTGGGACTGGAAATCCTGGCGCCGGGCACGTTTTTCCTGTGGTTCGGGATATCGGCGTTCGTCATCGGCACCATATCGCTGGCTGTCGGGCCGGAATCGACGTTCTGGGTCTGGCAGACGCAGATGATCGCCTTCGTCGTGCTGTCGCTGGTGGCGGCACTGGCGGGGCGACGCTTCCTCAACCAGTACGGCGCGGTGGACATCGACGACCCGCTGCTCAACGAGCGCGGTCGCCAGCTGGTCGGCCGCACCGCGGTTCTGAGCGAACCCATCCTCGAAGGGCAGGGGAGGGTGCGCATGGGCGAGACCGTCTGGCGCGTCAGCGGCCCCGATCTTCCCGCCGGAACGCGTGTTCGCGTCGTCGATGCGAAATCGAACACGTTGCTGGTCGAACCGGACGCAAGGTAGCGCAGGCGATTTTCAGGCGACGCCGATCCGCAAGAGGTCGTGCATGTGAACGATGCCGACCGGCTTCTTGCCGGTGGTGACTATCAGCGCCGTTATCGCGCGCTCGTTCAGCACCGCCATTGCCTTGCTGGCGAGCGTTTCGGGCGTGACGGTCAGCGGCGAGCGGGTCATCACGTCGTCCACCACCAATTCTATGATGTTGCGCGTGATGTTGCGGCGCAGGTCGCCGTCAGTGACGACGCCGATGAGATCGCCGCCGGGAGAGACCACGCCGACGCAGCCGAAACCCTTGGCCGATATGCATCGCACGGCCTCGGCCATGCCGGTCCCGGTGGCCACCAGCGGCATTGCCTCGCCGGTGTGCATGATTTCCGAGACATGCGTCAGGCTCGCGCCCAGCGATCCGCCGGGGTGCAATACCTTGAAGTCGCTCGCGGTGAAGTCCCGGCTCTCCAGCAGGGCGATCGCCAGGGCATCGCCGAGGGCCAGTTGCATCAGCGTCGAAGTGGTCGGCGCGAGTTGATGCGGACAGGCTTCCGGCACCTTGGGCAGCGTCAGGCAAACGTCGCTCTCGCGCCCCAGGGTAGATTGCGGGTTCGCGGTGATGGCGATCAGCGGAATCGAGAAACGCCGAGAGTAGGCGACGATGCCCTTCAGTTCGCCCGATTCGCCCGACCAGGAGATCGCGATCACCGCATCGTCACGTGCGATCATGCCGAGGTCGCCATGGTTTGCCTCGGCCGGATGCACGAAGTAGGCGGGCGTGCCGGTAGAGGCCAGCGTTGCCGCGATCTTCGCGCCGATATGGCCGCTCTTGCCCATGCCGGTGACGATGACGCGGCCAGTCAGCCTGGCGAGCGTCGCCACAGCCCGGCTGAACGGCTCGTGAAGGCCATCGTCGAAAGCGCGCACCAGTGCCTCGAGGCCGTACTTTTCGGTCTCGATCGTCCTGATCGCAGAGGCGACTTCAAGCGGCTTGTTGGTCATGCGCCAATGGTTTCCTGTACTTGCGGCATCGTCTACACGATTTTGGACAGTCTGTAACGCCTGCCGAAAAGCGCTTTCGAAACCAGTCGTTAACCATGCCTGTTTACTGTTCGGCAAGACTGATTGCGGGCGCTGAATGAAAATCGAACATCGCGAATCACGCCGTTACCGGCGCCTTTCGGGCGCCTTGCGCCTTGCCGCGCCCGTGGCGGCATTCGCCGCCACGATCTGTGCATCTGCGCTTGTCGCAAATGCGCAGGATGCACAGCCCGCATTCCGCCGACGTGATTTACCAGCTTCGCGGCTCCAGCGCCGTCGTGCCGGCGCAAACCGCGCCCGCCGGCACCGAACTCGACACGCTCGACACCCTTGACGAAATCGACGCAGGCAATGCGCCGCCGGTCGTGGTTCCTTCCATCGAGGAGGAGGCGCAAGGGCGGGCCTTGCCGGAGCAACCGCTGCAGCCACTTGCCGATTCAGTGGACGCACCCGATGAAACTCTTGCCAATCCGGCCGTCGGCCCGATCGAGGATGGCGTAGCCCGCCCACCGGAAGTTAATCCGTTCCTGCCTGTCGGCTTTCGCGCCGGCACGTGGAATGTCTTCGCGCGGATCGACCAGGCGCTTGGCTATTCGACCAATACCGGCCGGACGCCCGATGGCGAGGCGGGGGCGATCCTGACGACAAACGGCAAGGTTTCGATGCGTTCGGACTGGTCTCGGCACGAGGCGACAATCGATGCTCAAGGCGGTATCGAGCAGGGGCTCAACAGCGAGGACGAGACTATCCCGGAAGCGAACGTGGCCGGCAAGCTGCGCCTCGACATCGTCGATGGCTATGCGGTCAATCTGCGCGCCAACTATGACTTCAACACGGAAGACAGCGGGTCCGATGATTCCGGGCGGTTCGATGTGCAGGAATATGGCGGCTCGGCCGAGTTGCTGCGCGGCGGGCGGAAGCTCGAACTCAGCGTCAAGGCTTCGGCCGATCGCACGGTTTACGGCGACGCGCCGCTGGAAAATGGCGGAAGGCTCGACCAGCAAGACCGCAACAACACGCTTTTCCAGCTGACGGGTCGGGCGGGCTACGAAATGAGCCCGGCGATGAAGCCATTCGTGCAGGCAGGTATCGGCCGCCGGTTGCATGACAACAGCGTCGACAGCAATGGCGTCGAAGTCGATGGCACGCTTTACGATCTGCGCACCGGCGTTGCGGTGGATCTTGGCGAAAAGATCCGCGGCGAGGCAGCAATCGGCTATCTCACCGAGGACTACGACGGCGACACGCTGGCGACAGTCGAGCACGCCCAGCCTCAACGCCAATCTCGTCTGGTCGCCGGTGCGCGGCACGGACATCACCTTTACAGCGGCGACCGAACTGGACAGCGCCTCGGCTGCCGGTCAAAGCGGAAGCGTGACGCAATCGCTTGGCGCCGCGTCACGCACGCAGGTGAACGACCGGCTTGCAGTTCTGGGCGAGGCCTCGGTTCAAACCGACACCTACGAAGATGGCACCAATGACGCCACCTGGAGCATCGGTGCGGGGCTCGAATATGCGCTGAGCCGCTATTTGGCGGTCACGGCGAATGTCGAGCAGGAGACCTTCGATGCCGCCACCAAGGGCAGTTCGTGGAACGCCTCGACCGTTACCGTCGGCATGGCCCTGCAGCGCTAGCTGCCGTTCACCATGGAGCGCAATTCCTCGCCGATCATGTCGGCCAGCGCCTTGTCTCGCATCGCATAGGCGACATTGGCCAGGATGAAGCCGTCCTTCGAGCCGGTGTCGTATGTGCGCCCCGGATAGGTGTAGCCGAAAAAGGGCTGCGACTGCGCCAGCTTCAACATGCCGTCGGTGAGCTGGATTTCGCCGCCCGCACCCGGTTCCTGGCTTGCCAGAATGTCGAATATCTCCGGTTGCAGAATGTAACGGCCGTTGATGTACAGGTTCGACGGTGCGGTGCCTGGCGCAGGCTTTTCGACCATGCCCTTGATCTCGAAACCGCCCTCGACCGGGTTGCCCTTGACCACGACGCCGTATTTGTGGGTCTCCTCCCACGGCACTTCCTCGGTGGCGATGATGTTGCCGCCGGTGCGGTTGTAAAGCTGCATCATGCCGGGCAGGCTGCCGGAATGGTCGGGCATCAGCATGTCCGGCAGCAGCAGCGCAAAGGGCTCGTCGCCGATGATGTCGCGGGCACACCACACCGCGTGGCCAAGGCCGAGAGGAGCCTGCTGGCGCGTGAAGGAAGTTGCGCCGGCGGCCGGCTGGCTGGCTGCCAATATGTCGAGGGCCTCCTGCTTCTTGCGCCGCGTCAGCGTGTCGTTGAGTTCGTAGGCGATGTCGAAGTAGTCCTCGATCGCGCCCTTGCCGCGCCCTGTTATGAACACGAAATGTTCGATGCCGGCGGCCTTCGCCTCGTCCACGACATGCTGGATGACCGGACGGTCAAGCACGGTCTGCATTTCCTTGGGTACCGCCTTGGTGGCCGGCAGGAACCTGGTGCCAAGGCCGGCCACGGGCAGCACGGCTTTTCGGACGGGACGCGACTTGGGCATGTTTCCTCCACGGTTAATGCTTCGCTGACAATAACGCTAAAACCACACGCCGCCGCTTGAACCGGCGCTAACCCTTGTCTGCTAGGTTGCGAGCATGCCGGCGTATACATCGACCCGGACTCTCAACGTATGGACAGGAGCGCATATGGCAGTTCTGGTAACAGGTGGTGCCGGATATATCGGAAGCCACATGGTTTGGGAATTGCTCGCCCACGGCGAGGAAGTCGTCGTCGTCGACAATCTCACCACCGGCTTTGACTGGGCAGTGCCGGAAACGGCGCGCCTGATCAAGGGCGATGCAGGCGACCGGGCCCTGATCGGCCGCATCATCCAGGAACATGCCATCGACACGGTCATTCATTTCGCCGGGTCTGTGGTGGTGCCGGAGTCTTTGGAAGACCCGCTGCGCTATTACGAAAACAACACCGGCACGACCCGCAACCTCGTCGAGGCCGCGGTGAAGAACGGGGTCGAAAACTTCATCTTCTCCTCGACCGCCGCCGTCTATGGCGCGCCGATGAACCCCGGTCCGATCCGGGAGGATGCGATACTCAACCCGATGTCGCCCTACGGTTCTTCCAAACTCATGAGCGAGATCATGCTGCGCGACACGGCGGAAGCCTACGGGATGCGCTATGTCATGCTGCGCTACTTCAACGTCGCGGGCAGCGATCCGTTGCAGCGCACCGGTCATTCGACGCTCGGGGCGACGCACGTCATCAAGGTCGCGTGCGAGGCGGCGCTCGGCAAGCGCAGCCACATGAAGATATTCGGCACGGATTACGATACGCCCGACGGCAGCTGCATCCGCGATTTCATCCATGTCAGCGACCTGGTCGCGGCGCATTACAGCGCGCTCGTATTCCTGCGGCAGGGCGGGCGCAAGTTCACCGCCAATTGCGGCTATTCGCGCGGCTATTCCGTGCTGGAGGTGGTCGAGTTGGTGAAGCGCGTCTCGGGCCGGGATTTCCGCGTGGTGCTCGATGGGCGCAGGCCCGGGGACATCCCGTTCATGGTTGCGAATTCGCACCGAATCCAGTCGCGACTCAATTGGCAGCCCAGACACGACGATCTCGATTTCATCATCAAGACGGCGCTCGCCTGGGAAGAAAAGCTCAGCCAGATGGGAACCGCGGTGTCTGTTCCGGCCTAAGAAGTCTGAATTCCGGCAACACGTTGCGGCTTGACGCCGCAACGTCACAAATTTGCCGGATCGCCGATGGTAAACCGTTTCTAAAGTTTTTCCGGTAAAGTTCGGGTTTCATGTCCGCCAACCCGACGGAGAGCTCGATGAACTGTTTGCCCTTGCGATTGCTGACTGCGGCATTGCTGATGATTTTTGCCTGCGCCGGCACGGCGGCGGCCGAACCCGGCTTTGAAAAGTGGCTCGGCAACTTCCGGCCGGTGGCCGAAAAGGCCGGGGTATCGCGCGCGACATTCAAGGCGGCCTTCGCGGGAATCACCGCGCCCGATGTGGAAACCGTCGAGAAGATGGGCCGGCAGGCGGAATTCACCAAGAAGGTCTGGGAATATCTCGATTCGGCCGTAAGCGAGACGCAGGTCAAGAATGGCACCGCCATGCAGAAGAAGTTTGCCGCGCAGCTGGCGAACATCGAAAAGCGCTACGGTGTCGACAAGCAGGTGGTGCTGGCGGTATGGGGCATCGAGACGCGCTATGGCGCCAAGATGGGCGACCACAACGTTATCCATGCGCTGGCAACGCTTGCCTATGCCGCACCGCGCCGCAATGATTTCTGGACAAGCGAACTCATCAACGCGCTGAAGATCGTGCAGGCGGGCCATGTCGCGCCACGCGAGATGATCGGCTCGTGGGCCGGTGCGATGGGGCACACGCAGTTCATGCCGTCGAGCTGGAAGACCTATGCCGCCGACTACGACAATGACGGCAAGCGCGACATCTGGACCAACGTGGCCGATGCGCTGGCCTCGACCGCGAACTACCTTGCGGAACACGGCTGGCGAAAGGGCGAGACCTGGGGCTACGAGGTCGCGCTTGCCGAAAGGCTTCAACGCCAAGCTTGTGGGCAAGGACGGCATCTCGCTCGGCGAATGGCAGAAGATGGGCGTCAAGCGCGTGAGCGGCGGCGCATTCCCGCGCCAGGGCGACAAGGCCGTGCTGAAGCAGCCGGCAGGGGCCGGCGGGCCATCCTTCCTGGTGCTGAAGAACTTCTATGTCATCAAGCGCTACAACAACTCCGATTTCTACGCGCTCGCCGTCGGGCACCTTGCCGACCGGATCGCTGGCGGGGGCGAGTTCGCCGGCAAGTGGCCGCGCGGCTATGATCCGCTCAACGAGACCGAGCGCAAGCAGGTGCAACAAATTCTGGCCAAACTGGGTTTCTACGAAGGAGAGATTGACGGGGCGATCGGATCGGGATCAAAAGCCTCCATTCTCGCCTATCAGGCCAGCGCCGGAATGGAGCCAGACGGCAATCCTTCCAAGGAGCTGCTGAAGAAATTGAAGAAGCACTAGCCGAATTCGCCGAGGAAGGGCCGGCCAAGAGTGACACGCAATATCGCGATTTTTCTGATGCTGGCTTTCCTGGCCCTGTGCCTTGCACCGCAAGGAACAGGTGTGACGGCTGCTTTCGCGCAGCAGAAGAAGCAGCGGGCCGAGCAGGAGCAGGTACAGCCGAAGCGGCCCAACCTGCTGCAATTGCTGTTCGGCGGCGGGCTGCGCAAGCAGAACGGCGGCGCCTTCCGCCAGCCCGGGCTCTTCCGCAAGAAGGAGCCGCCGCCCAAGACGCGGCGCGTGATCGTGACGCCCAAGCCGAAGGGCCAGACCAGCACGGCCACGGCGGGCACGCAGCAGCCGGTGCCCAAGGCGATCATCGTCAAGTCGCCGAACGCGGCGAAGGTCCTTGTCGTCGGCGACTTCATGGCCGACAGCCTGCACTGGGGCCTGGAGCAGGCCTATTCGTCCAACCCGGATGCGGTGTTCATCAACAAGGTTTCCGGGCTTTCGGGCATGGTGCGCGACGATGTCGTGAACTGGCCCGAGGCGCTGGGCCAGATGATCGACGAGGTGAAGCCGGTTGCCGTGGTGATGCTCGTCGGCATGAACGACCGCCAGCAGATGCGGATGGAGGCGGGGCGCGTCGCCAAGCTGAGCGAGCCGTGGAAGGCCGAATATGACCGGCGCGTCGATGCTGCCGTCAAGGCCGTGCGCACACGCAACGTGCCGCTGCTTGTGGCTTGGCCTGCCACCGGTGAAATCGGGCGCAATGAATACGGACTACCTTGTGTTCAACGAGGTCTACCGCGCCAAGGTCGAGGCCGCCGGCGGCCGGTTCGTCGATGTGTGGGACGGTTTCACCAATGCCGAGGGGCAGTTTGTCAGCGCCGGTCCCGACATCAACGGCCAGATCGTGCGGCTGCGCAATGCCGACGGCATCAACATGACCCGTGCGGGCATGAGCAAGCTCGCCTTCTATGCCGAGCGGGAACTGCGCAAGATGATTGGCCTCGGCGCGGAGACGGCCATCGCATCGCTGTCGCCCGACGGCGCCGCTGTCGGTGCCCGAGCCCCAATACGACCCGGCTGCGACGGGCCGCACGATCGTCATCGGCCTCGACAGCCCGCAGGCCGATGGCGGCGACGTGCTGGAGGGCGCCGAAGGCTTCCTTGACGAAAAGACGGCGCAGGACAGCATGAGCTTCGCGCTCGTGGCCAAGGGTGCGGCCTACCAGCCAAAGCCTGGCCGGGTCGACGCCGGCTGGGGCATGCCGCAGCCCGCGCTGGCGACAAGCCGGCCACAGCCGGCGGCGCAACCGGTAGCAGCTGTGCCGGGCAAGAAGCCGACCGTTATCGAGAACATTCCCGCGCCGCAGCAATAGCAGGCGGATCAATAAGGAAGCGTCGTCACGCCCATCAGGTCGAGATCGATGGCGCGCGCCGCCTGCCGGCCCTCGCGGATCGCCCACACGACCAGCGACTGGCCGCGGCGCGATGTCGCCGGCCGCGTAGACCTTGGCGCCGAGGTGCGGTAGTCGGTGTCGTTGGCCTTGACATGCACGTTGCCGCGGCGATCCTTGCGCCGTTTCGGGCGCGAATTGCTGCATCAGCGGGCTTTCGAACGGGCCGGCGAAGCCGATGGCGATGAAGGCGAGATCGGCCCGGATGATGAACTCGGTGCCGGCGATCGGCTGGCGCTTCTCGTCGACCCGGGCAGCACTTGACGCCGGTGAGCCGTCCGTTCTTCGCCGACGAATTCGAGCGTCGCGGCCTGGCAACTCGCGCCGGCGCCCTCGGCCTGCGAGGACGAGGTGCGCATCTTGGTCGCCCAGTACGGCCAGACCGCCAGCTTGTCCTCCTTCTCGGGCGGCTCGGGCCGGATGTCGAGCTGCGTCACCGCAACGGCGCCCTGGCGGAACGAGGTGCCGACGCAGTCGGACGCCGTGTCGCCGCCGCCGACGACGACGACATGCTTGCCGCCGGCCAAGATCGTCCTGCGCGGGCCAGCCGACGCTGTCGATGTTCTCGCGGCCGACGCGCCGGTTCTGCTGCACCAGATAGGGCATGGCGTCGTGGACGCCGGCGAGATCGTCGCCCGGGATGCCGGCGTCGCGCGGCGTCTCGCAGCCGCCGCAGTAGAGCACGGCATCGTAGCCGGTCGAGCAAGTTCGGCGCCGGCTTGTTCGACGCCGACATTGACGCCGCAGTGGAAGGTGACGCCCTCGCCCTCCATCTGCTCGACGCGGCGGTCGATGTGGTGCTTCTCCATCTTGAAGTCGGGGATGCCGTAGCGCAGCAGGCCGCCGGGCCGGCTCTCGCGCTCGTAGACATGCACGTCATGGCCGGCGCGCGCCAAGCTGCTGGGCCGCGGCCAGGCCGGCCGGGCCGGAGCCGATGACGGCGACGCGCTTGCCGGTCTTCGCTGTCGGCCGGCTGCGGCCGGATGTAGCCGAGTCTCGATAGGCCTTGTCGGCGATCGCCTGCTCGACCGTCTTGATCGCGACCGGCATGTCCTCGAGGTTCAGCGTGCAGGCTTCCTCGCAGGGCGCGGGGCAGATGCGGCCGGTGAATTCCGGGAAGTTGTTGGTCGAATGCAGGTTGCGGATCGCCTCTTCCCAGTCGCCATTGTAGACGAGGTCGTTCCAGTCCGGGATCTGGTTGTGGACCGGGCAGCCGGTTCGGCCGTGGCAATAGGGAATGCCGCAATCCATGCAGCGCGCGGCCTGGTGCGCGACCTCGCCGTCCGACATCGGCAGCGTGAACTCGCGGAAGTGGCGAATGCGGTCGGACGCCGGCTGGTACTTCGCGCGTCTGCCGGTCGATCTCGAGAAAACCTGTAACCTTGCCCATCAACCCCACCTGATCGGCATCATCGCCGCATCCAGTTTTCCAGTTTCAGCCCGGCGACATCGGCAAAACCGATGCGCCCTGACTTGTGTCTCAGCCTGCATTCGGCGCGAGCGCTACTCCGCCGCCTGCGCACCGTAGCGCATGCTTCCATTTCCTGCAGCGCGCGGCGGTATTCGACCGGCATGACCTTCACGAACTTCGGCCGGAAGTCTGCCCAGTTGTCGAGGATCTCCTTCGCCCGCTTCGAGCCGGTGTAGTGCATGTGGTTCGAGATGAGCTGGTAGAGCCGCTCCTCGTCGTGATGGTTCATGTCGGAGGAGACGTCGACGCGGCCCTTGTGCGCGAGGTCGCCGCCATGATGGTGCAGCTTCTCCAGCAGATCGTCCTCTTCCGGAACCGGCTCGAGCTCGACCATCGCCATGTTGCAGCGCTGGGCGAAGTCGCCCGTCTCGTCGAGCACATAGGCGATGCCGCCCGACATGCCGGCCGCGAAGTTGCGCCCGGTCTCGCCGATGACACGACGATGCCGCCGGTCATGTATTCGCAGCCATGGTCGCCGACGCCCTCGACGACGGCGATGGCGCCCGAGTTGCGCACGGCGAAGCGCTCGCCGGCGACGCCGCGGAAATAGCACTCGCCCGCGATCGCGCCGTAGAGCACGGTGTTGCCGACGATGATCGACTTGCTCGGCCACGATGCGCGAGTTTTCCGGCGGACGAACGACGATGCGCCCGCCCGAAAGGCCCTTGCCGACATAGTCGTTGCCGTCGCCCTGCAGGTCGAACGAGACGCCGCGCGCCAGGAACGCGCCGAAGCTCTGGCCGGCCGTGCCGGTGAGCGTCACGGCGATCGTGTCGTCCGGCAGGCCCTTATGGCCGTAGCGCTTGGCGACCTCGCCCGACAGCATGGCGCCGGCCGAGCGGTCGACGTTGCGTGATCGGCATCTCGATGCGCACCGGCTCGCCGGTCTCGAGTGCCGGCATCGCCTTCTCGATCAGCTTGCGGTCGAGCACGTCGTCGATCGGATGGTTCTGGCGCTCGGTCCAGTGGATCTGCGCGCGCTCGGCGCTCCGGCTTGTGGAAGATGCGGGAGAAGTCGAGGCCCTTGGCCTTCCAGTGGTCGATCATGCCGCGTCTTGGCGAGAAGCTCGGCTTTCGCCGATCATCTCCTCGAACTTGCGGAAGCCCATCTGCGCCATGATCTCGCGCACTTCCTCGGCGACGAAGAAGAAGTAGTTGATGACGTGCTCGGGCGTGCCCTTGAAGCGCTTGCGCAGCACCGGGTCCTGCGTCGCGACGCCGACCGGGCAGGTGTTGAGATGGCACTTGCGCATCATGATGCAGCCGGCCGCGATCAGCGGCGCCGTCGAGAAGCCGAACTCGTCGGCGCCGAGCAGCGCGCCGATGATGACGTCGCGGCCGGTCTTCAGCCCGCCATCGACCTGCAGCGCGACGCGCGAGCGCAGGCCGTTCAGCACCAGCGTCTGCTGCGTCTCGGCAAGGCCCATCTCCCAGGGCGAGCCGGCATGCTTGAGCGAGGTCAGCGGCGAAGCGCCGGTGCCGCCGTCATAGCCGGAGATGGTGATGTGATCGGCGCGCGCCTTGGCGACGCCGGCCGCGACCGTGCCGACGCCGACTTCCGAGACGAGCTTGACCGAGACGTCGGCCGTCCGGGTTGACGTTCTTCAGGTCGAAGATCAGCTGCGCCAGATCCTCGATCGAATAGATGTCGTGGTGCGGCGGCGGCGAGATCAGGCCGACGCCCGGCGTCGAGTGGCGGATCTTGGCGATGGTCGCATCGACCTTGTGGCCGGGCAACTGGCCGCCCTCGCCGGGCTTGGCGCCCTGCGCGATCTTGATCTGCATCATGTCGGAGTTGACGAGATATTCCGCCGTCACGCCGAAGCGGCCCGAGGCGACCTGCTTGATCGCCGAGCGCTCGGGGTTCTGGCTGCCGTCGGGCAGCGGCAGATAGCGGTCCGGCTCCTCGCCGCCCTCGCCGGTGTTCGACTTGCCGCCGATCCGGTTCATGGCGCGGGCCAGCGTCGTGTGCGCCTCGCGCGAGATCGAGCCGAAGCGACATGGCGCCGGTCGAGAAGCGCTTGACGATCTCGGCGGCCGGCTCGACCTCGTCGAGCGGCACCGGCTCGCGGCCCGATCTCTTCGGCGATCTTGATCTGGAACAGGCCGCGGATGGTCGTCGTCTGCCGCGAGACCGAGTGTCGATCGCCGTCGGCGAACTCCTGGTACGTTCTCGAAGGAGTTGCCGCGCACGGCATGCTGCAGGGTGGCGACCGTTGCTCGGGCGTCCAGACATGGGCCTCGCCGCGCATGCGGAAGGCGTATTCGCCGCCGACTTCGAGCGTGCTGCGCAGCACCGGATCGTCGCCGAAGGCGGCTGCGTGGCGGCGCACGGTCTCGCGCGGCGATCTCGGCAAGGCCGACGCCCTCGATCGTCGTCGCGGTGCCGGTGAAATACTTGTCGACGAATTCGCGCGCCAGGCCGATGGCGTCGAAGATCTGCGCGCCGCAATAGGACTGGTAGGTCGAGATGCCCATCTTGGACATGACCTTGAGGATGCCCTTGTCGATCGACTTGATGTAGCGCTAGACCACTTCGTCGGCGTCGACCTCCTTGGGGAAGTCGCCGCGCTTGTGCATGTCGAGCAGCGTCTCGAAGGCGAGATAGGGGTTGATCGCCTCGGCGCCATAGCCGGCGAGGCAGCAGAAATGATGCACCTCGCGCGGCTCGCCGGATTCGACGACGAGGCCGACCGAGGTGCGCAGGCCCTTGCGGATCAGGTGATGGTGCACCGCCGCGGTCGCCAGCAGCGCCGGGATCGGCGATGCGGTCCGGCCCGACCTGGCGGTCGGACAGGATGATGATGTTGTAGCCGCCCGCGACCGCCGCCTCGGCGCGCTCGCACAGCCGCTCGCAGCGCACCGGCCATGCCGTCCGCGCCCTCGAGCGACGGCATAGGTGATGTCGAGCGTCTTGGTGTCGAAGCGGTCCTCGGTGTGGCCGATCGAGCGGATCTTCTCGAGATCGCCATTGGTCAGGATCGGCTGGCGCACTTCGAGCCGCTTGCGGCGCGACGAGCCGACGAGGTCGAAGATGTTCGGCCGCGGTCCGATGAACGAGACCAGGCTCATCACCAGCTCCTCGCGGATCGGATCGATCGGCGGGTTGGTGACCTGCGCGAAGTTCTGCTTGAAATAGGTGTAGAGCAGCTTCGACTTGTCCGACATCGCCGAGATCGGCGTGTCGGTGCCCATCGAGCCGACGGCTTCCTGGCCGGTGGTCGCCATCGGCGACATCAGCAGCTTGGTGTCTTCCTGCGTGTAGCCGAAGGCCTGCTGGCGATCGAGCAGCGACACGTCGCGGCGCAGCGCGCGCGGCTCCACCGGCTTCAGGTCCTCGAGGATGAGCTGCGTGTTCGTCAGCCACTTCTCGTAGGGGTGCTTGCCGGCGAGCTCCGACTTGATCTCCTCGTCGGAGATGATGCGGCCCTTCTCCAGGTCGATCAGCAGCATCGTGCCGGGCTGCAGCCGCCACTTCTTGACGATCTTCTCCTCCGGAACCGGCAGCACGCCGGCCTCCGACGCCATGATGACGCGGTCGTCGTCGGTCACGATGTAGCGCGCCGGGCGCAGGCCGTTGCGGTCGAGCGTCGCGCCGATCTGCGCGGCCGTCGGTGAAGGCGACGGCGGCCGGGCCGTCCCACGGCTCCATCAGCGCGGCGTGGTATTCGTAGAAGGCCTTGCGATCGGCATCCATGCAGCTTGTTGCCGGCCCAGGCTTCGGGGATCAGCATCATCATGGCGTGCGGCAGCGAATAGCCGCCCTGCAACAGGAACTCGAGCGCGTTGTCGAAGCAGGCGGTGTCCGACTGGCCCTCGTAGGAGATCGGCCACAGCTTCGAGATGTCGTTGCCGAAGAGCTCCGAAGTCGACCGAAGCCTGCCGCGCCGCCATCCAGTTGACGTTGCCGCGCAGCGTGTTGATCTCGCCGTTGTGGGCGACCATGCGGTAGGGATGCGCCAGCTTCCACGACGGGAAGGTGTTGGTCGAGAAGCGCTGGTGGACGAGCGCCAGCGCCGTCTCGAAGCGCGGGTCGGTGAGGTCCTTGTAATAGGCGCCGACCTGGTAGGCGAGGAACATGCCCTTGTAGACGATGGTGCGCGCCGACAGCGACACGATGTAGAAGCCGTTGTCGCGGCCGTCCGTCTCCTCGATAGATGCGGTTCGAGATGACCTTGCGCAGCACGTAGAGCCGGCGCTCGAAGTCGTCGTCGTTCTCGATATTGGCGGCGCGGCCGATGAAGACCTGCCGGTGGACCGGCTCGGATGCCGCAATGTCCGGCGCCTTGGACAGCGAGGAATTGTCGACCGGCACGTCGCGGAAGCCGAGCAGCGGCTGGCCCTCGGCATGCGCCACCTCGCGCGATGATGCCCTCGATATGGGCTGCGAGCTGCGGCATCGCGCGGCATGAAGAGATAGCCGACGGCGTAGTGGCCGGGCGGCGGCAGGGTCGATGCCCTGCTTTGCCATCTCCTCGCGGAAGAAGCGGTCGGGAATCTGCGTCAGCATGCCCGCGCCGTCGCCCATCAGCGGATCGGCGCCGACCGCGCCGCGATGGGTGAGGTTTTCGAGCATGGCAAGGCCGTCCGCGCACGATCTGGTGCGACTTGCGCGCCCTTCATGTCGGCGATGAAGCCGACGCCGCAGGCGTCGTGCTCGTTGCGCGGGTCGTAAAGCCCGATCCTGCCGTCGTTCGAAACGGATGCGCTCATCGTCGTCTCCTCCTTCGCCGGCCATGCATGCGACAGCATCGCAGCCTGCGGGCGTTTCGCACCCCGTTCCCGAAGGGGACCGGCGTGCGGCATTTACAATCGGTCTTGCAAAAAAAGGACAGCATTCCTGTCCTATCATCGCAAAAGCTGCCAGAATTGCCCATCGAGAGCAAGCGAAACTTCTGTGGCGGATTGTAACACGGTAATTTTGTTTTGTTTCCGACAGCGTCGGGTGTTGCGAGTTGTTCGCGGTCACGATAGCTTAAATTCTTGCAAGGGCGACTATCCGACTTTTATGTGGCGTACCAGACTGTGCCGAGGGACCGGCCAGACAAGAAATTTGCCGCAAGTCCTGCGGATCGGTTTCCCTTCGAAGTTGGTCATGGAACGTTTGTCCGCGCCTCCCGAACTGTCGCCCCCAGAGCGGGATCCAAGGACGGGCAAGCCACTTTGCCATGATCGGCTTCGCAAGAGCCCGGTCCCGGTTTTCCGGGACCGGGTTTCATTTTTGCGCCGGCCTTGCGGCATGGCGCTTCCAACACCGCGTCAAACATGTTCTCAAGGTGCAAACCTTCACGGAGAACATCATGCATTTTGGCAGTGACAACTGGGCCGGCGCGCATGAGGCCATCAGCGCGGCGCTTGCCGCCAATTCCGGCGGCCTCGTCCCGGCATATGGCAACAGCGAAATCGACCGGCGTGCAGAAGCGCGCTTCAGCGAGATTTTCGGGCGCGACGTGGCGGTATTCTTCGTGGGCACCGGCACGGCCGCCAATGCGCTGGCGCTGGCGAGCGTCAACAAGCCTGGCGGCGTGAGCTTTTGCCACCGCGAGGCGCACGTCATCGAGGATGAATGCGGTGCGCCGGAGTATTTCACCGGCGGTGCGCGGCTCCATCCTGTCGATGGAGCGCTCGGCAAGATCGATCCCGTCAGGCTGCGCAAGGCGATCTCGAAGTTCCCCGCCGGCGCGGTGCATCACGGCCAACCGATGGCGGTCACCATCACACAGGCGAGTGAAGCAGGCACGGTCTATTCGCTTGACGAGATCAGGACGATCTCCGGGATATGCCGGGAGCACGAACTGCCTCTGCACATGGACGGGGCCAGATTTGCCAACGCGCTGGTGTCGCTTGGCGCGACAGCCGCCGAGATGACCGTGGAGGCGGGAGTGGACATGGTGTCCTTCGGCGGGACCAAGAATGGCTGCTGGTGCGCCGAGGCGCTGGTGGTGCTCGACCCTTCCAATGCGAAGGAACTGCCTTTCCTGCGCAAGCGGGCGGCGCAGCTTTTTTCCAAGTCGCGCTTCATCGCCGCGCAGTTCGAGGCCTATTTCGCCGACGATCTGTGGCTCAGGCTTGCCCGGCACGCCAATGCCATGGCCTCGCGCCTCGCCGACCATGCCCGTGAATCGCGCAAGGTGCGCCTTGCATGGGAACCCCAGGCCAACGAGGTTTTCCTGATCATGGCGCAGGACGCCGCCGATCATCTCCAGCGTCAGGGTGTGCTCTTTGCGCCTTGGTCCGCGCCGCATTTTCTCGATGGCGAAATTCAAGACGGGGAAATTCTTGCCCGCTTCGTCACCAGTTTTGCAACGCGTGTGGAGGATGTGGATGCCTTCGGGGCCCTTTGCCGTTGATGCGTTCTCCTTTAGATTATCAAGCTGTCTGATACGGTGACGCGGGGTTGATTTCCAAGTGAAGCCGCGGTGCGGCAATAAAGTGCCGGCGCACCATGCGTGTGTCTTCCGGTATCGGGCACGGAAGCACCGGGTCAACAGGAGAGACGAGATGAACAAGACCGTCGCATCAGCAGCAATCGTGGCTGGCGCACTCAGCGCAGCACTGGCCATTGCAGCAAACGCCACGCCCGCCAATGCGGCACAGCTCAAGTGCTTCGGCATTGCGCTGGCGGGCAAGAACGACTGCGCCGCGGGACCGGGCACGACATGCGCGGGCACGTCAAAAGTGGATGGCCAGGGAAACGCATGGAAATATGTCGAGGGCAATTCCTGCGATGAAATCACGATCGACGTCAATGGCGAGGTCCTGAAGGGGTCCGACAAGCCGCTCGACCGCAACCTGCCGTCGTAAACAGCGCAACAGGGCGGCCCCGGCATGCAGACGATCCTTGAAGGAAACCTGCCTGCCTCCTGTTTTGGCGAAAAACCCCTCCCGGCGCGTGCCGGGGTGGGCCTCAAGCCGGAGCATGTGGCCGAAATTCTCAATACCGGTGCCGATGTCGGCTTCTTCGAGGTACACGCCGAAAATTACATGGGGGCGGGCGGCATGCCGCACGCGCAATTGCGCGACATCCGCGAACGTTATTCGCTGAGCGTCCATGGCGTGGGCATGTCGATTGGTGGCGAACGGGACATCGACCCCGATCATCTCGCGCGCTTCAAGGCGGTGGTCGAGCATTACCGGCCGGGGCTCGTTTCCGAGCACCTTGCGTGGTCGACGCATGACGATATCTATTACAACGACCTGCTGCCCGTTCCCTATACGGGCGAGACCTTGCGGCGCGTGGTCGACGCATGTGGATGCCGTGCAAAGCGCGCTCGGACGGCAGATCCTGATCGAGAACCCCTCCACCTATGTGACCTTCGCGCAGTCCGACTGGTCCGAGGTCGATTTCATGGCGCAGATCGCAGCGCGCTCAGGCTGCGGGCTGCTGTTCGACGTCAACAACGTTTTCGTGTCCGCGACCAATCACGGCTACAGCCCGCGCGACTACATACTCGACTATCCGCTGCAGCATGTGCAGGAAATCCATCTGGCGGGGCACGCGGGCGATCACGACGATCTTGGCCGCGCCCTGCTGATCGACGCGCACGACCGGCCGGTTTCAGACGATGTGTGGGAACTCTACGCGCTCGTGTTGTCGCGGACCGGTCCGCTGCCCAGCCTCGTCGAATGGGACAACGACGTGCCGCAATGGCCGGTGCTGCTGGCGCAGGCGCAGCGCGCCGACGCGATCCTTTGCAGCAATCGCGTGGGAAGGCAGATGCCGTGAACCCGGCATTCGCGGCAGCGCTGCTCGATCCGGACATCGCCATTCCGGCGGAGGTGACCGGACCCGATGGCGGTCCCGCGACAAGGCGCTATGGCGTCTATCGCAACAATGTCGTGGTCAGCCTGATGGAGGCGCTGCGCGGCAGCTTTCCGTCCGTGCTGGCGATCATGGGCGAAGAAAACTTCGCGCGCGTCGCCCGCAATTTCGTGGCGAGCCATCCGCCGCGTTCCGCGATGATGCAACGCTATGGCGAAGAATTTCGCAAATTTCCTCGACGCTTTTTCGCCGCTGCGCTCCGCGCCGTACCTGGGCGACGTCGCCCGTGTAGAGCGGGCCTGCATCGATGCTTTTCACGCGGCGGACGCGGGCTGTCTTTCGACTGAAGAACTTGCCGCACTTGCGCCGGAGCAAACGATGGCGCTGAGGCTTGCGCCACATCCGGCCGCCGCGCTGGTGTGCTCCAACTACGCGATCGCCGATCTGTTCGGGTGGCGCCACGGACGGCCGCAGGGCGGGACGGATGCAACCCGGCCGCAGGCAATGCTGGTGACGCGACCGCTGCTGCAGGTCGAAGTTCACCCGCTGACGCCCGATCAGCATGCTTTCCTGTCGATGCTGGTGGCGGGAAATACTTTTGGCGAAGCTGCCGGCGTGGTGCTTGCTAAGGATGCGCAATTCGATCTTTCCGGGACTTTCGCGCTGGCCCTGACGGCGGGGCTTTTCCTGCCGCTGGAAGTCGCATGAAAAAGGGCGCCTGACGGCGCCCTCTTCATTTCACATGTGCCCGAAGCTTACGCGGCCTGCTGGCCTTCGATCTGCTTGACGCGCTTGGGCGCCTTTGCGATCTCGATCTTGCGCGGCTTCATGGCCTCGGGAATCTCGCGCACGAGTTCGATATGCAGAAGGCCGTTTTCAAGGTTTGCGGACTTCACCTCGACATGGTCGGCAAGCTGGAAGCGACGCTCGAAGCTGCGGGCGGCTATGCCGCGGAACAGGTATTCCTTCTCGCCGTCTTCCTTGGTCTCGGTTTTCTCGCCCTTCACGGTCAGCGTGTTTTCGCGCGACTCGATCGAAAGCTCGTTGTCGGCAAATCCGGCAACCGCCATGGAGATGCGGTAGGCGTTTTCGCCGGTGCGCTCGATGTTGTAGGGCGGATAGGTCGGCGCGGCCTCGGGCTGGCCCATATTGTCCAGCATGGAGAAAAGCCGGTCGAAGCCGACGGTCGAACGGTACAGGGGAGCAAAGTCTATTGCACGCATGATAGTCCTCCTTTGAAGCGACAGTTTGCGCATGTTGCGGGCGCCTCCACCCCCGTTTGGGCAGCGGACGGGCCATTCCGAGGCCCGTTTGGCGCCTCGACCCCGATTTGGGAAGCCTTTCGTGCAATTTCAAGACCCGTCCGAAGCGCAGGAAACCCGTCTGAAAAGCTTGCCGCGGGGCAGCGGTCTTGTGGCAATGCCGCGAGTTGCTTATGGGATGGAACGCACCATCCGCGAGCCTTCCATGGAACTCATCTCCAGCGACGACAATCCGATCCCGCATGATCCCCATGCCGGGACCACGGCAACGCCGGATGGCGCGCTGCTGCGGCACGCCTACTGGCGCACGGTCAAGCCGCCCTGCAAGGGCACCGTGGTGCTGCTTCACGGCCGGGCGGAGTTCATCGAGAAATACTTCGAGACAGTCACCCACCTGCGCGAGGCGGGATTCGACGTGTGCACCTTCGACTGGCGCGGGCAGGGCGGCTCGAGCCGGCTGCGTTCGCGACCCGAAAAAGGGCTACATCGACAATTTCGGGCAATATGTCACCGATCTCGAGACGATCATGACCAATGTGGCGCTGCCCGATTGCCGTCCGCCATACTTCATCCTGGGCCACTCGCTTGGTGCGCTGGTGGCGCTAGCGGCCGCACCTAAGATGAGCAACCGGATCCAGCGCATGGTGCTCGCCAGCCCGCTGCTGCGCTATGGCGACATGCCGGTTTCGCAGGGCAAGCTGACGTTCCTGGCGGGGTTCCTGTGCGCCATAGGCCTCGGCACGGTCTACATGGGTGCAGGGCGCAACATGCACGAGAACCGCCGTTTCGCCGGCAACCGGCTCACCTCCGACATGCGCCGGTTCTCGCGCAACTCGGCACTTGCGACAGGCCATCCGGAACTCGCGGTCGGCGGCGCGACCGCCGCCTGGATATTCGCCGCGAGCAAGGCCATGGAGCGGGTGTGGGAGCCCGATTTCATCGGCAGCATATCCATTCCCACGCTGCTGATCGCCGCCGGCAACGACAAGGTCGTCTCGGTGCGGGCCGTGGAGGAGATGGGCTTCAAGATGCGCTCGGGCCGCGCGCTTGTCATTTCCGGCGCACAGCATGAACTGCTGCAGGAGCGCGACCAATATCGCGAGCAATTCCTGGCCGCATTTCACGCATTCATTCCTGGAACCAGCGAATTGTAGGCTATGCGACAAGCGTCCCGTTTGCGTTGGTGAAAACGCTTGCGGGCGGCATCCGGCGGATTGACAGGCGCGGGTGTCGGGCTTCCGGTGAGAGCGTCATTTTCGCGCTCGACAGCTGGGGGCAGGTATGTCTGGACGCCGGGAAATCATTGTAATTTATCATACATCAGCGTCGGCGCGCTGCGCATGAGCAACTTGCCGTTTGCTCATCCTGCCTCCGGACGGATCATCGTGCTGGACACGGAAACCACCGGACTGACGAAGGACGACCGCCTGATCACGCTGGGCGCAGTCAGCCTGGAAGACGGCGAACTGGTCACGCAGCGCACGCTGTACCTGATTTTCGATCCGATGACGAAAAGCAATCCGTTTGCGCAGCGCGTCCATGGCTTCGACGAGTGGACCTTGCGCCACCAGGACATGTTCGGCAGCTATGCCCGCAAGGTTCGCGACTGGCTTGGCTGGGCAGATACGCTGGTGATGCACAATGCCAGCTTCGACATGCGCTTCCTGCAGGGCGAGATGCAGCGCGCAGGCCTGCCACCCATAACGACGCCGCACTATTGCACCATGAAGGCGGCGCGCGAAATGTGGCCGCTGGAATCGGTCAGGCTTGACCGGTGCCTGGAACATTGCGGCATCGAGCGGCGCGGCACGCGCCACGGCGCGCTGGAGGACGCGCTGCTGACGACGGCTATATTCTTGCGACAGCAGGGTATCGAATTTCCACTGCCGGATATCTCGAGACTGCCGCCTCCGCGCAATTTCAGGCAGCCGCCCCCGCCGCCCGGAAAACTTGCGGCAATTGCGGATGCGCCGCGGGCGTGACTTCTGCCTTCAGGAGCGTAGCAGGCCCAGCGCCTGCGCATGGATCGCGGCATTGGCCGCGGCGAGGATGCGCCCGCCATCGTGCGCCGGTTCTCCGTCCCAGGTGGTGACGATTCCGCCGGCGCCCTCGATGACCGGTATCAATGGCGCGATGTCGTAGGATTTGAGGTTGCTCTCGACGACGAGGTCGATCTGGCCCGCCGCGACCATGGCATAGGCGTAGCAGTCATAGCCATATCGGGTGAGGCGGCAGGCTGATTCCACCGCGCGGTAGCGGTCGATGTCGCCGGCGTCGAACAGGAAGGGCGTCGTCGTCATCATCAGGGCGTCTGCGAGCCTTTCGGTCTTGCGCGTGGCGAGCCGCGTCCGCTTGCCGCCCTGGATCAGGTGCGAAACACCCCCGTTGCCGATGAAGCGCTCGCCCGTGAAGGGCTGCGCCATCACGCCTGCCACCGGCTTGCCCTTGTGCTGCAAGCCGATGAGCGTGCCCCACGAGGGTAGGCCGCAAATGAATGACCGCGTGCCGTCGATCGGGTCGATGATCCAGCAATATTCCGCATCCGGCGCGGACCGCGTCCTCCTCCTCGCCGACGATGCCGTGCTGTGGATAACGCTGCATGATCAGTTCGCGGATCGCTGTTTCGGCCGCTCGGTCGGCTTGGGTAACGGGGTCGAAACCGCCGGCCTCCTTGTTTTCGACAGCCATTGCGGCGCGAAAACGCGGCAGCGTTTGCGCCTGCGCAGCGTCGCACAACTCATGCAGAAAGGGTTCGAGTTCTTGCATCGGGATTCCATCGCGTCAGGGGGAATATTTCCGTGCGCGTGAATTATTGCGCCGGAGGCCTTGTTTCTTGTGCAATGCAGTATATATTGTGCAGTGCGATATGAGAGTATCGCATGCCCTTCTTGGGCGTTTCCTCCCAGACTCAAGACCGCACACTGTGCGGTCTTTTTTTATTCGGCCGCGAGGCTGGATATTCCGGCAAGTCCGGCATCGGGGACGGCCACCAGCCGTCCGATGAATTTGCAGATGTCGGCGGCAACCGTGTCGAAGTTGGCGCCCTTGGCCAGTGAAGCCTCGTTCATGTAGAGCCCGCGATTGACCTCGATCTGCAGCGCATGCAGGCCGTTGTGCGGCCGGCCGTAATGCTCGGTGATGAAGCCGCCGGCATAGGGCTTGTTGATGCTCGACCGTGTAGCCGAGCTCGGAAAGGAACTGCGCCGCCGCCCAGGTGATTTGCGCCGCGCACGATGTGCCGTAGCGATCGCCGAGCACGAAATCGGGCCGGATGCGGCGCGATGCGCCATCGCGCGTCGAGGGCATGGAGTGGCAGTCGACCAGCACGGCATGGCCGAAGCGGGCATGGGTGCGCGTCAGCAGGGTGCGCAGCGCGGCATGGTAGGGCTTGTAGATGGTCTCGATGCGCTCCAGCCCGTCTGTCGATGTGCAAGCGGCCGACATAGATCTCCTCGGTTTCCGACGACGATGCGCGCGATGGTGCCGAGCCCGCCCGCCACGCGCACCGAGCGCGTGTTGGCGAAGGAGCGGCAGTTCGCCCTCGAACATGCGCCGGATCGAGCTCGTAGGGCTCGCGGTTCACGTCGAGAAAGGCGCGCGGGAAATTCGCCGTGAGCAGCGGGCAGCCCTGCGACAGCGCGCCGGCGAACAGTTCGTCGACGCGGAAATCCTCGGACTTGCGGATCGCCGCGCGGTCGAGCCGTGTCAGCGCGAGGAATTGCGGGCGATAGTTGCGCCCGCTATGGGGCGAATTGAAGACGAACGGCACCCGCTGCTGCGCCGGCTCAAGAAGCGTCGAACGGCGGATTGAGGCTGGTGTCGTAACCGGTGGTCATCGGGCTGCGATTCTTTACGGCTGGCATTTTCCGGTCGGGCGGCGCAGGATCAAGACTACAAGATAGCCGCGTGGCGCGTGAATCGCAAGGTTTGCGGAAATTTGCCCGGCGCCTTCCGATTCACCATCTGTTTACCCAAATCATGGTCTTGATCTTCCCGTGGAATTCACCGAATTACCACCCCTGCGCCAGGACCGGTCATGACAAAGATACTGCTCGCCGAAGACGACAACGACATGCGCCGCTTCCTGGTGAAGGCGCTGGAGAACGCCGGCTACGACGTGGTCGCCTTCGACAATGGCGCCAGCGCCTATGACCGGCTGCGCGAGGAGCCGTTCTCGCTGCTGCTGACCGACATCGTCATGCCGGAGATGGACGGCATCGAACTGGCGCGCCGCGCCACCGAGCTCGATCCCGACCTCAAGGTGATGTTCATCACCGGCTTTGCCGCCGTGGCGCTCAACCCCGATTCGAAGGCGCCGAAGGACGCCAAGGTGCTGTCCAAGCCCTTCCACCTGCGCGACCTCGTCAACGAGGTCGAGAAGATGCTCGGCCGCCTGAAGACGGCTGCCTGAGCGCTCCGCAGCATCGACGCGCCTGAACCGCTATTGACGCGCCGGATCATGTGGTCTATGCGCCGGCCTCGGATGGGCGTGTAGCTCAGCGGGAGAGCACTACGTTGACATCGTAGGGGTCACAGGTTCAATCCCTGTCACGCCCACCATTCCCCGAATTTTCATATGCGCGCCGGGGGCTCGTACCCCAGCAGTTTTGCGTCCTCGGCATAGAGCGCGCCAATCGCTTCCCTCAGCGCGGGAGTGTAATAGGCGCGCCAGTCCTCGTGGTTCTCGTGCCGCTTCCAGACCTTTGCGAGCAGTCCGCCTGTCTTCTTCCTGGGTGCGTTGGCGCTGGCGTTCACGCGCGGCAGCGGCGATTTCAGCCCCGCGCGTTGTGCCGCCGCCGGGAATTCGCTGGCCAGATTTTCGAAGCGGACGATCTGGTCGACAAGCAATTTTCCCTCGCCATAAAGAAAGTCGGCCTGCGGGCGGACGAACCAGAACTGGTCGCCCCTGCCGGCAAATTGCCGCGGCAGCCAGTGCGAAACGAAACCGGCGAAAGGCATGTTCAACTGCAAATGCCGGTATAGCGAAACCGCACGCGACCACGGATCGCGCACGATCGCGAACTTGAAATAGCGCTCGAAGACTTGCGCATCCACATGCCCGCAGCGCACGTAATCGGCGGCGAGCAGATGGGCCAGGCGCGGAGGTCCGAGCCGCGGGTCGTCATTGGCGCGCAACAGCAGCGGCGCGCGTGTCTCCCATGTCAGCCCCACATCGGTGAGGAAAGCGCTTTCGACGCTTTGGCCGGCACATTTGGGTATGTGCACGAAAATGGTCTTGTGCTGGTGCGAGAGCATTGCGGGATTGCGCCATGGGGGTTCGGGAGGCCGTCGTTGCGCCGACCTAACGCAGCAGCCGGGCGGATTGCAAGACCGTGCCGAGGCCAGCCGGCGCATTGCGCGATGCGCGCGCCTTGTGCCAATGCGGACGGCAAGGTTACAAAGGCGGCAGCACCCGAGCGAACGCCGTCGCCGCCGCCGGACGCACTGGATATTCGATGCTCTATGCTGAAATCGCCCTGGTGTTCGTCTTCACGCTCGTGAACGGCCTGCTTGCCATGTCGGAGCTTGCGGTGGTTTCCTCCCGCCCGGCGCGCCTGCAGGTGCTGGAGAAGGCGGGTTCTGCCGGTGCGGGCATCGCGCTGCGGCTGGCCTCAAATCCGGGCGCGTTTCTTTCGACCGTGCAGATCGGCATCACGCTTGTGGGCATCCTGTCGGGCGCTTTTTCCGGCGCCACGCTGGGCGAAAGGCTGGGCAACTGGCTCACGGCTGCCGGCATGCCGGCGTTCTGGGCCGAGATCGCAGGGGTGACGGTGGTGGTCACCCTGGTGACCTATCTATCGCTGATCGTCGGCGAACTGGTGCCAAAGCGCCTCGCCTTGCGCAATCCCGAGCGCATCGCCAGCGCCGTCGCTCCGGCAATGATGCTGCTGTCGCGCGTGGCGTGGCCGCTGGTTTTCGTTCTCGACCATTCCGGCAGGCTGGTGCTGAGGCTGCTGGGGCAGGGCGCGCATCTGGAACAGGGCGTCACCGAGGACGAGATCCGCGCCCTCATAGCGGAGGCGGAGACGAGCGGCGTGCTGGAGCCCGGCGAGGGGCAGATGATCACGCGCATCATGCGGCTCGGCGACAGGCCGGTGCGCAGCTTCATGACGCCGCGCGTGGACCTCGACTACATCAATTTGATGGACACCCCGGCAAAGATCCTCAAGACAATCCGCGAGAGCCCGCATTCGCGCTTTCCGGTCCATGACGGCAATCCGGACGAAGCCATCGGCATATTGTGGTCGAAGGATCTTCTGGGCCGCAAGGTGACAAAGGCGACCGACATACGCGCGCTGGTGCGCGAGGCTCCCATCATTCCCGCGCCGGTGGATGCGCTGGACGTGATCGATGCGCTGAAGCGCTCGCCGGTGCATATCGGGCTGGTGCATGACGAATACGGCCACTTCATCGGGGTGGTAACGACGGCGGACCTGCTCGAGGCCATCGTGGGTGTGTTTGCCCAGGAAGGCGGTGTGGTGGAGGAAGCCATCGTCCAGCGCACGGATGGTTCGCTGCTGATCTCCGGCTGGATGCCCGTGGCGGAGCTTGCCGAGGCGCTTTCCATGCCGCTGCCCAAGAAGCGCTCCTACGAGACGGCCGCAGGCATGCTTATCGAGGCTTTCGGGCGCCTGCCGGAGCCGGGCGACCAGGTCAATATCGGGCGCTGGCATTTCGAGATTGTCGACCTGGACGGCCGGCGGATCGACAAGGCAATCGCGACGCCGCGTGCCGGAAAGCGGGGGCGCACGTCAGGTCCGCTTGTTCGCGGCAAATAAAGAAAGGGCGCGGAGGTTTCCCGCCGCGCCCCGAAACATCAAAGAAACTGCCTGTATCAGCCAGCCTTTTTCGGCTTGCTCTTGGCCTTGGTGAGCGACATCACCTCGCCGATCACGCGCGACTGAAGCGCGCCGTTCTTCTCGATGGTGGTGTGGGTTATGTCCTCACGCCCGCCCATGGACACGTTCTGCAGCGACCCTGCAAAGCCCGATCCCTTGTAGACGCGGTTGTCGCCGTTCGGAATGTAGTAGTTGACGACCTTGCCGACATTCTTGCCGACATAGCCCGGCTCGGTCGGGTCGAACATGACGACGTAAGAAACCTTCACGCCGTTCCGTCCAAGGTAGGTCGCCATCTTCGATGCGTCGTTGGCGCCGAGCGAGTGTCCCATGATGATCAGCGGATAGGAGACCTGCTTGGCACGATCGCGCGCGATGATGTTGTCCGCCAGCTCCTGCCACTGGGTATAGCTGGTGGAGACCGCATAGACGCCCGCGCGGTTGATCTTGGCGGCCATCACGTCCATGCCGCGCGAGAAGATGTCCATCAAGCCGCGCATCAGGTAGACTTCGCCGGTTCGGGTTGCCGAAACGCGCGGCGTGTCCTGGGTCGCCAGTTCGGCGGCGGCCGGCGCGCTGGTTCGCGCAGCGCCGGCGCTGGTGGAGGATCCTGTGGAAGCGCAGGCGGAAAGCATGAGAGCGCCTGCGAGGGCGGCCAGCGTCAGGGAACGGCTATGGGCTAGCGAGCGAATCATTTTGCGCCTTGGAATCAGTTGTTTGCAGCACCGGAATGTCATTTGACACCGGTTAATCAAACCCTAATTCGCAGGGGACGGTTGCATCGTAAAGCGGGATAAATTCATGCCGCTGCGGTTTGAAGCCAACTGTTGCACAAAGGCTGCAATTCAGAGGCAAGACGCGCCCGCCTTGCCAATTTTTGAGGCAAATCAGACCTAGTAAACCCCTGGAATGATACGTGAAGTGCGCTCGCTATAGGCGCGGTATTCATCGCCGAATCGCTCCTGCATCATTGCCTCCTCCTGGCCGACGCGCAGGAAGTAGAGCGTTCCGAAGCCGACGATGCCGGAAAGGCCAGCCAGCCAGTTCGAGAGCAGGAAAGGCTGCGCCAGCGCCCACAGCCAGAATGCCGAATACATGGGATGGCGCAGGCGCTCGTAAATGCCGCTCGTCACCAGCTTGTGGTTCTCGCGCAGATCGAGGCTGTGCGACCACATTGCGCCCAGCGCCTTGTGGGTGATGCGGAACAGGCGCAGCGACAGCGCGAAGATCACGATGCCGATGATCAGCAGAACCGGATGGGTGGCGTGGTCGAGGCTTTCGGGAAAGCCGGTGAATACCCAGATCGCGGGGATGATGCCAAGCCCCGTGGTCGAGGCAGCCATGGAGAAGCGCTCGATCGGGGTGCGCGAGGTCTTGGCGATCTTCACCTTGCGGGCGCGCTTGTTCGGCACCCAGCGGATCAGGGCCCATCCGACCAGGAAAAGGCACCAAACAACCTTGCCGGCAAATTCCCAGTCGATGTCCATCATTGCTTCCCGTGCCTTTATGCCGTTGCCACTGCTCTATACGAGCCGGCCTTGCGCATCAATCTTTGCGGTCATTTCCGGCGCCAGCGCCAGTTCGCGCGTGTCGAGCGGCCCGGCGAGCCGCAGCATGTAGTCGAACGGCACGCGCACATCCTGATACAGAATGTATTGCCGGTGCGTCTCGTATTGCGAGCGGCGCATCTTCTTGTAGCGCTTCTTCACCATCGCATCCTTGTAGCGCACGCGGTCTATGCGCAGGCGAGCCTTGGCGGCCGGTATGGCGAGCACCTCAAAGGGGTCGGACTTGTAGAAGGCGATGATGTCGTCCTTGGTCTGGATCTCGTGCCAGAAAATGGCCGGTTCGTCGGCGATGCGGCGGGTCCAGTCGCGCAGGAACTGCGCACCGGGCGCGAGCGCGATCTTCAGAAGGCTCGATCCGAGCGCGAGGAACACCACTTTCTTGCCGCTCACCAATTGGGGGTTCTGCTCCAGCGCCCGCGCCAGCGCCGCCACGGCCCAGACCGAGCCGAATGAGTGGCCGGAAACGATGATCTCGTCGTGGTTCGATGCCGCGATCTCGCGCGCCAGAATATCGGCGAATTGCTGGTACCGCTCCTCGATCTGCGGATTGACGCGGTTGACCATGTCGCGGGCAAAGCCCCAGTCGTTGATCGTCAAGAGCAGGTACATCCGCTCGCCCGGCCATTTGCACAGCACCAGCGTCAGGACGATCGTCAGGGCTGTCGCGCTGATGAGACGGCTGGCTCCTTCCAGCGCCAGACCGGCAATGTACCAGGACAGCCCAGCCGAAACCGCAAGGAAGATTGCGATCAGCAGCAGCGGGAAGATGGTGAAAAGGAAGTAGCGCAAGCTCGCCTTCCAGTATCGCCAGACCGTGCCGTCGGTGAAGAAGGCCAGGAATTTGGGCATGTTGCGCAGGAAGGCGTTCGGGTGCGGCTCGCTCTCGTATTCCTCGATGATGTCGTTCCAGGAAAACAGCACCACGCGCGTTCGGGTTTGCCAGTTCGCGCCTGTGGTCACGCTTTCGCTCACCGCATGGATCGCACCCGCCGGCGCGTCGGCACTGCTGCGCTCGAACGAGAAATTCCAGACCTCGCCGGTCTTGCTTGCGCAATGGCGGATGCGGTCGAGCTGGCTCTGCGCGGTGGTCTTCTCGAAGCCGGGGAAAACCAGCACAAGTCTTGAACGGATCATGTCTGGCAGTTTCTCCCGAAAGCGCTCAGGCAGATTTAGCCGCATCCACCAGGTAAAGCCAAACGTAATTGGAGAATGAACGCCAGCATTCCACACGGAACTTGTTGGCGCCCTGCCGGTAGAGGATCACTTCGGACTTCGCCAGCAGGGTGCGGGCGCAGGCTCCCACTGGAAAAGCGGCAAGCGAGAGGTCCTGCGGGCAGCCCGAGTTGATGACGTTTGCTGCCTTCGGGCCTTCGACGATGATGGCCGTGTTGCGGTGCGACACATCCACGGCGCTGTAGAGCCCGCCCTCGATGCCCGTCAGGCGCGCGGCAAGGCCGGTGCCGTCCTTGGCGATCAGCAGCCACTCGTCGGGTCCGAGCCACAAGGCGGCAAGGCCGTTGGACGAGGCGCTCGCGCGCGGCGTCACCGGCAGATCGAGGCCCAGCGCCTGGCTTAGCGGAACGACGGCATCGGGCCGGGCGCGAAGGCTGACGCGCTCGGCGGAGGGCGCAGGCAGCAGGGAAATGCCGGAAGCCGCGAATGCGTGGTGTTCCAGCGGATGAATGCGGGCAGCCTCAGCCATTGACGCGGCCTCCTTCTTCGTCGAAGAACACGGTGCCCGTGACCTCGACAGCAATGGTTTCGCTCGCCATCGGCACATAGCAGCGTCTGGCCGACGCGGGCGCGGCCGTCCTTGACCAGCGCCAGCGCGATCGACCGGCCGCAATTCGCCGACCAGTAGGACGAGGTGACGTGGCCGAGCATCGTCATCGGGATCGGCTGGTCCGGAGTCGGCGACGATCTGCGCGCCTTCCTCCAGCACGATCGTCGGGATCGGCTGGTCAGCAGGCCGACGAGCTGCTTGCGGCCCGGCGCGACGAGGTCGGGCCGCGCGCAGCGCCGCGAATGCCGACGAAATCGGTCTTCTTCTTGCCGATCGGCCCAGGCGAGCGCCGGCATCGTCCGGCGTCACCGTGCCGTCGGTGTCCTGGCCGACGATGATGTAGCCCTTCTCGGCGCGCAGCACGTGCATCGCCTCGGTGCCGTAGGGCGTGAGGCCCATCGGCTCGCCGCGCTCGCCAGAGCGCCTCCCACACGGCCTGGCCGTAGTCGGCCGGCACGTTGATCTCGAAGCCGAGCTCGCCGGTGAAGGAGACGCGGAACAGCCGCGTCGGCACGCCGCAGATCTTGCCCTCGCGCACCGACATGTGCGGCAAGGCCTCGTCGGACAGGTCGATGCCCTCGACGAGCGGCGCGATGATCTCGCGCGCCTTCGGCCCCTGCACGGCGATGACCGCCCATTGCTCGGTGATCGAGGTCAGCCAGACCTTCGAGATGCGGGCATTCGGTCTGGAGATAGTCCTCCATCATGTTCAGCACGCGCGGCGCGCCGCCGGTCGTCGTGGTGACGTGGAAGCGGTCGGCGGCAAGGCGGCCGATGACGCCGTCGTCATAGATGAAGCCGTCCTCGCGCAGCATGAGGCCGTAGCGGCAGCGGCCGGGCTCGAGCTTGTCCCAGGGGTTGGTGTAGATGCGGTTCATGAACTTGGCGGCGTCCGGGCCGACGACCTCGATCTTGCCGAGCGTCGAGGCGTCGAAGATGCCGGCCGCCTTGCGCACGGTCGCGGCATTCGCGGTCGACCGCCGCGTGCATGTCCTCGCCGCCGCGCGGGAAATACCAGGCGCGCTTCCACTGGCCGACATCCTCGAACACCGCGCCGTGGGCCTCGCGCCCAGCCGTGGATCGGCGTGCGTGCGCGTCGGGTCGAACAGCTCGCCCGCGCGCGTGGTTGACGAAGGTGCCGAAGGTGACCGGCGTATAGGGCGGGCGGAAGGTGGTGAGCCCGACCTCGGGGATCGGCTTGTCCGAGCGCCTCGGCGGCGATGGCAAGGCCGTTCATGTTCGACGTCTTGCCCTGGTCGGTCGCCATGCCGTTGGTGGTGTAGCGCTTGACGTGCTCGATCGAGCGCATGCCCTCGCGCACCGCGAGGCGGATGTCCTTGGCGGTGACGTCGTTCTGGAAGTCGACGAAGGCCTTGACCGTCGTGCTCCGGCCCCGCGCCGGGGGCCGCGCCGAGCATGCCGCCGGCCCAGCCATCGGCGGCGTCGGCCTTCGGCTCGCGACTTGCCGCGTGCGCCGGCCGCCGCCGCGCTTCGCGCCGGCCGCAGCGCTTCGTCGAGCGCGGCGGCAAGCCGTCAGGTGCCGTTGCAGGCGCCGACGCGAGACGCAATCCTGCGCGTCGGTGCCGGGCAGGAAGCGGCCGTTGGCCTCGTCGAAGGCGAGCTTGCCGCGCGACTGCGAGAACAGGTGCACCGAGGGCGTCCAGCCGCCCGACATCAGCAGCGCAGTCGATGGCGATCGTGCGTCGCGCCGCTGCCGTGCCGTTCACGGCTGCGACCGTCATCGACGTGACGCGCAGCCGGCCGCGCGGTCGACGTAACGGCGTGGCCGGTCTGGATCGTCGATGCCGAGGTCGCGCGCCTCGTCGACCAGCGGCCGCGTCGGGATCGTCGCGCGGCAATCGACGATGGCGGCGATCGCGACGCCGGCCTGCTTCAGGTCGAAGGCCGCGTGCGTAGGCGGAGTCGCTGGCGGTGTAGACGCCGACCTTGCGGCCCGACGGCGACGCCGTAGTGGTTGAGGATAGGTGCGCGCCGCCGAGGCCAGCATGATGCCCGGCCGGTCGTTGTCGGCGAACACCAGCTGGCGCTCGATCGCGCCGGTCGCGAGCACGACCTGCCTGGCGCGCACCTGCCACAGCCGCTCGCGCGGCAGGTCGGCGGCCGGGACGGGCGAGATGGTCGGTGACGCGCTCGACCAGGCCGACGAAGTTCTGCGCGTAGTAGCCGAAGGCGGTCGTGCGCGGCAGCACGCGTGACATTGGCGCATGGCGGCGAGCTTCGGCGAGCGTCGCCTGCGCCCAGTCATAGCCCGCGCTGGCCGTCGATCGTGCGCGCCGCGCTCGGAGCGCAGCGCGCCGCCGAACTCGCGCCTGCTCGTCGCAGAGGATGACGCGCTGCGCCGGTCTCGGCCGCCGCCAAGCGCCGCGGCGAGGCCGGCCGGGCCGGCGCCGACGACCAGCACGTCGCAATGGGCGAAGCGGCTGGCGTAGCGGTCGGGATCGGGCTTCCGTCGGGCGCGACGCCGAGGCCGGCCGCGGCGCGGATGATCGGCTCGTAGACGTTCTTCCAGAAGCCTGCGGCCACATGAAGGTCTTGTAGTAGAAGCCGGCGGAGAAGAAGCGGCGCGAACAGGTCGTTGACCGCGCCGACGTCGAAGGCGAGCGACGGCCAGCGGTTCTGGCTGGTCGCGATCAGGCCGTCGATAGACTTCCTGCATCGGTGGCGCGGATGTTCGGCGTCGCTGCGCGCCGCGTCGCGCGCGATCGTCGACCAGCGCGTTCGGCTCCTCCGCGCCGGCCGACAGGATGCCGCGCGGGCGGTGATACTTGAACGAGCGGCCCGTCAGGTGGACGCCGTTGGCGAGCAGCGCCGAGGCGAGCGTGTCGCCGGCGAGCGCCGTCGAGGCGGCGTGCCGTCGAAGGTGAAGCGGACGGGCTTTGCCGGGCTGAGGCGGCCCTTGCCGGCGATGCGGTTCGGCCGTACTGCGGAAGTGCGGTCATTGCGGGTCTCCGCGTTGCGACCGGCCATTGGCGGGTGCTGCGGCTTGCGGCGACGGCGGCGATCTGCGTCGGGCTTCGGCTCGCCGGCCTTGTAGGTGCAGATGAACTTGTCGGTGACGGTGTCGCGCACGGCGTTGAAGAAGCGGCCGCAGCCGTGGACGTGGCGCCAGCGCTCGAACATGAGGCCCTTCGGGTTGGTGCGGATGAAGAGGAAGTTCGCGAACTCCTCGTCGCGAGATCGCGGCGATGGATCGGCCGGGCGGGCGATATGCGCCTCGCCGGCGTAGCGGAACTCGAGCTCCGGGCGGTCTTCCTCGCAATAGGGGCAGTGGATCAGAAGCATGGTCGTGCCTTCCTCAGTGCGCGACGGCGGCGGCGGCCGCCTCGTCGATCAGGCGGCCGGTGCGGAAGCGCTCGAGCGTGAAGCGGCGCGTTGATCGGGTGCGGCTCGTCGCGTGGCGATGGTGTGGGCGAAGACGTGGCCCGAGCCCGGCGTCGCCTTGAAGCCGCCGGTGCCCCAGCCGCAATTGACGTAGAGGCCCGGCACCGGCGTCTTGGCCGAGGATCGGCGAGCGGTCCGGCGTCACGTCGACGATGCCGCCCCAGTAGCGCAGCATCTGCATGCGGCGGAAGATCGGGAACAGCTCGCAGATCGCGTCGAGCGTGTGGTTGATGATGTGCAGGCCGCCGGTCTGCGAGTAGGAGATGTACTGGTCGGTGCCGGCGCCGATGACCAGCTCGCCCTTGTCGGACTGGGAGATGTAGGCGTGCACCGTGTTCGACATGACGACGCAGGGGAAGCACCGGCTTCACCGGCTCGGAGACCAGCGCCTGCAGCGGATAGCTCTCCAGCGGCATGCGCACGCCGGCCATCGCCATGACGCACGGAGGTGTGGCCGGCGGCGACGACGCCGATCTTCTTGGCGCCGATGAAGCCGCGCGTGGTCTCGACGCCGGTGACCGCGCCGTTCGGCGCCGCGGCGGATGCCGGTGACCTCGCAGTTCTGGATGATGTCGACGCCGCGCGCCGAGGCGCCGCGCGCATAGCCCCAGGCGACCGCATCGTGGCGCGCGGTGCCGCCGCGCCGCTGCAGCGCGGCGCCGAGGATCGGATAGCGCGCGTCCGGCGAGATGTTGAGCGGCGGGCAGAATTCCTTCGCCTGCTCCGGCGTCAGCCATTCGTTGTCGATGCCGTTCAGCCGGTTGGCGTGGACGTGGCGCTTGAAGCACCTGCACGTCGTGGACGTTGTGCGCCAGCATCATGACGCCGCGCGGCGAGTACATGACGTTGTAGTTCAGCTCCTGGCTGAGGCCCTCCCACAGCTTCAGCGCATGGTCGTAGATGCCGGCGCTCTCGTCGTAGAGATAGTTGGAGCGGATGATCGTGGTGTTGCGGCCGGTATTGCCGCCGCCGAGCCAGCCCTTCTCGAGCACCGCGACATTGGTGATGCCGTGCTCCTTGGCGAGGTAGTAGGCGGTCGCGAGCCCATGGCCGCCGGCGCCGACGATGATGACGTCGTATTCCGCGCGCGGCTCGGCGATGTCCCACTGCTCCTCCCAGCCCGTGTGGCCGCGCATGGCTTCGCGGGCGATGGCGAATACCGAATATTTCCGCATCTGTCGGGCCTCTAGCCGCAAAGGTACATTTGAACCTGCGATACCATAAAGGGCAGGCGGGATGTCAATTGCCGGTAAGCGACCCGCGATGGCGCGGATGGCTGATAACCCTGTGGCAGATTGCCTTCGCCTTGACGCCCATGCGGGCTTGGTTTATGGAAACCGCGGCTTGCGGCGCGCCCGTTCTTCAAACGTGTGGCGCGCTGTCTCTTTTTCGGGGCCAAGGCCCCTCAATGTTCCGGTCAGTGTCATGAAGATCAAGAATTCGCTCAAGTCCCTCAAGGGCCGTCACCGCGCCAACCGGCTGGTTCGCCGCCGTGGCCGCGTCTACATCATCAACAAGGTGAACCCGCGCTACAAGGCCCGCCAGGGCTGAGTCAGCGGCGCTAGCCACCTCACGTCATTTTCAGTTTGACGAAGCGCATGCGGGGACTACATTCCCGGCATGCGCTTTTTACCGTTTGCCCTGACACTTCTCCTTGCCGCCACGCCGCTGCCATCCGCAGCCTTCGCGCAGGACGCCGACATCACGGTGGAGGACGCCGTGCCCCCCGAACCGGCGCAGCCGCAAGCCAGCGAAGCCGAAGCTCCCACCGCCGACGAACTGTTCGAGCAACTCGCGCGCGAGACCAACAAGGTCGCCGCGCGGCGCATTGCCCAGCAGATCATCGTCAAGTTCAACCAGTCCGGCTCGGCCACCATCGACATGCTGATGGGGCGCGCCGCCGCCGCCATGACCAGCGAGAAGCCCGCGCTTGCCGAAGACATGCTGACGCAGGTTATCGTGCTCGCCCCCGACTACGCGGAAGGCTGGAACCGCCGCGCCACGCTGCATTACACCACCGGTGATATCGGGGGATCGATTGCCGACATCGAGAAGGTGCTGGAACTGGAGCCGCGCCACTTCGGGGCGTTGTCCGGACTTGCGACCATCATGCAAAGGACGGGGCAGGACCGCAAGGCGCTCGAGATCTGGTACAAGGTGCTGACGATCTATCCCGCCTATGGCGATGCGCAGGACGCCGTGCAGGAACTCGAGGACAAGCTGGCCGGCCAGCGTGCCTGATCCTTCATGCGATTTACCCGGCGGGCCGCGATGCTGCTTGTGATCTCGATCGTCGTGCTGGTGGGTGCGACGCGCTGGCTTGCATGGCAGGCGGAGGCGCGGTTTCCGGCCATCGGCAGCTTCGCGGAAGTGGATGGCGTGCGGCTGCACTACATCGATGTTCCCGCTTCACAGGACGGCGACCTCCTGCCGATGGTCTTCCTGCATGGAGCGAGCGGCAATGCGCGCGATTTGCACGGCGCCTACGCCACGGCGCTGCAGGGCAGGGCGCGGCTGGTTTTTCCCGACAGGCCGGGTGCGGGCTATTCGCAGCGCGGCGGAGCGGGCATGGAAGCACCGGATGCGCAGGCGCGTCTCATCGTCGGGCTGCTGCAGCAACTCGGCATCGGCAAGGCAATTGTCGTTGGCCATTCGCTTGGCGCATCGGTTGCCACGGCATTCGCGCTGGAACAGCCGGAAATGACCGCAGGCCTGGTGCTGACCGCGCCGGCGACGCATCCCTGGCCGGGCGGAGCGGTGACCTGGTATTACAACGTCGCCAATTTTCCGCTGCTCGGAAGGGCATTCAGCGAGACGCTGGCCGTTCCATTCGGCACGATGCTGTACCGGCGCGCGATCAAGGGGGTTTTTTCACCGAACGCGGTATCGGAGCGGTTCGAGGAGCGTTCAGGGACCCAATTGGTGTTGCGGCCGGACAATTTCCGCTTCAACGCGCAGGATGTGGGTGGGCTGTACGAGCATGTGAAGCGGCTCGCGCCGCGCTACCGCGAGATTGCCGCGCCGACGGTGATCATCACGGGCGACAGCGACAGCGTCGTGCTGGCCGATATCCATTCGCGCGGTCTGGAGCGCGACATTGCCGGATCACGGCTGGTCTGGCTGAAGCGCACAGGTCACACGCCGTCCTATACCGCGACCGCGCAGATCATCGACGAGATCGAGCGGTTGAACGAAAAGGCGCTGGCGGCGAACTAGGATCAGATACCGGCACGGCCATCGCTGGAAACGAAGGCGATGCGCAGCATGTTGGTCGAGCCGGGCGTGCGCAGCGGCACGCCGGCGGTGATGATGACGCGGTCGCCCGGCGCGGCGAAGTCCTCGTCGACGGCGATGCGGCAGGCCCGGTCGACCATGTCGTCGAGGTCGAGCGCGTCTTCCGTGACGACGCAGTGCAGGCCCCAGACGAGCGACAGGCGGCGGGCCGTGCGGGCGACCGGCGAAAGCGTCACGATCGGACGCGAGGGACGCTCGCGCGCGGCGCGAAGGCCGGTCGCGCCGGAGGCCGTGTAGCAGACGATGGCGGCGAGGTTCAGCGTCTCGGCGATCTCGCGCGCGGCCAGCGAGATGGCGTCGGCGCCGGTGGCCTCGGCTTCGGCCGCTGGGCGGTGATGATGCCGCGGTAATGCATGTCCTTCTCGACGTGCTCGGCGATCGAGTTCATCGTCGAGACGGCTTCGACCGGATAATCGCCCGCGGCCGATTCGGCCGAGAGCATGATGGCGTCGGCGCCTTCGAACACGGCTCCGGCGACGTCGGAGACTTCGGCGCGGGTCGGCACCGGAGCGGAGATCATCGATTCGAGCATCTGCGTGGCGACGACCACCGGCTTGCCGGCCTTGCGGCAGCGGCGCACGATCTGCTTCTGGATGCCGGGGACGGCTTCGAGCGGCATCTCGACGCCAAGATCGCCGCGCGCCACCATGATCGCCTCGGCAAGATCGATGATGTCGTCGATGCGCGCGATGGCCTGCGGCTTTTCGATCTTGGCCATCACGGCGACGCGGCCGCGCGCGATCTTGCGCACTTCGGCGAGGTCTTCGGGGCGCTGCACGAAGGAGAGCGCCACCCAGTCGACTTCGGCGGCGATGGCGGCCTCGAGGTCGTTGCGGTCCTTTTCGGTCAGCGCGCTTTCACCAAGCTCGGTATCGGGCAGGCTGACGCCCTTGCGGTCCGAAAGCTTGGTGCCGTTGACCACCTCGGCGAGCACGGAAGTCGGCGTGCACTTGATGGCGGTGAGGCTGACGCGGCCGTCATCGATCAGGATGCGGTCGCCCGGCTTCAGCGCGGAGAGGATTTGCGGGTGCGGAAGCTGCACGCGCTTGGAATTGCCCGGCGCGGGGTCGCTGTCGAACGTGATGCGGTCGCCTGGCTTCACCTCGATCTTGCCGTCGGCGAACTTGCCAAGCGCGGTGCTTGGGGCCCTGCAGGTCGCACAAGGATGCCGATCGGGCGGCCGTTGTCGGCCTCGACCTGGCGGATCGCGGTCGACGAGCGAGCGCATCGTGTCGTGGTCGGTGTGGCTCATGTTGATGCGGAAGACGTCGGCGCCGGCGAGGAACAGCTTCTCGATCATCTCGCGGGTGTTGGAGGCCGGCCCAAGCGTGGCAAGAATCTTTACGCGGCGATTACGGCGCATTTCTCGGTGACTTTCGTTCGGGCAGGAGAATCCCGCCGCAGGATCATTGTGCGGGAGCAGGCTCGCTCTGGCCCTGTTCGGTCAGGCGCACCATCCAGCTTTCCTTGTTGGATGTGTCGATTTCGAAAAAGCCGGTCTTGCGGAAGCCGCGCTCGATAGCATTCGCCGACGCCTTCGATCTGAACTCGCGATCGGAGGTGCACATGGTCATGTCGCCGCCCCATTGGCCGCCGCGGTCGGCGTCCTCGGCGTAGAGATAGTAGAAACGGCTGTCGAGATCGCCCTCGATGAGCGATTCGCACGTCTCGCCGGGCACCTGCCACCAGCCTTCGGTGATCCACTTGCCCTTCTCGAAATAGCCGAGCGCGACGCCGACCAGGCTCTTGGTGTCGTTGCAAATGCGAAAATCGGCGCTGCGCCGGCGTGACGGAAGCAGCAAGCGCAGCAAAGAAACAAGAACGGCGGCAAGCGACGCGCGAACAGGCTCTGCCGCGGCCGCGGGTCAGCACGGCTTGCAATACCATTCACGATATCAACGGCGTCTCGCGGCACGGAACCCCTGTTCTCGCCTATCCGGGCGAACAGGGCACTTGTGGCGCAGCATGGCGGGAGTGTCAACGCCGCGCCGCGCAGCCGGCGGAGCGCGGCCGCGCGACCCATACGCCGGCGAGGATGAGACGCGCTTCCCGCAACTTGCATCACGCCAGGGTTTCGCCGAAGAACAGCCAGCCGAAGAACGCGGCGGCGAAGGCCTTCGAGGAATATCACCAGCGAGGAGAACGCCGCCGACAGCACGCCGAGCGCCAACGTCAGCAATGCCCTGTCCGCCGGCATGGCTGACGAGCCCCAGCGCGGCGAGCGAGGCATAGCCCTGCGCGGTCTGCGGCAGCAGCGCATTGCCGGAAACGAGCGCGACGCCCAGAAGGAGGGCGGACGTCACGATGGTGGAGGAGAGCGTCAGCACGCCCCCGCCCGCCTGCCTGCGGCCGACGCGGATCGCGAGGAAATACAGTCCGAAGAACACCGAGGTGATGAGTGCCGTAGATGTCGCCGACGATGCGCGACGGGTCGATGGAATAGCTCGACCCGACCAGCATGGCGGCCCCGGCCAAGGCAAAGCGCGAGCCCGACGAAGGAGCTCTTCGGCACCGGTTCGCCGATGAAGGCGCCGGAAAGCAGCAGCACCCAGACCGGCGCAAGGCACGACATCATCGTGGCGTTCGCCATGGTCGTGTTCATGATCGGCGAGGTGCCAGAAGGCGAGATCGCCGGCGAAGAACAGGCCCGAAAGCAGCACCGGCCTTGCGAAGGTCAGCATGGGCGCGGGCGCGCCGCCGCTTTGCCGGCGCCTGCCGTGCGCACCTCGAAAAGCGCCCAGGCGATCAGCACGGGAAGCGCGGTGAACACGCGCCAGAAGGCGGTGGCGAACGGGCCGATCTCGGCGGTGCGCACGAACACCGGCGACACGCCCATGGCCATCGCGCCCGCGACGAGAGCGCGGCAAAGGCGAGTCGTGGGCGTGATCGCGCCCTGCTCTGTCGCCGCCTGCGGCAGTCGCCGCCATTGACCGATGCTCCCTTGCCTTGCGGCGCGACCATTGATCGGTTTGCGCCGTTGTGACAAGACCCAAGGGCGCTTGCGGCAGGCTGAATTTCTTTGCGGTGACGGTTGATGGTGCAGGAATTTTCCCCGGTGGAGATTGTCGGCGGCGACTGGGCCAGGGGCCTGCTGCTGATCTGCGACCATGCGAGCAACGCCTTGCCGCCGGAATACGGTTCGCTCGGCGTCCCCGCTTGCGAGTTCGCACGGCATATCGCCTATGACATCGGGGCGCGAGACGTCACGCTGGGCTTGGCGCGGCGGCTGGGGGTTCCGGCGGTGCTATCGACCTTTTCGAGGCTGTTGATCGATCCAAATCGCGGCGAGGATGATCCGACCATGGTGATGCGCCTGTCGGACGGCACGGTCATTCCGGGCAATCATCCGATCAGCGCTGGCGAGATCGAGCGGCGGATGCTGCGTTTCCACCGGCCCTATCACGACGCGGTGGACGGCGCGATCGACACGGCGCTGCGCCATGGCGTGGTTCCGGCGGTGCTTTCCATCCACAGCTTCACGCCGAGTTGGAAGGCGTTCCGCCGACCGTGGCAGGTGGCGCTCTTGTGGGACAGCGATCCGCGATTCACCCAGCCATTGCTGGATGCCTTGCGTGCGCATGGCGGGCTGACCGTCGGCGACAACGAGCCGTATGACGGGGCGCTGCGCAACGACACGATGTTCCGCCACTGCACGCAGCGCGGGCTTGCCCACACCTTGATCGAAATACGCCAGGACCTTATCGGCCATCAAAGCGGCGCAGATGAGTGGTGCGATCTGCTGGCGCCGATGCTGAAGCGGATCAACGGCCTTGCGCAATTGCACACGATCCGCCATTTCGGTTCCAGGACCGGCCCGGTGGAACCGCGCGAAACCGCGGTTTCCTGAACAGCCAGGAGTTTTGCGATGGACGAGAAGACACGAATCGAGCTTGAAGCAGCGGCGTTTCGCCAGCTTGTCGCGCATCTGCGCGAGCGGCACGACGTGCAGAACATCGACATGATGAACCTCGCCGGCTTCTGCCGCAATTGCCTGTCGCGCTGGTACGAGGAGGCTGCGGCGCAAAAGGGCATCGCCATGGACAAGATGGCGGCGCGCGAGATCATCTACGGCATGCCCTATGCGGAGTGGACGGCGCGCTACCAAAGCGAGGTCGACGAAAGCAAGAAGGCGGCCTTCGAAAAAGCACGGCCCAAGCACTGATTTTCCCGCAATCCCAATCTCATACGTGACGGAGACACAATGACCGACAGTACCTTTGCGCGCGAGCAGCTCAAGACCATCGTCGAGCGGATCGAGCGGCTCGAAGAAGAGAAGAAGACGATTTCGGACGACATTCGCGACGTGTTCGCGGAGGCGAAGGCGAACGGCTTCGACACGAAGGTGCTGCGGCAGGTGTTGCGCATCCGCAAGCAGGATCTGGCCGAGCGGCAGGAGCAGGAAACCGTGCTCGATCTCTACCTGCACGCGCTGGGAATGATCCCCGATCCGGCGGCCGCGTAAGGCGGCGGGGGCCTTGCGCCCCCGGCCTTCAGCTTATGGGGTCAGTTCGTGCGGACCGTGAGCGCGGGAAGCTTTGCGACGGTCTGCGGGGCGAACTTGCCCGTCACGGTTTGTCCAAGCGACTGCCCGAACGAGGCGACGATCAGCTGGGAATCCTGTGTGCCGACAGCATAGCCGGGCGCGCTGATTTCCTTGACCTTGCCTATGTTGGCCGACGAGGCCAAGGCGTAGCGGCCGACCTTTTCCTTGGCCGCGGCGCTCTGCGCCGCCGGTTTGGCGGCAGGTTTGGAAGAAGCCATCCTTGTTGCGCGCGGATCGGGCTGCGGTACCGGAATGGCTCCTGTTGAAGCAGAGCCCGTACCCGCCTCGGCAATCGGTGTTGCCGGATTGTTTGCCGCATCGATCAGGTCGCGAATGGCGCGGGTCGCCTCCGAATCGTTTTCGCTGGTCGAGGCCAACGCCAGTTCGAGCGTCTTGCGCGATGGGCCGGAGGCTTGCGAGGCGGCCGCCACCGCCAGCGACTGCTCGCGGGGCTTGGCAATCGCCGCAGTGGCATCCGGGACCTTGTTTGCGGCAGGCGCAGTGCTCGCGACAGCGGCGGGAGCCGCCTTCTTCGAAGGTTCAGCCAATGCAATTTGCGTGGCCGCGGCCGAAGCGCTCGCCTCGACCGGTGCCTGCACCAGCGCGAGTTGCGTCACGGGAATATCTGCCGTCGCCGGATTGGGCACCGCGGTCTTGCGCAGATTTTCGATCTCGTCCGGGGTAAGGGCCGCGACGACCTGGCCCTCGGCCGGACGCTGTTGCGGCGTTGCGGCCGCGAACGCCAGAACGGGCGCCTGCGGCCGGCGTTCCGGCACTGGCACGCGGTCGAAGGGAATGGCGCCGTCCTCTGCGGGCGGCGCTTCCGCGGAGGCTACTTCGAACGGCTCGCCCGACGCCGGGTCGCCATCGCGCTGCGGGTCCTGCGGCACCGGCACGTTCGCCGGCTGCGCGCCAACCTCGGCGGCCGGGACGGGTGTGCGTCCAGCAGCAACTTTCGGCGGAGCAGGTACGTCGACGTCGCCTTCAAGTGGCTCGGCAGCGGGCGCCGGCTTGGCCACCGCCGCCGCAGTCAGCACCGGCGCGGTTTTGCGGGTAGTGACGCCGGGAACCGGATCGAAGCCTTCGTCGTCAGCCTGGTCTTCCTGCGCCTTGGCAGCGAGACGCTGGAAGAACCCTGGCTTCTTGACCTCCTCGGCCGAGGCCAGCGTTACAGCGGACGTGCGGCCCTTGGCCTTGTATTCGGCCAGCGCCTGGTCGTATTTCGGCAGCGGCTTGCCATCGGAGGGCACGTGCAGTGTCTTGCCGTCGGGGAAAATGCGGGCCAGTTCCTGGCGCGACATCTTCGGCCAGTGGCGCACATTGCCGGTGTCGAGGTGGACGAAAGGGGAACCGGACGTCGGATAAAAACCGACGCCGCCGACACCCATCTTCAGGCCGATTTCGCGGAGTTTCGACAGCTTCACGTCGGTGAGGAAGAAGTCCATCGCCTTGCCGAGCATGTGTTGGCTGTGCTTGGCGACACCGCGGCCGCGCGAACGCAGCATGCCGTTGGTCGCTGGCGAGCGATAGCCCGAAATGACGTTGATATAGCCCTTGGAGCCGGACTGCTGGTAAACTTCCCAGACAAGATCGAGCAGGCGGGGGTCCATCTTGGTGGGTTCGTTGCGGCGGAAGTCGCGCAGGATCTTGTTGGCCTGCTTCAGGCCCGAATCGACATATTGGCCGTTTCGCTTGTACGTGATTTCGGCGCGCTCGCCGGTGTGGGTGAACAAAAGTTTCAGCGTGCGCGTTTCAGCATGCGCGCCGACGCTCGAAAAAGATGCCAGTCCCAGCGCCGCCGCAAGGCAAAAAGCACGAGTGACAAGGCGTGCGTGCCCGCCACCGCGGCGCGTCATCCAATTCCGGATCTGAACCAAAAGCTGCTAGCCTGCGTTTTTGTTTGTCCCGGCCCATTTGGACCCAAGGTCCATTAGGCGCATGTATGGTTAACAAAGAATGTCCACCGAACCGTATGCTTTCATGAAATATCGCAAATGCGGTGATTGCATGGCGGACAGGCGGACGCCCCAAACGCTTGAAGGCTAGCAAACCTTTCCCTGCAAGGCGAGAGCGCGGGGGAACGCCTCCCCAGCCAATTCACGGCCTGTGGACAACCTATCCGATTTCGGACCTTAATCAGGATTTTTCGCGCTCTCCCGCGTCCTCGAGGCCGTAGTCCTTGAGCTTGCGATAAAGCGTGGAGCGGCCGATGCCGAGCCGCCGGGCCACTTCGCTCATGCGCCCGTTATAGACTTCGATGGCGAAGCGGATGACGTCTGCCTCGATTTCCTCGATGCCTCGCACCTGTCCATTTTCGCCCACGAGCTTCAGCCAACCATAGGTGGTGGCCGGAACGCGGGCCGCTTCCTCGCGTGCCGCAGCCTGTCCGGGAACATGGCCGAAGCGTGCCAGCGCGTGCTCCTCGGGCGCCAGCGGGGGAGCCTGCGTCGGAGCGTCGGCCTGATCGAGCGCGAAGCCGTCGAGCTGCGCTGCGATCTGCGGGAACTCGTCGATGGTGAGTTCGTCGCCTTCGGCAAGCACCACCGCGCGGAACACCGCGTTTTCAAGCTGGCGAATGTTGCCGGGCCAGTCATAGGCGCACAACAGCGCCTCGGCATCGCGGGTAATGCGGGTGAGGCCGGGCCGGTTTTCCTCGCGTGCGAACCGCTTCATGAAGTGCCGCGCCAGCACCGGTATGTCCTCGGCGCGATCGCGCAGCGGCGGTATGGTCAACGGCAGGACATTGAGGCGGTAGATAGAGGTCCTCGCGGAACCGGCCGGCCTTCACCTCTGCCAGCAATTCGCGGTTCGTCGCCGAGATCAGGCGAATGTCGATCTTCACCGGCTTGCGCGCGCCGACCGGATCGATTTCGCCTTCCTGGATGGCGCGCAGCAGCTTGACCTGGATGTCGAGCGGCAATTCGCCGACCTCGTCCAGGAACAGCGTGCCGCCGTTGGCCTCCTCGAACTTGCCGACATGCTTGTCGGAGGCGCCGGTGAAGGCGCCCTTTTCGTGTCCGAACAGGATGCTTTCGACGAGATTTTCCGGAAGCGCGCCGCAATTGACGGTGACGAACGGCTTGTCGCGCCGCTCGGACGATCCCTGGATCGCCCGGGCGATGAGTTCCTTGCCGACGCCCGATTCGCCCTCGATCAGCACCGGTATCTGCGAACGGGCCGCGCGGTCGCCGATGCGCAACACGCGTTCCATGCGCGGGCTGGCGCTGACGATGTCGAAGAAGGTGAGGCTGCCCGGCGCGCGCTTGCGCTGGCGCTTCACGTCGGTCGAAAGCGCGCCGATCTTCAGCGCATTGGCGATGGCGGTCTGCAGCCGGTCGGGCGAGACCGGCTTGACCACGAAATCGAATGCGCCGGCGCGCATGGCGCCAACCACGGTCTCGATGCCGCCCTGCGCCGTCTGGACGATCACCGGCACGTTGATTTCGCGTTCGCGCATTTCCTTCAGCACGCCAAGGCCGTCGAGGCCCGGCATCATCAGGTCGAGAATGACGACAGAAACGGGGGCAGGCGTCTGGCCCGGTGAGAATGGCGAGCGCCTCTTCACCGCCGGAGGCGGTCATGGTCTGCAGGCCCTTGCGCGAAGCGGCCGCTTCAAGCAGCCGCCGTTGCACCGGATCATCATCGACGATGAGCACCGTCTCGGTCATATGCGTCCCTGTCTGCCCCGTGCCCGGTTGCTTTTTCGGGTATGTACGCGGGCGCACATCCCGGCCCTGTGGTTCGGCTCCACGGGCTGTTTCATTTCTGGACGTATGTATCGCAGTCTCTTAAATATGGGCTTAAGCGGCAGGGTGAACCGGTTCTTCCGCAACACGTTAAAGTTTGAATGAAAGGTGCATGGCGCCCATCCGGATGCGCCTGCAAGCGAGGCCTTATCGATGTCGAAAGCCACTTCAGCCAGCGAGCGCATGGAGGCGTTGGGCGAGATGCCCCAATGGAACCTGAACGATCTCTACGAGGGATCGGACAGCGCGCAATACAAGCAGGACCTTGCCGCCTGCAGCACGCGTTCAAAGGCTTTCGAGGCGCGGTTCAAGGGCACGCTGGCGCAGCATCTTGAAAACAGTCCGGGCGAAATCGCGCAAGCGGTCGCCGAATACGAGGCGATCCAGGAAATCATGGGCCGCATCATGTCGCATGCGAGCCTTGCCTATGCCGGCAACACCTCCGATCTGGGACTGGCCAAGGCCTTCGGCGACGCACAGGAGAAGATCACGGCCGCGAGTTCCCACCTGCTGTTCTTCGAACTGGAGCTCAACCGGCTGGACGACAGCAAGCTCGATGCGGCGATGGGCGCAAATGCGGCGCTCGGCCATTATCGCCCGTGGCTGGAAGACCTGCGCAAGGACAAGCCCTACCAGCTTGAAGACCGGGTCGAGCAGCTTTTCCACGACAAGTCGGTCGTCGGGCGTTCGGCGTGGAACCGGCTCTTCGATGAGACGATGGCTGCCTTGAGGTTCGACATCGGCGGCGAGAAATTGTCGCTGGAGCCGGCGCTGAACCTGCTCCAGGACACGGACCGGGCCAAACGCGAGGAAGCGGCGCGCGAGATCTCGCGGGTGCTCGCAGAGAACGGGCGGCTGTTCACGCTCATCACCAACACGCTCGCCAAGGACAAGCAGATCTCCGACCAATGGCGCGGCTTTCAGGATGTCGCCGATGCGCGGCATCTGTCGAACCGGGTCGAGCGCGAGGTTGTCGATGCGCTGGCCAAGGCGGTCGAGGATGCGTTTCCGCGCATATCGCACCGCTATTACGCGTTGAAGGCAAAGTGGCTCGGGCTCGACAAGATGCAGTACTGGGACCGCAACGCGCCGCTTCCAAAATCTGTGGAGCGCATCTATCCGTGGGACGAGGCGCGCGGGCATCGTGCTCGACGCCTATTCGCGGTTTGCACCGTCCATGGCCGAAATCGCCGGACGCTTCTTCGACCGGAACTGGATCGACGCTCCGGTGCGGCCGGGCAAGTCGCCGGGGGCCTTTGCCCATCCCGACGGTGCCGAGCGTCCACCCCTATGTCATGCTCAACTACATGGGCAAGCCGCGCGACGTGATGACGCTCGCGCACGAGCTTGGCCACGGCGTGCACCAGGTGCTGGCGGCGGGGCAGGGCACGCTGATGTCGCAAACGCCGCTCACGCTGGCCGAGACTGCATCGGTGTTCGGCGAAATGCTGACCTTCCGCTACATGCTGGAGCACTCGGCCGATCCGGTGGAGCGGCGCGCGATGCTCGCGCAGAAAGTGGAGGACATGATCAACACGGTGGTGCGCCAGATCGCGTTCTACCTGTTCGAGCGCAAGGTGCATGTCGAGCGGCTCGCAAGGCGAACTGACGCAGGAGCGGCTGGGCGAGTTGTGGCTGGAGGTGCAGCACGAGAGCCTTGGAGAGGCCTTCGCGTTCGACGATTCCTACCGGATCTGGTGGAGCTACATTCCCCACTTCATCCATTCGCCGTTCTATGTTTATGCCTATGCATTCGGCGATTGCCTGGTGAACTCGCTTTATGCCGTCTACCGTCAGGCGGAAGAGGGCTTCCAGGAGCGCTATTTCGAGATGCTCAAGGCCGGCGGCACCAAGCACCACTCGGAACTTTTGAAGCCGTTCGGTCTTGACGCGACGGAGCCTTCGTTCTGGAATAAGGGACTGTCGATGATCGAGGGACTGATCGACGAACTCGAAGCGCTGGATGCGCAAGTTGGCAAGGATGGATAACGAAATGAAACAGGCGGGATATTCGGGCGCAGCCATTGCAGGCGCAGTGCTGGTTGTCGCACTGGCGCTTTCTGGCTGCCAGAAGGACAAACTGAACCCCACTGCAGGCGGCGGCGGACTTGCCGGCGACTGGAAGCCGGACCAGGGCAACTACACCGCCCGGTTTGAAAACGGCACGTTCACGACGCTCGCCGGCGACACGGGCAACGTGATCTCGCAGGGTGGCTATATCGCCGTGTCGGAAAAGCAGGTCGATCTGAGCTGGAGCAGCAACGTCACCAACACGCAAAACACGGCAAGCTGCCAGCGGCCCGATCTCAACACGCTCAACTGCACCGATGGCGGAGGCAAGCCTTTCGTCCTGCGCCGGATCGCCAGCTAGGTCAGGGACAATTCGTCGCTCCCCGGGGCTTTGTGGCAGGCAGGGGGCGTGCGCCATTGCCGATTTGCGCTGCATTGTGTAAGTGCCGTCCAAAGTTTCAATTGCAGGATCGGGAGGCATGAATGGCCAAGGCTGCAAAGCATGAAGAACACGGTACGGCTCATGCAAATGCGATGGATTACGCCGAGCACGAGCGTACCTATGCAGGCTTCCTTTGGCTGACCAAATGGTCGGTGATCTTCCTGGCGGCGCTGCTCATCGCGATGGCGGTCGGGTTTTTTGCAGGCGGCGGACTGGTCGGCGGAACCCTGTTGCTGGTCGTCCTTTGCGCGATTGCCTTCTTTGTTTTCTGACGCACCAAACTGAAGAACAAGTTCCGGTTGCATGTTGCAAGACGGAACCATTGCTGCAATGGTTTGCGCGCCGGCCGGGCCGTCAGGCGCCTTGTTGGGGGAGGTAATCCGGAATGAAGCTCTTCGTTCCCGTGGAACGGTCGGACGATGAAACGCGCGTGGCGCTTTCACCCGACACGGCCAAGAAGCTGACCGCGCTTGGGTTCGACGTAACCGTCGAGGCCGGTGCCGGGCTGCATTCTCGCATTCCGGACGCGCAGTTCGAGGCGGCAGGCGCACGGATCGGCGCGCCAGCCGATGCCGGCGATGCGGACGTGGTGCTGAAGGTGCGCCGCCCGACGCCCGATGAAAGCAGGTCCTACAAGAACGGCGCGCTGGTCATCGCCACCATGGATCCGTATGGGCACGAGGACGATGTGCGCGCGATGGGCGAAGCGGGGATTTCCGCGTTCGCCATGGAATTCATGCCGCGCATCACCCGCGCGCAGGTGATGGACGTGCTTTCCTCGCAGGCAAACCTTGCCGGCTACCAGGCTGTGATCGAGGGCGCTGCGGTCTATGATCGCGCGCTGCCAATGATGATGACGGCTGCAGGAACAGTTCCGGCGGCACGCGTCTTCGTGATGGGCGCCGGCGTTGCCGGGCTGCAGGCGATCGCGACGGCCAAGCGCCTTGGCGCGGTGGTGACCGCCACGGACGTCAGACCTGCCGCAAAGGAGCAGGTTGAATCGCTCGGCGGCAAGTTCATCGCGGTCGAGGACGAGGAATTCAAGCAGGCGGAGACCGCAGGCGGCTATGCCAAGGAAATGTCGCGGGAGTACCGCGACAAGCAGGCGGCGCTGGTTGCCTCGCACATCGCCAAGCAGGACATCGTCATCACCACGGCTCTCATTCCGGGCCGTCCCGCACCGCGCCTCGTGACCACGGAAATGCTGGCCGCGATGTCGCCAGGCTCGGTGATCGTCGACCTTGCGGTCGAGCGCGGCGGCAATGTCGAGGGCGCGAAGCCGAACGAAGTCGTGCAGATCGGCGGGGTTTCCATCGTCGGCTATCTCAACATGGCCGGGCGCATCGCTGCGACGGCCTCTCTGCTTTATGCCAAGAACCTTCTCGCCTTCCTCGAGACCATGGTCGACAAGGAAAAGAAGGCGCTGGCAGTGAACATGGATGACGAACTGGTCAAGGCGACGCTGCTGACGCATGGCGGCAAGGTGGTGCATCCGGCCTTCGCGCCGAAGCCCGAGCCTGTCGCAGAAACCACTTCCAGCAACGGAGCGCAATGATGGCCGAGACCGTCAATCAATCGCTTGAGGCGGCGAAGGCGCTCGCGGCGCGTTCGCGCGAGCTGGCCGAGCAGGCCAACGACCTGGCGGTGCAGGCAGCCGATTCGGCGCAGCGCGCGGTGGAAAAGGCAGTCGAGGCGACGCTTGCGGCGCAGCAGCAGGGTGGCGCGGAGGCGCTGGGCGCCATTGCGCACGGAGCAAGCGGCGGCGCAATCGATCCTTTCGTGTTCCAGCTGGCGGCTTTCGTGCTGGCGATCTTCGTCGGTTATTACGTCGTCTGGTCGGTGACCCCGGCGCTGCACACGCCGCTGATGTCGGTGACGAACGCGATCTCCTCGGTGATCGTCGTCGGCGCCCTGCTGGCGGTGGGCATCTCGGCAGCGAGCGGAATGGCGACATTCTTCGGTTTTGCCGCGCTGGTGCTGGCGTCGGTGAACATATTCGGCGGCTTCCTGGTGACCCAGAGAATGCTCGCAATGTACAAGAAAAAGCAGCGATAGGCGGGGGCAATGCAGAACCTTACGGCACTCCTCTACCTCGTCTCCGGCGTCCTCTTCATACTGGCGCTGCGCGGGCTTTCGCACCCTGAATCATCGCGGCAGGGCAATCTGTTCGGCATGGTCGGCATGGGCATCGCCATGGTGACCACGCTGCTGTGGGCATCGCCATCGATCGGCGCCTTCGGGCTCATCGTCCTTGGCCTTGCCATCGGCGGCGGCGCAGGCGCCTACATCGCGCGCAGCATTCCGATGACGGCGATGCCGCAGCTTGTGGCGGCCTTCCACAGCCTCGTCGGCCTTGCCGCCGTGATGGTGGCGGCGGCAGCGCTCTATGCGCCCGAATCCTTCGGGATCGGCACCGCGGAAGAAATTCACGGGCCGAGCCTCATCGAAATGTCGCTTGGCGTCGCCATCGGCGCAATCACCTTCACCGGGTCGATCATCGCCTTCCTCAAGCTGGACGGGCGCATGTCGGGCAAGCCGATAATGCTGCCGATGCGCCACGCGGTGAACGCGGGCCTTGCAATTGCGCTTGTGCTGCTGATCGCCGTGTTCTTCGCCACCGGCAGCCATACGGTCTTCTGGCTCATCACGCTGGTGTCGCTGGTGCTCGGCGTGCTGATCATCATCCCCATCGGCGGCGCGGACATGCCCGTGGTCGTGTCGATGCTCAATTCCTATTCGGGCTGGGCGGCGGCGGGCATCGGCTTCACGCTCGGCAATCTGGCGCTGATCATCACCGGCGCGCTGGTCGGCTCGTCGGGCGCGATCCTGTCCTACATCATGTGCAAGGGCATGAACCGCTCGTTCATCTCGGTCATTCTTGGCGGCTTTGGCGGCGAGACGGCCGTGGCCGGGGCCGATGACGGCATCGAGCGCACGGTCAAGCAGGGCTCGGCCGAAGACGCCGCCTTCCTGATGAAGAATGCCTCCAAGGTCATCATCGTGCCGGGCTACGGCATGGCCGTTGCGCAGGCGCAGCATGCCCTTCGCGAGATGGCGGACAAGCTCAAGCATGCCGGCGTCGAGGTGAAGTACGCGATCCATCCGGTCGCGGGCCGCATGCCGGGCCACATGAACGTGCTGCTGGCCGAGGCCAATGTGCCTTACGACGAGGTCTTCGAACTCGAGGACATCAACTCGGAATTCGCGCAGGCCGACGTCGCTTTCGTGATTGGCGCGAACGATGTCACCAACCCTTCGGCGCGCGACGACAAGTCCTCGCCGATCTACGGCATGCCGATCCTCGACGTCGACAAGGCCGCGACCTGCCTGTTCGTGAAGCGCTCGCTGGCTTCGGGCTATGCCGGCATCGACAACACGCTGTTCTACAAGCCGAACACCATGATGCTCTTTGCGGACGCAAAGAAGATGGTCGAGAACATCGTCAAGAACCTGGATTGATGGAGCAGCCCGGTCGGCGGCTCAGCCGCCGCGGGTGCGCTGCATTCCTTCGCGCGCGATTGCGAGGCGCTCGTCCAGTTGCACGGCGCGTGCATAGGACTTGAAGGCGCGCTTCTTGTCGCCCTTTTGCTCATAGACCAGCGCCTGGTTCGCCCATGCCTCGGCGTAGCGATCGTTGATCAGCAGCGCGCGGTTGATGTCCTCCAGCGCATTGGCCATATCCCCCGATGCGAGATAGGAGACGCCGCGGCTGTTGTATGGCTCTGCGGCGCCCGGCTCCAGCGAGATGGCGGTGGAGAAATCCTCGATCGCCTCGTTGTGCTTGCCGCGCTTTTGCAGGATCAGACCGCGCGAATGGTAGGCGCGCGGATTGGTGCTGCCCATCTGGATGGCGCGCTCGAAATCGCGGTACGCCTGCTCGTCCTGCCCGGCAAGGCGGTAGACATTGCCGCGCCCGATATAGGCTTCGTCATACTGCGAATTGATCTGTATGGCGCGGCTGTAGTCCTTGATCGCCGCCGCCTGGTCGTTGGTGGCGCGGTAGACCAGCGCGCGATTGGCATAGGCCTTGTAGAAGCGCGGGTTTAGCTCGATCGCCTTGGTGAAATCGGCAATGGCTTCGCGATGCCGCTGCGCCAGCCCGTAGGCGGTGCCGCGCACGTTGTAAGCCTCGGCGGACGTCGGGTTGCGGTCCACGACCGAGGTCAGCGAGGCGATGTTGGAATCGGAGCCCTGCGCCTTGTCCACCTGGACGGAGTCTATCACCGAGTTGGTGCTGCATGCGGAAAGCGACAGAACCGCCGCCGCAGTGATCAGCCATGTGTTTATCGGTCGAGACATCAGGAACGGATCCAGGGGTGGCCGCTTTGGGTTTGCAGCCGCAGGAATATGGGGCGGCTTGCGCTGCCGGACATATGGCCTTGCAAACCGGACGGGCGGAGATGGCCCTGCCACCTCCGCCCGGAAACACACCAGAAAATTGGCGAAAACGCGGCGCTCATGCCGCCGCTTCGCCGCTCATGCGTGCCTTACTTGACGACGCGCGGCTTGACGGCGATCAGGCCTTCGCGCTGCAGGCGCTTGCGCGCCAGCTTGCGGGCGCGGCGCACGGCCTCGGCCTTTTCGCGAGCCCGCTTTTCGGAGGGCTTCTCGTAAAAGTTCCGCAGCTTCATCTCGCGGAACACGCCTTCGCGCTGCAGTTTCTTTTTCAGCGCGCGAAGCGCCTGGTCAACATTGTTGTCGCGTACGAGTACCTGCACGTTTGATCCGTTCCTTCGTCGATCTTCGTTTCGTTCCTTGCACTGCAAGCGACAAGAGTTGAATCTTGCCATCGCAGGAAGTGGCGGCATTTCATGGGCTTGGGCGGCGAATTGCCCGAAGGCCGATCCGTTCGCGCGAGCCGGTAGCACACCGAAAGCATTCCATCGCTAAATGAAGCTGCCGGTGAAAACCGGTATCATGCCCGCGACAGCAGCCGCCGACAGAAGCGCCCGTTTAACAGAATCAGCACTTGTTGTCCACACTTGCGCATTACTGCGGATCAACTTCGCCGGGGCGGGGGAAAAGCCGGGTGACGTGGCCCATCTTTCGGCCCGGCCTTGCTTCGGCCTTGCCGTAAAGATGCAGCACCGCGTCGCCCTCTCTCAAGATTGCGGGCACATTTTCGACGTCATCGCCGATCAGGTTTTCCATCACGCAGTCGCTGTGGCGCGTCGTCTGGCCGAGCGGCAATCCGGCGACGGCGCGGATGT
>CAVONR010000020.1:0-79624 GCA_963697325.1 uncultured Alphaproteobacteria bacterium | reverse complement strand
GCACAATAAAGCAGGCAGCATTGAGGTTCCGTTACCTTGCGAGATTTCCGGTGCGGCGGGTGGCGACGAGCAGCGCGCAAAGCACGGCATAGGTCGCCGCATCGCGCCAGATCGCCTGGGAAATATCCGTCCCACAGCGTTTCGAAGATGCCGACGCCAAGCCCGCCCGCGGCAGCCAGAAGCCGGCGTCGAGAGCCCGCCGAGCGAGGCGACGAACAGCACCTTCACAGCGAAGGAAATGCCCTGTCCCGAAATCGATGTTGCCGTAGTGAAAAGCCGCGAGCACGCCGGCAAGTCCCGCGACCAGCCCTGCCCACAGCATGGACGCGCCGAAGACCCTTGCGCCCGTTCACGCCCATCAGCGCGGCGCCGATCTCGTCCTGCGAGACCGCCCGCCACACCCGGCCAGCCCGCGTGGTGGCGAGGTACCATGCGCCGCAGCGCGATCACCATCGCGGCAAATCGCCGTCTCCGCGATCTTGATCGGCGTCGTCGTGACGGTGAAATCGCCTTGCCGCCGAGCACGATCACCCGGTTGAGGAAGGGCGAGAGCCACGGCACGTGGCTGCCGGAGGCGAGGCGCACGGTTTCCATCAGCACGATCATCACGCCGAGCGAGGCGGCGATGGTGGTGTTGGGCGCGGCGCGGCGGCATCGGCTGCAAGACGGATCGCGATATCACGCTGGCGGCAAGCGCCGTGTAGGCGAGCGCCGCGACGAGGCCAAGGCCGAGCGCGGCGGGATAGACCAGCCACAGCACCTGCCAGCCAAGGCCGGTGAACAGGATCGTCAGCTGCCCCGAAAACGCGAACAGCGCGCCATGGGCAAAGCTCGCGCGCTTCAGCACGGAATGGGCAATCGCATAGCCGAAGGCCAGCAGACGCGTACAGCGCGCCGAGGTGAATGCCGTTGACGATCTGCTGCACGAAATAGCCCATCGGGCGCTCCGGATTTCAGACCGAACATTCTAACTGGCATATTTTCATTTTACCAGTTAGAATGCGTCATGGCGCTTTTCCTGGAACCAGCACCGCTTCTCAGGTGGCGCATTGGCGCTGGACGTCGCCAATTCCGTGATCCTGCGGCACGACGATGCGCGCCGCCGCGACCGTTTCTCCGATGCAAGGACCTACGAGGCTTTTGTCGATGGAGCCAATCGCCACTGCGCCGAGCGCGAGCGGTTCGGGGTGCTGCCGCCGGTCAGGGGCCGGCGCGGACGGAGTTCATCGCCTTGCGCGAAAGCACGGACCGGCATTTCCGCGCATTGGTTTGCGGCGCCAACTGGCGTGCGACACTGCCCCCCCTGCTCTCGGATGCGGCTGCAATGATCGGCGATGGCGCATCGAGCCGTCTTGAGTGCGAGACGGCGCTCTCGGCATTGCGCCTTGCCGCCGATCCGCCGCAGGGGCGCATCAGAATTTGCGGTCATTGCGGATGGCTGTTCCTCGACCGCAGCAAGAACCGCAGCCGCCTGTGGTGCGACATGGCCGTGTGCGGAAACCGCGAAAAGGCGCGCCGCCATTATGCGCGCAACCGGATCTCAGAGGAGGCATTGCCATGATCCGACTGGTTTCAATGCTCGTCATCTTGCTGGCACTGGCCGGCTGCCAACGGCCCGCAGCTGAGCTTTACACGCTCAACGGGCGCATCTTCGTGTTCAACTATCGCCTCGCCTATGCGACTTATCTCATCACCTTGCAGCGGATGAAGCCGGTTGAGGAAGGCATGCGCTTCGTAGCGCGGTTCGAAAACCCGGCGGGCGGAGAAAACCTCGTCGTCGAGCGCCCGATATTCCCGGCACAGGAAAAGATCTCAATCGAGAGCCCACATGTGGAATGCGTGCGCAAGGACCGGCCGTATTCGGTGAAGATCGAGATTTTCGACGCGGCGAACAAGCTCGTGCAGACGGTGGAGACGAAGGTCACTTCCGATCTCGACGAGAGCATATTGCCGAAGGAGCCGCTGGTGAGCGGCCCAGCCTATGATCGAAATGCGAAAGCGACGGACGCCAGCGGCAAGATCACCATGCGCGACGAAGCGGCCTGTCCTGCATGATCGGTTTAAGTGATTTATCCGACAATTTTGCGAGTTAATTCAGCCGCTTCCAGACTGAACCGCAAAATCCGATTCAGCGCATAAATTGATTTAACTGCTTCAGCATCTTGTAGAGAATCAAACAAAAAGAGGCCGGCGCGATGCACCGGCCCCTTCATGTAACGATTCAGGCAATCGGCACGTTCAAGTGTCGATTCACGTAAGCTCAGCCGACGATTTCGGTGCCGGAGAACCAGTAGGCGATCTCCTCGCGCGCAGTCTCGGGCGCGTCGGAACCGTGCACCGAGTTCTCGCCGATCGAAAGGGCATGGACCTTGCGGATGGTGCCGTCGGCCGCATTGGCCGGATTGGTCGCGCCCATCACTTCGCGGTTCTTCGCGATGGCGTTCTCGCCTTCCAGCACCTGCACGATGGTCGGGCCGGACGACATGAACTCGGTCAGTTCCTCGAAGAAGGGGCGATCCTTGTGGACCGCATAGAAGCCCTCTGCTTCGCGCAGGCTCATCCAGACGCGGCGCGAGGCGACGACGCGAAGGCCGGCATCCTCCAGCATCTTGGTGATTGCGCCGGTGAGATTGCGGCGCGTCGCGTCCGGCTTGATCATGGAGAAAGTGCGTTCAATGGCCATTGGTCCACCCGTGAAGTTTGCAAATGAAAGGGAAAGTCGCGGGTGTATAGCGGCATGCCCTGCGATTGCCAAGTGCGGCCGCGCCCACAAAACAGGCTTGCCCTTTGCCGCGCGGTCAGCCAAAAGGCGGCATGCTTTCAATCAACGACATCACGCTGCGCATTGCAGGGCGCACGCTTCTCGATCACGCCACGGTCACGATACCGTCGGGCGCGCGGGCGGGACTTGTCGGGCGCAACGGCACCGGCAAGACCACGCTCTTTCGCGCGATTACCGGCGATCTGCAGCCCGATACGGGCACGGTCACCATTCCGCGCGGCCTGCGCATCGGCCAGGTGGCGCAGGAAGCGCCGGGCACCGAGGACAGCCTGATCGACATCGTGCTTGCCGCCGATATCGAGCGGGCCGAGCTGATGTCGCGCGCCGATACGGAAACGGACGCGATGGAAATCGCGGAAATCCACATGCGGCTTTCCGACATCGATGCGCACTCCGGCGAAGCGCGCGCGGCGTCGATCTTGTCGGGGCTCGGCTTCGACGCGGCGGCGCAGCAGCGCCCTGCCTCGTCGTTCTCCGGCGGATGGCGGATGCGCGTGGCTCTGGCCGCACTGCTATTCTCGCGCCCCGACATCCTGCTGCTGGACGAGCCGACGAACTATCTCGACCTTGAAGGCACTTTGTGGCTGGAGAACTTCGTCGCGCGCTATCCCGGCACGGTGCTGATCATCAGCCACGACCGCGACCTTCTCAACAAGGCGGTGGATTCGATCCTTCATCTTGAGGCGCGCAAGCTGAACTTCTACCGCGGCACATTCGACAGCTTCGAGCGCCAGCGCGCCGAGCAGATGATGCTGGTGGAGAAGGCCAAGGAAAAGCAGGACGCCAAGCGCAAGCACCTGCAATCCTTCGTCGACCGGTTCAAGGCCAAGGCATCCAAGGCCAAGCAGGCGCAGTCGCGCGTCAAGATGCTGGAAAAGATGCAGCCGATCACCTCGATCGCCGAGGAGCGGGTGGAGCCGATCCGCTTTCCGGAGCCGGACAAGCTGCTTTCCTCGCCGATCATCCGGCTCGAGCACGTGCAGGCGGGCTATTCCGCCGGCAAGCCGATCCTGCGCAATCTCGACCTGCGCATCGACCAGGACGACCGCATCGCGCTTCTGGGCGCGAACGGCAACGGCAAGTCGACCTTCGCCAAGATGATCGCCGGCCGCCTGCCATGGGTGGAAGGCGGCGTCGTCAAGGCGCAGTCGATGAAGATCGCGATGTTCGCGCAGCACCAGATGGACGATCTCGATCCCGGAGGCAACGCCGGTCGATCATATCCGCAAGCTGATGCCGAACGTGCCGGAATCGAAGGTGCGCGCCCGCGTGGCGCAGATGGGGCTCGACCGCGACCGCATGGACACGGCGGCCAAGGATCTGTCTGGCGGCGAGAAGGCGCGGCTGCTGCTGGGCATCATCGCATTCGACGGGCCGCACCTGCTCATCCTCGACGAGCCGACCAACCATCTCGACATGCAGGCGCGCGAAGCCTTGATGCTGGCGCTCAACGATTATTCCGGCGCGGTGATCATCATCAGCCACGACCGCTCGCTGGTGGAAGCCTCGGTCGACCGGCTTTGGCTGGTGCGCGACGGCACTGTGAAGCCCTATGAGGGCGACATCGAGGAATATCGCACCGAGGTGCTGACCGGCAGGCCGCCGAAATCGAAGAAGGTGACGATCGAGGCGGAGCCCGAGAGAAAGTCGGGCGCGGAGCGGCGCAAGGATGCCGCCGGAAAGCGCAAGGAATACGAGCCCCTGGCGCGGCGCATCAAGGACGCCGAAGAGGCAATGGCCAAGTTGCAGCGAATGATCGAGCGGGTCGATGCCGAACTTGCCTCGCCCGGACTTTACGAAAAGGACCCGGGCCGCGTTGCAAAGCTCGCCAAGGACCGCGCCGAACTGGAAGCCAAGCTGGTGCGCGCCGAGGAAGGCTGGCTGGCTTTGAGCCAGGAATACGAAGCCGCGATCGCGAGCTGACGCGCTGCCGTAACGGCATCTGTCGATCTGTCATCATACGTGAAGGGCTGGCCGCAATATCCAAGCGGAACATTCCGCATGGAGGTGCGTTTTCACCGAGGAAGTGGACCCCCCTGTGAAAGGACAGACCATGGCCAGAATTGATCAGACAGACGATATCAACAAGACATACGACACGACGCCGGGCAGGACTACGACGTCGAGGACAACCGTCAGCCGTTCAAGCAACAGCGGCGCAATCTGGATCATCCTGATTGTCGCAGCCATCGCGGTCATCGCGGCGGTCTATGCCTTTTCGGGCAGCACGACCGCTGATCGTGCGGTAACCACCGAACCGTCGTCCACCACGACGACCACGACGCCGTCGACCGATACCACGACGACGACGACCGCACCGTCAACCGACACCACGACTACTGCAACGCCTCCGGCAGCAACGACCGAACCGTCGAATTCGACGGCAGCGCCCTCGACCGACACGACGACCGCGCCTGCACCGTCGACAACGACGCCGGACGCAACGCAATCGACCGGAACCGGCACCACCCCGGCACCTTCGGGCACCGGCACTGGCACCAACACCGGAACCGCACAGTAACAGTCTCTTCCGAATTGTTGGACAGCAACTCGAACCGGCGGCAACCCCGCCGGTTTTTTTCGCTTGTCAGGCCTTCCGTTCCCAGCCGCCGCGCGAATTCTGCTGCCAGTATGTGACGGCGTGGCCCGCGGCTTTCTCTGCCTTCCAGCGTTCGCGTGCATGTGAAAGCGCGCTTTCGTCGTGCCCGTCGAACAGGTAGACGCCGCGCTGGTATGATGAAAGATCAGGCGGTGTCGCGCCGTCGATGAGGAAGCGCACGATGGCCCCGTTCGGGTTGTCCTCGTCCATCGTCAACCAGACCGGCTGTCCCGCCTCGTTGCCATCGCGCAGCATGCCGTGCGGAAGGAACCCCTCCTCGCTATAAGTCCACAGATGGGCGTCCAGTACCTGAAGCCGCTCATGCACCGTGCCCTGCACCACCACGCGCCATTGCCGTTCGAGGCACTTTTCGAGCAGCCCGGGCAGGGCTTGCTCCAGCGTCGTTTCGGTCAGGTGGTAGAACAGCACTTCCGCCATCGGACTCACTCGTAATGGTGCGCGCACCAGCCGGTCGAGCAGGCGCACGCCGAAGCCGGAGCCCCAGGACTGGCTGAGTCTCGTCTTGCGGCGAGCCCATCGCGGTGCCGGCGATGTCGAGATGCGCCCACGGCACGTCCTTGACGAAGCGCTGCAGGAACTGCGCGGCGGTGATCGAGCCGGCGATAGCGGCCGCCGATGTTCTTCATGTCGGCGATCTTGGAATCGATCATCTTGTCGTAGTCGGGGCCCAGCGGCATGCGCCACAGCCGCTCGTCGGTGGCCTTGCCCGGCTGCCAGCAGCTTGTTCGGCCAGTTCGTCATTGTTGGAGAACAGGCCGGCATGCTCGTTGCCGAGCGCGACCATGATGGCGCCGGTCAGCGTCGCCAGATTGATCATGAACTTCGGCTTGAAGCGCTCCTGGCAGTACCAGAGCGCATCGGCCAGCACGAGGCGGCCCTCGGCGTCGGTGTTGATCACCTCGATCGTCTGGCCCGACATCGAGGTGACGATGTCGCCGGGGCGCTGCGCATTGCCGTCGGGCATGTTCTCGACGAGGCCGATGATGCCGACGACGTTGACCTTCGCCTTGCGCGCGGCGAGCGCCTGCATCAGGCCGGTGACGGCGGCCGCGCCGCCCATGTCGCCCTTCATGTCCTCCATGCCGGCGGCCGGCTTGATCGAGATGCCGCCGGTGTCGAAGACGACGCCCTTGCCGATGAAGGCGAGCGGCTGGTCCTTCGCCTTGCCGCCGTTCCACTGCATGACGACCAGGCGCGGCGGGCGGACGGAGCCCTGCGCCACGCCGAGCAGCGCGCCCATGCCGAGCTTGCGCATTTCCTTCTCGTCGAGGATCTCGATCTCGACGCCGAGTGCCTGCAACGCCTGGGCGCGTGCGGCGAATTCGACCGGGCCCAGCATGTTGGCCGGCTCGTTGACGAGGTCGCGGGCCGTGACGACGCCTTCGGTGATCGCCTCGAAGGATTTCCAGGCCTTGCGGGCCGCGGCCGGATCGGCGCAGGCAAAGACGATCTTCTGGGCCTTGCCGTCCTTCTTTTCCTTGGTCCGGTAGTTGTCGAAATCATAGGCGCGCAGCTTCGCGCCACCGGCAATGGCGGCGCAGGCGGCGGCTGAAAGCGGCCCTGCGCCTGTTTCGCAAACCACAGTAATCGTTTCCGATTTCGGCGCGGACCCGCGAATCTTGCCGCCGATCTTCATCCAGTCGTGCTCGCCATTGGCCGGCGTGTCACCGGTACCAACCACGATGAAACGATCGTGGTTGCTCCCTGGCGCGAGCAGTTCGACCGATGAAGCGAGCTTGCCCTTGAAATCGGCGATCTCGAGGGCGCGGACAAGCCGTCCCCCCTCGTCCATGGCTGATGCCGTGCCGACAAGGCGCTCATCCTTCCCGAGCAGGAACGCCACGGTTCCGTCAGCCGGCTTTTCGAGTTTCGAGAAAGTTATTACCGGTAATTTTGCCATGGATGAACCTTCGAGCGAAGTTAGCAATCGGGGTGGGAAAACAGCCCGCCGGTTGGCGCGCCCTCGATTGCTGTTTAGCGGTTTTGAAGCAGGTTGTCTGCCATTGGCCTCAATTTGCCGGAAGACTGACGCGTGACAGGTTTGCAACATTGGACAAAAAACGGATTAAACGCCTGTTAACCCTATCCTTTCGTCCATTTTTATCCATTTCGCGTCACACTGCTTAATGGGATGGTAACCACGCGCGTACCGACGGCAGACGGGTGATTCCCCGGCAAGCCGGCGATGCCGGAGCCGCAAGGCTGACACAATCGGGCCGGCCACGGCGAACCGCAAAAAAGCCGCCTTCGCATAGCAAGCGGGGCGGGCATATCGCGGATAGTCGGGCCGGTCGAATTAACCGGATTAACGGACGCCAGGGTGGCAATGCCGGGCATGAAACTGATCGAGCGGTACATCTTCAAGCGCGCCGGCGTGGCAGCGCTGGTCACGCTTGGCTCGCTCGCCGGTGTCGTTTGGATCATCCAGGCCCTGAAGGAACTGGACGTCATCACCACCAAGGGCCAGACGATCGTTGCCTATCTGGCGCTGACGACGCTCGCCATCCCCATGCTGCTGCTGGCTGTCATTCCGATCGCATTGCTGCTGGCGACCGTATTCACGGTCAACACCATGAACTCCAATTCCGAGCTGGTCGTGGTCAATGCCAGCGGCGCATCGAGCTGGATCCTGGCCAAGCCCATGCTGGTGCTGGCGCTGCTGTGCAGCATCTTCACCGGGATCGTCGGCCATTTCATCTCGCCCTGGAGCCTGATGTCGCTGAAGATTTTCGCGACCGAAATGCGTGCGGACCTCGTGCAGGTGATCATTCGCGAAGGCGCCTTCACCAAGGTGGAGGATGGTCTCGTTTTCCACGTGGCGCGGCGCGAGCCAGGCGGGGTGCTTTCGGGCCTGCTGATCTCCGACGAGCGCGAGGCGGGCAAGTCGATCCTTTTCACCGCAGCCAAGGGCTTCGTCAGCCGCGATGGCGAGAATGCCTACCTGCTGCTGAAGGACGGCGAAATCCAGCAGCGCAACGCCGATGGCGGCAATCTGACGGTGATCAAGTACGAATCCTACCTGTTCGACCTTTCGACCTTCGCCGCCAAGATCGAGCTTGGCGACATCCGCCCCAAGGAACGCACGACGCCGGAGCTTCTCAATCCCGGACCCCGACGACCGGTATTACCGCGAGAAGCCGGGCCTGTACCGGTCGCAGATCCATGAGCGCTTCTCGGAGATGTTGTGGCCCTTCGCCTATGTGATCGTGATGCTGGCCTTTGCCGGCCATGCGCGCTCCAACCGGCAAAGCCACGGCTCGGCGATTGGTGCGGGAATGCTGGTGGCGACGATGCTTCGCGGGCTGGCATTTTCTGCGGTGAGCGCGACCAAGACCGACCCCGCCATGGTGTGGCTGGTCTATGCGCTGCCGCTTTCGGGCATCGCCGGTGGGACCTGGATGCTGGTGCGCGGCAGGCCGGTGAGCCTGCCAAAAGCCTGGCAAGACCGGATCGACCTTGCCACGCAGGCGGCGCGGCGCAAGGTCACGGAGGCCGGTGAGCGCTATCTGGCCTGGCGCAGGCGGCTCGCCGGGGTGCGCGCATGATTGGACGCACGCTTGGGTTCTACATCGCCTCCCGCTTCACCAAGATGGTCATCAGCATGATCTTCTCGCTGCTGATCTTCATCGTGCTGGTCGATTTCGTAGAGCAATTGCGCAAGGCGGCGGAAAAATCCGATGCGTCCATGTGGGCGCTGCTGCAATTGTCGGCGTTAAAGGCGCCAATCTTCCTCGACAAGGCGTTTCCCTTCGCCTGCCTGTTCGCGGCGATGATCACGCTGACGCAGCTGAACCAGAAAATGGAGCTGGTGGTGGCGCGCGCTGCCGGCGTTTCGGCATGGCAGTTCCTGATGCCCGCGAGCCTTGCCGCCGTGGTCATCGGGATTTTCGCCACCCTCGTCTACAATCCGCTGGCGGTAACCGCGTTCGAGGCGAGCCAGAACCTCGAGACGCAGATTTTCGACCGCCGCGACCGGATGAAGCGCGCCGAAGCCTCCGCCTACTGGATAAGGCAGGAGGACGCGCAGGGCAGTTCCGTCATCAATGCACGTATCTCGCGCCAGAAGGGGCAGCAGCTCGACGACGTGCGAATCCTGCGGTTCAACGAGGATGGCACGATCTACGAGCGGATCGACGCGAAGAGTGCGCGATTCGCGGAAAATGGCTGGATTCTGACGGGTGCGGCGGTGACCGGCGCCGATGCGATGCCGAAGAGCCACGACACGTACGAAATCGACAGCGACCTGACCGCCGACATCCTGGCCGGAGTGACCGCGAGCGCTGATTCCGTGCCGCTGTGGGGACTGCCGGCCACGGCCGAAAAAGCCCGGCTTTCAGGCGGCAATCCCGGCCCTTATCTTGTTCAATTTCATAGTCTTCTTGCCCTGCCGCTGTTTTTGGTGGCCATGGTGCTGATCGCTGCCACAGTATCGCTGAGGTTCGTGCGATTCGGGCAGGTCGGACGGATGATTTTAGGTGGCATCGTTTGCGGCTTCGTGCTTTATACCGTCACAAAATTGGTGACCTCTCTTGGGAGCAACGGGATCGTGCCTCCAGTGGTGGCGGCGTGGTCTCCTTCAATAGTGGCAATAGTGTTCGGGATCAGCATCTTGCTGCATCAGGAGGACGGATGACGGGCCGTACCTTCGTGATCGGCAGAACAAGACGATTTGTGCCGGTGGCCATGACGGCCGCCGCATTCGCGCTTGCATTGCTGTCGCCCGTGGCGACCGGACCCGTGCGCGCGCAAACCGTCGGCGAGAACCTGTTCGGCACGCCCGCCGAGGGCGAGAGCGACCAGATGCTGCTCGAAGCCGATCAGCTGATCTACAGCAACGACAACGATCTGGTGGAAGCGGTCGGCAACGTGCAGATCGCCTATAACGGCTATACGCTGGTGGCGCAGCGCGTCTCCTACTCGCGCCGCTCGGGCCGCGTGATTGCACAAGGCGGCGTGGAGATCGTCGAGCCCACGGGTTCGCGCATCTACGCCGAAGAGATCGACATCACCGACGATTTCAAGGACGGCTTCGTATCGGCGCTCAAGGTCGAGACCGCAGACAATACCCGTTTCGCGGCAGAGAGCGCGGAACGGCGCGACGGCGAGATCGCGGTTTTCAACAACGGCGTCTACACCGCCTGCGAGCCCTGCAAGGAAAATCCCGAAAAGCCGCCGCTTTGGCAGATCCGCGCCAAGCGCGTAATCATCAACAGCCGCACCAAGCGCGTCGAATACGAGGGCGCCAGCTTCGAACTGTTCGGCAAGCCGATCGCCTATGTTCCGCGCTTTTCGCATGCCGACCCGTCGATAAAGCGGCAGTCCGGGTTCCTGTTTCCCTCGGTCGCCTATTCGGAGAACAAGGGGCTTGGCATCCGCGCTTCGTACTTCTGGGCGCCCGCTCCCAATTACGACGTGACGGTCAGCGAGACCTGGTATTCCAACCAGGGCTTCCTGACAGAAGCGGAATGGCGTCACCGGCTTGCAAACGGCAGCTACAACCTGCGCTTCGCCGGCATCGACCAGCAGAAGCCGGAAGAGTTCGATTCCGGAACCATCGATCGCAACGAGAGCGAACGCGTGGCGCTGATGACGACCGGCGAGTTCCGCATCAACCCGCGCTGGCAGTTCGGATGGAACGCGCTGCTGCAGTCGGACGAGGATTTCGCCCGCACCTACAACCTGGCCGATTTCAACAAGCGCGACGTAACCAACGAGCTTTATCTGACCGGTCTTGCCGGCAAGAATTACTTCGACCTGCGCGGCCAGAAGTTCCTGGTGCAGGACGACGAGTTCGACCAGGACAACGCTCCGGGCATCCAGAAACTTCAGGATCAGCAGGGCAACGCGCTGCCCATCATGGACTACAACTGGGTGTCCGACGAGGCGATTGGCGGCGGTCAGGTCGCGCTCGACGTGAACCTGCAGAACATCTACCGGCACAAGCCGCAGATCTTCAACTTCAACGACACCATTGGCCAACAGCCCAAGGAACGGTTCCACGGCATTGCCGGTAACTGGACGAGGCTCAGCGCGGAGAGCGAGTGGAAATCGAGCGAAGTCTACAACGGCGCGCTGGTGACGGCTTCGCTTTCGGGCCGCGGTGACGGGATTTTCCTCAACACCGACGATCTCGACAGCGTCTACAACCCCTTGCCTTCCAACGACAACCGGGCGCGGGGCATGGCTTCCGGCATGCTGGAAATCCGCTATCCGCTGACGGCTACCGACGGTTTTGCCACGCATATCTTCGAGCCGATTGCGCAGGTAATCGTTCGTCCCGACGAATCCGGCATCGGCATGCTGCCGAACGAAGACGCGCAGAGTTTCGTGTTCGACACGACGAACCTTTTCGAGCGCGACAAGTATCTCGGGGTATGACCGGGTCGAGGGCGGCACGCGCGCCAATGCAGGCTTCCGCTATTCCGGCTCGTTCAAGAACGGCGCCTCGATCGACGTTGTCGCCGGCCAGTCCTTCCAGCTTGCCGGTCAGAACTCGTTCGCCCAGCGCGACCTGGTCAATGCCGGCCTGGAGTCCGGGACTGGAAACCGACCGCTCCGACTATGTCGTTTCCGCCTCCGTGAACAACAGCAACGGCCTGCTGCTCGGCGTTGGCGGACGTTTCGACGAAAGCAACCTGGCGTTCCGCCGCGGCGAGGTGTCCGCACGCTATGTCAATCCGCTGTTCGGCGCGGCCATGTCCTACGTCTTCATCGACGTGCAGCCGCAATATGCCTATGAGACGCGCCGCCACGAGGTGAACGCGTCGGCCAGCGTCAAGCTGACCGAGACATGGCGCGGTTTCGCCTCGATGAGCTTCGACATCGAGGAGGCAAACCTTTACCAGCGCGGCATCGGCCTTGCCTATGACGACAGCTGCTTCTCGTTCTCGGTCGCCTACGCCGAGGCTGAAAACCGGTATACGGGCGATGCAACCGAGACATCGGTCATGTTCAGGCTCGGCCTGCGCACGATCGGCGATTATGGCTACAAGTACTCACTCGATAACGAGACACAGAACCAGTAGGCGCGGGCCGGCAAGCCCTCGACAGCGCGCGGAACAAAGTTTCGCCGTATGGGCGGTTCAAAAGCGCCGCTCGTGACAGCCAAGGGAACCGGCCAGCAAAGGCCCGGACGGGACATTGAACGCTCTTCGCAAACAGGTGATGGCAGGACTGGCCGCGGCGGCATTGATTGCCGTTCTTTCCGGCTGCACGACGCCGACAGATCCGCTGGAGTCGAGCGCCAAGGCCAAGGGTACCGAGGTTTCGGCCGCCACCGCAATTCCCGCTGATGGCGCGGCCGCCGCCGCTGCCGCCGAGGCAAACACGGCCAACGTGTTGAAGCAGAAAAACACAGTGGCGCAAAAAGGCACGTATATCCGGGTGCTGGTGAACGGCGATCCTATCACCAATTACGATATCCAGCGCCGCGCGAAATTCCGACAATTGCGCCGGCTGGGTGCCGGCCAGGACGAGACGATCAACGAGCTGATCGACGAGCGCGTCAAGATGACGGCGGCCGCCCAGCGCGGCATGGTCGCCAGCGACGACCAGGTGAAGGAAGCCTTCGCCAATTTTGCCAAGAGCAACAAGGCAACGCCCGAAAAAATGGCGGCGCAGCTTGATGGCATCGGCATCGGAGCCGACCATTTCAAGGAATATATTCGCGCGCAGATCACCTGGAGCCGCATGGCGGGCGGGCAATTGCAGCGCGAGACCAAGCAGAAGACGGCATCCAAGGCCATTGTCGATCTGCGCAAGTCCGGCCAGCAAAAGCCGGAGACGACGGAATACCTGCTGCAGCAGATCATCTTCGTCATTCCCAAGGAAAAGGGAGCGTCCATCGTCAAGGCCCGCACTGCCGAGGCTCTCGCCTTCCGCGCAGCAGTACCAGGGCTGCGCCAAGGCCGTGGAACTGGCGAAGTCGTACAAGGACGTCGCTGTCAAGGAACTCGGCCGTTCGCTTGCAGCCTGAATTGCCGCAGAACTGGGCCGAGCCGATCAAGGCGACGCAGGAAGGCCAGTTGACACAGCCGCAGACCACCGACAAGGGCGTGGAGATGATCGGCATCTGCCGCGCGAAGATAACCGACGACGACCGGGCGGCGGAGGTGATCAGCCAGGCCGCGGCGTTCGAGCAGCTTGAGGAAAAGGGCGACGACGCATCGGCCGAGTTTCCTCGCCGAGCTGCGCAAGTCTTCCACCATCGTCTACCGGTAGGCCGCCTTGCCCGGCGCAAATTCGAATGGCGCCCCGCGGCCACTTTGCGTGACGATCGGAGAGCCGGCCGGCATCGGGCCCGACATCATTCTTGCCGCATGGGCAGAGCGAAAGCGGCTGAAACTGCCGCCATTCTTCGTCATCGGCGATCCGGCGATGCTGGCGCGGCGCGCGCTTGCGCTTTCGCTCGCCGTCAAGATCAGCGCCATCGAGGCGGGCGACCAGTCCGGCCCATTCGGCAACGGCCTGCCTGTCGCGGGGCTTTCGGGTGCGATGGCTGGAGAGCCGGGCAAGCCATCCGCCGCCGACGCGCCGCTGGTGATCGAGGCAATAAGAGCCGGTGTCGATGCCGTTTTCGCCGGCAAGGCGAGCGGGCTCGTCACCTGTCCCATTTCCAAGGAAGCACTTTATGGCGCCGGGTTTCGTCCATCCGGGCCATACCGAATTCCTGGCCGAACTTTCGCGTGAAAAGACCGGCAAGAGCGTATTGCCCGTGATGATGATCGCAAGCGATGCGGTGCGCACCGTTCCGGTGACCATCCACATTGCGTTGGCCCAGGTCCCGCAGGCGATTTCGACGCAGCTGATCGTCGATACGGCCCGCGTCACAGTCGACGGCCTGAAGCAGCGGTTCGGCATCGACAAGCCGCGCCTGGCGATCGCGGGCCTCAATCCGCATGCGGGCGAAGGCGGCGCCATGGGCCGCGAGGACATCGAGATCATCGCGCCCGCGATAGCGCAATTGCGCGCCGAGGGGATCGACGCCATCGGCCCGCTGCCGGCCGACACGATGTTCCACGCCAAGGCCCGCGCCGGATACGACGCGGCGCTCTGCATGTATCACGACCAGGCGCTGATCCCGGCCAAGACGCTGGCCTTCGAGGACGGCGTCAACGTCACGCTCGGCCTGCCCTTCATCCGCACGTCGCCGGACCATGGCACCGCTTTCGGCATCGCCGGCAGCGGCAAGGCCGATCCGTCGAGCTTCGTCGCGGCCCTGCGCATGGCGCACGACATGGCGCTGCGGGCGCAAGCGGCGGTGAGCGGAGCAAGCGGGCAGATCGACACGCTGCCGCCGCTGCGCGACGTGATCGAGCGCCATGGCCTGACGGCGAAGAAGGCGCTCGGCCAGAACTTCCTGCTCGATCTCAACCTTACCGCCCGTATCGCGCGCGAGGCCGGCAACTCTCGACGGCGTCGAAGTGCTCGAAATCGGCCCGGGCCCCGGCGGGCTGACGCGGGCGCTGCTGGCGGCCGGCGCAAATGTGGTCGCCATCGAGCGCGACGAGCGCTGCCTGCCGGCGCTGGCCGAGATCGCGGCGCATTATCCGGGCCGGCTGCGGGTCGTGCATGGCGATGCGCTGAAGACCGATATGGCCGCGCTCGGTTTCGCCCGGCGTCAAGATCGTCGCCAACCTGCCCTACAACATCGCGACGCCGCTGCTGACCGGCTGGCTGACCGCCGAGCCGTGGCCGCCCTTCTATGCCTCGATGACGCTGATGTTCCAGCGCGAAGTGGCCGAGCGCATCGTCGCCAAGCCGGGCGATGAAGCCTATGGCCGGCTTGGCGTGCTGGCGAACTGGCGCTGCCACACGGAATCGCCTTCGACATCTCGCCGCGGGCCTTCACGCCGCCGCCCAAGGTCACGTCGTCGGTGGTCAATCTCGTGCCGCGTGCAGAGCCCACTGCGCTGCGACACGCAAGCGCTGGAAAAGGTCACCGCCGCAGCCTTCGGCCAACGGCGCAAGATGCTGCGGCAGAGCCTCAAGAGTGTTGGCGGCGCCGCGCTGCTGGAGAAGGCCGGAATCGATGGGGCACGGCGGGCCGAGACGCTGAGCGTTGAGGAATTCGTGACGCTGGCGCGGCTGACTTTCAGGAGCTGGTCCTCGAAGTCGAACAGGCCGGGGCGGCGGTCGCGGCGCAGCCGTTCGGCGGTGAGGATCGCCTGGACCTGCGCCTGCGCACGCTGCAGATCGTCGTTGATCACCACGTAATCATAGTCGCGCCAGTGCGGGATTTCGATCAATGCATTGGCGAGCCGCCGTTCGATGACCTCGGGCCTGTCCTCGGCGCGGCGCAGCAGACGGGCCTTCAACTCGTCCATCGATGGCGGCAGGATGAAGACGCTGACGACATCGGCGCGGGCTTTTTCCGTAACCTGCAAGCCGCCCTGCCAATCGATGTCGAACAGCATGTCGCGGCCCTCGCCGAGCGCCTTTTCCACGGGATCGCGGGGCGAGCCGTAGAAATTGTCGTGCACCTGCGCCCATTCGAGCAGCGCATCGGACTGGCGCAGCCGCTCGAACTCGCGGGTGGAAATGAAGTGGTAATGCGTGCCGTCGATCTCGCTGGTGCGGCGCGGCCGCGTCGTGACCGAGACCGAAAGCGCCAGATTGCTCGTCCTTGTCGAGCAGATTGCGCGCAATCGTCGACTTGCCGGCGCCCGAGGGCGATGACAGCACCAGCATGATGCCGCGGCGCTCCAGCGTGTCGCCAATGCCGCCCGTAGCCAAATCCCCCATGCGCATGCCCCCTATTCGATGTTCTGCACCTGCTCGCGGAACTGGTCGATTACCACTTTCATCTCCAGCCCGCACGCAGTTACGGAGGCAGCATTCGATTTGGAACAGATCGTGTTGCACTCGCGGTTGAATTCCTGCGCGAGGAAGTCGAGCTTGCGCCCCGCCGGTCCGTCGCCCTCGATCAGCGCGTTCGCCGCGGCGACATGGGCGTGCAGCCGGTCGATCTCCTCGCGCAGGTCCGACTTGGTGGCGAGGATCGCCGCCTCCTGATGCAGGCGTTGCGGATCGAGCGCGGTCGGCTCGGCGAGCAATTGGTTCAAGTTGTGTTTGCAGGCGTTCGCGAATTGCCTCCGGGCTGCGGGAGGGATCGGCCTCGACACGCTCCACCAGTGCGGCGATTGTTCGCACCTGGCCTGACAGCACGATGGCTACCGCAGCGCCCTCGGCGCCGCGCGAATTTGCAAGCGCCCGCGCGGCTGCCTCCAGCCCGTTCATCACGGCGGCATTGCGCGTTTCGAGATCGGCGGGAAGAAGCTCGCCCTCGCCCGCTTCCATCACGCCGCGAATCTGGAGGATGGCCTCGGCGGCAGGCGGCGGCGAGCCGAATTGCCTGCCGATGCGGGCAATTGCGGCCAGCACGGCGTCGAGCGCGGCCTCGTTGACGACGGGAACGGACACGCCCGCGTCACGCTCGAATTGCAGGCTGGCCTGGACGTTGCCGCGCACCAGACTGGCGCTGATCGCCTTGCGATAATCGTTTTCCGCACCCTCGAAGCCGGGCGGCAGGCGAAATCGGACCTCAAGCCCCTTGGAGTTGACGGAACGCAGTTCCCAGACCCATTTGCCGGAAGCCGGGCCGCATTCGACACGGCCCTCGGTGCGGGCGAACCCGGTCATGCTTTGCAGGCTCATCCGCGCGCCGCCATCGTAACGATGCTCATTGCTGCACCGGTTCCGGCTGCGCCGGGTCTTCGCCCGCCGCGCCCTCGCCTTCCGCCGCCTTGGCCGCCTCAAGCTTTTCCTGTTCCTCGCGCAGCCGCTTTTCGATGGAGCGCCACCGCTTCACGTTTTCATTGTGATCGTCGAGGTTCTCGGCGAAGACATGCCCGCCCGTGCCGTCGGCGACGAAATAGAGATCTTTCGGTGCGTGAAGGGTTGGACACAGCCTCCAGGGCCGCACGGCCCGGATTGGCGATCGGTCCCGGCGGCAGGCCGTCGATCTGGTAGGTGTTGTAGGGCGTTGGCGTGTCGATGTCGGACCGGGTGATGGCGCGGTCGGCCGGTCGGCCCTTGCCGCCGAAAATGCCGTAGAGAATGGTCGGATCGGATTGCAGGCGCATGCCCTGGTTCAGCCGGTTGATGAACACGGCCGCGACGCGCGGGCGCTCGTCGGCCTTGCCGGTTTCCTTCTCGACGATGGAGGCGAGCGTCACCATTTCCTCCGGCGTCTTCAACGGAAGACCGTCTATGCGCTCGTTCCAGGTCTCTTCGACCAGCCGGTCATGGGCGCGGCGCATGAGCTCGAGAATTTCCGGCGCGCGTCGCCCCGCGCTGGTAGGGATAGGTGTCGGGCAGCAGCGTGCCTTCCGGCGGAATTTCCGCGGGAAGATCGCCGGTGAGGATCGGATCCTGCTTCAGCTTCTCGACGATCTGGTAGCTGGTCAGGCCTTCGGGAAAGGTGATCTTGTAGAGAATGCCCTTGCCGGTCCGGATCGTCTCCATCACGTCGTACATGCTCATGCCGGGCGTGAAGGCATATTCGCCGGGCTTGAGATTTCCCGCGACGCCGTAGCCGCGCACGCCGATGCGAAACAGCAATTCGCTGTCGATGACGCCGCTGGCCTCGAGCTGCTCGGCGATGCGCGCAAGGCTGGAGCCTTCCTTGACGACCACGGTCCGCGGCGGTCTGCAACGGCCCCGGCTCCTCGAAGCGCAGCTTGCCGAAATAGATGCCGGCGAAAAGGCCCAGCGCCGATCGAGCACCAGCATCGACATCAGGAAATTGAAGAAGACGACGAGCCCGTTGCGCGCCTGGCGCGAGCGCTTTGGCGGCGGCGGCGGGTCGGCGGGCTTCGAGCGCTTCCTGCGGCGAGCGCGGACGGACGGCATCGCGCGGCTTGTCGCGAAGCATGCCGGCCTGGTCAGTCTGTTGCGGTATCGCTCATTCACGGGCTCGCTGCCAAATTGCGCCATCAATGCATGCCTGAGGGCCGCAAGACGGCTACTGTAGGGTTCAACCGGGCCACAATGTGGCGCGGCCGAGCCGCGAATCGGCCTGCAGCCCAGTTCAGAATACTACACTGCCCGTACGATCAACGATGCATTTGTGCCGCCGAAGCCGAATGAATTCGACAGGGCGACCTCGACCTTGCGCTTCTTTGCGGCGTGCGGAACGAGATCGATCGCGGTTTCGCGCTCGGGATTGTCGAGATTGATGGTCGGCGGAACGATCTGGTCGCGGATGGCGAGGATGCAGAAGATCGCCTCCACCGCGCCGGCCGCGCCGAGCAGGTGTCCGATCGCCGATTTGGTCGAGGACATCGAGACGTGGTCGCCGCGGCATTGCCCAGCAGGCGCTCCACAGCGCCCAGTTCGATCGTGTCGGCCATGGTCGAGGTGCCGTGGGCGTTGACGTAGTCGATCGTCGGAGGGCTCGATGCCGGCGCGCTTCAGCGCCATCTTCATGCAGCGATAGGCGCCGTCGCCATCCTCGGCCGGTGCGGTGATGTGGTAGGCGTCGCCCGACAGGCCGTAGCCGACGATCTCGCCATAGATCTTCGCGCCGCGGGCCTTGGCGTGTTCGTATTCCTCCAGCACGACGATGCCGGCGCCCTCGCCCATGACGAAGCCGTCGCGGTCGCGGTCATAGGGGCGCGAGGCGCGGGTCGGCTCGTCGTTGTAGTCGGTGGAAAGCGCCTTGCAGGCTGCGAAACCGGCCATGCGAGATGCGCGAGATCGGCGATTCCGTGCCGCCGGCGACCATCACGTCGGCATCGCCGAACATGATCAGCCGCGCGGCGTCGCCGATGGCGTGCGCGCCGGTCGAGCAGGCCGTTACGACCGAATGGTTCGGCCCCTTGAGGCCGAAGCGGATCGAGACCTGGCCGGAGGCGAGATTGATCAGGCGGCCGGGAATGAAGAACGGGCTGACGCGGCGCGGTCCGCGCTCGTGCAGCACCAGCGCGGTCTCGGCAATCCCGGCGATGCCGCCGATGCCCGAGCCGATCAGCGTGCCGGTGGCGCACTGGTCCTCGTAGGTCTGCGGGTGCCAGCCGGCATCGTCCAGCGCCTGCTTGGAGGCGGCCATGGCGTAGATGATGAAGGGGTCGACCTTGCGCTGTTCCTTCGGCTCCATCCAGTCGTCGGCGTTGAAGGTGCCGTTGCTGCCGTCGCCCAGCGGAATGCTGCAGGCGATCTTGGCCGCCAGGTCGTCGACCTCGAACTGCGGTGATGCGCGCGGCGGCGCTCTTGCCCGGCAAGCAGCTTCTTCCAGGTTTCCTCGACGCCGCAGGCCGAGCGGCGAAACCATTCCAAGGCCGGTAACGACAACTCTTCTCATGCCTCGAGCACCTTCATCTGGCGGTATCTGGCGTAGTTGAAAAAACCGGGGCTGCAAACGTCAAACAGGCGGCCTCTCGACCGCCTGTGAAATCCTTCGCGAAGGCAGAACGGGCCTGCAAAAGCCGCCCGTTCTCCTGCCGGTCAGGCGGTTGCCTTCTCGACGAACTTGATGGCGTCGCCAACGGTCTGGATGTGCTCGGCGGCATCGTCGGGAATTTCAACCCCGAACTCTTCCTCGAACGCCATTACCAGTTCGACGTTGTCGAGCGAATCCGCGCCCAGATCGTCGATGAAGCTCGCGCCTTCGGTGACCTTGTCGGCTTCCACATCGAGATGCTCGATGACAATTTTCTTGATGCGTTCGGCGATGTCGCTCATCTGGCGGTCCTTGGCTGGGTGTTACGCAATATGTTCGGAGCGTTGTTAACCGTCCCTTGTGCGAAGATCAAGCATGCCCTTGGGCCGTAGCGGACATAGCGGTGGGGATATGGCGCCAATTTTCAGCTTCCGGACAGCCTTACGCTGCGGCCTGGTTGTTTGACCGCCCTGCAACACGGGCAACCAGCGTCAAGCCCGACGGCAAGCACCATTGCAGCACCGGCGAGCAGCGAAGCGGCAAAAAGGTCGCCGGATCTGTCGAAAAGAAAGCCCGCAACGACGGGACCGGCCATCTGGCCGCAGCCGAAAGCAGCGGTCATCAAGGCGATTGCACGGGCATTGCTGCCGCCTTTCAGCGTTCGAGCAAGGCCAAAGCCGAGTGCCGAAATCGCCATGAAGGTGCCGCCGAGCATGATCGCCGAGGCAATCAGCGCCGCTGGCGTTTGGACCAGCACGGAAAGCATCACGCCGGCACCCTCGACAAGGCAGGCGAGCGCATAGGCGGCGCTGAGACCGGCCAGCGAGCGCAAAGCGGTTCCACAAGCAGCAGCGAGGGCAAGCCCGGACAGGCCGACCACCATCCACACCCAGGGCTCGACCGGCTGGAGCTGCGGCACGGACTTCGCCATGGCGTTGATGAAGGTGGCCGTGATGACATAGCCGAAGCCGAACAGGCCATAGCTGACGGTGAGGATGACGAGCGGCAAGCCGAAGGCCTGCAATCCTCCTTTCCGGCACGGGCAGCGGTCAGCGGGATCGTGCGGCGGCAGCAGGAGTGGCCGCGATCGATGGCGCAGCGGCCGCTGCAATGCCGCGACCAGGCCCATGACGCCTGCCAGGAAAAACCCGCTGGCGGTGAGCCGCGCCACCAGCAAGGCGGAAGCGGCGATGCCGAGGCCAACGCCGCCAAAATGCAGCGCCATCAGCCCCGGACGGCGATCGGCAGCCAGCCGGGCGATCACCAGCGCCGTGACGAAGATCATGCCGAACGCGCTGGCAAGGCCCGAGAGGAAGCGCACCGCCATCATCGTGGCAAGCTCGCGTGTCCAGCGCCATGGCCGCCGTGGTCAGCGACGCTCAGGACGAACGCCGCAAGGCCATCCACAGCGCGCGGGCGCAACTGGAAAACCCGTGCAGGAAGCGGCCAGCGCGCCGACGAGGTAGCCAAGGAAATTGGCGCCGGCCACCAGCCCCGCCTGGCTGGCGTTGAGCGTGCCGTCGGCGATCATCAGCGCCAGGATCGGCGTGTAGACGAACCGGCCGATGCCCATGACGCAGGCCATGGTGAACAGGCCGGCGAGCGCGGTCCGGATGGCTGTGGCGCTCATGGAAGTCGCCATGCGACCGGCGTCAGATCATCGCCATGCCGCCATTGACGTGGATGGTCTGGCCGGTGACGTAAGCCGCCTCCGCGCTGGCGAGGAAAACGACGGCTGCGGCGATTTCCGCGCCGGTGCCCATGCGCTTCATCGGGATGGCGCCCATGATCGCATCCTTCTGCTTGTCGTTCAGCTTGTCGGTCATGGCCGAGGCGATGAAGCCGGGCGCAACGCAGTTGACCGTCACGTTGCGCGAGGCGATCTCCTGCGCCAGGCTCTTGGTGAAGCCGATCATGCCGGCCTTGGAAGCGCAGTAGTTCGCCTGTCCCGGATTGCCGGTCACGCCGACGATCGAGGTGATGTTGATGATGCGGCCACCCTTGCGGCGCATCATCGGATAGGCGATTTCGCGCGTCAGGCGGAAGACGGAGGTGAGGTTTACCTCGATCACGTCGTCCCAGTCCTTGTCGGACATGCGCACGAAAAGACCGTCGCGGGTGATGCCGGCGTTGTTGACGAGGATGTCGATGCCGCCCATCTCGGCCTCTGCCTTCTCGCCCAGCGCCTTGACGGCCTCGCGGTCGGAAAGGTTGGCCGGAAAGATCGAGACGCGCTCGCCAAGCTCAGCGGCGAGTTCCTTCAGCTTCTCCTCGCGCGTGCCGTGGATGGCCAGTGTCGCGCCGCAGGCATGCAGCGCCCTGGCGATTTCCTCGCCGATGCCGCCGGTGGCGCCGGTCACAAGGGCCTTCTTGCCGGTCAGGTCAAACATCGAATTCTCCTTCGGGTGGGTCGCCGGCGGGTGGTGCCGGTCAGGCGATCGCCGCCATGACGGCGTCGATATCGGCGGGCGTTCCGCATGCAATGGCGCCCACATCCTTGGCGATGCGCTTGACGAGGCCGGTGAGCACCTTGCCCGAGCCAAGCTCGAGCTGCGTGGTCACGCCCTGAGCGGCCATGAACTCGACGCTCTCGCGCCAGCGGACCTGGCCGGTGACCTGCTCCACGAGTCGGGCGCGGATTTCATCGGGCGAAGTGACGGGACGCGCCAGAACGTTGGCGATCAGCGGCACGGCGGGTGGATTGACACTCACGTTGGCCAGCGCCTCGCGCATGGCATCGGCGGCCGGGGCCATCAGCGCGGAATGGAAGGGCGCCGATACCGGCAGCAGGATCGCGCGCTTTGCGCCGCGCTCCTTGAGGAGTTCGCAGGCGCGATCGACCTGCGCCTTGGAGCCTGAGATGACCAGTTGCCCGCCGCCATTGTCATTGGCGATCTGGCACACGCCGCCTGCGGCAACCTCGCGGCAAGCCGCTTCGACATCGTCATGCTCGAGGCCGATGATCGCGGCCATGGCGCCTTCGCCCGGCGCAACCGCTGCCTGCATGGCATTGCCGCGAATGCGCAGCAGCCGCGCGGTGTCGGCAAGCGCGATAGAACCGGCGGCGCACAACGCCGAATATTCGCCCAGCGAGTGACCCGCGACAAACTTCGCATGAGTGCGCAGGGAAAAGCCGCGTGTCTCCAGCGCCCGCATCGCAGCGATGGAAACGGCCATCAGCGCCGGCTGCGCATTGGCGGTGAGGGTGAGCTTGTCTTCGGGGCCCTCGAAAATGATTGTGGAGAGTTTTTCGCCCAGCGCCGCGTCGACTTCGTCGAACACGGCCTTCGCCTGCGGGAAAGCTTCGGCCAGCGCCTTGCCCATGCCGACCTGCTGACTGCCCTGACCGGGGAAAGTTACCGCCAACGCCATGATCTTACCGAGCCCGTTTCGCCTGAGGCCATGCGTGAACGCCACCCGTGAAGGCGTTCCGCAAACGCGGGCGTTACTGCGGCTTCATGACGGCTGAGTCAAGTGCAGGGCTCTTGGCAAAGGGACATGACGGACGGCGTGCGGGCTTGCCTGTCAAGCGTCGCGGACGGACACCACCTTGAAGGTGCGCATCTTGTCGTCATGCTCGCGAAGGGAGACGTATTCGCCGATGACGAAGCGCTCGTCGCCGAATCGATAGCCGGTCTCGTCATCGTCCTCGTCGCCGAAGACGTCGTAGTGAAAGGCCCAGGCGCCGCCGGGCTTGCGGACCAGGTGGCCGTATTCGGGCTTCAGCCCTTCCCAGAATCGCGTGACGGTGCATTGGGCGCGGCTTTTTTCCCAGGATTTGCGGTCGAGCTTGCCCTCGCCGTCCAGCGGCGCATTGAATTCGTAGCCGCAACGGCTGCTGCCTTCAGGGTAGTCGCGATCGCGCGCGAGTTCCAGCCGCACATGCTTGAGTGCCATGTTCAATCCTCCAGTTGCTCGCACCAACCAATCATCGCCACATGGTGGCGGCATTGATGCTGATCAAGCGCCGCTTGGTTGAGCAGCAATGCCTGCATCGCGGCCGCATTGTGAAGTAACGGGCAAAATCTCTTTGAAAACGCCTACTTGCGGCAATTTTGAGCAACCCAACCCCCAACTAATTGCGGCCACCCCCCAATTCATTGGGGCGGTGCATGCAGCGCGCAAATGCTAGACCTCCTGCTTGCCCGCGGAACGGGTCTGGGCGGGTTGGGGAGACGGTAACATGCGTAACGATTTCGATATGTTTGCAAAGCATGAATCAGCTTGCGGACGCGATGATTTCGATCTTTTGAACAGCCTCATTTCGCGGCAGCGCGCCGGAAGGAGCAGCGCGGCGATCTCGCGCCGGCTGCTTCGCCAGTTCGGCGCAATCGGGCGAGTGCTGCGCGCCACGCCACAAGAACTGTCGCAAGTGAAGGGTGTCGATGACGCCATCGTGCGCGACGTTCGCCAGACGCGCGCCTTGCTTGAAGCCATGTCGCGTGCGGAACTGCAGCGGTCGCCTGTGCTTGACGAGCCCGCGGCGGTGTTCGGGTTTTGCAGGCTGCTGCTTGCCGGCGAACGGCGCGAGCAGTTCCACGTACTCCATCTCGACAAGGCGTTCCGGCTGACGGCGCACGAATGCCTGCAGGTGGGAACCGTCGATCATGTGACCGTCTATCCACGCGAGGTGCATGGGCCGGGCCATCCAGCACGGCGCAACGTCCATCATTCTTGTGCATAACCATCCGAGCGGCAACCAGCGGCCGAGCCCCGGCGACATCGCCATGACGCGGCAACTGGTGGAGGCCGGGCGTTACCTGGGCATTGACGTGGCCGATCACATCATTGTCGGCGGGGAAGGAAATTTCAGCTTTCGCAGCAGTGGCTTGCTGGCAATGGCGCAGTGAGGCGGCCCGCCCCGCCACCGCCCCTCCTCCCACGCCCAACCGACAGGAAACCAATCATGTTCAATGTCAAAGTTTTCGCAGATTTCGAAGCTCCCGCCGCCGCTTCCCAGCAGGACCGCAAGCTCCTTGAAACGCTGGTCAGCGTTCGCAAGTCGACGGGCGCCCAGTTCGTCAACCTTTCAGTCTTCGACTATCGCAAGGAGAACCCGGACGTCGTGCATTTCCTGACCTACCCGATGGACTGGATCTCGCATTACGTGCGGCACTTCTATTCGGGAATCGATCCCTTCCACACGACCGATTTCCGGCGCGTCGGCCATATAGACTGGCGCGACATCTACAATCACGGGTCGTCGGCTGAGATATTCCAGCGCTTCATCGACAACGGCCTGGGACAAAACGCCCTCTCGCTTACCGTTCATGCGAGGGCCGAGTGCTATTGCGTGCTGTCGCTGGTGTTTCGCACTTCCGACGAGGAGTGGGACCGTTTCAAGCACCGCAACATGATGATCTACCGGTTCGAGGCCGACCGGGCGGCCGACAGCTATACCTCGATCTATGCCAATGCCTCGCCGCAGGTCTACCGGCTGACGAACCGGGAATTGCAGGTGCTGCATCACGTCGCGCTGGGGAAAACCGACGACCAGATCGCCGAGCTGATGGGGATCGGCAAGTGGACCGTGGTCGGCCATTTGCAGAGCGTGAAATACAAGCTCGGCTGCTCGAACCGCACTTCCGCGGTCGCCTTCGCCATCACTTCCGGGCTCATCGACCTGAAGCATGCGGGCTAGGCCGAGGCACCCCCGAAGGGCAATCCCTCATTTCTAGGTGATTGCATTTCTCCCGTATAAATGGGTTCTTTTAGCGGTCTTCAACTAATAAAATAGGAAGATCGTACATGATCGTGTTTATAGAGCCGCATGAACGGCTGCGGCATACTATTGCCTTGAATCAGTATTTCTCACTCAGGAAGAAAGTATTTTGCGACAAGCTCAAATGGGTTGAGGCGAAACCTTCAGGGTTGGAGCATGATGACTTCGACGATATTTACAACCTCTATATTTTGAATATCGACGACGAGAGCGGCCAGGTGACCGGAGGGGTGCGGCTCATGCCGACCACGGGACCGACGCTGATGCACACGGTTTGGGCCGACATGCTGCCGGATCCCGAGGATTTCCGCTCGCCCAACATCTGGGAGGCGACGCGTTTCTGCGTCGAGACGCAGGCCTCGCGCAAGCAGAGCTTCGCCAACCGGATCACGCTGGCGCTGACGCTTGCGGTAATGGATTTTGCGCGGGCTAACGGCATCTCGCACATCATCGCCGTGTGCGAGAGCAAGTTCTTCGACATGACCATGGCCTATGGCGACAATGCCGAGATCATTGATCGCCGCACCGACGACAAGGGCACGGAAATCTGCTGCGGCCTGTGGTCGGCACAGGCGGACCGCGGCAACCTTGCCTGGGCAAAGCAGTTCATCGGCGGTGTCGAACCGGTGATCGTGCGCAACGTCGCGTGACGTTCAGAGCGAGGCGATCCAGTTGAGCGTGTCGCGCCAGTCTATCATGCGGACGGGCGCGCCGTGCTTGCCGGTATCGAAAAGCAGGAAACGGACGGGGTAGTCGGGGGCCTTTGCCCTCAGAGCCTCGTAGAACGCCACCATCGGCTTGTAGTCATAATCCGGGTCCCACGATCCGTGGCCGATCACCATGGGAATGGGCTTGCCGCCGCCGACGAGCGAGGACTTCAGGAAGCGGTCGTCGGGAAAGCCTGCCAGCACAACGAGCCCGTCGATCTGGCCTGCGGCCTGCGGATCAAGTGCAAGGTTCCAGCAATGGGAATTGCCGAGCGAGCCGCAGGCGACGACGAGCTTGCCGGAGGTCAACGGGCGGTATTTGGCGATCAGCGCCTTCAGCTCGGCAAGGCCCTGCGCCTCGAAGTCGGTGAAGTCAGGGGCGATGTAGGCGCCGCCGGCCTTCACCATCATGTTCTTCAGCCGGTTGAAATTGCCGCCGAAGCGCTCGTCGTCGAAGCCCCAGTCCCGGTTGCCGCCGCGTCCGTGGATATAGATCATGGTGATCTTCGAGCCGCCGTCGAGCTGGCCCACGGCACGGTAGAGGTGCCTGGCTCCGCCCGCCTCGTATTCGAATTCCTTTTCAGCCCCTGCCGGAAGCTTGCGCACATACCAGGAGCGGACCTTGCGCACTGGCACTTCGTCACGCTTGTTGATGTCGACGAACTCGTCATAGGGAACGCGCAGGAAGCGGCCGTCATCCAGCACTTCCAGGGGCTTTCGATACTTGAAGGCAGATTCCTTGAAGGGTTGAAGGATGCCTGCCTGCGGACCGTTCCAGGAGCCGGAGGCGGCCAGCGTGGATGAGCCGGAGGCGGCCAGCGTGGATGAGCCGGAAGGGTTTGTTGAGGCCGGAACCACGCCTTGCCTTGCCGAAACCTGCACCCCGGACGGGCCATTCGCCTGGCAGGAGGCAAGCGCAGCCGTGAAAATCGCAAGGGCAAGGATCTGCAAGCGCATGTGGGGCCTTGATGCTGGTTTTCGTCAATCGCAGGGCTGCCTATAGCAGTTTCACCGCCGGGTTGCACCCCGGGCCATGCGCCGGATGTACCTTCGCGCTTGCAAAAACCGTGCATTTGTATATCTACGCCCTCGTTAGAGCTTCAGGCTTTGCCGCCGGGGGCTGAACGGAGGGTCTCTTTCCAATCCCTGGAAAGTGCAGGATCGAAAAGCACGATCCGTCCTCCCGTGTCTCCGCTCTCAACCGTTTCCTTCGCCTTTCCCGTCCCGCATCGCCGGACAGAAAAGCGGCTTGGAGGCTCCGCGCGGCAGGTCTGACACAGGAAAGGAAAGGCTTTAAATGGCCCTTTACGAGCATGTATTCCTCGCTCGCCAGGATATTTCCGGGCAGCAGGCCGAGGCCCTTGCGGAACAATTCAAGGGCGTAATCGAAGCAAATGGCGGCAAGGTGGCCAAGGTCGAAAGCTGGGGCCTTCGCAACACCGCCTATCGCATCAACAAGAACCGCAAGGCGCATTATGTTCTGATGAACATCGATGCCGAGTCGGCAGCCGTGAACGAAATGGAGCGCCAGATGCGCCTCCATGACGACGTGCTTCGCTACATGACCATCCGCGTGGAAGAACACGAGGAAGGCCCGTCGGCGATCATGCGCAAGTCGGACCGTGACGAGCGCGGAGACCGTGGCGACCGCCCCGATCGTGGCGACCGCGGCGATCGTGGCCCGCGCCGCGACCGTGACGACCGCCCGCCGCGCCGCTTTGAATCGGCAGCGCGTTCCGACGAAGACAAGGAATAAGCACCATGGCAACGCAACCAGCCCGCCGCCCCTTCCATCGCCGCCGCAAGTCGTGCCCCTTCACGGGCCCGAACGCGCCGAAGATCGATTACAAGGACGTCCGCCTCCTGCAGCGTTACGTGTCGGAGCGCGGCAAGATCGTGCCCTCGCGCATCACCGCGGTGAGCCAGAAGAAGCAGCGCGAACTCGCCCAGGCGATCAAGCGCGCGCGTTTCCTCGGCCTGCTGCCCTACCTGCTTGGCTAGGCAATAAAGTTCCGGGCGGGGCTCGCGTCCCGCCCGTCGCATGCCCGCCCTTGCGGCGGAGCGCTCCTGGAGCGAGCGGATAAAGAAACCAAGTTGGGTCAAGGCGTTGCGCAAAAGCGCGCGCCACATCGAACCCTAACTGTCGAAGCGACAGGACAGCGAGCGAAATGAACAGGCAGACCATCTATCTGACTGCGATCGGGGCCGGCATTGCCGCAGGCCTGATGGCGCTCGCCGGTCTGCGCCCGTCGGCAATCTCCCTGCCCTTGCTGATCGCAGCGCCGCTCGCGGTCTATGTCGCATCGCTCGGCTGGGGCACCGCCGCCGGCATCATTGCCGCCGTCGTCGCCAGCTGCCTTGCCTTGGTGTGGCACGGACCGGTAGCGCTTGCCGTGACCGCAGGCCTGCTGTTCGCGCCGGCAGCGCTTGCCGGGCACCTCGCCAACCTGGCGCAGCCCAGCGGCAACGGTCCCGGGCTCATCTGGTACCCGCTCAGCGGCATATTGCTGCGCCTCATGCTTTCCATCGGCGTCGGCTTCGTGATTGCAGGCGCCGCGCTCGACTATAGTGCAAGCGAGGTGACCGGCGCGTTCGTGGGGCTTTTCCGCGAGCTGATGACTGCCAACCCAGATGCGACCATGCCGCCGGACGACATGCTTCAGCAGAGCGCACAGACCTATGCCGCCCTGCTTCCGGCCGTCGTTCCCGCGATGTGGCTGATGGCGCATGTGCTGGTGATGCATGTCTCGGCGGTGATCACGCGCCGTTCCGGGCTATTGGCGCGCCCGCCGGAGGATATCGCCGCCAATGTCCGGTTGCCGTCATCGGCGCTGATCATTCCCTTGGCCGGAATTGCGGGGATGATGATGGCACCCTCCCCGCTCTATGAAATCTGCGCCGTCGCGACGGGCGTCGGCATAGCCGGCTTCGCGCTTAGCGGCATCGGCGAATTGCACCTCGTCACGCGCGGCCGTCCGGCCCGGCAGGTGGTGCTGTTCTTTGCCTATCTGACGCTCATCATTTTCGGTTTTCCGGTCTTCGTGTTCGCGGCCATGGGCGTTGCGCGTTCACTGAAGCCGGCGCCTGCCAGCCAACCGCCGCGCGGCCCGTCGGGCACCGGCACAAACATCACCTGAAAAAGACTGCTGAAAGGAAAATCACATGCAAGTCATTCTGTTGGAACGCATTCCGCGCCTCGGCCAGATGGGCGACGTTGTAAAGGTAAGGGACGGCTTTGCCCGCAACTTCCTGCTGCCGCAGGGCAAGGCGCTTCGTGCAAACGAGGCGAACCGCGCCAAGTTCGAGAACCAGCGCGCCGACCTGGAGGCACGCAACCTGGAGCGCCGCACCGAAGCCACTGCCGTGCACGACAAGCTCGACGGCACCAGCTACGTCGTCATCCGCTCGGCGGGCGAAACCGGACAGCTCTACGGCTCGGTCTCGACGCGCGACATCGCGCAGGCGCTGGAAGAAAGCGGCTTCAAGGTCAACCGCACGCAGATCAACCTTAACCTGCCGATCAAGACCATCGGCCTGCACACGGTCACGGTGCAGCTGCATCCGGAAGTCTCCTCGAAGGTGACGGTCAACGTCGCACGTTCGGCCGACGAGGCGGAACGCCAGAACAAGGGCGAGGACCTCACCAAGCGTTCGCAGTTCGAATTCGAGGAACTGCCGGAAGAGGAAGAAGCGCCGGACCTTTCCGAGATCTTCGAGGATTCCGAAGCGCAGGCGTAACTGCGCCTTACGCTCTAGAGTGGATCACGCAAGGGCGCGGCTTTGGCTGCGCCCTTTTTCATGGCGGCTGTCATCCATTCGGCAACGAACTCGGCTAATGGACGCAGCACGCGGCGAAGCGGGTTTTCGGCAAAACGGAAAATGGCAAACGCCAGCAGCACCATCACGAGGGCGAGCAGCGCCCCGGCGGCCTGCGGCGGCATTGCTTGCGGGCGCATCGAGGCAAGCAATGCGTAGCCGGCGTCCTGATGCAGCAGGTATAGCGGATAGCTGATGCCGCCGAGCACGAGACCGATCCGCGCGGCCCTTTTCACCTGCGGTGCGGTCAGCGCGAATGTGACGATCGCCAGCAAGGTAAGAGTGCACAGCAGGCGAACTTGCAGGGCGGGCGCATCCGTGACCGGCACGCCGTCGACGTGAAGAACGCCGAAGCTCGAGAGGCCTTCCACGCCCAGCAACATGCCCGCGACCAGAAGCGCGATGGCGTTCCAGCCGCCATTGCGGCGTTCCAGAAGGTAGATCGCCAGTCCCATCACGAAATAGCCGGTGAACTCGGTGATGAACAGCCGCTCGGCGATGGCCGAGTGAAACACCAGCCGGTTGGCGGCTGCAATCGCGACCCAGATCCAGCAGATCAGCGGCAGCCCGCGTTCAAACCAGCCAAGCCATATGAACAGGGCGACCCAGCAGTAAAACACGATCTCGTAGACGAGCGACCAATAGACGCCGTCGACGAAGCCATGGCCGAACGCCTGCGGCAACAATGTCAGGTTGGCGAGCCAGCCGGCAATGCCCGGCGCCGCAGGCGCTGCCAAAAGGTTCAGCGCCACCGCCGAGAGGCTCATGCAGATGACGAAGCCGGGCAGGACGCGGGTGAGCCGCGCCGCAATGAACCGCGGGGCGTCTGTTTTCTCCGCTGATATCGAGATTACGAAGCCGGAAATGATGAAAAAGAGGCAGACGCCGAGATAGCCGAAACTGACGAAATCACCCAGCAGACCCTGCGCCGGCGGATAGCCGGTTTGCCCGCGCATGGGGCCGATGCGAAAATAATGCACCATCACCACCATGGCGGCGGCGAGAAAGCGGATGAAATCGAGATTGGGGTAATAGGGGCGAGGCTGTGTCGACATGCGGCAAGCTTACGCCAAATGTGTTTATGACTTCAAAAGCAAGACATTGTTAACCTTACCTCGAGACCGGATAAGGATGGGCGGGGGACAAGTGACGTAGCGCGATTCGCAGCCCCGATCGCAGCGGGCATTGCAAGGGCGATGGCCGGCAATTCGACGGCATCGCCAAAATGTTGTCCACAGGCTCTGGATAAACGGGAGAGCATGAACATCGCGTGATTCGTTCGCCCGCCCCCGCTTGCGGGAAGCCATGCCAAATGGGATCGCAGATGGCGAAATGGAAAGCAGATTCGATGGCCGAAGCAGTCAAGAAGTTCGAACGCAACAACGAGCAGGTCTGGCGCAGCGCGCCGCAGAATGTCGAGGCGGAGCAGGCCCTGCTGGGCGCAATCCTCGTGAACAACGATGCCTATTACCGCGTATCGGATTTCCTGCGGGCCGAGCACTTCTTCGAGCCGATCCACAAGCAGATCTACAAGGTCGCGACCGACATGATCCGCGCGGCCAAGCGAGCCAATCCGGTAACGATCAAGACCTTTCTTCCGGCGGAGGAAAAGCTCGGCGACGTGACAGTCGGCCATTATCTCGCGCGCCTCGCCGCCGAGGCGACGACGATCATCAACGCCGAGGACTATGGCCGGTCGGTGTACGACCTGTTCATTCGCCGCCAGTTGATCACCATCGGCGAGGACATGGTCAACATCGCCTATGACGCGCCGGTGGAGATGCCGCCGGGATCGCAGATCGAGGACGCCGAGCGCAGGCTGTTCGAGCTGGCCGAGACCGGCCAGTATGACGGCGGCTTCCACGATTTCGCTTCGGCGCTCAACACCGCGATCGACATCGCGAGCGAAGCCTACAAGCGCGACGGCGGCCTTTCGGGCGTTTCCACCGGCATTCACGCGCTGGACATGCGCATGGGCGGGCTGCAGAAATCCGACCTGATCGTGCTGGCGGGACGCCCGGGCATGGGCAAGACATCGCTCGCCACCAACATTGCCTTCAACATCGCGCACAACTACCTGCCCGGCACCGAGGCAGACGGCACGCCCAAGGCGCTCGATGGCGGCGTCGTCGGCTTCTTCAGCCTGGAAATGAGCGCGGAGCAGCTGGCAACGCGTATCATTTCGGAGCAAGCCGAGATCTCGTCCTCGAAGATCAGGCGCGGCGAGATCACCGAGCCGGAATTCGAAATGCTCGCTGCCTGCGCGCAGGAAATGGCGCGCATCCCACTTTATATCGACGAGACGGGCGGCATTTCCATCGCACAGCTTGCGGCGCGGGCGCGCCGGCTGAAGCGGCAGCGCGGCCTCGACGTGCTGATCATCGACTATATCCAGCTGATGCAGGGATCGAAGTCGAACAACGCCAACCGCGTACAGGAAGTGACGGAAATCACCACCGGGCTGAAGGCTTTGGCGAAGGAGCTGAACATCCCGATCATCGCGCTGTCGCAGCTCTCGCGCCAGGTGGAAAGCCGCGACGACAAGCGCCCGCAGCTCTCCGATCTTCGCGAATCGGGATCCATCGAGCAGGACGCCGACGTTGTGCTGTTCGTCTATCGCGAGGAATACTACCAGCAGTCGAAACAGCCCGACGAAGGCGACCCGAAATATGTCGAATGGCTGGAGAAGTTCGAGAAGGTGCGCGGCAAGGCGGAGGTGATCATCGCCAAGCAGCGCCACGGTCCAACGGGCACGGCGCGGCTCGCGTTCCAGCCGATGTTCACGCGCTTCTCCGATCTGGCCGAGGACGATTATCTGCCCGAACGGCATGAGTGAGGGCGTGCGATGAGCAGGCATTCGCGATGAGCAGTCTGGCAAGATGAGCAGGTTGGCAAGATGAGCAGACTGGCACGATGAGCAGGCTGGGGGCGAGCCTTGCAACAGCTCGGCTGACGATCGATCTGGCTGCGCTGCGGGCGAACTGGACCCATCTCGCAGCGCTCGGCAAGCCTGGCGAAACCGCCGCCGTGGTGAAGGCCGATGGCTACGGCCTTGGCGCGGAACCCATCGCCAAAGCCCTGTGGCAGGCAGGTGCGCGGACGTTCTTCACCGTCTATCCGCAAGAGGCGCTGGATCTGCGCAAGGTGCTGGTGAAGGCGCGCATTTTCACGCTGGCGGGGCTGGATGCGCACAGCGCCGGGCCTTGCCGCAAGGCAGGGATCACGCCGGTCATCAATTGCGGCACGGAACTGGAAGCATGGCGAGCGGAAGCCAGGAAGGCTGGAACGCGGCTTGCCTGCGCGCTGCATTTCGATACGGGCATGAACCGGCTTGGCTTCGATCCAAACGATGCGGCGCGGCTTTCGCAAGACCGCGAAAACCTGGAATATGTGCTGGTGATGAGCCATCTCGCCTGCGGCGAGGAACGCCAGCATCCCATGAATGCCCGGCAGTTGGCACGGTTTGAGGAGGTCGCGCAGCACTTTGCGGGCGTGCGCATGTCGCTGGCCAATTCCGCCGGCGTGTTTCTTGGCGAAGGCCATCGCTTCGACCTCTTTCGCCCCGGCATCGCGCTTTACGGTGGCGAACCCATCGCCGGGGAGCCGAACCCGATGAGGACGGTCGCGAGCTTCCACGCACGCATCTTGCAGGTGCGGGACGCGAAAAAAGGCGAAACGGTCGGCTACAGCGCGACGCAGGCGCTGATGCGCGACAGCCGCATCGCCATTGTTGGCGCAGGCTATGCCGATGGCATCAAGCGCGGCGGCTCGGGGCGCTCAGGCGGCGGGGCGAGCGGCTGGATCGGCGGCTGCCGCGTGCCGATACTTGGGCGCATATCCATGGACCTCACGGCATTCGATGTCACCGACGTGCCGAGCCAAGCTCTCGACAGCGGAGACTGGATCGAGTTTTTCGGCCCGAACATGCCGCTGGATGAATTCGCGCGCGACTGCGGCACGATCAGCTACGAGGTGCTGACCGGAATGGGGAAACGGGCGGAACGGGTTTGGAAATAGGGCTTATCCTTGCCAAAACTTCCGCCGTCATTTAGAACATTTCGAGAACATTCACCTCCGGAATCCTCATGTCGAAATCCCGCTCATCCTTCGTTTGCCAAAATTGCGGCGCGTCCACTCCGCGCTGGTCGGGCAGGTGCGACGCCTGCGGCGAGTGGAACACGCTCGTGGAGGAAAACGCATCGACGGGGCATCGGCGCGGCGCCGTCGGCGCGAACCATGCGCAAGGGCACGCCGGTGGCCCTGGTCTCGCTGTCCGGCGATCTTGAAGAAGCGCCCCGCGTCGCCAGCGGCATAGCCGAGCTCGACCGCGTGACGGGCGGCGGCTTCGTGCGCGGCTCGGCATTGCTGGTGGGCGGAGATCCGGGCATCGGCAAGTCGACGCTGCTGATGCAGGCGTCGGCGGCGCTGGCGCGGGCGGGGCACCGCGTCATCTATGTATCCGGCGAAGAAGCCGTGGCGCAGATCAGGCTGCGCGCGCGCCGCCTTGGTGCGGTCGAGGCCAATGTCGGCCTGGCGGCGGAGACGAGCGTCGAAAACATCCTCGCGACGCTGGAGATGGGCCCTCCGCCGGCGCTGCTGATCCTCGATTCCATCCAGACGCTGTGGACCGAAATGGCCGACAGCGCGCCCGGTACGGTGACGCAGGTGCGCGCGGCGGCGCAGGCGATGATCCGCTACGCCAAGAAATCGGGCGCGACCGTCGTGCTCGTCGGCCATGTCACCAAGGACGGGCAGATCGCCGGGCCGCGCGTGGTCGAGCACATGGTCGACGCCGTGCTCTATTTCGAGGGCGAGGGCGGGCATCATTTCCGCATCCTGCGTACGGTGAAGAACCGCTTCGGTCCGACCGACGAGATCGGCGTGTTCGAGATGTCGGACAAGGGCCTGCGCGAAGTGCCGAACCCGTCGGAGCTGTTCCTGTCGCGAGCGCAATGCCTCCGCGCCGGGCGCTGCCGTCTTTGCCGGCATGGAAGGCACCCGGCCGGTGCTGGTGGAAATCCAGGCGCTGGTCGCGCCCACCTCGCTCGGCACGCCGCGCCGCGCGGTCGTCGGCTGGGACGGGCCGCGGCTCGCCATGGTGCTTGCGGTGCTGGAGGCGCGCTGCGGCGTGCGCTTCGGCCAGCACGACGTCTATCTCAACGTCGCTGGCGGCTACCGCATTACCGAACCTGCCGCCGATCTCGCCGTCGCCGCTGCGCTGGTCTCCTCGCTCGCCGGCAAGGCCCTGCCCGCCGATTGCGTCTAGTTCGGCGAGGTCAGCCTTTCGGGCGCGGTGCGTCCTGTCGCGCATGCCGGCGCGCGGCTCAAGGAGGCGGAAAAGCTTGGCTTCGCCGCTCGGCCCATGCCCCCAAGCGGCGTGGAAGCGCCGAAGGGCTCGATAGCCGGTGGCGCAATTCGGCGATCTGACCGAACTGGTCGCAAGGATTGCCGCGCCGAGTTCCCGGCGCGGCATAGGCGGGGACAAGGCATTTTTAACTGGAATGGCCGCGTAAAAGAAGTCTATTTCAGCGGCTTGCGCCAAGGTGGCGCCACAAGGGCGTGGCGCCGGGCAATCTGGGAATCAAGGATCGATGAGCATCACGCTGTTTGACGGAATCCTGATCGGCTTGATGCTGGTTTCGGGCGTGCTGGCCATGATACGCGGCTTCAGCCGCGAGGTGCTGTCGATCGGCTCGTGGGTCGCGGCGGCGGCGGCGGCCTTCTTCTTCTACGGCGAGCTCTCGCCACTGGTCGGCAAATACACGGCGCAGATCTCATCCTCAAGACCCTCGCGGACCTGGCCGCGGCCGGCATCATCTTCGTGATCGTGCTGATCATCGTCAGCATCATCACCATGCGCATCGCCGATTTCATCGTCGACAGCCGCATCGGGCCGCTCGACCGCACGCTCGGCTTCGTCTTCGGCGCGGCGCGCGGGGCATTGCTGGTCGTGGTCGGCCTGCTGTTCTACAACTGGCTGATGCCGGAGAACCAGTCCGGCCGTGGATCGCCAACGCCAAGTCGCAAGCCGGTGCTGGAATCGATCGGCGAAAGCATCGTGCAACTGCTGCCGGACGATCCGGAATCGAGCATCCTCGACAAGCTGAAGCCGAACGGCAGAGACGGCGCCGACGGCCGCCGAAGGCGGCGAAGCACCTGCCGGCGACGAGCACCGCGCCGGCGAAGCACCGGCCGGCCGACAGCGCCCGCAGGCAATGGCGCCGGCAGCGCCGGCAACCAACGGCTGACGCTGCCGTATGCAACGAGCGAAGGGAAACCTCGCATGGCAGGCATCTGATGCATAGAGCCGAGCCGAGGATTTCGCGCGCAAACCCGCTCGCGGACGACAAGCTGCACGAGGAGTGCGGCGTCTTCGGCATTTTCGGCCATGCCGACGCGGCGGCGCTGACCACGCTCGGCCTGCACGCCCTGCAGCATCGCGGCCAGGAGGCGGCCGGCATCGTCTCCTTTGACGGCAGCCAGTTCTTCGCCGAGCGCCATCGTCGGCCTGATCGGCGACACCTTCACCAACCGAGCGTTCATCGACCGGCTGCAAGGGCACGCGGGCCATCGGCCACACCCGCTACTCCACGACCGGCGGCGACGAGCATGCGCAACGTGCAGCCGCTCTTCGCCGAGTTTGCCGGCGGCGGCTTCGCGGTCGCGCACAACGGCAACATCACCAACGCGATGACGCTGCAGCCGCACCCTGCAGCGCCGCGGCTCGATCTTCCACTCGACCTCCGACACCGAGTCATCCTGCACCTGATCGCGACGTCGAAGCAGGCCGATTTCGAGGACACGCTTCATCGACGCGTTGTCGGCAGATCGAAGGCGCGTTCTCGCTCGTCGGCATCACCAACAAGAAGATGATCGGCTGCCGCGATCCGCTCGGCGTCCGCCCGCTGGTGCTCGGCGACCTCGACGGCGCGTATATCCTCGCCTCGGAGACCTGCGCGCTCGACATCATCGGCGCGCGGCTTCGTGCGCGACATCGAGCCCGGCGAAATGGTCGTCATCACCGAGCACGGCGTGCATTCGAGAAGCCTTTCCCGCTCGAGCTGCGCCGCGCTTCTGCATCTTCGAATATGTCTATTTCGCCCGGCCCGATTCCGTCGATCGAGGGCACGCAACGTCTACGAGGTGCGCAAGCGATCGGCGCCGAGCTGGCGCGCGAGAGCCCGGCCGATGCCGACATGGTCGTGCCGGTTCCCGATTCCGGCACGCCGGCGGCGATCGGCTTCGCGCAAGGCGCCGGGCTGCCCTTCGAGCTCGGCATCATCCGCAACCACTATGTCGGCCGCACCTTCATCCAGCCGACGCGATGCGATCCGCCACATGGGCGTGAAGCTGAAGCACAACGCCAACCGCAAGATGCTCGAAGGCAAGCGCGTGGTGCTGGTCGACGATTCCATCGTGCGCGGCACCACTCGCAGAAGATCGTGCAGATGGTGCGCGACGCCGGCGCGCGCGAGGTGCACATGCGCATCGCCAGCCCGCCGACGATGTCCTCCTGCTTCTACGGCGTCGACACGCCGGAGACAGCAGAAGCTGCTCGCGCACGCGCATGTCGATCGAGGAGATGGCGCGAGTTCATCCGCGTCGATTCGCTCGGCTTCCTGTCGATCGACGGGCTCTACCGCGCCGTCGGCGAAGCCGCGCGCAACAACGAGCACGCCGCAATTCTGCGATGCCTGCTTCACCGGCCAATATCCCGACCCGGCTGACCGACCTCGACGACCGCGACAATGTGCGCACGCTGTCGCTGCTCGCCGAAGCAAAGGGCTGAACCATCATGGCAGGCAGGCTTGACGGGCGCATCGCGCTCGTCACCGGCGCATCGCGCGGCATCGGCTATCAATGCGCGCTCGCCTTCGCGCGCGAGGGTGCGCATGTCATCGCGCTGGCGCGCACGGTCGGCGGACTGGAGGAACTCGACGACGACATCCGCGCGGCTGGCGGGCGAGCCTGCCACGCTGGTGCCGGTCGATGTCACGGATTTCGACGCCATCGACCGGCTGGGCGCCACGATAGACCAGCGCTGGGGCCGCCTTGATGTTTTCGTCGGCAATGCGGGACTGCTCGGTGGCCTCTCGCCGCTCGGCCATTACGAACCGAAGAATTTCCAGCGCGTGTTCGATGTCAACGTCACGGCCAACTGGCGCTTCATCCGCGCCCTCGATCCGCTGATGCGCGCCTCGCCGGCGGCGCGGGCGATGTTCATCAGCTCTGGCTCGGCCCACTCGTGCAAGGCATTCTGGGGGCCCTATGCGGCATCCAAGGCGGCGCTCGAGGCGCTGGCGCGGGTCTATGCCGCCGAAAGTGCCTCGACCAACATCCGCAGCATCATCATCGATCCGGCGGTGGCGCGCACGGCCATGCGGGCGCTGGCGATGCCCGGCGAAGACCCCGAGACGTTGCCACATCCTTCAAAGGTGGCCGAGGCGCTGGTGCCGCTCGCCGCAGCCGATGGCAATGTTCGCAATGGCGAGATCTACAGCGTTGCCGCGAAAGCCTGGCTGAAGCCGCAGCGCCCCGCCTGAGGCGGCTTCCCCCTCCGCTGCGAATTCGTGGCTGCCCTTGCTTTCCGGCGGCCCGATGCCAAGATGCATTTTATACGATGTTGAGCGGGGGGAGCTTGGCCATGGAACCGTTCAGGTCGCGTTTCGAAGGCATGACGCTGTTCGACGCGTTCGTTGCGGCCGCACGCCGCCACGACGACGGCACGCCTGTCGTGGAAGATGCGGTCGGGGGATCGCTCACGTATGGCCGGCTGATGACGGGCTCCGCGGTACTGGCGCGCAAGTTCGCCAGGCTCACGGAACGTGGCGAGTATGTCGCCGTGATGCTGCCGAACGCAAATGCCGTGGTGCTGACTTTCCTGGGCCTGCAATCTGCCGGTCGCATTCCGGCGATGCTCAATTACACGGCAGGTCCGGCGGTGGTCGTTTCGGCATGCCAGACCGTGAGGGCGCGGCGCGTTATCTCCTCGCGCGGCTTCGTGGAAAAGGCCGAATTGCAGCCGCTCGTTTCGGCGCTGGAAGGCGCCGGATTGCAGATGCTGTGGCTGGAGGACATCGCCAGGACGGTCACCGGCATCGACAAGGCGATCGGCTGGGTGATGCGCAACAGCGTATTGCAGAAGAGCCGGCCCGACGATCCGGCGCTGGTGCTCTTTACCTCAGGGTCGGAGGGGCTGCCCAAGGGCGTGGTGCTGAGCCACGCCAACATTCTCGCGAATTGCGCGCAGATCGAGCGGCGCGTGGAGTTCTCGAGCAAGGACAAGCTGTTCAACGCGCTGCCGGTGTTCCATTCGCTGGGCCTGACCGGCGGCATGATCCTGCCGCTCGTCAACGGCGTGCGGCTATACCTTTACCCCTCGCCGCTGCACTACAAGATCATTCCGCAGGCGATTGCCAAGACGAAGGCAACGATCCTTTTCGGCACGGACACGTTCCTGACCGGCTATGCCCGCACGGCCAAGGACAGCGATTTTGAAACGCTGCGGCTCGTGGTCGCCGGCGCCGAGGCCGTGCGCAAGGACACGCATGAGACCTGGAAGCACCGCTTCGACACCATGGTGCTGGAAGGCTTCGGCATGACCGAGGCAGCCCCCGTGGTGGCGGTGAATGCGCCGCAGACCAACCGCGTCGGCTCGGTCGGGCAATTGCTGCCGGGCATGCAGCATCGCCTCGAGCCGGTGGAGGGCATCGACAGCGGCGGCAAGCTGTGGGTGAAAGGCCCGAACGTCATGCTCGGCTACATGCTCGCGGAAAATCCCGGCGTGCTGGTGCGCCCGCAGGACGGCTGGCATGACAGCGGGGACATCGTCGATATCGACGAACATGGGTTCATAACCATCAAGGGCCGGGTCAAGCGCTTTGCCAAGATCGCCGGCGAAATGGTGTCGCTCGGCGCGGTGGAGATCATTGCGCAGCATCTTTGGCCGGAGGACAATCACGCAGTCGTCTCGGTACCGGACAAGCGCAAGGGGGAACGCGTGGTGTTGGTGACGACCGCCGAAGAGGCGACCCGCGACAGCCTCGCCGATGCCAGCAGGAAATCCGGATTTACGGAACTCTACGTGCCGAATTCGATCGTGCATGTTCCGCAGGTGCCGGTGCTTGGCACGGGCAAGACCGATTATTCTACCGCGCGCATGATCGCTATCGACAGCCTGGGCCTCAACGAAGCGGCCTAGGCTTCCTCGCCCTGCTGCGGAAGATTATCGGCGGCCGCCTGCGCATCGCGTGCCTTGTGCGCTTGCCAGGCGCGATAGCCGAAGGGCAGCGAGCCAAGGTAGATCGCGGTGAAGGCGAGCAGCATTTCCCAGGGATAGCTGAGCAGCAGGGCAATGATCGCGACGATCATGATCAGCAGTGGCAGGACCCATGCCCTGGGCACCTGCTTGCTCATCTCCTTGCCGGAGAAGGTGGGAAGGCTGGAGACCATCAACAGCCCGATTGCAAGCGTGTAGATGGCCGAGACAACGGCGAATGCATGGGTCTCCTCGAACCCGAGGAGCAGGGCGTAGACGGGCGCAAGACCAGCCAGCGCCCCCGCAGGCGCGGGAACGCCGGTGAAGAAGTTCTTCTGCCACACCGGCCTGCCCGGCATGTCGATCATGACGTTGAAGCGGGCGAGCCGCAAACAGCCGCAGATCGCGAAAAGCAGCGCCACGATCCAGCCGCCGGAACGCAGGTCGTTCAGCAGAACGAAATAGAGGATCATCGCCGGCGCGACGCCGAAATTGACGAAGTCGGCCAGGCTGTCCATCTGTTCGCCGAAGCGGGTGGTGGACTTGAGGAAGCGCGCAACGCGCCCGTCAATGCCGTCGAGGAAGGCGGCCAGGATGATTGCCCCTACCGCGAGTTCCAGCCGGCCCTCGATGGCAAAGCGAATGGCCGTAAGGCCGGAGCATATCGCCAGCAGCGTCAGCAGGTTTGGGAAGATCGCCCGTAGCGGAATGTCGCGAAGACGCGTGCCGCGCTCCGCGCCTTCAGGCTCGAATGGCGGAAAGGGCGTCTCCACGGGTCAGGCCACCCGCGTGACTGGCGCGACGGCGGCGCCATCATGGCGGGCGATGATGGTTTCGCCGCCAATCGCCGTCTGGCCGAGCGCAACGCAGATGGTCGCACCGGCGGGCAGATAGACATCGAGTCGGGAGCCGAAGCGGATGAGGCCGAAGCGTTCGCCCGCACCCAGGCTCTCCTCCTCGCGCGACCAGCACACGATGCGGCGGGCAACGAGGCCGGCGATCTGCACCACGGCAAGCGTGCCGCGCGGCGATTCGATGACGAGGCCGTTGCGTTCGTTTTCGCTGGACGCCTTGTCGAGTTCGGCATTGAGGAAGCTGCCGCTCTTGTGAACAACGCGCGTGATGCGCCCGGCCACCGGCGAGCGGTTGATGTGGCAATTGAACACGTTCATGAAAATCGAGACACGCAGCATCGGCATTTCGGGCAGTCCCAATTCGCGCGGCGGAATGGCCTGCCCGATGGCGGAAACCCTGCCATCGGCGGGGCTGATGACGAAATCGTCGCTGACCGGCGTCACGCGCTGGGGATCGCGATAGAACAGGGCGCACCAGATGGTGAGGCCGACCCCGAGCCAGAACAATGTCGTGGAAAAATAGCCGAGCACGAATGCAATGACCGCAAAGCCGGCAATGAAAGGCCAGCCCTCGCGGTGAACAGGCACGAGAGAACGCCTTATTGTATCGGGAAGACTGTCGAGTTGCATGTTTGCCCCATGTGAAAAGCTATCCGTATGTAGGGCTGGGTAGCAGCAATTCCACGCCATGTCATGGGCAGTGGCGCCACGATTTCAGCCGTCCTGCCCGGTCTCGGACAAATTCAAATATTACGTTTTTTCATAATGATGGTGATCAAGAGCCAGAACGCGGCGGCAACGAGAATGGGACAGCAAGCAAGACATGCACATGCAGTGAGGCGCCCGGGCAGGGTTACTCCCCTGCCCTGTTGCCCCTTGTGACTATGCCCAGTTCGTCGCTCTCGCGGGCTTGCCGCAGACGCTCCTCGGCTTCGGTGGCCTCGCGCTGGCGGTTCCACATTTCGGCGTAAAGGCCCTTCTTGCGCAGCAGCGCGCGGTGGCTGCCCCGCTCGGCGATCCGGCCGGCCTTAAGCACGATGATTTCGTCTGCCGACACCACTGTCGAGAGCCTGTGCGCAATGACGAGCGTCGTTCTGTTCTTCGAAACCTCGTCGAGCGATGACTGAATCTCGCGTTCCGTATGGGTGTCGAGCGCGGAGGTCGCCTCGTCGAGGATGAGGATCGGCGGCGCCTTGAGCAGCGTGCGGGCGATGGCCACGCGCTGCTTTTCACCGCCCGAAAGCTTGAGCCCGCGTTCGCCCACCTCGGTGTCGAAACCCTTGGGCAGCGAACGGATGAAATCGCCGATCTGCGCCATTTCGGCCGCATGCTCGACTTCCGCATCGCCAGCCTCGGTGCGGCCATAGCGGATGTTGTAGCGCACAGTGTCGTTGAACAGCACCGTGTCTTGCGGGACCATGCCGATGGCGGAGCGCAGCGATTGCTGGGTGACATCGCGAAGGTCCTGACCGTCGATCAGGATGCGCCCGCTTGTCACATCGTAGAAGCGGTAGAGCAAGCGCGAGATCGTCGACTTGCCAGCACCGGAAGGCCCGACGATAGCCACCGTCTTGCCTGCCGGAACCCTGAAGGAGACGTTCTTCAGGATCGGCCGGTCGGGGTCGTAGGAGAAGCTGACATCGTCGAAAACGATCTCGCCCCGCTCGATCTTCAGCGGCTTGGCATTGGGGGAATCCTGTATCTCCTGCTCCACGTCGAGCAGCGAGAACATTGCCTCCAGATCGGTCAGGCCCTGCCGGATTTCGCGGTAGAGCATGCCGATGAAATTGAGCGGGATCGAAAGCTGCAGCAGCAGCGCGTTGATCAGCACGAAGTCGCCGATGGATTGCGTGCCGGCGCGGACGGCCAGGGCCGACATCACCATGCAGGCGCCCATGCCGATGCCCAGGATGACCGCCTGGCCGAAGTTGAGCCATGCAAGCGAGGTCCAAACCTTGGTGGCGGCGCGCTCGTAGCGCTCCATCGAGGCATCGAAGCGGCTCGCTTCCCAACGCTCGTTGCCGAAATATTTCACCGTCTCGAAATTCAGCAACGAATCCACCGCCTTGGAATTGGCTTCCGTGTCGTTGGTGTTCATGTCGCGGCGAATGCTGATGCGCCAGTCGCTGGCCTTCACGGAGAACCAGACATAAGCCCAGATCATGACGGCTATCACGGCGACATAGGAAAAGCCGAACTGGTACCAGATGACGCCGGCCATGAAGGCGAACTCGACCAGCGTCGGGCCGCCACTCAGAATGGTGAAGCGGACGATCGCCTCGATGCCCTTCGTGCCGCGCTCGATGACGCGCGACAGGCCGCCGGTGCGGCGCTGCAGATGATAGCGCAGCGAAAGCGAGTGCATGTGCCGGAAGACGATGGATGCCAGCTGGCGAACGGCATGTTGACCGACGGAGGCGAACATCGCATCGCGAATCTGGTTGAACGCCGTCATCAGGACGCGCCCGACATTATAGGCCACGACCAGCATCACGGGCGCCACAAGAAACGCGGGCAGCATGGCGGGAGCGGTGTTGTCGCCCGTCAGCGCGTCGGTCGCCCATTTGTAGCTGTAGGGCACCAGCACGGTGATGATCTTGGCAAGGACGAGCACGAGGAAGGCGCCGACGACCCGGCGCTTGAGGTCCGGCCGGTCTGCGGGCCACATGTAGGGCCAAAGATTGTGGAGCGCGCCGAAAGTGGCGCCGCGATCGCCGCTGACTTTTGGCGGCTGGCTTGCGGAGCCGGACTTGGCCGCGACCGCCGCCTGCGCCGCGGTACTTGCCGCGACGGCGGGCGCGGACGATTCATCGATCTTGAGCTTGCGCATGGTGAGGCTGTCGCTTTCGGCGTTATTTGGCGGCAACGGCGCCAATGGCGCTGGCCAGTGCCAGAAATGATTGGCGGTTGAGCCGGTACCGCGAACGCGTCCCTTCCGGCTGATATTCCACAAGCCCGGCATTGCGCAGCAGTTCCAGGTGCTGGGACACCGTCGACTGCGCGAGGTCGAGGGTCGCGCAGAAATCTCCGCAGCAGCAGCACTCGCGTTCGCGAAGCTGGCGAATGATCTCCAGCCGCGCGGGATGGGCGAGCGCTTTCAACTGGACGGCCAGACGGTCGGCAGTCTCACCCGCATTGCCTGGAGATGTATTTGCCATGGTTTGGCTCATGCGCGGCTTTTATCGGTAAATACCGATATAGGCAATCTCAAAAGCAGGTCCAACAAAAAAACGGGGCAAGAGCCCCGTTTTTCCTGCTCACCATCTTGCTTGCTATTTTGCGCTTTCCTGCCCGCCCGGAACCTGGAAAACCTGGCCCGGGTAGATCAGGCGCGGGTTCTTGATCTGGTCGCGATTGGCCTCGTAGATCGTCGTGTACCGAATGCCCTTGCCGAGCATGCGCCGCGAGATGCGCCACAAATTGTCGCCGCGCCGGATGATGACGGACGCACCGGTCTTGATGGCAGCAACTTCCTGCGCGGGTGCCTCCGTGGTCGCGGCAGCCGGTGCTTCCGTGGTGGTGGCAGCAGGAGCTTCGGTGGTTGTCGTGGAAGCGGAAGCCGGAGCTTCCGTGGTCGTGGTCGTTGCGGCAGCCGGCGCTTCCGTCGTCGTGGTCGTTGCGGCAGCCGGAGCTTCCGTCGTCGTGGTTGTCGCGGCAGCCGGAGCTTCCGTCGTCGTGGTCGTTGCCGCAGCCGGAGCTTCCGTCGTCGCGGTCGTTGCGGCGGCAGGCTCTTCGGTGGTGGTGGTCGCGGCAGCGGCCGGCGCCTCTGTCGTCGCGGCCGTGTCCGCTACAGCAGGGGCCTCGGTTGCCGTTGCAGTGTCCGCAGCCGGTGCTTGCGCCGTCGTTGCGGCTGGGTCCACGGTGGTCTCGGCGACCGCGACCGGAGCCTCGTGTACCAGCGGCACTTCGGCGCGTTCGGCTACTTGCGTGCCATCGGTCGAAAGCTGGTCGGCGCGGATCTTGTGCGTGCCGGGAACCAGCGTCGCCGGAGCTTCCAGCAGATAGGAGCCATCCGGGCCGACCTTGGTGGTTCCGGTCAGCAGGTCGTCGATATAGATGTTGACTGCACGGCCCGGCTCGCCCGTGCCGGCAACGTAAACCTTGCCATCCTCATAATCGACAGCCGAAAGCAATACGGGCTTGCCGCCATCGGCGACGGGCGCGGCTGCTTCTGCCGCGGGCGCGGTCGCCTCTTGCGCGGTCGCCTCTGGCGCGGCGGCAGTTGCGTCGGCTGCAGGCGCAGTGGCATCGGCCGCCGGTGCCGGCTCGGCCGCCGCTATCTGCGTATCGGCGGGGGCAGCATCGCCGGCCTGCATAACGCGGGAAGCCTCGCCCGGCTTGGTGACCATGGCCACCAGTTCGCCATCACCCTGCGGAAGGTTGACTATGCCCGTTTCGGCGGAGGTAACGGAGGCGCCGGCTGCATCGGTGGTGCGCAACGACAACTCGTGCGCGCCGGGAGCGAGCGGCTTGTCCAGAACGATCGCGAAATCGCCCGTTGGACCGGCCTTGGCAGTGCCGATGACTTCACCGGCCGACAACAGATCGACGGTGGTATCCGGGCCGGCCGAGCCTGCAACGACCGCCGAGCCATCCTTCTGCACGCGCAGCAAATCGAAGGTCGGGGTATTGGCGCTGCCCGCGTCAGCAGTTTCCGGCAGATCCGAGTCCACGACAGGTTCGTTCGTCTTGGCCGGTTCCGTTGCGGGCGCCTCGGCAGACGGGGTGACGGCGCTTTGCGCCTGCGGGGCCTGCGCCACGGGGGCTGGCGTTTCTGCTGTCCGGCTGGCGTAGTAACCACCGCCGAGCGCGGCGCCTATCGCTGCCGCACCACCCATCAGCCAGGCGATGATCCTGTTCGACTTTGTCATTTCGAAATAATTCCCCTCTAGCGGAAACCCGCGGCCAGTCTCGCGGTTGTCAGTCTCGCGGTTGTCAGTCTCACGGTTGTCAGTCTCGCGGTAATCGGGACTGGTGGAAAACCGGCGTTAACTGCTTGTCAACCGCCCTTATAAACGAATCACGGTGAGAAAAACACTTGATTGAAACCGAATGGTGAACGGCTTTTTTGGCTCTGCGCAAGGCCCAAAAAAGTTGACGAGCGCCGCCGCAGCCGTTCCTATGGGATGGTTGTGAAAATCCCCCGAAAGGAACCCCAGTTTGTCTTCGATCCAGAACATCTGCGTCTATTGCGGCTCTCAACCAGGCAACGATCCGGCATACCTGAAGGCGGCCCGGCTGCTGGGCGAAGCCATGGGCAAGGCCGGCATGGGACTGGTCTATGGCGGCGGAGCCAAGGGCATCATGGGCGCGGTTGCCGACGCGGTGCTCGCACAGCGGCGGCAAGGTGACGGGCATCATTCCGCAATTCCTGATCGCCAAGGAATCCTCTGCGCAGTCGCTGACCCGGCTATCGGAGACACTGGTCACCGAAAACATGCATGAGCGCAAGCACCTGATGTTCGAGCGCTCCGACGCGTTCGTCGCGTTGCCCGGCGGCATCGGCACGCTGGAGGAAATCATCGAGATCATGACCTGGGCGCAGCTTGGCCGGCATGAAAAGCCCATCGTCTTCGCCAATATCGGCGGCTTCTGGGATCCGCTGCTGGCGCTGCTCGACCACATGCGCGCCGAAGGCTTCATCCACACGCAGTCGCGCGTGCGCCCGCTCGTCGTCGATCGTGCGGAGGACATCGTGCCGATGCTGCGCAACAGGCAACCCCATGACGGCAAGGCCGAGGGAGCAGCCGCAGTGATCGACCGGCTCTAGCGGCGGCGATTGTGAAAAAGGCTGAATGAATAAAGCGCCAGCGCCGTCCAGATCAGCGCGAAGGCAACCATGCGGGCAGAGCCGAACGGCTCGCCGAAGATGAACACCGCGATGAAGAAGATCATCGTCGGGGCGATGTACTGCATGATGCCGATGGTCGAGAGCCGCAGCAGCTTGGCGCCGTGCGCATACATGATCAACGGCACGGCGGTGACCACGCCGGCAAGCAGCAGCATGGTGGTATCGTAGCTGCCGGTGGCCAGGAAATGCCCCCTGCCCGTCGCCTCCAGCCAGACGATGTAACCGGCCGCCGGAAAGGAGAGCAGCAGCACCTCGAGGAAGAAGCCTTCACTCGCGCCGACCGCCAGCGTCTTCTTGAAAAGGGCATAGAAGCCCCAGCTCAAGGTGAGGCCGACCGACACCCAGGGCAGGCTTCCCGCCTCCCATGTGAGGAAGGCCACGGCAAGGCCGGCAAGCAGTACCGCGGCGATTTGCAGGCGCGTCAGCCGCTCGCCCAGAAGCATGGAGGCTAAAAAGATCGAGAACAGCGGATTGATGTAATAGCCGAGCGCGCTTTCGAGCGCCCGCCCGGCTGCGATGGACCAGACATAGATGCCCCAGTTCACCGTGATGATGGATGCCGTGAGCGCTGCCAGGGCGACCGTGCGCGGCGAGGAAAGCGCGCGCCGGATCTCCGTCATGTTGCCCGACAGCAGGATGATCGCGCCGGCGATCGGCACCGACCAGACGATGCGGTGCGCCACCACCTCGGCCGCGGGAATGTGCGCAACCGCCTTCATGTAGAAAGGCAGGAAACCCCAGAACAGATAGGTCGTCAGCGCGATGAGGAAGCCCTCGCGCGTGTCGACATTTGCCCTGGCCGCAGGCTCCGGCACTTGAACGGAAGGGGTTTTCAATGCTTGGGTTTCGCTTGCAATGGTCATTCGGTGCAATCCTGTTGCGCCAGCCATGCACCGGCCAAATGTGAATTGCCACCCGAAAAAATTGATGTTGCGATCAGCGCGGCTGATCAGCGGGCGGAGGATCTTCATCAGCTTGAAGACGATCGAATCCATCAGCGCCTGGAACGAGGCGTCGATGATGTTGTCCGAGACGCCGACCGTCGTCCAGCGTGCGCCGGTGTCGTCGGAGGATTCGATCAGCACGCGCGTGATCGCCTCCGTGCCGCCATTGAGGATGCGCACCTTGTAGTCGGTGAGTTCCAGATCGGCGATCTCGCCCTGGTACTTGCCGAGATCCTTGCGCAGCGCGAGGTCGAGCGCGTTGACCGGGCCCGTGCCCCTCGGCGACCGACATGTATTTCTCGCCGTCGACCACGACCTTCACCACCGCTTCCGACACCGTGATGATGTTGCCGATGGCGTCGAAGCGGCGCTCGACCATGCGTCGGAAGCTTTCGACCTCGAAGATATTCCGGCACGGTGTCGAGGATGGAGCGCGCCAGCAATTCGAAGCTCGCCTCCGCCGCCTCGTAGGCATAGCCCTGCGCCTCGCGTTCCTTGACGATGGCGATCAGCTTGTCGAGGTTCGGATCGTCCTTGCGCACGTCGATGCCGCGCCGCTTCAGTTCGCGCGATGAAGTTGGACTTGCCGCCCTGGTCGGAGACCATGACCCGGCGCCGGTTGCCGACGCTTTCGGGCGGCACGTGCTCGTAGGTCTGCGGCTCCTTGGCAATCGCCGAGGCGTGGATGCCGGCCTTGGTGGCGAAGGCCGACGCGCCGACATAGGGCGACTGCGCATCCGGCGCGCGGTTGAGGATCTCGTCGAACTTGTGCGACAAGAGCGTGAGATGCGACAGCGCCTCCGTGCCGACGCCGGTCTCGAAGCGATTGGCGTGGACCGGCTTCAGCGCCAGCGTCGCGATCAGCGTCACCAGATTGGCATTGCCGCAGCGCTCGCCGATGCCGTTGAGCGTGCCCTGGATCTGGCGCACGCCGGCCTCGACCGCGGCGAGCGAATTGGCGACCGCCTGGCCGGTGTCGTCATGGGCGTGGATGCCGAGCTTGCTCGCCCGGTATTCCGGCGGCGATCACCGCGCGCGACGATCTGCGCGCACCTCGGACGGCTGCGTGCCGCCATTGGTGTCGCACAGCACCACCCAGCGCGCGCCGGCATCGAGCGCCGTGCGGGCGCAGGCCAGCGCATAGTCCGGATTGGCCTTGTAGCCGTCGAAGAAATGCTCGCAGTCGACCAGCGCTTCGCGCCCGGTGGCGATGCGTCGCCGCGACGCTCTCGCGGATGCAGTCGAGGTTCTCCTCGTTGGAGAGCCGAGCGCGACGCGCACATGGTAGTCCCAGCTCTTGGCGACGATAGCAGATCGCATCGGTCTGCGACTGGAGCAGGGCCGCCAGCCCCGGATCGTTGGAGGCCGAAACGCCGGCGCGCTTGGTCATGCCGAAGGCGATGAACTTCGCCTTGCTCGTGCGCTTCCTGGAGAAGAACTCCGTATCGGTCGGGTTGGCGCCCGGATAGCCGCCCTCGACATAGTCGACGCCGAGTTCCTCGAGCATATCGGTGACGGCGATCTTGTCCTCCACGGAAAAGTCGATGCCGGGCGTCTGCTGCCCGTCGCGCAAGGTGGTGTCGAAGAGGTATATCCGTTCGCGGTTCATTGCTCGCCTATCCAAGGATTCCGGCATACCACAGCACGATTAGCACAATGACAACGACCAGGACGCCCTTGGCGACGAGGCCGTAGAGCAGCCATTTCGGCATTGCCGTGTTGTTGCGCGGCTGCGGGTTCATTGCGGCCAGCTTTGCGTATCGTGGTCGGGGTGCTGACGGCTCTCGATGGACGCCATGAATTGCCCCGCGGGCGAATCGGGCGTGAATTCGCGCACCGGCAAGGCGTGAAGCCCATCGACGAAGGGCAGCTTGTCGGCAAGGTTCAGCTGCAGCACCGGCGCGGCCTGGGTTGGATCATCGAGAGTCCCGATGGCGACTTCCAACTCCTTGCCCGCGTCATAGATCAGCGGCGTGCCACAAGCGGCGCAAAAGCCGCGCCGCACCTTGTTGGAGCTCTGGAACCATGACGGCTCGCCGCGCGTCCATGTGAGGCCGTGGCCGGTGACCAGCGGGCCGTAGAAGGCGCCGAAGGCCTTCTGGCACATGCGGCAATGGCAGATCGTCGCGCGCCCGAGCTTCTCGATGCGATAGCGCACCGCACCACACTGGCATCCTCCGGATATGGTCACCGCTTCACCTCCCACTTCGTCCTTCGCTCTCCCGTCTCCGGGTCCTTGTAGTCCATCAGCTGGATGCCTTGGGCGGCGAGTTCCTCGCGGATGCGGTCGGCCTCGGCGAAATTCTTCGCGGCGAGGAGCCCCAGCCTGCCCTCAATGGAAGCGTCGACCGCAGCTGTATCGACCTCAGTGACCGGCGCGGCATCGGGAAGGCCCAGCAGCACCAGCGCATCGCGCAGCGGCTTGCCGCAGGAAGCGGCCATGGCCTGAAGCACGGCACTGGTGTCGAGATCATCGGCGAGCGCAGAAAGAATGGCAGAGCCGTCGCCTGCGTCCGGTTCAGACGTGCGCCGCCAGGCGCGCGCAAGCACTGTCTCAGCCTCCTCCAGCCGTCTCACGCTGAAGTCGATCGGCTCGCGGTAGTGCGTCATCAGCATGGCGAGGCGCAGCACTTCGCCGGGCCATTTGCGCCCGCCGAATTTGTCCGTTTCCAGCAGCTCGTGGATGGTGACGAAATTGCCCTCCGACTTGCTCATCTTCTTGCCCTTCGACCTGCAGGAAGCCGTTGTGCATCCAGTAATTCGCCATCACGTCCGTGCCATGGGCGCAGCGCGACTGGGCGATCTCGTTCTCGTGGTGCGGGAAGATGAGGTCGAGCCCGCCGCCATGAATGTCGAAGACCTTGCCCAAATGCGCCTCGCTCATCACCGAGCACTCGATATGCCAGCCGGGGCGGCCGTGAATATCGACATGCGCGCCCTGGAAATGGAAATGGCCGTCCCAGCCCGGTTCGTCGGCGGCGGATTCCTTCCACAGCACGAAGTCGGCAGGGTTCTTCTTGTGCGCCTCCACGGCGATGCGCGCGCCGGCCTGCTGCTCCTCCAGCCTGCGGCCTCGAGAGCTGGCCGTATTGCGGCATGGAGGCAACGTCGAACAGCACTTCCCTGCCCTCGCGGCCGGTCGCGACATAGGCGTGGCCCTTGTCGATGAGCCGTCTGGATCATCGCGACCATGCCGGCGAATGTGCGCGGTGGCGTGCGGCTCGTGCGTTGGCTGCAGGCAGCCGAGCGCGGCGACGTCCTTGTGGTACTGCTCCTCGGTCTTGTGCGGTGACCTTCGCAATCGCCTCGTTCAGCGGCAGGCCGGGAAAATCGCGCAGCGCCCGGGCGTTGATCTTGTCGTCGACGTCGGTGATGTTGCGCACGTAGGTGACGTGGTTCTCGCCATAGAGATGGCGCAGCAGCCGGTAAAGCACGTCGAAGACGATCGCCGGGCGCGCATTGCCGATATGGGCGAAGTCGTAGACCGTCGGGCCGCAGACATACATCCGCACATTGTGCGGCATCGATCGGCGCGAAACGCTTCCTTGCGCCGCGTCAGCGTGTTGTAGAGTTTCAGTTCCGTCATGTGTGCCCCGTCTTCCCGAAATGCCAAAAAGCTCGCCCCGGCTGGCCGGGGCGTTCGGACTTCTCAGGGTGCGGAGAGGCGAAAACGACCGGGCCAGCTTTGCGCTAGCCAATAATCCCGATGCTGATGCAGCGTGCCGTCTTCATGCCCGGCATATTGCGGCAAACACGAATTGCGTCAACCGGCAATTTCCAAAGCTGAAACCAAGTTCATAAGAAAACAAACAAATATCGCCGGTTGCAAAGCATCCCCCTTTAGGGGGGTTCAACTATTGCGTCGCCATCTGATAGTTTGCAATCGTTCCTCATTGGAAGGCTTCGAGTCTTCAGCCCCACTGAAGGCTCGATTCTATATCTACTTGCCGCCTGCGGGTTCCCTGCAGGCGGTTTTTTTTGGCGCCGATGCACCGGGGCGGAATTAACGGTCTGATAACCGAAAATATCGAAAAAGCGTGCAATCCGCCGTCATAAGGCCAAATTCCGCCGCATAAAAGCCGGGAAAAGCCTGTTTGGTGAGGCAGAACGGCACAAAAAGCGCCGAACAGATCAAAAAGCGCCGACGGAGAGAAACGCCATGAGCAAGACCAACGCGGCAAAGCTGGACCCGCAAGAACGCCGATGGGGCCGTATCGGCATCGCAGCCGTGGCTGCTGCCAAGTGCGTCAAGCCACGCGAGGACAAGCCTTCGCGCCGTGACGCGACGCTTACGCAAGCTGCTCGACAGCGTCAGCGAATAATCAGAACAAATCCAGCTGTGCGCTTTTCGTGCCCGCATCCGCTTTGCTTCGGGCGGGCGGGCTCGGGCGCGTCGACGATCGGACGCTGGATTTCGGGGCCGGTGTTATCGACCTTGTTGACGAGGTCGCCCACGGGAATGGCCTCGAAGTAATCGTCCTCCACGGGCTTCAGAAGGTCGGCGATCGCACGCGGCTCCTGCGTCTTGCAATCGAGCCAGCGCTCGCGGTCCTCCGGGCTTGATGACGACCGGCATGCGGTCATGGATCGCGCCAATGGAGGCGTTGGAGCCGGTCGTCAGGATCGCGCCCGAAATCGATTTCGCTGCCATCGGCCGAATGCCAGGTTTCCATCAGCCCGCCGAAGGTGACGACCCCGCCATTGGCGGGACGGATCCAGTAGGCCTGCTTCTTCGCCGTCGGATCGGCTGGACGCTTCCATTCGTAGAAGCCGGATGCGGGCACCAGCACGCGGCGGTGACGCATGGCATTGCGGAAGGCGGGCTTTTCGCGCCGCCGTTTCACACCGCGCATTGAGCAGCAGCGTAAATTCGCGCGGCTCCTTCACCCAGGCCGGAACCAGGCCCCATCGCACGAGAACGCCGACGCGGTTTCCCGCCGGGCCGTTTACGGCGACGAGAATGGGCTGCGTCGGGGCGATGTTGTAGCGCGGCGGAAAGCCCTCGAGATCGTCGAGGCCGAGCGCCTCGGCCACTTCCCGGGGGGTTGCCGTCAGCGAAAACCTGCCGCACATGTTTTTCTCCGATACACGTCGTTCATAATTAGGTGCTGCAAGGCCGCCATGCAAATTATCGCCGCTCCATTCCCCCGAATCGGCGTTTCCATCCTGGTGCTGCGCGCGGGCGAAGCGCTCCTGGTGCGGCGTGGGAAGGAACCCCATGCCGGATGCTGGTCCCTGCCGGGTGGCGCGCAGGAATTCGGCGAGACCATGGAGGAGGCGGCGCGGCGCGAACTTGCCGAGGAGACGGGCCTTGTTGCCGGCCGGCTTTCATTTGCCGAAATCGTGGAGCCGATTGTTCGCGGCGAAGATGGAAGCGTGCTGCGCCATTTCGTGCTCGGGCTGTTCGTCTGCGAGGCATTCGAAGGCGAGCCGGTGGCCGGCGATGATGCGGGCGCGCTTGGCTGGTTCGCGTTGGAAGCGATGGAAGACCTCGAAATGACACCGGGGACGGCGGCCTTGATCCGGCGAATTGCCGGTTGATCTTGCGTAAGCTTCTTGAAGGTGCCGCCAACTAACTATATCGGGAAGCAATGAAGCTGAAGACCATCATCGCGGTTGTTGCGCTGCTGCTGGCCGCCCTGCCGGCGGGGGCGCAGACCACCAAAAAGGAAAAGCCGGCGCAGGCCGAAGCCCCGCCGCCGGCGGCGGCAGCCCCTGCCCCGCCACCGGCCGAAACGCTTCCGCCCGCCTATGACGAGCAGATGATGCGGCTCGCGGAGATCCTGGGATCGCTGCATTACCTGCGCGAACTGTGCGGCGCCAAGGAAGGCCAGTTGTGGCGCAACGAGATGGAAAAGCTGATCGAGCAGGAAGCGCCGAGCGAATTGCGCAAGCAGAAGCTGACCGCGCGCTTCAACCGCGGCTTTCGCGGCTTTCAGGAAATATATCGCGAATGCACGCCATCGGCCGCCGAAGCGGCAAACCGCTATCTGCGGCAGGGCGTGCGCCTGAGCGCCGAAATTCCCGGGCGCTACGGCAATTGATCCTTGTGGCCGGTGCGCCCTTCCGTTTGGGGCCATCACGCCCTAACATGGTTTCATGATGTTTCGAGCCACACTCACGACCGCAGTGATTTGCGCCGCAGCGCTGGCCGCGGCGACGACTTCGTTTGCCGCGCCGGCCGGTCCGTCGGGCGGTCCTTTCCTGTTGGCGCAAACCACGCCTCCAGTCGAACCCTTGCCTCAGACGCCGCCCGACCTCACCGAAGACAAGGACCTGCCGCCGGAGCCCGCGCCGATCAACCCGCCTGCCGAGATCCAGCCGGGCACGCCTTCAACCAATCAGCCCGCCACGCCGCCCGCCGATCAGCCCGCAACGCCGCCCGCGACAGAGCCCGCGTTGCCCCCCGGCGGGGATGAGCCGCCTGCAGCGCCAGGTGGCACGGGCGCAGCGGTCCCGGACACGCTGAAGGGCCATGCTCAGCAGCCGGACCAATTCGACAAGCCGCTGACGCCACAGACCGATCTTTCCACCCTGCCGTTCCCGGCGAGGCGTATGCGCGAACTGCTGCTCGAGGCGGCGCAAAGCGGCGACATCGAAAAGCTGCGCCCCTATATCGGCGAAGGCGACGACGCCACCATGCTTTCCTTCGGCGGCGTCGATGGCGATCCCATCGAATTTCTCAAGAGCCTGTCAGGGGATGGCGAGGGTTACGAAATCCTGGCCATTCTCGAGGACGTACTGCAATCGGGCTTCGTCCATTTCGACGAGGGCACGGAAAACGATCTCTACATCTGGCCCTATTTCTACGGCATGCCGCTCGACAAGCTGACACCGGCACAGCGCGTCGAGCTCTACCGGCTGGTGACGCATGGCGACTACGAGGACATGAAATCGTTTGGCGCGTACAATTTCTATCGTATCGGCATCACGCCGCAGGGCCGCTGGCGCTTCTTCGTTGCGGGCGACTGACCAGACATGACAAATGCCCTTGCCTCGCCGCTCGCCGACCGGTCGCTGTTGCGGATCGGCGGCGATGACGCGCCGCATTTCCTGCAGAACCTCGTCACCTGCAATGTCGAGAGCCTGGCAACAGGCGATGGCGCGTTCGGCGCCTTGCTGACGCCACAAGGCAAGATCCTGTTCGACTTCTTCCTGCTGCGAACATCAGACGGCTATCTCGCCGATATCGCCTCGAAGCTGGCCGAGGATTTTGCACGGCGGCTCGCCTTCTACCGGCTGCGCGCCAAGGTAACGATCGAGCCCGAGGCCGGGCTTGGTGTTCATGCCGTCTGGGGCGGGGAAAGCACGCAAGTTCCGGGCATCGTCATTGCCGATCCGCGCCTGCCGCAGATGGGCCATCGCGTCTACGGCGCGGCGCCGGAATTGCCGCATGGCGACTACGCAGCGCACCGCATACGCCTTGGCATGCCGCAGGGGGGCGAGGATTACGCCTATGGCGACACCTTCCCGCACGAGGCGCTGATGGACCAGTTCGGCGGGGTCGATTTCACCAAGGGCTGCTATGTCGGGCAGGAGGTCGTCTCGCGCATGCAGCACCGCGGAACGGCGCGCAACCGCGTCGTCATGGTCAGCGCATCCGGTGACTTGCCGCCGCAGGGCGCGGACATGATCGCCGACGGGCGGCCCTGCGGTACCATGGGCAGTTCCGCCGGATCACAGGGATTGGCGATGCTGCGGCTGGACCGCGTGAGCGAGGCCATGGCGAAGGGCGCGGGCGTGTTCGCGGCGGACGTTCCGGTGAGCGTTTCCATCCAGCCATGGGCAAAATTTGGATGGCCGCAAGAGCGGACCGGGGCGCAGGGCTGAGGCACGCAATGGCAGCAAAGCCGAAACCGCCCGCCCGCGCCTGGCAAAGGATGCTGTCGGGGCGCAGGCTCGACCTGATCGACCCCTCGCCACTGGACGTCGAGATCGAGGACATCGCCCACGGGCTGGCGCGGGTGGCCCGATGGAACGGACAGACACGCGGCGAGCATGCATTCTCGGTCGCGCAGCACAGCTTGCTGGTGCTGCATATCATCCGCACGGCGGAACCGGGCGCAACGCCAGACGCGTTGATGATGGCGCTGCTGCACGACGCGCCGGAATATGTGATCGGCGACATGATATCGCCGTTCAAGGCAGTGATCGGCGGCGACTACAAGAATGTCGAGGAGCGCCTGCTGGCCGCCATTCACCTGCGCTTCGGGCTTGCGGCAACAACCCCGGCGCCATGGAGGGCGTCGATCAAGCGGGCGGATGCAATTGCCGCCTGGTTCGAGGCGACGCGGCTCGCGGGCTTCACAAAAGCCGAGGCCGACAAGTTTTTTCCACATGCCAATGGCTTCGAACCCAACCCGGCGCTGATCGAACCGATGTCTTCCAGGGATGCGCAGGCTGGCTTTCTTGACGCATTCATGCAACTCGAACAATCTCGCAATGCAACCAGACGGCGCGGCTAGAAAACCCGCAGGCGCGCCACAGGGCAGTTTGCCATGACCACCGGCCAGATCGATCAGGCAGTGCAAAGCGTGGAGGTCGTCCTCAACGCGGCGATCGTTGCCGTGATCGGCGCCAATCCCTGCATCCTGCGCGTGCCGGGCACGGACCCCGAGTTCACCGACGCCCTGCCGTGGGGGCCGTTTGATCCGCGCAAGCACCGCACCATGGAAATCGGCCTGCGCGGCTGGGTGGAGGAGCAGACGGGCCTGAAGCTCGGCCACGTTGAGCAGCTCTACACCTTCGGCGATCGGGGCCGGCACCGCTCCAGTACCGACCGCGCGCCGCATGTGGTCTCCGTCGGCTATCTGGCCCTGACACGCGTGCAGCCGGAGGAGGCTTCCGCCATCCGGCTCGCCGGCGCGGCCTTCAAGAGCTGGTATGCCTTCCTGCCGTGGGAGGATTGGCGAACCGGCAGGCCCGGCATCCTGGATGCCATGATCATCCCCAGCCTGATCGAATGGGGGCACAGCGCGGACCGCGTGACCGGCGACAGCCGCGGGCTTGCGCCCTCCGCTCGCGTGCGCATCGCCTTTGGCCTTGAAGGCACGCATTGGGACGAGGAACGCGCGCTGGACCGCTATGAACTGATGTATTCTGCCGGGCTGGTGCGCGAGAGCGTGCGCGACGGGCGCTATCCGGCCTTGCGCTCCGGGGAGCAAACCGGCGCGGCCATGGAGCACGACCACCGCCGCATCCTGGCGACGGCGATTTCGCGGCTGCGGGCCAAGCTGAAATACCGGCCCGTGGTGTTCGAGCTGCTGCCGGAGGAATTCACGCTGACGGAGTTGCAACTTACCGTCGAATCCATCTTCGGGCGCGCCGTGCACAAGCAGAATTTCCGCCGCCTCGTCGAGAAAGCCCAGCTTGTGGAGCCGACCGGCGCAGCGACGCACGACACCGGCGGGCGCCCCGCCGCCCTCTTCCGCTTCCGCCGCGAAGTGCTGGAAGAACGCCCCGCCCCCGGATTGAAGGTGGGCAGACGCGGATAATCAACGGCCGAAGATCACGTGCCGAACATGCAATCGTGATCGGTTGTGTTGCAATCCCGCCACAATCTATCACCACCTGCAGGTGCAAACACGTGAATGCAACCGGCGCACTTGTCCCCCTTCGCTGTTCATGCCTTATAAACGCAAGCGGTGTAACACACTGAAAACGCGAGAGAACAACGACGATGACCGATACACCACGCGATGACGCCAAGAGTGTCGCCCATCAGGCCAGCTCCGGAGAGCGCAAGCGAACGCTCCCGGCCGAGTTTGCAGAACTGGCCGGTTGGCATTCCAACAGTTATCCCGCATGCGCGCATGACGACAACAAGGAGCGCTTCGACGCATCCATAGACGCAATGGCGCGCTGCTGCTGACAGCCACGCCCGGCGGAGTATCGCTTCGCCCGAAAGTCAGGCGCTTACGGTTGGGGGACCAATGGCTGCCAGCATGCCCGTTCCGGGCTTCATCGAACTTCTTCAAAGCTACGAACGGTTTCGACTCACGGCGCAGTACGCCTTTCACCGCGCAACGCTGATGCACGGCCTTGTGCCGGAAATCGACGAAGCGGCGATGCGGCGCGTGCATTCCGATTGGCGCGAAGCCGTCGTCGGCTGGAACGGCGCCACGAACGAATTTGGCGCCGTCAGCCACATCAAGATGGCGGGCTTCCTTTTGTGGGCCTTCAATGAGCAGGAGACGCCGCCTGTCACAGCCTGCCGGCCGTATCGCGAAGAAGCCGATGCAGCCACGATTTCCCCGCTAGGCCTCGCCGCCAATGTCGCGGCGCTTCACCAGAACGGGAAGCTGCTGCGCGCATTCCCGACGCAGGTGCTGGGCTTCATGCTGGCGGAAAGCGTTTTCGCCAATGTGCAGCGCGGCCGCAACTTGCATCATGGCATCAATGTCCGCGTCGACTGGTCAGAGCCGCCGATGACGCGGCACTACCTGCAAAACATGTGCTGGTTCCTGTTCGAGCATTTCCCTTCGAAGGAGACGCTCTACATGATCTTCAAGAGCTTCGACCTTTATGGAATGGTCTTGCCGTTCGACAGCAAGGCAGCCGAGGGCTGATCAACCGATCTCGATATCCAGCCCCAAATCCAGCGTGGGAGCGGCCATGGTGATCTTCGAGGTCGAGATATAGTCGACGCCGGTTTCGGCAATCTGCCTGACGGTTTCGAAGCGCACATTGCCGGAGGCCTCGAGCTTCACCTTGCCGCCATTGTCGGCCTTGTTCACGGCCACGGCCTCGCGCAGCAGGTCCGGCCCCATGTTGTCGAGCAGCACGACATCGGGCGAAGCCGTCAGCGCCTCGCGAAACTGCACGAGATTGTCGACCTCCACCTCGATCTTGACGAGATGGCCGGCAAAGGCGCGGGCGCGCTCGATGGCAAGCGCCACGCCGCCGCACACGGCGATGTGGTTGTCCTTGATGAGGATGGCGTCGTCGAGGCCGTAACGGTGGTTGGACCCGCCGCCGCACTTCACCGCATATTTGTCGAAGGCCCTCATGCCCGGCACGGTCTTGCGCGTGCAGGTGACGCGCGCGCTGGTGTGGGCGATCAGGTCCTGGAAGCGCGCGGTGTAGCTCGCGATGCCGGACATGCGCATGAGGAAATTCAGCGCCACGCGCTCGGCGGCCAGAATTGCGCGGGCGTTGCCCTCGATCCGCCCGACGATGGCGCCGGCCTTGATGCGCTCGCCGTCGCTCGCCAGCGCCTTGAAGGAAAGCTGCGGGTCGATAGCCTGGAAGGCGGCCATCGCCAGCGGCATGCCGCACAGCACGCCGTCCTCACGGGTCGCCAGCACGGCGGTGGCCGTTGCGAGGGGCGGGATGGTGGCGTCGGAGGTGATGTCGCCGGCGCGGCCGAGATCCTCCTTGAGGGCGGCGCGAACGGCATCATGTACCAGCAGCACGGAGAGCGATGGTGGAAGGATCGGCGCGGCCATCATGCGGTCTCCATCGCTGCGGCTTCACGCGCAACCTTGTCGGCTTCGGCTAGCGTGGTGAAGGTGCGGTGCTTCCACTGCTCCCGTTCCTGCGGGAAGTCGTCGCGGTAGTGTCCGCCGCGGCTTTCCTCGCGCTTCAGCGCCATGGCGGCCATCAGCTTGGCGGTCGCCAGCACGTTGGTGAAGCGCGGCGACCGGTTGGCAGCCTCCATTTCGAGGATCGTCTTCAGCGCGGTGCGAAGCCCCGGTCCGTTGCGGATGACGCCGACGTGCTGGCTCATGGTCTTGCGCAGCAGCTTCATCATGTCGCTGTCGCCCGGCGGCTCGACCGCTTCGCGCTCGCCCGAACGGTCGGTCCACGGATTGGTCTTGGGGCTCGGCAATTGTCCGGCGATGTCGGCGGCAATGCGGCCGGCGAACACAACGGCCTCCAGCAGCGAATTGGAGGCGAGGCGGTTCGCGCCATGCGCGCCGGTCGAGGTGACCTCGCCGCAAGCCCAAAGTCCATCCACCGAGGTGCGCCCGTCGGCGTCGGTGAGAATGCCGCCCATGTGGTAATGCGCGGCCGGCACGACCGGGATCAGCTGCGTCACCGGATCGATGCCTGCTTCGATGCAATAGCCGTAGACGGTCGGGAACTCGTCGGCGAAATGGCTGCCGACCGCCTCGCGGCAATCGAGGAACGCGCCACGGCCCGAGATCACCTCGCGGAAAATGCCGCGCGCGACGATGTCGCGTGGCGCGAGTTCGCCGGCCTTGTCGATGTCGAGCATGAAGCGGTGCCCGGCGGAATTGACCAGCGTGCAGCCCTCGCCGCGCAGCGCCTCGGTGGCCAGCGGGGCCGGGTCCTTGCCGACATTGAGCGCGGTGGGATGGAACTGCACGAATTCCGGATCGGCGATGATCGCGCCTGCCCGGGCCGCGATGCCGCAGCCATCGCCGCGCGCCTCGTCCGGGTTGGTGGTCACCTCGAACAGGTGCCCGACGCCGCCGGTGGCCATCACCACGGCGCGCGCGGGGAACTGGATGCGCTTGGGCGAGCGGCCGCCATCGGGCCGCGCGATCATGCCGGCGACGAATCGGCCCTGCACCAGCAATTCCTCGGCGACGTATCCCTCCATCAGGCGGATCGAGGGCGTGTTGCGCACGGCGATGACCAGCGCTTCCATGATGGCGCGCCCTGCCCTGTCGCCCTGAACGCGCACGACCCGGTTTTCCGAATGCGCCGCCTCGCGCGAGGTCTGGAGCTTTCCGCTCAGATCACGGTCGAAGGGCACGCCATATTCGAGGAGGTCGTAAACCCGCGCTGCGGCTTCCGAAACCATCAGGCGCGCGATGTTTTCATCGACGATGCCAGCTCCCGCAGCAATCGTGTCGGCAAGGTGCTTCTCGATTGTGTCGCCCTCGGAGACCGCCGCGGCGAGGCCCGCCTGCGCCCAGGCAGACGAAGCGCCCTTGCCGATGGGCGCTGCGGCCAGCACGGTGACGGGGCGCGGCGCGAGTTTCAGCGCGCAGAAAAGCCCGGCAAGGCCGCCGCCGACGATCACCACGTCGTCGATGCCGGTCCAGGATACGGGCGGGAAAAGTTCAGGCTGCAGAGCTGTCACGGGCGCCCCTCAATCGCGGCAACCATCTTGCCGCAGTGGAAAAGTATGGTTTCAAGGACGCCTGCAAGGTTGCGCAGGACGTCGATGTTCTGGACACGAAGCACCCTGTAGCCGTTGGCGGCCAGCCAGGCATCACGCACGGCATCGTGACTTCTGCTGCGCAGCTTCGGCATGGCCGGACCCGTCAAGCTCCACGATCAGGCAATGCTCGGGGCAGATGAAATCGACCACATAAGGGCCTACCGGCACCTGACGGCCAAACGAGAGAGCCTGAAGCCGGTGCGCCCGCAGCTTTTGCCAAAGGGGCATCTCGGGTTCGGTCATCCCGGCGCGCAGGCGCTTGGCATTGCCTCTGTGCAGCGGTTTCACGGGGCGATGCGGCAACCGAGCCTCCCGTTCCGTTCAATTCCGACAATCCGCGAATTGGGCAACACCCCAAAGGCATCACACAGCAAGCCACCCTGAATGCACCCGAGTCCTGCAGACCCGTGCATCTCAATGGCCCTTGAGGTTGACCATGCGCTCGACCGCGAGGCGGGCCTTGGCGGCGACCAGCGGATCGACCAGCACTTCCTCGCGCATGAACAGCAGGCTGTCGAGGATCTTCGGCAGCGTGATGCGCTTCATGTGCGGGCACAAATTGCAGGGCTTGATGAAGGTGACGCCCTTGGCTTCCTTCTCGATGTTCGAGGCCATGGAGCATTCGGTCACGAGCAGCACCTTGGCGCCCGGCTTGCGGCCCTTGGCGTATTCGATCATGCCGGCGGTCGAGCCGGTGTAGTCGGCGACGTCGACGACCGATGGCGGGCATTCGGGATGCGCGATGATCTGGATCGACGGGATCGGCCGCCTTGTAGGCAAGCAGTTCCTCGGCCGTGAAGCGCTCATGCACCTCGCAATGTCCCTTCCAGGTGAGGATCTTCTTCGAGGTCTGGCGCGCGACGTTCTGCGCCAGAAACTCGTCCGGGATCAGCAGCACGGTGTCGGAGGCGAAGCTCTCGACCACGCGCACGGCGTTGGACGAGGTGCAGCAGATGTCGCTCTCGGCCTTCACGTCGGCGGAGGTGTTGACATAGGTGACGATCGGCACGCCCGGATTTGCCTCGCGCAGCAGCCGCACATCGGCGCCGGTGATCGACTCGGCAAGGCTGCAGCCGGCGCGCATGTCGGGGATGAGCACGGTCTTTTCCGGATTCAGCAGCTTGGAGGTCTCGGCCATGAAGTGCACGCCGCACTGGACGATGATTTCCTCGTCCACCATGGTCGCCTCGCGGGCGAGCTGCAGCGAATCGCCGACGATGTCGGCAACGCAATGGTAGATTTCCGGCGTCTGGTAATTATGCGCCAGGATGACCGCGTTGCGCTCCTTCTTGAGCTTGTTGATCCACCACACGTAAGGCGCATGCACCGGCCACTCGATGGCGGGGATGTGGTGCTTCACCTTTTCGTAGAGATGCGCGGTTTCGCGCGCGATCTCCTGCGTGTAGGCAAGATCGGGCATGGGCAGCACGCCGAACTTCTCGGCTGCGGTGCGGGTGGCGGCGGGCGCAACTGCCTGCGGCGCAGTGTTCTGGCTGGTCAATCGTCATGGCGCTCTCCCGGTCCCCACGCGCAATTATGCTCAATTTGAGCATAACAAGTTTACAAAAGATGTCCGCCAAGCGGACTGGAGTAACTTATGCTCAATTGTGAGCATAATCAACCGGGGCGACCGAAATATTGCTTCCGCTCAGGCGGGTCCGGGCTGTGGGTCTGCTGGCGACACGGATGGTGGCCCGGCCGGGAATGCGCTGCCGTCCGGACCCAATGGCGGTGGTGTTTGCGGCGGCTGCTGGGCGGGCGGCGGACCGGTGCGCCCGCTGAGCAGGATGCGCTGGTAGAACCGGCCGATCGCAAGCAGCGACAGGCCTAGGCCGATGAAGGAGAAGGCACGCATCGCGCCGGTCAGCGCAGACATGTCGATAAGGAACACCTTCGTCACAGTCAGCGCGATGAGAATGCCGGAAGCGGCGCGGATCGCCTGTGACCGCAGCAAGTGGCCCAAGGCGAGCAGCACCACGCCTAGCACCAGCCAGGCGACGGAATAGGTCCACACTTCCGCCTCGCTGCTCGAATGCCAGATCTCCATCTGGTCGCCCTTGTAGGCATGGCGGATGGTCAGCGTCAGCCACATGAAAAGAAGCATTCCGGCAAGCGCGGCAAAGGTGAGCGTGTACCAGCGCGGGCGCACGGCTCGAGCCTGCAAGGCCACCAGCCCGGCTGCGATCGCAGGCAGGAGATAGGCCGGCAGCAGGATGTTGAAGACGAGGCTGGCATTCATGTCCGGCGCATCGATAAGCGGATTGTTGACGCACGAGCAGGCCGCCGGCGATCAGCAGCGCGCTGATGACGCCCGCAACCGTGGTGGCGAGCGAATAGATGCGCGCGCCGGTCATGGTCGCCACGCGCTGCAGGCCGATGGAGAAGCCGAGTGCGGCCAGGGCATCCGTCGCGGTTTCGGCGAGACCGGGCGCTTGCGCTTCGATCAGGCCGCCATTGAGCCAATGCCGGATTTCAAGCGCGACGAACAGGCCGGACAGGCCGAGGCCCAGCGCAGTGGTTCCGGCAGCGGGAAGGTTCGAGCCGTTGCGCCGCATCCATTCGCCCGCGCCGACCAGCGCCACGGCGGGCAATCCGGCCAGCAGGATGAGCTTGTTGAAGAAATAGGTCGAGCCAATGGTCGTCGCGTCGAACGGCAGGCTGAACCACAAATTGGCGGCGCCGATCAAACGCCGCAAGGAATGCCAGCACCGGCAACACCGCCAGCGGCCGGTTGCCATGGACCCAGGCGATGCCCGCGGCTGCCAGCGCGAAGGCGAGCGGCAGCCAGCCGGTGTCGAGCGTCACCGCGAAGGCGAAGGACAGCGCGGCAATGGAGGCGACCGCGAAGGCGGCCGGAGCGGGCGCCTTCATGTCGCCGGGGCGCTGTCGCGTGAACATCTCCACCAGCGCGGCAAAGCCGAAGGCGAGCGCCAGCGACACGACCCCGAACACGCGGTGCGTTTCGAAGGGCGCCACCCGCAGATAAGCCACCACAAGCGCCGAGAAAAGCGATGAGACCGGTGCCGGATGCGAGCCAGCCTGCCGCGCGCGGAGCGTTGGCCGCAGCCCGCCATGCGCCCCACAAGCAGGACCAGCGCCGCGGGCGCTGCAACCATGATTGCGTTGCGCACATAGGCGGCCGTGTCCGGAGGCACGAGGCCGGTGAGCGCATCCATCGGCCGATCGAGGCCCGGGTTGTAGGCAAGGCTTGAGATCCAGCGCCGCGACGGTGACCACCGCCACGAACGGCGGCAGCGATCGACACCGGCGCGAGCGCAGGCCACAGCACCGCCGTGCCTGCGACGATGAGCGAGACGAGGATGCCGGCGCCCATGTCCGGCAGCCATGAATTTGCAGCCGCCTGGAAGAAGAAGGCCGCGGCAAGGACGGCGAACGGAATGATCCCGGCGCGGTCGACCGCGTCATCCACGGGCGGCTGCGGATTGCCATGGGCATAACGCCCGAAGGCTCCGGCATAGAGCAGCCCGGAGCCAACCATCATGGCAAGGCCCGCCACCCCTGCCCCGGCATCGGGGCTCAAGGCCGCAAGCACTATCCAGGCTATCGAACCGGCAACGCCCGCAAAGGCGAGCCACAGCCAGCCGCGCACCACTGCTATGCCGAGCGTCGATGCGGTGACCACCAGCACATGGGCGGCGAGCGCATACAGGTTTGGTTCGTCGCTGGAGACCAACAGCGGGGTCGCGTAGGATCCGACGACGCCGAGCGCGGCAAGGCCGGGTCCATGCACGGCGGAAAGCGCAAGGCTGGCGAGGCCCACGATGGTGAGCGCGACGAATGCGGCTGCCGGGCCGATGAAGCCGTAGAGCGCATAGGCGGCGTAGACCGTGGAAAAGGCTGCGACCGCACCAGCGGCTGTCAAAATCGCGGGCACGTCGGCATTGGGAAAGACCGGCAGGGAAAGCTGGCGGTCGCGGCGGCGCAATACCTCGCCGCCGGCAAACAGGGCGGCGGAAAACAGCGCGGCAAGAACGATGCGCGCCCCGGGTCCGAGCAGCCCGGCCTCGATGGTGGCGCGCACCAGCAAGATTGCGCCCAGCGCCGTGGCAAAGCCGCCAAGGATGACCGACCAACGGCCGCCGATCATGCTTTCCAGATCGCGCCTTGGGCGTCCCGGAATGGGTGGCGGCGGCAGCGGCTGCGCGCTCGCGGCAATCGGAACTTCCTCGTCAGGGAGTTCCGGCGGAACGGGCGCGGCTTCCGGCTGCGGCGTCTCCTCCAGAATTTCGCGGACAATTTCCGCTGGCCCCTCTTGCGGTTGCGGCGGCTGGGCGGGTGCTCCGGCGGCAAGCGCCACAATTTCGCTTCTCAGCGCATCCGTACGCGCCGAAGGCCCGCAACCGCCGCCTTCGAGTTCGGCAATGCGCGTGCGGCCCTTGAAGCCCATGACAAAGCCGCCGATCGCCATGACCGGCAGGCCGATGATGAGGGCGATGCCCAGCAGCACCATCAAGACTTCCATCGGCCATCCCCCTTGGGAAATCACTGCTCACGCCCGGGCAGATTGCGCTTCTATCGCGGAAGGTTCAACGGGGCGAAACGCTCGGTTCAGCAAAATCAGTGGGAAGTCAGGTGAATAAACTGGTATGTCCGCGTTTTTCGAGAAGAGATATTGTGATGGACAGCGCGAAGGCAAACCCGCCGATACCCCTCCTGCTCGTCGCCTGCGGTTGCGTGATAGCGCTGATGACTTTCGGTCCGCGCTCGGCCATGGGCTTCTTCCAGCTGCCGATGCTGGCGGAGAAGGGCTGGGACCGCCAGACTTTCGGCCTTGCCATGGCGATCCAGAACCTGGTCTGGGGCATCGGCACGCCAATATTCGGCGCGATTGCCGACCGGTTCGGCACCTGGCGGGTGTTGGCGCTTTCGGCGCTGCTCTATTCGAGCGGACTGGTACTGATGGCATTTGCGCCGGCGCCGTTCTGGCTTCACATCGGCGGCGGCGTGCTCATTGGCCTGGGCATCGCGGCCGGTTCGTTCGGCATCATCCTCGCCGCCTTCGCGCGCAATGTCGAAGCCTCTCAGCGCAGCATGGTATTCGGCTTCGCCACGGCTGCCGGATCGGCTGGCATGTTCGTGTTTGCGCCGTTGTCGCAGGCGCTGATCGACAGCGTCGGGTGGAAAGATGCGCTGGTCTGGCTAGGCGTGCTGATGCTGATCATTCCGGTGCTGGCAATCCCGCTGCGCGGCAACGCGGCCAGCGGTACGCAAAGCAAGGCCGCCTACGAGCAAAGCATGTCCGACGCCCTTCGCGAGGCATTCGGCCATCAAAGCTACCTGCTGCTGGTTTCGGGATTCTTCGTGTGCGGCTTCCAGGTCGCCTTCGTCACCGCCCACTTTCCGGCTTACCTCGCCGACATCGGCATAGCGCCCGGCTACGCGGTCCTTGCGCTGGCGCTGATCGGCATCTTCAACATCGCCGGCTCGCTTGGCGCAGGTTATCTGGGTCAGCGCCATTCGAAGCCGGTGCTCCTTTCGCTGATCTACATACTGCGGTCCGTGCTGATCTCGGCGTTCCTGCTGCTGCCGCACACGCCGGTCAACGTCATCATCTTCGCATGCCTGATGGGCTTGCTGTGGCTCTCCACCGTGCCGCCGACCAATGCACTCGTGGCGATCATGTTCGGCACGCGCCATCTGGGCCTGATCGGTGGAATAGTCTTCCTGTCGCACCAGATCGGTTCGTTTCTCGGCGTGTGGCTCGGCGGCTATCTGCGCGACGTCACCGGGTCTTACGATTCGGTCTGGTGGATCGGCGTGGGCCTCGGCATATTCGCCGCCATCGTGCATTGGCCGATCGCGGAAAAGCCGGTGGAGCGGCCTGGCGCGCTGCAGCCGGCGCAGTGACTATTTCAGCGGCGGCAAGGCAAAGATCGCGCAGGTTTCGGTGCCCATGGCGACGAGCTTTCCATCGGCCGTCTTCAGCGTGCCCTCGCTCACAGCCGTGGTGCGTCCCATGTGTACAACCCGTGCCTCGCAGACCACCTCGCCCGAATGGGCGAACAGCGGGCGAACGATGTTCACCTTGAATTCGATGGTCGTATAGCCCGAGCCTGCAGGCAGCTTTGTCTGCACGCAACATCCGAGCGCGGAGTCGAGCAGCGTCGCCATCCAGCCGCCATGCACGGAGCCTGCGGGATTGTAGTGCTCCAGCAGCGGCACGCCGCGAAATATCGCAACGCCGTCGGCCACATCGGTGAGGTTGAAGTTCATCAGCTTGGCGATGTGCGCGGGCGGCAGCTTGCCGGCCAGCATTTCGCGAAACAGATCGATACCGGCCGTGTCTCGCAGGCGTTCGGCCGGGATGACACCTGCCTCAATGTCATGGGGAATCACCCGCTTTTCGCTCATTGCCTTCTCCGTCAGATTGGCGGAACCTAATCCAGATTGCCCGGGACTTCCAAGGCCGCCAGCATGCGCGAGATGGCTGCGACGAACCCCGCCCGTGCATCGGGCGGGCGAATGCCGCGCGGCTCCCAGACATGCCGGCGCAGGAAGTAGCTGGCGAGCGCAAACCCGGCGTCGATCTGCTGGCCCAGCCGCGGCCGTACCCTCCACCGCAACAGGGGCGAGAAACCCCGGCAGCGCCAGCATCTTGTCCGCCCAGGGCGCGCCTGCCGTTCGGCTCACCGCCCTCCCGGTCTTGGGCGAAACATAGACGAGCTCGCGGTTGTCACCGGTAGCCGCACAGCTTGCAAGGTCGAGGCCGAAGCCCAGTTCCTCCAGCAGTGCAAGCTCGAAGCGGATAACCAGCCGGGCTGCCTTCTCGGGTTCATCGAGGTTGTCGAGGATTACCAGCGCGGCATGATAGAGCGCCGCATGGGGGTCACGCTCGGGCAACAGCCGCATGTGGGCGGCAAGCAATTGCAACCCATTGAGCGCCATCGGCGTTTCCATAAGCATGGCGGCGCGCAGGCGATCCGCCTCGATGGCGAAATTACCCAAATGCTCGTCTAGTCGCGCGCGCCATGTCACCTCGACCGAATTTCCCGGTTGCAGCAGCGCGCGCATCCGCGAGGAGCGTCCGCCGCGCACAAGGCCCATGTGGCGGCCGTGCGCGGGCGTCATCACCTCGACGATGACGCTGCCTTCGCCATGACGGCGAACGCCCAGTATCACTGCTTCATCGCGCCATTCCATCGTCGCCTACCGGCCTCTCGTCAATGCCGGGAAACTCTGCCTAGCGGCGGGGGAATTCAAGCCCCATTTCGCGGTAGCGCTCGGGGTCGTCGCCCCAGTTCTCCCGCACCTTCACGAACAGGATCAGGTGGACCGGCCGCTCCAGAATCTCCGTCAATTCCTTGCGGGCCGCCATGGAGATGGCCTTCACGGTCTCGCCCTTGCGGCCGATCACGATCTTCTTCTGGCTTTCGCGCTCGACGAAGATGGCCTGCTCGATCTTGACGCTGCCGTCCTTCAGTTCCGTCCACGTTTCCGTCTCTACATGGCTCGAATACGGCAGTTCCTCGTGCAGGCGCAGGAAGACCTTTTCGCGCGTGATCTCGGCGGCAAGGTTGCGCATCGGCAGGTCGGAGATTTCATCCTCCGGGTACAGGTATGGGCTCAGCGGCAGGCTGTCGGCGAGCCACTTGATGAGGTCCTCGCAGCCATCGCCGTTCTTGGCCGAAACCATGAAGGTCGCATCGAAGCCGCACATCGCATTGGCCTTGGCCGCAAGATCGAGCAGGCTCTCGCGGCGCACCTGGTCGATCTTGTTGAGGATCAGGCCCTTGCGGTGCGGCAGGTCCTTTACCCCGCCCAGGATCTGCGCAACGTCGTCCGTCAGCCCGCGCTCGGCGTCGATCAGCACGAGCACGGCGTCCGCGTCCTTCGCCCCGCCCCAGGCGGTCGTCACCATCGCCTCGTCGAGGCGGCGGCGGGGGCGGAAAATGCCGGGCGTATCGACGAAGATGATTTGCGCATTGTCGCGCGTGAGGATGCCGCGCACGATGGCGCGAGTCGTCTGCACCTTGTGCGTGACGATCGAGACCTTGGCGCCCACCAGCCGGTTCATCAACGTGGACTTGCCGGCATTGGGTGCGCCGATCAGCGCCACGAACCCCGCGCGCGTTTGTTGCTGTTCACTCACGCGCCTTGTTCCTCTTCGTGGTCCCACACGCCTTCGCGCACGAGAAGCGCGCGGGCGGCTGCCTGTTCTGCGACGCGCTTGGAGCGTCCATTGCCTGTCGCCTCGCCCTTGCCCGGAACCTCGACGGTTACGGTAAAGAGCGGGTCGTGGTCCGGGCCGGAGCGTTCGCGCTCGCGGTACTTCGGGGTGCCGAGCCGGTTGGCATGCGCCCATTCCTGCAATTCGGTCTTGGAATCGCGGCGGGCAGCATCGGCCGTGTTCAGGCGCTCGCCCCAGAAGCGGTCGATGAACGCGGCTGCCGCCTCCACGCCGCCATCAAGGTAGATCGAAGCAATCAGCGCCTCCAGCACGTCGGCGCGCACCGAGCGCATCCGCTTGCCGGTCAGTTCCTTGAGGTCCGCGCCGGTGCGGATGAATTCGTGCAGGTTCAACTGGTCCGAGATATCGGCGAGCGTGTTGCCCTTGACCATGGCGTTGAGCCGCAGCGAAAGCTCGCCCTCGTTCGCACCGGGAAAAGTGCGGTAGAGCATTTCGGCGACGGTCAGTCCCAGCACACGGTCGCCAAGGAATTCCAGCCGCTCGTAATGGAAGCTGTCATCGGCCTTCTTGCGAACGCTCGCATGGGTCAGCGCGCGTTCGAGATTTGCGTAGTCCTTGAATACGTAGCCAAGGCGTTTTTCAAGGCTTCCGAACCGCTTCTTGCCGCGCTCCCTGCTGGTGGTGGAGAAGGCGGACGGCGACAAGAGGGTCAAAGTCCCTTCATTAGCCAGGAATACCGCGCCGAGAAAGCGATCGCCGCGCTCAAGAAAATGTCGGTGCCGAATGTGCTGTGATTCGAGACGGCCAGTTGCAGGAAATCCCCGCGCATGGATTCGGTGCCTGGCGATGTCATTCAGCTTGAAACGGGCAACGTCCTGCCCGCCGACCTACGCCTGCTCGTGAAGCCGTCAACCTTCGGTTCAGGAAGCCGCGCTCACAGGGCGAGTCCGAACCAATTGAAGACCACCACGACGAAGTGATTCCGCCCTCGCGCACGTAACAGCTCTCGCCCCGGGCCAGCCGGCTCGACATGGAGCCCACCGGCCAACCCAGCTCGCCGGCGGCTTGGGCGTGGGTCTTGCCCTGCAGGTCAGCAGAAGCAGGGGCAGGCGGTATATCTCCGGCAGCCGGTGCGGAACTCCTGGTGCATTGGCCACGCCTTCCCGCCAGGCTTGCTCGGCGTCGGGTTCGGTTTTCGGCATGTGCTCCACCCGCCTTTCGTGCTTGTGCCGCGTGGCGTTTCGGGCCCTGGCCCTGGGCGCGATGTGGTGAGCAACGCCGCCTCCAGCAACCAGCTTTCCGACCACATTCGCTGTCCGTTATTCAAGCAAACCTGAAAAGGTCGCCAGCCACCCAGCGGATCCCACTCCCCCTTGTCCCAGGGTAACTCCTGCCGGATCAATGCCGCCAACCGAGCATTCCAGCGACCGGCAAACCCGCAATTCCCACAATGGCGCCGACGACAGTCCCGAGCATGCCCGCGAACACCGCCGCAAAAATCATCTCGAGACAAGTACGAGACATCCAACGCACCCCCGGACTCGATCGGGTAACTCCAGCCGAAGCTGGCCCCAAAGGCAGCGAACGGCAACGCTGTGACGACGGCGCCGCCCGCCACAAGGTCCCAGAGAATCGGCCAGCGCATGCGGCGGCCTGCCAGCCAGCCGACGACGGCTGCCAGCGCGCGCACACACAAACCGGCGCTGGCTGCCTTCGTCGCCCACTATGCAGCCACGGTCGTTGCACAAGCAACACCGATGCCTAATGCCTTGCCCACCACTGGAGGAGCGCACGAGGCGGCCGCGCCAGGCAGGCGGTGCGTCGACGGTTCCGAAACATTCGGCGGCCTCGCGGTTGTCATATCAACCCCCCGATGGAAACCGTATCATGAAATGCAAGCCCAGTGCAAGTACACGGCCGCGACCCGCACAAAAACGTCGGGGAGTGCCCATGCGACCCTACCTGTGGATCGCCTCGTGCCGTTTTCCTGCTGGTCGCCGCCCACGCACGCGCAGGATGACGCTGCCGGCAAGGATCTCGAGAAGCTCCAGGGCAACTGGGCGCTGGTCTCGGCGGAACGGGATGGCAAGAAGCACCCCGACGAAGATGAAGAAGATCAAGCTGATGATTCAGGGCAGCAAGTTCGTGCTCAGGAAGGACGCGGTGATAGTCTCCGAAGGAACCTCAAGCTCGGACTCGACCAGAAACCGAAGGAGATCACCGAGACGATCACGGCTGGCCCCAACAAGGGGAAGGTCTCCCTGGCCATCTGCGAAATCGACGACGACCAGCACAGGATCTGCTTCGCCGCCGCCGACAAGGCACGGCCAACGAAGTCTCCACCGCGCCTGGCAGCGGTCGGCTTCCTCCAGGTCTGGCGGCGGGACAGGAACTGAAACGCCGAGTGACGTACTCCGGGGGACCTGGCATGAAGCGGGCAACGTACCCTCAGCTCACCGTTCCTCGCGTTGCAGCATGAATGGCGGCGGCCAGCGTCCCCGTGACCTTGGCAAGGGCGGCGCGTACGTCCTCCAGACGGGCCGGGGACTTGGCGTCGCGGGCCGCGGCTGCCGAGCAGGCTGCGAATCCTGCAAGTTCAGGCCGCCGTTGGGTCCTTCGATGGTTACGGTATAGCGTTGCCGTTCGCGGACCTGGGCCGGTACGGACCCCAGCGGCCGGAACACGCCGTTTTCGTAGACGACCTCGATCTGGGTTCGCATGTGCATCCCTCCTGTTGATTCGGGGCGTCGAGCCGCAGATCGCGAAGTCGCTCAAAATGGAGACCTCGATGCCAATGGATCCATCGATTGCCACAGGCCTCGAAGTCACGAGGTCGCCAGGATTCAGAGAATCCGCCTTTAGCTCGAGGTTCTTGGCTCCACTGGCTCCGGGGTTGAGGCATTTTCCTCCGGGTACCCGTCCCAGCACCACTTGAAATTCGGATGGCCGCCTTGCTCTGAAAGAAGGAAATGGACGTCCTTCGCCAGGTCAAAGCGACCGCGGGAACGGCGGATGCACGCTTGCGGAGCAGCCAGCCAATGAGGCCGGGGACGTAGCGTCACGCAGTTGGGCCATCCATTCCCAACCCGCGTCCACTTCGAAATGCTAGCTCCAGTACCGATTCGCCCCTGCCACACGCAACGCTCCATCCGCAGTCTCGCCAGTTCTCCATTTCCTCGACGTGCCAACCGCGATAGAGCAGACCGGCGTGCAAGAGCCTGGCAATCGAGGCCCCTGGCGGATGGTCAAACTCGTGGTCAGCAGGAGCTTCTCCAGAGAAGCGTACGTTTTGGGAGATGTTCAGGGTAGCACCGGCTGCAGCGGCACGGATCACCGAAAGTGGATCCTTCAGATGTAGACCCCGGTCGCGACGACCAGGCCCCCATGTTCGCCGGCAAGCGATACCCGAACACCAGCAGGCCGAGCAGCATCGCCGCCTTCGCCGGCCCTTCAGGGCGATGCCGCCGACGGTCAGGTACGCGACCTGCGCGACCACCAGGTCGTCCAGGAGCCGGGCTGGGGCGGACTGGCCCTGCCAATCGACGGGGCGGGTCCGGCCCGGCGCCGGCCAGCTCAAATGGGACGACCTAGAAGAAGGAAAGCGGTCCCCGCCAGCCAGAGGGCGAAGAGCCAGAACGGCACGGGCCGTTTCTCGTTCCTTTGATTCCGCATGAGAGCGAGTTTGGGTGATTGACCCTGGACAGCCTCGCAATGCCGGGGCGACGCGTTGTCCGGGCCGTCCTCAACGCCGGGAGTGCCAAGCCGACGCACCTGGCCGGCAAAATTCTCACCCACGGTCAGTACGTCCTACCGAAACTTCTGATTGGTCACCAATTCGCGGAGCAACTGGACCATCTCCTCCTGGCTTTTCAAGGACTGCTCGGCGAGCACGATACTCCGCTCATGGAGTTCAACTCCTATCTGCAGGAGGCGGCAGGGCCCAGCCATGCTTCGCGGCAAGGCCATTCCAGCGACGACCACCGACCAGAGGCTTCTCGACTCCCGCGGACCCTCGGACTGGGTGCATGCCGACCCGTGGCGGGTGCTGCGCATCCAGGCGGAGTTCGTCGAAGGTTTCGGGTTGCTCGCCGCCTGCCGCATGCCGTGAGCATCTTCGGCTCCGCGCGTACGAAGCCGGACTGCGAGGAGTACGACCTGGCGGCTGCGGATCGGCGCGGCACTGGCCGAGGCCGGGTACGCGGTGATCACGGGCGGCGGTCCCGGCATCATGGAGGCCGCCAACAGCGGCGCGGTCGCGGCGGGCGGCGTCTCGGTCGGGCTGGGCATCGAGCTGCCCTTCGAGCAGAGTCTCAACGACTACGTCGACATCGGCATCGAGTTCCGTTACTTCTTCGTGCGCAAGACGATGTTCGTGAAGTACTCCCAGGCGTTCATCGTGCTGCCGGGTGGCTTCGGCACGCTCGACGAACTGTTCGAGGCGATCACCCTCGTCCAGACCAAGAAGATGACCCGGTTCCCGATCGTGCTGATCGGCACCGAGTTCTGGGGCGGCCTGCTCGACTGGATCAAGAACCAGATGCTGCCCAGCCGGCAAGATCTCCCACGAGGACCTCGATCTGGTGCACGTCACCGACGACCCCGCCGAGGTGGTGGACGTCGTGCGCCGCGCCCACGAGACGCAGGAGCGGCTGATGGAAGAGCGTGCCGCGCAGGACGAACTGGCCGACCGGCCTGCTGAAGAACGCCGCCGCGTCGCTCAACCTGATGCTGAAGAACCTGCCGGTGCACTTCGACGACCCGGCGTTCCGCGAGGACGCGCTGCGCGGCGTCGGCAACACCGCGCGGCGAATCGACGAGATGATCGCCCGGCTGAGCGCGCTGCGGCAGCGGCCCGACTTCAAGCCCGTGGAAGCCGACCTGAATCAGCTCGTGAGCGAAGCCCTCGACAGGCTGGACGGGATGCCGCACGTGGAGCTGACGAAGGAGTTGCAGCCGCTGCCCAGGATGCTGGCCGACCGCGAACAGATCCAGAGCGTCGTGACCAACCTGGTGCTCAACGCGCGCGACGCGTGGGGCCGGGAGGCCGCATTCGCGTGCGCACGGAGCACGCCGGAGGCAGCGTCGTTCTCGCTGTCGACGGACAACGGCTGCGGGATGAGCGCGGCGTTCCTGAAGGACTCCCTGTTCCGCCCGTTCCAGAGCACGAAGAAGAAGGGGCTCGGCATCGGCATGTTCCAGTCCCGGATGATCGTCGAGGCGCACGGGGGCAGCATCCAGGTGGAGAGCGAGACGGGCAAGGGCACCACGTTCCGGGTGAGCCTTCCCCGTCAAGGACGAGAAATGACGAAGACCAGGCTGCTGATCGTGGACGACGACGAGGACATCCGCACCCAGATGAAGTGGGCGCTGGCCGACGACTACGAGGTGCTGATGGCCGGCGACCGCGCTGGCGCGGTGGCCGCGTTCACCGCGGATCGTCCCGCGGTGACGCTGCTCGACCTCGGGCTGCCGCCGCGCCCCAACGACCCCGACGAGGGGCTGGCGGCGCTCTCGGCGCTTCTCGTGCTCGACCCGCTGGCCAAGGTGATCGTCGTCTCCGGCCAGGGCGACAAGCAGAACGCGCTGCGCGCCGTCGGCGCCGGCGCCTACGACTTCCTCTGCAAGCCGGTGGACATGGACGAGCTCGGCGCTCGTGCTGCAGCGCTGCGTGTACGTGGCGGAGCTCGAGCGGGAATACCGCGCCATGCAGGAGAGCGCGCGGGCCGACGTCTTCGAGGACATGCTGGGCGCGAGCCCGCAGATGCAGGCCGTCTTCGCGTTCGTTCGCAAGGTGGCGCCCACCAGCGCCCCGGTGCTGATTCTCGGCGAGAGCGGCACCGGCAAGGAAATGGTGGCGCAGGCGCTCCATCGCCGGAGCCCGCAGAACGAGCGGCCCGTTCGTCGCCATCAACTGCAACGCCATCCCGGAGAACCTGCTCGAGAGCGAGCTGTTCGGCCACGAGAAGGGCGCGTTCACCGGCGCGCACGCGCAGCGCAAGGGGCACATCGAGACGGCCGCGGGGGGCACGCTCTTCCTCGACGAGATCGGCGAGCTGCCGGCGCCGCTCCAGGTGAAGCTGCTGCGCTTTCTGCAGGAGAAGACCTTCCAGCGCGTCGGCGGCCGGCAGGAGATTCAGAGCGACGCGCGCGTGATCGCGGCCACGAACGTGAACCTGCAGGAGTCCGTCGCCAGCGGGAAGTTCCGCGAGGACCTCTACTTTCGCCTGGCCGTCGTCGTCGTCAAGGTGCCCGCCCTGCGCGAGCGGGGAGACGACGTCGGCCTGGTGGCGAAGGAGTTCCTGCACCGCTACGGCGTCGAGCACGGCAAGCCCGGTCTGACCTTCGCGCCCGACGCGCTGCGCGCGCTGAGTCTTCACCGCTGGCCGGGAAACGTCCGCGAGCTGCAGAACCGGGTGCAGCGGGCGGTCATCATGGCCGAGGGCAAGCGCGTCACCGCCAGCGACCTGGAATTGACCGAGACCTTGAGCCCGTTGGTGCCGCCGAGACGTTGAAGGAGGCGCGGGAGGGCGTGGAGCGGGAGATGGTCCAGGACGCCCTGCGGCGTCACGGCGGCAAGATCACGTCCGCCGCCCTGGAACTCGGCATCAGCCGGCCGACGCTCTACGAGCTGATGGAGAAGCTCGGAATCGAGCGGGAGGCCGTGAAAACTCTTGCCACCCACTGCCAAGGGCGTGGAGCGTCGGACTTTCTTACGGTCAAGTGGGGACGAGCCTGCTGCCCGCAAGTCTACGGAGAGAGAAACGGTCTATGGAGCGATTGGAAACCGTCAGCGTTTTCCGTGTCGGGATCGTTTACGAAAGAGTGATGGGGACTAGCCCCAAGCCTCTGCGCCTTTATTGAATCGGCTAAGCTGGAACACTGATACAGTTATTGTAAGGATAGGACTTAATAAGAGCTGAACTCAGTCTCGCCACGAGGGTGCATTGAATGGCATGACAAGTGCAATAACAACGCGGAGTTGATCCCTATAGAAGGGACAAACTGGGTTTAGGAGAGAAACAATGAAAAAAGTGACAATGTTCGCGATTGTTTGCGTGCTGGCGATGGGGTTGGCTGCAACTAACGCGTTGGCCGTTACGCTCGACCTTAGCAGTAACGAATATCTTGGATTGATCAACAACGGTATTCCGGCTTCTCAACTCGAATAGAGGATTCCCTACATCGACCGTTTGATCGGCATGGCCGCGCCGAGTGGGCCGACCGTCGATGCAGGAACCGGTCAAACCTACACCCGAAGTGGCAACGCTTGCCCTGTGGGGGGGTGCCCCCTTGCGATTGAGGCTGGCAACATGAGGGACGAAACCCAAACTGTGGACGTCACGGACATCGATGTGGATGGATTTACATACCTGCTGGCCAAGTACGACGGACCAAACTACGGGAGTGTGGTTTGGTATGTGGCAGATGTTGTAGGGACAGTTACAATCCCGACCGGGCTCGGTGCCAATGAAGCTTGGTGAAACCGTACGGAATATCTCACTGGACCCTTTTTAGGGACAAAAACAACCCTCCGCAGGAAGTCCTGACGGTGGTGTGACTTTGATGCTGCTGGGCGGCGCGTTGGTTGGCTTCGAGACCTTGCGCCGGAAACTCCGAGTTTAACAACTTCTCTCCTGCCATAAGATGGCGAAAAGGGGCCGCAGCAATGCGGCCCCTTTGCTCGTGTTTGGCCCTCTGACTAGATCAGGGGGCTTTTCCTTTTTGGAGTGAACTCTCCCCGCCTCAACCCAAACAGATCCTTGTGTTTTTGTTTGTCTAGTTGTATGACTAGTTACAGGAGGGCTCATGGGTTTCCCCACCAAAGTCCAGCTCATCAAGCGCAAGGACAGCGAGCAGTGGTACATCAACTTCCCATCCGCGATCGCCCAGGCCATGGAGTTCCAGCGGGGAGAGGTCGTCGAATGGATCATCGAGGACAAGTCCCAACTCGTCCTCCGCCGCCGCAGCCTGCCTGCTTCGACACTAAAAAAAACGAATCACGGGCGGGACTGATGTCCGCCTGGCAGGCCCTATTCGATTCGGCCCGCCCTGCCTTCGCCCAGCAGCGGACCTTCGACCGGGCTCGCTCTCTCGGCCTGTCCGCTCTCACCTGTCTGGGGCGGCGCACCGTGTCGGGTCTGCTCTGCGCCTCCGGCCAGCAGTTTCACGACTGGTCAGCGGCCTACCGCCTGTTTGAGCAACAGCGTGTCGATCCCAGCCAGCTCTGGACCACGGTACAGAACCAACTCTTTGCCCGTCTACCCGATTCGGCGCCCGTGGTCGCGCTGATGGATGATACCTTGCGTCGCAAGTGGGGCCGACAGATCAGCGGCACCTCCTGGCGTCGCGATCCCCTCGGTCCGCATTTTGCCGACAACTTCATCTGGGCCAGCCGGTTCCTACAACTCTCCATCGCCCTGCCCGAGCACCCGGATCAAGATGTCTCGGCGGCCCGCGCCATTCCCATCGACCTCCAACATGCACCCTCGCCGCGCAAACCCTCCAAGCGCGCACCGGAAGAAGTCTGGCAAGCCTGGCGCACCGCCTCGGCTTCGTCCACCGTTAGCTCGCTCGGGGCACAGCGCATTGCCGCCCTGCGTGCCGCTCTGGATGCTCATCCGGGCGGCCCGGGACGCGCCTTGCTGATCTGCGTGGATGCCACCTTCACCTGCCGCACCGTCTTCAAGGACCTGCCGCCGCGCACCACCCTCATCGGCCGCATCCGCAAGGACGCCTGCTTGTACGCTTTACCGACACCGGAAGAAGCCAACCATGGTCGTGGCCGCCGCCGAGCCTATGGCCAACGCCTACCCACGCCCGAGCAATACCGGCAGGACCACTCGATCCCATGGCAAACGGTTCGCGCCTGCGCCGCCGGCAATACCTACGACTTCGAGATCAAGACCGTCACACCGCTACGCTGGAAGCATGCCGGTGGTGATCGCCAACTGCTGTTGCTGATCGTCCGGCCGGTTGCCTATCGCCTCAAGCAAGGCGCCAATCTGAACTACCGTAAGCCTGCCTACCTGATCTGCACCGACCCCACGCTGAGCCCGCAGCAGATCCTACAGTCCTATCTCTGGCGTTGGGAGATCGAGGTCAACTTCCGCGACGAGAAGACCCTGCTCGGCTTCGGAGAGCCCCAGGTCCGCACCGAGGCCGCCGTCCGCACCACGGCCGCTTTCTTTGTCTTCGTCTACGCGATTCTGCTCCTGGCGCTGCAGCAAAGCCAACTCGCGCACACACCCTTGCCGCCTCCCCGCTGGCAGCGCCGAAAACCAAAACGCCCACTACAGCGCGTCTCCACGCCACAAGCCATCTCCATGCTCCGCGCCTGCTTGTGGTCCTCTGCGCTGGGCCTCTCGAATAAAAACGGCTTCGCTACGGTCAACCCGACCACAGCGAAGCCGCCTCAAATCCAATTCGCCTTGAAATCAGCGGTCTTGTACGCGACAGGATAGCCAAACGCGAGAAAAGGGGCCGCAGCAATGCGGCCCCTTTGGTGTTTGGGCGGGCGAACTCGGCGTTGCGTCAGTTTCTCACGGTCACTTTCGAGTGGCTGCCACGCTGTTACCCGCGGCGTCCTTTGCGGCGACCGTGATTGTCTGGGCGCTGTTGGGCGCTTTGGTTGTATCCCACTGACAGGACGTGGCAGTCCCGGGTAGCGAGCAAATAGCCGCGCCTCCAACTGAGACAGTAATGGAGGCGACCCCGACATTGTCACTTGCCGTAAAGCCGACCGTGACAGTCTTCGAGACCTTGGCGTTGGCCGTAGGGGACGTGATTTTCACCGTGGGAGCAGTTTTGTCGACATTGTTGACCGTGACGTTCCGGACGGCCGACTGCGTATTGCCGGCTCCGTCCCGCGCGGTCACTGTAATGGCGTACGTGCCGTTCGTCTTCAGAGTGGTGTTCCAGGTGCAGGACGTGGCGGTTCCGGCGAGCGAGCAGAGCGTGGTTCCGCCGGCGGAGACGGTGATGCTGGTAACCCCCATGTTGTCGGAGGCAGTGAACGTAATCACTGCGCTGCCGCTCAATGCTGCGCCTTCCGACGGGGCAGTTATTGCCACCGTTGGCGCCTGCGGATCGGGGTTCTTGACGTTGACCCCAACACTTGCCGACTGCACGTTACCGCTCGAGTCCGTCGCCGTCACGGTGATCGTGTAGGCGGCGTTCGGAGCCAGCGTGGTGTTCCAGGAGCATGAAGTGGCTGATCCGGCCAGCGTACATAGCGTGGTAGCTCCCACCTTGACCGTAATGCCAGCGACTTCGGCATTGTCAGTTGCGGAGAACAAGATATTGATCGAACTCAGGACTGTTGCGCCTTGAGTTGGCGAAGCGATGGAGACCGTGGGTTTCGCCGTGTCCGATCCGCTAATACTGAGCGCCTGCGCGACGGCCTTTTC
>CAVONR010000019.1:0-132470 GCA_963697325.1 uncultured Alphaproteobacteria bacterium | reverse complement strand
CAATGCCCTCGTCGTCCTCGTCGTCCTCGACCAGCGAGGCGTTGAGCGGCTGCGAGAGCTTGGAGCCATCGCGGTAGAGCGCATTGGCCTTCAGCCCCGAGCTTCCACGAAAGGTGATAGCTATTCTTGATATCTTCCACCGTCGCGTCATTGGGAAGGTTGATCGTCTTGGAGATCGCGCCCGAGATGAACGGCTGCGACGCCGCCATCATGCGGATGTGACCATCCACGGGGATGAACTGCTTGCCGTGCCTGCCGCAGCGGCTGGCGCACTCGAATACCGGATAGTGCTCCATCTTCAGATGCGGAGCCCCTTCCAGTGCCGCGCGCCGCAGACTGATCGTTGGCGGCCTCGATGATCCTGCTTGCGAGAAGCCAAGCGCCGGCAGCAGGTCGAAGCGCGCGTCGGCCAGCTGCTCGGATCACTGAAGCCGAGGCGCTCTTAACGCAGTCGTGCGCCCAGGGTCCAGCTGTTGAACACGAAGCTGATGTCGAAGCACGCCTTCGGAGCAGGCCTTGACCTTGGCGATCTCCTCGTCGGTGAAGCCGGCCGCCTTGAGCGACTGGCGATTGATGACCGGGCCTGGTTCAGTGACAGCGTGCCCATCACATAGGCCATCGATCTCGGTGATCTGCTCAGGCGTGTAGCCGAGGCTCGCAAGCGCCCGGGCACAGCGACTGATTGATGATCTTGAAGTAGCCGCCGCCGGCGAGCTTCTTGAACTTCACCAGCGCGAAGTCGGGCTCGATGCCGGTGGTGTCGCAGTCCATCAGCAGGCCGATCGTGCCGGTCGGCGCGATCACCGTCGTCTGCGCGTTGCGGTAACCGTGCTTCTCGCCGAGGCTCGATGGCGCGTCCCAGGCTGCCCGGGCATGGGCGACCAGCGCCGGCTGCTTGCAGGTCGGAAGCGACGAGCGGCACCGGATTGACCGACAGCTTCTCGTAGCCGTCCTTGTCGCCGCGCGCGGCGCGGCGATGGTTGCGCATGACGCGCAGCATGTTGGCTGCGTTGCGGTCATAGTCCGGGAAGGCGCCGAGCTCGCCGGCCATCTCGGCCGAGGTCGCATAGGCGATGCCGGTCATGATGGCGGTGAGGCTGGCGCAGATGGCGCGGCCCTCGGCGAAGTCGTAGGGAATGCCCGAGGTCATCAGCAGGCCGCCGATGTTGGCATAGCCGAGGCCGAGCGTGCGGTACTCGTAGGAGAGCCGCGCGATCTCCTTCGACGGGAACTGCGCCATCATCACCGAGATCTCGAGCACCATGGTCCACAGGCGAACGGTGTGCTCATAGGCTTCGATGTCCGACCGGTCTCGCCGTCGCTTTGCCGTTGCGATAGGGCAGGAGGTTGATCGAGGCGAGGTTGCAGGCCGTGTCGTCGAGGAACATGTACTCCGAGCACGGGTTCGACGCGCGGATCGGGCCGCCTGCCGGCGAGGTGTGCCAGTCGTTCATCGTCGTGTTGAAGTGCAGGCCCGGATCGGCCGACGCCCAGGCGGCGTAGCCGATCTTTTCCCAAAGGTCCGTGGCCTTCAGCGTCTTGTAAACCTTGCCCGTCCAGGCGGCGGATAAGGTTCCAGTCCTCGTCCTTCTCGACGGCGCGCAGGAAGTTGTCCTTGAGCGACACGGAGTTGTTGGAGTTCTGGCCGGAGACGGTGAGGTAGGCCTCCGAATCCCAATCGGTGTCGTAGGTCTTGAAGGCCATCGACGTGTAGCCTTGCTTGCGCGAACTGGATGACGCGGTAGATGTAGTTCTCCGGAACCGCGTTCTTCTTGGCCGCCTTGATCTCGCGCTTACAGCGCCGGGACTTCCGACGGGTCGAAGCAATCGTCGTCATGACCTTCGCAATTGACGCAGGCCCTCATGATCGCTTCGAGGTGCTTCGCGACGATCTTCGAGCCGGTCACCAGCGAGGCGACCTTCTGCTCCTCGCTCACCTTCCAGTCGATGTAGTACTCGATGTCGGGGTGATCGATATCGACCACCACCATCTTGGCGGCGCGGCGCGTCGTGCCGCCCGACTTCATCGCGCCCGCCGCGCGGTCGCCGATCTTCAGGAAGCTCATCAGTCCGGACGAGCGGCCGCCGCCCGACAGCTTTTCGCCTTCGCCGCGCAGTCGCGAGAAGTTGGAGCCGGTGCCGGAGCCGTATTTGAACAGGCGCGCCTCGCGCACCCAAAGGTCCATGATGCCGCCCTCGTTGACGAGGTCGTCCTCGACCGACTGGATGAAGCAGGCATGCGGCTGCGGATACTCATAGGCGGACTTGGAGCGCACCAGCTTGCCGGTCTGGTAGTCGACGTAATAATGGCCCTGCGCCGGGCCGTCGATGCCATAGGCCCAGTGCAGGCCGGTGTTGAACCATTGCGGCGAGTTCGGCGCCACCATCTGGCGCGCCAGCGAGTAGCGCAATTCGTCGAAGAAGGCCTGCGCATCTGCCTCGCCGTCGAAATAGCCGCCCTTCCAGCCCCAATAGGTCCAGGTGCCGGCGAGACGGTCGAACACCTGCCGCGCGTCCATTTCCGAGCCGTAGCGCTCGGCTTCGGGGAGGGCGGCAAGCGCCGCCTCGTCGGGCTCGGAGCGCCACAGCCACGAGGGGACGGTCTCCTCCTCGAATCGCTTGAGCTTGGCCGGAACGCCCGCCTTGCGGAAATACTTCTGCGCCAGAACGTCCGTCGCAACCTGGCTGAAAGCCTCGGGCACCGAGATGTCGGCGAGTCCAACACCACCGAACCGTCGGGATTGCGGATCTCGCTCGTCGCCGTCTTGAACGCGATCTGCGCGTAAGGGGACTGGCCTTCCTTGGTGTACCGCCGTTCTATCCGCATTTTCCTCGCCCTTCCAAGCCGTCGTCTTGTTGAAGTGCATGTCCATCGTCTCCCTTGAAGAGGGCAAAACAATGGGTGCCGGTTGCCTGCGCCACCGTTCCGGGACTCTCGCATGAGCCCGACATGCATGTTTTTCACATTGAATGCTGCCGCCAGTGGAATCGACCAGCCTGACCATGGCAACGGTTACTCACCATATCTGGTGTCAACACTAACCGCAAATACTAAATATAGTGTTAACGCCTGATTTACCAACTTTAACGGGGACGCCTTGTTCCTGTCTGCGGCACGCAAATTCGCATGCCGAAACGCAGGCGCAAACCTGTCCTGCCGGCAGAATGCTCTGCCGCCGCCGCCACCAATACAAACTGGAGCACGGCCGGAGTCGATCCTGTGAGCACCGCGACAACCCGCAAGGGAGCCACGACCCGGCAAAACGCTACCGAACCCGACTTGGCCATACGCTATGGTGACCTCGGATTTTTACGTCAAGGTGTTGTTGCGAAGTTTTTCCCCGACACCACATATTGTGCCTGACTGTGAATAGGGGGGATAAACAGCCGTGTCTGAAATCGCCGTCTAATCAGGCATTTGCGCGATTGTCCGGCACTGCCGCCACTCTGCGCTTGCGCCATGGCCCGCAGCGTTGCAGCGCCCGATTCGCATGCAGGCGTCACCTTTCCATATCAACGCATGCGCATGCGTATGCACACCAAATATAAACGCGATTGCGATAATCGATACGTACAGGTGGCGGAATTTCGACAGGACAACATGCTTGAACTACAAGAGCAGCAACACAGGCGCATCATCACGTTGTCGCTGGTTGCCTTGTCCATCACCGCATTCGAATCGTGGCGCGTGGTGCGTAGCGCCCTTGCCGATCCGCATGACGGACAGCTTTCGCGATTCGCGACCGTTTACCTGGTCTGCTGCCTCGCCCTGCTGATCACGACGACGATCTATACGGTTATCGTCGCGTTTCGCGATCACGGCGCCATCCGCACCTCGGCATTGTTCGACCGCCAGACAGGACTGCCGAATCGCATCAGCTTTCTGGACTGGGTAGTGAAGCGGCTAACCCTGATTCAGTCAGAGGAAGCCCTGGGATTGGTGTTGCTCGACATTCGAAGGTTCCAGTCCCTCAATCATTCCTATGGCTACAAGACCGCCGACAAGGTCGTCGAGGCGCTGGCGGACCGGTTGCGCCACTTCAACCGTGAAGACGTGATGCTGGCGCGGCTGGAGGGCGGCACTTTCGCCATTCTGATGTGCCGCATCACGGCAAAGACGACGATCACCGACCTGGTGACGTCGCTTCAACGCGCCATGGCGACGCCCTTCGTCATCGGCGACAAGAATGTCTATGTCGATCTGTCGCTGGGTTCGGTCTATTGCAATTCGCCCACGGGCACCGATGCAGAGGAACTGATGCGGCGGGCCGAGTTCGCACTGCAACAGGCCAAGGCGGGGCAGGGCAAGAAACACGTGGGCTACAGCGATGGCTCGGCCGCAAGCGCCCGCCGGATTTCCGCCATCGAGACGGGCCTGCGCGAAACCCTCGAGGCCGATGAGATCGACATCTATTTCCAGCCGCTGGTCGACAGCCAGTTCAACCAGATCGTTGCCGTGGAAGCGCTGGCGCGCTGGACCCACCCGCAATATGGCCGCGTTCCGCCGCTCGACTTCATCAACGTCGCCGAATCGCTCGGCCTCGTCTCCAGGTTGGGGCTGAACATACTGCGTCGCGCCTGCATCCAGATAAAGCCGCTGGGAGAGGTGAAGCTTGCCGTGAACATCTCGCCGCGGCACCTGCTCACGCCAGATTTCGTTGCGAGCGTAAAGACAATTCTTGCCGAAACCGGTTTTCCCGCCCGCCGGCTGGAGCTTGAAATCACCGAAAACGTGCTGCTGTCCGAGAACAGGGCGACGGTCGAGACGATGTCGGCGTTGCGCTCGATGGGCATTTCCGTGGCGCTCGACGATTTCGGTACCGGCTATTCCGGACTCTCCTATCTCAACCGCTTCGATGTCGACCGCATCAAGATCGACGCTTGCTTCGTTCGCGAGATCGAGCACTCCCTGTCGTCGCAATCGATCGTCTCCAGCGTGGTGCAGCTTGCGCGCGAGCGCGGCATCAAGATCACCGTCGAGGGCGTCGAGACCATGGACCAGGTCATGTACCTGAAGAGCTTCGGCGACATCTGGTACCAGGGCTATCTGTTCGCCAAGCCGATGCCCTACGCGATGCTGCTTGAATCGGGCCGTGTCACGGGAGCTGCCATTCCGCAGAAGCCGGCCCTGCACTCGCGCCCGATGCGCGAGTGGGAACGCCGCTACGGTTGAAGCTGAGCCAAGCCTCAGCCGTCCTGCCGCCCTGAGATGGGAGCGGTGTAGGCGAGGTCGAGATCCCACGGGAAATATATCCACGTGTCCTGGCTCACCTCGGTCACGTATGTGTCTGCCATCGGCACGCCCTTGGGCTTGGCGTAGACCGTGGCGATGTGGCACTTGGGCAGCATCTGGCGCACCTTGGCGGCAGTCTTGCCGGTGTCGGTGAGGTCGTCCACCACGAGGATGCCAGCGCCCGTGCCGCCGGTCTGCTCAATGAGTTCCGGCGAAATCGCCTTCAGCACCTGCAATTCGCCCTGGTCCTGGTAGTCGTGATAGGAGGCGATGCACACCGTCTCGATCTTCCGGATGCCGAGTTCGCGCGCGATGATCGCCGCCGGCACCAGTCCGCCGCGCGTGATCGACACGATGGCTTTCCACTCGCCGCCATTGGCTTGCGCCGCGCCCGCCAGACGCCAGGCCAGGGCCTTGCAGTCGCGGTGGAACTGGTCCCATGAAACCGGAAAGGCCTTGTTTGCAGGTGCGGACATGTTGCGAGGTCCCAAGCTGAGAGGAGAGGGCGGCTAATAGCCAATCGCGCTGGCGCTGACAAATCTATTCTGCGCGCCTCAAGCCTTGGCGATTTCACCCAGCATGGCGCGCACGTCGGCCTCGGCGGCATCCAGGGCTGCGACATCGCGCGAACGGATGACGATCTGCGTCGAATAATTCGCCCCGTCATAGCGCGGATAGGAGCCGATGGCTGTATCCTTGTGGCGCTTCTGCACCTCGCCGAGCGGGCCGCCGATGCGCCCTTCCGGGTAGGGCGAATCAACCGCGCGCGACAGCATCACCGTGCCGCCTTCGATGGTGGGCATCACATTGTCGAGCATCGCCTCGAAGATCGACGGCACGCCGGCCATCACATGCACATTGCCGATGGTGAAGCCGGGCGCGACCGAAACAGGATTGGCGATCATGCCGGCGCCGCGCGGCAGCCGCGCCATGCGCTTGCGCGCCTCGGTGAATTCCAGCCCGCGCGCCGCGTAATGGTCGCCCAGCAGCTTCATCGCGGCGGGGTCGTGGTCGATGGGCACGCCGAAGGCGGCGGCAATCGCATCGGAAGTGATGTCGTCATGCGTAGGCCCGATGCCGCCGGAGGTGAAGACATGCGTGTAGCGCGCCCGCAGCGCGTTCACCGCCGCGACGATCTCCACCTGCTCGTCCGGCACGATCCGCACCTCGCGCAGGTCGATGCCGGCGATGGTGAGCGTTGCCGCCAGATGGCCGATATTGCGGTCGCGCGTGCGCCCGGAAAGCAGTTCGTCGCCGATTGCGACCATGCCCGCGGTGACGATCTTTTCGGCCATGGCCCTTGTCCTGCTGCGTTGCGTGTTCGTTTTGTTGACAGTGCGTCACGGTGCGCGCCGTTCTGGAATTGCCCGGCGCACTCTATGTGTGGCGTCAAGCGGGCGGACCGGCGCTTTGCAACGCTGTTAAACCCGATCACGGCATTCCCGCAACAAATCAATCCCTGACACGAAGGAGAATTCGCATGGCAAAGGTGCTGGTGCTTTATTATTCGAGCTATGGCCACGTTGAAACCATGGCCTATGCCGCCGCCGAAGGCGCAAAGGAAGGCGGGGCTACCCTCGTCGACGTCAAGCGCGTGCCCGAGCTGGTGCCCGAGGAAATCGCCAAGGCGTCGCACTTCAAGCTCGACCAGAAGGCGCCGATCGCAAAGCCCGAGGAACTTGCAAACTACGACGCGATCATCTTCGGCGTCTCCACGCGCTATGGCATGATGGCCGCACAGCTGAAGAACTTCCTGGACCAGACCGGGTCGCTGTGGGCCAAGGGCGCGCTGATCAACAAGGTCGCCTCGGTGTTCTCTTCGACGGCCACGCAGCATGGCGGGCAGGAACTCGCGATCATCACCACGCAGGCCTCGCTGCAGCACCACGGCATGATCATCGTGCCGCTGTCCTATGCATGGCAGGGCCAGAGCGGCGTCGACCAGGTTCGCGGCGGCTCGCCCTATGGCATGACGCTGGTGACCGCAACCGACGGCTCGCGCATGCCTTCCGAGCTCGACCTTGAAGGCGTGAAGTTCCAGGGCAAGCGTGTTGCCGAGATCGCAGCCAAGCTGCACGGCTGAGGCAAGCCGGTTCATCTGGATCGGCTTGGCCGCAGTTTGCGTGCGGATGGGCAAATCATTCGGGAAAGGCGGCTTATGGGCCGCCTTTCTTGTTGCCTCGCGCAATTGGCGAAAGCTGCGCACGCGCGCTCATCCGCGCCTTGATGTATCGCCACGCAGGCGCTAGTCAGGAAAGCGTTGCGGGCATGGCGAAACTGGTAGACGCAAGGGACTTAAAATCCCTCGGCCCTAGGCTGTCCGGGTTCGACCCCCGGTGCCCGCACCAGAATGTCTCTGCCTGAAAACCGGCAAAGCACTGCGCCTTTCAACTCCAGCGCCCTCCTCAACACCCGCCATAGGCGATGCCGCAGGAGCCATCGCACTTGTAGAGGCATTGGCCGGAGCACCAGACCTTGCCCGCCTCGCCGCCGATCGGGGAGGAGCAGCCGAGCCGCGCACCGCTGCTGCAGGTCAGGCAATACTCGCGTTTCTTGATGAGACCCGCCGCGATGAGGCCCTCGTCCGACATCAGCGACATCTCTTGATGCTCCTGCTCCAGTTTCTTGACGTCGATCGTACCGGCGTCCAGGGTAATTTGCTGCGCGACGGCATTCATCGGCAGAGCAAGAAGTAAAATAAAGAACAGTGTGCGAAGCATCCGCCCCTCCTTTGTTAATCTGTGGAAAGGCTAACGTTTTCAGAAGCCGCGATGAAGCAGTCTTCAAAGGAATTTTCTAGGCAAGAGTCTGCAATAATACAAAAAAACCCCGCCGGAGCGGGGTTTTTCATTTCGCCGTTCGATCAGGATATCAGGCGTCCGCCCTGAACACCTGCTTCTGCGTGCCGAGGCCCTCGATGCCCAGTTCCACCACGTCGCCGGCCTTCAGGAAGCGCGGCGGCTTCATGCCCATGCCGACGCCCGGCGGCGTGCCGGTGGAGATGATGTCGCCGGGATGCAGGCTCATGAACTGGCTGAGATAGCAGACGAGGTAGCGCGACGCCATAGACCATGGTCGTGGTCGAGCCGTCCTGCAGCGTCTCGCCGTTGACCGTCAGCCACATGCCGAGGTTCTGCGGGTCGGCGACCTCGTCGCGTGGTCACCAGCCAGGGGCCGATCGGGCCGAAGGTGTCGCACGACTTGCCCTTGGTCCACTGGCCCGCGCGCTCGGTCTGGAAGGCGCGCTCGGAGACGTCGTTGATGACGCAATAGCCGGCGACGTAGTCCAGCGCGTCGGCCTCGGTGACATATTTCGCGGTCTTGCCGATGACGACGCCGAGCTCGACCTCCCAGTCGGTCTTCTCCGAGCCGCGCGGGATGAGCACGTCGTCGTTCGGGCCGCAGATCGCCGTGGTCGCCTTCATGAAGATGATCGGCTCGCGGCGGCACCGTCGCGCCGGTCTCGGCGGCGTGGTCGGAATAGTTGAGGCCGATGCAGATGAACTTGCCGGTGCCGCCGACGCAGGGGCCAAGGCGCGTGCCGGCCGCAACTTCGGGCAGGCTGGAGAGGTCGCGCTTGCCGATCTCGGCCAGGTTTTTCGGGTCGAGCGTCGCGCCCGAAAGATCGCCGATCACGCCGGAAAGGTCGCGAATGACGCCCTTGCTGTCCAGCACGCCGGGTTTCTCGGCGCCAGCCGCGCCAAATCTGAGGAATTTCATCGGTTGATCCTTCGCTTCTGGGTCCGCCGGCCTGCGCGCGGCGGCCTTTCGTGCGGCACAATCACCACCAGAACGCCTGCGTCAAGCCCGCATTTTCCTGACGCGGGGCATTTGCGGTGCTGCATATCCGACGCTTGCACCGGCGGGTGGCATTTTCTATGGATGCCGGGAGGAGTTTCCCGCCATGCTTGCCTATGCCGTGTTGGCCTGCGCCTATGTGCTGAGCCAGTTCTACCGCTCGTTCCTTGCCGTGCTCACCCGCATCCTCGAAACCGACCTGGGGGCGGGGGCAAGCGATCTGTCGCGCGCCTCGGGCGCATGGTTTATCGCCTTCGCGCTGATGCAGTTTCCCATCGGCTATGCGCTTGACCGGTTCGGCCCGCGGCGCACATCGTCCGTGCTGCTCACCGTTGGCGGCGCGGGCGGGGCGGCGCTGTTCGCCACCGCCGCGGGACCGGGGCAACTGGTGCTTGCGATGGGGCTGATCGGCATCGGCTGCGCCCCGGTGCTGATGGCGGCGTTCTTCCTGTTCGCGCGCAATTTCTCGCCCTCGCGCTTTGCAACGCTCGGCTCCACATTCGTTGCCGTCGGCACGCTCGGCAACATTGTCGGCACGCAGCCGCTCGCGGCTGCCGCGCAGGCGTTCGGCTGGCGCAACGTCAGCTGGGGCCTGTGCCTCATCACCGCGCTCGTGGGCCTCGCCATCTGGTTCACCGTGAAGGATCCCGAACGGGTCGAGGCGGGGTCGTCAGCCAAGGGCGGCCTGCGCGCGCTGTTCGCCATTCCGCAATTGTGGCCGATCTTCCCCTGCATCCTGCTGGGTTATGCGGTCGCCGCCGGCATTCGCGGGCTGTGGGCCGGGCCGCTGATGGCGGACGTCTATGGCCTCGACACCATCGGCATCGGACAGCAGACGCTCTACATGGCGATAGCGCTTTCGCTCGGCAGCCTTGCCTATGGCCCGCTCGACCGGCTGCTCGATTCACGCAAGCAGGTGGTGATGACCGGCAACCTCATCGTTGCGGGCGCATGCGCGGTGCTGGCCTTCGCGATGCCGCAACAGGTCTGGGCGGCGAGCGCGCTGCTGGTTGCCATCGGCTTTTTCGGGGCAAGCTTCGCGGTGCAGCTGGCGCACGGTCGCGCGTTCATTCCCACGCACCTTATCGGGCGCGGCGTCACGCTGATGAACTTCTTTTCGATAGGCGGGGTGGGGCTGATGCAGCTCATCAGCGGCGGCGTCGTCGCCAGCTACACGGTGCCGGACGATCCGGCGGCGGCATACCGCGCGCTGTTCTTGCTCTATACTGTGTCGCTGTGCCTGGCGCTGCTGTCATACAGTTTCGCGCGCGACGCCAAGCCCTCGCATCAGGGCTGAGAAACGCCCGCCTTCACCAGGAAATCGAGGATGGCCTGCGTCACCATCTGCGTATTGCCTGGACTCAAGATGTCACCGGCGACGACATGCGCCGAGGGATCGCCGACCTCTTTCAGCATGATGATCTGCTTTGGTCCGCCCCACGCCTGGTGAACCTGCATAGTGATCGCCGGAACAACCACCTTGTCCTGCGCAGAGAGGATGAAGAGCGCCGGCACCTTGATGCTGGCGTAGTCAATTTCCGAAACCGTCTGCAGCAAAGCCCCCATCGGAAAGACCGCGATGCTGGGATAGGACGTCGTCCACCACTTGGCCTGCTGCTCGTTCACGGGCTCGAAGCTGCGCTCACGGCCGAAGACCAGCGGCAACAGCTTGTCCGCCCACGGCATGTTCAAAAGACCGGTCGACGCGCCCTGGATGGCGTAGTTCGGCGACATCATGACGAGCGCGGCGATCCTTTGCGCCATCTCCGGCTTTGATGCGGCCCAGGTCCCCAGCGTCGCCCCGGTCGAGTTGCCGATGATGATGACACGCTCGCCGATCCGCTCGCCGATCGCCATCGCCTCCGCCATGTCGCGGGTCCAGGCACTGAGGCTCGCCTCGGCCATTGCCGGGCCGTCCTGCCCGTGACCGGCAAGGCGGGTGTAGAAGAGATTTGCCCCCAGCGCCGTCGCCACATTATCCGGAACCGGCCGCATCTCCCATTTGGTGGCCGAAAAGCCGTGGATGTAGATGACGGCCAGCGGCGTTTTCTGCTTCGTCGCCGGGTTGGCCCAGATGACTTCCTTCTGGGCGCCCTGCATGATTTTCGGGAACTTCGCTTCCGCAGCGGCAAGATAGGCGTCGACATCGGCGCCGATGGCCTCGCGGTCGAATGAAACTGTCTCCGTCCTGTCAGGACGCGGTCCGGCCAGCATGGCGATCGCAGCTGCTCCCATGAGCAAAAGAATCAATATAAACAACCGCTTCATGCCGAGGTCCAGTTCGTGGGAAACTGATTCTCGCCATCATGAATGCGCACTCACGCACTGTCTAACATCGTTACGTCTATATTGGCGCGATTTACAACCATTCGCATCGCAAAGCTCGACTGGATGCGCGACACGCCGGGCAGGGCGGATAGCCAGTTCTTGTAGATCCACTCGTAATGCTCCATGTCGCGGGCATTGACGCGCACCAGGTAATCGCTCTCGCCCGACATCAGGAAGCAGGTGACGATGTGCGGGCAGGCCTTTACCGCGCGCTCGAATTTCTCCAGATGGTCCTCCGACTGCGCCTTCAAGGTGATGTGCACCAGTGCCGTGATCGCCTGCCCGATGGCCTTGTTGGAGATGACTGCCTGGTAGCCCTCGATGGTGCCGGATTTCTCCAGCGCATCGAGCCGCCGCGAGCATGCCGAGGGCGAGAGCCCGACGCGCGCCGCCAGCTCCACGTTGGGCAGGCGTGCATTCTCCTGCAACTCACGCAGGATCAACAAATCGATCTTGTCGGGAATGTGCACGCAACGATTCTCCTTGATACGCGTCAGTAACGCAATAATTCACCGAAAGCACATTCGCGGCAAGGCCTCTTTGCAAGGACATTGCGCGCGCTATTTGCGACCATGCGTCACCGAAAAAATCATGTCTCAGGGAGAGGCTCGATGCGCGTCGGCTGCCCCAAGGAAATCAAGAACCACGAATACCGCGTCGGCCTGACGCCGGGCGCGGTGCGCGAATATGTCGCGCACGGCCACGAGGTGCTGGTCGAGACCGGCGCCGGCGCCGGCATCGGCGCCGACGACAGCGCCTACAAGGCGGCCGGCGCGAAGATCGTCGCCACCGCCGCAGGAGGTCTTCGCCAAGTCCGACATGATCGTCAAGGTCAAGGAGCCGCAGCCCGGCGAATGGGCGCAGCTGCGCGAAGGCCAGATCCTCTACACCTATCTGCACCTCGCGCCCGATCCGGAGCAGACCAAGGGCCTGCTCGACTCGGGCGTCACCGCCGTCGCCTACGAGACCGTGACCGACGAGCGCGGCGGCCTGCCGCTGCTCGCGCCGATGTCGGAAGTTGCCGGCCGCCTCGCCATCCAGGCCGGCGCGACCGCGCTGCAGAAGGCCAATGGCGGCCGCGGCGTGCTGCTGGGCGGCGTGCCGGGCGTGCTGCCGGGCAAGGTCGCGATCATCGGCGGCGGCGTCGTCGGCCTGCAACGCCGCCAAGATGGCCGTCGGCCTCGGCGCCGACGTCACGATCATCGACCGCTCGCTGCCGCGCCTGCGCGAGCTCGACGACATCTTCAACGGCCGCGTCCACACCCGCTACTCGACGGTCGAGGCGATCGAGGACGAGTGCTTCTCGGCCGACGTCGTGGTCGGCGCGGTGCTGATCCCCGGCGCCGCCGCGCCCAAGCTCGTCACGCCGCGAAATGCTGTCGGGCATGAAGAAGGGCTCGGTGCTCGTCGACGTCGCCATCGACCAGGGCGGCTGCTTCGAGACCTCGCATGCCACCACGCATGCCGAGCCGACCTATGTGGTCGACGGCGTCATCCACTACTGCGTCGCCAACATGCCGGGCGCGGTGCCGGTCACCTCGGCCAATGCGCTCAACAACGCCACGCTGCACTACGGCCTGCTGCTGGCCGACAAGGGCCTGAAGGCGCTGGTCGACGACCCGCATCTGCGCAACGGCCTCAACGTCCACAAGGGCAAGGTCACCAACCGCGCGGTCGCCGAGGCGCTGGGCTACGAAATGGCCGAGCCGCAGGCAGTGCTCAAGGTCGCCTGATCAAGATTGGCGGGGAGGGCGCTCAGTCCTCCCACGCCTCCACCTGCTCTTCGCCGCGGCCAACGGGCACGAAGCCCATCTTCTGGTAAAGCGGCAGCGCGCGCGGATGATCGAGGCGATTGGTGTGGACGTCGACTTTAGCCGGTGCCGAAGTCCCAGGCCGCATCGATGGCAGCGCCCAGGAACCAGCGGCCCAGACCCATTCCGGTATATTGTCCGATCAGTCCGAAATAGGCGATCTCGACCTCGTCCGGCTTGCGCGCGGCGTCGATCTCGAAATAGCCCGCCGGACAGCCCTCCACATACAAGACATCGATGCGCGTCGTTTCGCTGTTGATGATCGCGTCCAGCGCCGCGTCGTCCAGCTTGCGCCGCATCATCCAGTGATGTGCCTTGCCGACCTCTTCATAGAGAAAGCGGTAATAGGCGGTCGACATGTTGCGTGCCCGCAGCAGCGCCAACGGCTGGCCCGTCGGCAAGGGCGGGCGGATGGCCGGGCGCTGCGTCATTTCCAGATAGGTGATGTATGCCGTGAGCTTGCGCTTTTCCATCGCGCTCACGCTCCCGGCGTTTCCCAGCGCGCAACCGGCGCATCCTCCGCCTGTCCCCACTCGGCCCATGAGCCGTCATAAAGCGAGTGGTCCTTGTGGCCGACCGTCTCCAGCGCCAGCGTGATGATCGCCGCTGTCACGCCCGAGCCGCACGAGGTGATGACCGGCTTGTCCGATAATCCAGGGAAACGCCTTCAAAAAGCTGCTTCAATGCACTGATATCCTTCAGCTTCCCATCGGCAACCAGTGTGTCCGCCGGCAGCGACTTCGAGCCCGGCACATGGCCCGAGCGCAAGCCCGGGCGCGGCTCCGGCACCGCGCCGGTGAAGCGGCCTTGCGGCCGCGCGTCCAGCATCTGCGCCCTGGCGGTGTGGACATTGTCGCGGATCGTGTCGATGTGGCTGACGAGCGCCGGGTTGAAATCCGGCTTGAACACGGCCGGCGTGACCGGCGCGGCAGCACCGGTCTCGACGGGCCGCCCGGCGGCCTTCCACCGGTCGAAGCCGCCTTCGAGAATGCGCACGTTCTTCGCGCCCATGACGCGGAAGGTCCACCACACCCGCGCCGAGGAAAACACGCCCGGCCCGTCATAGACCACGATTTCGTCGTCGCGCGAAATGCCAAGCGCGCTCGACGGCCGCGGCAAAATCCTGCGGCGAGGGCAGCATGTGCGGCAGGCCGCTCGTCTTGTCGCTGACCGCGTCGATGTCGAAGCGAACGGCGCCGGGAATGTGCGCTGCCTCGAATTCTTCGGCCTGCGCATTGCGATTCTGCGCCGGCAGGTACCAGGAATCGTCGACGATGCGCAGACGCGGCGACCGCCGAGCCTTGCCTGCAATTCGTCGGCGACTGATGAAGAACGGATTTCGCTCATGACTCTGGCCTTGGGCGGCGTCAATCTGGCGATCATGCCAGACTTCGATGGACTTGTCCGGATAGCCTGACAAACTGCACATGGCCGGGGCCGGAAGGCGACCTCGACCCAGTCTGCCTTGAAATCGAGCATCATGTGAACGCTTTCGGGGGGCACCGGCAAGTCGCGTGTCGATGGCCGAGGCGAAGGGGTGCACAAGGTCCGGCCACTTGTCGTGATAGACCCACAGCGCCGAGCCGCAATTGCCGCAGAAGTGCCGGTCCACGCGGGCTCTTCCTCGCCGTCAAGTTGCGCATTGTAGACGCGCACATGCTCGCTTGCCCTCGACCTCCAGCGTGTCGGCCCAGCCCATGATGTTGATGGCATAGCCGCCGCCGCCCTGCGTCTTGCGGCAGATCGAGCAATAGCAGCGCTGGTATGGCATGGGCGTATTGCTGTCGAGCCGGAACTTCACGGCGCCGCAATGGCAGGAGCCTTCGAGCTTCATGATGTCCTCACTGTCCGGGCGTCTGCGGAGCCGGTCCGAACTTGATGCGGAAGCGGCGGTTCTCGCGGCCTTTCTTTTCGATCTTGGCGATGTGCAATTCGCCGACTTCGCCGGTCTCGCTCACATGCGTGCCGCCGCAAGGCTGGCTGTCGACGGCGGCATTCTCGCCGATGAAGACGAGGCGGATGCGCCCCGCGCCGCGCGGCGGGCGGACGTTCTTCGATTTGACGATGCCCGGATTGGCGTCGAGCTCGGCCTCGGTGATCCATTGCGCGGTGACCGGATGGTTGGCGTTGATGATCTCCATCATCCTGGCGGTCACGTCCTCGCGCGTGAAGCCCGCTTCGGGAATGTCGAAATCGACGCGGCTCTCGTCCGGTCCGACGCTGGCGCTGGTGATCGGGAAGGGGCAGACGACCGACAGCACGTGGCAGGCCGTGTGCATGCGCATGAGATTGTAGCGCCGCTCCCAGTCGATATGGCCGGTCAGCTTTTCGCCCGGCTGCAGGCAGCGGCTCGCCTTCGGCCGGCACCAGCACGATCTCCTGCTTGGTCTCGCCGCTGACGGTGGTCGCGATCCTGATGATCGAGCCGTCGGCGCGCTCCAGATGGCCGCTGTCGCCGGGCTGGCCGCCGCTGGTCGCGTAGAAATTCGTCTCGTCGAGGATGATCCCGCCGCGCTCGGTGATCGCCAGCACCGTTCCTTCGCAGGCAGTCAGATAGGCGTCGTCGAGGAAGGCGGTGCGGGTGATGTGCGGCATGGTCAGGCTGTCTGCTCGAAGGGTATGGGAAGGGTGCTCTTGCGCTCCAGCCAATGCGGCACCGGCAGGTTCTTGGAGCGCAGGAAATCGGGATTGTAGAGCTTCGACTGATAGCGCGTGCCATAGTCGCAAAGGATGGTGACGATGGTGTGGCCCGGCCCCATCTCGCGCGCCAGCCGGATCGCGCCGGCGATGTTGATGCCGGTCGAGCCGCCCATGCACAGCCCCTCGTGCTCGAGCAGGTCGAAGACGATCTCCAGCGCCTCGCGGTCGCCGATCTGGAAGGCGTGGTCCACCGGCGCGCCTTCGAGATTGGCCGTGATGCGGCCCTGGCCGATGCCCTCGGTGATCGAGCTGCCCTCGGACTTGAGCTCGCCCGTGGTGTAGATAGGAATAGAGCGCCGCGCCCATCGGGTCGGCGAGCGCGATCTGCACGTCCTTGTTGTGCGCCTTCAGCCCCATGCCGACGCCCGCCAGCGTGCCGCCGGTGCCGACAGCGGCAACGAAGCCGTCGACCTTGCCGCCGGTCTCGCGCCAGATCTCCTGCGCCGTGGTGCGCATGTGCCCGTCGCGGTTGGCCATGTTGTCGAACTGGTTGGCCCAGATCGCGCCGTTCGGCTCGCTCTTGGCGAGTTGCTCGGCAAGCCGGCCGGAAAGCTTCACGTAGTTGTTGGGGTTCTTGTAGGGCACCGCCGGCACCTCGATCAGCTCGGCGCCCATGAGCCGCAGCATGTCCTTCTTTTCCTGGCTCTGCGTCTCGGGAATGACGATCACGGTGCGAAAGCCGAGCGCATTGGCAACCAGCGTCAGGCCGATGCCGGTATTGCCGGCCGTGCCGTCGACGATCACGCCGCCGGGGCGCAGCAGGCCCTTCGCCACCGCGTCCTCGATGATGAACAGCCCGGCGCGATCCTTCACCGACTGGCCCGGATTCATGAATTCCGCCTTGCCCAGAATCGTGCAGCCGGTAAGCTCGGACGCGCGCTTCAGCTTGATCAGCGGCGTGTTGCCGATGGCGTCGATGGTCGAGTTGCGGATCATGCTATGTCCAGTATATGGCTGAGTGTGAATGAACTCTAATGCAGTTGTGCACCGGATCAAATCGCTTCGGGTTCATTGACGTGTAGGCCAAGGCGGTTTTCCGCACTAAGTAATGCATGATAAAAAAACACGCAAAAACGGATGAAAATTTCGCATTGTGGTGATCCGCGGTGAACCAGCTTCCGTAAGGTGGTGCAGGAAAGACATATATCAGCGAACTGACGGCATTTGGGCTGGGACCCCTGCCACGAAAGTCGCTAATTCGAGGCAGACTGAATGGCACATGGAAATGACCACGGACATGAGGCGGCATTCGCGTCGGCGCAGAGCGCCGAAACGCTGGACCAGCTGATTGCGCACTACGTAGCGGGCACCTTGCCCGGGCCCTTGCGCGCGCTGGTCGGCGCCCACGTCGAACTGAAGCAGAGCGGGGCGGAACTTGCCCGCGGCTTTGAGGCCCTTGCTGGCCGCGAACTGGAAAATCTTGAGCCCGCGCCGCTGGCAGCATCGCGACGCCGTGATGCGCGCGATATTCGCGAGCCGCGACATGGAAATTGCGCGGCCCGCACCGGTGCAGCACTGCAACATCTTTCCCAAGAGCCTGATCGAATTCACCGGTCACACGGCACAGACCATCCCCTGGCGCAGCAAGCTGCCTGGGCTTCGCGAAGTGCGTTTCGCCGAGGAAGACGGCTTCCAGGCAACGCTGTACTGGATCCGTCCCGGCCGCGCGATGCCGCACCACACGCATGCCGGCTCGGAAGTGACGCTGGTGCTCGATGGCGGCTTCTCGGATGGCCTTGGCCACTACCTTCGAGGCGATGTCGCTGCAGCCGACGAGACGGTCGATCACCGTCCGGTGGCCGACACCGACGGGCCTTGCATCTGCTTTGCCGTCACTACTGCACCATTAAAAATGACCGGCTCGCTCGGACAACTTTTTTCCGACATTTTCGGGCGGTAATTCGAGTCGCAGGGAAGCGCCTTTACAGGGGCGGCCCGATCTGAGGCAGCCGGGAGGGACGCGTGCACGCGTCTCTCCCGTTTTATTTTCGGGGGCCCAATGGCGCTTTACCACGCAAGGCCGCAGGACGGCGCGGCCTGGATTACCGGGGCGAGCGAGGGGCTTGGCCGCGCGCTCGCGCTCAAGCTCGCCGGCGAGGGTTGGGTGGTCTATGCCAGCGCCCGCAACGCGCAGAAGCTGGACGCGCTGGCGGCCTCTTTCGGCGGCGCTGGAAAGATCATCCCGCTGCCGCTCGACGTGACCGACCGTGCTGCGCAACCGCGCCGCAGTCGAGACGATTGCGCGCCAATGGTGGAAGGCTGGCGCTCGCCGTCTTCAACGCCGGGAATTTCTTTCCGGTGCGCGCCTTCAAGCTGAACTTCGAGGCATTCGACAATTCGCTGGCGATCAACTTCACCGGCGTCGTGAACGGGCTCGTCCCGGCGATCGAGGCGATGAAGGCGCAGGGCTTCGGGCAATTGGCGCTGGTATCCTCGTCCGCCAGCTATGGCGGCCTGCCGAAAAGTGCCGCCTATGGCGCGTCCAAGGCCGCACTGGTCAACCTTGCCGCCAGCCTGAAATTCGATCTCGATGGCATGAACATCCGCATCCAGGTCGTCACGCCCGGCTTTGTCGAGACGCCGCTGACCGGAAAAGAACGACTTTCCAATGCCCTTCCTGCTGCCGGTGGAAAAGGCGGCCGACGCCTTCGCCAAGGGGCTGAAGGGCAACGCCTTCGACATCACATTTCCGCGTCGTTTCACCTACCTGCTGAAGATAGCGAACCTTTTGCCGTACAGCCTTTATTTTCCGCTCGTCGCCCGGATGACCGGCGTCAGGCGCTAGGCCCGCATGCGCGACAGCGCTGCCTCGTCGAGCCGGAAGTTCCACATCATTGCGATGGCGACCAGCTTCAAGCGCGACCGGCGCCGCGGCGTAGAGCAGCGCCAGCATGTCGAGGCTGAGGGCCGAACTCCTGGACGGATCGGCCGCGTCGAGGCCGAAACCCTGCAGCAGCGGAAAGGCAATGCCGACGGCCAGCGCCAGCGCCAGCTTCGAGGTCAGCGACCAGGCCGCGAAGAAGAACGCCGAGCGGCTGGTGCCCGAGGCGATCCGGTCGGATTCGATCACGTCGGCCTGCATCGATGACGGCAGCACCAGATCCGCGCCGAGGCACAAGCCCGCTCGCGACGCAGATCACCGCGAAGGCCGCGACATCGCCTTGCCCCAGCAAGGCTGCCGGCATGAACACCGCGCACGAGGCGAGCATGGCGATGCACCATGCGCGGTGCTTGGAATTGCGCTTCGAAACGAGGTTCCAAAGCGGCATGCCGGCAATCGCGCTCAGGAAATAGGTGACGAGCAGGGGCCCGCGCCAGTCCTCCGCGCCAAGGCGCTGGCCTACGAACAGAAGGAACAGCGTTGCGGGAAGCGCATTGGCAAGACTGTTGATCAGGAACGCCGAAAGCAGCCGCGTGAAATGCCGGTTCTGGCGCATCGCAGTCAGCGCCGCCGCAACGGACATGCGACTGCGCGTGGTCGTGGCCGGCTCGGGCACTGCCCACAAAGTCAGTGCGGTGCACAGCGGCAGCGCCACGGCCACGAACACGGCAATCAGCGCCAGCCCGTGAAACGCCGCCGCATCCTTCCAGCCGATGGTGAAGGGCAGGGCGATGGCAATCACCGTTCCAACGATAACGAAGCCTTCGCGCCAGGCTGCGATGCGGCTGCGCTCGTGGTAGTCGTTCGAAAGTTCCGCGCCCCACGCCCAAAGCGGCAGCACCATCGCCGTGTAACCGAGCGACAGCAGCGCCGCGGTTATCTCCAAGCCATGCGCCCGTCGCATCCGCTGGCGGCCAGAACAGGGCATAGGCGGCAAGCGCCAGCGGCAGAGCGAATAGGGCAATCCACACCTTGCGGCGGTTGCGCGACGGCCACGCGTCGGCAAACCAGCCGATCACCGGATCGTTCAGCGCGTCGAAGATGCGCACGGCCAGCAGGATCGCGCCGATGCTTGCCAGCGGCACGCCCAGCGCCTCGGCATAAAAGGTCGGCACCACGAGGTAGAGCGGCAACGTCAGAGCTGCCAGCGGCAATGCGACGAGCGCCGTAGGCGGCAAGCCGCCAAGCCGGCAATCGTGAAATCTGGCCGCCCCCGCGCTTCGCTCACGAACGCTGGTAGAACAGTTGCCGCACGTCGATATTGCCGGAGAGGAACCCGGCCTCGCAATAATGCAGGTAGAATTCCCACATGCGCTTGAAGCGCGTGTCGAAGCCCAGCGGCTTGAGTTCTTCCCAGACGCTCGACGAACCGCTCGCGCCATTCGTTGAGCGTGCGCGCATAGTCCTTCGCGAAGATCCGCTCCGACATCAGCGACAGGTTCGCTTCGCGCGTTCAGCCGCGACAGGATCGAGGCGCTGGGCAGCATGCCGCCCGGAAAGATGTAGCGCTGGATGAAATCGGGATGCGTGCGGTAATAGTCGTAGCTCGCATCCGCGATGGTGATGATCTGCAGCCCGGCGCGCCCGCCGGCCTTCAGGCAGTCGTGCAGCTTGCCGAAATAGGTCGGCCAGTATTTCTCGCCCACCGCCTCGAACATCTCGATGGAAGCGATGGCGTCGTACTTGCCGGTCTCGTCGCGATAATCCTGGAACTTGATATCGACGCGCTCGTTCAGCCCCTGCGCGGAACATGCGCTCGCGCGCGAAGTCGTACTGCTCCTTGCTGATCGTCAGGCGCCGTCACGTGGCAGCCGACTTCCTTGGCCGCATATTCGGCGAACCCGCCCCAGCCGCAGCCGATCTCCAGCACGCTTTGCCCCTCGCTCAGATGCGTGTTGCGGGCGAGCGAGCGGTACTTGGAGCGTTGCGCGGCGGCGAGCGAGTTGTCGCCCATCCTCGAAGATCGCCGACGAATACGTCATCGTCTGGTCGAGCCACTTGCCGTAGAAGGCATTGCCCAGATCGTAATGCGAGGCGATGTTGCGGCGTGAGCCCTTTCGCGAATTCTGGTTGAACCAGTGGTTCAGCTTCTGCATCGCATTGTTGAACCAGTTCGGCACGGCGACTTCGTTGTAGAGCTGCTCGTTGGCCAGGAACAGCGACAGGAAGGCAGTCACGTCGGGGCTGGTCCAGTCGCCGTCCATGTAGCTCTCGGCCACGCCGACCGATCCGCCGAGCACGCCGCGGCGCGGCAGCCGCCAGTTATTGCAGCACGACTTCAGCCTCCGGGCCCTTGCCGGCCGCCTTGAAATGAAAGGTCGAGCCATCGGGAATGCGCACGGTCAGGCTGCCGAAATGCATCCGCGTGAGCTGCTTCAACGCAAAGCGCGCGTGGAAGGGAAGCCCTTTGGTGGCTTCGCCGACATTTTCCGCTGTAAGCTCGATGATCCTGTTCTTGTCGCCGCTGCCCGGGCTAATCTTGCCTTGTATCATGCCATGCTCCTGCTCGGGCAATGCGCCTTCATTCACCCGGAGCGAGGCCGCGTAGCGGACCTGGCTTGCCGGAATAACTTTCCGGCGCCGGCGGCGACGGACGGATTTGCAGTTTTACCCCCTTGAGCCACAAGCGCAGGGCTTCGAAGTGGATCGCTGTCATGACTTTCCACGGAATGCCAAGCGTTTTCAAGATGGACATTGCGAATCCGTACATATCTGCCCGTTGCCGGGTTCCATGGAACGTCGCCGCCAGTATCGGACCGGAGCTGTCGGTTTCAAGAATTCGCAACGCGACTTCCTCATCCGGCGGACGGATTCGGAAGCGGTAGACGAGGTTCATGTCGAGGAAGGGCGACACGTAAAAGCCCTTGGCCCGCTCCTGCCTTATGCCGGCCGGCGAAGCCTGTCCCGCCAGCACCGGCTCCACATAGCTGTGCGCCTCGCCGAAGGTGTTGTGTACCTGGTAGATCAGCGCCGTGATCTCGTCCGTCTCGTCCCGGCAAAAATAGACCGCGATCGGGTTGAACGTGTAACCAAGCACGCTGGGATAGCACAGCAATTCCACCCTTGCAGCCCGCGGCAGTCCGGCATTGCGCAGCATGCGGTCGACATGGTCGCGCAGCGGCGTGCCGTCGCGCGGGCCATGGTCCTTTTCGTGAAAGGCCACGAGATTGCGCCGGTTTACCGAGAAGATCGCGCTTGCCTTGCCTGCCTCCTCCAGCCGGTCCAGATCGATCAGGATCGACGCGACCTTGTAACTGAAGCGGTGCCCCACCGGCTTCAGCCGCGCATGCATTACCTTGCCGCCGTAGAGCGACAGGGCAGGGCCTGCATCGGGGTCGCGCGCTTGCGCCATGTTACTCTGCCGCCTCCAGTACGGGCTGAAGCGGTGCGCGCTCTGCCAGCGGGCCATCCCACGGCGCGGCGCAGCCCAGCAGCGCTGCAACGTTCAGCCCCGACGACAACCCGTCCTCATGAAAGCCGTAGCGCGTCCATGCTCCACAATAATAGGTTCTGTTCTGGCCCTGGATCGAGGGCAGCCGCTCCTGCGCCGCCAGCGCCTTCACGTCGAACTGCGGATGCGAATAGTCGTAAAGGCCGAAGGTCAGGTCCTCGCGCGGCGGGCGCGGCGGGTTGAGCGTGATGAACACCGGATGTCGCTGGTCGATGTTCTGCAGCCGGTTCATCCAGTAGGTCACGGAAATCTCGCGCTTGCTGCTTTCATCGCGCGTGCCGAGGTAATTCCACGCCGCCCATGCGTCGCGCCGCTTGGGCATCAGTGAAGGGTCGCGGTGCAGCCACACGGCATTGGGCCGGTATTGCACGGCGGAAAGGATCGCACGCTCGGCCTCGCTCGGATCGCCAAGCATGCGCAGCGACTGGTCGCTGTGCGCGGCCATCACGACGCTGTCGTAGCGTTGCGTCTCGCCATGGCTGTCGGTGATGAACACGGCGCCGTCGCGGCGCTCGATCCGCTCGACGGTGGTGTTGAGCAGGATGCGGCCCTTGTATTGCGCCAGCAGCTTCCCGACGTAGTTGCGGCTGCCGCCCGTCACTGTCTCCCAGAACGGGCGCTGCAAATGGATCAGCCGGTGATTGTCGAGGAAACGGATCAGGCTTTCGGCCGGATAATCGAGCATCCGCGCTGCCGGCGTCGACCAGATCGCCGCGATCATCGGCACGATGTAATCGTCGCGCAGCGCATCGGAAACGCGCCGGACCTTGATGTAGTCGCCGAAGGTCAGCCCGCACAGCATGCCGTTCTCCAGATCATGCTTTGCCCGGGAATTGAACCGCAGGATGTCCTTCAGCATGAACAGGAAACGTGGCGACAGGAGATTGCTTTTCTGCGCGAAGATCGAGCGGAAATTGTCGCCGCACCATTCCAGCGCGCCACCGTCCAGCGATACCGAAAAACTCATCGACGTGGTTTCGGTAACGACGCCAAGATGGCTGAACATCTTGCAAAGATTGGGATAGTTCGCGCGGTTGAAGACGATGAAGCCGGTATCCACGGCGATGTTCCTGCCGTCATGGTCGATCTCCACAGTCGCCGAATGACCGCCGGGCCGCTCCCGCTTTTCATAAAGGGTCACCTCGTGGCGTTCGCTGAGCGCCCATGCCGCGGAGTTGCCCGCAATACCAGAACCGACGACTGCAATTTTCATAAATCAACTGGCTTTCTTCAATGATTCGAATGCTTCCAGCGCATTTTCGCGCGCTGTGGAATGGTCGACGATTGGTTTGGGATAGGTCCCCCCGAGGACGATTCCCGCTTTCGCCAGAACATCTTTGGGGGCTTCCCACGGCTTGTGCAAGAATCGGTCCGGCAGTTTTGCGATTTCACCCACCCAGCGACGCACATATTCGCCCTTTGCGTCGAATTTCTCACCCTGGATCACCGGATTGAAGATCCGGAAGTATGGCGCGGCGTCGGCGCCGCAGCCCGCGACCCATTGCCAGCTCGCGGCGTTGTTGGCCGGATCGCCATCGACAAGCGTATCCCAGAACCAGGCCTCGCCCTCGCGCCAGTCGATCATCAGGTGCTTGATCAGGAACGAGGCAACGACCATGCGCACGCGGTTGTGCATGTAGCCCGTGTGCCAAAGCTCGCGCATTCCCGCATCGACGATCGGGTAGCCGGTGCGGCCCCGTTGCCATGCCTCAAGCGCTTCCGGCGAACCGTTCCATGGAAATCCGTCGAAGCGCGCATCGAAATTGCGCGTGGCAAGGTCGGGGTAATGGAACAGCAGGTGCCAGGCGAATTCGCGCCAGCCGAGTTCCTTTCGGAACTTCTCGATGTCGCGCGGCGAAGCATCGCTGTCGCCCGCGCCATGCCAGGCCTGATAGGGCGAGACCATGCCGAAGCGCAGATAGGGCGAGAGCCGCGACACCCCCGGCCTGCCCGGATAGTCGCGCCCGTCGGCATAACCGCGAAGACCGCCCGCCGTGAATTTCTTGAGCATGGCGAGCCCGCCATCCTCGCCGGCCTGCCAGGTCTCTCGCAGTCCGGCCGCCCAATCGGGACGGGTGGGCAGCAGCGCCAGATCGACCAGCTTCATGCTCTCGAGCGTGCCGGCAAAGGGCATCAGGTGTGCAGGGGCGGGAAGGGGACGGCGCGGCGGCTCCAGTTTTTCAAGCGCGCGCCAGAAAGGCGAATAGACCCGGTAGGGCCCGCCATCGCCGGTCTTCACCAGCGCAGGCTCGTGCAGCAGATTGCCGTTGAAGCTCTTCACTTCGAAGCCGCCTTCGGACAGTTGCTGCTTTAGCCCGCTGTCGATGGCGATCTCCGCAGCCCCATGCCGCCGGTTCCAGTAGATTGCGGCAGCGCCGGATTGCGCCACGAGCAGCGGAAGCACGTCCCCTGCCGGGCCGGCACGCAGGATTAGCCTTGCGCCAGACGCTTCCAGCTTGTCCGCGAGCGCGGCCAGGGCATGGTGCAGCATCCATTTCTGCGCCGCGCCGATGGGTCGGATTCCCTGCGAAACCGCGTCGTGGATGAAGACTGCGACTACGGGCCGTCCGCTTTTCGCCGCCGCATCCAGCGCCGGATTGTCTGCCACCCGCAAATCATCGCGAAACCAGACGAGCGCGGGCGCGCCGGAAGGCTTTTGCCCGCCAGGAACTGGCCGCTTCGATCTTGGAAGAGATTCTCGCCACTGCGCTGCTTTACATCGGTATATTTCATCGGTGTACGCAGGGCGGGGCGGCGCGGATCATTCCGGCCGGCCTCAGGCGGCTTGTTTCTCCGGCAGGCTTGCCATCAAGGCCCCGTAGAATTGCGACAGGTCCACGGGCGCGGCGGCCAGGCACTCGTGCGAAAGGCGGTCGGCCTCGCCCCATGCGCCTTCCGCCAGCGCCGCAAGGAACTGGTCGTGCAGGGCCGACATCTTCTGCCACTTGGCCGTTTCGGCGAGTTTTTCGTCGCCTATCAGTGCGTAAAGCGTGGCCGGCTTGCTCTTGCCCTTGAGCGGCATCGAGCCGCCACGCAGGATCGCGAAGTCCGGGCAGCCGGCGGCGGTGGTCTCCGACAGCAGTATGTACCAGCCCGCGGGTTTCGTGGTGGATTCGATACGTGCGGCAACGTTCACGGTATCGCCAACCACCGAATAATCGAACCGGCTGACCGAGCCCATGTTGCCCACGCAGCCCTCGCCGGTGTTGAGGCCGATGCCGATCTGCACGTCGCCCAGGCCCACTTCCGGTCGATGAAAGCCGAAGGCGTCCGCCGCGTTCAACTCATAAAGCCGTTCCATCATCTCCAGCGCGGCGCGCGCGGCCTTTCGCGGGTGATCCTCGACGTCGAGCGGGGCATTCCAGAACGCCATGATCGAGTTGCCGATATATTTGTCGATCGCCCCCTCGTGGCGCAGGATCGCGTCCGAAAGCGGCGACAGCAGCTTGTTGAGGAAGGTGACGAGCTCCTGCGGCGAAAGCCGTTCGGATATTGGCGTGAAGCCGCGGATATCCATGAACATCAGCGTCAGTTCGCGTATCTCCCCGCCAAGCTTCAGGCTTTCGGGGTTCTTCTCCAGCTTCAGCAGCAGATCGGGCGCTAGGTATCGCTGGAATGCACCGCGCACAAATCGCTTCTCGCGTTCGGTGAATGTGAACAGCAGGATCGTCGTTATCAGGAAGATCGCCGACCCGGTCAGCATCGGGAACAACGGATCGAGGAGCACCCCGTAGCTGCTGAACGCAAGCCAGCTGACGGCCACTACCACCAGTGAGAGCAAGGCGCCGAATGCCGCCGAAATCAGCGGCCCTGCAAACGGCAGGATCGCCACGATCAGCAGCGAAATCGCCAGCATCGAGGCGATTTCCGCGCCATTGGCCCAATCCGGCCGGTTGAGATAGGTGCCCGAAAGTATCTGGTCGACGATCTGCGCATGCATGAAAACGCCCGGCACGCTTTCGCCGAGTGTCGTCACCCGGATGTCCCGAAGCCCTGCCGCCGAGGTGCCGATGAACACGATCTGGCCCTCGACCAGGGGGCGCAGCGCGGCATCGTCCTTCGTCAGCAGATCCTTGACGCTGACATAGAGCTTGGGATCGTTGTGCGAATAGTAGATCAGCATCCGTCCGAACGCATCGACGGGCACCTCGAAGTCGCCGGTACGGAAATTGATCATCGCCAGCGACCCGCCTGAATTCTCGCTGCTGGCGCTGTTTGTCTTGAGGATGTGCGTCGTCTGGCCCTGGACGACCCGTAGGGCCTCGATCGACAGCGCCGGATAGATGTTCGTGCCGTCGGTCAGGAACATCGGCACGCGCCGCACCACGTCGTCCACCTGGTCGGTCAGCGAAATCGAACCGACGCCAACCGCCGCATCCTGGAACGGCTTGATCGACATGACGGACGATTTCATCATCGGCAACAGCGGCTTGGGATCGTCGCCCAGCTGCACGAACCCGGACTTGATCTCCGGCAGGCCCTGGCTCGACAGGCGTTCGTTGAAGAAGCCGAGCACCACCGGCGCCTTGGCGATCGATTTGGCAAGCACGCTGTCATTGTCCGGAATGCCGGCCATCGACGCCTCGATGGATTCACGCCCCGGCCATTGCCGCTCCTCAAGGAGGCGGATCAGGCCCGCGGGACCCGTACGGTCCGGCTCGGAGAACACGATGTCGAGCGCAATGGTGGCGGCGCCAAGCTCCGCCAGCCGGTCGACGATCTGCGCCATGCGGGTGCGCGGCCACGGCCACTGGCCGTATTCGGCAATCGATGCCTCGTCGATGTCGATGATGCGGATCGGCTGGTCTGGAAGCGGCTGGCGAGGCTTGATCCGTTGGTAGGTGTCGAACGTCAGGTCGCGGATCGAACTCAGCAATTGCGGATCGGAAACGCGCCAGTTCCACGCGGCGACCACGGCAACCAGCGCCGCCAGGATGATCAGCAATGTCTTGCGGTTCAGTGCGCGCATGAAGCCTTCAGGTCAGTCTGTCCATGTCCAGACTATGACAAGGCAAGGCGCATGTCCAACGGGCAGGTGCTAGAGGCGCACCGTCATTCCTTCGCGCGCGACCCCGCTCCTGGCGTGGTTCAGCTGGATCGATTTCTCCAGCGCGTCGATTTCCAGATCCGTGCGGAAGGGCATGTGGTGGAATGCAAGGAACGCGCCCGCATTGGCCCGCTTTCGCAGCCGCAGGCCTTCTTCCCAGGTCGAATGGCCATAGCCGGCGAAGTCCGGCAATTCGGCATCGGTGAAGCTGGCGTCATAGGCAAACAGGTCGACGCCCTCGATCAGCTTGACGATGTTGCGGTCGACCTTGCCGGGCACATGCTCCGTGTCGGTGATGAACGCGAAGGAACGGCCGGCGAAATCGATGCGATACCCGGTCGAACCGCCGGGATGATTGAGCGGCGCAGTGCGCACGATGATGCCGTCGGAAAGGTCGAGCGTTTCGGCGCGCTCCACGTTGCGGTAGGACACGCTGGCCGAGAATACTTCCGGACCGACCGGAAAATACGGCCTGCGCATCAACCCCTTCACCGCATCTTCGGCGGAAAGGGAGCCGTCGAGGCGGCCGGTGCAGACGGTGATCGTGAATTCGGGCGAGAAGAACGGCGCGAAAAAGGGCAGCCCCTCGATATGATCGTAATGTGCGTGGGTGAACAGAAGGTCGAGCTTGCGCACGGTCTTCTGCTCGATGAGCCGGCTGCCAAGCTCGCGAATGCCGGTGCCCGCGTCGAGCACTATGACACGGTCGCCGCAACGCACCTCCGCGCAAATGGTGTTGCCGCCGGTGCGCTGGAACTCGCGTCCCGGGGCGGCAAGCGTGCCGCGCACGCCCCAAAACGTGACCGACATCTCGGTGGACTGGCTTTTTGTCACTTGCTCTGCCACTTCGCTGCCGTTCAGCCGGCTTTCAATTGTTCAAGCTGCCGGCGGGCATCGGTCAGCTCGGTGGTCGTCTTCGACAGGCGCTGCGCCAGTTCCCGCATCACCTGGATACCGAGCTTGGGGAAGTCCATGATGAGGCCCAGGAAGTGCTCCTTCTTGATTTTCAGCACGACGAGTTCACCCGAGGCGCGAAGCGTGGCGGTGCGCGGTATGTCGCACAGGATGGCGATTTCGCCGACGACTGCATTCTCGCCCAGCTTGGCAACCACGATCTCCTCGTCCTTCAACTCGACGACCACATCGGCCGCGCCGCGCACGATGACATAGGCCGCATCGCCTGCCTCGCCCTGGTGGAAGACAGCCTGGCCGTCGCGATAGATCATGCGGTCCGAGGCAAAGGCGAGCAGCTTGAGCTTGCCTGGGTCAATTGCCGCGAAAAGCGGGATGCGGCGCAATACGTCGACTTCTTCGCTGAGGGTTGCCATTTCTTCTTCTTCTCCTCGTCGCGCCGCACGGCGGCGCGGTGTTGGGTGCGCCCGGCTTACGACCCGGTCAATTCGCGGTAGACAGCGGATTGTTCGTGAAGCTTCTCCGGCGGGCCGTCTTCCACGAGCACTCCTTGCCTGAATACCAGTACCCGTTCAAACTGCGACGCTACGGAAAGGTTCATGGGGGCCCAGATCACGCCAAATGTCGCGCCGTCGCGGCCCTTGGACTTTGCAAGCACATTGTCCAAAATCATCTTGTGGGCTCGTGCGTCAAGCGTGTTCAGCGCCTGGTTCACGATCAGGAAGTCCGGCTTCTTCAGCAAGCAGCGCGCCATGTGCAGCTTTTGCCGCTGGCTTTCCGACAGCCGCTTTCCGCCCGAGCCCATGTTGTAGTCGAGCCCGATGCGGAAAATGTCGTCGTTGAGGTCCATCTCCTCGAGCAATTGCCGGATGGCGCTGGTCACGCGCTGCGGCCCCTCGGCGACGCCAGCCGAAATGCGGCCAAGCAGCACGTTGTCGATCACCGAGGCGGAAGGATTATACGATTCCGGGTCGTAGAAATTGACCGGCGGCTTTTCCAGTTGGCCGAGCCGCTCGCGCAGCAGGTGACGCGCCTTGACGATGTCGGCCTTCAACTGCTCGTCCAGCAATCCGAGGCGGTTTCGCGACTCAGTATAGGCGAATGGCAATTTCAGGATCATCTCCTGGTCGCCGGGCGCAACCTGCGCCAGCGGCAAATTGCCGATGCGGTTGAGGATGGCGCGGTAGACCGGGATCTGGTCCGGCTCCATGTAGGTCAATTGATCGAAGAACGGGTTGTCGGACGACAGGTCGCCAAACAGCTCGACGGTGGTCGAGGCGACGTCCTTGCCCATCTCGAACAGCTTTTCCTCCAGCCCGACCTCGCCCAGGATGGCGCGAACGATCGGATTGGTGGGAAAATTCGCCGGCTCGTAGGCCGGCAGCGTCGCCGTTCCGAACAGGATGTTTTCGCCGATATTGGCCTGCGTGTTGTACTGGTCGGGATCGAACGGTTCCACCAGCCCGTCCAGCCCAAGCTCGCCCAGCCGTTCGCGGAAATTATGCCGCGCCTTGATGAGCTCGGCCGCAATTTCGCGGTGCTTCAGCGGGTCGAGCGTGCCGCGCAGGCCGAAGGCGCGCACGTCGCCCTCAAGGTCCACGTCGATGAGGACCCTGCGCACTTCCGCTTCGAAGCTGGCAGGATCGCGCGCCCCGATGCGTTCGCGGTCGATCCAGTCGGCCTCCGCCTCCAGATCGCTGTTGCCGGATGCGCGGGCCTCCTCGAGCGCCAGCCGCCTCTCCTTGGCCATTTCGCCTTCCACCTCGCGCTCGGCCACCGGCCGGTTCTTCAGCACATAGGTAAGGGCATCCAGAATGCTGGACTGCGGAAAATAGGTGGTGCCGTCGACATAGGAGATACGTTGGCCCGTCACATATTCCGGCAGGTCGTCGAGCGCGCGCCCGTCGAGATCGACGCGACCGGACGAGGGCCGCAGCATGCGCGCCAGCACCTCGGTGAAGTGGGTGGCGCCAGAGTTTACGGCTCCTATCACCGCCACCTGTTCGCCCAGGCCGATCTTGGCGCTGGCCCGCTCGATCAGCTTGGAGCCGCTTTCATCGATCACCGCCAGGGCGTTGACATCGTAGCCATGACGGATCGGAGGCACGGGACCGGGCGCGGGCTTCTGCTTTTCGGGATCCTGCAAATCGTCCGCGGCGAACTGCTCGACGATCTGCTCGTAGCGCGAGTCCACGGTCTGCCGCATCTGGTCGTAATCGATAAGGCCGCGGATCGGATCGGGAAGGTCCTTGTAGGCCGCGATCACGGCCACGAGCTGGCCGATATCGAGCGTGCCGCGAATGGCCAGATATCCGCCTGCCGCGTAGAAGACGAAGGCCAGGAACTGGATCAGCAAATTGTTGATGAACTTTACCGAAAACTTGCGCTGATACAGTTCGAACCGGATGAAGAACAGCCGCCCCAGCGTGCTCGAAATCAACGAGCGCTCGTAGTTTGTCGTATCGTTGGCGTGCGTTTCCTGGATGCTTTCCACCACTTCGCCGATGCGCCCGGCCAAAAGGCGCGCCTCGAGCTGGCGCTGTCGGCCCAGGTAGATCAGCCGCTGGCGCAGGCGCGGGATGAGCCATGCCTGAAACGCCACGACGACGAGCGTCACCATGCCAAGCGGAATGCTCTGGATGAAAATGAAGATTAGGCCTGTGAGCGCCTGTCCGCCGAGGAACAGCGGCTGCGTGAACGCATCGCCGATAAAGCCGCCCATCGGCTCCACCTCGTCCTTGATCATCGAGGCGATTTCCGCGGGCTTGGTGCGGCGGAAGCGGGGCAGGGGATAGCGCAGGACCCTGTCGAAAAGTTCGTAGCGCAGGCGGCGCATCAGGCGTTCGCCCATGCGCCCCTTGTAGGTGTTGATGTACAGCTTGAACATTCCGTTGGCCGCAACCAGCGCCAGGAACGTGATCGACAAGGCGAACAGGAAATTGATGCGATCGAGCGGAATGCCGTCGAAAATCTTGATCGGGCCGCCCGTTATCCAGTTTGGCAACGGTACATAGGTCGTGAGGAAGTACTGGGTGTCGTCCGGATTTTCGAATCCGGTCCCCTGGATCGGTCCGTTGACGATGCGCTTCGGCAGGTCGAGGCTCAGGAAATAGGTCGGCATCGACGCCAGGATGACGATCAGCATCCAGAGCTGGTCGCGTCGCGAACTTTCCCAGATATATCTAAGGAGACTGGGCTCCATCTGGTTGTTCACGGCCGACCCCCGCACGCGCTGCATCCGTTACGCAATTTCGGCTCGTGTCATGGTCACGTCCCGCAGCCCCTGTTAGCACGATAGCAGGGAAACGGCTGCATAAAAGCCCCTGCGTCAAGTGCTGCCGGTTTTTTTCGCGCGCGTTGCAAGGCCGCCAGCCAGATCGAACAGCTTGCCTTGGCGCGGCGGTTTTGCCGTCGTTTGGGGTGCGGAACTGTCCAGAGCCGCACCCAGCGCGTCGTAGTCCGTTACGGCAAGCACGTCCACGCGCTGCGAGATGTTGTGAACGGCTATGGTGCTGCGCACGCCCGGGGCCTCGTCCGGCTCGATGCCCGCCCGCGCCAGCGTGCGCGCCGAGACCACGATGCCGCAATCGAGTTCCTTGGTGGCCGACTTCCAGCCGGGCCGCGATGTTCACGGTGTCTCCGATCGCCGTCAGCCGTGACGGCGATGTCTGGTCCGCCGTCCTGCCGATCCGTCCGATCACGGCCATGCCGGTGTCGATGCCGATGCCGATCCGCAGGGGCTCGTTGAGGTGTTGCGTCAGCATGCGGCTGGCGCTTTGCGTCGCCCGCTGGGCGGCAATGGCCGCGCGAATGGCGTCGCGGCTTGCTTCCCCAGGACTTCGATCCGAGGCCGAACAGCGCCATCAGCCCGTCGCCCATGAACTTGTCGATGTACCCATTGGAGGCTTCGATGCCGCTGCCGACCTCGCCAAAGAGGCTGTTGAGGATAAACACGACGTCGTACGGCAGGCTCTTTTCGGAAATCCTGGAGAAGCCGCGAATGTCGAGGAACAGCACCGCGATCTCGCGCTCCACGCCCCAGCCGAGCGGATCTGCGCTGCGCGGGGCATTCACGGAGGATTGCGGCTGGATCAGCGGGCGTATCGCCACGTCGCCTCGCACCCGCGCCTGGCAGGCGAGCCGCACGTCCGGGCCGGCGTTAAGCTTGCCCAGCAGATGCGCTTCTGCCTCTGTCTGGGCGCTGAGGTTTTCCGCGCCGTTGACGATCAGCGTTCGGCAGGTCGAGCAGCGGGCCCGTCCGCCGCAAACCGACATGTGCGGAATTCCAGCCGCGCGGCTGACCTCCAGCAAGGTGTGGCCGGGAGCGGAGTTCACCACGGCGCCGTCGCCATAGGTGACCCGCGCGCTCGCCCGGTATCTCAGCGCGAACCAGCGCAAGACCATGATTCGCCACGACGATTGCCGCCACCGCGATCGCGAACCATTGCCCCGTCTGCTCAAGCCTTCTCAGTTGCTCCAGCATCGTCGCGGCGTCGCCCGAAGCCTGACCGGTCGCCCCGTCCGACACGCTGGCGGCCGCCTGCTGCGAGCGGTCGAATTCGCGCCGGGCCGCGACGATCCAGCCGGTCAGCGACAGGGTGGGAATGAGCACGGCAATCCCCGCGAGCCATGGCGCCCATGCCAGATAGCCTCGCCGCAGGCGCAGCCAGAAATGAATGCCGACGCAGCCATGCACCCACACGATCAGCAGCAGCAGGCTCTGCTGGATCCAGGCGCCCGGCCAAAGCAGCGCCAGTTCATGCTCGTAGTCGACCTCGATGCCGAGCAGCGACTCTCGCCCCGCGCGTATAGGTCAGGTGGCTGAACAGGAACCAGGGGATCGCAAGGCCCAGCGCGATCTGCGCCCATTCCCATCGCGGCTTGCGCCATGTGCGCATGTTCACCAGCTTGCCCAGGGCCAGCACCACGTGAACGAGCAACGCGCCATAGAGCAGGATCATCCCGGCGATGCTGCCGGTGACGACAGCCTGCACCTCCAGCATGGCTTCCATTGCGCCGAGCGATATGTGCCCCAGGGCGTGGTTGATATAGTGGAAGGTCACATATCCCATCAGCACGATGCCGGACCAGAGGCGCAGCCTTTGCGCGAGCGGGCCCTTGCCGGTCTGTCCGCTACGGTCGGCAATGTGCTGCAAGATCGCTCCTTTCAGCCGTTGACGGCTGTGTGAAATGTTTCAGGCCGGTGGTTGACGCAACGCAGCAGCGCTTTCATTTAAGGGATTGCGGGGCAGGCCCGCAATGCACGGCCTGCGCGAAAGGGAAACATGATGGCGCATCAGGCGCTGGTTCAGCCGATACAGGATTGGCTCATCGAGCAGGCGCTCGGCGAGCCCGACGTCGTGAAAATGTTCGAGACGATGTGCCAGCGCCTTACCGGCGTTGGCATACCCATTGCCCGTGCCCGGCTGATCTGGCAGACGCTGCACCCGCTGTTTCGCGCCGAGACCGTCATCTGGGACCGCGGCAAGCCCGCCACGCTCGACCAGTTCCGCCATCAGGACAACGAGACCGACGCCTGGCACAAGAGCCCGCTTAAATTCACGCTGGACAACCGGCTGGACATCTTCCGCCGGCAATTGTTCGGCGAGAACATGATGCTGGATTTCCCAATCCTTACAGACCTCAAGGAGCAGGGCTTCACGGACTACGTTATCGTGGCGACCGCCGTGTCCGACGCCCGCAATACCGATGGAAGCTTTCAGAAAGGCCCGCGCGGCGTGCTCGTCACATGGACGAGCGACCGGCAAGGCGGCTTCTCCTCGGACGATCTGGAGGCGCTGCAGAAGATACAGCGTGTCTTCGCGCTGGCGTGCAAGACCATCATCCAGTCCCGCATTTCGACCAACATCGCGACTACTTACCTGGGCGAGCGGGCCGGAGAGAGCGTGATGCGGGGCCAGATCCGGCGTGGAGACGGCGCGCAGACCCATGCCGTCGTCTGGTTCTCCGACATGCGCAACTCCACCATGCTGGCCGAATCCCTGCCTTCGGACGTCTATTTCGCGCTGCTGAATTCCTACTTCGAGGCCACCGCCGGCCCGCTGGTCGACCATGGCGGCGAAGTGCTCGATTTCATAGGCGACGCGGTTCTGGGAATTTTTCCCTATGACAACAGTGAAGGTCTAGCCGAAGCTGCACGACGCGCAAATGCGGCGCTGGACGAGACCTTGGCGCGTGGCCGCGAGGTCAATGCCGAGCGCGAAAAGCTTGGGCTCGACCGCTTCAATTTTGGCGTCGGCCTCAATGTCGGCGACGTCAAGTTCGGCAATATCGGCATTCCGCAGCGGCTTTCATTCTCGGTGATCGGCCAGACCGTCAACGAGGTGGCGCGCATCGAATCGATGACGAAGCTGCTGCAACAGCCCGTGCTCTCGGGCCGCAAGCTGGCGCAGCTCAATCCCGAGCGTTGGCGTTCGCTTGGTGAGCACAAGCTCGACGGCGTGTTGGAGCCGATGGAACTCTACGCGTTTCGCTCAGCTTGAAGTGGAAAACGAAACGGGCCGCGACTTGCGCGACCCGTCCGGCTCCTCATTTCATTCCGATCAGCCGCAGGGCGCGATGAAGCGGCGTCCGCGCGAATCGCGATAGATGCAATCGCCGGGCGTCGCCGCCCTGCCGATCAGTGCGCCGGTAATGCCGCCAATCGCGGCGCCCGCAAGCGCTCCCTGCGTGGTTCCGGTGGTCGCGCCGCCAATCACCGCGCCTGTTCCCGCGCCGACGGCAGCGCCGGTCTCGGTGGTGGTGCAGCCTGCTGCCGACAGCAGCATGAGCCCGGCAGCGCCTGCCTTCAGATAATTCATCATCCCTGATCTCCATGGGTTTTCGTTGGTCCCGAAGGGGCAAACGCCAAACCCGACGTCAGGTTCCATCACGGCAGGGCAGGTTGGAACGGCGAAAGATGATGCGAACAAAGAAAAAGGGCGGGGAAAACCCCGCCCTTCAACCAAATCCGTAGAGAAGCTGGCGATTATGCTGCGCTGAGCTTGTCTGCCGACGACTTGCCCGTGCGGGCGTCGCGGGTGATTTCGTAGTTGATCTTCTGGCCTTCGACGAGCGAGCCAATGCCCGAACGTTCTACTGCGGTGATGTGGACGAATACGTCCTGTCCGCCTGTATCTGGCTGGATGAAGCCGAAGCCCTTGGTGGCGTTGAACCACTTTACGGTACCTGTTGCCATGACGCTTTTTCCTTTGAGTGCGTGTTGACGTGCGGCCTAACCGGGCCGCGGGCAGATCGAGTATCAGTCAAGAGAGACGTCAGCAGGCGCACTGGGCGCAAGGCGAAGTATCACGGGCCTAAATCGATGCTGCTCATATACAGATGGAATGGGGCTACAACAAGGCCAAATCGACGCAAGCCTGGATAAACAGTTATATCCAAGTTTGCGCATACGTCCGCAAGTATTGCGGTGGCTACATGGTAGCTCCGATCTGCCACGGCACGAATTCATAATCGCCAAGGCCCTGAGCCTCGGACTTGGACATCTCGCCCGAGGCAACGCGCAACATTATTTCATAAATCTCCCGCCCTTTTTCTTGAAGGCTGGCCTCGCCGGTCAGCATGTCCCCGGCGTTGATGTCCATGTCGTCGGGCATGCGATTGTAAATGTCGGTGTTGGTCGAGATCTTGATGCAGGGCGCGGGCTTTGACCCGAAAGCCGAGCCGCGCCCGGTGGTGAACACGATGAGGTTGCAGCCGCTGGCAATCTGGCCGGTCACCGAGGCCGGGTCATAGCCGGGCGAATCCATGAACACGAAGCCGTGCTCCTTGATCGGCTCGCCATATTTGTACACCGCGTTGAGGGGCGTTGTGCCGCCCTTGGCCGCCGCGCCCAGCGACTTCTCGAGGATGGTCGTCAGGCCGCCCTTCTTGTTTCCGGGGCTCGGGTTGTTGTCCATGCTGCCCATGTTGCGGGCGGTGTAATCCTCCCACCAGCGGATGCGCTTGATGAGGTCCTCGCCCACGCGCTTGTCCTTGGCGCGCCGTGTCAGCAGGTGCTCCGCGCCATAGATTTCCGGCGTTTCGGAAAGCACGCCCGTGCCGCCTTGCGCCACCAGCAGGTCGCAGGCCTCGCCCAGTGCCGGGTTCGCGGTGATGCCCGACCATGCGTCCGATCCGCCGCATTGGAGCCCGACCATGAGTTCGGAAGCAGGGCAGGGCTCGCGCACGGCCTTGTTGGCCTCGGGCAGCATTTCGCGCACCTTTGCGATGCCAAGGTCGATGGTTCGCTTGAGACCCGCCACGTCCTGGATGTTCATGGTCTGGAACATCTTGCCGCGCACCAGCCCGTGCGCTTCCAGCAGCCAGTCGATCTGGTTCATCTCGCAGCCAAGCCCGACCATCAGCACCGCTGCGTGGTTGGGATGGGCGGCATAGCCCCACATCACGCGCTGCAAGGTCTCGAAGCCCTCGCCAGAACCCGCCATGCCGCAGCCCGTGCCGTGGACGAAGGCGACGACGCCATCCACGTTCGGGTATTGCGCCAGTTCTTCCGGCCCGAAGGCCGAGGCTATCATCCGCGCTGCCGTTGCCGAGCAGTTCACCGAGGTGATGATGGCGATGAAGTTGCGGGTGCCGACCTTGCCGTTCGCCCGGCGGTAACCCATGAAAGTGTCGCGCGTGGCCGGCGCCGGGGCAGGGCGCAGGTCGGTGGAAAACTCGTACTCCATCTGCGTGTTGCGGAATTCCACATTGTGCGTGTGGACGTGTTCGCCCGGCTCGATGTCGCCGGAGGCATAACCGATGATCTGCGCGTATTTGCGCACCGCTTCGCCCTTGGCAATGCGCCGGGTGGCGACCTTGTGCCCGCGCGGGATGAGCCCGAGCGTCGTAACGCCCTCGACCGGTATGCCGGTTTCCAGGGCCCTCACGACCGTGACGACGTTGTCGCTTTCGTGCAGCCGCACGCTAACCTGCGCAACAGTGCTCATGCCACTTCTCCTTCGCCGGCCTGCGGCTTTTTCAAACGGACGTGTACAGCGCCATGGCTTCTTCGAGGCTCGGCATGGAGGGCGCGGTGCCGGGCCGGGTCACCGAAATGCCGGCGACGGCGCAGCCGAAGCGCACCGCCTCCAGCGGCTCGAAGCCACGGGCCAGCGCAGCGGCAAAGCCGCCATTGAAGGCATCGCCGGCGCCGGTCGTCTCGACCACCGGGCCGGCGTTGAAGGCCGGCACGACCTGCGACCGCCCTCGCCGTGGAACAGCGCGCCCTTTTCGCCGAGCGTGATGATCGCCGTGCCGACGCCCTTGGCGAGCAGCGCATCGGCGGCCTTGCGCGCGTCGTCGATCGATGTCGACCGGCATGCCGGTCAGCGCCTCGGCCTCGGTCTCGTTCGGCGTGACATAGTCGCACAGCGCGAAGATGCATCGTCCGAGCGGCGCGGCCGGCGCCGGGTTGAGGATCGTCGTCGACGCCGCGCCGCGCGCGCGATCTCCAGCGCCCGCCGCGCCGCCGCGATCGGCTGTTCGAGCTGCGTGACGAACACCGCCGACCCGGCGATCAGCTCGCGCTGCGCCTCGATGTCGTCGGGCGAGATTCGCGGCCGCGCCCGGCGCAGACGATGATCGCGTTGTTGCCGGTCGCTCTCCTCGATGAAGATGTAGGCCGCGCCGGTATAGCTCGTCGGCGTCCTCGATCACCGCCGGCTTCACGCCGGCCTCTTGCCAGGTCGCTCAGCGCCATGTCGGCGAAGGCATCGTCGCCGAGCCGGGTGATGAAGGAGACGTCGGCGCCGAGCCGTCGCCGCCGCGACCGCCTGGTTCGAGCCCTTGCCGCCCGGTCCGAGCACGAAGGAATTGCCCAGGATCGTCTCGCCCATGCGCGGCTGGCGCTCGGCGCGATAGGCGGTGTCGGCGACGAAGACGCCGAGGATGACGACTTTGCCGGCTTGGCCATGCGCTGCCATAGCTAGCTGATCTCAGGCGTCCGGCGGAATCACGCCCTTGCGGAAGGCGAAGCAGCCGTAGAAGCGGCGCTCGCCGGTCTGGATCACGCAATAGGCCTGCTTGGCGCGCTCGTAGAAGGCGTAGCGCTCGATCGAGATCATCGGCCACGTCTTGCCCTCGGCCTTGTCGATCACCTTCTGCACTTCCTTCTGCACGGGCGGAATCTCCTTCGGCTTGCCGACGATCTCCATGCGCGCGGCCGCGTCGTCGACGAAGGTGTCGAGCGGATAGACCGAAAGGATCGCGGCGATTGCCGTCGGCCGCCGTCGGCGTCGATCCGCAGCAGCCTCGCCGAGCACGGTCTGCCGCGCCACCGAGTCGGACGGGAAATTGGTGTCGGCAACGATCAGGTCGTCGCCATGGCCCATCGCCCGCAGCGCGTAAAGCACATCGGCATTGAGCAGCGGATGAATTCCCTTGAGCATGGTGTCCCTCCCGGATAAGTCGTGCTGAGATTCAGAGCCGCTTGCCGCTCTGCCGCTGTCGAACAGATGCACCGAGTTCGGGACGCGGCCTCAGGTGCAACGTCCGTCGCCCGGCTTGAAAGTCGTGGCGCTCGCGGAACAGCGCGACCATCTCGCTCTCGCCGAAGCGCAGGAAGACCACGACGGTCTCCGAGCCGGTCGGCTCGACCACCGACAACCTTGCGCCGGCGACGCCGCCGTCGTCGGCAGGTCGAGATGCTCGGGCCGGACGCCGTAGATGACTTCCTGGCCCGTCGTGACGCTTGCGCTGCCGCGGGCAGCGGGAAGGCGGCGCCCGATCGCCAGTTCGACGACAGGCCGCCGGCCCCGTCCTGCACGCATGCCCTTCAGCATGTTCATCGCCGGCGAGCCGATGAAGCCGGCGACGAAGAGATTGGCCGGCCGGTCGTAGAGCTCCAGCGGCGCGCCGATCTGCTCGATGATGGCCGTCCTGCATGACCACGATCTGGTCGGCCATGGTCATCGCCTCGACCTGGTCGTGCGTGACGTAGACGGTCGTGGTCTTCAGCCGCTGGTGCAGTTCCTTGATCTCGGTGCGCATCTGCACGCGCAGCTTGGCGTCGAGGTTGGACAGCGGCTCGTCGAACAGGAACACCTGCGGGTCGCGCACGATGGCGCGGCCCATGGCGACGCGCTGGCGCTGGCCGCCCGAAAGCTGCGCGCGGATAGCGGTCGAGGATAGGGCGTGAGGCCGAGGATCTCGGCCGCGCGTTTGCACCCGCTCGGCGATCTCGGCCTTGTCCATCTTCTTGCAGCTTGCAGCGCGAAGGCCATGTTGTCGCGCGACCGTCTTGTGCGGATAGAGCGCGTAGCTCTGGAACACCATGGCGATGTCGCGGTCTTGCCGGCGGCAGGTTGTTGACGACGCGGTCGCCGATGCGGATCGTGCCGCCGGTGATGCTCTCCAGCCCGGCGATCATCCGCAGCAGCGTGGACTTGCCGCAGCCGGAAGGCCCGACCAGCACGACGAACTCGCCGTCGGCGATGTCGACGTTGACGCCGTGGATGACCTCGCACGGCGCCGAAGGCCTTGCGGACGTCCTGATCGCTGACCTCGGCCATTGCTCCTCCCGCCTCGGCATTGGATCGCGAAGCTAATGTCTGCCGCGGCACTGTCCATCGCCGATCAATGCCTGTACGTACCAGCCATCTGTGCTTGACACGCGTTATGTCGCTTGCGCGAATACGTGGCAAGCGCTTCATTGCCAGACAACCGGTTCGTCACACTCTGTCCGGCTTCAGGCAATCCGGACGGAGGGCGCCGCGTCGAAGATGCGGCGTATCCGGAGAACGCGACGTTCCGCGCGCATTCGCGCATGGCGCCATCAGCTGCCGGTCGGAATTGTCCTGACCGATCTCTGGGAGGAATGACGATGAAAGTCGAGCATTTACGACAAGCTGATGGCGCGCGCAGGCCAGCCGCCGCGACGTGCTGAAGGGCGCGGCCAGCGTCGGCGCGCTGGCGCCGCTCGGCGCGGCCTCGGCGCGCTGCACGCGGCACGGCCTTCGCGCAGGACGATCTGCGCGCCGAGATCCTGAAGATCCCGGGCGTCGGCAAGGGCTCGCCGACCGATGCCGACTGGCAGAAGGTCGGCGAGATGTGCCTCGGCGCCGACCAAGGCCAACGTCAAGGAAGGCGAGTTCGCGGGCGTCGAGCTCACCTTCATGGGCCTCAACAACCAGAACCTGCACAACCTCCTGTTCCGCGGCTTCCTGAAGCCGTGGGAGGCCTACACCGGCGCCAAGATCAACTGGATCGACCTCGCCCAGGCCGACTACAACCCGCGCCTGCAGCAGTCGATCGCCACCGGCACCGTCGACTTCGACATCATCGAGATGGGCGCGCCGTTCGAGGGCGACGTCTGCGGCAAGGGCCTGCCTCGCGAGATGCCGGACTGGGTCAAGAAGCAGATCGACATGGACGACTATGTCGGCTACCTCAAGGCGCCGGTCGGCACCTGGGACGGCAAGACCTACCGCATCTCGATCGACGGCGACTGCCACACCTTCAACTACCGCACCGACGTACTTCGCCGACGCCGGCCTCGCCGACGGCCGGAAGGCGCGGCATGACGCGATGGGGCGTGCCGAAGACCTGGCAGCAGGTGCAGGCGTTCACCAAGTTCCTCAAGGGCAAGAAGGATCCGCTGACCGGCCAGGACGCCTACGGCTATCCTCGACCCGCTGCAAGGGCTGGGGCGGCTTCGGCTTCTACTTCCTCGGCAGCCGCGCCACGGCCTATGCCAAGCATCCCGGACGACAAGGCCTGGCTGTTCGACCCCGACACGATGAAGCCGCGCGTCAACAACCCGGCCTGGGTGCGCGCGATCCAGGACGTGCTGGATCGATGCGCTGCCGTCGCGAGCCGGCCGACCAGATCAACGCCGATCCCGGCACCACCGCCTTCCAGCAGTTCCTCGCCGGCACCGGCTCGATGCTCTCCTGGTGGGGCGACGTCGGCTCGAACGTCAAGACCAACGACACCTCGGTCGTCGGCGACGTCGTCGGCTTCTCGATCCTGCCCGGCTCGGACGACGTCTACAACTGCCAAGACCGGCGCATGGGACAAGCTCGCCAGCGGCCCGAACTTCGCGCCGAACATGGCCTATATCGGCTGGGGCGTCTACGTCATGGCCGCGTGTCGACGGCGACGAGAAGAAGCAGAAGGCGGCCTGGACGCGCGGCGGCCCATCTCGGCGGCAAGGACCTCTCGCTCTGGATGGCGGCCTATCCGTCGGGCTTCCAGCCCTACCGCAACAGCCACTTCAACTATCGCGGAATGGGTGGCGGCGGGCTACGACGAGGCCTTCATCGAGGACTATCTCGGACTCGCAACGCCGACAGCTACAACCACCCGAACGCCGCGATCGAGCCGCGCATCCCCGGCATCTTCCAGTACTACTCGGTCGCCGAGGACGAGCTGGCCAAGAGCTATCGCCGGCCAGTACAAGTCGGCGCAGGAAACGGGCCGACGCGATCGCCGCCGCCTGGGAGAAGATCACCGACCAGATCGGCCGCGACAACCAGATCAAGCTCTACAAGGCCTCGCTCGGCATGTAAGCTGCCACTGACGTGCACCGGCTGGCGGCGACAGCCGCCGCCGGTCTCGTTTTGCGACGGCCGTCGCGAGGCGTCCGACTGAGACAGCCGCGTCAGCTCCGCAGACCAGGCGATCGCCTGCACGTCGTCGCCGGCCGACGTCGCGCCGGCGCGCAAGCGGCTCGGCCGGCTGCTGATCGTCGTCGCGACGCTCGGCCTGCTGGCCGTCGCTGATCGCTGTCGCAGATCGCTCGCATGACGCGGCGTCATCGCCTTCGGCTTCGCAGACTGGCGGCCGATCGCTCTATCGCCTACGTGCTCTGGGGCGTCGCGCTGTGCTGCGGGCCAGGTGCTGATGCGCGGCGAGCACGGGCCAGCGCGCGCTGTTCGTGCTGCCGGCGGTGCTGTTCACCGTCGCGCATGGTCGATCTTCCCGACGCTCTTCGGCCTCTACATCGCCTTCACCGACTGGAACCTCAGCTCCGCCGACCGGCCGCCAGTTCAACGGCCTCGACAATGTCCGCGCAGCTGTGGGCCGACCCGTTCTACTGGAACGCGCTCCGCAACATGGTCTTCTACGTGCTGGCCGTGCTCGTGCGAATATGCCATCGCCTTCGGCCTGGCGCTGCTGCTGAACGCCGAGATCCGGGCGCGCAAATTCTTCCGCGTCGCCTTCCTGCTGCCCTTCATGCTGTCGCCCGGTCGCGGTGAGCTGGATGATCGGCAAGTCGATGCATGGAATACCGCTTCGGCCCGGTCGCGACGCTTGCGCGCTGGCTCGGCTGGGACAACCCGGCCTTCTTCGCCACGCCCTGGATCGCCGCGCCTGACCATCATGGTGATGGATGCCTGGAGTTCGATCCCCTTCATGATGATCATGCTGCTCGCCGGCCTGCAGGCGCTGCCGAAGGAGGTGCTGGAGGCCGCCAAGGTCGACGGCGCCAACGCGCTGGCAGTCGCTTCTGGCAGATCACCTTCCCGCTGATGCTGCCGGTCTGCATCACCGCGATCCTGCTCCGCATCATCTTCCAGCTGAAGCTCGCCGACATCGTCATCAACGTCACCGTCGGGCGGCCCGGGCGGCGCGACCGACACGGTGTCGAGCTTCATCTTCCGCGAGTACCGCGACCGCTCGAATGTCGGCTACGGCACGATGCTGGCGATGGTCTACCTCGTCCTCATCATCATCTTCGTGACGCTGCTGCTGAAGCTCGCCGAGCCGCTGCATGCGGCCGACGTACCTGAGCATGAGCCGACGCCATGCAGCGACCAGATCGACACGACGCGCCGCATCGACCGGCGCGCCGAGCTGGCTGGTCGCACGCGCGTGCTCGATCTACGGCGCTGCTGATCTTCTGGGCGTTCATCTGCCTGTTCCCGATCTACTGGACGATCACGACCTCGTTCAAGATGGCGCTGGACGTGCACGCAGGGCCACATCGATCCCCTGGGTCGACTTCACAGCCGGACTGGAGGGCTGGCGCTCGCTCGGCCTGTCGCCCGACACGATCGGCGCAGATCTCGACGGTGCGCGACGAATTCCTCAAGCGCTTCTGGAACACGATCATCAGCCTCGGTCGGCGCCTCGTGCCTGGCGCGTGCATCATCGGCTCGCTCGCCGCCTATGGCCTGAGCCGCTTCTCGCTACAAGTTCGGCTGATCATGGCGCAACAAGGACATCTCGTTCTTCTTCCTGTCGCAGCTGATCCTGCCGCCGGTCGTGCTCGCGCTGCCGTTCCTCGTGCTCTACAAGGAGCTGGCGCTGCTCGACACGCACGATCGGCCTGATCCTGCTCTACACGCTGATGGTGCTGCCGATCGTCATCTGGATCATGCGCGACCAGTTCGACACCATCCCGATCGAGCTCGAGGAGGCGGCGCTGGTCGACGGCTGCTCGATCTGGGGCGCCTTCTTCCGCATCGTCCTGCCGATCGCGCTGCCGGGCATGGTGGCGGCCTTCATCCTCTCGCGTCGTCCTGTGCTGGAACGAGTATTTCTTCGCGGCGCTGCTGACCAGCACCAACGCCAAGACGCTGCCGGTGATGGTGGCGAGCCAGACCGGCTCGCAGGGCATCAACTGGTGGTCGATGGCGGCGCTCTCCACCGCCGCCATCGTGCCGCTGATCGTCATCGGCATCTTCCTCGAGCGCTACATCGTCAAGGGCCTGACCGCGGGCGCGGTGAAGTAGACGCCGTCAGTCCGCGCAGGATCGACAGCAGCCGCGCCGCGGATCAGATCGCGCGCCTTCTGCGCCGAGCTCCGCCGAAGCATCCTTGGCGGTCTGCGTGTACCAGCCGGTGTTGTCGGCGAGTTCGCTGCAGTGTCCACCGCCTCCGGGCAGAGCGCCAGCATCAGCGACGTCTCGCCGATGCCGGCATGGTCGAACGGATATTGCGCGATGATCTCCGGCGACATCAGCGGATGGATCTTGATCCAGTTGAACGGATCGTCGCCCGCCGCCTGCTTCGGCGTAGTAGTCGGCCATCTTCTCGTCGCCCCACCAGCCTTCGCCGCGCTCCTTTTCGAGGAAGCGGAAGATCGCCTGCCGCGCGCCGAAGCTTGAAGGCGAGGTCGGTCGGCATGCCGGCGGCGAAATTCTCGGTCTGGTGATGGATGAAGCCGTGGATGTTGCGAAAGCCGATGCGCAGCAGGCCGTAGAACATCTCCTCGGCGAAGGCGCGAGCTTGCCGGCATCGACCTGCACCGAGCCGTTGCCCTCCGGCGGCGCCACCGCATAGCTCGCCGCGCCGTAGTAGAATGGCGGCAGGATCACGATGATCGATCTCCGGCTCGATGATCTCCAGCATCTTGATCACGGCCAGCGTGTCCATGCCCACCGCCATGTGCTCGCCGTGATATTCGAGCACGCCGAGCGGCAGCACGACCGGCCAGTTCTCGCGCGATCGCCGTGCGGATCTGGTGCGGCAGCATCATTTCGTAGCGCATGCGGTCTACTCCATGTTGGTGTGGCGGGCGCGCATCGCTGGCGGCGGTTTCGCCGCGCAAGCCTGCGATCCGCAGCAACCATCGCCTCGAACAGCAGGAACATCGCGCCCTCGAAGATCGATCCCATCGGCAGAACGGAGCTCGCCGCCGCCGACTGGTCGCTCGCCATGGTCTGCGCCGGCAGCACCAGCACGAAATCGGCGAGGCGCGGGTCCGGCCCCTCGGGCTGCGAGGTCAGCACCATCACCTGCGCCCCGGCATTGCGCGCGACCCGCACCAGCGCATTGACGGTCGCAAGGTCCCCCGGCCCGGAACTGGCGAAAAACAGATCGCCGGCTTCCGAGCGGCGGCATGTCCATTTCGCCGAAGGTGTGCGCGTCCAGCCCGCAATGATAGAGCCGCATCGCCAGCGCGCGGATCATAAGCCCCTCGCGCCCGCAGCCGTAGAGCCCCACGCGCCGCACGCCCGAAATCAGGCGGCAGGCCTCGTCCAGCCTGGCTTGATCGACCTGCGCCAGCGCAGTGCCGAGTTCACCCAGCGCCTTCGTGAAGAAATCGTCCATGTTCGGCTCCTCAGGCGGTTTGATCGAGCCCGGCCATCAGGTCCCTGGTCCGATCGTAGATTGCGCGCCGACGCCGACGTGCGGCGGGCATACATGTCGAGCGTTGCGCGGTCACCGGCGCGATCTCGCCCTGCGACCGGGTTCCAGCGCGCGATGTCGCCGGGCTGCACATCGCCCACCGCCAGCGCGGCGAGGAAGGCATCGCCGTAGCGAGCGCCCGACGTCTTCTCGCGCACGATCTGCGTCACGGCCGCGAAATGTCCGAGGTCGCCTGCGACCAGACCGTGTTCTTGGTGCCGCCGCCGACCGCGAAGATCCGCTGCGGCGCGCTGCCCGATCTCGCGCGTAGGTCTCGATGACGTGGGCCGTGCCGCATGGCGATGCCTTCGAGCAGCGCGCGGTAGATGTCGCCGCGCGTATGGGTCAGGTTGAGGCCGAAGATCACGCCCTTGGCATGCGGATCGTGGATCGGCGTCCGCTCGCCGGAGAAATAGGGCAGCACGACCAGCCCGTTCGCGCCGGGCGGCGATGCCTGCCGCCTCCTCGCGCAAGCGCGGCGAAGGCCGTCGTCGGGTCGAGCTCGCGCGCGAACTGGTCGCGGAACCAGTGGGTCAGCGTGCCGCTGGTCGCCAGCCCCGCCATCGAGGCATGCTGGCCCGGGAACAGCCAGGGCGCATACCACAGCCGGGCATCCGCGCACGCGGCTTCGCCGTGAGCAGGATGATGAAGATGGTCGAGCCGTACATCAGCATCATGTCGCCGGGCTGCGACGACGCCGACGCTGACCGCCTCCGCCGCCGCATCGATCGTGCCGCACGATGACCGGCGTGCCGGCCGCGAGGCCGGTCTCCGCCGCCGCCTTCGCCGTCACGTGCCCGGCGATCTCGGTCGTCCACAGCAGGTCGCGGCAGCTGCTCGAGCGTCGATGATGTCGGGCGCCAGTGTCGTCGCTCCAGTCCTGCCGTCGGCGATGTCGTAGAGCGGCGAGAAGTTCGCCGCCGTGTAGTGGTCGATGACGTAGTCGCCGGTCAGCCGTGCACGATGATAGGTGGTCGAGGTCAGGATCTTGCGCGGTCTTGCGCGAAGATCTCCGGGCGGTTGCGCTTGCAGCCACAGGATCTTCGGGCCGACCGACTGCGAGGTCAGCGCATTGCCGCAGCGCGTCGAGGAGCGCGTCCTCGCCGATCCGCTGCGTCAGCTCCTCGATCTCCGCTGCCGCGCGCGTGTCGACGCCGTAGAGCACGGCGTTCATCAGCGGCTCGCCGTCCGCATCGACCGGCAGCATGCAGGGGCCGATGGCGCTCGCCGCCGACGGCGCGGATGTCGACTGGCGGATCGACGCCGCTGTCGGCGAGCAGCTTCGCGGGTGATGAAGGCGAAATCGCCCCACCAGTCCTCGCTCGGCCGGTGCTCGGCCCAGCCGGGCTGCGGCACGAGCATCTTGTGCGGGCGCGGCGGCCTGGCGACGATCCGGCCCGTGCCGCGTCGACCAGCACGCCCTTCGATTCGAAGGTGCCGATGTCGATGCCGAGATAGTGCTTCATGTCGACGTAGTCGTCCCGGTCGAGGCTGAACTCCGGCGTCGATCCGCGCCGAGCGCCGCGACCAGCAGCTGCGTCAGCGCCTCGAGATCGGCGAGGTCGCAGACTTCGAGCGACGAATGCGTGTAGCGGCATGGGAAAGCCGAGATCGATCGCGGCGACGCCTTCGCCGACGAGCTGCACGTAGGACGGATCGGTCAGCGCCCCGATATGGGCGCTGCGCTGCAGCGGCAGCCTCTCCGCCGCCGCCGTCTCCTCGAACAGCCGCACCAGCGCCGGATGCGGGATGCGTGCCGTTGAGCGTGCCGCGGCCGTGGAAGCGAATAGAGGCTCATGCGCCGGCCCGCCGCCGAGCGTCACCTCGCCGCGCGTCGCGCCATGTCGGGCGTGTCGGTGGCGAGCATCAGGTCGAGCTGGATCGCGATGTCGGGCTTCAGCGCCTGCGCCGCCGTCACCGCGCCGCGCAGGTTGAACTCCTCCTGCACCGAGAAGACGAGATGCACCGTCGGCCGCTCTGCCGCGTCCGTGCAGCGCCCGCGCCACCTCGAGCATGCACGGCGCAGCCGGCGCGGTCGTCGACCGAGGTGCCGGCGATCCGGTCGCCGGCCAGCTCCACCACCTTCGGCGCGATAGACGATCGGCGTGCCGATATCGATGCCGGCCGCCGCGCACCGCCGCGGCGACTGCCGAAGCCGGCGTCGATGTAGAGCTCCGGCGTAGGGCAGCGACCTTGTACTTCTCCTCCGGCGTCGTCGCGTGGTGGCTCTTGTTGGCGATGACGCCCGGCACGTCCTGCCCTTCGCCGACGCAAAGCAGCACCGCCTGCGACGGCAGCGCCCGCTCCGGCACGCCGCCGAGCCGCTCGACCCGGATCAGGCCGTCCGCCTCGATCTTGCGCACGACGAAGCCGAGCTGGTCCATGTGGGTGAAGAGCATGACCGAGGGCGCGTCCTGGGTCGCCCTGCGAGCGTCGCGATCAGATTGCCGAGCCGGTCGGTGCGCGGCGCGATGCCGAGCGCCTCGCAGCTGCGCGCGCGATGCAGCCGCCGCACCCGGCCCTCATGGCCGCTGAGAGCCCGGGGATCAGCATCAGGTCGATCGAGCGTCCAGCCGCTTGCATGCCGCGTCCTCGTCATGCTCATGCGCCCCGCGCGGCGCGGACGAGCGCGCATGAACTCCGCCGCGCGCTCGGGATCGACGGCGTTCCAGGTGTTGCCGTCGACCTTCAGCGAGGAGCCGACGATGCAGCCGTCGGCGATCTCGCAGCACGTCGGCCACCGTCGCATGCTTGACGCCCGGTATTGGCGAGCACCGGCGTGTCGGGCAGCACCTTCTTCACCGCCTCGAGGTCGCGCATCGCCGCCGCCTCGCCGGTGATCGCGCCGGAGACGAGGATCGCGTCGGGGATCGAGGAGAACACCGCGCTGCGCGCCCGGTCGGGCAGGCTGCGCCGGTCGAGCGAATCAGGCGAACTCGGCCGAGACGTTGTAGAGCATGCGCGAGGTCGCTGCCGGCCCAGCCGGTCGCGATAGCGCATCGCCGCGCCGGCATCGGGCGTCCACGGCCCCATGTCGGAGGCATAGGTGCCGGTGAAGATCTCGCGCACGAAGGCCGCGCCCGGTCGCGGCGGCCAGCGCCATCGATGCTCATCGGGTCCCACAGCACGTTGACGCCGAACGGCACGGTGATCTCGGCGCGCAGCCGCCCGATGACATAGGCCATGGTCGCGGTCGAGGCGGTGTCGACCTTGAACTCGTAGGGCCGGTCGTTCTCGTTGCCGAACATCACGGCATCGAAGCCGGCCGCCTGCAGCGCGCGCAAGGTCGGCCGCGCGCGCCTCGACCAGCCCCTCGAGCCCCGCCTCGCGCGTCATGCAAGCGGCGAGCCCGGCAGGGCGCCGAGATGCACCATGGCGATCACCGGCTTCGCCCGTGCCGAAGACCCGCGGAAATTCTGCACGCATGATCCTCCTCCGTCCTCCCCGATCGAGCGGCGAGACCTAGCCGTCGGGATACGGGCTTGCAGCCCGAAGACTGATTCATTCTAGCATGTCAGTCCGACGAGGGAGGAGACGATGACACTGAAGACACGGCACTGGGACCGGCTCGGCAACGGCGGCCTGACCTTCACCGAACTGGGCTTCGGCACGGCGCCGCTCGGCAATCTCTACCGCGCGATCACGCGACGAGGAGGCGCGATGCGATGCTGGACGCGGCCTGGGAGGCCGGGATGCGCTACTTCGACACCGCGCCGCTCTATGGCCTGGGCCTGTCCGAGACGCGGCTGAACCGTTCCTGCGCGGCAAGCCGCGCGACGACTACGTGCTGTCGACCAAGATCGGGCGGCTGCTCCAGGTGCGCACGCCCGAGGAGCGCGACGGCATCGGCAAGTTCTTCGACGTGCCGTCGCGCAACGAGGTCTACGACTACAGCTATGACGGCGTGATGCGCTCGCTCGAGTTCTCGCCTGGAGCGGCTGGGCGTCGACCGGGTCGACATCCTGCTTCGCCCATGACCTCGACCTGTTCACCACGAGTCCGAGGCCTGGTGGACGAGCAGATCGACGAGTTCATGGCCGGCGGCTACTAGGCGCTGCTGTCGCTGCGCGACGCAGGGCGTCATCAAGGCCTTCGGCGCCGGCGTCAACGAATGGCAGCTCTGCCAGCGCCTGCCCGAGCGGGCGATTTCGACCTCTTCCTGCTGGCCGGCCGCTATACGCTGCTGGAGCAGGAGGCGCTGAGACTTTCCTGCCGCATTGCGAGAACGCGGCATCGGCATCGTCATGGGCGGGCCGTACAATTCCGGCATCCTGGCCACCGGGCCGAAGCCGGGGGCGTTCTACAATCTACGATCCAGCCCCGCCGCACATGCTGGACGCGGGTCGCGGAGATCGAGGCGATCTGCGAGAAGCACGGCGTGCGGCTGATCGAGGCCGCGCTCCAGTTCCCGCTGCTGCACCCGGCGGTCGTCTCGGTCATTCCCGGCGGCCAGAGCGTGGACGAGGTCGCAAGCAACGTGGCGAACCTTACCGTCGAAATTCCGCCCGCGCTCTGGCACGAGCTGAAGGAAAAGGGCCTGATGCGGGAAGACGCGCCGACGACCTGAGCGTCAAAGCACGCCCTTCTTCAGGATGAAGCAGCCATAAGGCCCCGGATCGGAGGTCTGCACGATGGCGAAGGAGCGCTTCGCCGCCTCGTAGAAGGCGAAGCGCTCCAGAGCCGCCATGCCGACAGGCCGGCCCTCCGCCTCGTCCGCCGCCCGCTGCATGTCGACATGCGCCTGAACCAGTTCGCCTGCCGGCGCGCCCACCACCTGCATGCGCGTCACCGGCGCATCGACGAAAGTGTCCAGCGGAAAGTGCTGGAGGATCGCGCGCGAAAGCTGGGGCAGGGTGGCTCCGGCAATGACGATTACCCGGCCATGCGTGGTGTGCGCGGCAATGGTCGCGGCCGGATGGTTGCGGTCGCAGATCACCAGGTCGTCGCCATGTCCCATGGTCTGCAGGACGTTGAGCAGTTCGCCGGTAAGCAGCGGATCGATGTGTTTCAGCATGTGTGTCCTCTAATTGGCGGCCATGAAATCACGCACCGCCTGCGCGTCAATTCGGGGCCGCTCGTCCAGCGGCGTCGCCACGTGCAACGCCGCGGCGGCCTGCGCGAAGGGCAGGGCGGCGGATAGTTCGTCGCCCGCATCGAGCCGGGCCGCGAGCGCGCCCGCGAACATGTCGCCCGCGCCATGCGTCGAATGCACCTTCACCTTGAAGGCCGGAAAATGCGTTGCCGCATTGCTTGCCTGCCGCAGCACCGCGCCATCGCCGCCAAGCGTCAGCACCAGATTGGAAAAGCCGCCGGCATGAGCCGCGATTTCCATTGCCTCCTCGCGGCTCTCGCACGATTGTCCGAACAGCTCCGCCGCCTCGACCCGGTTGACGATCAGCACATCGCACAGCGAAACCAGTTCAGGGTCCATCGCTCGCATCGGCGCGGCGTTGAGCACGACCTTTGCCCCCGCCGCATGCGCGAGCCCGGCGACATAAAGGTTCATCGCCGGAGAGATTTCGTTTTGCAGCACCACCACGTTGGTACCGGGTGCAACCGGGATGAGCGCCGCATCGATCGTCAGGTTGGCGGCCGATACCACCACCGCCCCATAATCGCCCGAAGCCTCGACAATGGCCGCGCTCATGCCGGAGCGCTCGCCCGCGCCGCGCTGGACGGCGGAAATGTCGACGCCCGCTTGCTCAAGGTTTTCAAGGAGAATTGGCGCGAAGATGTCGTCTCCCACCTTGCCGGCCATGGCCGTCGCCGCGCCCATGCGAGCCGCCGCCAGCGCCTGGTTGCCGCCCTTGCCGCCACAGACGAAATCGACGCCGCTTCCCATCAGCGTTTCGTCGCGCGCCGGCAATCTGGGCGCGCGCACCACGACGTCGAGATGCAGCGAACCGGCGACGAGCACGCTCATTTGCCGCTTCCATACAGCGCCGCGTTGACAATGGCCTGGCTTGCCGGCGCGTCCTGCCGCTCGATTGCCGCCGCGAGCTCAGCATTCGCGGCGCAGCCCGGCCGCGATCTGCCGCAGCCGCCGCACCACGTCGATGTTCGTGCGGCACTCGGCCACCGGATCGAGCCCGGAATGATCGGGGAAGGTGTCGAAATAGATCGCGCCCGCCATAGCCGATCCGCTCCAGCATCACGAGCAGCTCCAGCGTCTGCACCGGGTGCACGCTCGCCGACCATCAGGCCGTCGTCGCGCTTGCCGTAGCCGTCGTTGAGATGAACGCCGAGCAGGCGCGAGTGGCGCGCGACGAGATACGGCCGAATGGCCGGCATCTCGTCGGCATAAAGCACATGGGCGAAATCGAGCGTGACGCCCAGATTCGCCGCCCCGCACTTCGCGGATCGCCAGCAGCGTGGTCGCCGACGTCCGGCATCAGCGAATAGGAGCGCGGCTCGTTCGGCTTGTATTCGATGGCGATGTCGATGGTCGCGGTCATGCGCGCAGACCGCATCCAGCGCCTCGACGGTCGTGTCCCACATGCGCGCATAATCGCCCTGGAAGGAATAGTCGAAGCCGTCCTGGCCCATCCACAGCGTCATCAGCGACCCGCCCATCTGCGCCAGCGTGTCGATGCCGCGCCGGGTGAGGTCCACCGCCGCCTGGCGAACCGCCGGGTCGGGATGGGTGAACGCGCCGAGCTTGAAGCCGGGTTCGGTGTAGTAGCGCATGGCGAGGCCGTTGAGCGCGACACCGCAGCCCTCCGTCGCCGATTTCAGATCCGCCACGGAAGTGCCGGCGAAGTGGTCGGGGTAATTGAGATCGGCCGCATTAAGCCCCTCGACCGTGGCGGCCCGCGCGATGAGATCGGCGGTGGTGATGCGGTTCTTGCCCGGCCAGTATTGTTCCGCTCCGACCTTGAACGAATTGAGCCGGGCGGCAAACAGCGGTTCTTGTTTCAACGCGGCCAAGGAAGCCTCCTGCGCAAATTCATGCGCAATGCTCTTCCAACAATCCGCCATGCAGGGCAAGTGCCTCAGACGAACAGCGGCTCGGCAAGCAGCACGAACGCCCCGACGATGAGCGGCGAGAAGGCGATTGAGAGCACCGCCGGCGGCTGCATCCGCTTGCGCAACACCCAGCCGCAGCACAGGCGCGGCGAAGCACAGAAGCACCATCAGCACGAACCAGATCGCACCATCCATCGGCCCGGTATTGTTGACGCCTTGCAGTATGAAGCCTGACACCGCCACGAGCAGCACGCCCAGGGCAAGGTCAGCAATGGTCGCGACGATCAGCAAGATTGTCATGGAATTTCCCCCGCCTCGCTGCCCCTCAGGCAAGCTTATCACCGGGTCCGCCACGGGCAAGGCGCATGCCGAACATGCGGAACTGCCAGCGCCTGCGCGCGTTCTGCCCCCGCTGGGACCGCGTCAACCGGGCACGGCGGTACGGTGAACAGGATAGGCTTTTTCCCGGTTTCTCTTCCTGGCCAACGAAACGGCAGACGAGCACCTGTCCCGCCCGGTCCCGGCACCCTTGTCTTGCAGCGCGTTGCGCTTTGCGCTAAGGCCGGCGAGCCGTTAAGCTTGCCCCGGGCGTGAAGCGGGACGGGCTGCATGGCTGTAGTTCAATCACATCTGGATACTGCCGGTCAGGCATTTGCCGAGAACCGCGACCGCCATGCTGGCGCTGATCGGCAGGCTGCGCCAATACGAGCAGCGCACGCAGGACCAATCGGCCAGAGCCAAGCCGCGCTTTGAGGAACGCGGGCAATTGCTGCCGCGCGAGCGCGTGGCGCTGCTGGCCGATCCGGGCGCGCCGTTCCTGCAATTGTCGACGCTTGCAGGCTGGTGCATGGACGTGCCGGACGAGCAAAAGACCGGTGCCCGGGGGGGGCGTGATCGCCGGCATCGGCATCGTTTCGGGCGTTCGCTGCATGATCAGCGCCAGCGACAGCGGCATCGCTGCCGGTGCGCTGCAGCCGCAGGGCCTGGAGAAGCAGCTTCGAATTCAGGAAATGGCGCTGGAGAACCGGCTGCCATTCGTGCAGCTCGATCGAAAGCGCGGGCGCAAACCTGATGGACTACCGCGTCGAGGACTTCGTTCGCGGCGGCACGATCTTCCGCAACCTTGCGCGGCTCTCGGCGGCGGGAATTGCGGTCGTGACGGTCACGCATGGTTCGTCCACCGCGGGCGGGGCATACCAGACCGGTCTTTCCGACTACATCGTCATGGTGCGCGGGCGCACCCGCGCCTTCCTTGCCGGGCCGCCATTGCTGCGTGCAGCCACCGGCGAGATCGCCAGCGAGGAGGAGCTGGGCGGCGCGCAGATGCATGCCTCGATCTCCGGCCTCGGCGACTTCATTGCCGAAGACGACCGCCATGCGCTGGGCATTGCGCGCCGGATCGTCGCGGATCTGGGCTGGGAACCTGCCACGGGCGCGCATCCAGGCTTCAGCGAGCCTGCCTTTCCCGCCGAAGACCTGCTTGGCATCATGCCGGCCGACTGGCGCCGTCCCGTCGACATGAAGGAGGTCATCGCACGCGTCGTCGATGGCAGCGTGTTCGACGAGATCGGCGCGGATTACGGCAGCGCCACGGTCTGTGGCCATGCACGCGTCAAGGGCAGGCTGATCGGCATCGTCACCAACAACGGTCCGCTGGATCCCGCCGGGGCCAACAAGGCAACGCACTTCATTCAGCTGTGCTGCCAGTCCGGCACGCCGCTTGTCTACCTCAACAACACGACGGGCTTCATGGTCGGGCGCGCCTTCGAGGAGGCCGGAATGATCAAGCACGGATCGAAGATGCTGCAGGCGGTGGCCAATGCCGACGTGCCCCAGATCACGTTCTATTGCGGCGCATCGTTCGGCGCCGGCAATTACGGCATGTGCGGGCGCGGCCTCAAGCCGCGCTTCTGCTTTTCCTGGCCCAATGCAGTCACGGCCGTGATGGGTCCGGACCAGGCTGCGGGAACGATGGAATACGTTGCAAAGGCCGCGGCTGCAGCGGCGCGGCGTGGAATTGGACGCCAGGGAACTGGCGCTGCAGCGCGAACGGATCGATCAGCTTTTCACCAGTCAGATGAGCGCCTTCCACACCAGCGCCCGGCTGCTCGACGACGGGATCATCGATCCGCGCGACACACGGCACGTGCTGGCGGAAGTGCTGGATATCTGTGCACAGGGCGACCGCACCGTGCTGCGTCCGGTGCAGTTCGGGGTCGCGCGCCCATGACCGCCACGCCGTTTTCGACGCTGCTTGTCGCCAATCGCGGCGAGATCGCGTTGCGGATCATTCGCACGGCCCGGCGCATGGGCTATCGAACTGTCGCCATTCATTCGCGCGGCGATGCGGGTTCGATGCATGTGCGCGCGGCCGATCTTGCCGTGGCGCTGGACGGGGAGACCCCGGCAACGACCTATCTCGACATCGACGCGATCATCGATGCGGCGCGCAGGTCCGGCGCCGACGCGGTGCATCCCGGCTACGGTTTCCTGTCCGAAAACCCTGCCTTCGCGCAAGCTTGCGCCGCCGCGGGTCTGGTGTTCGTCGGGCCGTCCGCCAGCGCCATTGCCTTGATGGGCAACAAGGCCGCCGCCAAGCAGGCGATGCGGGCAGCCGGCGTGCCCTGCATCCCCGGTTATGACGGGGCTGACCAGGGCGATGAGCGGCTGGCGGTGGAGGCTGAGGCAATCGGCTATCCGGTCATGATCAAGGCGGCGATGGGTGGCGGCGGGCGCGGCATGCGCCTTGTGCAAAGCGCGGGCGATTTTCCGCAGATGCTTCGCAGCGCCAGGTCGGAGGCGAAGGGCGCGTTCGGCGACGACGCCGTGATCCTCGAAAAAATGGTGCCGGATGCGCGCCACGTCGAAATCCAGGTTTTCGGCGACCGCCACGGCAATGCCATTCACCTGGGCGAGCGCGACTGTTCGGTTCAGCGCCGCCACCAGAAACTGGTGGAGGAAGCGCCATCGCCCGCAATCACGCCCAAGATCCGCGCAGCCATGGGCGAGGCGAGCATCGCCGCCGTCCGCGCTATCGGCTACGAGGGCGCGGGCACGCTGGAATATCTGCTGGGCGCGCAGGGCGACTTCCATTTCATGGAAATGAACACGCGCCTTCAGGTCGAGCACACAGTGACGGAAGCCATCACCGGCCTTGACCTTGTCGAACTGCAGCTGCGCATCGCGGCGGGTGAACCCATCGGCATTGCGCAAGGCGATGTCCGCTTCGAGGGCCATGCAATACAGGCCCGGCTTTGCGCCGAAGATCCCGCAAACAGTTTCCTTCCCCAATCGGGCCGGATCGGACTGTGGCGAATGCCAACGGAGCTGCGCGTCGATACGGCGATGGAAACAGGGGCGGCCGTCTCGCCGCATCATGATTCGATGATCGCCAAGCTGGCCGGCCATGGTGTCACGCGCGAAGACGCGCGGCGCAAACTCCTGTCCGGGCTTGGGAGGAGCGTCGCGCTCGGGCTACCCACCAACCGCGCATTCCTGAGCGCTGTGCTGTCGCACCCGGACTTCGTGGCAGGGCAGGCGACCACCGCTTTCGTCGAGGCCAATGGCGGCTCACTGGCCGTCAGCGCCGGCAATGGAACCGCTGCCATCGCAGCGGCAGTATTGCTGCGGATGCCTCCGCCGGTTCAGCGTGGCCTTGCGATGCCATTTGCGGCACCCTTGCGATACCTGCTCGACGGGCAGCCATGCGAGGCCGGCGTCAGATGGCTCGACAACGCGGACTGCGAAGTCACCGTCAGCGGGACCACCCACAGCGTTGCCGCGCAAGTTGACGGAACCGCCGATGCAACAATCCGCATCGATGGGGTCGAACGCGCCGTGGTGTTCATCCGGGAGGGCGATGCTATTCACTTCGCCTTGCAAGGGCGCGATTATCGCGTTGATGACCAATCCCTTGCGCCTGCTGCCGATACCGGCCTGGGTGCCGGTGACGGCGTGCTGCGGGCCGCGACCACCGGCCAGGTCCGTGCGGTGAATGCCGTGGTTGGCGATGCCGTGGAAGCCGGCGAGCCTCTTGTGGTCATCGACGCGATGAAGCTGGAAAATGCGCATTCGCTGAAGTGTTCCGGAATCGTCGGCGAGGTGCTCGTTCGCGTGGGCGATCAGGTCCAGGCAGGCCAGGTGCTGCTCAAGTTGAAATAGCCCAAGGTGAGTGCAACTGGCCAAAACGAACCCGAAATGAAACCTCCAGGGTTCTCAAGGATTGACTACCGGTCACGCAGGGACGGGTGAAGTTAAGCCGTCCATGGGAAATTGCAGCATGCCAGCCCTTGAGGTGTTCGATGCCGTAACTCTTTCGGCCAAGGCTGGCGCAGGTGAAAAGATTGCTGCCATTGTTCGTGGTATAGAAATTTCGTTTGACATTCGTTTTTTATTCGCTTTTCCTGTGACGGCTTTCGTTTCCCAAAAAGAGACGAGATCGATCTGGGAGGATCAGCTGTCTAAAAACTCAAGAGATAATGCTGGCGGCAGCGTCATGGACGGCTGCGCCTTTGCCATGCGCGCAATTGCCATTGCCATGGCCGCCCCGATCCATTCTGATGCCAGGGGCGGAAAAGCCCGCGTGCAGTCCCGCAAGAGGAATCGCCGCATCGTTTGACAGGGGAATTCGCCGCCGTCGGTTTCATGCTCCCGGGCTCCGGAACAAGGTCTGCCATGCTGGAAATGAAGAACGTTAGCAAGAAAGTGGGCAACAGCCTGCACATCAAGGATGTGTCGCTGCGCCTCGAGGGCGGTTCCCTCAACGTTCTGCTGGGGCCGACGCTCTCCGGCAAGACCTCGCTGATGCGGCTGATGGCCGGGCTCGACAAGCCGACCGCAGGGCGACATCCTCATGGACGGCGTCAGCGTCGTCGGCGTGCCGGTCCAGAAGCGCAACGTCGCCATGGTCTACCAGCAGTTCATCAACTATCCGGCGATGACGGTCTACGAGAACATCGCCTCGCCGCTGCGCGTTGCGCGGCTCGACGCCAAGACCATCGACCGCGGGGTGCGCGAGGCAGCGGACGCTGCTGAGGCTCACGCCCTATCTCGATCGCACGCCGCTCAACCTTTCGGGCGGCCAGCAGCAGCGCACCGCGCTTGCCCGCGCGCTCGTCAAGAAGGCCGGACTGGTGCTGCTCGACGAGCCGCTCGCCAATCTCGACTACAAGCTGCGCGAGGAACTGCGCGCGGAACTGCCGCGCATCTTCGCCGAGACCGGCGCGATCTTCGTCTACGCCACCACCGAGCCGCAGGAGGCGCTGCTGCTGGGCGGCAACACCGCGACGCTGCACGAAGGGCAGGGTGACGCAGTTCGGCGACACGATCGACGTCTTCCGCAAGCCCGCCGACCTGGTGACGGCGCAGACCTTTTCCGATCCGCCGCTGAACACTCATCCCGCTGGTCAAGAGCGGCGGCAAGTTCGTCTATGGCGACCGCTCCACCGACGTGCCGGCCGATGTCGCCGCTCTGGCCGACGGCCACTACACGGTCGGCTTCCGGCCGCACCAGCTGCTCGCTGAAGGAACCCGCCGGCAAGTCGCTGATGCTGGAGGCAAGGGTGACGACGACGGAGATCACCGGCTCGGAAAGCTTCGTCCATCTTGCAGGCCGGCGATCTGCAGATGGGTGATGCTGATGCACGGCGTGCACCGCCTGAGCCATGACGAGACGATCCCGGTCTTCCTCGACCAGTCGCGCTTCTTCGTGTTCGACGCCGGCAAGAAGCTGATCGTCTGCTCGCGGCAAGGGCGGTCTGACCATGGCGAAGCATCACGCTCGACCGGCATGCGCCACTCCTACCTTCCCAATCCGAAGTCGAATGCCGATTTCGCGCTGAAGGAGGTGCACCACGAATGGGAGGACGGCGGCGCCTATGCGCTGCTCGGCCCGTCCGGCTGCGGCAAGACCACGCTGCTCAACATCATTTCCGGCCTGCTGGTGCCCTCGCAGCGGCAACATCCTGTTCGACGGCAAGGACGTGACGCACCTGTCAGCCCGAGGAGCGCAACATCGCGCAGGTGTTCCAGTTCCCGGTCGATCTACGACACCATGACGGTGCTACGACAATCTCGCCTTTCCGCTGCGCAACCGCCGCGTGCCGGAGGACGAGGTCGAGCGCCGGTCAACGAGATGCTCGGCGATGATGGACCTTGCCGACATGGCGCGACCGCAAGGCGAGGGGCCTGACCGCCGACGAGAAGCAGAAGATCTCGCTCGGCCGCGGCCTCGTCCGCTACGACGTCAACGCCATCCTGTTCGACGAGCCGCTGACCGTCATCGACCCGCACATGAAGTGGGTGCTGCGCTCGCAAGCTGAAGCAGCTGCACCGCCAGCTTCGGCTACACCATGATCTACGTCACGCACGACCAGACCGAGGCGCTGACCTTCGCCGACAAGGTCGTCGTGATGTACGACGGCGAGATCGTGCAGATCGGCACGCCGGCGGAACTGTTCGAGCGAGCCGGCGCACACCTTCGTCGGCTATTTCATCGGCTCGCCGGGCATGAACGTCCTGCCGGTGCACGGTGAAGGGCGATGTCGCGCGCATCGGCGCCAACGAGATCAGGCTCGCCCGCGACTACGGCGAGCTCGGCGAAGGCGCGATCGAGCTCGGCATCCGGCCGGAATTCGTGGCATTCGGCCGCGAGGGCATGCCGGTGCACGATCAGCAAGGTCGAGGATATCGGCCGCCACAAGATCGTGCGCGCCAAGCTCGGACGGGCAGCGACATCGACGCCGTCGCTGCCGGAGGACGCCGACATTCCGGCCGAGCCGAGGGTCACGCTTCGATCCGGCGGCATCAACATCTACGCCGATTCCTGGCGTGTCGAGAAGGAGCGCCTGAGCATGGAAAAGACCTGGAACAACAAGGCCTGGTTCATGGTCGCTGCCGGTGCTGCGTGCTGGTGGCCTTCTCGGCGGTCATCCCGCTGATGACGGTCGTCAACTATTCGGTGCAGGACACGTTCGGCAACAACGAGTTCTTCTGGGCCGGCACCGACTGGTTCGAGGACGATGCTGACGTCGCGACCGCTTCTGGGATGCGCTCGGCCGCAACCTGATCTTCTCCGTCATCATCCTGGCGATCGAGATTCCGCTCGGCATCTTCATCGCGCTCAACATGCCGAGCAAGGGCTCGGGCGTGCCGGTCTGCCTCGTCCTGATGGCGCTGCCGCTGCTCATCCCGTGGAACGTCGTCGGCACGATCTGGCAGGTCTTCGGCCGCGTCGACATCGGCCTGCTCGGCTACACGCTGGCGGCGCTCGGCATCGACTACAACTACGCCAACGACCCGTTCGACGCCTGGGTGACCGTCATCGTCATGGATGTCTGGCACTGGACGAGCCTCGTCGTGCTGCTCGTGCTATGCCGGCCTCGTCTCGATCCCGGATGCCTACTACCAGGCGGCCAGATCGACGGCGCCTCGCGCTGGTCGGTGTTCCGCTACATCCAGCTGCCGAAGATGAAGCGCGTGCTGCTGATCGCCGTGCTGCTGCGCTTCATGGACAGCTTCATGATCTACACCGAGCCCTTCGTCGTCACCGGCGGCGGGCCGGGCAATTCGACGACCTTCCTGTCGATCGACCTCGTCAAGATGGCGGTCGGCCAGTTCGACCTCGGCCCGGCGGCGGCGATGTCGATCATCTACTTCCTGATCATCCTGCTGCTGTCCTGGGTCTTCTACACCGTCATGACCAATGTCGACGACGAGCCAGACGCGAGGATGGCCAGTGACCAGCATGACAGCACCATGCCCGTACACCGGCCATCGGCCGCAGCCGCCGATCGCGACGGTTCGCACGCCATGCGCCGCGCGCAAGAGCCGCTTCCGTTGGCTGGTGCCGACGATCTACATCCTCTTCCTGATGCTGCCGATCTACTGGCTCGTCAACATGAGCTTCAAGACCAACCAGGAGATCCTCGGCGACCTTCTCGCTGTGGCCGCAGAACCCGACGCTGCGCAACTACAAGGTGATCTTCACCGATCCGTCCTGGTACAAGGGCTACATCAACTCGATCATCTACGTGGTGATGAACACGGTGATCTCGGTCGCGGTGGCGCTGCCGGCGGCCTATGCCTTCTCGCGCTACCGCTTCCTCGGCGACAAGCACCTGTTCTTCTGGCTGCTGACCAACCGCATGGCGCCGCCGGCGGTGTTCGCGCTGCCGTTCTTCCAGCTCTATTCGGCCTTCGGCCTGATCGACACGCATATCGCCGTGGCGCTGGCGCACTGCCTGTTCAACGTGCCGCTGGCGGTCTGGATCCTCGAAGGCTTCATGTCGGGCGTGCCGAAGGAGATCGACGAGACCGCCTATATCGACGGCTATTCCTTCCCGCGCTTCTTCGTGAAGATCTTCATGCCGCTGATCGCGTCGCGGCATCGGCGTCGCCGCCTTCTTCTGCTTCATGTTCTCCTGGGTGGAACTGCTGATCGCGCGCACGCTGACCACGACCGACGCCAAGCCGATCGCCGCGACCATGACGCGCACGGTCTCGGCCTCCGGCATGGACTGGGGCGTGCTGGCGGCGGCCGGCGTGCTGACCATCATCCCGGGCGCGCTCGTCATCTAGTTCGTCCGCAACTACATCGCCAAGGGCTTTGCCCTGGGGAGGGTGTGAAGGAGGGCAGCTCGATGGACTTCTCATGGATGGCCTGGACGCTGCCGACCGCGCTGTTCTTCGTCGACCATCTGCCGCTGCTGCTCGTCGGCATGGCGCGTCTGGGAATATGTCTCGCCGGGCGGCAACCCGCGCGTCGGCATCCTGCGGTTCGAGACGACGCGCGGCGACCGGCTGTTCATCTCGCTGCTCGGCAGCGCCTTCATCCATCTCGCATGGCTGGGCCTGGTCGGGCCCAACCTGTGGTGGGCTCTCGCCTCTGTCCGTGGTCTACGCCATCGGCGTGTTCCGCTGCGTCTGAGGCGGGAACTGACGGAGCGGCCGGCGCTGCCGATCGCCGCTCCGAATCGCAATTGAAACCCTAAGGGAGGAATACATATGCGAAAGCAACTTATTGACATACGACCGCGATTGCCGCTGCTGCTGTTGAGCACGGCGGCCGGCCTTTGCCGGAATGGACGAAGCCAAGGCGTTCCTCGACACCGAAATCGGCGACCTGTCGACGCTGACGCGCGCCGACCAGGAAGCCGAAATGCAGTGGTTCATCGACGCGGCCAAGCCCTTTGCCGGCATGGACATCAAGGTCGTGTCCGAAACCATCACCACGCATGAATATGAATCCAAGGTGCTGGCGCCGGCCTTCACCGCGATCACCGGCATCAAGATCACCCATGACCTGATCGGCGAAGGCGACGTCGTCGAAAAGCTGCAGACGCAGATGCAGTCGGGCGAGAACATCTATGACGCCTATGTCAACGACTCGCGACCTGATCGGCACCCACTGGCGCTACCAGCAGGCCCGCAACCTGACCGACTGGATGGCCAACGAAGGCAAGGACGTCACCAACCCGAACCTCGACCTCGACGACTTCATCGGCACGTCGTTCACGACCGCGCCGGACGGCAAGCTCTACCAGCTGCCCGACCAGCAGTTCGCGAACCTCTACTGGTTCCGCTACGACTGGTTCAACGACGAGAAGAACAAGGCCGACTTCAAGGCCAAGTACGGCTACGACCTCGGCGTTCCGGTCAACTGGTCGGCCTATGAGGACATCGCCGAGTTCTTCACCGGCCGCGAGATCGACGGCAAGAAGGTCTATGGCCACATGGACTACGGCAAGAAGGACCCGTCGCTCGGCTGGCGCTTCACCGACGCCTGGCTGTCGATGGCCGGCAACGGCGACAAGGGCATCCCGAACGGCCTGCCGGTCGACGAATGGGGCATCAAGGTCGACGAGAACTCGCGTCCGGTCGGCTCCTGCGTCGCGCGTGGCGGCGACACCAACGGCCCGGCCGCGGTCTATTCGATCCAGAAGTATCTCGAGTGGCTGAAGGCCTATGCGCCGCCGGAAGCCCAGGGCATGACCTTCGGCGAAGCCGGCCCGGTTCCTGTCCAGGGCGAGATCGCCCAGCAGATGTTCTGGTACACCGCCTTCACCGCCGACATCGTCAAGGAAGGCCTGCCGGTGGTGAACGAGGACGGCACGCCGAAGTGGCGCATGGCGCCGTCGCCGCACGGCGTCTACTGGAAGGACGGCATGAAGCTCGGCTACCAGGACGTCGGTTCCTGGACGCTGCTGAAGTCGACCCCGGACGACCGCGCCAAGGCCGCCTGGCTCTATGCGCAGTTCGTCACCTCGAAGACGGTGGACGTGAAGAAGAGCCATGTCGGCCTGACCTTCATCCGCGAGTCGACGATCCAGCACAAGAGCTTCACCGAACGTGCGCCGAAGCTCGGCGGCCTGATCGAGTTCTACCGCTCGCCGGCCCGCGTGCAGTGGTCGCCGACCGGCACCAACGTCCCGGACTATCCGAAGCTGGCGCAGCTCTGGTGGCAGACGATCGGCGACGCCTCGTCGGGCGCCAAGACCGCGCAGGAAGCGATGGACTCGCTCTGCGCCGAGCAGGAGAAGGTGCTGGAGCGCCTCGAGACGTGCCGGCGTCCAGGGCGACATCGGCCCGAAGCTGGCCGAAGAGCATGACCTCGCCTACTGGAACGCCGACGCCGTCGAAGGCCGGCAACCTCGCGCCGCAGCTGAAGATCGAGAACGAGAAGGAAAAGCCGATCACCGTCAACTACGACGAACTGGTCAAGAGCTGGCAGAAGTAAGCAGCTCGGACCTGTTCGAGCCTGCCTGATCGCGGGGGCCGGAAGCAATTTCGGCCCCCGTTCATTCGAAAAGAATTCTGGGGCAGGGGCACGCTTGAGAACGCACGACAATCGCGCCTGGCTGCTGGTCATGCCCGCGCTCGCCATCCTGGGGGTCGTCGGCTTCATTCCACTGCTGACGGTTTTCAATTATTCCTTTTTCGATATCTTCACGCTGGACCAGCGCTTCTGGGTGGGCCTCGAATGGTACCACCAGATACTGGCCTCGCCGCGCTTCGTTGCATCCTTCGGGCGCAGCCTGCTGTTTTCGGGGGTCATCCTCGCCATCCAGATCCCGCTCGGCATCTTGATCGCACTCGCCATTCCGCGCTCTGGGGCACTGCGAACAGGGCTGCTGGTTCTCGTCGCGCTGCCGCTGCTGGTGCCGTGGAACATGATCCCCATTATGTGGCTCAGCCTCATCAACCCGGACACGGGCCTGGTGGGCAGTTCGATCAGGAGCCTGGGCATCTTTTTCGACTACAAGTTCAATCCGGTGCATACCTGGATCATTATCGTGGCCATGGATGTGTGGCACTGGACCGGCCTCGTCGCCATCCTGTGCTATTCCAGCCTCGCCACCATTCCGCACCCATATTACCAGGCCGCCGCAATCGACGGCGCGTCGCGCCTGCAGGTGTTTCGCCACGTGCAACTGCCGAAGATGAGCGGCGTGCTGCTGATGGCGCTGCTGCTGCGCTTCATGGACAGCTTCATGATCTATACCGAAGCCTTCCGCATCAACGCTGGCGGGCCGAACTACGCCACGACCTTCCTGTCGCTCGACCTTGGCGAGGACATCAAGGCCTTCAATTACGGCCCGGCTGCAGCGCGCTCGGTCATCTACTTCGTCATCGTGCTGATCATCGCCTGGGCCTTCAAGACCATCATGGACGCGCGCAACCGCAACGAAACCGCAAGGCCCGGCTGATGATGCGGGCGCGCAATTCCAGCAATGCGCTCACCGGGGCCAAGCTTGCAGGCTTCGCGCTGCTCGCCGTGTTCATCATCCTGCCCTTCGTGCAGGTGCTGGTGTTGAGCTTCATCTCGACCGTCCCGCGAGACGGCTTTGTCGAAGGGCAGTGGAGCTGGATCAACTACCGCAACATCATGGAAGGCGCGCTGCGCGCCTCGCTGGTCAACTCGGTCATCTACGTCTCCCTCAATACCGCGATCACCATCGCGGTGGCGCTGCCGGCGGCCTATGCGTTTTCGCGCTTCTCCTTCGCCGGCGACCGGCACGTTTTCCTGGCGCTGATCGCCTTTCGCATCACGCCCCCGGTCGTGCTCACCCTGCCGGTCTTCATCCTTTTCGCCCGGCTGGAGCTGATCAACTCGCCGGTCGGCATTGCGCTGGTGCATTGCATCTTCAACATACCCATCGCCATCTGGGTGCTTGAGAGCTTCATTTCCGCCATCCCGAAGGAGTTGGACGAGACCGCTTTCCTCGATGGCTATTCATTGCCGGGCTATTTCTTCCGCACGCTGATCCCGATGCTTGCGCCGGGGATCGGCGTCGCAGCCTTCTTCTGCTTCATGTTTTCCTGGGTGGAGGTCGTGTTCGCGCGCATCCTCACGGTTACCGGCGGCAAGCCCATCACCATGGCCATCGACGCGCTGTTCGGCTTCCGCACCGACATGGGCTTGGTCATGGCAATGACCGTGGTCTCGCTGATACCGGGCGCGATGATGATCTATTTCGTGCGCAACCACATCGCGCGCGGATTCACCATCCGCAGCTAGGTGGCGAGGCACGCCCCCGCGCGCTCGCACGGAGCGGTTTCCAGTTGCAGCGTGACATGCCCGATGCCGAACTCATGCTCCAGTTCGTGCATGAGGTGATTGATGAAGTGGTCGCCGTCGATGCCTTCCCACACCACATGCGCCGCCAGCGCCGTGCGCGTGGTGGACAGCGCCCAGATGTGCAGGTCGTGCACATTGCTGACGCCGGGCTGGTCGCCGATCCACTTCGCCACCTGCTGGTGGTCTATGTTTTCCGGCACGCCGTCGAGCCCCAGCCGCAGCGAGTCGCGCATCAGCGACCAGGCCGTGACCGCAATCAGCGCAGAGACCGCAATGGCCACCGCCGGGTCCAGCCATTGCCAGCCGGTATAGAGAATGCCCGCTGCGGCAACCACGACCGCGCCCGAAACGGCGGCATCGGCGGCCATGTGCAGGAACGCGCCCTTGGCGTTGAGGTCGTGCTTCTGCGATTTCATGAACAGCAGCGCGGAGCCAGTATTGACGCCAATGCCTATCAGCGCCACCAGCATGATGGTGAGGCCAGGCACCTCGACGGGAGCGCGCAGGCGCTGCAACGATTCGTATGTTACCAGCACCACGCCGATGAGGATCGCGATGGCGTTGAACATGGCCGCGAGGATAGTCGCCCGGCCATATCCGAAGGTGTAGCTGTACGAGCCGGCCCGCTTGGCCAGCACGGCCGCGCCCCAGGCAATCAGCAGCCCCGCCACGTCGGTGAGGTTGTGCGCCGCGTCTGCAAGCAGCGCCAGCGAGCCGGTCGCAAAGCCGGCTCCAGCCTCGACCAGCACATAGGCCGTGTTGAGCAGCACCGCCCAGCGGAACGCCGGTCCTAGCTCGCCGGGCAGGCCGTGGCCGTGAGAGTGGCCGTGGCCGTGAGAGTGCCCGTGCCTGTCATTGTGCTCGTGACTTTGATCATGCGCCATCTGGCATCCCTGCGTTGGCCCAAGCGGTAGTCCCATCTACCGCGCGACGCAATAAAGGTTGCTTGCGCAAAATTGAAAAGGGCTCGGCCGACGATGTCAGCCAAGCCCTTGAAAAAGTGGTCCCCCGGGCCGGATCACCTTGGTATGGCCGAGCAAGATTTGAGCCGCGCGGAGATTGCCCGCGGCCTTGTAGATTATTGATGCCTAGGTTCGGCGAAGCGATTGGCCAATAGGGAAAATGATGAGAGAGCCTTCCGCTGGGGCGGGCCGGGAGCTGCGGGTCGGCTCTTGCTTCGGTAGCAGTTGAGCGCTCCATTTTGCCGGGGGGGGACCAGAGGCGGGCGTCAACGGACTGGGGTCGGTCGACGTTTCGCTCAATCCCCTTGAAATCCTCGAAAACCTCGAAATGACCTTTATTGCGGGGGCGACGTAAGGCGGGGGCAGTTCGGGCTGTGACGACATCATATACCTCGACACGAGCGCCCGTCGGCGACGCAGAGATCCCTGTTCTGCTCATCCTGCGCCAATGTGGAAAAGTCTCGCGCTAGCACTGTGATCGAGGGCGTGCGCCATAGCCGGGACGCACCATCCGCCATTCTCGCCGATATTTGGGCCTCATCGTGAACGCCGCAAGTCCGAAGCGATTTGAAAAGATTGATACAAGTCAAGGCGCAAATTGGCGCCGGAGTCTTTAAAAGCAACAACAAGTTCTCGTAATTATCCGTGTCGTGGTTGTCGGTGAAAACACCCCTTAACTTCCCTGTTCCTTCCATAAAGGTGATGCCATGCACGCGCATACCGTCGATGCGTTGAAAGCAGTGCTCGGTAATGTGCGAGTTTGGCTCGCCGCGCTGGCCTTCGGGTCGCTCTCCATCAGCCCGGTATGCGCACAAGAAGTCTTGCCCGTGCCACCGGCCCCCTTCACAGGGCAGATCGGATTGAGCGCGAAGGACTCCATCCCTGATTTTCCCAAGCCCCTCCAAGCGCCCGAGAATGCGCCCAACATAGTTCTCGTGCTCCTCGATGATGTTGGGTTCGCGGCCTCGAGCACGTTTGGAGGACCGATAGATACGCCTACCCTGGAAGGTCTCGCCAAGAGCGGACTGCGCTTTACGCAGTTTCACACGACAGCACTCTGTTCGCCGACACGCGCGGCGCTGCTGACCGGACGTAATCACCACTCCGCCCATACCGGGGTGATCATGGAACAAGCCACGGGATTTCCAGGCTACGACAGCTTGATGGGCAAGGATACGGCGACAGTCGCCGAAACTCTCAAACAACACGGCTGGAATACGGCCTGGTTCGGCAAGAACCACAATGTACCCGACTGGCAGAGCAGCCAGGCCGGGCCTTTCGACAACTGGCCGACCCAGCTGGGTTTCGAGAAATTCTATGGTTTCGTCGGCGCGGAAACCAGCCAGTGGCGACCGGCCGTGTTTGACGGCACGAAACCGATTGAACCCTATTTCGGCAACCCGGATTACAACTTCGATTACGATATTGCCGACCAGGCGATCGATTGGGTGCGCAATCAGAAGGCTGTCGCGCCAGACCGGCCGTTCTTCCTCTACTACGCACCTGGCGCGACGCACTCGCCACATCACCCGAAGAAGGAGTGGGCCGCCAAGTACAAGGGCAGGTTCGATCAAGGCTGGGACGCGGTGCGCGAGGAGACGCTCGCGCGGCAAAAGAAGCTCGGCATCGTGCCGCCCGATACCCAGCTTACGCCACGCACCATCGGCATTCCCGCCTGGGACTCGCTCAATGTCGAGCAGAAGCAACTTTATTCCTACATGATGGAGATATATGCCGGGTACCTTGAACAGACCGATTTCAACGTCGGCCGGGTTCTTGCGGCGATCGACCAGCTGGGACAACGCGACAATACCCTGGTCATCTACATTGTCGGCGATAATGGGGCGAGCCCCGAGGGGCTGCTGAATGGATCGCTCAATGAAATAGCTGTCCTCAACGGCATTCCCGAAGACTACAGGGAAATATTAAAGCGCAAAGATGATCTGGGTTCCTGGAAAACCCATAATCACTATCCCGTCGGGTGGGCGCACGCGATGGACGCGCCGTTTCAATACTTCAAGCAAGTTGCCTCCCATTACGGCGGGACCCGCAACGGGATGGTGATGTCTTGGCCGGCGCGGATCAAAAAACAGGGCGAGGTCCGGTCGCAATGGCACCATGTAATCGATGTCGCGCCGACAATCCTGGACGTCACCGGGGTGCAGCAGCCGTCAATCGTCAACGGCGTGGCGCAAAAGCCGATCGAGGGGGTAACGATGGCTTACGCGTTCGACGGTGCTGACGCGCCGTCCACGCGCCGCACGCAGTACTTCGAGATGTTCGGCCAACGCGCCATTTATCATGACGGGTGGATCGCCTGCACCACCCCGCCAAATTCGATCGATCCGAGGGAACTGACCGGAGATGTGATCAAGGATTACAAGTGGCAACTCTATCATGTCGCGGAGGACTTCAGCGAAGCGGTCGATGTCGCCGAAAAATATCCCGACAAGCTCGAAGAGCTGCAGTTGCTGTTTTACGCGGAGGCCGCGCGCTACAATGTCCTGCCTCTGGATCACAGCCGACTCGCCCGTCTCGATGTCTCGATCCGCCCGAGCCTGACGCGCGGACGCACGGAGTTCACCTATAATGGACCTTTGGCGCGCATTCCCGAGGCGGCCGCTCCAGACGTGAAAAACAAGTCGTTCAGCATCAGCGCCGACATCGTTGTCGGCGAAGACGGCGGACAGGGCGTGCTGCTGACGCATGGAGGCCTGAGCGGCGGCTATGCGCTGATGTTCGACGACGGAAAGCCGGTGTTTCACTATAATTTTGCGAACGTCGCGCACTTCAAGGTGGCGGCCAACGAGGCTCTGACGCCCGGCAAGCATACGATCGGGTTCGCTTTCACCTATGATGGCGGCGGCATCGGCAAAGGCGGGGGCGGCACGCTGACCATAGACGGCAGGAAGGTGGCCGACGGTCGTATCGAGCATACGATGCCGTCCCGGTTCTCGCTAGACGAAACGCTCGACGTTGGTCAGGACACCGGCACTCCCGTCAACGAGGGTTACGACGTGCCGAACAAGTTCACCGGCGAAATCAAGAAGGTTGTCGTTCAACTCGGCCAATAGCCGCACATCGTCATGCGCATTCGTTTCGCCAATCCAGTTGGACTCCACTCGGAAGAAAAGCGCCTCACGCAACAGGCTGGGCATAGAGACGGTCGAACGGCGTGACCTCTTGAAGGCAGTGGGCGCCGCCGCGGCCGGCATCGCGGCACCGCCGCTCGCCGCGCCGGCACTGGCGCAGGCACGCGCTGACGAGCCCGGGAATCCTTACGGCGCGCCTCCCGGCACAGGCGTCGCCAAGGATGCTCCTGATCGGCGCGCAATACTGCAGGTCGTAGGCCGGCGAGTTGATGTATCCCTGGCAGAGCCCTGGGGAGATCGCGCACCCTCTACGCGCCTGGTTGTCATCGGCGCTCGCGGCAGCCTCGGTGACGACGAGTTGCGTGCGAAATTCGAACTATGCGAAACATCCGAATAAGGTGTGGACGCACCCACAGGGGCTGCTTCTGGCTCTCAAGATCAGATCCTTCTTCCTGGAGATTTCACCCCACGTCACTCAAATCACTTCACCGCTTGATCAGCATGACCTCGGCAAGGCGGGAAAGCATCATCGCCCGATCCATGGGCCGCTTCAGCAACGCAGTGGTGGACAGCGATCGGCGCAGCGCGTCGCTGGCCAGGTCGGGCCCACCGACGCTATATGCCAGGCCCGCCGCCTCGGCGAGAATGAACGCCGAGTCTTCGGCCCCGCCATCTCCCATTTCGTCGAACGTCTTTGCCGCCTCGTCTGGTAGGCCAAGAGCCAACTGAGCTCCTGCCAGATGGATCAGCAGCAAGGCCCGATTCTCGTTGGCTCCCATCGCTCCGAACGGATCATCGGGAAAGGCCGATGGAACAATTTCATCTATGTGTTTGCGGATAGCAGACGACTGCGATGTCGCATCATCGATGCGCAGAAGGATTGCATAAGCGAAGAGCAGCATGATCTCCGAATTTGTGACCTCGACCGCGTCCACATTCTGCCGTCGCATCGCGGCAATTTCGTCGCCAGCCTTGGTCACCAGGTCAGATCGCCCCTTTTTGGCGGCGGCAATCGCAAGAATGGCATTTGCGTCGGCACGTATGCCGACTTCGTCGATTCCGAAAGCTGTCCGCTCGGCCAAATCCAGATCGCCCGCCTCGATCTGCAACTGCATGATTTCTTTGCCGAGCCACGCCCGTTCATAGAGTCCGCTCAGGGAACGCATCAGCGCCATGGCTTTCAAATTGCCTGACTTGCCAATGTCCAACGCCAAGAGCTGCTGGTCTTGTGCACCAAGACCCTGCACAAGACGCCGCGCAACCTCGGGGTCCCCGTTCAAGACAGTGTTTTTGGCCGCTGCCACCTCCACACCGTTACGGCGAACGGGCGCCATATCGCGGCTCAGCGCCAATGCCTTCTGGGTATCGCCACTGCGAGCGAGAGCTTCAGCTAGGAGCATGTTTCCATACTCTTTTCGATTGGGATCGGCTATCTCAGCAATCCTGCGCTCCGCCCCCGCAAAGTCGTTGCGCAGCAAGGTTGCGTGCAAGACTGATGTATGGGCCTCGTCCTGCCTGGATGGTTCGAGCGCTGCAAAGTCTTTGCTTGCAGCGTAGTCGTCGAAGCGGCGTTCCTGCTCGAGCACAACTTCGGGCAAGCCCAATTCCACGGCGAGATCAAGCAGTTCCTGCCAGGTATAATCGTCCAGATACGAACCGGCCTTGTTAAAGGGAAAAGCTGCATTCGCTGAATTAGAAATACTCTTGCGGAGCCATTCCCTGTCGAACACATCCGGCTTCGCTCTCACGACTTTGTCGAGCCGCGAGGCGATCTCGCCTGCGTTTCCGATGGCGTCCAGAGCCTCCTGGGCTTTGTCCCCAAGCCCCAATATGGCATAGCCTTCGGCTACATGAGCGTAGACATCCCAGACCACTCGCCATGCCTCGCCCCGAATGTCTATGTCGGGATATTGCGCCATATCCTCGGTCCACGCGGCGCTTTCCGGCGGCTCGGGGGCGGTCGCAAAGCTGCCCAGCGCTTGCCGTGCCAAATCGAGAACGCAAACGGGCGTCGGCAACTGAGCGCACGCTTCGTCGGCACGCGCCGCAAGCGGAATTCGCGACAGCCATCAATAGCGTCAGCGAAAGGTATACTGCTCCAAGCGGCATGAAACGTTGACCAAACATGCCAGATTTCTATTGCCAATTTGCCCATGCCGCATTGACCGAAGTCAACGTGAAGTTCGACTTGGAGTGCAATGTAGTTGCTGGGCAAGTAATGACGAGAGGCCTACGTCTCGCAAGCTCTGCCGGCGGCAGGCCGCGCCTTCGGAGGCCGGGAACCGTAATGTCTGCTTACAGGCAGTTCCAAGTATCGGCTTATTGGCGGAAACGGGGCGCAAAGCTGAACGTCTGAGCCCCAAAAGTTTGATATTGCGCTCACGGCCAACGGGTTTCATTATCATCAGGTCGGCAATCTCCACAGCTGACCCTCGCAACGCTATCGAGAGATGATCCGCGACGTTGGATTGCTCAACTTCAGTGAGCACAATAACGGGAGGATAACATGAGCCTGAAAACATTGGGACTGGCGCTGCTGTTCGGCACCATCTTGGTCAATCCGTTGGCCGCGCAGGACAACATGGAAAAGTTGACCGGCATGAAGCGCACCAACGCGACCTTCACCATGATCGATCAGCAAGGTGAGCGCGCCGATGCACTGAAGCAGATCATTCCGCACATCAAGGTGCCATCCGGCTTCGAAGTAAGCCTCTACGCCATCGTGCCCGATGCCCGGTCCATGGCGGTGGCGCCGCAGGGAACGGTCACTTTCGTGGGAACGCGAAAGGACAAGGTTTGGTCCGTCATCGACCGCGACCGCAATCGGATCGCGGACCAGGTCATGGATTTCGCGCCTTCTGTCACCTTCGACATTCCCAATGGCCCGTGCTTCTCGCGTGATGGCTTCCTGTTCATTGCCGAGCGCAATCGCGTCCTGGTATTTCCCGCTGCCGAATTCTTCTTCGAGGGGCCGGATCCCGCAGTTGGCGTCGTAGTGGCAAAGGGCGAGCTGATTCCTCCAGATGAGGAGAGTTTCAATCATACGGCTCGCGTATGCCGGGTAGGTCCCGACGGGAAGCTGTACATTTCTCTTGGCCAACCGCACAACGTGCCGCCGGTCGAAAAGCACGAGCTTTACAGCCAGCTCGGTATCGGCGGTATCATCCGCATGAACACGGACGGAAAGGAGCGTGAAGTATATACCCGCGGCATTCGCAACTCCGTCGGCCATGACTTCAATCCTGCCAATGGCGATCTGTGGTTTACCGACAACCAGGTCGATGGCATGGGCGATGACATTCCTCCGGGAGAATTGAATCGCCAGACGGCAGCAGGACAGCATTTCGGCTTCCCATGGACGAACGGAAGGGTGGAAATCCCCGAATACAAGAATGTGCCGAGGCCGGAAGGCGTGGAGTTCATTGAACCGCAAGTGGAAATGACGCCTCATGCGGCCGACCTTGGCATGCGCTTTTACCAGGGCAAATCCTTCCCCGAGAAATATCGCGGCGGTATATTTTCGGCTCAGCATGGCTCGTGGAACCGCACCATCCCGGTGGGTGCGCGCGTGATGTTCACCGCTCTTGACGCGGATGGAAACGCCGCATCCACCGAAGTCTTCGCGGAAGGCTGGTTGGACGAGGCAACGGGCGAATATCGCGGACGTCCCATGGACATCGCTTTTCTGCCAGACGGATCCATGCTTGTTTCCGATGACTTCGCCGGCGCGATCTGGAGGATTGCCTACAAGACGGCGGCGCAATGAAGGTCTGTATGCAAATCGCTTTCGGCGGGCTTTTCCTCGCCGCAGGCGCCTTGTCGCAATCGGCAATGGCGGCCGACCGCGCGCAGGGCCGCAAGCTCGCAAACCAGTGCAGAACCTGCCATGGCATTGAGGGGCTGGCAAAAATCCCTATTGCGCCACATATCGGAGGGGAACCCGAGAGCTATATCCAGGCGCAGCTCACCGCCTTTCGCGATGGTACGCGCCAGCACGAAATGATGTCGATCGTCGCGCGGCAGCTCAGCGATGAGCAGATCGCTGATCTCGCCGCCTGGTACTCCGGGCATCAAGTCAGTGCTACGCTTGAGGCCGACCCCTCCAAGGCGCCGGAGCAGTGCATAGTTTGTCATGGCGCAAATGGCATCCATGTGAATGAGGATGCGCCGAACCTTGCGGGAGAATCCACTATCTACATCGACACGCAATTGAAGGCATTTCGCAGCGGCAAGCGCACCAATACCGTGATGACGCCAATTGCAAAGGAACTGAGTGACGACCAGATTCGCGCCTTCGCCGACTGGTATGCAAACGTGAAGATCGACATCAAGATGGCGGAGTAGTGCACTTGCCAGCGCAGCGTCTCGTGCGGCGAGCGATTTTGTAACAATCGCTCTCTTTCGCCTTGAATTGGGACTGTCGAGAAGATGCTCCAACGCCGCTGATGTGAATGCGTTTTAGACTTTATTTTTTCGCCCTGATAGCGGTCCGTCCGCCAGCGGCCCCGAAACTGCCAGTCCGCAGTGCGCCGCAAACCAGCCGTTGTGGCTAGACCTGCAGTGGGCCAAAAGCAGACGTTGTGGTGGGGTTACAAGGCGGGATGAATGAAGCGAATAATTAGCCGAGCTTAAAGACCGCCGTTAGGTCTTGACCAACATCCGAAGCTGACCTTCTGTGCTACCCTTTGATGCAGGGGCATGCTTCATCGTGGACAGGGAGAAACTCAAATGGCCGACAATCCAAAGATTGCCCTTATCATCAGTTCGACCCGCAAAGCCCGATGGGCCGACAAGCCTGCTCAATGGGCGTTGAAGAAGATGCAGCAGCGCGACGACATTGATGTCGAACTTGTCGACCTGCGTGAGTTCCATTTGCCTTTTTTTGATGAGGCAGCAACCAATGCTTATGTGCCGTCCAAAGACCCAAACGCCTTGCAGTGGCAGAAGAAGGTAGCCTCCTTCGATGGCTACGTTTTCTTGGTAGCGGAATACAACCGATCCGTTACGGGGCCGCTCAAGAATGCCCTGGATCAGGACTATGTCGGCTGGAATTGCAAGCCCATGGGCATCATTGCCTATGGATCAGCCGGAGGCGCACGGGCTGCCGAGCATTTGCGCCTGATAGCAATCGAACTTCAAATGGTGCCAGTCCGCTCGGGCGTCCACATTGGCGGTTCTGACTTCTTCCGCGTCAGCAACTACAATCCCAATCCCGAACCGATGGAGGCACTCGATCCAGTACTGAACGGGTCTGTGAAAGATACGCTCGATCAAGTCGCTTGGTATGCCCGCGTACTGAAGAGCGCACGTTCGGCCGAAGCCAAGTCGAAATGATCTAGGTGCGCAGGTACTCTGCGTCACAATCGATACGTTCCGCACAACGGCAATCGTTCGTACGGCGTAAGCGTAGGTCAACCGCTGCGCAGCGCCCAAAGTCAAAGAAAGTGCAGCCATTGTGGCATCGTCAGGCGCTTCAATGATCGCAACGAAGTCATCTTGCCCATGCAAAAAAGAAACTATGAAGCTTTGCGCCGAGAGATGCCGCAAGCTGGAGGATTAACCGCCATCGAGTGTCAATTTCATGCCGAGGAAGTATGCACTTAAATATACTATGAGCAGCATTAGAACAAGCGCTACTAAACATCCAATAACACTGTCGGGCTTTTCACTCATTTTTTGCTGGCCGTCACAAGTTTATGCGCGTCGAGCAATTACTAAGGCGTGTTTTTGCTGGCTTCTATACTTACTAGTCGTTTACCCTACCGGCACCAAGTGCGGAAAGCACTTACGATGTTTCACGCCTCGGTAACCGGTTGAGATCGACAGAGGTCAAAACCGGTCAGTTGCGCGCCAGACCGCGCAATGGCGTATCCCACATGGCCATTGAGCCATCAAGATTCCCGGCACGTTCCATCGCACAGGGATATTTCGGTCCCGAAAATCCCCTTGGTGAAGGCATCTAATTCTCGGTCAGATACGACCCGTCAGCAGCAATATTACGACCACAATCAGGATCACGCCGAGGACGCCGACGCCGCCGTGGCCCATCCCATAGCCGTAGCCGCCGAACCGGCCACTGAAGCCACCCAGTAGCGCGATAACGAGGATGATGATCAGTATTGTCCCAAGTGACATAGTGTATTTCTCTCTCTTGTATGGTTGACAATAACTCTGGCTTTTCAACAGCGTGGTGCTGAAGGCGGCGCGAGTGGCCGCTATTTCTTTTGGATTGAAACGCCTCCCTCGCCAATGTCGATCTGTATGCCGGTTGTTTTCTGCCGCTCCTGGTAAAACTGAAAGCCCAAAACCGCGGCAATCACGGCAAGGATCGCGATGGCGAGATAGAGATAGTTCCGATTCATGAATTTGAAGTCCTCTCGTCGCCCTGCGGCTACTTGCCCTTGATCGTGTCTTTCACGCTGCCGACGGCATTTTGAACCTTGCCTTCTATCTGGTCGGCAGTTCCCTCTGCCTCCAGCTTGGCATCACCGACGGCAGCGCCGACTGCCTTCTTGATCTTGCCTTTGACTACCTTGGCGGAGCCAACGATGCGATCCTTGTCCATGAGTTTTCCTTTCGAGGTCAAAAACACTCTATTGAATTTAAATAATCGCATAGATTAGTCAGCCTGAATTGATCTTCATCAAACGTTCAGCTGCGCTGCGGGGCAGCAGTCTGCGCCGAGCCACCTAACGAGGGGCGAACTCTACGCAGTGAAACGTCACTTTAACTAAGCGGTCATGCGGATAGTAACAACTCGTTTATCTCCACAAACACTTGATGTCTTGCGACCTCTGAGATGTAATTCCAGCCACTGATAAATAGCCATAAAATAATTCACAGCCTCACCTGCTGACTGGCCTCCTTGCTCAAGCGCGGAATTATTCTGGCGTTACGCTGCCAACGCAACGGAACCTATCACTTGTCAGCAGCTTTAGATACGTGACCTGATGATGAGCATCCGGCCGTGATAAAGCGAACCCGCCTCGCACTACCCCCCGCGTGGCGGGTTTCGTTTTGCAAATATGGGAACGATGCCCGTCGACTTGCCCCGCAGCTAATCACGCAGGCGATTTACAAAGGCTTGGCTCGGCGCTGCGCGGCGACCCCTTCCACCATCGAACATAGATGACGCCCCATGCATTCTGCAGGCGCGCACACCGGAGAGGCGAACATGAAGAACATTTTCAACATAGCCGCGATGTCGGCGATACTTTCCCTGGGAGCCATTGGAGCGCGGCCTTCCCTCGCCTCGGAAGCCGAATTTCTCCAGTCCCTCGAAGGAAACTGGACCGGAACCGGGACGATCAAGATTCGCGCAAATGTTCCAGCCGTAAAGGTCGCGTGCGAGTTCAATTCTGACGCCCCGGCCGATGGGTACAATCTTGACGGAAATTGTCTCGGGCTGGTTGTCTTTTCCCGCGCGATCAGTGCAAGCCTTCGTGTGGACGGCGAGACGTACACCGGTTCCTACGTGGGAGCGGGTACCGGAACCGCCGGACTGGCCGGCAGTCGACAGGGCGACACCATCAATCTTGCCATCCGCTGGGCCAAAGAAGTCAATGGCGACCGGGAGGCGCTGCTGCGCATGGAGAAGACAGCCGGCGGCATGACGATCACCACTATCGACACCGACATGGCCACCGGCGAGGAAATCGTGACCAGCGAGATCAAACTGACGCGTCCGTGACGCCACTATGGGCGCAAAAAGTACTTTAACGTTTGGCTCCGGCAAGGCGAACACGCGAACCCTATGCGCAACTTGTGAACTTGGTGACGGCGCGTCCAACTGCGAAATTACATCAAAACAAGTATGGTCCAAACTTGGATAAGATTTTAGTACTCAGTACTCGCTTGAACGCGGCGAAGCTTGCCGTCAGGGTCAAACTCGCGTTTGTTTTCTATTAGACCGAAGAAAGTTGGTGCACGCTACCGTTTGCCAACGGTCTTTCCGTTTACGCCATTGGAAGAAGCAAGTAAGCGTCCATGTCCAAAGTAATCGAAGATCGTTCGGATGGCAGCGAAGACTGGCGCGCTCATCTGGGCGAGGCAGTCGATCCCGGTTCGCTGGATCTCGCGCGTGCCCGCGAATTGGGGCGGGGGCGCGGAGCCAATAGTCCCGGAGAAATTCCAGCTCGCGGGTGGGCTGACATCCTTTGGCGGGTGTTTTGGGCAATCCCCCAGAACCGCATTCTCACGACGTCCGGAGGCGTTGCGTTTTTTGCACTGCTCGCAGTATTCCCGGCTATCGCGGCGGTTGTTTCGCTTTACGGGCTGTTTGCCGAGCCAAGCACCATCAGCAGTCACCTCTCCATCCTTGCCGGTCTACTGCCTTTCGGTATTCTTCAAATTGTCGCGGATCAGATCACCTCGGTGGCAAAGCAAGGCACTGATACGCTTGGGACGGCATTCATTGTCTCACTCCTGATCGCCATAGGAAGCGCCAATTCCGGAATTGCAGCCCTCTTTGACGCCCTGAACGTCGTGTACAACGAGCGCGAAAAACGCAGTTTTCTCAGCTTCTATCTGATTACTTTTACTCTTCACGCTTGCGGGAATGGCATTCGTTCTCATGGCTGTAACTGGGGTGGTCGCCATGCCGCTCATCCTGAACCTGATCGGGCTTCAGGGCATGACTGAGCGGCTTGTTTCCATAGTGCGCTGGCCATTGCTTCTGGTTGCCGTCTGCGTCAGCCTCGCATGCATCTATCGTTATGGTCCAAGCCGTAGCGATGCGCGATGGCGATGGCTCAGCTGGGGCAGCATAGTCGCAGGCCTGCTGTGGATCGCTGCCTCCATGCTGTTCTCATGGTACGTTGCGACCTTCGATAGCTACAATAAAATCTATGGCTCTTTGGGAGCCGGCATCGGCTTCATGGTGTGGTTGTGGATCTCTGCCGTCATTGTCTTGCTCGGGGCGCAGCTTAATGCGGAAACCGAACATCAGACCGCTCGCGACACAACGGAGGGTGCTCCCAAGCCCCTCGGCTCGAGAGGGGCAATGATGGCTGATCATGTCGGAAAGGCACAAGGATAACGAAGTAGGCCGGCCTTCTTGGATGGGAAGCCGCACCTACACCACGGTTTGCCTACTTGCGGCCACCTCCAGCGAACGGGAGGCCACGGCCTTTTCGACGCCGTTCATCATGTTGGTGATCGGACCCTGCTCCTTCGTCCAATGTCCCGCATGCCCTCATATGTGCGCCGTCCGAACAGACTTCACGTCCTTTACGCAATTGTTCGCCTGGGGCGTCTACGTCGTCCACATTAATGGTCAATAACGCGCTGCGGCGCTGTCAGAGGCGCGCGTCGCTTGCGGCCTACCCGGTAATGCTCCGCCACGATGGCCGGGAATGACATTGCCGCCAGACCAGGGCAAAGACCTGAGAAGCCGCCAGGGATCGATATGCAAATACTACCCATTATCGCGCGAGGCTACTCGCCGCCGCAAAAGAGCGGAGACGTCACAATCAGCACAATGAGGAATTTTTCCGCCACCTTGACTATGAGGCTGAAGCGCATGCGGGGCTGGGACTGCATATCCGGCGGTAGACGCCCGCCATGCAAATGTTGCTAAAAACTTCTTCGAAAGAATTCAAGGCTGACTTTTGCCTCTAACCCTTTGAAAAAGTGGCTCCCCGGGCCGGATTCGAACCAGCGACCAACCGGTTAACAGCCGGTTGCTCTACCGCTGAGCTACCGAGGAACAGTGCTCTGTGTGAGAGAGGGCATATAGCAAAGCGGTTGATGAATTGCCAACCCCGTAACCGATAAAAATCGCTTCTTCGCGACATTAACCTGTTGAGGCGGCCAAATGGGCGCCTGCCCGCCGAAAACAGGCGGATTTCACGTGTATGCCAGCTCGTACAAGGCCCCGGCCAGCACGCGAATGCCCTCCACTATGTCCTCGATCGAGGAAAATTCCTCCGGAGTGTGGCTTCTGCCATCCTTGCTGCGCACAAAAATCATGGCGACGTCGGCAATGGCCGCCATCTGCTGCGCGTCATGGCCGGCACCGCTCGCCATGGTCAGCGTCGGCACGCCTTGGGATTGTGCGGAACGGCCAAGCGCCGCCAGCAGTGAAGGCGCGCTGAGGCAGGGTGGATGGTCGAACTGGATTTGCGTCTCGAGTTGCAACCCGCGGCGCCCCGCCACTTCCTTGAGCACGCCGTCATGGATGGCGTACATCGCCTCGCGCTCCCTCGGGCGCGGGTCGCGCGCATCGATGGTGAAGGTGACCGATTGCGGGATCACCGCGCTGCCGTTGGGGTAGGGGATGCAGCGCCCGATGGTGGTGACGGCAGGTCGCCCGAGCCTGTGCGCATGGTCGATCAGCGTCGTGGCGATCTCCGCAAAACCGGCCATCGGGTCATTGCGCAGATCCATCGGGAACGCGCCGGCGTGGTTCTGCACGCCGGTCAGCTTCACCTGCGTATGGCGGATGCCGGTGATCGCGTCGACCAGCGCGACCGGCAGCCCGGCATGCTCCAGCACCGGGCCTTGCTCGATATGCAATTCGATATAGGCGGCAATGTCGTCGCGCGCGGCCTGGGAGATGCGCGACGGGTCGAGCCCGGCCTCGCGCATCGCATCGGCAATCGTCTCGCCGTCAAAGCCGATGGTCGTCTCCGCGTCGCCCTGCCGGATGCGGCCTGTAATCGCGCGCGAACCCCAGAAGCCCGCGGTGGGAAAACGGCTGCCTTCCTCTTCACACAGCGAAAGCGCCTCCAGCGTGCGCAACGGCTGGCCGAACTGCTCCTTCAGCGCCGAAATCGCGATCAGCGCCGCCAGCACGCCGAGCGCGCCGTCATAGCGCCCGCCGGGCCGCTGCGAATCGATATGGGAGCCGGAGACGATGGATTTGCCGGGCTGCCTGCCCGCATGAACGGCCCAGACATTGCCGACCGCGTCCATGCGCACCTTCAGCCCCGCTTCCTCGCACCATCGCGAGAACAGGGCATTGGCCGCGATCCATTCCGGCGAATAGACCGTGCGCCACACGCCCGTGCCGCTATGCGCGCCGATGGCGCCCATTTCCATGATCATGGCTTCGACGCGAGCGCCGTCGATTTCTATTTTCGGACCGGACATCAAGGCTCCAGGGTTGAGGCGAGGGGACTTAGCTCAGGCGTTCCTCGCGCCCGCGCACCAGTTGCGACAGCGCTACCGCAATGATCAGCGCGCCGCCATAGAAGAGGTCCTGCACATAGGTGCTGATTCCAAGGATCGAGAGGCCCGTTATTCCGGTCACGAGGAAATACACTGCGATCACCGAGCCGATGGCGTTGAAGCGCCCCGGGCTGATGCAGGTCGCGCCAAGAAACGCCGCCGCAAAGGCGGGGAGCAGATAGGTGAGGCCGGAGCTCGGATCGGCCGCGCCCGTCGTTCCGGCATAGAGAATTCCGGCGAGCGCGCCCAGCAGCGACGAGGTGACCAGTGCGGTGAACCGCACACGGTCGACGCGGATGCCCGAGAGCCGCGCGACCTGGCGGCTGCGGCCGACAAAAAGCAGCCTTTGCCCTGCCGCCGTGTAGCTGAACACGTACCAGATCACCAAGGCAGCCGCGATCGCGTAGTAGAACGCCAGCGGAATGCCGAACAGCCGCGTAACGATCACCGCCGTCACCAGCCGGAAATCGATGCCGCTGATGGTCTGCGAATTGGAGAACCACAGCGTGATGCCGTGGATGAACGTGCCCATCCCCAGCGTCACGATCAGCGAATGGATACGGAAATAGAGAATGATCGAGGCGTTGGCGGCGCCGACCGCAAGCCCCGCGGCCAGCGCCGCCAGCACGGCAAGGCCAATCGGCCAGCCGTGATTGACGTTCAGCACCGCGATCAGCATGGAACTGAGCGTCAGCATGCTGGCAATGGAAAGATCGTAATCGCCCGCGGTGAGCGGAATGATGAGGCCGAGCGTCACCACCACCAGCACGGCCTGCGAGCCGAAGATCGTGGAGAAGTTCGCCCAGGACAGGAAGGTATCCGGCCGCGCTGCGCCAAACAGCACGATTACCGCCAGCCAGGCGATCAGCAGGCCGTAGCGCTCGCCTCGATCGACCCAAAGCTGGCGCGATGCCCGTTCGGTCTCGCTCTGGCTTGCCGCTGTCATGTCCTGGCTTCGTCTCTGTCGATGTCGTTTGCGCTAGTGTAGCAAAGTTCGGAAATGGCGGCCTTCGAAATGTCCGCTCCGGCAAGGCTCGCCACCGCCCGCCCGCGCGCCATGATGATGACGCGGTCACAGATCGCCGCAAGCTGCTCGTGGTCGGAACTGGCGCAGATCACGCAGGCGCCCTTGTCGGACATGTTCCGGATCGTCTGGAAGACCTGCTCTCGCGCGCCGATATCGACGCCCTGCGTCGGCTCGTCGAGCAGGATCAGCCCTGGCTCGACCTGAAACCATTTCGCCAGCACCACCTTTTGCTGGTTGCCGCCGGAAAGCTCGCCGACAAGCCGCATCGGGTCGCGCGGCCGTACGTCAAAGGCTTCGGCCAGCTTCGCCGCAACGCCTGCCATTCCGCGCTCCGACACCAGCCAGCCACCATGGCTGCGCGTCAGTACCGGCAGCGTCGCGTTCGCGGCCACGGTGAGCGTCGGCACGATGCCGTCGTTCTGGCGGTCGCCGGGGATCAGCACCACCCCATTGCCAATTGCCTTGTCGGGCTGTTGCCGCGTCAGGTCACTGGTCTTGCCGTCGAGCACCAACCGCCCGCCGGTCGCCGGCACGGAGCCGAAGGCCAAGTGCACCACCTCGTCATAGCCCGAGCCGATCAGCCCGGTGATGCCGACGATCTCGCCCGCGAGCAGTTGCAGGTTGAAGCCGGAAACATTCGGTCCGTCGACATCTTCCAGCGACACCTTCAGCGCACCGAGCGGGCGCACCGGCGCGCGCATCGTGTCGAGATCGACCGCGCGCCCGACGATGAGCCGGATGATGTCCGCCTTGCGGGCTTGCCGCGTATCCAGCGTTCCGGCCAGCCGCCCGTCGCGCAGCACGCTGACGCGGTCGGTAATGTCCATCACCTCGTCGATGTCGTGCGACACGAAAATGACGCTTGCCCCGGCCGAAACGAGGCTGCGCACCAGCGCGAACAGCTTCTGCACATCGGCAGCCGGCAGGAAGGGCGTCGGCTCGTCGAGGATGAGGATCTGCGCCAGCGCCTGCCGGTTCTCCTGCAATTGCCGCCAGGCGCGCACGATCGCCAGCTGCGCCCGCTCGACCGAACTGAGCTTCTCGACCGGAGCGAGAGGGTCGAGGTCCATGCCGAAGCGCCGAAACAGCGTGCGCGCGGCAGCCGCTTGCGCATGCCAGCGAATCTGCCAGTGGCCGGCAGTGGCATTGTCGCCGACAAGCAGATTTTCCAGCACCGTCATCGACGGCACGAGGCCGAGATGCTGGTGCACGAATGCAATGCCGAGGCGCAGGAAATCGCCCGGCTGCAAGGGCAAGGTCACGGCTTGCCCCCCGACGCTCAGCACGGCTCCTGGCTCTGGATCGTGGAAGCCCGCGAGTATCTTGATGAGGGTGGACTTGCCCGAACCGTTCTGGCCGAGCAGGCCGTGCACTTCGCCCGCCTTCACGGTGATCGAAACTTCGTCGAGCGCCAGGGCTCCGCCGAAGCGCTTCGACAGATGGGAGATTTCAAGGACCGGCGCGGCGCCCTCGGACGCCGCGCTCATTGCAGGTGCTGCGGTCACTGCAACTTCCAAAGCTGGCGGAAACCGGCCTGGTAAGCATCGCCATAACCCTGCGAATCCACCGGCGGGGTGCCGGCAGTTGCCGCGTTCGACTTGTCGAAGATCAGGAAGGGGATCTTCGGATCGTTGACGACCGTCAATCCGCACAGGCGGCGCATGTGCGAATCGAGAACGCCATGCGCGATCCAGTCGAGGTTCTCACCAATGTCCATCTCGACCTGGCCGTTCTGGATCATGCCCAACACGAACGGCGTGCCATTGAACGTGGCGATCTTCACCTGCTCGCCCTTGCCGGTGATGGTGATCGCCGGCACGACAAACTGCGCCATCGAGTCATAGATCGGAATGACGTAATTGATACCCGGGTCGGCGAGCAGGGAAGACTGCACGGTCGACTGGATCTTGGTTGCCCATTCCGGGATTGGAACATTGACGATGTTGTACTTGCAGTCGGGGCAATTGGTGTCGAACACCTCCTTGATGCCCGCAACCATGGAATCGGTCGACAGCGCCTCGTTCGAGACGATCACCAGGGCATTGGTCTTGCCGCCCGTCTTGGCGATGCTCCACCAGGCCAGCAACTCGCCAGCCCGCTTGTAGTCGATCGGCACCACGCCATCGACGCCGCCAGGCACTGACTGCTCGAAGCCGGTGAGATGCGCGGCGACCACCTTGGAGCCCGCCTCCTGAGCCGCCTTGACCTGCGGTTCCAGCGCACGCGGATCGGCGCCCGCCAGCAACTCGATCAGGTCGAACTTGTTGGATGCGCCGTGATTGAGGCCCTGCACCCATTGCGACACCTGGCCCTGGTTTTCCCAGACCTGGAACTCGAAGCCGATTTCCTTGGCGAGCTTGCCCATGGCCGCGTTGATGGTCGACAGGAAGGGAATGGCGCTGGACGCGGGAATGCTCAGTATCTTCTTGCCTGCCATGCAGGCCTTTGCGTCGAAGGGCTCGCCCGGCGCGGTGAAGGTCGGGATCGCCTTGTAGTTGGAAAGCTCGGCTTCGGCCTTGGCGGTGAGGTCGCTCTGCGCGAAAGCGGCGCCAATGGCGGCGACGCTGAACGCGCCCGCCAGCACGCCCGTCCTTAAGCCGTTCTTGAGGCCCGTTCTGAAGATTGAAATCATCGTGGTTTCCGTTCGTTGTCGGTTGCGCTTCCACTCGCCGCGCGGGGAACCCGATCATCATGTATACAGAATTCAATTCAGGCAATGGAATTTCGTGCAAATTTTAGCTTGCGGCAGAATTGCGTGCTCCCTGCCTTTTAAAGGTGCATCGCGCCATAATCTTGTGCATTGCAGCGCAGTTTTGCAGGCAATACGCCTTGATGCATTATGGGCAGGCTCGACTGCCTCGTGGCGCGTCGCGACGAATGCGGTATTTGATTGTGGATTCTGCATCCATGTTGCGTTAGCGTCGCCGGCTACTGATCGGCAAACGCGCAAGGGTGGTTGGATGAAAACGATAGGCGTCGACGTGGGGGGCACCTTCACGGACCTCGTTTACTGCGACATGGAAACGGGCGAGATGGCAATCCACAAGGTCTCCACGACGCCGCACGATCCCTCGCAGGGCGTGATGACTGGCATTCTGGAGCTTTGCGCCGAAAACAGCGTCGATGTCGCCGACATCGGTTATGTCTTCCACGGCACGACGACCGCCACGAATGCGGTGCTTGAAAACAAGGGCGCAAAGGCCGGTCTCATCACCAATGAGGGCTTCCGGGACATTGTCCATATCGCCCGCCACCAGCGCGTCGAGCATTATTCGATCATGCAGGAACTGCCCTGGCAGAGCCGTCCGCTGATCCAGCGCCGCTACCGCAAGACCGTCGCCGGGCGCCTGATCCCGCCCACCGGCGAGGAGATCGTGCCGCTGGACGAGGCCGCCGTGCGCCAGGCCGCGATGGAACTGAAGGCGGAGGGCGTGGAGGCGGTCGCCATCTGCTTCCTGTTTTCCTACCTCAACCCGAAGCATGAACAGCGCGCCAAGGCGATCGTCGAGGAGGTGATGCCGGACGCTTTCGTGACGACCTCTTCCTTCGTGTCGCCGCAGTTTCGCGAGTTCGAGCGCTTCACCACGGCCTCGTTGGCCGCTTTCATCGGACCCAAGGTCGGGCAATATATCGAGCGGCTCGACCACGGCCTGCGCAACAACAAGGTCAGTGGCGAACTGCGCATCATGGCCTCCAATGGCGGCGTCTCCACGCCCAAGATGGTGCGCGAGAAGCCGGCGTTGACGCTGCTTTCGGGCCTTGCCGCAGGCGTGCTTGGCGGCGGCTGGATCGGCGAACTCGCGGGCCGCAACCGGCTCATTACCTTCGACATCGGCGGCACCAGCGCCGATATCGGCATCGTGGTGGATGGCGTCTTCGCCGAGACCGATGCGCGCTCCACGTCCATTGCCGGCTTCCCGCTGCTGATGCCGATGCTCGACATCCACACCATCGGTGCGGGCGGCGGCTCCATCGCCCATGTCGACCGCGGCGGCGCCTTCAAGGTCGGACCGCAAAGCGCCGGCGCGGTGCCTGGTCCCGCCGCCTATGGTCGAGGCGGCGAATTGCCGACCGTCACCGACGCAAACGTCGTGCTCGGCCGTCTCGACCCGAACGGCTTCCTGGGCGGCGGCATGACGCTGGACGCGCAGGCCTCGCTCGCCGTGATCAGCCGCCTGGCCGAACAGATCGGCCTGCCGGTGAACGAAACCGCCGAGGGCGTGCTGACCATCATCAATTCCAACATGGCCAACGCCATTCGTTCGCGCACCGTGCAAAAGGGCATCGATCCGCGCACCTTTGCGCTGGTCGCTTTCGGTGGGGCAGGGCCGCTGCACGGCGCGGAAGTCGCATCCATGCTGGGCATTCCCGAGGTCATCGTGCCGCCTTATCCGGGCATCACCTCGGCCATGGGTCTGCTAACCACCGACATCAAGTACGACGCGATCCGCACGCAGTTCCAGGTTTCGGGCGCGGTCGATCTTGCCCGCCTCAACGCCGACTGCCGCGAAATGGAGGGCGAGCTGGCGGCGCAGTTCGAGGCCGACCATATCGACGCCTCGCTCGTCGGCTACGAGCGGATTGGCGACCTTCGCTATGTCGGACAGGGCTATGAACTGAAGATTGCCATTCCCGGCGGCACGCTGACGCCGGAGCATCTCGCCGGAGTGTGGGCCGCCTTCCACAAGGCGCATGCGGCCGAATACGGCCACGCCTTCCACCAGAGCCCGATCGAGATCGTCAATGTCCGCGTCAGCGGGCGCGGCGCCATGCCGAAGATCGCCGCAATGAAGGCCCACAAGGGCGGCTCGCTGGAGGAGGCGCTGATCCGCACCGGCCCAAGCGTCTTCCGCGTCAAGGGCGAGTTGAAGAGCTTCGACACGCCGGTCTACCAGCGCGCCAAACTGCCCGAGGGCAAGCCAATTGCCGGCCCTGCCATCATCCTGCAGAAGGATTCCACCACCGTGGTGCCGCCCGGCGCGACAGCCGCCGTGCACGCATCGGGAAGCATCATTGATCACCCTGGGAGAAACGGCATGAACAAGCACGCAAGCCTTGCAAGAGCGCAGCAGGCCGCCACGAGGGTCGATCCGGTAACGGCAGCCGTCATCCATGGCGCGCTCGAGAACATCGCCATCGAGATGGGCTACAAGCTCATGCGCATGAGCTACTCCTCGATCATCCGCGAATCGGAGGATTTCGGTGCGGCGCTGACCGATGCGCAAGGGCGGCAGCTTTGCGAATGCAAGATGTCGACCCCGCTGCAATCGGGCCCGATCCCCGGCTACATCCGCGGCATCCTCGCGGCGCTGAAGTCGCGCGGCCAGACCCTGCACCCCGGCGACGTCATCATGCACAACGACCCCTATGCCGGGGCGAGCCACGGTCCGGACGTAGCCTTCTGCGTGCCGGTTTTCCTGAAGGACGAGCTCATCGGCTTTTCCGTCACCACGGCGCACCATCTCGATATCGGGGCGCTCACGCCGGGCAGCTGCGGCATCGTCGATGCTGTGGACACCTACGCCGAGGGCCTTCAGTTCAAGGCGATCAAGGTCGTCTCGAAGGGTGTGCGCAACGAGGAAGTCTGGCAGATGCTGCGCGACAATATCCGCGCCTCCGCGCTCGTCGTCGGCGACATGGATGCGCAGGTGAAGGCGGCCGAGATCGGCGCGGCCCGCTATCTGGCACTTGTCGAGCAATACGGCCTCGACACGGTCAACGCGGCCTATGAAGACCTGATGGACTATTCCGAGCGGCTGATGCGCGACGCCATTCGCGCGCTGCCGGATGGCGACTACACCGCCACCACCCATATCGACGGCTTCCTTGACGATCCGGACCCCTCGCGCCGTGACCTGCCGATCGTCGCCACCGTGAAGGTGCGCGGCGACAGTCTCGTGGTCGATCTCACCGGCACCGCCCCGCAAGTGCCCGACAAGCCGATCAACATGCCACTGGAAGGCACGGTCGATTGCGCCGTCTGGCTGACGATCCGCTCGATCCTGCTGGACAGCGTCACCTACGGCTCGATTCCGCAGAACTCCGGCCTGACGCGTCCCATCGAGATCATCGCGCCGAAGGGCTCGCTGGCGAACCCGATCTTCCCAGCCCCGGTGATCGCGCGTTTCTGCCCCGGCAACCAGCTTGCCGACACTGTGATGAAGGCGCTGGCGCAAGCCGTGCCGGAACAGGTTTCCGCCGGCATCGGCAACTTGCGCGTCATCGCGTTCTCGGGCCTTAACGAGGGCAACCACTGGGTCCACATGGAGATCCTGGAGGGCAGCTATGGCGGCCGCAACGGTCTCGACGGGATGGATGCGGTGGATACGCTCTACGCCAACACCCGTAACAACCCGATCGAGGACATCGAATCGCACCTGCCGTTGCGCGTCGAGCGCTATGAGCTGCGCAATGACGCCGTCGCGGCGGGCCAGTGGCGCGGCGGCATCGGCACCATGCGCGAATTCACCTATCTCGTGGATGGCGGCTTCTCGGTGGAAGGCGACGGCCACAAATACAAGCCCTGGGGCTTCATGGGCGGCCATGAGGGCCACACGGCATCGCTGCGTCTCGTCAACAAGCAGGGCAGGGAGACCGAACTCGTCTCCAAGGTGCCTTATCACAAGGTCAAGGCGGGCGATCACCTGGTCTCCTACGGGCCTTGCGGCGGAGGCTATGGCGACCCCTTGAAGCGAAATCCGGAACTGGTGCTTTCCGACGTGCTCGACGGCCTCATCTCGCCGGAAACCGCGCTCAGGGATTACGGCGTGGTGATCGCCGGCAAGGGCGTTGACCACAAGGCGACCGCCGCCGCGCGCTTGAACGCGGGCTGATCCGCCCAAAATAGACCGACAGGCAACTTGGCCTCAGCCATGGAGAGAATTCTTGCGCGCTGTACTTCTGAATCCGCCCGGCGGAACCGGCGAAAACATGGTCGTGACCGATGTCGCCGATCCGGCTCCGGGGCCGTGCGACGCCATCGTTGCGGTGGAATATGCCGGGTGCAATTTCGCCGACACCATGATGCGGCGCGGAATATATCCCCACCCCAAGGGATACCCGCTGGTGGCGGGGCTTGAACTTGCGGGGCGGGTCGTGGCCGTCGGCAAGGAAGTCGCGGCGGTCAAGCCGGGCGACCGGGTCGCCGGTTTTTCCGAGGACGCGGGCGCATTCGCGCAGTTGTGCTCCATTCCCGCCGAGCGCCTGACCGTGCTTCCCGATGCGATAAGCTTCGACAAGGCGGCTGCCTTCTTCGTGCAGGCGCTTACCGCCTGGCACCTGATGCACACCGTCAGCAAGACCGGCAAGGGTGACTGCGTCCTGGTCCACGCCATCGGAGGCGGGGTCGGGCTTTACCTGACGCAGATCGGCGTTGCCGCAGGAGCCACGATCATCGGCACCATCGGCACGGCTGGCAAGGAGAAGCGGGCGCTCGCCTATGGCGCTTCCAAAGTGATCAACCGCGAGGAAGAGGATTTCGTCGAAGCGGTCAACGAGTTCACGCGCGGCGTTGGCGTCGACAAGGTGGTCGACAGCACCGGCGGCAGCATCCTCGACCGCAGCTTCGACACCATCAAGCTGCTCGGCCATGTCGTCAGCTATGGCGAGGCGGAGGCCAAGCCCTACACCAATTTGTGGGAACGGCTGGTGCGCAAGTCGCTCACCTTCACGCGCCTGCACCTTGGCCATATCGACTGCCGCTCCAAGGCATGGAAGGACGGCGAGGCCGCGGTTCTGGCCGCAGTCGCCGACGGCTCCATGCAGGTGCCCATCGAGGGCGTATTCGCGCTCGACGAGGTTCATGCCATGTACGAGAAGCTCGAATCGCGGCAGGTCGCGGGCAAGCTGCTGCTCAAGATCGCCTGACGCGCTGCTGGCGCTTACGCGTCGAGGAATTCCTTCCAGCGGCGCACCAGATAGGTGTGCTCGTCCATGAAGGTGTTCCAGACGCGCACGCTCAGCATGCGCTGCATGTGGGAGCCGCCCTCGCGGCTCTCGCCCGGCTGGATCGTCGGCAGGCCGAGCGGATCGTTCAGTGTCTTCTGCGCCGGGCGGCCCTCATACCAGTATTCCCATTCCTCAGGCTCCAGATAGCCGCGTACCCGGTCGGTGAACGTCGAGTAGTAGCCCTGCCGCGCAAGGCACGCGCCGGCCCAGCCGTCATGCCACCAGTTGAGGTATTCGTAGGCCGCGTCCAGCGCTTCGCCTTCGGTCTTCACTGAAATGCACAGATCGGCGTGCCAGCCGCGGCAGCCTTCCGCCGGATCGGCGATTGCGATGGGCAGCCCGTTGCGCCTCAGCATGCTGACGGCGGGCGAAAACATGCTTTGCAGCACGACGCCGCCGCGCTGCATCAGCCGCGCGGCCTCCTCGTAATTGCGCCAGACGCCCTTGAAGTGCCCGGTCTTCTTCTTGTGCAGCAAGAGGTCTGCGACGAGGTCGATTTCCTCGATGGTGAGATTGCCGATGTCGCCGAAGACGATGCCTTCCGCTGCCTCGGTCGCCAGCGCCGCCTCGATCATGCCGAGCACCGGATCGCTCATGATCGCCGTCCGGCCATGGAAGCGCGGATCGAGCAGCCAGCCCCAGCTTGCGGGGTTCTCCGCGCCCATTTCCTCGCGCACCGGAGGGGCATACCCGAAAGCGTCTACGCCGTGGATCGAAGGAAGCATGGCGATGCGCTCGCTCGCCTTGCTGCCCAGCGTCCCGTCGGGCTGGAGGAAGAGCTGGTCGAAGACCGTTTCGATCAGGCGGCCGTTGCCGCGCCCGGCATTGGCTCGCGTCTTGATCTCCTCGCCATGCGCGATGCGCCGCAGGTCGATCGCCTGGATGCTGCGGGCGGTCCAGATCAGCTCGATCGTGTGCCACTGGTGATAGACATCGAAGGAGCCGGGCTGCGTCACCACGCGCTGCAGGCCCTCCATTCCGTCGATGAGCTCGAACTCGATGTCGATGTCGAGATCGCGCCTCGCCCGCTCGCGGATCGGCGCCAGCAATATTTCGCTGCGCCCGATCACCCGCAGCTTGCGGCGTCCGCCCTTGGCTCGCGGCATCAATGCACCCGCACCAGATAGGGTGCGATCTCCGGATTGCCGAAGACGGAAAGCACCTTCAGCCGCGCCCGCGCCCGGCCATGGTCGGCGTCGAGGTGGTGGCGCAGGGCCGCCTCCGCTCCTGTGCCGTCGCCAAGGATCAGATGGTCATAGACCAGCCGGTGCTCGGAAAGCATCCCGCTCTCGTCGTGAATGCCGATATAGGTGCCGAACAGCCGGTTGATGACATGCGAAAGCTGCGACAGGCGTACGATCTCGGCCAGCCGGCGGTTGCGCACCGGGCGGATGCAGGCCTGGTGCAGATCGCTTTCCAGCGCATCGATGGTGGCCTGAGAGGGCGCGCCGCCGAGACTCGAGCGTTGCCCGCACGCGCGCCCGCATCGCGATCACCTCGTCGCGGTCGAGCAGCGACGAGGCCCCGGCCAGCGCGCATGGTTCCAGCAGGCGGCGCACCTCGTGCGCTTCGTCAAGCGTGCGCGCGCTGAGCGGGCCGGCGATCCAGTGCGAGGAGCGGTCCTTGGCGATGATGCCGCGCTCGTGCATGCGCGAAAGCACGTCGCGCACCACCGTGCGGCTGACATTGTAGAGCTCGCCCACCGCAGCTTCGGAGATCTGGTACGCGCCGAAAGGGATGCAGTTCATCACGTCGTGCTCGATCTGCTCGAAAATGCGCTCCCAGCTTGCCTGCCCGACATTAAGGGTGAGCTCGCCCGCAAGGTCGAGATCGAGCAGATGCAGGTTGCGCGTCACGGCCTGCGCGGCTTGCGCCTTCGACCCGACGATGAAGCCCTTGGCGTCAAGCGCGCGCAGCATGCCCTCCTTCTCGAGCAGCGACAGCGCGCGCCGGGCAGGGGGCCTGCTGATGCCGAGCCGGTCGGCAACGGCAGCCGTGAACAGGCGCGTGCCTTCCGGCAGCCGCCCGCTTTCGATATTGGCCGCGAGCACATCGCGCACGGCTCTGTAATAGGGCTTGTTGGCCGACACTCGACCCCGCTTCGTCAACCGCCGCAGGAAAACGGCGGCGCGGGCAGTTTCATCCGTCACGGGCGCTTATTGCAACCGTTTTTCGGTGCGCCGTGCAAAGAGACTTGCCGCGCCTCGGCGCAGCCCGCGAAGATACCTGCCCATGGCATGGAGGAGCGGGCGGAGCGGATTTTCCGCGGCTGCCCGGTGCGCTACCTGACGATCGAGATAGCTGGCGAGTTCGATCTCACGCCTCTGCCGCAGGCCGTCGCCATGCAGTTCCGGCGGCCGCCAGGATGCACTGCGCCACAACAGCCGTTCATGTTGTCTGTCAATCGGCATGACCACACCCGAACCTTGTTTCGACCCGGTGAGGTTTGCACGGCGCCGTGGCGCCGATGTCGTGCCAGCCGTGAGGAAAGCGTGAAATGCGCACCGAAGAGGCGATCCCGGTTGAGGTTGAGAGGCAAGCAGTACAAAATGTTGCAAAAGAAAGCGGAACTGCGATGGCGCGGCCTCAACTGTCATTGCTTGGCGGCTTCCAGCTCGGCGGCGAAACGGCCCGGACGCCCGCGTTGGGGCGCAAGGCTCGCGCGCTGCTTGCCTATCTTGCCCTGCAGTCCGGCCACGCCCAGTCGCGCGAACAGCTTGCTGGCTTGCTGTGGGGCGGCAGCGACGATACGCACGCACGCGTCAACCTGCGCCAGACGCTGATGGAGATCCGCAAGGCATTGCGGGTGGCGGGCGCGCCGGTACTGAAGACCATCGGCGAAAACATGCTCCTGGACCTTTCCGGCGTGGACTTCGATGTTTCCCGTTTCGAAAAGCTGTCCAACGAAAGCTCGCCGCACCAGCTTGAACAAGCCGTCAGTCTTTATCGAGGCGACCTGCTCGATGGCTTCAGCACACGGGAAGAAGCGTTCGAGGAATGGCTGCGTGTCGAACGCGAGCGGCTGCGCAGCCTGTGGATAGGTGTTCTCGACAAGCTTGTCGGCCATTACGAGGCCGCCAACCTCTCGCAATGCATCCGCGTGGCGACGCAACTGCTGGCCGCGGAACCCCTGCGAGAAGACGTCCACCGCACCTTGATGAGGGCCTATGCCGAACAGAAGCGGTTCAATCTTGCGCTCGGCCAGTATGAACGATGCAGGGCCGAACTGCAGCGCCATCTGCAGGTCCAGCCGCAGGCGGAGACGCAGGAACTTTACCGCGCCATCCGGGCGCGGCGCGCCGCATCCACCGGCATTGCTTCGCCGCCATCACCGCCCCGGCCGCAGACCCGCTATGTGAATGTTGGCGGCATCAACATTGCCTACCAGGTCACGGGCGATGGACCGGTGGACATCGTCTACGTACCCGGATGGGTTTCCAATCTCGACCATGCATGGACCTCGCCGCGTGTAGCGCATGTGTTCCAGCGCCTCGGCTCGTTTGCGCGCCTCATTCGCATGGACAAGCGCGGCACCGGCCTTTCCGACCGAAACACCGGCACTCCCACGCTGGAGGAACTCGTCGAGGACCTGCGCGCCGTACTCGATGCCGTCGGATCGCAGCGTGCCATCCTGTTCGGAAGTTCGGAAGGCGGAAACATGTGCATGCTGTTTGCCGCCGCACATCCCGCTCGCACTTCCGCTCTCATTCTCCATGGCTGTTCCGCGCGGGGGCTGTGGGCGCCCGATTATCCCTGGACGAAGGGAAGGGCGGAAATGGAGTCCGAACTGGCCGCAATTGAGCGTGGATGGGGTGAGCCGTTCGACATGTCCAAGGCCGCGCCAAGCCTTGCGGGGGATCCGCATGAACGGGAATGGTTCGCCTCCTACCTTCGCAACTCGGCTTCCCCCGCCGACGCCATTTCGCTTTGGCGCTGGGGTACGGAAATCGATGTTCGCGCCGTCCTGTCGTCGATCACCGCGCCAACGCTCGTGTTGAGATCGGCCGGCGATCAATGGTGCCATGCCGGCGAGGCACGCTACCTTGCCAGCCACATCGCCGGCGCACGTCACGTGGAACTGCCCGGCGACGACCATGTGATCTGGGGATCGCACCGCGAACGCCTGCTCGACGAGATCGAGAGCTTCGTCAGATCGGCACCCGCCAGGCCGGCGCGGGATCGTGTCCTGCTGACCGTGTTGAACCTCGAACTGGATGCCGGAGGCGATCAATCGCATCCCGGACCCCTTCTGCACTCGGCGGTGCGCGAGGTCCGAAACGCCGAAGGCACGCTCTCCGGCCAGACCGGAAATGGCATTGTAGCGGTGTTCGGCAGGCCGACCCGGGCGTTGGAGAGTGCAAGGACAATCCGGCACCACGTGGTGAATGCCGGGCTTTCGATGAGGGCGGTGATCCACGCGGGCGAATGCGAAGTGCAGGGCGGCAATGTGAGCGGACCGGCAGTCACGCTTGCCGCAGGCCTGATCGGCGCAATACCGTTCGGCGACATCGTGGCGACGGGAACGGTGCGCGATTTGGTCGTCGGTTCGGGACTTGTATTCGAGCCTCGCCCGGCAGGCAGTTCCGCTTCGTTGCCAGACGCCGTGCACCTGTTTGCGGTGAGATAGTGCGACCGGCGTTGCAATAGATGAGAAGCACCGCCCGGCTGCTATCGGGCGCATCCACGATTGAACGCAGCGTCAGGCGAAAAGGCAGGTGAGCAGCATTGCATTAACGGCGTGCGCGGCGCGTGCTTGACAGACGCAAGGCGTTCGCGGATATGTCCGCGCAAGGGCCTCGTGGCGGAGTGGTTACGCAGAGGACTGCAAATCCTTGCACCCCGGTTCGATTCCGGGCGAGGCCTCCAAATTCAAACAATCCACAAACGAAAGCCCATCTTGCGGCGCGGGCATCGGGGCCGGAGGGACGCCGTTTGATGAACGGCTAATCCTACTTCTTCGACACCGGCATGGACCGCATTCGGGCTACCGTTTCTCGCTCGGCACGGCGGCAGGCGACGGGCGGCAGTCCCCGCTTGACCAGATCGAGGTCTTCCAGCACCCGCGTGCCGATCTCGCGCAGCGCGAAGGTCAGGGCGCCCGCCCTGTGGGGCGAGAAAAGCATGTTCGGGACCTGCCGGATCGGGTCGTCCTTCGGCAGCGGCTCGGTCGGGAAGACATCCGTCGCAACCTTGATCCTGCCCGAGCGCGCAGCCTGCGTCAGGGCGGCAAAATCGGCAGCCGCCGCACGCGACATCAGCAGCAGCATCGCCCCTTGCTGCATCAGGCCAATCGCCCTTGCGTCGACCATCCCGGCATTGTCGCTGGTGATCGTCGCCATGACGAAGACGAAGCGGTTGCCGGACATCAGCTCGTCGAAACCCACAGGCTCGACGCCGAGGCGGCGCAAATGGCCCGGCGGCAGCCATGGATCATGGACCTGCACACGCGGCGAAAAGGGCTGCAAGAGCCGGTGCAACGCCCGTCCGAGATCGCCAAATCCGATGATGCCGGCGGTGGAGCCGGCCAGAAGTTCCGACTGGGCATTGCCCTCGAACAGCCATTTCTCTTCGCCGCGAAGAAACGCGGCATGTTCGCCATGAATATTGCGCGCAAGGCTCAAGGCCATTCCCAGGGCCATCTCCGCGACCGGCGCCGCAAATACGCCTCCGGGCGCCAGCACATGGATGCCGCGCCTGAAACATTCCTCGTAGTCGATATTCGGCAGGAAGTTGGTTTCCACGTTGAAGATCGCCCGCAATTTCGGCGCGATCGCCAGGCGGTCGGAACCCATGGCCTGCTGCGAAATCAGGATTTCCGTTTGCGGCAGATGGCCGGCGTAGAATTCGTTGCGATCCTCCCCCTGCCATTCCACCACCTCATGCGCTGCGCGCAGGGCCGTGAATTCGGCGTGGGTGAAGATCTCCGTGGTGGAGCGTGGTTCGGGATCGTAAAGGATGCGCATTTCAGCCCCTCAATAGATTGATGCGGCAAGGCACGGTCCGGCTCGCCCCGGCTTCACCGCGGATCGTCAGGCTTTCCGTGCCGGCCTCCATGGTGGCGACCGGCTCGCCCGTTGGCCAGTCGATCGCGCCAATCACATGCGTTACGGTTGAGACGCCGCCGGGCGTCAGGTTCAACGCGCCGGGACCGGCAAGGTCCGAACTCTTGCGACGAGCCAAGCATGTGCGCGGCTGCGCCTTCCTCCACGCCAAGGCATCCGAAATGGCGGCCCGACCAGGGGGCATAGTCGCGCCCGCCATTGGAATGCCAGAACATCGACATTGGCAGCTTCGCGGCATTGCGCAAAGACAAATAGAGATCGCCTTCGGTCGGCCGGGTGACGGCGGTCCAGCCCAGCCAGTGGCCACGCGCCTCGATCCCCATGACGAAGTCCTCGTGTCGTGAATTCCACGGGTAGCGGGTCAGGTCGATGGGCCCGTCCACGCCCGGAAAAACGCGCGGATCGAGCGAGCGCGCCGGATACTTCAGCGCGGAACGACCGCGAGCCGGATCGCTTTCCTGCGCGGTGGCGGGAGTTTCCCAATGCGATTTCGCTGAGGTGCGGATCAGTCCTCCCTTTGGCAGGGAGACATTGGCATGGTTGCTGCAGCTCAGCCGCCCATGCCCGCCGACGAAGACGTGGGTTTGATAGACAAAGGGGTGCCCGTCCTCAACCGACAATTCCTTGACCAGCATAGCGCCTTGTACATTATGCCCAAGCACTGCGCGCAGCGTGCCGCCTTGATCGGATACTACGTTCCAGGGCGAGTTTGCGGGCCAGCCGTGCAGGGGCGCGCCGTTTTCCGCCAAGCCGAAGGGGGCGCAGAAGAAATCGCCGCCGAGCCGGGCCATCAGCGGTGCGGCGTCCGCAGGCATGGCCTCGTCCGTTCCGACCCAGGGCGCGCGGTGAAGCGGCGCGATGGCGCGCCCGGCGTCTGTTACTTCGAAGCCGTCGAGCAGGCCTGTGCGTGCATCGAAGCCGAAATTTATTCCGTCAGCGCGCAAACGCATCATCTTCACATGCTCGCCTGTAACGACGTCCTCGACATCGTGTATCGTCCCCGTCCGTAGGCTCAGTCAGCCGGCCACCACGGTGCCGCGCTGCGTTACGTCCATGCGGTCCAACACTTCAAACACATGATGGATGTCGTGCGCAATGAAGATGCACGAGCGACACTACATCAGCGGGGCAGCGAGGCGAAACACGACCTCGGGCAGGCGCTTGAACACGCCTTGCTCGGGATGCCAACGCTGCGCCTGTCCCACGAGCATGTCCATCCAGTGCGAAAGCCGCGTCGAATCGGCGGCGTCATGCAGCACCAGCATCAACTCGAAGTTGATGTAGAGACTGCGGATGTCGATGTTCGCCGAGCCCGCAAACCCGCAATCGTCGATAAGCACCGCCTTTGCATGCACCATCGAGGGGTGCGCCAGCACCTTGATCCCGGCATCGCTCATTTCCCGCAGGAAGGAAGCCCGCGCAAGGTCCGCCAGCCGCTGGTTGGAGCGCACCGGCACGATGAGCGTTACCGGCACGCCGCGCCGCACCGCGATGGACAGCGCACCGGCGATGGCCGAGGATGGCAGGAAGTAGGGGGTGACGATGGTGATGCGCCGTTGCGCATTGTGACAGGCAAGCACGATGGAGTCGTGCAGCACGTCCTCGTTGATGTCCGGGCCGGAGGGGATGAGCTGCACCGTGGAGTTTCCCGCCGCCGGCGCCATGCGCGGCTTGGGAAAGACCGGTTCTTCATGGGCGGCACGCGCCCAGTCGGATTCGAAGAGTTGGGTGAAATCCCCGGAGCAGGGGCCGTGCAGCACATAGGCAAGGTCGGCCCAGGCGCCATGGCCGGCGCCATTGCCCATGTATTCGAGCGCCACGTTCATGCCACCGGCGAAAACCGCCTTGTCGTCGATGATCATCATCTTGCGATGGTTGCGCAGGTTGATGTGGCCGCGAACCGGGTAGGGCACCAGTGGCGAGAATATGCGGACCTGCCCGCCCGCCTTCACCAGTTCATCCAGCGCCAGGCGGGGGCGGTTGCGCGATCCGTAGCCGTCGAGCAGCACGCGCACGCGCACGCCTTCACCGGCGCGCTCGGTGAGCCTGGCCGCGATGTCTCGACCCACCTCGTCGTTGTTGAACTTGTAGAACGTCATCTCGATGCTTTGGCGCGCTTGCGCGATCATCGATGTGATCGCCGCATAGGCCTGCGTTCCGGTGGTCACCAATTCGAGCGAGTTGTCGGCGCACGCCCCCGGCAGCCCGGACCGTGTGGCCAGCCGGTCGATCGACGTGGATAGCGGGCCAAGACCTGCCGGTGGCCCGTCCTGGCCGAAATGCACGATCCGCCGCACCGGCAACGTCTTGCGATTGCCCAGCGCCAGGAATGCGGGAATGGCGACATATGGCAGGAGCGCGGCGAACAGCAGCCAGGCAAACGCCGATTGCGGGGAGCGGTGCTGGTGGCGGGTCGCCATGGCAACGAACAGGAAAGCCACCGCCGCGGCCATGATCGCCGTGTGAACCAGCGCCCAGTTCATTCAGTCCCTTGTCCTGTCATGCTGTTCCCGAGGAGGAGTGCCGTTTGCGCAGATGGTATCTCCCTGCGTGGTTTGCGAGGCCCGCGCTTGCTGCTAGAAAAGCCGGACTGGCAAATTGTTGTCGAATGCATGGAATACCACATGTCCTTTACCTTCCAGACCACGAAATCCGTCATTTGCGAACCCGGCTCCGCCGCGCGGATCGGTGAACTTGCAAAGGGGCTTGGCTGCAGCAAGGTGGCTTTCGTCACCGACGCCGGCATTCTCGAGCGAGGGCTTGCGCAGGGCGCGCTTGAGAGCCTGAAGGGGCAGGGCGTCGAGGTCTGGGTGTTTTCCGATGTCGTCGCCGATCCGCCGGAGCAGATGATCCTTGCCGCCGTGGAAGAGGCGCGCCGGCAGGAAATCGACGGTGTCGTCTCGGTCGGTGGCGGCTCGTCCATGGACACCGCCAAGCTGATCGCCGTGCTGACGGGTTCCCGGCAGGCGCTGCCGGATATTTACGGCGTTGGCCTGGTCACGGGCGGCCGGCTTCCGCTGATACTTGCGCCGACCACGGCCGGCACGGGATCGGAGGTGACGCCGATTTCCATCGTGACCACCGGCGCGGCCGAGAAGAAAGGCGTCGTCTCGCCGCAACTTCTGCCGGACTGGGCCGTGCTCGACGCAAGCCTTACGACCGGGCTGCCGGCCGCGGTCACCGCCGCCACCGGCATCGACGCCATGGTCCACGCCATCGAGGCATATACCAGCCGCCACAAGAAGAACCCGTTGTCGGATTGCCTGGCGCGCGAGGCGCTGCGGCTGCTTTCGGCAAATATCCGCACTGCCTGTTTCGATCCGGGCAACATCGCGGCCCGCTCCGACATGCTGCTCGGCTCCATGCTTGCGGGCATGGCGTTCGCCAATGCGCCGGTTGCGGCAGTCCATGCGCTGGCCTATCCGCTTGGCGGCCATTTCCATGTGCCGCACGGGCTTTCCAACGCCTTGGTTCTGCCGCATGTGCTGGAATTCAACATGCCTGCCGCTATCGGCCATTATGCCGAGCTTGCGCCCATCATTTTCCCCGAGCTTGCAGGGCGCGATCCGCAGGGCAGGGCGGCCGGAATGGTCGAAGGCCTTCGTTCGCTTGGGCCGCAACTTGGGATGCAGGACAAGCTTTCGCAACTCGGCGTCAGCCACAACCATTTGCCGATGCTCGCCGCCGACGCGATGAAACAGACGCGGCTTCTCGTCAACAATCCGCGCGAGATGACCTATGAGGCGGCGCTCGCCATCTACACCGCGGCGCTTTGAAGCATTACTGCATGCAATTGTCGGCGGGCCGGCGCAGCCGGTTGAAAATCGCTGCGTGCTCGGCTAGACCGTCGACAGGCGGCAAGCCGGCTTACCCGCGCCTTGCCGTGGCCCCGAAAGCAGGAACAAGCGATGCAGATCGATCACGAAAAGGCGCGCCGCCAGATGGTGGACTGCCAGGTCCGCACCAGCGACGTAACCAATCTTTCGCTGCTCGATGCCTTCCTCGCCGTACCGCGCGAGGCTTTCGTGCCTCAGAACCTGCGCGATCTTACCTATCTCGACGAGGAACTGCCGCTCGGCTCCGGCCGCTACATGATCCCCGCCGCCCCTTTGGCCCGCTTGCTCCAGGCTGCGGGCATCCAGCCTGGCGACACGGTTCTGGATGTCGGCTGTGCCACTGGCTACTCGACTGCGCTGATATCCAGGCTTTGCAGCTCAGTCGTCGGGCTCGAAATCATCGGCCGATCTCGCTTCCGCCGCCCGCGCGGCCTTGGCCGCAACCGGATGCGCCAACGCCATTGTGGTTGAAGGTCCGCTGAACGAGGGACACGCCGCAAGCGGACCTTACGACGTCATCTTCATCGGCGGCAGCGTCGCTGTCCTGCCGGGCTCGGTGCTGCGCCAGTTGAAGCAGATGGGACGCCTTGTGGTGGTCGAAGGTTCGGGCAATTCCGCTGTCGCCCGCCTGTACGTGAACGATGAGGGCGACGTGTCCGGACGCCGGCTTTTCAATTGTTCGATACCGGCCCTTCCCGGTTTTGAACGCAAGGCCGAGTTTGTTTTCTGACCGGTTATAGTTGCTGAACTGCAACGTTTCGCGCGCAACCCGCTTGCGCGCAAAGAATGAATTGACCTTGCGGGGCCGGCGGCTACCTTGCAGGATGTTCCGCGCGGAAGTCCCGTGGCAAAGCGTTTTCGGATGGACCCTGCTGAATCACCGTGCGCCGCACGTGTCACATTGACGGATTTCGGTAAACTTCTGTTTTGATTGAAGGTCAGTAATGCATCGCAAGTTTGGGCAATCGGCTTCCAGCAGGCTGTTTTCGGCCTCCGCCTTCATTGCGCTGATGATGCTTTCACCGTTCGCGCGGGCCGAATCGATGGCCGAGGCGCTGGCGCTCGCCTACACCAACAACCCCACGCTCAACGCCGCGCGCGCCCAGACCCGGGCTGTGGACGAGAACGTACCCATCGCCAAGTCCGGCCTGCGCCCTTTTATCGAGGGGACTGCGGACGTCAGCACCGTCTGGCAGAGAGCCGAAACGCCGGGCCGCGTGCAGGAGGTAGTGGGGCTCAATTGCCTACAGCTCCCATGCGTACCTGTAACGCAGTCATTCCCGATTCCGCGCACGACCACCACCTCGCATCTCCAGCCCTACGGCTTCGGACTGACGCTGTCGCAGGCGCTGTTCGACGGCTTCAAGACCCGCAACAACGTTGAAGCCGCACAGTCGGCGATCTTCGCCAGCCGCGAAACATTGCGCAACACCGAGCAAAACGTGCTGTTCGACGCCGCCAGCGCCTATATGGACGTTATCCGCGACACCGCGGTCGTGGGTTATCGCAAGAAGGCGCTGACCTTCCTCGAGGAGCAGGTGCGGTCCGAGCGTACGCGTTTCGACGTTGGCGAGAGCACCCGCACCGACGTTGCGCAGGCCGAGTTCGAGCCGCGACTTCAACCTCTCGCTCTACGAGGCGGCGAAGGCGCAATTGCAGACCAGCATCGCGGTCTACCGCCAGATCATCGGCACCGACCCGAAGAACCTCAAGGCACCCGCGGGCGTCGGCAAGATGCTGCCGGGCCAGATCGAACGGGCACTCGAAATCGCGTTCGGCGAACATCCCGCGATCCTTGCGACCAAATACCTTGTCGACCAGGCCGACTGGGAAGTTAAGAGCGCCGAAAGCGACTTGCTGCCGCGCCTCGACCTGCAGGCAAGCACTTCGTCCCGGTTCAGCTCGCGTGTCTCGGGCGACCAGATCGACGAGCAGTCGATCGGCGCGCGCCTGACCGTGCCGATCTATCAGGGCGGCCGCGTATCGGCCACCGTCCGCCAGAACAAGGAAGTGCTTGGCCAGCGCTGGATCGAGGTTGACGAGACGGTCGACAGCGTCCGCGCCGCGGTCGTCTCGGCCTATGGCCAATTGCAGGCGGCACGCGCTTCCATCGACGCCAACCGGTCGCAATTGCGCGCTGCCGAGCTTGCCTTGCAAGGCACGGTCGAAGAACGCGCCGTCGGCCAGCGCACCGCGCTCGACGTCCTGCAATCCCAGCAGACGGTGTTGAACGCCCAGATCTTGCTGGCGACATCTGAACGCGATGCCATCGTGGCGAGCTATGCCGTTCTATCGGCCATCGGCCGGCTGAGCTCGGATCAGCTGAAGCTCGCGGTCGTACGCTACGATCCCGAGGATCACTACCTCGCGGTCAAGGACAAGTGGTTCGGGCTGCGCACGCCGGACGGCCGCTAAGCCTTTTCTTACCCCGCATGGGGAATGTGGCTCTTCGGGAAGGGAACGACCTTTTCGCTGTCGGCTTCCTTGAGGTCGAGGATGCCTACGGCAATCGGGCGTTCGCGCCCGCGCAGGATATGCGTTCCGGCGGGGATGAAATGAGCCTCGCCGCCCACCGCGTTCATCACGGCGGCCGAGACCAGTACCATCGCATTGTCCTGTGGCCCCATCAGGTCGCGGCCCATCTGCTCCAGCCGCTGTGCGACATTCACCGAATCGCCGACCAGCGTGTAGTTCTGCCGTCCGCCGCCACCAATATTGCCGACGACCGCGCGCCCGGTGTGAATACCGATGCGCAGCCTGATCGGCGGCTTGCCCGATGCAATGCGCAAGGCATTGTTGGCGGCGATGGCATTCATGATTTCGCGCGCCGCCTTCACGGCATTCCTGGCATGGCCCGGATCATCCTCGGGCGCACCCCAGAACGCCATGACCCCATCGCCGAGGAACTTGTCCACCGTTCCGCCGGTCGCTTCGATGCAGGAACAGACGATGTCGAAATGCTGGTTCAGCACGGCGGCGGTCTCGGCGGCATCCATCCGCTCCGATAGTGAAGTAAATCCTGCGATGTCCGAGAAGAGGATCGTGACTTCGCGCTCGACCGACACGGTGGCGTCCGTGCCGAGCCGAACCAGCCGCGCCACCAGCGTGCGCGGCACGTAGCGGGAAAACTCGCGGATCGCCATGTGCATTCGGTTGAGCGCCACTGCCTGGTTGTCGATCTCGCGCACATAGGAGCGCGGCAGCGGCTTGATCTTGTCGATTTCGAATTCCGAGAGCAGTTCGGCCGTGTCGGCGATCCGCGTCATCGGTGCGGATATGCGCTTGCCAAGCATGATCGCCGCGATGACGGCTGCCGCAAGCCCTGCAAGTCCGGCGCCCAGCGACAGCATGGCGCGTGAGATCTCGGTGCCGATGTCGGCCTTCAGGAAATAGGCGCCAAGCGTGTAGGGCTTGCTGGCATAGCCAGGCAACTGCTTGGTGATGAACACATAGCCGCCGCGCCCCGGCGTGCTGTAGACGCTGATGCCCCGAGCCGCCGCTTCCGCGAATTCGTCCGACTTTACCGCGGTGCTGAATTGCTGGAGCGCCCGGTCGGGCACGTTGGCAAGGGATATCGCGTTGCGGCCGTTGAAGAGCCCCGTAAGCCGCGAATGACCGATCACCGCGTTGTTGCCATTCAGCACGAACGCGGTGGTGTCGTTGCTCTGGCCAAGCTCGGAAATCACGCTGTTCATGGTCGAGCGGCCAAGCACGGCCACGACCAGCCCCTTCACCACGCCGTCGCGCACCAGCGGGCGCGAGACGTTGTGATAGAGCACATCGCCGACAACCGCCGGTTCACCCCAGACCGGCCTTCCCGACTGGCTGACAATCGCGGCCTTGAAGTTGTTGACGAGTTCGGGCGTCGGTTCGCGCAGTGGCAGATTGCCGATGTTGCGCTGTCCGTCGCGCAGCAGCCCGACAGCCTTGCCCTGCAGGTCGACGATCAGCAGGCCCTCGATCTTTTCCTCGCCCGCAAGCATGGCTCGCAGGGCGATGTCGATCGTCTTCCGGTCGTCGATGTCGTAGACGCCGTCGTCGAACATCTGCGCAAGGCCGTTGACCGCCCCTTCCGCGCGCCCGGTTTCCACCCTGATTGCCTGGTCCATGCCGTTGAGCAGCGTGATCGCGCGCTCGTTCAGCAGCGAATAGGTGTTGCGGAAGTTTGCCCCCACCGAGATGAACAGCACCGCGCCGACGGAAACGGCCACCAGCGTGCCGAATGCCGCCGCAAGGATGAAGCGCAACGTGTAGGTGCGGCCCGAAAGCGACCGCCGGTCTTGCGGATCGGCATCGGGATTGCCGTTTGCTCCGCCTGCCGTGCTCTTGATGCTGCCGTTCAAAATCCCGCCAATCCTGCGATTCGTGACCTGTATTCATTTATGCACCAAATGAGGCGACTTGTAGTGGAGCGAACCAATAGCGCCCCGCAAGGGCACTACTCGCTTGCTTGTGTCCTTGTCCCGCCGGCAGGCAAGCGCACGGGCGCGCGCTTTTTTCCCCTTTTACCCTTTGAACGCTGCAATGGCGATGTTATAGAGCGCGGCGAAAACCTGCCCGGTTCCTCTCCTTGGGTCCGGGCGCATGCGGGTATGGTGAAATTGGTAGACACGCCAGATTTAGGTTCTGGTGCCGCAAGGCGTGGGAGTTCAAGTCTCTCTACCCGCACCACCCGCCAGATTTTCCACGGTCCAGTCGATCCGCGCCCGGCTTTCTGAGCGGGGGATCGGTCCGGATCAGTCCTTGGTCAGTGAACGCAGGAATTGTCATGCAGGTAGTTGAAACGGCCCGTGAAGGCCTGAAGCGCGAACTCAAGATCACCGTTCCCAGGACGGACATGGCGACACGCCTCGACGCGCGTCTCTCCGAACTCAAGGGCAGGGTGCAGCTCAAGGGCTTTCGTCAGGGCAAGGTGCCCATGTCGCACCTGAAAAAGGTCTATGGCCGGCAGGCAATGGCCGAGATCGTCAACGACCTCATCAACAAGCAGACCGGCGAGGTTCTGGTGGAGCGCGGCGAACGCGCGGCCCAGAAGCCTGAAATCGCCATGACCGAGGACGAGAAGGAAGCCGACGCGATCCTTCGCGGCGAGCAGGACTTCGAGTTCACAATCGCCTATGAGGTGCTTCCCGACTTCGAGCTTCCCGACGTATCCACGCTTGAGATCGAGCGTCCGGTCGCTGAAGTTTCCGACAAGGAAATCGAGGAGCAGGTCGAGAAGATCGCCGAAAGCGCGCGCCCCTACGAGGAGAAGAAGGGCAAGGCTGCCAAGGACGACCGCATCACCATGGATTATGCCGGCTCCATCGACGGCACGCCATTCGAAGGCGGCACCGACACCGACGCGACGCTGGTCCTTGGATCGGGCCGCTTCATTCCCGGCTTCGAGGACCAACTGATCGGCGCCAAGGCGGGCGACGAGCTGACCGTAAAGGTCACGTTCCCGGCCGATTACCAGGCGGCGCATCTTGCAGGCAAGGAAGCCGAATTCGCCGTCAAGGTGAGCAAGGTTGAAAAGCCGGGCAAGCTTGAGATCAACGACGATCTGGCCAAGCAGCTGGGCGTGGAGAGCGCCGACAAGCTGCGCGAGGCCGTGCGGTCGCAGATTGAATTGCGCTATGGCAATTTCACCCGCGCCCGCGTCAAGCGCCAGATCCTCGACAAGCTCGATGAACTGGTGAAGTTCGAGTTGCCGCAGAAGATGGTCGCGCAGGAGTTCGACAACATCTGGAACCAGGTGAAGGTCGAGCTAGAGCGTTCCGGCAAGACATTCGAGGACGAGGACACGACCGAGGACAAGGCCCGCGAGGAATACCAGCAGCTCGCCGAGCGCCGCGTGCGGCTTGGACTGGTGCTCGCTGGCATCGGCGAGAAGGAGCAGCTGCAGGTCAGCGAGGAAGAACTGCAGCGCGCCATCTACGATCAGGTCCGCCGTTATCCCGGACAGGAGCAGCAGGTGTTCGACTATTTCCGCCAGCATCCCGATGCGGTCGCCGGCCTTCGCGCCCCGATCTACGAGGACAAGGTGGTGGAGCTCATCGTCTCCCGTGCCAAGGTCACCGACAAGCCGGTCTCCGGCGAGGAACTGGTGAAGCTGGAGGAAAGCGAGGAGTAATCCTTCGCTTCGGCCGCTTACGCATCGGACATAAAAAAACCCGGCTCCAGGCCGGGTTTTTCTTTGTCCGATTGCGGCTTGCCTTAGCTGGCAAAACGTCCAGCTGCATGGGCGAGCATCGTATAGACCTTGCCCGTGTCGGAGGTGAGATAAGTCTGCGTCATCATGTTGTCGCGGTCGTTTCGTGAAACGTCGGCGAGCAGCTTCTCGAAGTCCGTCACGTAGCGGTCGACCGCATTGCGGAACTCCGGCTCGCGCCCATACTTCGAGCGGATCTCGTCGAACGTCTGTTCGCCCTGCAGGGTATAGAGGCGTCGCGTGAAGGCGTTGCGCTCACCGCGCTGGTAACGGTCCCACAGTTCGATGAAGGCGTCGTGGTCGATCGCCCGGGCAATGTCCATCGAGAGCGAATTGAGGCTCTCGACCACATGCAGGGGCGAACGCTGACCGCCTTGCTGGGCCGGCGCGGCGCGCGGGGCGAACTCGTCTTCCTCACGCGAGGCCCGTCGCAGCAGGTCGCTCACCCAGCCGCCCTGCGGGTTGCCTTGTGCGCCATTGGCCGGCTCGGGCGCCTTGGCGGCGGGGCGCGGCGCCGGCGAACTGCGCGGCGGGATGGGAGCGCGGGCCGGTTCACGCTGCATTGCTGCCGGAACCGGTTCGCGCTGTGCGGGGGCGGCGAAGGCACGCGCCTCCTGCGGCTCGGCGCGGCGGGGCTGCGTGAGCGGCGGCAGCGATGTCATGACCGGTTCTGCCGCGCGGGCGCGGCCGAAGCCGGAGCCGCCGCCCTGGTTGGCGGAGGATGCCGCCAGGCGCTGCGGGGCGGGCGCTTCCACGTTCTTGCCTGAGCGGGCGACGATTTCGGAGAGTTCGCGAAGGGCCGCGATCTGGTCGGCAACGACCTTGCGCATGGACTCGGCGCTTTCGCGCGTTTCGTCCGGCAATTCCAGGACGCCGCGGCGCATCTGCTCGCGCGTCTCTTCCAGGTCGCGCTGCACGTCGTGCGCCGCCTGGCGCATGACCTCGACCGACTTGGCAAAGCGCATGTTCGCCTGGTCTATGGCCGTTCCCACTTCGGTCGAAACCAGCGCGCCGACATTGCGGGACTTCTCCGAGACCTCGTCCATGGTCTTGCGCAGCATCTCGCCGAACGACTGCATGGTGCGCTCGATGGTCTCCGTCCGCTCGGCCAGGCCGGTAGCCAGCGTGTGCAATGCGTGCTGCTTTTCTTCCAGGGTGGAGGAGAGGTTTGCTTGCGCCGCATCGATCAGACGCGTCGCATGCTGCAACATCATGCCCTGTTCCTCGAAACGCTCGGCGATGCCCGAGATCGTGGATACAAGGCCGCCGGCGGTCACGTCCATCTTCTGCTGCGCAGACTGCGCGACCTGTGTCGATTGCGTCACGTCGCGGTTCGCCTTGTCGACCGCCACGGTAAGGTCGCGCGCCTGCGTGGTGATCGTCTCCTGCATTGTCGAGAGGCGCGAACCGGCCGTGTCGAGCAGCTTTTGCAGGGCGTCGCTGGTGCCGGCAAGTTGCGACAGCAACTCGACGACATCGCTGGCGACCGTCTTGTGCAAGGCGCCAAGGCGCGTCGAAACGTCGTTGCCGCGTGCCGAGATCGCCTCGACCACGGGCTTCGCCTGGTTTTCCAGAACATCGTTCAGTTCGCGAACGCGCTCGGAAAGCATGCGGTTGAGTTCGCCCGTCTTGTCCTCGAGGTTGCGCTGGGTTTCCAGCAGGCCGGTGCCAAGCGTCGAGTTGATGGCGGCAGCGCGCTCGGTGAGGATTTGGCGTCAGCCGCTCCGCCTTGCGGTCGAGTGCATCGCCGGTGTTCTGCGTCTCGGCGGAAATCGCCGCGATAAGCGCCTTGTTCTTTTCCTCGACGACCTGTGCCAGCAGTGCGGCGCGTTGATCGAGCTTCTCGACAAAGACGCTGGTCTTTTCGTCCACGCCCCGCACGATCTCGCTGGTGCGCTCTTCAAGCGCGCCGGAAATGAAGCTGGCACGCTGGTCGAGGCCGGCGAGCAATCCCGCGGCGCGCTTGTCGAAATCGCCGGCAATGTCGGTCCGGCGGCTTTCGATTGCACCCGAAATTGCATTGGTGCGGTCGTCAATGCCGCCAAGCAGGCGATCCGTGCGCTGGTCGATTTCGCCCGCGATAGCGGCCGTGCGCTGCTCCATCGCCTTGGCAATTTCGCCTGCACGGTTATCCAGACCCCGAAGCAGGCTGTTCGCGCCGCTGTCGATGCTCTGCGTGATCGCGCCGGTGCGCACTTCGATTGCGGCCGCGATGTCGTTGACGCGGCTGTCCAGTCCGCCGATGAGGCTGGACGTGCGCTGGTCGATGCCGCCGGTGATTGCCTGCGACCGCTTTTCGATTTCCTCGGCAATGATGGTGGAACGCTTGTCGAGCCCGACGAGCAGGCTTGCGGTGCGCTGGTCCAGCCCGTCGGTCAGGGCATCGGTGCGCAGTTCCAGGCCCTTGGTCATCGCGCCGCCGCGGGTTTCAAGTTCGCGGGCAATCGCATGCGCGCGGCTGTCGAGGCCCTCGAGCAGGCTTCCCGTGCGCTCGTCGATGCCATCCGTGATCTGGTTGGTGCGCAGAACGATCTCGCTCGAAATCGCATGCGCGACAGTGTCGAGGCCGCCAAGCAGGTTTTGCGTGCGGGTCGCCATTTCATCGGAAACCGCTTCCAGACGCTGGTCGAGGCCGCCCAGCAGTTCCTGCGAGCGCGTCGACATTTCAGCCGAAACCGCTCCGAGGCGGTGGTCGAGGCCACCCAGAAGCCCCTGCGCGCGTTCCTCGATGCCTTGCGTGAATGCACTGGCGCGAGTTTCGATATTGCCAAGCAGTGCCTGCGCGCGTTCTTCCATGCCCTGCGCGATCACGCCGCTGCGCTCGTCGAGGCCGCCCAGCAGCCCCTGCGTGCGCTGGTCGATGCTTTGCGCGATCACGCCGCTGCGCTCGTCGAGGCCGCCCAGCAGCCCCTGCGTGCGCTGGTCGATGCTTTGCGCGATGGCGCCAGTGCGCTCGTCGAGGCCGCCCAGCAGCCCCTGCGTGCGCTGGTCGAGGCTTTGCGCGATTGCGCTGCTGCGCTCGTCGAGTCCACCCAGCAGCCCTTGCGTGCGCTGGTCCATCCCGCTTTCGAAAGCGCTCGCCCTTTCGTCCATCTTGGCAGTGATGAAGTTGGCGCGCTTGTCGAGACCGACAAGGAAGCCGGCCGTGCGCTGGTCGATTTCGCCGGTAATGGCGCCTGTGCGTTCGCCGACCTGCGCAACGAATTCGCCGGTGCGCTGCTCGAGCTGGCTGGCAAGCGCCTGCGCGCGCTCGTCGAACTGTGCGGTCAATGTTCCGGTGCGCTCATCCAGAATGCCGGCGACCTGGCCGACCCGATCTGTGATGTCGTTCGTCAGGTTGGAGACGCGCGTGTCGATTTCGCTGATCAGCGTGCGATTGCGCTCCTCGATCAGCCCCGCAATGCGGTTGGCCGCCTCCGTCGAGCCGGTAAGGCCGAATTCGATGGTCGAGCGAACGGTCTGGTCGCCTTCGTTGAAGGCACGCGACAGGTCCGCCGTGCGGGCCCGAAGCGTTTCCTCGATCCGCGTGGCGCGGCTGTCGATAGCTTCGCCGATCCGACCGGCCAGCGTTTCCAGCGAGGTGTGCTTCTCGCCCAGTTCGTCCACCACCTTGCCAACCTTGCTGGTCAGCGTGTGTCCGAAACCGGTAAGGCGTTGCGCAATGGTGTCGTCGACCGCCGAGGCCAGTTCGCCCAGCACCTTGTCGAGTGCCTGCGTGCGCATGCCCAGGGCATTGACCAGGTCCGAGCCACGCGTCGACATGTTCTGGTCGAGACGGTCGAACTGTACCGAAAGCTGGTCGGCATGGGAGCCGAGTACTTCCAGCAGCGCCTGGCTGCGCTGGCCCATATTGGTTTCGATGAGATCGAGACGCGAAGTGAATTCGATCGCCCGCGCGCCCAGGGCCATTTCTATTTCGCGCGTCACGGTCTCGCCCGTCTCGCGAATGCCGGCAGTGCGCGTCTCCAGCAGCGTGGCGACGGCCTGGCCAACCATGTTGACCTGCTTGCCGATCTCCTGCGTCTTTTCCGCAAGGGTAGAGCGGGCATTGTTGGTGACCTGCGTCAGCGTGCCCTGCAATTGCTCGCCGGAGGCCGAAAGCAGCGAAACGAGGTTGTTTCCTGCCTCGCTCAACGTCGAGGTGATCGTGTCGTGGCGCATGCGAAGTGCATCGCTCATGCGCACCGTCGCCTCGTCGATCGACGACTGGATGCGTCCGGTTACGAGGTCGAGTTCGTCCGTGAGGCCCGAATGCGTATAGGAAAGCGACTCGCGCAATTTGTCGGCGTGGTTGACGATCTCGACGCGTTCGGCGGCGAGTTCGTTGACGAGGCCGCGAAGCCGGACCTCGGAATTGGTGTAGGAGCGTTCGAGGTTGCGCACCTCGGATTGCACGAGCGTTTCGAGTTCCGAAGCCCGGCCGATCGCCCGCTCCACCCCGTCGCCAATGGACGCGACTTCGCGCCGGATGGCCCGGCCGACCGTCGCGATGGAATCAACGGCGACTTCTTCCGGCTGCAACAGCCGGATCGCCGCTTCCGTCATCGTTCTTGCAGCTATCCGCATTTCCTGCGCGCGGCGCACCATTGCCGAGAACGCCCAGAACAGCAGGACGGGAACGATCACCGCAGCCCCGATCAGCGCAAGCGAAAACCCGTTCATCGTCTCCGGCTTCAGCAGCCCGTCACGCGCGCCGAACCAGTACAGTGCGCCGCACAGCACGAGCCAGCCAGCCGAAAGCAGCCCGGCCGTCCAGTACATGCGGCTGGAAGACTGTTTTTGCAGTGAATAGACAAGATCGGCGATGGAATTGCGCTTGTCGTCATTGGCCGGCATCAGGCCGGTATCGACAGGGAAGGGCTGTTCCTCGCGCGGCTTGCGGGTTTCCCCAAGCTTGGGCGAGGGCGCCGCGGCAGGTTTCTGCGCGGCTGCGGTCACGGCCGCAACGGGCATGATCTCGCCGATTTCGGCAAGTTCGTCGCTGGCTGAATCGGTGAATGATGCCGATCCGGCGGCGTCGTCCTGGCGGCGCAGGTCGTTGGCGGCCTCGGCAAGCTTCAATTCAAGTTCTGCGAAATCCGGATCGAAAAGGTCGGCGCCGTCCGCGCTCGTGCCCTTGGCAGTGTCGCCATCGGAAGAGAGGTCAAGGGTGAGAGCATCCTCTACCGCTTGCAGGGCCGCTTCGGTAGTCATGTCTTTCTTGGACTCAGACGCCATTTCCATTCCCCGTATTGGCCGTGCGTTCCGTTGGGAACGGTTTGGCCTACTCGATACTGTGTGCCGGGGCAGCCTGTTGGACCATGATGGCGATCCGATGACTTGTCTTGTCAATGCAAGTTTCTGCACCCGGAACGCCCGGCGTGACCCACCGCTGGTTCACGTCAAACGTCATTGGCGGCGCCACATGTAACCGCGACAGCCCTGTTTGCAGGCACGCGCGATTAACGGAAACAAGACATTTGGCGCCGTTTTACCGTAATGGCACAGTTGAGACCCGGCGACAACAAGGGTGCGCCCGCAGGCACTGAAAAGTAAAGACAAGGTTAATAAAATGCGATCTTTTCCGGGAATAATCCCCCGTCTTTCACAGGCTGACCGAACGGCATGGCCGCGGCCGCTGCGGCATTCCTTAAGGGTTTCTTTGCCGGTTGACGCCACAATGCGTCGACCATGACGGGAAGAAGCCAATGCCAATGACGTTGAAGGTTGAGATCGATCAGGCGCGCCGCCTCGATGGAGGGGCAAAGCCGGTCGACCTGGTGCACCTTTCGCGCCAGACGATGGGCGATCCTGGCCTCGAGGCCGAGGTCCTGCGCATGTTCCTGACGCAGGCTCGCACGTGCCTGGAAGCGTGGAAGCGAGCGGAAAGCGACGCCGGCCGCAAGGAGGCAGCACATGCCTTGAAAGGCTCGGCACGGGCCATCGGCGCCTTCGGGCTCGCAGATCACGCTGCATCCGCGGAGGAGGGGGGTAGTCATGATATTGGCGCGCTCGAGGCTGAAATGGACCGCGTGCTCGCCTATATCCGCACCTTGATCTGACCCAGGGGCGTCGCATTGCCGCCGGTACCCACGCTTGACAGGCCATCTGCGTAGGATAAACCGGCCTCGCATCCTTCTCCCGCAGTTCCGGAACCTTCCGACTTGGCAAAAATCACATACATTTCCCACGACGGCAAAGAGCATGTCGTAGAAGCCACCAATGGCACGACCGTCATGGAAAATGCGGTGAAGAACTCCATTCCCGGTATCGAAGCCGAATGCGGCGGCGCCTGCGCCTGCGCCACCTGCCATGTCTATGTCGACGAAGCCTGGACCGAAGTGGTCGGCTCACCGGACATCATGGAAGAAGACATGCTCGATTTCGCATGGGAAGGCCGCCCCAATTCGCGCCTGTCATGCCAGATCAAGGTTTCCGACAAGCTCGACGGCCTGGTCGTCCACATTCCCGAGCGCCAGGCTTAGGCGCAGTTACTGGGAGACGGCGGGCTCGTCCGCCTCCGGCAAGGCTCCGGCAGGCGTGCTTTCCAACCGCGTCTTTTGAACGAGCATGGCAATGCGCCCGCGTTCCTCCCGGTCGAACTGCAACTGGTCGCGCTGGTGGTCCGCCATCATCTTCTTGAATACGGCAAGCGCATCTTCTCGAACGGTCTCGCAGGCAGGTTTTGGAGGCAGGGCGCGGATTGCTTCTTCCGCCTGCAATGCGTGGGAATCGGCGATGGCGACATGCACCCATTCATGCAGGCGCGCATAATGCTCAAGCGAGTCCCAGGCCTTTGACAATTCCTGGCGCAGGCTTTGCTGGCTTCGCAGCTTCGGCAATGTCACATGCGCCTGGACGCTGACGCGGGCGCTGAGAACGTGGCACTGGCCATTGCGCTGGGCAAAGCGGAAATCGGGGATCATCCGCACATTGGTCGCCGCAAGCGCGCGCCCCACACCCAGCACGTTCGGTCCGTGTACGGCGATCTGCTGATCCAGTTCGTCGAAGCTGTTTCCCGCGATCATGTAATAGGCGACGCTCAACTGCGTGCGTTCGCCCACCGGCGTGCAGGCCGCCAGCAGGACAGGCGCTAGAAACACGAAGAACAGGCGCGCTCTCATCTTTCCCCCGGCAGGTGCCCGCCGCATGAGCGGGCCGGTGATGGTTACAGCACAACACCGCAACCCTTCCAAATGGTCAACGGGTCAGGATTATTACCCGAACATCGGGCTCAGTGACCGTCAAATCCATGTCGAAAACGTGGCGCGCGCGTGTTTGATCCGCGCAGTCAAAGAAAAAGCCCGCCGGGGGCGGGCCAAAACTGTCGGATCATCCTGTCGAAGTATCAGGCTGACCGCTATTTGCGCGCGATCTTGTTTCCGACGGAGCTGGTGGAGGTGGCGCTGTCGACACGGTCGAGAGACATGCCGATCACCGGGATCAGCTGCTTGTCGACCTTGACGGACACGGTGATGTTGAGCCGGTCGTCGCCATTGAGGCGTGCGATCATCACGCCGTTGAGGTCCTTGCGCTTCACGTCGACCACCAGCTTGGAGGCGCTGTAGCGCCCGCCAACGATGTCCATGCCTTCGCCGGCCTCGCCATCGAGGAACTTTCCGGTGAAGCCACGGCCCGAGCGCGTAACCGACGCGTTCATCGGCTGGTTGAACACGCCCACGCGGCAATTGCCGTCGATGGACATGCCATTGCCTGCCGACGGCGTGACGCCGTTGAAGTCGCAGGTGAACTTCGTGCCCTTGTATTTTCCGGCGACGATCTCGCCCGGGCCGACCCAGCGGCCCTGTATCGTGCGGTAGAATTCCGCTTCCGACGCATGCGCACCGGCAACCGGAACCGAGGCCAGCACCGCGGCGGCAAGGCAGTAAGACATTACAGAACGCATCGGGTGCACCATCGCTAGGAACTGCCGCATAATTGCTGAAAATGGTTAATCATTCATTCCCCCAATGCGGCTGCGGAGGTCACTTCATGTTTCGTCCGGTTACAGTGTCGCGCCCTGATGCGTCAAGACTTTCATTTCGCGGCGCTTTTTGCAGGCCGTCGAGTTTTGCCAGTTCGCCGAAGAAGTCGGACACCCCCGGCCGCCGCTCGTTGATGAACGGAACCGGGCGGCAAACATCGATTGCGGCGATGCCGATTCGCGCGGTCAGCAGGCCGTTGACCACGCCTTCGCCCAGCCGCGCAGACAGCTTTGCGGCCAGTCCGTGGCCGATCAGTTGCTGCATGATGCCGTCCCCGACGGCGATTGCGCCGGTCGCAGCCAGATGCCCGATGACGTTGCGCGCCAGTCGCCAGAAGCCCAGCGTTCCGGGCCTCCCGCCATAAAGCTCGGATAGCCTGCGGATGAGGCGCATGTTCTCCATCAGCACGAATGCAAGATCGACCAGCGCGCGCGGGCTGACAGCCGTGACGATGGAAACCCGCTTTGCCGACTCCAGCACCATGGTGCGCGCCCGCGTATCCAATGGCGCGAGCAGGTCGCGTTCGGCGAGCGCGATGAGATCGCTGCCATCGATGATTTCACCGGCGTGCGCAGCAAGCGCCTTGCGGCCATGCGCGGTCTCGGGCCGCGTGCTGTAAAGCGTCGCAAGGTCGGCGATGACGCCGCGCGCCAGGCGCTGGTCGTCCGCTTCATGGGCCGCGAGCGAGCGCACCCGAAGCTTTTCGATTGCCCGCAGGCGCAGGATCGCGAATGTCTCGCGCAGCACGATGGCGAGCGCTGCGATCACGGCCAACGCGGCAAGCAGCGCCGCGAACCAGCCGAGCCAGGTGTTGCGCGCGAAAAGATCCTCGATCAGCCGGTCCACCGCCAGGCCGGCCGCAAGCGACACCAGGCCGCCGATCATGGCGACCAGCAAACCGCCCCACGAGAACACCCGGCGCACCGGCAAAACGGCCACCGGCGGCGTCAGCGCTTCTACTTCGGCATTCGCCGCATCGTCGGGCACCGGCACCAGCAGGGGCAGGTCCTTGACGGCCCGTGGCTTGCGCACCGCGGCCTTGCCGTCTTCCTCCTCCGGTGCGGCGGTGCGCACGGCATCGAGGTGGATCGCCCTGGGCTTGCGGATCTCATCGCTCATGTTGCGTCTTTCTTCATGCAAGCTTGTCGCCGAACAGGAACTGCAGCGCCCTGTCGAGCCGGATATGCGGCAGCGACAGTTCGAGCCCGTCCTCGGTGGTTTCAAGCCTCGGCGGCTTGAAGCGAATGAACCGCAAATCCGGCTTTTTTCCCTCGCCGCTCAGAAGTTTTCCCGGATCGGCCGGCAGGTCGCCGGGAAAGATCGCGGTTTCCGTCTTGCCGTCGAAGGTCTCGCCATCGATGGTTTCACCGGCCAGCGGTGTGCCGACGATCACAGGCAGGGATTGGCCGTGCTCCTTCATCAGCGCCTCGTGCGTGGCCCGCACCGCTGCAATCGCCAGGACCTCGACCTTGGCTCCGGCAAAGCGCGCACGGGCCATGGCGCTGTCCACGAGCCGGGCCAAGATCGCCTCCAGCCGGTCGTGGTTCTCGTGGTGCAGATGGTCCGCCTTTGTCGCGGCAAAGAGGATGCGGTCGATCCGCCGCCCGATCAGCGGCGACAGCAGCGAAGCGCGACCGGGCCGGAAGCAGGACAGGATTTCGGTTAGCGCCGTTTCCAGATCGGCCACCGCGGCGGGGCCCGCATTGATGGCCTGCAAGCGCATCGACCAGCACGATCTGCCGGTCGAGCCGCGCGAAATGATCGCGGAAGAAGGGCCGTACCACCACGTCCTTGTAGGCTTCGTACCGGTCGGCCATCATCCGCGCAAGGCTGCCGCGCGATGCCGCTACACCCTCCGTGTCCAGCGGACAGAAGGTGAGGGCGGGCGAACCCTCCAGGTCGCCCGGCATCAGGAAACGCCCCGGCGGCAGCGTCGACAGCGCGTTCTCGTCTTGCCGGCAGGCGGCCAGATATGCGGTGAAGGCCTGCGCCAGTTCCTCGGCCACCTGCTCGTCGGCGGCAACCGTGGGGTCGTGGGAGGCCAGCTTGGCGTGCCAACCCCGGGCCAGCTTCGCACGGTTCGGCAATCGCGAGAGCGCCAGCGACTGCCGGCTCCATTCCTCGAAGCTCATCGCAAGCAGTGGCAGGTCCAGCAGCCATTCGCCGGGATAGTCGACGATGTCGATGTTCAGCTTGCCGGCGCCGAAGGCCCGGCTCCACGCGCTGGCGGATTCGAAATTGACCGTCAGGCGAAGTTCGGAAATGGCGCGCGTCGACTGCGGCCATTCCCGCTTGCCCACCAGCGTCTTGACGTGATCCTCGTACTGGAAGCGCGCCACGTGCATGCTCGGCTGCGGCTTCAACGCAGCGCTCGCGATACGCCCCGAGGCATGCGCCTCGAACAGCGGCAGCCGGCCGCCGCGAACCAGATTGTGCACCAGCGCGGTGATGAAGACCGTCTTGCCGGCACGCGACAATCCGGTGACGCCAAAACGCAAGGTCGGAGAGACGATGCCGGTCGCAAGGTCCGTCAGGTTGTCGATTGCCAGCAATGCGTCGTCGGAAAGGCGGGTCAGCTTGGCCAAGGCGCTCGTCACAGCTCCTTGGGAAGGATGAAATCGGCAAGATCGGCGCAGCCCGGTTTCACCTCGCCCCATCCGGAAAGATCCATGTCGAACACCGCCAGTGCGCCTGTGGGAAATTTCTCTTTCAGGATCTTCACCGCATGCCGCTCGCCGCCGCCGCACAAGGTGGAGGCGACGATCTCGCAATTGGGGTTGTGCCCGATGATCATTCCCGATGTTGCGCCGTCAAAGCCGGTCATCGCAGCAAGATAATCATCGCTGCCGCCATGATAAAGCGTCTGGTCGAAAACGGTCTGAGGTTCACTGGCGCCAAATGCGGGCCGCACCCCATCCAGCGTCATGCGGGTGCGTACGGACGGAGAGCATGCGATCATCTGCGGAACGTAGCCCCGCGCCCGCATGACTTCCGCAACGTGCCGCGCGTCTTCCACCCCCCGGTCGCTCAAGCTCCGATCGAAGTCGCGCATGCCCGGAGTGGCAAGCGACGCCTTGGCGTGACGCAGTATGTAAAGGCGCAGCATCGATCCTCCCGCAAACATGCCAGCAAGAGGTAGCGACTGCGCGGCCCTGCTACAACAGCTAATCCGCGTGCAACCGGGAAGCGGCCCGGCGGCCGGTGGCGACATGATGCCGGTGTTAAAATTGTCTCATATTTTACGTTGGAAAACTGCCGCCAATATCGGCGCCGTCATCGAGCTTTCGCGCTGGTCTGCAATAAAACCTTGAAATAAATACAGGAAATCTGAAGCGCAGCAAATTGCACGGCACGCGTTTGCGTCTTGAGAGTTTTATAAAGCACGGTTATAAGGCGCTCACCTCAACAGGGCAGGGACAAACGCATGCCGAGTACGCTTGAAAAAGAGTATGTTCCCTCCGAGAACGAACCGTTCATGAACGATCGCCAGCGCGAATATTTTCGCCGCAAGCTGGTCAACTGGAAGAACGACATCCTGCGCGAATCGCGCGAGACCCTCGAAACACTGCAAGACCAGAACGACAAGCTGCCCGACATGGCCGATCGCGCCTCGTCGGAAACAGACCGGTCCATCGAGCTCCGTGCCCGTGACCGGCAGCGCAAGCTGATCTCCAAGATCGATTCCGCGCTGCGCCGCATCGACGATGGTTCATACGGCTATTGCGAGGAGACCGGCGAGCCGATCAGCCTCAAGCGCCTCGACGCGCGTCCCATCGCCACGCTTTCCATCGAGGCGCAGGAACGGCACGAGCGGCGCGAGAAAGTCTATCGCGACGACTGATCGCCTTCGTGCATTGGAAATAAAAAAGCACCCGTGAGGGTGCTTTTTTATTGCCTTGCATTGCGGATCAGGCGTTGGCGAGTTCATCCAGCAGGCGCTGCATTTCATCGTCCACATTCTCCTGCCGGCGTGGCTTGCGTTCAGCCGGCTCAGGCGTCGTGATTGCCGGACCCGACTGGAAAGCTTCCTCCTCGCCGAGCAGTTTGGCGAAATCGAGATCGTCGGAAAGCTCCGCCGTCAGCGCCGATTCCAGCGAGGGGCTTGCCGCCTGCCGGGCGGGCTGGCGGAGCCACGTCGAAGCTTCGCTCCAGTTCGCCCTCGAGATCGAACTCGAAATCGGCATCGTGGCGGCCGTCGGCAACCTGCGGCTCGTGCTGGTGAACCGGTTCCGGCTCGTAGTGGGGCTCGGGCGCGAACATGGGCTCGGGCGCAAAAACAGGTTCAGGTTCCGGACTGAATTCCGGTTCGACGAACGGCTCGTCGATGAGTTCCGAAAGCTCGGGCTCCAGCAACGGCTCTTCCCGGTCCAACTGGGCATATTGCGGCGTTTCGGCAATTGCTGCGGCTGCCACTGGCGCGGCGGCGGCAATGGGCGCGGCAACCGGCGCAATTCGCGCTGGCGGCTGGTCGAGGCTCGGTGCAACCGGCTCTGCCAGCGGCTGGCTTTGCCGTTGCTCCTGCCTGGAGGCGACAGCCCGTGCGGCGCGCACCGCTTCGGCTTCGCGATCCTGCCTTGCATTCATTGGAACGTCGCGCTGCTGCTGCGGCGGCACGGAGGGCTGCACGCGCATGATGTTCTGCTCGATGACGATGTCGCTCGGTCCGCCGATCATCACCAGATGCTCGACATTGTCGCGGCGCACCAGCACCAGGCGGCGCTTTTCGTCGACGATCGCGGCATCGGTGACCGACAGCCTCGGCTGGCGGTTGCGGCCCGGCTTGAGCGCTCCTCCGCCCGCGATCTTCCGGAACAGCCAGATCGATGCGATCAGCAGCGCCGCGATGGCGAAAAACGTCAGCACCAGCGTCAACGCGGGGCTGTCGCCACTGAACAATGACTGGAACCACTCCATAAAATTCTCCTTGCCTGGGCGGCGCCGCGAACAATCGCCGCCGCCTGCATTGCCAAAGCATGCCGCCGGCATGCGCGCCGGATATTGATTAACAATCTCACGCCGGAATTAACGATGACTTAACCGTCGATTTGTCAATCGGCAGTTGCTGTCGGACTTTTTGCCCAACAATCGGGCGACAAGGTGTCATTGCGGTCCTGCAACGGTTTCACTTGCCCGCGCAGGCCTTTTCCCGCAATGAAAACTGTGATTCAAGGAATTGGCAGTCCTGCCAGATTCTCCTGCCGACGATAGTGATGGGCAACAGCTGACAGGCGAGGGCACCCGTTCATGGAAAATACCGACATTCCCGATTCGGCGCCGCCGGTCATAGACCGGCCCGGCCGTACGCGCGGTGTTGGCCGGTTGCTGGTGCTGGGCCTCGGCCTGGCGCTGATGGCGATGCTGCTGTTTCTGTTCGGGCGAGACAAGTTCGGCGAACCTGCGGTGCTGGCGGTCCTGGGCGGTCTCGCGGGCATGGGCGTGTTCTTCCTGTTCGCGCAGGTGCTCGGTTTCATCCGCCTCACCGCCCAGCACAAGTCCGACACCTTCGCCAGCAAGCTGGTCGACGGCATGGATGCCGGTCTGGTCGTCACCGACGACGAGGGCCGCATCGTCTACGCCAACCGCGCCTATGCCGATCTGCTCGGCGCGCAGAACGAGACGGAAGTCACCAGCGTCGAAACGGTTTTCTCGCGCCGCATGGAAGCTTCCGAGATCGTCTACCGCATGGCCAATGCCGCCAAGGCCGGCAATGCGGCAATCGAGGAGTTCCGGCTCTCCAGCGGGTTGAAGTCGGGCGAGGAGGGCGCGCGCTGGTTCCGCCTGCGCGTGCGCGCGATGCGCCACGAGGACTATCCGCGCCCGCTGACGGTTTGGCAGATCTCGGACATCACCTCCGACCGCAAGCGTCAGGAAAGTGCATTCCAGGACCTGCAGAACGCGATCCATTATCTCGACCACGCGCCGGCCGGCTTCATGGCCAGCGAGCGCGACGGGTCGATCGTCTACATGAACGCGACGCTTGCGGACTGGCTGGGCATCGACCTTGCCACATTCGAGTCCGGCAGGATCGACTTGTCCGACCTGGTGCTGGGCGACGGCATGGCGCTGCTCGCCGCCGGTGCGGCCCGACAACCGCGGCTCCAAGACGTCGGTCATCGATCTCGACCTTGCCAAGAGCAACGGCAAGCCGCTGCCGGTCCGGCTTTACCATCGCGTGCCGGTATCGCCCGACGGAGCGCCCGGCGTCAGCCGCACCATCGTCGTCAACCGGATGCTCGGCGAGGAGGCCGGCGACCCGCTGCGCGCCGCCGAAGTTCGCTTCACGCGCTTTTTCAACAATACGCCGGTCGCGATCGCCTCGCTCGCCGCCGATGGCTCGGTGCGCCGCGTCAACGCGCCGTTCCAGCGGATGTTCGCCCGCGTCGATCGCGCGCAAGGGCGGCGTGGAGGCTTTGAACATTCGCGATCTCGCGAGCGACGAGACGCGCGGGCCCCCTCGATGCCGCATGGGCGGAAGCGATAGCCGGACAGGGCCAGATCAAGCCAGTCGATGTTCCCGTCGAGGGCGAGGGCAACCGCTATGTCCGCTTCTTCGTCAGCCCTGTCACAGACGCGGACGATGGCGGCGAGGACGATCGCGTCATCATCTATGTGCTCGACATGTCGGAGCAGCGCGCACTCGCAGGAGCAGTTCGCGCAGGGCCAGAAGATGCAGGCCGTGGGCCAGCTTGCCGGCGGCGTCGCGCATGACTTCAACAACGTGCTGACGGCGATCATCGGCTTCTCCGACCTGCTGCTGGCCAACCACCGTCCATCGGACCGCTCGTTCCAGGACATCATGAACATCAAGCAGAATGCCAACCGCGCCGCCAGCCTGGTTCGGCAGCTGCTGGCATTCTCGCGCACGCCAGACCCTGCGCCCGCAGGTGATCCAGCTCGGCGACGTTCTGTCGGACCTTCGCATGCTGCTTTCGCGGCTGCTCGGCGAGAAGGTCGACCTGCAGGTCGTCCACGGGCGCGACCTCTGGCCCGTCAAGGCCGACCTTTCGCAGTTCGAACAGGTCGTCGTGAACCTTGCCGTCAATGCCCGCGACGCGATGCCCGAAGGCGGCAAGCTGACGATCCGCACGTCCAACATTTCCGCTGCCGACGTGGCGCGGCACTATCAACTACAAGGAAATGCCCGCCGCCGACTACGTGCTGCTGGAAGTCGAGGACGAAGGCACCGGCATGAGCCCGGAGGTGATGGAAAAGATCTTCGAGCCGTTCTTCTCCACAAAGGAGGTCGGCAAGGGCACTGGCCTTGGCCTTTCCACCGTCTACGGCATCGTCAAGCAGACCGGCGGCTTCATCTATCCGGCGAGCGAACTGGGCAAGGGCACGGTGTTCCGTGTCTTCCTGCCGCGTCATGTCGCCAGTGCCGCGGAAGTTGCCGAAGCCGCTTCAGCCGCCGCCGAGGAGACGCGCAAGGAAAAGCCGCGCGATCTCACCGGCAGCGCCACCATATTGCTGGTCGAGGACGAGGACGCGGTGCGCGCGTTCGCATGCCGCGCGCTGACATCGCGCGGCTATGAGGTGCATGAGGCCTCCAGCGGCGCCGAGGCGCTGGAAATCTATGGCGAGCGCGGCTCCGGGTTCGATCTCGTGATTTCCGACGTGGTCATGCCGGAGATGGACGGTCCGACGCTTTTCCGCGAACTGCGCAAGAGTGAACCGGCCCAGAAGTTCATTTTCATGTCCGGTTATGCCGAGGAAGCCTTCGCGAAAAACCTGCCCGATACCGATCGGGACGCCTTCGGTTTTCTGCCAAAGCCCTTCAGTCTCAAGCAATTGGCAACGGCGGTGAAGGACGCGCTGGAGCAATAGTGCGCGTAATTCATGACGTTACGGCGCATCTTGCCACAATTGTTCACTCTGCGACATCGACAAGTCATTGTATGCTTTGATGATTCGCGGGGGCGCGATCCAGCGGTGGCGCGATTGTCGGCAGGCGTGTATTCAACCATTGGTTTGTCAGTGCATCTGGCCGGGCGACCGGCGGCAGCTGTCCGGTGTTCCCGGCCTGCTTGAATGACCTTGTTTGATTGCTGAAGGGCGAAAAGCGTAATGAGCGAGAGCATCTCGAACAGAAAACCCGCAGCCATGCCGCGGCCATCCATCGGCACGCGCAGCGCCGATGCGGCGGCCAACCTCTCCATGGCGTTGCTGGCGCTGATCATCACCGCCGTTTCCGGCTACACCACCTACAAGGGCATGATCCGGATCGTGGGGGCCGACACCCCCGCACAGGGCCTTGAAAGCTGGCTGCCGACGATCATCGCGCTGTCGATCACGGCGGTGGTGCAGGTAGGCCTGACCATACTTTGCTGGGTGATGGGCCGCGATTTTGCCCGGGCGATCACGCGCAAGCTGCACGAGCGCCGCGACAAGTCGTCGGCCTCCGCATCCATCGGCAAGGCCGTCTCGATGCTGCTGCTGCTGGCGATCTGCTTCGCCGTTTCCGTCTTCTATTCCTTCAACACCTATTTCAACAGCATGTATGCCGGCAAGGAAGAGCGCCGCGTGGAAGCGCGCGCCGTGCCGGCCGTGGCGCTCGAGGTTTCGACGCTGCTCAACGATGCCGTCAGCGAACACCGCGCCGCAAGGGTGGATGCCTTGCGCGAGATGGCGGAGCAGGGCGGCTTTTTCGCAGAACTCAAGCTGGTCGCCACCACGGTGACGCAGGCCGGCGATCGCCTGCAGCAAACCATCGAGCAGAAGAAGGCTGAACAGCTGGAAGCCGAGAAGCAGCGTGTCGCCGAGCAGTTCGACAAACGCGCACGCCTCGACATGACCCAGCGCACGATCGACGCGGCCAATGCCCGCATCGAGGCGATTGCAAATCAAATCACGCAGACCGAAGCGCAGGTTGACGAGCGCCTGGCGCGCATAGCGCAGTTGCGCGAGGAAGAACAGACGCAGCGCGCGGAGGCCGACAAGCAGCTGATCGGTGAGGCCGAGCGCCCGGCGGGCGCCGGCCGCATCTATTATTCGGCCATGGCGGCTGCCAAGCGCGCCGCCGAGGAAGCCGCCACGCTCGAGACGGCCATTGCAGCCGACCGTACCCTCATCGACCAACTGCGGGCTGAAAGCCTGGAGGTCGAAAAGTCCGTTGGCATCGCCAGGGTGGAAATCGACGCCAGTGCGCCCGACGCGGACGGCGCAGCGGATAAGGACGGCCTGCCGCTGAGCGGCGCCGCCGACATAGGGCTGGCGGTCGGCTCGCTGGAAAAGGCGCGCATATCCTTCGAGCAGAATCCGGTCCGCCAGGCCTATGACGCATTGCAGGGCGAATGCGAAAAGTTGAAGGCGATCGGTTCGGCCGACGAGGAGGCGCGGCTGGCGCTTGAGGGCACTGCTTGCAAGGCCCGCTCGGACGCGTTCGATGCTGCGGTCGATACTTTCACGGCCGAAGAAGCAAGGCGCGCGCAATATGTCGAAACCTGCACGGCGCTGGGCAATGGCGGCCTGGCGGTCGCCAAGGCCGTCGAGACGTTGCGCCAGTGCCATTTCCTTGCCATCGCCGCCGGCGTGGAGGCCGACGGACGCAAGGCGACCAAGGCATTCGATGCGGTTGAGGTTTTCGCGGCCAAGTTCGACAAGGAGCAGCACCCGTTCCTGAAGACGCTGCTCGCCTTTTCCATTGCGCCCAATCTGGCCGCGCTGGCGTTGTTCTTCGCCAGTATCCAGGACGTCGCTGTCTTCATCATGACCTTCATGGTCGAATTCTTCCGGCGCGAGCGCGAATTTGCCCGCATCGAGCAGCGCAACAGCCAGCTTGGCGAGGACGAGGTCGAGGCTATCCGCTACATTCTTTCGCGGGCCGATCCTGTTCCGGGCAGGAAGGATGCCTATGCGTTCCGCCTCACCCCGGAGCGGGTGTCCACGATGAGCACGGATGCGATCCTGGCAATCAAGGGCGTGATCGAGGACCTGCGCAGCCGCGGCATGATCACGGCGCTGAACCGCAGTTCCTACGTCATAACCAATACCGGCTTCGTCACCATGAACAACCGTCTGCGCAATTCGCCTTCCGGCAGGGTCATGGAGGAAAGCGCACGTACCGCGCCGCGGCAGGCAGCGTCGCCGGTGGCCCCGTCCGGGGAAGCAGCCGAGAACGTGCTGGCGATAAGCTCGCGTATGAAAACTTCCTGAAGAGTGTGCGCCGCCCCCATCTGCCAGGAGCGCGCCGTTGCCCTGATCGAAATCATCGCATCAATAAAAAACCGCCCTGTCCGGGCGGTTTTTTGTTTCAGCAAGGGCGCGAGTGTTATGCGGCCTGCAGTTCCTGCGGGAGCGGCACCGGGTCGGCGATCAGCCCGCCGATGCGCAGCAGGTCGGCAAACCGGCCTTCGCTTGCGACCAGCTCGTCATAGCTGCCGCTTTCAACGATGCGTCCTTCATCCATGTAGATGATGAGGTCGGCATCGCGAACGGTCGACAGCCGGTGGGCGATGACGAAAGTCGTCTTGTCCTGGCGGATCTGGTCGAGCGCGTTCTTCACCTGCATTTCAGTTTCCACGTCGAGTGCGCTCGTTGCCTCGTCCAGAACGAGGATCGGCGCGTTCTTCAGCACGGCGCGGGCGACTGCGATGCGCTGGCGCTCGCCGCCCGAAAGCTGGCCGCCACGCTCGCCCGCGGGAGTCGCGTAGCCATCCGCCTTTGAGGTGATGAAGTCATGCGCCGCTGCCGCGCGCGCGGCTTCCTCGACCTCGCGGTTGCTGACCGCGTCACGGCCAAGGCGGATATTCTCCTCGATGGTGCGGTTGAGCATGCACAAGTCCTGGAACACGGTTGCGATGGAACGGCGCAGCGAACGCAGCGAGACTTCGCGCACGTCCTGCCCGTCGATCAGGATGCGCCCCGCATCGGGTTCGAACGTGCGCTGCAGCAGGTTGACGAGCGTAGTCTTGCCCGAGCCGGTCGGCCCGACGATTGCCACGGTCTTGCCCGCCGGAACGTTGAGCGTCACGTCGTGTATGCCCGTGGCCGCCCCCGGATAGGTGAACGACACGTTCTCGAAGGAAACGCTCCCGTCATGGACATGGATGTCCGGCAGGTTCGCGCGCGCCGCTTCCAGGTCCGGCTCGTCCTCGATCGCATAGAAGTCGACGAGCTTTGCCCGCGCCTCGAATATCTGGTTGAAGAACGCCGCCACCTGGTCGAGGCGCGAGATCAGCAGGCCGGCAAATCCGGTGAACGCGATTACCTCGCCGATGCGCAGTTCGCCCCGGTCGACCAGCATCGCACCAATGGCAAGCACCACGCCCATGGAGATCGTTGACGACAGCCGGTGCATGGCAGCCGCGAAAGCCCACCAGTTCAGCACGGGATACTGCGCTTCCAGAAGCTGCATGGTGAAGCCGCGCAGCACCTGCACTTCACCGGCCACGCGGTGATAGCTCTGCAACAGCGAGACGTTGGAGATGGTGTCGCTGACATGCGAGAATACCTGGTGGTGGTATTTCTCGACTGCCCGCTGTCCAAGCTCCGTGCGCTTCATCACCATGCGGCTGATGCACAGGTATGCGATGCCAAGCAAGACCAGCACCATCGTGAGACGGTAATCGAGATAAATTGCGGTTGGAAGCAGGATGACGAGCGCGATGGCCGTGGACAGATGCTGGCGCATGAATTCCAGCCACAGCCCGGAAAGCGTGTCGATGCCGCGCAGCAGGCTGTGCAGCGCATGCGAGGTTCCGCGCTTGTGGTGCCATGACAGCGGCAGCACCATCACCTTTTCATAGTTGCGGGCCAGCAGCGCCAGGCGGTTGCGGTGCGACAGCCGTCGATCCAAAGCAGATCAAATGTTTAGGGACGTACTTGTACTCATTAAGGATATACTTTAGTCTCTATATGGATATACTTGTACTATTGGAATTATTTTTGGCCCACCCCTATATTTAACTTCATCAGGAAAAATTTATTCCAAGATCTTTAAGCCCATTGAGTTTTGCCAGGTTGACCAGCAGTGGTGTAAGAGATTCTATTGTGTTTGCCTGGCTAAGAGGACCCCCATCAAGAGGTTTAAGGCATCCCATATTCCGTGTAATTTCCATGACCAGTTTTTTTGCTTCAGGATCGTCGCTGCATACGACTGTATCGTGTACAGCTTTACATTTAACAATATCTTTGAGTTTTCCTGCCGGGACATTGTGGAAGGCCGCAACAACTTTAGTAGACTCCGGAACTTTCTTTTGAATTGCAAGAGCAACTGAACCTTCTGCCGGAGGCTTATATATGAAAAGGCTTCCTTCTTTTGCCATTGGAACCACAGGAGTTACAAGAATCTTGTTTTCAAGATGTTCCCGGATTTCATCTAGCAAAGGCAAAACATAATCAAAACGAATTGTAAGAATTATAAGATCAGCGGCCTGCGCAGCTTCAAGATTTGTATTTCCGGTTATGGTGATCCCGGATGTATCGAACCCGCAATTCTCAAGTTCTGATAAGGCTTGTTTTGCGGCTACATCTGCAGTTTCCCTGGATCTGGACCCTACAATTACCTCATTCTTTACACCTTCGTCCATAAGGTTTTGAAGGGCTAACCTGAGAATCATGCCCTCCCCTATATTTCCTGTTCCTCCCAGGATGGCTATTTTTAAAATTTCAGGATTCAATTTGAAAAGGCCTCCAGTATGCTATGTATTCCACGAAATATGTTAGATAGTAAATATAATCTCCATTGTTAATTTGTACTATAGTATAAATATTTGAGTGATGTATCTCTGTAATCAAAGTAATTTAGTGCTACTCGTTGTTAATAAAAGATAATTTATTTATATTTACATATTTTTTTGAACCTTTTTACTATAAGAAAGTGAAATTGAGAATCGAATAACCTATGAGTTATACTATTTGGAATAACCTGAGAATCAGATCTTATTACTTATATAAGCAAATAAGAATAGATTCAGCCGAAAGGCGACAGGCAACTGTAGGAATTTCATTCATAAGGCAGTCATCTTCATTTAAATAGACACGATTTTTTACTAAGGTTTATTCGAGCAGCAAAATTCCAACACATGAGGTTTTTCCTGGCTTGCAAAACTCAAGGACAAGTCCTGAATTTTCCATTGCCTTCTGGAGGTTTATTCCAACAGCTTCAGGTGCAAAACGCCTCATTTCCGGCTTTACACAATTCTGAAGGTTACAGACCTCGCATTCGTTACAGGGGCCAGGCCTCAAAAGATGTGCAAAAGTAAAACCTTCCCTGAAAGCCTCCTGCTCAAGCTCGAACATTTTATGGAAAGAACCCTTCAGAAACTTAGACCAGGCTTCAAGGATATCAGAAATTCCTGAAGTATCATGTTCATCTACAAGAAGAAGTGCACTGGTGTATTCTGCTATAACCTTCCTGAACTCATCAATTGACATAATATGAGGTGGACAACTCAACCTTGTCCCATAGCTTTTGCAGCCGTAAGCGCATTTCAGAGAAGTCCGGTATTCAATAGGAATACTCTTTGTATCCAGAGAATAAGCTTGAAGTCCCATTTCTGAAGCTTTTTCAAGAAGATCATTGTATTTTCCAAGCATAATAACCCCATTCAGAAAATTATTCTTGTTCTACTTTTTGTTTCCTTTTAATTTGTATCCTTGCTAGTTATTTTTTTCTGTTTTGGAAAAGAGCAAAGTTATACTCCCCCAGCAACTTCTTTTTATCTCTTCAGGTATTAAAAAAGTAACATTACCTTAAACAGTACCCTATAACGATACCTTACGTACCTTATAGATACCTTATAACGATACCTTATAACAGTACCTTATAACATATATAACAGTACCTTATATATTTGCCATATTAAGTTTCTATATATCCACAACTGTGAGTTTTTACAATTTTAGGTTATATTTCTGTAATTGAGAACAGGTAAATTTAGTAGTAAAGGGATCCAGATGATTAAGAAAGTACCTTTAACTGAACTGAAAAACCGTATGAGATATTTCAGAGCACGGATGGATATTTCAAATCCTGATTGGGAAATAGCCGTTATCTTTAGCAAAATAAATCTTTATTATTTTACTGGCACCATGCAGGATGGAATGCTGATCATCCCGAAGAATGGAGAAGCAACTTTATGGGTACGGCGAAGCTATGAAAGGGCTCTGGATGAATCATTATTTCCTAATATAGAACCCATGAGCAGTTTCCGTGATGCTGCAAAAAGTATAAGCGGGCTTCCGGATACGGTATATCTGGAGACTGAAGTAGTCCCTCTGGCTTTATATCAGAGGTTTCAAAAACACTTTCCTTTTAAGAATATTAGATCAGCTGATGCTCAAATTTCCGCTGTTAGAGCAGTAAAGAGCGAATATGAACTGTTGCTGACAAGAAAAGCCGGTAGAATTCATCAGCATGTGCTAGAAGACATTGTGCCTGAGATGTTACGGGAAGGAATGAGTGAGGTAGACCTGGCGACAGAGCTATTTTCAGTGATGGTCGAGGAAGGACATGACGGATTATGCCGTTTTGGCATGTTCGATACGGAGATGTTCCTGGGAAAGATCTGTTTTGGTGAAAGTTCCATTTATCCATCTTATTTTGATGGCCCCGGAGGGAGTTACGGAATGAGCCCTGCAGTTCCTCTGATTGGAAGTCGTAGTAGGAAACTGCGAAAAGGCGACCTGGTCTTTGTTGACATTGGATCTGCTATTGAAGGTTATAACACAGATAAAACCACAACATACATGTTTGGCTCCCCCCTTCCCAAGTATGCTATAGACATCCACAATAAATGCGTGGATATCCAAAATGAAGTTGCAGCAATGTTAAAACCCGGAGCCATTCCTTCAGAAATCTATAGTTCCATAATGAACAATCTCGACGAGGATTTCCTGCAAAACTTCATGGGTTTTGGGAAACGCAAAGCTAAATTCCTCGGTCATGGAGTTGGGCTACTAATCGATGAAACGCCTGTAATTGCAGAAGGATTTAATGATCCTCTTCAGGAAGGAATGGTATTTGCTCTCGAACCCAAAAAAGGAATTGAAAACATCGGGATGGTAGGAATTGAAAATACCTTCATAGTAACTCCTGATGGCGGAGAGTGTATTACAGGAGATAATCCGGGTTTGATTCCTGTATATTGATTGGCAAGAGAGAGTATCTGGAAAATTCCTGATTAACGGTTGATGCTGTTCCCCAATATTCGAAAATAGCAGTTTCCTTTCCGAGAAATACTTTATTTTTGATTTTGTTTACTATTGTGGGCTATACTTCTATAATTAATTGCAGATAAACTTAGTGAAGGGATTCGCATGATTAAGAAAGTACCTTTAACTGAACTGAAAAACCGAATGAGATCTTTCAGAATACGAATGGACATCTCAAATCCCAATTGGGAAATAGTCGTCATTTTCAGCAAAATAAATCTTTATTATTTTACTGGTACGATGCAGGACGGAATGTTGATCATCCTGAAGAACGGAGAAGCAACTTTATGGGTACGGCGCAGCTATGAGAGGGCTCTGGACGAATCATTATTTCCCAATATAGAACCCATGAGCAGTTTCCGTGATGCTGCAAAAGGTATAAGTGGGCTTCCGGATACGGTATATCTGGAGACTGAAGTAGTCCCTCTGGCTTTATATCAGAGGTTTCAAAAACACTTTCCTTTTAAGAATATTAAATCTGTTGATGCTCAAATTTGCGCTGTCAGAGCAGTAAAAAGCGAATATGAACTGCTGTTGACCATAGAAGCAGGCAAGATTGATCAACATTTGATGGAAGACATTGTGCCTGAAACGTTACGGGAAGGAATGAGTGAAGTAGACCTAGCGACGGAACTTTTTTCAGCTGTGGTCGAGGAAGGGCACGACGGAGTAAGCCGTTTTAGAATGTTTGAGACGGAGATGTTCCTGGGAAATGTCTGCTTTGGCGAAAGCTCCATTTATCCAACTTATTTTAATGGGCCTGGAGGAAGTTATGGGATGAGCCCTGCAGTACCTCTCATCGGAAGCCGTGACAGGAAATTGCGAAAGGGAGATCTTGTATTCATTGATGCCGGGTGTGGAGTTCAAGGTTATAATACAGATAAAACCACAACATACATGTTTGGTTCTTCCCTCCCTCAATATGCCATAGATATCCACAATAAATGTGTGGACATACAAAACGAAGCCGCAGAGATGTTAAAACCAGGCGCTATCCCCTCTGAGATGTACAACACCATAATGAGTAATCTCGATGAGGAGTTTCTACAAAATTTTATGGGTTTTGGGAAACGTAAAGTAAAATTCATCGGTCACGGGGTAGGGTTACAGTTCGATGAAACGCCTGTAATTGCAGATGGATTTGATGATCCAATTCAGGAAGGGATGGTATTTGCTCTAGAACCCAAAAAAGGAATCGAAAAGATTGGAATGGTAGGAATTGAAAACACCTTCATAGTAACTGCTAAAGGTGGAGAGTGTATTACAGGAGATAATCCGGGATTGATTCCGGTATATTGATTGGCGAAAATTAAAGCTGAAAAATAAGAAAGTAAGAAGATGGAGTTTGGTGTCTCCATCTAAAACAAATTTGAGTTAGATCTATTAAGGTTTTCTTTTAAGCTTTTTCTTCGCAAGTTTTTCAATTATCCCAGTGTCGACTTCCCCGCCGCCTACGCTTAGTTTCTTGTTAGCAACCGCGCTATCAAGAATGTGCTGTCCTACAAGAGTGCGGACGACAAGGGTAGTGTAACCGTCCGGGCTTCCGACAGAGCCAGCTGAAATGTCAGCTTTGAGGGCGGTAAAGTCCGTGCAGACGCCACAGCCTGGGCGGACAGTATCTTCGAGTTCGTTAAGGGGAATTACATACTGAGTTCCATCATTGAGAGTGATTTCAAGTTTTCCCTTTACATCGATGCGGCAGACTTTCATGGGTTCGAGGGCGTAATCGCTTTTCAGTTTGCCTGCAATGAGTTTCTCATAGTCGAAACTCTCAGTGCAGAAAAGCCCAAGTACAAAACGTATAGACTTTTTATACGGGCCCACAAGCTGGTGGTCGGATTCAAGCATCTTGCGGACTGCCTGGACTACACAGGGGACTCCGATAACTGCAATATTCCTGTATTTTCTCCTTACGACCGCTTCCTTGAGGGAAGAGACCAGAGGGACCCACCAGTTGTAGCGGCTTCCGGCCTGAGAAACAAGGGCTTCACTTCTGGTGATTACCATTGAGTGCGGCTTGAGGGTCCAGGGGTCTTCCGTAACCGTAACTATAGCATCTACAAGGCCTGTATCCAGAGCATTTGTAAGAATTGCTGTGACGGCTCCTCCACTCTGTTTTCTAGGAACATCAAATTGAGCTCTTCCGGTAGTGATTTCAAGATAATCTCCGAGAAGGCTTGAAGGCTGTTCATCGAGTCTCGGACATACCTCATAGCAGGCTCCACAGGGTACATCATCAGTAGCGGATTTACAATAGTTATTGCTCTTTGGGTGTGTGGAATCTCCACCGGTTTCGAAGTACAGAGCATCAGCAGGGCAGACTGCAACGCAAGCTCCACAACCTGAGCAAAGATTTTCATCCCAGACTTTTGATTTGAGATCAAGGTAATTCTTACTAATTGGTTTCTGTTCTGCCATTTCTGATCACTCCCAGACATATTTGTTTGCAAAAGGCCGGCTGCTTGCAGGTGCGATCCTCGTATAATTTGTGTCCAGAAACTTTGCTGGATCAAGCTCGAAGTTTTCGCAGAAGCTTTTTATTATCGGGGCAATGCGTTCAAGATCACTCTCAGTAAACTCAAACTTTTTGGCTCCTACACCAAGGAGATAGTCGTCCACCTCTCCGCGGATAATGATTTCTCCACCGTGGATTCCACTTCCTACTCCTCTATCAGTAATTGCCTTTTCCTTGCCAATACCCAGCACAAGCACAAGGCCGCCTGCCATATATTCTCCAAGGAAGGAATGGGCTGTTCCGCCTATAACGAGTACGGGTCTGGCTTCAGGCTCATACTGCTTCATATGAATGCCGCCGCGGTATCCAATGTTGTTTTTTACGAAGACTTTTCCTCCGCGCATACTATGGGCTACTGCGTCTCCTGCACTCCCATGGATTACAAGCATGCCACTGTCCATTGTATTGCCTGGAGCATGCTCAGCATTCCCATTTACAATGCAGGTCGGCCCGCTCATGAACATCCCTAAATCTCCGCCTGGCACTCCGTTAATTATAATCCGAACATTACCCCTTAAGCCATCTCCAATAAAACGCTGTCCAAGAATGTTATCAAGGATAATCTCTTCTGCTCCGTCAGCAACTGCAGCCCTTATTTTCTGATTCAGGGGGGTGTAATGCATGCCTTTTGCATCGATTCTTACGGTCTTCATTTTAATCAGGCCCCCGCAGGAAGTACATCCAGTATTTTGAGCATTCCTTCATCCAGCATGTATCCGCGCAGGCGGTCCCTATTGCCGCGCAGGCTTTCTATACTGTTGATTCCTGCAGCGCCCATAAGCTCGCTCAATTCAAGGGTCCAACCCTTGATCAAGTTTGCAACCTGAATCGCGCCTCTTTCCGGGTCAATCCTGTTAACAAGCTCAGGCTGCTGAGTAGCAATGCCCCAGGGGCAGAGGTTTCTATAACAGTTACCACAGACTCTGCAACCCAGAGAAACAAGAGCAGCAGTCCCGATATAGACAGCATCTGCACCAAGTGCAATTGACTTGGCAAGGTCAGCACTGCTTCTTATTCCACCGCTTGCAATAATCGAGATCTCGTTTCTCACACCCTGTTCCCTGAGTTTCTGGTCAACACTTGAGATTGCAAGTTCAATAGGAATTCCGACATGGTCCCTGAAAACCTTTGGAGCTGCACCTGTCCCGCCGCGGAATCCGTCAATTACTACCGCATCTGCAGAAGACCGGGCAATACCTGCAGCGATAGGCGCCACATTGTGCACTGCTGCAATCTTCACAAAGACAGGTTTTTTCCATTCTGTTGCTTCTTTGAGGCTTCTTATAAGCTGAACAAGGTCTTCAATACTGTAGATGTCATGGTGCGGGGCCGGGCTGATTGCGTCACTGCCAAGAGGAATCATACGGGTCCTTGAGACTTCCTCATCTACTTTTTCTCCTGGGAGATGTCCTCCTATACCCGGTTTTGCTCCCTGCCCGATCTTGATCTCAATAGCAGCGCCCCTTTCAAGGTAATCAATGTTCACACCGAAGCGACCTGAGGCGACCTGGACGATCAAACGATCCTGATACGGATAGAGAGCCTTATTCAGCCCTCCTTCCCCGGTTCCCATATAAGTTCCGGTCTCTTTTACTGCCCTTGCCATACTGAGATGGGAGTTCAGGCTGATAGCTCCGAAACTCATATGTCCGATCATAATTGGAGTATCAAGCTTAAGATTAGGAGCAAGTTTTGTTTCAAGTTCTACGTCTCCACTTTCGGTTTTCCTGAACTTGAGTTTGGATGGCTTCTTTCCTAAGTAGGTCC
>CAVONR010000018.1:0-605224 GCA_963697325.1 uncultured Alphaproteobacteria bacterium | reverse complement strand
ATCGATGCGCGGCCGGCCGATCACCGTTGCCGCGACCTGCGCCGACATCCTCGCGCGTACGCTGGAGCGCTGCGGCGTCAAGGTCGAGATTCTCGGCTTCACCACCAAGGCGTGGAAGGGCGGGCAGTCGCGCGAGGCGTGGCTGCGCGCCAACAAGCCGGCTTCGCCCGGCCGCCTCAACGATTTGCGCCACATCGTCTACAAGAGCGCCGATGCGCCGTGGCGCCGTTCTCGTCGCAATCTCGGCCTGATGATGCGAGAGGGCCTGCTCAAGGAAAACATCGACGGCGAGGCATTGCTGTGGGCGCACCAGCGCCTGATGGGCCGCCCGGAACAGCGCCGCATCCTGATGATGATTTCCGACGGCGCGCCGGTCGATGATTCGACGCTTTCGGTCAATCCGGGCAACTACCTCGAGCGCCATTTGCGCCACGTCATCGCCGATATCGAGGCGCACTCGCCGGTGGAACTGCTCGCCATTGGCATCGGCCATGATGTCACGCGCTACTATCGCCGAGCCGTCACCATTGTCGATGCCGAGGAACTTGCGGGCGCGATGACCGAGCAGCTTGCCGGGCTGTTCGAGGAAAACCACGCGGCCAAGCCGCAGGCCTCCCGGCGCATTGCGCCAACGCGCGCCGCAGCCGCCAGGTGACTGCCCGCCGCCTCACGCGGGCAGCGCAGGTTCTCGCGCTCGCCTGCCTCTGCGCCGCGGCGGTGCCCACGCGTACCGGCCTTGCGCAATCCGAATTCGCGCCGGTCCTGGCCTCGAGGATACTGAACTTCGAGGTCGGCTCCACCAGCACGAAATTCGGCAAGCTGGAATTTACCGGCGGGCTCGAATTGCAATCCGATACGGCGGGCTTCGGTGGATTTTCGGCATTGCGCCTCTACCCGGATCGCAACTCGCTGATCGCCATGAGCGATCGCTGCATGGTGCTCACAGCATCGCTGGTGCGCGATGTCACCGGTGCTCTCGACGACGTCAAGAATGCGATGCTGCGCCCCCTGCCACCCGACGCCTCCGGCAGGGCGCTGCAGAAGAGCCGCCACACCGATTGCGAGGCGCTGGATGTTGCGGATGGCAAGGCGTTCGTGGCCTTCGAGCGCAACAGCCAGACCGGGCGCTTCACGATCGGGGCGGATGGAGAATTGACACAGTTCGCGCCGGTTTGGCCAAAGCCGGGCATCGGCAAGCTCGACAGCAATCGCGGCATCGAGGCCATGGCGGTATTCCCCGCGCCCTCCCGATTTGCCGGCTCCATCCTGTCCATTTCGGAACTGACTCTCAATGCCGATGGCAATCACCGCGCCTTCATAACCGGACCCGATGGCATCGTCGAATTTGCCGTGAGGCATAGCGACGATTACGCCGTCACCGATGCAGATTTCCTGCCTGATGGCGATCTTGTCATCCTGGAGCGCCGCTTTGGCCTCAAGATTGCGCCCGGCATGCGCCTGCGCCGCATCAGCGCCACCAGCATTGGCGGGGGCCAGACGGTGGATGGCGAAGTGCTGCTGGAAGCGGGCCTCGCCTATCGCATCGACAACATGGAAGGGCTGGACATCACCAGAGACGGCGCCGGCCAGGTCTACCTGACCCTGATTTCCGATGACAATTTCATGTATTTCCAGCGCACGCTGCTGCTGGAGTTTAAATATGCGGACGAATTCGCACCGTTCAGCGCGCCGCAGCCGGACGCAACGCCCAAGCCTTGAGAATAGCGCCATAGGGCGCCAGCATCGCAAATCCCGTCACCAGTTTCACGACGAAATCGCCAACAGCCAGCGACACCCACAACGGAGCCTCGCCGCCCATGAACGGCGTTGCAAAGGTCAGCGAGCCGTCGCTGCCGCCGCTCATCGTGTCGAGGAATGCAAACGCTCCGGCAAAAGCGAGGCTGAAGAATATCGCCGTGTCGAGGGCTGAGCCCAGCACAGTGGAGATCAGCGGCGCGCGCCACCATGCCTGCTGCCGCAGCCGGTCGAAAATCTGCGCATCCAGCAATTGCCCGATCAGGAACGCCGTTCCCGAAGCGATGGCGATGCGCGGCGTGGCGAGAACCACCGACAGCACAACGGCTACCGCAAAACCGGCATAGACCACCTGCCTGGCAGTTTGCAGCCCGTGCCGGCGGTTCGCCAGATCGGTGACGAGGAACGCAAAGGGATAGCTGAACGCCCCCCAGGTGAGCACGTCGCCCAGCCCGAAATGATCGAACGGAAACTGCACCAGGAAATTGGACGCAGTGACCACGACGGCCATGGCTGCGATGAAGGGGAGTGTACGCCTTAGCGTGTTCATTTTTTTACCCTGGGTAATGGAACCAGCCAAAAATCAAAGGCGCCCGGTGGTGGCCGGACGCCTTGAACCGGAATTCGTGGTCAACTTCAGGCGGCGGCGGATGCGACTGCTTCGCCGGCCTTCTTGGAAATCTGCTTCTTGATCAGCCGCGCCTTGGGCGAAAGCTCCGTGTCCGCAGCCTTTGTCAGGAATGCGTCGAGGCCGCCGCGATGCTCCACCGAGCGCAGCGCCGAAGCGGAAATCCGCAGGCGGATGCGCTGGTTCAGCGAGTCGCTCATCAGCGTCACATTGACGAGGTTGGGCAAAAAGCGCCGGCGCGTCTTGTTGTTCGCGTGGCTCACATTGTTTCCGGACATGACGGCCTTGCCGGTCAGTTCGCAGCGCCTGGACATGATGTTATCCTTGTTTTCGAATGCCCGAGAGCGGCCTGTGCCAATGGATGCGGCGAACGGGTCGAAAATCGCTGGCGGCCGAACCGGCTGCCGCAACGCCCTGTCCTTGTCAGACCTTCGGGAAAAGTCGCGTTTCTATAGTGACACAGCCATCGCTCGTCAAGCGAAAGCATTCACCGGGGGTTCGTGGCGGTGAAGGCCGGCCGGTTCACCCCATGTTCATGTGCCGCAGTCTAGGACTGGCGCCATGGCTTGCGGCCGGAAAACAACAGGCGCCACCGCCCCGGCCATCAATTTGCCATTTCACGACGCCAAGGCATCAACCCATGAAGAAACGTTTCATCCTTGCCTGCACTGCCGCCGTCCTTGCGCTCTCGCCGGCTGTGGCGGCGCACGCGGAAATGATGCACCACAAGTCGAAATTCACCGTTCGCTATGGCAGCATTACCGTGGGAGAGGCGACCTTCAACATTGCCTATGACGACAAGACCTACTCGGTCGACGCGCGCGGCAAGACTGCGGGCCTCGTCGATGTCTTCGCGCCGGGCAAGGGCAAGGCCAGGAGCGATGGCGTCATCGAACCGACGAAGGTCGTCGCGCAGAAGCATTTCGTCGAATACGAGGAACCCGAAAAGACCTCGGCGCTGGAAGTTGCCTTCACGGATGGCGATGTTGCGGGCGTGAAGGTGCTTGCGGGCAAGCTGCGCAAGAAGACCAGCAAGCGCTGGGTTCAGATCCAGCCGGACCAGCTGAAATCGGTCATCGATCCCGCGAGCAGCCTTGTCATTCCCGTGAAAGCTGAGGCCGCCGGCGATGGTCGCGCCGTATGCGACCGCGTTTTCAACGTCTATGACGGCGACACACGCTACGATATCCAGCTCACATACAAGTCGAGCCGGGAAATCTCTGTCGAAGGCTACAAGGGCAACGCGTTCGTCTGCCAGCTGCGCTACATTCCCGTGGCGGGCCACAGGCGCAACGAGAAGAACATCGAATACATGGCCAACAACAAGGACATGGAAGTCTGGCTTGCGCCCATGGCCGGATCTTCGTTCTATACGCCGATCCGGTTCGATGTCCCAACATGGGTGGGCACGGTGATCGCCTATCCGACCTATTTCGGAAACGCCGGCGACTAGCGCCCAGCCGCCTCCACGCGCGGGGGTTTGAACCGCCGCCAAAAAAAGCTACATGAGCGCAGTGCGGCGTATCTGCCGCCCTTCGTTACGGAAGCGAGATATCTCCCGCAAATGGCACCAATGACGGTTTCTGGACCCGGCAAGAGCGGGCGCGGTGTGCTTGCGGTCCTTGGTCCCACCAATACCGGCAAGACGCATCTCGCCATCGACCGCATGGTCAGCCACGAAAGCGGCATCATCGGCCTGCCGCTGCGCCTGCTTGCGCGCGAGGTCTATGGCCGCGTTTGCGAGAAGGTCGGAGCAGCGAACGTTGCGCTGATCACCGGCGAGGAAAAGATCGACGCCATGGCCAGGCGCGCTTCTCGGTATGCACCGTCGAGGCGATGCCGCGACGAGACCGACGCCGCCTTTGTCGCGATCGACGAGATTCAGCTTGCCGCCGACCTGGAGCGCGGCCACATCTTCACCGACCGGCTGCTGCACCTGCGCGGCCGCCACGAAACCATGCTGCTGGGCGCCGCCACGATGCAGCGCGATCCTGCAGGAGCTTGCTGCCGGGCATCAGCGTCGTCACGCGCGCCCGCCTGTCCATGCTTACCTATGCCGGCCAGAAGAAGATCACCCGCCTTCCCGCACCGCTCGGCCATCGTCGCTTTCTCGGCCGACGAGGTCTATGCGATCGCCGAGCTGATCCGCCGCCAGCGCGGCGGTGCCGCCGTGGTGCTCGGCGCGCTTTCGCCGCGCACCCGCAATGCGCAGGTCGCGCTCTACCAGTCCGGGCGATGTCGATTTTCTCGTCGCCACCGATGCCATCGGCATGGGCCTCAACCTCGACGTCGACCACGTCGCCTTCGCGCAGGAGCACAAGTTCGACGGCTTCAGCCACCGCCGCCTGACGCCTGCGGAGATGGGCCAGATCGCAGGCCGCGCCGGAAGGCATGTGCGAAACGGAACCTTCGGTGTCACCGGCCAGGTGAACCCCTTCGACGACGACCTGGTGGAGCGCCTCGAAACCCACCATTTCGATCCGGTAAAAGTGCTGATCTGGCGCAACCGCGATCTCGATTTCTCCTCGATCGCCGACCTGAAGGCGTCGCTCGAAATGCCCTCGTCGACGCGCCTGCTGATGAAGTCCTTCCCCGCGCCCGATGCGGTGGCGCTCGACCATCTGTCGCGTGTCGACGAGATCGCGGGCATCTGCCGGACTTCGGCGATGATCCGGCTTTTGTGGGACGTCTGCCAGACGCCGGACTTCCGCAAGATTTCGCCCGGCGAACATGCGGAACTCTTGCGCTCGATCTTCCTTGATCTTGCCTCGAAGAACCGTATCGATACCGACTGGTTCGCGGCGCAGGTAAAGCTTACCGACCGCATCGATGGCGATATCGACGCACTGTCGCAGCGCATCGCGCATGTGCGGACATGGACATACATTTCGCATCGCCAGGGCTGGATGAACGATCCTGTCCATTGGCAGGAGCTTACGCGCGAGATAGAGGATCGTTTGTCCGACGCCTTGCACGAAAGCTTGACGAAACGCTTTATTGATCGCAGGACAAGCGTCCTGATGAAACGCCTCAGGGAAAATGCAATGCTCGAAGCAGAAATAGCCGCCGGCGGCGAGGTAACGGTAGAGGGCCATCACGTCGGCCGTCTGCAGGGCTTCCGCTTCACACCGGACGCCTCCGCCACCGGTTCCGACGCCAAGGCGGCTTCGGGCGCGGCGATGAAGGCTCTGGCGGCCGAAATCGTGCGCCGGGCCGAAAGGCTCGCGGCCTCTCCCAACGGCGACATCGCGCTTGGCTCCGACGCCACCTTGCGCTGGCTCGGCGACCCCGTGGGCAAGATCGTCTCGGGCGACGACCTGCTGAAGCCGCGCATCGTGATCCTTGCCGACGAACAACTGACCGGCCCGCCGCGCGATCTCGTGGCGAACCGGCTCGACCGCTGGCTCTCCAACCACATCAATACGCTGCTGAAGCCGCTTGCAGACCTGGGCGCGGACGAGCAGTTGACGGGCATCGCGCGCGGCGTCGCCTTCCGGCTGGTGGAAAATCTCGGCGTCATCGATCGCCGTGACATTGCCTCGGAAATCCAGAGTCTCGACCAGCAGATGCGCGCAAGCCTGCGCCGCCATGGCGTGCGCTTCGGCGCCTACCACATCTTCGTGCCGGCGCTGCTCAAGCCTGCTCCGGCGGGGCTGATCTGCATGCTGTGGGGCATGAAGCATGACCGCCTGGATGAACCCGGCCTCACCGGCGTTCCGCACATGCTGGCATCGGGACGCACCTCGTTCCCGGCGGACGCAACGATCGATCCGGCAATCTACCGCATCTGCGGCTACAAGGTGCTCGGACCAAAGGCCGTGCGCATCGACATTCTGGAACGCCTCGCCGACCTTATCCGCCCCGCGTTGTCGTGGAAGCCGCAGTCCGGCGGCAAGGCTCCCGAAGGTGCTGTCGACGGCCGCGCCTTCACGGTGGCGCCATCCATGCTCTCGATCCTGGGCGCGACCCATGAAGACATGGAAGCCGTGCTGAAAGGGCTTGGCTATCGCGCCGAGCCGCGCAAGGAAACCGACATCGCAGCCATGCGCGAGAGAGCTGCGGCACTGGCAGCGCCCGCGCCACTGGAAGCACCTGCGGCTCCGGCCGAGGCCACGCCAGCGGAAGCTGGGACCGAGGCCGCTGCTTCCGCCGAGGCAATAGCTGCGCCTGACGGGGAAAGCGTGCAGGCAGCCGATGCCGCCGCCGAACCGGCCACCGCCGAAACACCTGCCGGGCAGTCCGCCGAACCGGCGCCTGTTGAAACCGCGCCCGAGGCTGGGCTGGAGCCTGCCGGCGAGGTGCAGGACGAAACCGCGCCCCTTGCGCTGGAAGCGGTCGAGGAGAAGATGGTGCTGCTATGGCGCCCGGGCCGTCCGGACAGGCAGGGCCAGCACAATCGCGGCCATGATCGTGCGGGCCATGACCGGTCGGGCCAGGAACGATCGGGCCCGCGGCAGGGGCACAATCGGCATGACAGCAATCGCCAGCCCGCGGCAGCCCCCAATGGCGAAGCGCAATCCGGCCGGCCACAGCCGGGCGACAGGAGTGGCCAGCGCCGCGATGGCCGTCAGGACGGGCAGCGTTTTGAAAAGCGGGGCGGTGGCGATCGCCACGGCAAGCGCAACGAGGGCGGAAACGGTTTCAAGGGCGGCAAGCCCGGCGACAACCGGCGCGACAACAACAAGCCGTTCAATGCCCCGCCGCGCCAGGCCGAAAAGCCGGTGGATCCCGATTCCCCCTTCGCCAAGCTGCTGGCGCTGAAGGCGCAAATGGAAAAGGGCAATGGCTGAAGACGCCCAGCGCGTCGACAAGTGGCTCTGGCACGCACGGATCGTGAAAACCCGCACGATGGCGCAAAAACTCGTCAGTTCAGGGCACGTCAGGATCAACCGCCGCAAAATCGATCAACCCGGTCACTCCGTGAAGATCGCCGACGTACTCACCATACGGCGCGAGCGCGATGTCCTGGTCTACCGCGTCGAGGCGATGGCACCGCGGCGCGGTCCATACGCCGAGGCGCGAAAGCTTTACACCGATCTTGGCGTCATATCGGCAATCGATGGCGCTGCCGCGCCAGATAACGAAAAGCAGGGGTGAGAATATTTGCCGCAGGCGCAAAATCTTTGCGGCAAACAAGGACTTTGCGCCCCAAATCATTCTTGAAGCCAAAAACCAAACGCGATACGCAAGGCCTTCGCATCACCCGGGCGGCATACCTTGCTCGCCTGCCGGAGCCTCACAATGACCTACATCGTCAACGACAATTGCATCAAGTGCAAGTACATGGACTGCGTCGAGGTCTGTCCGGTGGATTGCTTCTATGAAGGCGAGAACATGCTCGTCATTCATCCCGACGAATGCATCGATTGCGGCGTCTGCGAGCCGGAATGCCCGGCCGAGGCCATCAAGCCCGATACCGAGCCGGGCCTCGACAAATGGCTGAAGCTCAATGCCGAATACGCCGAGAAATGGCCCAATATCACCATCAAGCGCGAGCCGCCGGCGGACGCCAAGGAATTCGACGGGATGGAAGGCAAGTTCGAAAAATTCTTCTCGCCCAACCCTGGCGAAGGTGATTGAAAATCGGGACTCCCCGGACCCATTTGTTAACTGTTTGATCTATCCCCTTGACCGCCCTGCTTCGCAGATGCGGAAAAAATTGATTTTTGCCGGAAAATGGCGTATATTCATTGTTAATGGATGTTAACGCGCTGTGGCACGCCTTTTTTCGTCGCACGCTTGAGCAAGGAAATCACCTGTCTGGTCAGGCCCGTTCTTTGAAGCTGGGATCCACTCCCCGCCATTTTTGTCACGAACGGGCCCGTGATGACCGGAATTCGGAAACATCAGCTTTAAACCAGTGCCGTTTAGCCGGTCATCCGGCCTTGGCACTGGCAAAAGCCGTCCGCAAAGGACGGACCCCTCGGGGAAGCATGGCAAACAAGGAGTGACCGCAGACATGGCTACCGTAAAGAAGACCACGCAGCGTCAGGGTTTCAAGACCGGGGAATATATCGTGTACCCGGCCCATGGCGTTGGCGTCATAACCGCCATCGAAGAGCAGGAAGTCGCCGGTCACAAGCTTGAGCTGTTCGTCATCAGCTTCGAGCAGGACAAGCTCACGCTGCGCGTGCCCGTTGCCAAGATCGTATCGGCCGGAATGCGCAAGCTTGCTGAAAACGAAACCATCGAGAAGTCGCTGAAGACCGTGCAGGGCCGCGCGCGCGTGAAGCGCACCATGTGGAGCCGCCGGGCCCAGGAATACGAGGCCAAGATCAATTCCGGCGACCTGATTTCGATTTCGGAGGTCGTGCGCGACCTGTTCCGTTCGGAAAACCAGCCCGAGCAGTCCTATAGCGAACGCCAGCTCTACGAGGCCGCCCTCGACCGCATGGCGCGCGAAATTTCGGCTGTGAACAAGATATCGACCACGGAATCGGTGGTTCTGATCGAGAAAAACCTCGCCAAGGGGCCCAAGCGCGGCGCCAAGACCGAGGAAGCCGAGCAGGACGAGGCTGCCTGATTTCAAGCTTTTCAACGATTGAAAGCTTCGAAGGCCGGGCAGACAGCCCGGCCTTTTTGTTTCACGAAACCGTTATTGGGATTGTTTTGCAGAAACCGATCCGCGGCCTGCAAGTTCTCGTAGAGGGTTTCAGGAGGCTAGAACATGACTTCCGACCACCATGCTGAGCACAAGATGATCCGCGCGGCTGTCAGCGCGCCCTACCTCGAACGCGAGGAGGAGCACGATCTTGCCGTCCGCTGGGCGGAAAGCAAGGACCAGCAGGCGCTGCACAAGCTCGCGTCGGCGCATATGCGCCTCGTGATTTCGGTCGCCGCACGTTTCCGCCGCTACGGCCTTTCCATGGGCGACCTGGTGCAGGAGGGTCATATAGGCCTGCTGGAAGCAGCGGCAAGGTTCGACCCGCACCGCGGCGTGCGCTTCTCCACCTATGCCACATGGTGGATCCGCGCCTCGATCCAGGATTTCATCCTGCGCAACTGGTCCATCGTGCGCGGCGGAACCAGCTCCAGCCAGAAGTCGCTGTTCTTCAATCTGCGGCGGCTGCGGGCACGCATCTCCCGCTCGGGCGAGCCCGCCAATTCACAGGACCTCTACAAGGAACTCTCGGCCGCGATCGGCGTCTCGGTCGCCGATGTCGCCAACATGGATTCGCGCCTGTCCGGCCCCGACATGTCGCTCAACATGACGTTTTCCGACGAGGAAAACGGCGCGGAGCGCATGGACTTCCTGAAAGACACCGGCCCCCTGCCCGACGAGACTGTCGAGACGATGATCGATGGGGAGCGCCGCTCCGCATGGCTCGCACAGGCACTGACCGTATTGAGTGACCGTGAGAAGCGCATCATCGCCAGCCGGCGTCTTTCCGACGACAGCGCGACGCTCGAGCAGCTGGGCGACGAACTCGGCATTTCCAAGGAACGCGTGCGGCAGATCGAGAACCGCGCGCTGGAAAAGTTGCGCAAGGCGCTTACCGGTCCTCAGTTTGGAAACGCGATCTGAAACAGGACGCGCCTGCCGGGATCAACTGTCGGTTATGATCTTGACCTTGGCTCCGGGCATCGGGGTTTCGCCCGGCTGCAAGCCATTGATGAGCTTGAAAAGCGTCAGCGAATCCTCGCCGTTGCGCATCTTGCCCGCCAACTCGCCCAGCGTATCGTCGGGACCGACCTCGACGACGCGCACCTTCAATGGCGCCAGCGCCTTGCGCTCCGACCGGTAGAGTTCGCGGAACGTGGCCGTTATCTGGTCCGAAATTTCCATGATCTGCGGCGAACCGTTGGGTAGTGCGGTAATGAAGCGGTAGACCTGCTGGTCGATACGGATGACCTTGACGCGGAACCGCCAGCCATCCGCCTGCGCATCGGCGGCTGCCATCGGCAAGCCGGTTGGCGTGGCGCCCTCCACGATCGAGTCCTCGATCAGACCATTGATCCAGCCGCTCTTGAGATAGTCCGTCAGCGAATCGCGCTTGCCGATGGCTGCCGCGTCGAAGCGCGTAGCGGCTTCTCCCGGACCGGTAATGATCACCGCCTTTGGCTGGTTTTCCACCCGTGCGCCCTCGGGCGCCGTGAAGGTGATGCCAAGGCCCATGTGTGAAAATACGCGGCCGCGAACAAAGCCCTCCTCGGCTGTGTCGCCGAAAAGCAGCCCGTCGATACCCGCCAGATAGCGATCGCGCTGGCGCTCGCCTATGCCCGGCGCGCCGAAGAACCGCGCATGCCGCCGCGCCAGTTCCACGCGCTGCGGCGTCGTGGGGTGCGTCGAAAGGAAGGTGACATCGTCGAGCGGATCCGAGTTGCCGGCCATGAACGACTGGTAGGCCTGCATCGTTTCTAGGAACCGCGCCGCGGCGTAGGGATCAAAGCCCGCCCGCCCGATCATGCGGATGCCGATCGCATCGGCCTGCAACTCCTGCTCGCGTGAAAAGTCCGCCAGCTTGATCTGGTTGGCCGCCAGGGCCACCCTTGCGGCGACACTGTCGCCCAGCACATCGTTGACGACCTCCTCGCCGACCTTCACCGATGAAAGCTTTTCCTGACGAAGAATCGCGTGATTGGCGGCCACGTGCGACATTTCATGGGCGATGACTGCGGCGATTTCGCTCGAATCATTGGCCAGCGCCAGCAGCCCGCGCGTGATGTACAGATACCCGCCAGGCAAGGCGAAGGCGTTCACCTTCGGCGTGTCGAGGATGGTCACCTTGTAGATGCGCGAGGGATCCTCGGAGACCGAAACGAGCTTGCCCACGATGAGCGCCAGCGCTTCCTCGGCCTTCTCGTTGATGTATTCGCCGCCATATTTTGCCAGCACCAGCGGATGCTCGCGCTGGCCCAGTTCCTCCTGCGGATCGTCGGGCCGCACGAAGCTCGATGCGAGCGAGGGTTCGGGGGAAACCGATTCCAGCCCGGTCACAAGGCAGCCTTGCAGCAGCGAACCGGCGACCACGACCAGCGCCAGGCGGCGCCCAAGGCGCGGCCACCCCGGCCCGGAAGGGCAAGGGTTGGCAATGCTCAACGTTCTCTCCAAACATATTGCCAAGGGAAAGTCGGCCCCATGCGAATGACCGGTTGCAGCGGCGCATCCGGTTTCAACTGAATGTCTACCAGTCTATCTGGCCCAAAATAAGGACCGGCTTCAAGAAGCCTTTTTTGCGCCCGATTTTTCCGGACGGCCAAGCGACACATAAACGAGTCCGCTTTCGCGCACTTCCTCCAGCGGATAGATGTTGCGCAGGTCGACCAGGGTCTTTTGCCGCAGGCTGCGCGCCAGCCGGTCCAGATCGAGCGCGCGGAACTGGTCCCACTCCGTCAGGATCACCGCGAGGTCCGCGCCATCGATGCAATCATAGGCCCCTGTGCGGAAATCGACATCCTTCAGCAGCTTGCCGGCTTCCTTCATGCCTTCCGGGTCGAACGCCCGGACGGTTGCGCCAAGCGCCTGCAGGCCGGGCACGATGACAAGGCTCGGCGCATCGCGCATGTCGTCCGTATTGGGCTTGAAAGTGAGCCCGAGGATCGCGATCGTCTTGCCGTTCACGCTGCCGCCCGCTGCCTTGACGATACGGTTCACCATGTTGTGCTTGCGCTGGTCGTTGGCGCGGATCACGGCGTCCACGATCGTCACCGGCGTGCCGGCGTCGTTGGCGGTCTTGGTCAGCGCCAGCGTATCCTTGGGAAAGCACGAGCCGCCATATCCTGGGCCCGTATGCAGGAATTTGGAGCCGATGCGCTTGTCGAGGCCGATGCCGCGCGCAACCTGCTGCACATTGGCGCCCACCGCGTCGCACAGGTCGGAAATCTCGTTGATGAAGCCGATCTTCACCGCAAGGAACGCATTGGCGGCATATTTGATCAGTTCCGCCGTGCGCCGGTCGGTAACGACCATTGGCGTCTCGTTGAGGTAGAGCGGGCGATAGAGTTCGCGCAGCGACGCAATGGCTGCCTCCGACTGGGCGCCCACCACGATGCGGTCCGGCCGCTTGAAGTCGCTGATGGCAGCGCCCTCCCGCAGGAACTCCGGATTTGATGCCACGTCGAATTTCGCGTCCGGCCGCACCTTGCGGATGATCGCCTCGACTTCGTCGCCGGTGCCGACCGGGACCGTCGACTTGGTGACGATGACCGTGTAGCCCTCGATCAGCCCGCCGAGTTCCTCCGCCGCCGCATAGACATAGGAGAGGTCCGCATGGCCGTCGCCCCGCCGCGCCGGGGTGCCGACGGCGATGAACACGATGTCGGCGTCACCGACCGCCTCGCGCGCCTGGGTGGTAAAGGAGAGCCGCCCTTCGCGCACGTTCTTCTCGACCAGCGATTCCAGGCCCGGTTCGAAGATCGGGATGCGGCCCTGCCGCAGCGCCTCGATCTTGGATTCATCCTTGTCGATGCAGGTAACCTCGTGGCCGAAGTCCGCAAAGCATGCCCCCGACACCAGGCCGACATAGCCAGTTCCGATCATGACCACGCGCATTGCGCCATTCTCCAGTGCAGATGGAAGGGAAGCATCGCCGCAGTACACGACAATCGCCGCAGTGACTACAAAAACGGGGCGGCCTGTGCAACCATGTTGCCATGGGTATCCTTAGCAAAGCCTTGCCTGCCCACTTGGCCTTGCCGCTTGGCTGCAATGAAACCTTGGGGTATGTCTGCCGTCACGGTCCCGTAGCTCAGCAGGATAGAGCATCAGATTCCTAATCTGAGGGTCACTGGTTCGAATCCAGTCGGGATCACCAATAAATTCAAATACTTATTATTCCCGTTCCGATGATTTTTCTGGGCTGGGTCAGGAGGGGGCGGTTGCACTATGCGTTTCATGGCAAGGCGATGGCGATGGCCGGACAATGCTGCGGATCAGGTAATAGCCTGCCAGAACAGGCCAACCGCACACAGGAAACCAAGCGTGAAAACCAAAGTGCGAATGTAAGGTATGGCGAACCAGTACACGACTGCATGAATTAAACGTAGCCAGAAGAATGCCATCGCGAGGAACGCGGTCGTGCTGTTTTCCTGCCCGGTTACATGCAGGATCAGCACCAGCGCCGCAAAGGGCGCAAACACCTCCACCGAATTGAGGTATGCCCTGTGGGCTCGTACCCCCCATAGTGGAACGGGCCGGGGGGACGGATCGACATAGTCTTGGCGCGAAAGGAAGCCGTTGGTTTGAACCTGCGCCACGATATAAAGAATCCACAACGATGCGGATAGCATTGCAGTGTAGGCTAAAAATGACAGTTCAGTTGTCATTGAAGTTCCCCCCGCTGTTGAGATGACCAAGACCGGCAGCTCCACAGTAATGTAGCAGATGCGGCTGTTAGGTGCACACGCCAACCCACGCGACGCTTGCCGATGTGAGGGTTGCCCATAATTCTTATTGTCAAGATTCTTAAATTGCTTCGCCGTCGTCAACTTCCGCAAAATCAACGGAAATGACCGAAAAGAACTCGGTATCCTGGAAATGGTATGAGTAGCAGAGCCGTCGGTTCGGCTCGACCTTGTGGTAGACGCCGCCGATTGCTTCTTTACGTCCGAATCCCTCATGTCTCACAAACCGATAGCGTAACAACGGGAACTTATTGGCCAGTGCCAAGACCGTCTGGAGGCGTAACCATAATGCGCCTGTCTACGTCGGCGACCTGTGCCGAATGAACCCAGGAATGCGGATTTGCGAAAGGCCCATTCCAACGGCGATGGCAAGGCCTTGGAAAATCAGCTGCGAGGCGGTGGCTATTCCCATCATCTTCAGGATCTGCCCGAGCTGCGTCAGGAAAAGTGCCGCTCCGGCAACGGAAATCATGCTACCGATGCCGCCGCTCATGGCGGTGCCGCCGAGCACTGCAGCAGCAATTGGCGCGAGCAGGTAGGCATTGCCGACGTCAAGCGTCGGATTGCGGATGAAGGCCGAGAGCAGGATGCCAGTGACGCCGTAAAGAAATCCGCCGGCGACGAAGGCGGCGATCTGGTAGAGTGGCAGGTTGATGCCGGCGATCCGCGCCGCGACAGGGTTTGCGCCCACGGCCGAAAAGCGCCGGCCGATGATCGTTTTGCGCAAGATCACCGTGAGCGCGGCAACAAGGAAGATCGCGATCCAGACGGAGAGGTTCAGCCCCAGCAGGCGCGTTCCTCCCCATTGTGCCAGCAAGGGCGGCACGCCAGATTCCGCCCGCAATCCTTCGCGATACCAAAGGTTGATGCCGGACAGGATCGCGCCGACGGCAAGCGTCACGATCAGCGCGTTCAGTTGCAGCAGTCCTACCAGCACGCCGTTGACGAGGCCGACAGCCATGGCCGCGACCAGCGCCGCCAGTACCGCCGGCACGATGGCGCTGTCGGACCCGCCGGAGACGCCCAGCAGCAAGGTGCTGGAGAGCGTGACGATGGCCGGAATCGAAAGATCGATGCCGCGCGTCATCAGCACCAGGCATTGGCCCATCGCAGCAATGGCGAGGAATGCCGCCAGCGGCATGATGGCAAGGATCGTATTGGGTAGCAGGCTTCTCGGCACGATGAGGCCGCCGATGACGAGAAGCAGGACCAGCGCCAGCCAGATCGCGGCGAAGCGCATCTGCTTGCCGCCGCCGCTGGGCAGTTGCACCCCGCTTTCCGCCTTTCCCGGCTTTGCCGTGCTCGAGGCCGGCTTCAGCGTATCCTGTGAATTGGCGGGCTGGCTCATGCGGCATCACCCTGGCCAGAGCGCGTGAGGCCTGCGATCCGCCGCAGGAGCAGCTCGGCCGGCTTTAGGCCGGAATAGATGAACACCGCGAACAAGGTCAGCGCGCCGCTGACGATGATGCCGACGGCCGTATTCAGTCCGAGCAACGAGATGACGTTGACGGTGAGCGTGAAGAACAGCGCCCCGAACAGCGTGCCGAGAAACGATCCGCGACCGCCGGTCAGCGCCGCGCCGCCGAGCACCGCGGCAGCGATGCTGGTCAACGTATAAGTCGAGCCGATGGTCGGGTGGCCGACGCCGACCTCGGAGGCAAGGAAAAACCCTGCAATCGTCGCCATCAGCGAGGAGAGGATGTAGGCCCGCAGGTGGACGAAATCGACCCGCACGCCATTGCGTCGGGCCGCCGTCTCGCGAAAGCCGACGGCTTGCAGTTTCAGCCCGCTCTTGGTCCGATGCAGCCAGTAATCGCCCGCGATCGCTGCAAGGATGAGCACGAAGAACGAGGCCGGCAATGGGCCGATCTGGACTTTCAGGAAATCGGTGAAGCCGGGATTGACTAGCCCGCCCGGAGTGGGGCGCAACAGCAGCGCCACCCCTTGCAGCACGCTGAGCGATGGCGATGGTCGTGATGACGGCGTTGACCCCGGCATAGCGCACCATCGCGCCATTCGCTGCCCCCACGGCGAGCCCGATTGCAAGGCAAACGAGAATGCCCGTGAATAGCGCGCCCGCGCCCATGTCCGCCGCCACCAGGAAGGAGCCGATGACGACGGTGACGCTCATCAGCGACCCGACCGAAACGTCGAAGCCGCGCACCAGCAGCACGTTGAACTGCGCCATCGCCACCAGCGCCAGCGGCGCGGTCGCGAGCAGGATGTGCCGGAGGTTGATCGCCGTCAGGAACACGTCGCTGCGCAGCGCCGCATAGCCGCCGACAATGATCGTCAGCGCCAGCAGGAACAGCAGCGGTATCCACCATTTCGATGCCGCCCGCCGTCAGCATCGCGAAGACGCGGTGGACGAACGTCGGAGCCGATGGCGCGGCGGCGGATCCATGCGCGTCGCGCGACGTCAGGAAGGAGGAGACGATGTTCTCCTCGGTCACCTCCGCGCCGGCAAGCTCGCGGATGATGCGCCCGCGCGAGAAGACCAGCACGCGATCGCAAATTCCCGCAAGTTCCAGCGCGTCGGAGGAGTTGACGATGCAGGCCGTGCCCTGCGCCACCTTGCTGCGGATGGCCCGGTAGATGTCGAACCGCGCCCTGGCATCGACGCCCTGCGTCGGCTCGTCGATCAGCACGACTTCGGCGTCGTAGAGGAAGCTGCGCGCCAGCACGGTCTTTTGCTGGTTGCCGCCGGAAAGTCCGCTGATCGGCTGATCGAGGCTCGGCGTCACGATGCCGAGCTTCCGACCAGCTGCGCCGCCTGCGCCTTCTCGGCGCCGCCCGAGACAATGCCTGCCGACGGCAAAGCGGTCGAGCACCTGCAGCGTCATGTTTTCGCGCACGCCGAGTTCGGGAAATACCGATTCGGCCGAGCGGTCGGCGCTGAGGAAGAGGATGCCTGCGGCGACGGCGCTGGCGCGGCGTCGAACACTGCGCGGCGCGGCCGTCGCAAAGCAGCGTGCCGCTTGCGGCTCGACAAGCCGCCAAGCGCGCGGATGGCGTCGCGCTGGCCATTGCCCTCGGCGCCGGCAAATCCGAGGATTTCGCCGCTGGCAAGCGAAAAGGACACGTCGCGGAAATTGTGCCCGCTGAGCCCCGAAACTGCGAGCACGGGCGCGGCGCCGGCCTGCTGCACCGAGCCTTTGCGGATATTCCGCCTCGATCGAGCGGCCGACCATCAGCGCGATCAGATCGTTCTCCGAAAGCTCTCTCGTTCACCTCATAGGTGCCCCGGCCGACGCCGTCGCGCAGGATTGTGACGCGGTCGGCGAGGTCAAGGATCTCCGGCAGCCGGTGGCTGACATAGACGACGGCCGTGTCCGGCCGCGGCGAGGCGCCGGATGATCGCGGTCAGCTTGCGCGACGCCGTCAAGGTCCAGGGTCGAGGTCGGCTCGTCGAGCAGCAGCACCTTCGGGTTGGCGATCAGCGCCTTGACGATTTCCAGGAACTGGCGCTCGGCGGGCGTCAGTTCGCCGACCAGGCGCGATCGGGCGAGATGCCGAGGTCATAGGTCGCGCAATTGCATAGCGCGCCCATTCGGCTGAAGCGCCATAGGTCAGCGTGCGGGTCCGATGCCGGCGAGAAAGAGGTTCTGCGCGACGCGTCAGCTCGCGCACCAGCGAAGTCGTCCTGATAGACGGTCGCAAGGCCAAGGCTGTCGCGCCAGCAGCGGGTCGGCGGTGGTGAGCGGCTTGCCCATGATTTCGATGACGCCGCCATCGGGCGTGACCGCGCCGCTGGCAATGCCGAGCAGCGTGCTCTTGCCGGAGCCGTTCTCGCCAAGCACCGCATGCACTTCGCCGGCCACGGCATTCGAGATCCACGCGTCGAGCGCGTGCACGCCGGGATAGCGCTTCGAAATGCCCGACAGCTTGAGGGAGAGCCGGCCATCCGCAGCTTCCTGTCTGGAGGGTCTGAAAATGCGTCGCCGGGCGCCGCGATCACGCTCGCCCGGCGCTTGGTTCATAGGCGCTGACTCACTTGGCGAACATTGCCTTCAACATGTCGTTGTCGATCAGCGTGGAGACGGATGTTTCCAGCGGCAGGTCCGGGTTGCACATGCCCTTCGACGACCGGCTGCATCTTGAAGGGAACGTTGATATTGGCGTCCACTTCCTTGCCTTCCTTCTTCATCATCGCCGCGGTCAGGGCAAAGCGGGACTGGTAGTTCTGGCCCGATCGAATAGAAGATCTTGAAGTTCGGATCGTTGGCCTTCTCCCAGTCGCAGAACAGGCCCTGTTCGTCGGTGCGCAGGCGACGACGATCAGTCGGGCTTCTTGCCGGCGGCTTCGTAGGCGCGCAGAGCCGCCGCGGAAGCCGTCGGCATATTCGATACATGTAGCGCGTCGACGCTGTCGTGCTGGGCGAGCAAGCCCGACATCGCCTCGAAGGTGCCTTCCTGCGTCCAGTTGGTGTCGGCCTTGCCGAGCAGCTTGAGATTCTGGTGCTTGGCGATCTCCTTCTCGGCGCAGTCCTGCCAGGTCGGCGCTGAGCGCGTTGCCCGGGGTGCCGCCCAGCTCGACGATGTCGTCGGATCCGTCTTCGAGTTGTCGTCGACCGCCTTCACGAACTCGGTGCCGAGCTCGCAGATGTCCTCGGCAATCGTGGTCACGATAGTCCTTGCCGGCCTTGCCGCCGACATAGGTGCCGTTGTGCAGGACGACGAGAATGCCGGCCTCGGTCGCTTCCTTGACGGTCGGCAGCAAGGCCGCGCCCGGCATCGGCGAAGATCACGATGACATCGACCTTCTGCGCGATATAGGCGCGCATGTCGGACGATCGCCTTGGTCGCATCGCCGCGCGCCGAGGTGTAGATGATCTTGCTTGATGCTCGGATAGGTCAGCGCCTGCTCGATGAACTCCATCGTGGTGACGCGGCGCCAGACGTTCTCGCCGAAGCCGTCGGCATAGGCGACGGTGAGCTTGCCGCCTGTTCCGGTCTCGCAGACCTTGTTCGTCCAGCACTTCGAGCGCAGCTTGCGCTGGTCCGGCGTCAGATCGGCATCGCGGCATGGTTGATGGATTCGCGACCACCACAGAGTTCACCCCTTCGCTGGTGCCGAGCGCCTTTCTCATCAAATCGGTCGCAGACGTCGCGGCGCCTGCCGCCGCGGCTCCTGCAACCGAGGCTGCCGCCAGCAGAGCCGCGCACAGCGTCTTGCTTGTCTTATTTCATGTTCTTCCTCCCTGGTGCGGCTTGTGCCGCGCCTTGTTTCCTGAACTGCCATCAAAGGTGCATGCATGAGCGGCGGTCCCTCCCCACACCGCCGCCGCCATGCGTCAGTCCTTGCCGAGCCACGGATAGCGGGCCGTGTCCTTGCCGGCGTAGTCGGGGTCGAGATAGATGAAGCAGCGCTGAATCTGCCAGTCGCGGATCTCGAACACGTCGCACCAGCGGCCGGCCTGCCATCTCCGGCACGCCGGCGCGCCACGGCCCGTCCTTGTGCTCGCCGTGGCTGGTGCCTTCGCACACGACGAGGTCGCTGCCGGAGAAGATCCAGTTGAAGTGCGAGTAGTGATGGACGATCGACTTCAGCGTGCCGCCGACGTCGCCGAACATCTGGCCGATCTGCTCCTTGCCGTTGGCCAGGCCCCATTTCGGGAAATAGACCTGTGCGTCGTCGGCAAAGAGATCGAGGATCGATGCCTCCGTCCGGAGGTCACGCCGCCCTTGTCGAAGGCCTTGAGATATTCGATCGCGACCGACTTGCGCTGCTCGTCGGTCATGGTCTGCTTGGTCAGTGCCATCTCTTTCCTCCCTGTCATTGCGTTTCCGTGCTCATGCGTCGTGCTCAGCGCCGCGGCTTCGTGCGTTCTTGTGCGCGGTTCGCGGCCGCAGATAGGCGAATGCCAGAATCGGGCCGAGCGTCGCGCCGCCGGCCCAGTAGGCGCGAGCCGAAGCCGAGGCGACGCAGTTGCCGACGCCGTAGAGCCCGGGGATCGGCTTGTCCGGTATGGTCGAGCACCTGGCCGTCGGCGTTGGTCTTCGGCCCGCCCTTGGTGTCGAGGTTGCCGCCGGTCAGCAGCGTCGCGTAGTAGGGACCCTTGTCGCTGATCGGGTACATGGTCGGATTGGGACCGCCGGGCTTTCCGCCGCCGGTGCCGTTGAACAGCAGTTCGACCTGCCGCTCGCCGCGCCGGAAATCGAGGTCCTTGCCGTCCGTGGCGAAGCCGTTGAAGCGCTGATCGTCGCCTTCAGCGTGGTCTCGAAATCGTCCGCGATCGCCATGTCGCCGATGCGCGCGGCATGTTTGCGCACGCGCTCGCGGATGTTCGCCGCTCAGCTCCGGCGAGCGTCGCGCCCTTGATGACGTGGCTGTCGTCGGTGCCGTGCGGGCACGATGAAGCGGCCGTATTCGTCGCTGGCGCGAATGCTCCTGGCTGCGCTGGTCCCAGATCGCGATCGAGCACCAGGTTCGGATACTCGCTCAGCGCCGGGTCCCAGTGTGAAGAAGGCCTGCGCCAACTCGTTGTAGGCGAGCTTCTCGTTGGTGACGCGACGGCCTTCCTTGTCGACGTAGATCATCGAGTCGCCGGACGGCGAGAACGTGCCGATCAGCGCCGGATCGCTCGTTCAGCGCCTTCTCGAGCACGATCGGGCACATCCAGGCGTAGTTCATGTTGCGCAGCTGCGCGCCGACGCCGCGCCGATATAGACGAAGTCGCCCTCGTTGGTGAGCGCCGCGCAGCCGCCGATAGACCGGCACGCTCTAGGAAGTTCTTGCGCAGCTCGAGGTCATGGGTGAAGCCGCCGGTGGCGAAGACGACCGCCTTGCGCGCCTTGAAGCGCACGGTCTTGCCCTTGGCCGTTGTCGGCCTCGACGCCGATGACCTCGCCTTTGTCGTCGATGATGATGCGCTGCACGCGGTGCGCCGGTGCGGATGTCGATCGCCGTCGCGCGCGGCCTTGGCGCCCATGGTGCGGATCGCGACCTCGCCGCCGTCCGACATGCTTCGCGCGCATCCTTCGGCAGCAGCACGCGGCCCTTCGGCGCCTTGTCCTCGGGCAGCTCGGCCCAATAGTCCGGCACGAAATCGCAATGGCGGTATTCGAGCGCGCCCTTCTCGGCCAGCAATTCGGTCGCGGGCGAGGCGTTGTCGTAGATCGCGTCGTATGCGATCATATTCCCACTGCGATCATGCCGAACGTGGGATGGTCCGGGTCGTAGGCCTCCGGGCGCGACAGCCGCGCCATGTAGCGCAGGCAGTCCTCCTTGCGGATCCTTCGATGCCGACCGCCTGCATCGGCTCGTTGTTCGGCACCCAGTACCAGAACGCGGCCTTGCGCGTGGTGCCGCCAAGTTCGTCCGCCTTCTCCAGCAGCATGACGTCGTTGCCGTGCCAGCGGCTGAACAGCGCCGTCGACAGCCCCCCTGCTCCGCCGCCGACGACCACGATGTCGATTTGCGCGTCGAAATTGCCGCCCTTCACGGGCAATGCGGATTTGCGTGCGATTGATGCCATCAAGACCTCCCGGAAGCTTTCGCCTTTGGCACAAGCTGCCTTGCCGTAAGGGTGGCGTCTTTCGAATTAGTGTCCGTTTTTTCACATTCCCGTTTCGACGCACGTCCTCGATTGTGCCGCACGCACCTGTGCGATATTGTCGCAGCTGTACGCGGACCGCAGAAGTTCGCGCGCAAGACAACGGGAAGCCGTTGCATGGGAGGAACGAGGATGGCGTCGACGATTGGGCGTGCCACGCAAACCGTCTATGGCGGACTGGAGCAGTTTCCGGTTCGCTCGCATTACGGCGAAATCGAATATTGCATCGCCGAATCCAAGCCCTATGCTCTCGAATTTGCCAATGAGAGCGACGTGATATGCCTGCTGCTGGGCGACATCGTCTCCAGTTCCCGCTTTGAGGATGATCGCGAAAAGCCGCTCGTGTTCGAAGGCGATACGGCCGCTTATCATCCGCGCCAAGGCAATGTGCGTGTCTCGGCCAGGATGGTCCGGCACGGCTTCATCGCCTTCAGCTATTCCAGAGAATTCCAGGCCGCTGTCAGCGAGCAGAGCCTGCATGCGCTGCAAAAGGGCGGCAGCGTCAATAATGTACGCTCCGGCGCCATCGCGCATCTTTCGCGCTATGCCCGGGAAATCATCCGCTCGCGTGGCGTGCTCGACCCGCTGCAAATTCAATATCTCGGCGGCATGGTCTATCTGGAGACCATGGAAACGCTGCTCTCGGCGCGGGAGGAAAATTGTGGCCTCTCCGATGCCTCGTTCCGCAAGCTCGTCGAGTTCGTCGATGCCGAACTCGAGCATGACATTTCATGCGAGGGGCTTGCTCGGGCGGTAAACGTGCCACTGCGCCGGGTCTTCGAGGGCATCAAGCAGCGGACGGGCCTGACGCCCTACCAGTTCGTCATCAACAAGCGCGTCGACAGGGCGCTGCACCTGCTGGAGCACTCGGAACATTCGATAAGCGAAATTGCGCTGGCGTGCGGCTTCGCCTCCCAGCAGCACATGACCTCGACGCTGTCCAAGCGGCTTGGCAGTACGCCGAACAGACTGCGCAAGCACTAAGCTATCGCGTGAAATAAGTTATTCGCCATGAGAAGCGAGATCGCCAACCTGACTGCGATCGGTCGAGGATCACCCGAAAGTTGCGCGATCCAACATCCGATTAGTCCATTTTCGAGAAAGTACGGCACCAACACTGGCAGAAACATGCGAATGTGAGTTGGCCGGGTTCAGCAGCGCGGCGAGTGTCGGGGACGCCGCTAGCAGGATGTGGGCCGCATGCACGATATTGATATGCGTCAACGTCCTGCCAAACTTTGTCTGGCTACATGTTTCCATAAATCGTTGTTTTCTACTTTAACTCAATAAGGGAGAGTCCGAGATGTGGATGACGCTTGTTAAGGCAACTCTGCTCGGAGCAACTGCGCTCGTCATTCTGCACGCCCGCCCTTGCTGACGGCGACGCCGGCCAGGTCACCAAGGAAAAGATCGAGAAGGTCTTCCCGACCAAGCGGCCATACTCGCCCTATGCTGATCGCAATTTCCCGACGCGTCCGCTGTTTGGCGATACCCACCTTCATACGGCTGTCTCCTTCGATGCGGGGATATTCGGCGCCCGCCTGTCACCGCGGGATGCCTATCGCTTCGCGAAGGGGGAGCAGGTTACGACGAACACCGGGCAGCAGGCCAAGCTGTCGCGTCCGCTCGATTTCCTGGTGGTGGCCGATCACTCCGACAACATGGGCCTGTTCCCGGACCTCGTCGCCGGCAAACCGAACATCGTCGCGGATCCGCAGGGACGCAAGTGGTACGACATGATGAAGGAGGGCAGGGGGCAGGAAGCCGCTCTTCAGGTCATCGCTGCCTTTTCTGACGGGAGTTTCCCAAAAGCCCTGGTCTATGAACCGGACACGGCGGCGTTCAAGTCAACATGGCTCGACACGATCGAAGCTGCGGAGGAGAACAACGATCCGGGCCGGTTCACGGCCTTCATTGGATATGAATGGACCGCTCAGGGGTCATTCAACATTCATCGGAACGTCATCTACAAGGATGGTGGCGAAGTTGCGCGTCAGTCGCTTCCCTTCACGACGGGTGCGCCGTTGGGGAGCCCGAAGGAAACGGACCTGTGGAAGTGGATGGCCGAGTACGAGTCGAAGACGGGTGGTGATGTACTTGCCATCGCCCACAATGGCAATGTCAGCAATGGCCTGATGTTTCCGTTCATCCAACCGTTCACGGACAAACCGGTCGATCAGCAATATGCGGAAGCCCGCCATCGGTGGGAACCAATCTACGAAGTGACGCAGATGAAGGGCGACGGCGAGGCACATCCTTTCCTGTCACCCAACGACGAGTTTGCCAACTTCGAAACATGGGACAAGGGCAATCTCGACATGAGCGAGGCGAAGAAGCCCGAGATGCTGCAGCACGAATATGCCCGGTCCGGACTGAAGCTCGGGCTCCAGATGGAAAAGCAGTTTGGCGTCAATCCCTTCAAATTCGGAATGATTGGCTCGACTGATGCGCATACAGGGCTTGCGGCGGTCGAGGAAGATAACTTCTGGGGCAAGGTCGCGCCCATGGAGCCGAGTCCCGAACGGCTGACAAACACGTTCGTCAACAACGCCAAGACCGGCATTGTCGTCAATGACAGGGATGTTGTCTCGGCCGGCTATGCCGCGGTCTGGGCAACGGAGAACACCCGCGAGTCGATCTTTGACGCGATGGAGCGCCGCGAGGTCTATGCCACGACGGGAACCCGCATGGCCGTCCGTCTGTTCGGCGGCTATGAGTTCACTGAAGCCGATGCCAAGAGCCGCAATCCTGCCATCGCTGGCTACGGCAAGGGCGTTCCCATGGGCGGGGATCTTGGTGCACCGCCTGAAGGCAAGGCTCCGACCTTCCTCGTTGCTGCATTGAAGGATCCGATTGGCGCCAATCTCGACCGCTACCAGATCATCAAGGGCTGGATGGACGAGAAGGGCGAAACCCACGAGAAGGTTTACGACGTGGTGTGGTCCGGTGACCGCAAGCCTGGCGCAGATGGCAAGGTGCCGGCGGTTGGCAACACGGTCGATGTGGCAAATGCAACATGGTCCAATACGATCGGGTCGCCCGAACTGATCGCCGTCTGGAAGGATCCTGAATTCGATCCCAAGCAGAGCGCATTCTACTACGGCCGCGTCCTTGAAATCCCGACGCCGCGCTGGACCACCTATGATGCAAAGTATTACGGCCTTCCTGTTCCAACTGACGTTCCGGCCACAATTCAGGAGAGGGCCTACACTTCGCCGATCTGGTACAAGCCTGCTTCCTAGCGGCTGCAGAAGTGACTGCGTGGGACCGGATTATTGACCAAAGATGTCGGCCATCACGGCGACATGGGTGATAGCAGAAGGCCCGCAGTTTCCCCGGCCATGCCGGTACGGTTCTAGGCGGCATCGGTTTCGGCCGACGGGCAGAAGATGCTGAGCGGATCGCTCGATGCGAGGGCCCGATTGTGGGGCCTTACCACCGGCGAGGAGCTGGCCTATTCCGACAATTCTGGCAGGCCCGTTTACAGCGTCGCGCTTCTGGGTGATGGCTGGTTGGCGATAGGCGACGAAACCGGAACGATCAAGATTTCTGCTGGCAAGGGCGGCGGTATGCGCACCCTCGCGGCAAGGATGCGCAATAGCTGCGTCATGGGGTGGCTAATCGCAGCTGGAAAGCACAGAAGTGGCGGCTGCCTCAGCCACTTTTCCTCAGCGCCGGGCATTGAGGGGGTCAGAGTTCAATCGGCTGTTTGCATGTTCGGAAACTGCTCCGGTGTTGTCACTGGAGAAGACCACGAGCGCAAAAATCAGCACGGCGGCGGCCACTATCAGAGAGCCAACTGCTACCACAGGTTCGAGCTGTTCCATTCCCCTATTGAGCATCACGTACAGCGTCGGCAACATCACAATCATCCCGGCAGTGTAGAGGCCATAGTGGACCAGAGCCATCCGCCAAGCCGCCTTGGCAGGATTCAAAGCGTAATAGCCGCCGAACAATGCGCTGGTTACCCATCCAAGCAAATTGATGTGGGCGTGTGCCGGAAAGGCTGCATGATCACCCGAGATGGCCATCTGTAATCCAGCGGCGATTCCGAGCACAAGAAAAACAATGGCGGTTTTAAAGAACAGCTCAGAAACTTTAGGCATGGCAGTCCTCCTACAGGCAACTTTAAACAAGTCTAACACTCTTGGCCTGAATGTTGCACCTTATCTCCCACACTGTCAGAACGATTGTGCGATGCCATCAGCTATTAACTTGGCCTGCCAGCACGGCTGCTTTGGGGCCGTTGCAGTTCTCCCGGCACTGACCGATTTGGGGCGCATAGCCGTCAATGGGGCCACGGAGGTTCGAGTTGATTGACCACATCTTCATGTTGGTTGAGGAGGACGCGCCTGAAATTGCGCACCTGCCGACGTTGGGTCTTGTCGAGACGTATCGGCGCGTTCACCTGGGGCAAGGGACGCGGAATATCTGCTACTGCTTTGACAATTTGTACCTGGAAATGCTTTGGGTCGACAATCCCGAGGCGGCGCGTAGTCCCGCGATAGCAAGAACCGGCCTTTACGAGCGATCGCTATGGCGCAGCAATGGTACGTGTCCTTTTGGAATTGCTTGGCGGCGCTCTTCCATACAGCCCAACGCGTCAAAGCCATCAACCTGGGCGTATGAGCCACCTTACCTACCGCCTGGTATGTCGATCGCGGTGGCGACAGACAGCGACGATCCACGACAACCGATGATGTTTGAATTACCCGGTTCTATGCCGCCCCTTGAGTGGCCGGTGGAGAAACGGGGCTCGCTTCAACGCGGGGCGGGGCTGGGAGCCGTAATCGAAATCAGCCTGTCGATGCCTTCCGACGCTCCGCCGAGCCAAGCACTCAGAACCGTCGCGCAATATTGCACCCCGCGAATGTTATTGGGAACAGCCAGCACTTATGCTCTGCAACTGCGGATCGCACCGCTGGACCCGAGCCCAGACCTGGTGATCAAAATTCCACTGTAGTTTCGTTCAAAGGGTCGGCATCGACACCTGCCGCGGCTGCCGAGGTCACATCCTTGCCAACTGTGAATTTCTGCACGCTCACTTTCATCCGTCACCGCCATTTGTCCTACGGAAGCGGCCTCAGCAACAACTCTGTCCGCAAAACCAGCGGGGGCGTGAAGGAGGAAACGATGTCCATTCAGCTCACGCAAAGCTTGCTGACGCAGGCCGGCCGCGACGCGACCATTTCAATACTGGTCGCCGCATTCCAGGGCGATGCTGCGGTGCGGTCTATTTATCCCGGACCAGACGAGTACCGGACCCATTTTCCGGGGTTTCTGACCGCCTTCGGCGGACGTGCATTCGAGGCGGGCATGGTCGACCTTGACCGCGACGGACTGGGCGCGGCCCTCTGGTTCCCACCTGGTCTGGAACCAGATGGGGAAGCCATCTTGGATCATCTCCAAGCAAGTGTTCCGCCGGAAAGGTTCACTCAACTCTCCGCTGGTATGGAGGTTCAGGGCAGCCTGCATCCGCATGAGCCGCACTGGTACCTGCCCTGGATCGGAGTTGTCCCGCAGGCGCAGTGCACGGGTGTCGGCGCGGCACTGTTGCGAAGCGGCCTTGAGCGAGCAGATGCGGAGGGAATGCCCGCATATCTAGAGGCGACGAACCGACGCAATGCAGTGCTTTATCAGCGCTTCGGATTTGAAGTTGCGGGCGTGGTCAATGTCTCCGGATACCCCGAAATCATCGCAATGTGGCGGCCCGCCCGCTAGCATGTAATAGGTGCGACAGACGGAGCACAACTTTCCGCTTCAGAGCCGAATTGCCGATGGCAAGTCGATACGGGGCAAATGCTGGCAGCGGATCCAGCGGCAAGCCAAGGATTTCGCGGCCGCTCTCGAGGCAGCCGGCAAACACCCAACGCTTATTGCCGCTCCATACCATTTTCACCAGGACATGTGGGAGAAGTTGGGAGACCCATATGGCTTGAACGGCCGCGCTGCGTTGGCAATGATGGGTCTACAGGACAAGGGCCAATTTTCGATGGATGCAACATCGGAAGTGTCCACCAGCGCGAAATGGCCAAGATCGCTCAAGCGGCTTACCAGCATCCGACCATGATGCCAGCGAATGGATTCCTCGGTCCGGCTGATCAGCCGCATCGTTGCCGTCTCGGCGAGTTTGCTGCACTTTTCCTGGCGAGAGGCTCAATCACCTGCCACGGTTGCCAACTGCATTTACCAGCGTCTTCGAAATTCGCTTCGGTACGATTGCCCACCTGGTCGCGAACAGCGGCCGAAACTGCAATCGAGCCGGGACGCGCAATGCCTTCGATGCGGCTGGCGACATTGACGCCGTCGCCGAGCATGTCGCCATCTTCGACGATCACGTCGCCAAGGTTTATCCCGATGCGAAATTCAAGCCGCCGCTCAGGTGCAACGCGGGCATTACGCAACCGCATGCCCCGCTGGATTTCCCGGGCACAGTCCAGCGCGTTCACCACGCTCGAAAACTCGACCAGTATTCCGTCGCCGGTCAGCTTGAATATGCGCCCTTGATGCCGGGAGATGCTGTCGTCGATCAATTCGGCGCGGTGGGCCTTCAAGGCTGAAAGCGTGCCAATCTCGTCGATACCCACCAGGCGGCTAAAGCCGACGATATCAGCAGCCAATATCGCGCTTAGACGACGTTCCATTGGTTCCTCGTTCAACCGGTCCAATGTTATCACGAAGAAAATTGCGTGTCCTTATGCGAGAAAATCGACGCGTTCCGCGCTGAAGAAGCGGGAGGAATGGCCGGGGCCGTGGGCGAAAACGCCGATACCTGTCGTGACGCATCAGGGCAGGCGCGAACGCTTCCCTCATCGACGATGGGCCATCGATTTCAATGCTTGAAGATAGTTTTTGCTTAATGTTTCGCCGGCATTGAGCCGCAACACAATCCAGTCGGCATCTTGTTGCGACAACCCTATGAGAAGAACTCCGCTCACCGCGGCAGGTTGGTTTGCATGCACGTCGAAGATCATGAACCGGTCATCAGGCGGTTCGCAGATTGCCTCATATCGCGCTTTGGTTCCTGGCATTCTTCAGCCTATCTCACGCCGGCATGAGCAGGGACAAATCTGCTGCCGGTTTTCGGCGGCCGAAGGCTCAGATCATGCCGGCAAATGGCATTTTTTGCGTAACCGGTCCCGTTGGCGGGGTAAGATCGACGCCGCGCAACGCTTCCGCCGAGCCGACGCCAAGGCGCTTCACGATCGACATCGCCTGCACCATCGAAATTTCCAGGGGACGCACGCGCTCCACCGGAACATAGAGGATGTTGCCGGACATGGGCGTTGGCGCTTGCGGCAGGAAAGCGCCGACCCAGCCCTTGCCGAGGCCGTCGAGCACATAGCCCAACTGCCAGGCGTCCTCGATGTAGATGAGAGCTGGCGTCACGCCCTTCGCATTTTCAACCTGTGCCATCCCCTCGGCCATGCTCTTCACCAGCTGGTATTGCGGCAGCCCGCCGACGAGCGAGTTCTCGAACCATGCCATGACGCGCTTGCCGGAGCGGGTGCGGGCGAACAGCCCTGCCCCCAGCGAAACCAGGAACAGCACGGTTACCGCGGCGACGGTGACGGTGACCGCGCCGGCAACCGCCTGCGGGAGCAGACCGATAAGCGGCTTCGCGGCTTTTGCAGCCAGCGAGAACGCATGGCCGAGCACGATGAGCGCAATGACAATGGGCAGCAAGAAGATGATGCCGCCGATCAGCGTCGCCTTGGCAAACAAGAGCATTGATTGGGAGAAAGTACGTTTTTCCATGGAGGATTTCCGGCAACGAACATTGCCACTGCATGACCCGCCCGCGCCCTATAGTCAATTAGCGGACACATGGATGTTCGGGCCTCAACAAGGCCTTGCGCCTCGATCCATTGCCTCCTGCCCGCTCCTACTGGCCGGGCAACATTGCCTGCGTCAGTTCCGCCATCACGGGCCCGATGCAGAACGCATCGTGCGGCGCGCGCATCGCGATCAGCTTGTTTAATTCGGTCTGATGCTTTGGCGGCAGCGTGGCAAACTCGCGCCCCGCCGCATAGGCCCGCATGAAGCTGCCGAACGGATCGGCATTGCCGCCGCCCGGCAGCGACAGGCTCGCCTTCTTCAATTGCGCGGGTGTTGCGGCATAGATCGTCTCGCCTTGCTTGATCGTCTCGGCGATCCTGATCTGGTCGATCGTCTCCGGGTCGACCGCAGTGGGATCGTCGGTAAGAATGACAAGATCTGCAAGCTTGCCGACCTCGATGGAACCCTTGGTCGCCTCCTCGAAATGCTGGTAGGCCGGCCACATCGTCATGGCCTTGAGGCCGGTGATCACGTCCACGCGCTGGTCGGGCCCGATGATGTCGCCGGAACGCGACCTGCGCGTAACGGTAGCGTCAAGCACGCGCATGGAATCGGGGAACGCCACCGGCGCATCGTGATGGGTCGAGAAGGGCATGCCCCTGGCTCGCACCCAACCCGTCGGCGAAATATTGTCGGCGAGCGATGGACCAACCGTGTGGTCGCGGTGCCAGTCGCCCCAATAGAAAGTGTGCATGGGAAATAGCGAGGGGAACACGCCCAGCCTGTTGTAGGAATCGACCTGGTCCTCGCGCAGGAACTGCCCGTGGATCAGCACTGGCCGGCGGTCCGCCTGTCCATGCTTGTCGGTGGCGGCCTGTACCGAGGCGATCAGCAGGTCCGATGCCGCCTCGCCATTGGAATGCGTGATGATCTGGATCCCGTTTGAAAAAGCCCAATCCACGGCGTCGATCGCCTGCTCGTTGGTCGCGCTCTGGTAGCCAACATAGCCGGGAGGATAGTTGCCGACCGGCTTGTAGTAAGGCCGGTCGCGCCAGGCAGTGAAGCCCTGCGGCGACCCGTCTATGGTGAGCTTTGCGCCGGCCACCCGCAGACGGTTGGCGTAGTCGCGCGACCAGTTCTTCTTGATGAAATCGCGGTCGACGAGAACGTCCGGATAGACGGCAACGTCTATCTTCAGGCCGCCGGCGTCGGCCACCTGCCGCATGACGCCGACGCTGGCGGGAACCGCCCTGCCTTCCTGCGCGGTGGTGTAGCCGTAGCGGGCCCACAGCTCCGTTCCGGCCTTGAAGAACTCCTTGAAACCTTCGACGCCGACGCTGCCCAGCAACTTCGGGAGCGCCGTGTTGAGCGCATTCTCCTCGAGTACGCCGTCCGGCTCCGTGCTGCCGGGTTTGCGGCGGATGACGCCGCCCGGCGGGTCTTCGCTTTGGGCAGTAATCCCGGCCAGTTCCAGCGCCTTGGAGTTCAACGCACCCAGATGCCCGGACTGGTGGACGAGCATGACCGGATATTCCGTCGACACGGCGTCGAGGTCATCGCGCGTGGGATGGCGCAGTTCCTTGAGCTGCGCATTATCGTAGCCGAAGCCGGCAACCAGCTTTACCTTCTTCACCGCATCGGCGTTCGCGGCCATCCATTCGCGCAACACCCTTTGCATCGTGGCGATATCGTTGACCTCCCCGTCCGGCGCCGGCAGCATGTTCGCCACAAGGGCCTGGAAACCGCCCATCAACACGTGGCCATGGGCGTCGACGAAGCCGGGGATCATGGTCCTGCCCGCGAGATCGACGACGACAGTACCATCGCCTTTGAGCTTCATGACGTCTTCCGCCTTGCCGGCCGCGATGATCTTGCCGTCCTTCTCGGCTACCGCCTCAACCCGCATCTGGCTGTCGTCCATGGTCAGGATCGGGCCGCCCGACCAGATCTTGTCAGCTGCATCGCCTTCCGCCGCAAAAGAGGCCGACACGATGGCGAGCCCCGTGACTGCCGATACCCCCCAGGTTACGATCCGGTGCATGTATTACTCCCCTGTCTTGTTTTCCGTTTGACCGCGCCAGCCAGCGCGCGCGATCGACCTCGCCTACCCACAAGATGCGTCCGTTGACTACCGCCAAAGCCTTGGCAAGCGGCCTCGCCGGATCGAGCGTGATGATCTCACGCGCGGTGAAGAGCAATTGCCGCCACGCCTGTCACGCCCAAAGCGATGAACCGCCACCTATCCAACCTGGCCATTGCATGCGTCCCGTTCCTTGTCCGCAAGGCACATGTGAAATGGCCCCGGAAATCCTTTCGGTGCGAGCGCAGAAGGACTGGTTGCCAGCGTCGCGCAACCGCAGCTTACATTACATCCTCTTCTTAGATTGTCGTAATTGATCCATTTCGGCGTCCTGCAGGGCAGATTTGGAAAAAGTCGCCGGCCACGCCGGACCAGCTCGCGGGGCAAGTGTCGTCGGCCATATCGTGCCAACCGGACTGACTGCCATGCCCTCCGGCTCCACGCCGGCCAGGTCTTGCGCTGCGCGGTTCTTCAGCTTTCGCGGCACTCGAGAGCCAGGCCGGCGCTCCGTCCGCATACGGACAACTCAGCCGCGACGCCGAGGCAAGGCTGCCAACGGATTCCTGCGGAAACCGGAAGCGTGAATGCAACGGTTCCTGCGCTGCGGTTGAACAGGACCGCAAGGCGCGGGCTTGCCGCATCGCCCGTCGCCAGCACCATGGCGAAGCAGTCGAGCCATTGTCCCAGTCGCCGGGCGCAAGCGGCCGCCCGTCCGGCGACAGCCACTCGACATCGGAAATTCCCGATCCGCCGGCATTGCCTGTGAGCGGGCGGTAATCGCAAAGCAGCCGCGAAGCGCTTTCGCAGAACCGCCGAGCTGGAAGCGCGAAAGCCTCCAGCTCGCGGTTGCGGTCCTGCCAGTCGATCCAGACCGTCGCGTTGTCCTGCGCATAGGCGTTGTTGTTGCCGCTTCTGCGTGCGCCCGAACTCGTCGCCCGGCCGTCAGCATGATCGTGCCGCGCGAGGCGAACAGCGTCGCCAGCAGCGCCTTGATGTCGCGCGGTCCGCGCCGCCGTGATTGCCGGATCGTCGGTCGGCCCTCGACGCCGTGGTTCCACGAGAAGTTCTCGTCATGGCCGTCGCGGTTGTCCTCGCCGTTCGCCTCGTTGTGCTTGTGGCGATAGGCGGTGAGGTCGGCGAGCGTGAAGCCGTCATGGCAGGCGATGAAGTTGACGCTGCGCGTGCGCTGCATCCCGGCCGAAGATGTCGAACGAGCCGGCGAGCCGCGTGGCGAGATCGCCCGCCCTGCCCATCGCCGCGCCAGAACCGCCGCACGTCGTCGCGGTAGCGGTCGTTCCATTCCAGGAAGCGGCTCGCCGAAATTGCCAAGCTGATAGCCGCCCGGCCCGATGTCCCACGGCTCGGCGATCAGCACCCGGTCGGCGAGCATCGGGTCGGCGCGATCGTCTCGCAAGCGTTTCGCGCTCGGCGTCGAAGCCGTGCGGCGTGCGCGCCAAGGATCGGCGCAAGATCGAAGCGGAAGCCGTCGACGCCGGCATGGCGCACGAAATGGCGCAGCGCTGTCGAGGATCATGCTCGCGCACGCGCGGATGGTCGCAGGCGATCGTGTTGCCGCAGCCGGTGTCGTTGACGAGCAGGCCCGGGTCCTGCGGTCGTGGCGGTAGGCAGCGCGATTGTCGAGGCCGCGCATGGACAGCGTCGCGCCGTGGCGGTCGCTCTCGCCGGTATGGTTGAACACCAGGTCGAGGATGACGCCGATGCCCGGCGCCGTGCAGCGCCTCCACGGTCATGCGCGAGATCGGCGATGCCGCCGGGCGCAAGGCGCGGCTCCAGCGCCATCAAGGTCACGGGATTGTAGCCCCAGGCATTGGCGAGCCCCAGTGGCGGCAAATGCCGCTCGTCGATCCAGGCGGTCACCGGCATCAGTTCGACCGCGCTCACGCCCAGCGCTTGCAGATGCGCGATCACCGCCGGATGGCGCAGCGCCGCCAGCGTGCCGCGCTTCGGTCGGCTCGATATCGGGATGCAGCATCGTGAAGGCGCGCACATTGATCTCGTAGATCAGCCCGCCGCGCCGCGAACAGGCCGGCGGCTGTTTCGACCGATGCTTGCAAGCGCCTCGACAATCGCCTTTGGCACCAGCGGGGCGGTATCGAAGCCGTGTCGGCGCGCGGCAGGGCCAGCCGTGGATCGTGCCGCCATTGCCGGTCGATTCTTGTGGCGTAGGGGTCGATCAGCAGCTTTGCCGGATCGAACCACAGCCCGCGCTCCGGCGCATAGTCGCCCGTCGGCGCGGTAGCCGTAGCGCGTGCCCGCGCCGATGCCCGGCACGAAGGCGGTAAACCATTCGCCGTCTTTCTGCATGGCGATGCGGGCGTCTCGATGTTGCCCGTCTCGTCGAACAGGCACAACCTCACGGCCTGCCGCGCTTTGCGGAGCGCAACGCGGAAGCGCACGCCGCCAGCTTCGACGAATGCCCCGGCACGCATCGACGTCAGGCACGCGCCGAAAGGCTGCGGAAAAGCTCCGCGTAACGCGCCGCGCTCGCCGTCCACGACACGTCGCTCTTCATGCCTTGGCGCTGCAGCGCCCGCCAGGTCGCGGTGCTCGCGATGCGCCCTGGCCATGTCGGCGATCGCGCATGCCAGCGCATCGCGGTCGAGCGGCGCAAACTGGAAGCCGGTCGCGACGCCCGCCGCCAGTGCCGCCTCATTGGCGTCGATCACCGTGTCGGCGAGCCCGCCGGTGCGCGCCACGACCGGCACGCAGCCATAGCGCAGGCCGTAGAGCTGCGTCAGGCCGCACGGCTCGAAGCGCGACGGGCACCAGGATCGCGTCGCAGCCGCCCTGCATGCAGGTGCGACAGCGGCTCGTCATAGCCGATGACGACGCCGACCCGGCCGGGGTGGCGCGCCGCGGCGGCCAGCAGCGCGCCCTCGAGCGCCGCGTCGCCCGAGCCGAGCACGGCCAGCTTGCCGCCGCATGCCGACGAGGTCGTCGACGCGCGTCGGCAGAGCATGTCGATGCCCTTCTGCCAGGTCAGCCGGCTGACGACGCAGAACAGCGGCGCGTCGTCGTGGTCGAGGCCGAAGCGCTGCCTCGACGGCCGCGCGGTTGGCGCGCGCGCGCCGCCAGCGTCTGCGGCCGAATAGTTGCGCGCGATGATGCGGATCGGTCTGCGGGTTCCACACGTCGGTGTCGATGCCGTTGACGATGCCGTGGAGATCGCTCGCCGCGGCTGTTGACCAGGCCGTCGAGCCCCATGCCGAACTGCGGCGTGCGGATCTCCTGCGCATAGGTCGGGCTGACCGTGGTGATCGCGCTGGCCGCCTGCATGCCCGGCCTTGAGGTAGCCGACGCCGCCGTAATATTCGACGCCGTCGACCGACCAGGCCTGCGGCGGCAGGCCGAGCCCGCCGAAGATCGCCGCGCGAACCGGCCCTGGAAGGCGAGGTTGTGGATGGTCACCACCGACGGCGGCGCGCCGCCATGCCGCGTAGCGCAGATAGGCCGGCGCCAGCGCCGCCTGCCAGTCATGGGCATGCACGAGGTCGGGCACGATAGCCGGGCAGCGCGCCGGCGGCGATGTCCGCCGCCGGCCTGGCACAACGCCGCGAAGCGCCGCCAGTTGTCGGGCCAGTCGGTGCCGGCCGCATCGCCATAGGGGCCGCCGTCGCGGTCGAACAGATGCCGGCGCGTCGAGCACGAGCAGGTCGAGTCCCGCCGCAGCTTCGCCGCCAGCAGCGTCGCCTTGCCGCCCGGCAGGGTCCGGCGAATGCCGTGCAGCTTCCTGGCGCTTCGACAGCTGCGCCATCACCGCCGGATAGCCCGGCAGCAGCGTGCGCGTCGTCGACGCCGTGCGCGCCAGCGCCGGCGGCAGGCGCCGGCCACGTCGGCGAGCCCGCCGGTCTTGATCAGCGGATAGACTTCCGAGGCGACCGAGAGGACCTTCATTCGTAGATCAGACCTCAGCCTTGTCGATCATCGCCTGGGTGATCAGGCAGATGCCGTTCTCGGTGCGGCGGAAGCGCTTGGCGTCGAGCTCCGGATCCTCGCCGACCACCAGCCCTTCGGGAATCTTCACGCCGCGGTCGATCACGACCCGGCTCAGCCGCGCGCCGCGGCCGATGACGCAATCGGGCAGCACCACCGCCTCGTTCGAGCGTCGAATAGGAGCTGGTCCGCACGCCGGTGAAGAGCAGGCTGTCGCTGCAGCGCTCGCGCCGGAGATGATGCAGTCGCCCGACACCAGCGAGGAGATCGCCGCGCCGCGCCGGCCGTCCTCGTCGTGGACGAACTTGGCCGGCGGCGTGATCTCGGCATAGGTCCAGATCGGCCAGTCGCGGTCGTAGAGGTCGAGCTCGGGCACGATGTCGGTCAGGTCGATATTGGCCTCGCCAATAGGCGTCGACCGTGCCGACGTCGCGCCAGTAGGCCTCGTTCTCGCTGGTCGACGCGCACGCAGGACTTGGCGAAGCGGTGCGCCACCGCCTTGCCGTTCTTGACGATGTAGGGGATGATGTCCTTGCCGAAATCGCGGCTCGAATTCGGATCGGCGGCATCGCGCCGCAGCTGCTCCATCAGGAACTTCGTGCTGAAGACATAGATGCCCATCGAGGCCAGCGCGATGTCCGGATTGCCGGGAATGCCCGGCGGGTCCGTCGGCTTTTCGACGAAGTCGATGATGCGTGTCGTTCGTCGTCGACATGCATGACGCCGAAGCCGGTCGCTTCCATGCGCGGCACTTCGAGGCAGCCGACGGTCACGTCGGCGCCGGCGTCGACGTGCTGGCGCAGCATCAGCTCGTAGTCCATCTTGTAGATGTGGTCGCCGGCCAGGATGACCATGTACTCGAGGCCGTAGCCCTCGATGATGTCGATGTTCTGGTAGCACCGCATCGGCCGTGCCCTCGTACCACTGCGCTCTCCGAGACGCGCTGGCTGGCGGGCAGGATGTCGAAGCTCTCGTTTCGCTCGGGCCGCAGGAAGTTCCAGCCGCGCTGCAGGTGGCGGATCAGCGAGTGCGCCTTGTACTGCGTCGCGACGCCGATGCGGCGGATGCCGGAATTGAGCGCGTTCGACAGCGCGAAATCGATGATGCGCGTCTTGCCGCCGAAATAGACCGCCGGCTTGGCGCGCCGGTCGGTCAGTTCCTTCAGCCGGCTGCCGCGCCCGCCGGCCAGCACATAGGCCATGGCGTCGCGGGCCAGCGGCTGGTTTGCGTTGTTGTTCCATGTCTTCCCTCCCAAACTATTCGCACTATGCCCGAATTCGAACATGATCGTCGCCAGCGGCGGCAGCGTCACGTGCGCGCCGTCGCCGCCCTTGCGCCGTCGACGCCGCCCAGATTGCCCTTGCCCGCTGCCGCCATAGATGCCGGCGTCGGTGTTGAGGATCTCGCGCCAGCGCGCCGTCGCTGCGGCAGCGGCACGCGGTAGTCGTCGCGCGGCGCCGGCGTGAAGTTGCTGATCACGGCGACCGGGCTGCGCGCCCGGCGCCTTGCGCAGCCAGGCGAAGACCGAATTCGCGCGGTCGTCGGCGATCAGCCACTCGAAGCCCTCGCGGCTCGCAATCGCGCGCGTGCAGCGCCGGGCGTGTCGCGGTAGAGCGCGGTTGAGGTCGCGCACCAGCTTGCGCATGCCCTCGTGCGGCGGTGCGTCGCAGCAGGTCCCAGTCGAGCGCGCGCTGCCTCGCTCCACTCGCGCGCGCTGGGCGAATTCCTGGCCCATGAACAGCAGCTTCTTGCCGGGATAGCCCCACATGAAGCCGTAATAGGCGCGCAGGTTGGCGAATTTCTGCCAGTCGTCGCCCGCCATCTTGGTCGAGCAGCGATGCCCTTGCCGTGCACCACCTCGTCATGGCTGAGCGGCAGCACGAAATTCTCGCGAGAAGGCGTAGAGCAGGCCGAAGGTGATCTCGTCGTGGTGGTACTTGCGGTGGACCGGCTCGCGCGCCATGTACTGCAGCGTGTCGTGCATGAAGCCCATGTTCCACTTGAAGCCGAAGCCGAGCCCGCCGTCGTGCACCGGCTGCGACACCTTGGGCCAGGAGGTCGATTCCTCGGCGATGGTCATGATGCCGGGATGCGTGCCGTAGACCGCGCGTGTTCATCGCCTGCAGGAAGCTCGACCGCCTCGAGGTTCTCGCGCCCGCCATGCTCGTTGGGGATCCACTCGCCTTCCTTGCGCGAATAGTCGAGGTAGAGCATCGAGGCCACCGCATCGACGCGCAGCCCGTCGACGTGGTATTGCTCGGCCCAGTAGAGCGCGTTGTTGACGAGGAAGGACGACCACCTCGCGGCGGCCGAAATTGTAGATCGCCGTGTTCCAGTCGGGGTGGAAGCCCTGGCGCGGGTCGGCATGCTCGTAGAGCGCCGTGCCGTCGAACAGGGCGAGGCCGTGCTCGTCGGTCGGGAAATGCGCCGGCACCCAGTCGAGGATGACGCCGATGCCGGCCCGGTGCGCGCCGTCGACGAAGCGGGCGAAGCCCTCCGGATCGCCGAAGCGGGCGGTCGGCGCGAAGAGGCCGGTCGTCTGGTAGCCCCAGGACGGATCGTAGGGATGCTCGGTGATCGGCAGGAACTCGATATGGGTGAAGCCCATGTCGACGCACATAGGGGATCAGCCGGTCGGCCAGTCTCGTCCCAGGTCAGGAACCAGCCGTCGGCGTCGCGCTGCCAGGAGCCCGGATGCACCTCGTAGATCGAGATCGGCGCGCGCCGCGCATCGGCCGTTGCGCCAGAATGCGCCGGTGCGCCGCGTCGCCCCAGTCGCGGTGCTCGGCGGCCGTGCGATGACCGAGGCGGTCTTCGGGCCGCAGTTCCGAGCGCGAAGGCGAAGGGATCGGCCTTCAGCGGCAGCAGCTCGCCGTTCGGCGCCGATGATCTCGAATTTGTAGGCGCGGCCCGGCGCCGATGTCCGGGCATGAAGATTTCCCAGATGCCGGTGTCGCGGCGCAGCCGCATCGACATGGCGGCGGCCGTCCCAGTCGTTGAAATCGCCGACCACCGAGACGCGCCGCGCATTCGGCGCCCAGACCGCGAAATGCACGCCGCTCGCGCCCTCATGGTCGATCAGATGCGCGCCCAGCTTGTCGAACAGCCGCAGATGCGATGCCCTCGCGCGATGTAGTAGTCGTCCATCGGCCCGAGCACCGGGCCGAAGCGTATAGGGGTCGGTGACCCACCATTCGCCGCCGGCGTTGCGCGGCGCGGTAGCTGCAGCGGCTGGCGCTTCTTGATCGTTCAGCGCGCCCTCGAAGAAGCCGGCATCGTGCGCGCTGGCGAGCGCGCCGCAGTGCTTGCCGTCGAGCGTGAAGGCAGTGACGTCGTCGGCGCCGGGGATGAAGCAGCGCGCGACGAACGCGCCGTCCGCGCCTCGTGCAGGCCGAGCACCGCGAACGGATCGCCGTGCGATGCCGGCGACGATCGCGTCGACGTCGCTGCCGTCAGGCGCGAACGCGCGCGGCTTGCGCCGTACGGGCTTCGTGCCCGTCATCAGCGGACGTCCTCGCCGGATCGACCTGTCTGGCAGGCTCAGGCTGGAACGTTCCAGATGTCCTGCGCATATTGCCGGATGGTGCGGTCGGACGAGAACCAGCCGACATTCGCGCGATGTTGCGGATCGCCGTTGCGTCACCAGTCCGCGGCTGTCGCGCCAGAGCGCGTCGACCTCGCGCTGCGCCGCGGCATAGGCGTCGAAATCGGCGGCGACCATGAACCAGTCGTGGTCGTAGAGGCCCGCCGATCAGATCGCGGTAGCGGCTGCGGATCGTCGGGCGAGAAGACGCCCGACGCGATCGCCGACAGCGCCTGCGACAGCTCGCGGCGACGCCTCGATCACCGCGCGCGGCATTGTAGCCGTCGGCGCGGCGCTCGGCGACCTCCTCGGCGGTCAGGCCGAAGATGAAGATGTTGTCGTCGCCGACATGCTCGCTGATCTCGACATTGGCGCCGTCGAGCGTGCCGATGGTCAGCGCGCCGTTCAGCGCGAACTTCATGTTGCCGGTGCCCGAGGCCTCCATGCCGGCGGTCGAGATCTGCTCCGACAGGTCGGCCGCCGGGACCATGATCTTCGGCCAGGTGACATTGTAGTTCGGCAGGAAGACCACCTTCAGCAGGCCGCGCACCGACGGGTCGTTGTTGATCACCTGCGCCACGTCGTTGGCCAGCTTGATGATCAGCTTGGCGTTGTGATAGCTCGGCGCCGCCTTGCCGGCGAAGATCTTCACGCGCGGCACCCAGTCGCGTCTCCGGATGCGAGCGGATCTGGTCGTAGAGCGCGACCGCCTCGATGATGTTCAGCAGCTGGCGCTTGTATTCGTGGATGCGCTTGATCTGGACGTCGAACAGCGCGTCGGGATCGAGCTTGATGCCCGATGCGGTCTGGCGCACGAGCTTGGCCAGCCGCACCTTGTTGGCGCGCTTCACCGCGGCGAAGCTGCTCGCTGGAACGCGGCATCGTCGGCAAACGCGTCGAGCGCCTTCAGCGCCTCGGTATCGTCGAGGAACTCGTCGCCGATCGCCTCGCGCAGCAGCGTCGTCAGGCCCGGATTGCACTGCATCAGCCAGCGCCGCGGCGTGATGCCGTTGGTCTTGTTGTTGATGCGGCCGGGATAGAGCTTGTGCAGATCGGCGAAGACCGTCTCCTTCATCAGCTCGGTATGCAGCGCCGAGACGCCGTTGACCGAGTGCGAGCCGACGAAGGCGAGGTTGCCCATGCGCACGCGCCGCTCGCCGTTTTCGTCGATCAGCGAGATGCGGCGAGATCTGCGCGTCGTCGAATGCCCGCCTCGCGCGCCTCGCGCAGCACGCTCGGCGTTGATCGCGTAGATGATCTGCATGTGGCGCGGCAGCAGCGCGCTCGAACAGCGGCACCGGCCAGCTCTCCAGCGCCTCGGGCAGCAGCGTGTGGTTGGTGTAGCCGAAGACGTCGCTGCGTCAGCTCCCAGGCCTTGTCGAACTCGAGCCGTGGACGTCGATCAGCAGGCGCATCAGCTCGGCGACCGCAGATCGCCGGATGGGTGTCGTTGAGCTGGATCGCCACCTTGTCCGGCAGGTTGTCCAGCGTCGCCGATACTGCTGCAGGTGGCGGCGCAGGATGTCCTGCAGCGAGGCCGAGGAGAAGAAGATACTCCTGCCGCAGCCGCAGTTCCTGCCCGGCCGGCGTGGCGTCGGCCGGGTAGAGCACGCGGGTCAGCGCTTCGGCGCGGTTGCTCTCGCTCGAGCGCGCCGATGTGGTCGCCGGCGTTGAAGGCGTCGAGCAGGATCGGATCGACCGGCTGCGCCGTCCACAGGCGCAGCGTGTTGACGCGCGTTGCCGCGCCAGCCGACGATCGGCGTGTCGTAGGCGATGCGCGATCACCCGCTCGGCCGGCTGCCAGACGTAGCGCGTCTCGTCGCCGTCGGCCTCGATGCCCGACTCGACCGACGCCGCCGAAGCCGACCTCGTAGGCGCTCTCGCGCCGCTCGAACTCCCAGGGATTGCCGTGCTCGAGCCAGTTCTCCGGCAGTTCGACCTGCCAGCCGTCGGCGATCTCCTGGCGGAACAGGCCGTGCTGCGTAGCGGATGCCGTAGCCGTAGGCGGGGACGTCGACGCGTCGCCATGCTTTCCATGAAGCAGGCCGCCAGCCGGCCGAGGCCGCCATTGCCGAGCGCCGCGTCGGGCTCGAGCGCGGCGATGCACGTCGAAGTCGACGCCGAGCTTCGCCAGCGCCTGCGCAATTGCGGCAGCAGGCCGAGGTTGGAGATCGCGTCGCGCATCAGCCGGCCGATCAGGAACTCGAGGCTGAGGTAGTAGACCCGCTTGGCGTCGCTCGCGATAGGCGCGCGGGTCGATTCCATCCAGTGGTCGATGATCCGGTCGCGCACGACCAGGATCGTCGCGCTGCAGCCAGTCGTGCGGCTTGGCGACTTCGGGTCCTTGCCGATGCGGTAGGTCAGGCGGTCGACGATCTCCGATGCCAGGATGTCCGGCGTTGCCGGCTGTTTGGTGGCGACGAAGGGAATGCCGGTTTCTGCTTCGAGCATGAGGTGCCGTTCCGTGGACGTATTTGACGGAACGCTAGCACGCCTTTGCAGCCGAACTCCACCGGCACTTGCCCATGGCAGCCATGCATTGGTGGCTGCCCTGCAAGAGTTGTATGATATGCTTCAAAAAATGATGGACCCGGTCAGAATCTAGCGAACCAGCAAGGATTCCTGACGCACGAAGTCATCGAGAGTTCCATTGCCGCCGCTGCCCGTGATGTCGATGATCTCCAGGTCGATCGTCTTGTCCGGCACGTCGGGATCATTGCCGGGAACGTTTTCCATGGGGCTGACCATGAACGCACTGGCGAACGCCGCGACAGGCGTAGTGGTAGCCCCTTGCAGCGGATTTTCGTTGCAGTTGATGATCGCCGCGAAAATGACGCGACGATCGGGATCATCGCTCGGGTCCGGGTCGTTCTGGTTCGTCTTGGAATTGTAGCAGGCCGGCGTGCCTGTCTCCCCGCCCGGCGAAACGTCCAGACACCCAGCCCCGCGCAGATCTCGTAGCGATAGATGTCGTAGCGCGAAGGCTTTGTTGTGCCCGGCGATGTCGCATTCGGCATGGAATTGATGGAGTCGAGATCGGCCGGCAGCGTCCTGCCGGGATGATTGACCGTCCAGTATGCAGCCACGTCCCAATCGCCCGAACCGATATAGGCGCCCGGATTGCTGGGATTTGGATCCGTCATCGTTGCGTTGGGCGGGAACCCGGTCGCCTTCGTGGGATCGGTCGACGGCTCCACATTGCAGGCGTTGCCGCCGCCCTTGGCCTTCGGCACGTAGCCCTTGCGCACGTTGACGGCCGGCGGATAGTCCTTGACCTTGCCGGAATAGGGACCTTCATACATGTCGAAGCGGGTGTTGATGCCGTGCCTGGAACTGGCGCAGGCAATCCGCCTTCTGGCCACATCGCCGCAAACACTGGAGGGCCTGTCAAAAGGGGCCCGCGAGCGCGCGCTGCAGCTTGGAAGCTGGCCCGGCAAGATCGCCGCGATGATGGAACTCTACCAACAGATTTCAACGAGGACGCAAACGAGAGGAACGGCAACGTCATGAAAGGAAATCAGAGAATGCCCCGCATATTGGCGATCAGCTCGGGCGGCGGCCACTGGATACAGATGCTGCGCCTGCGGCCGGCCTTCGCCGGATCGCAGGTGCTCTTTGCCTCGGTCGGCACAGGCAGGGCAGCCGAGGTTGCCCCCGCGCGCTATTGCGCCATTCCCGACGCCAACAGGCAGCAAAAGGTGAAGCTCCTTTTCCTGCTTGCCCGCGTGTGCTGGCTGCTGGTGCGCTTCCGCCCGGACGTCATCATCTCCACGGGCGCTGCACCGGGATATTTCGCCGTGCGCATCGGCAAGCTGATCGGCGCGCGCACGCTATTCCTCGACAGCATCGCCAACGCCGAGGAGCTTTCGCTTTCCGCCCACATGGCGCGACGCCACTGCGATCTCGTGTTGACGCAATGGCCGCATCTGGCGGGCAATGACGGTCCTCGTTATTCGGGGTCAGTGCTGTGAAGATTTTTGTAACCGTTGGCACGCAGCTCCCCTTCGACCGCCTGATCAAGCAGATCGACTGGTGGGCGGGGCGAAATCCAGCGAGGTGTTCGCGCAGATCGGGCGCACGCCTACCAGCCCAGGCACATCGAATATCGCGATTTCATCGAGACCATGGAGGCCGGCGAGCGCATTCGCTCGGCCGATCTCGTCATCACCCATGCCGGCATGGGCACCATCCTGACGCGCCTGGAAGCGGGCAAGCCGCTGATCGTGGTGCCGCGCCTGGCCGATCGCGGCGAGCACCGCAACAATCACCAGCTTGCGACAGTGCGCCGCCTCGGCCACCTGCCGCTCGTTCATGTGGTGCGCGACGAGCGCGACCTCGAAAAGACGCTGAACGGCTTCGATCTCGAGCCAACCGGCGCGGGCATCGGTGTCTCGGCTTCGCATAGTCTCGTCACCGCGATCAGGAATTTCCGTGACATTGCCCAAGGGGCGCAATCCGGAGGAAATCATATGCGTGGAATCATTCTTGCGGGCGGCAGCGGCACGCGGCTCTATCCGCTGACCCTCGCCATCTCCAAGCAATTGCTGCCGGTCTACGACAAGCCGATGATCTATTATCCGCTGTCGGTGCTGATGCTGGCGGGCATCCGGGACATCCTGATCATCTCGACGCCGCATGACCTGCCGCACTTCCGGCAGCATGCTGGGCGACGGCTCGGCCTTCGGCATCAACCTTTCCTATGCCGAGCAGCCGAGCCCCGACGGCCTCGCGCAGGCCTTCCTGATCGGCGAGGAATTCCTCGCAGGGCGGCCCGGCGGCGCTGGTCCTGGGCGACAACATCTTCCACGGCGACGAGCTGCAGGCAGAATGCCAGGCGGCCGCCGCGCGCGACAAGCGGCGCGACGGTCTTCGCCTATCACGTCGTCCGATCCCGAGCGTTACGGCGTCGTCGCCTTCGACAGCGACGGGCACGGCCACCTCGATCGAGGAAAAGCCGCAGGCGCCGAAGTCGAACTGGGCCGTGACCGGGCTCTATTTCTACGACTAGCGACGTCGTCGAGCATCGCCAAGTCGATCAAGCCGTCGGCGCGCGGCGAACTCGAGATCACCGACGTCAACCGCGCCTATCTCGAGCGCGGCGACCTGCATGTCGAGCGCATGGGCCGCGGCTATGCCTGGCTCGACACCGGCACGCATGACAGCCTGCATGATGCCGGCTCCTACATCCGCACCATCGAGACCCGCACGGGCGTCAAGATCTGCTGCCCGGAGGAGATCGCCTTCAACTGCGGCTACATCGATGCCGAGGCGATGGATGAAGCGCGCCGCACGCGCTCGGCAAGACCGAATATGCGGCCTATCTGCGCCGCATCGTCGCCGAACAGCGGAAGGACTGACTGCAATGGAGGTCACGGAGCTTGGACTCGACGGCGTCCTCGAGATCGTCCCGAAGAGATTCGGCGACGAGCGCGGCTTCTTCTCCGAGACCTATCCAGCGCCGAGCGCTTTGCCGACGCCGGCATCGCCAGTCGACTGGGTGCAGGACAACCAGTCCTTCTCGGCCGAGCACGGCGTGCTGCGCGGCCTTCACTTCCAGCTGGCGCCCTTTGCGCAGGACAAGCTGATCCGCGTGCTGCGCGGGTCGATCTTCGATGTCGCGGTCGATGTGCGCAACGGCTTCGCCGACCTTCGGCAAGTGGGTCGTCCTGCGTGCTGTCTCGGCAGAGCAGTGCAACCAGCTTCTGGTGCCCAAGGGCTTTGCGCATGGCTTCCTGACGCTCGAGCCCGACGTCGAGGTCCTCTACAAGGTGACCGGCGCCCTATGTCGCCGCGAGCAGACCGCGGCATCCGCTGGGATGATCCGGCGCTCGGCATCGACTGGCCGCTCGACTGGGCTGCGAGCCGCATCTTTCGCAGCAAGGACGCGCAGGCGCCCGACGCTGGCCGAGGTATTCGGCCATCGAATCGGCCAGACAGGAGATGTTCGCATGAAGATCATGGTCACCGGCGGTTGCGGCTTCATCGGGTCGGCGGTCTGCCGCCATCTGGTGCGCGATCTCGGCCATCACGTCGTCAATGTCGACAAGCTGACCTATGCGGCGAGCGAGGGCTCCACCGCTGCCGATCGCGAATAGCCCGCAAGTACCGTCTCTACAAGCTCGACATCTGCGACCGCGATGCCATGCAGAAGGTGATGCAGGACGAGGCCGTCGACGCGATCATGCATCTTGCCGCCGAGAGCCATGTCGACCGCTCGATCGACGGGCCGGGCGCCTTCATCGAGACCAACATCGTCGGCACCTTCGCGCTGCTGCAGGCGGCGCGCGCCTATCACGCAGGCGCTGCCCGAGCGACAGGAAAGCCAGCTTCCGCTTCCACCACGTCTCGACCGACGAGGTGTTCGGCGACCTGCCGCTCGACGGCGGCCTCTTCACCGAGGACACGCCCTATGCGCCGTCCTCGCCCTATTCCGCCTCCAAGGCCGCCTCCGACCATCTGGTGATGGCCTGGCACCACACCTATGGCCTGCCGGTCGTGCTCTCCAACTGCTCCAACAATTACGGGCCCTATCATTTCCCCGAGAAGCTCATCCCGCTGATGATCATCAACGGCTGGAAGGCAAGCCGCTGCCGGTCTACGGCAAGGGCGAGAATGTCCGCGACTGGCTGCACGTCGAGGATCACGCGCGCGCGCTGGCCCTGGTGCTGACCACGCGGCCGGCTCGGCGAGAGCTACAATATCGGCGGGCGCAACGAGCGCACCAACCTCGAGGTGGTGCGAGCCATCGCCGATACGCTCGACGAGCTGATGCCGCTCGAACACCGGCTCGCGCCGCGCGCTCATCACCTTCGTCGGCGACCGGCCGGGCCATGACCTGCGCTACGCCATCGATGCCACCAAGATCGAGACCGAACTCGGCTGGCGCGCCCGCGAGACCTTCGAGACCGGGCTTGCGCAAGACCATCCTCTGGTACATCGAAAACCGCGACTGGTGGGAGCCGCTGCGCGCCAACGCGCTATGCGGCCGGCGGCTGGGCCAAGTCGCAGCCTGATGCGCATTCTCGTGACGGGCCGCGCGGGGCAGGTCGCCACCGCGTTGAGCGAACGCGCGGCGAGCGTGCCGGGTATCGAACTGCTGGCCCTCGGCCGTCCCGAGCTCGATCTTGAAAATCCCGACATCGGTAGAAGCTGCCATCGCCGGCGGCCGCGCCCGACCTTGTCGTCAACGCAGCCGCCTACACGGCGGTCGACAGGCCGAGGTCGAGGCGGCGCAAGCCTTCGCCGTCAACCGCGACGGGGCTGCCGCCGTCGCTCGGGCCGCGGCCGCAACGGGTGCCGCGTTCATCCAGATGTCCACCGACTATGTCTATCCGGGCGACGGCGAAGCGCCCTACCGCGAGAGCGACCCGACCGGCCCGCTCGAATGTCTATGGCCACTCCAAGCTCGGAGGGCGAAGTGGCGGTGATGGCCGCCCATCCCCGCGCGCTGATCCTGCGCACGGCATGGGTCTACAGCCCGTTCGGAGCCAATTTCGTCAAGACCATGCTGCGGCTCGCCGGGAGCCGCGACGTCATCGGCGTCGTCGACGACCAGCACGGCAATCCGACAGGCGCGTTCGACATCGCCGATGCGCTGCTCGCCGTAGCGCCGCGTCTCGTAGCGGGAGAAGCTGGCGGCATCTACAATTTCGCGGGCCTCGGCAGCACAAGCTGGTGCGGCTTTGCGCGCGAGATCTTCGCGCAATCCGCCGCGCGGGGCGGCCCTGCGGCCCGGGTCGATGCAATCACCACGGCCCAGTACCCGACGCCCGCACGCCGCCCCGCGAACTCGCGGCTCGACACTTCCGCGTTCACGCGGCGTTTCGCCATCACGCCGCGCCCCTGGCAGCAGTCGCTGGCCGAAACGCTCGACCGGCTTTTGGCTGAAGGATAATGGACGGCCAAGCCCTCATGCGTGTAATGAGGCCAGGTACGCACAACCGATTCGGTGACGCTCTCCCATGCATGCAATCAAAGGCTGGAACTTCACCGCGCTTGCCGTTGCAACCCTTCTGGCCGGCTGCAATAGCACGATGATCGAGGAAACCATCGGCTCCGGCGCCGGGTTGATGGCGACGGGCGTCATCCCCTGTTCGCGCGACGAGGGCCAGCCGGCTTCGTGCCAGTTCGCGGTCAACCGCGAAACAGCAAGCAACGCGAAGGCCACGGTCACCTGGCCGGACGGCGCAACGCGCGTGATCTTCTTCGAGAACAACACGGCGGTCCGTTCCGACAATTCAGGCGCAAGCTTCTCGGCAGAAAAGAAGTCTGGCAACAGCATCGTGCGGGTCGGCGGCGAGCGCTATGAAATCCCCGACGCGGCCATAGGCGGCTAGGGCCTCAGCCGCGTTCGCGCGTCGAGGCAAACACGATCTGCGGCCACTGTTTCCTGATCCAGTCCAGCTCCCAGTCGCTCTTCGCGAAATAGACCAGCGTGCCGGTTCGGTCCTGCGAGATTGCCGATTTCTCGGCATCCGAGAACGCCTTCAGCTTGTCCTTGTCGTCGCATGAAATCCAGCGCGCACGCGAATAGGGCGAGGGCTCCAGCGCGATCTCGACGCCGTATTCCCCGGCGGCCCGCGACTTCAGCACGTCGAACTGCAGCGGCCCGACGGCGCCGACATACCATGACGAGCCGAGTATCGGCCGGAATGCCTGGATCACGCCTTCCTCCGACAAGTCGTCCATCGCCTTGGCCAATTGCTTCATCCTGGACGCATCGGTGATCCGGATGCGCTGGATGATCTCCGGCGCGAAATTGGGAATGCCCGTCACGGTCCGGTTGCTGCCCTCCGTCAGCGTGTCGCCGACGCTGAGAGTGCCATGATTGGGAATGCCGACGATGTCTCCGGCCACTGCTTCCTCGGCAAGCTCGCGCTCGCGGGCGAAGAAGAACATCGGGTTCGGCACCTTCAACTCGCGCCCGCTTCGCACGTTCTTCAGTTTCATGCCGCGCGTGAACCGCCCCGAGCACAGCCGCACGAATGCGATGCGGTCGCGGTGGTTCGGGTCCATGTTTGCCTGAACCTTGAACACGAAGCCGGTGACCTCAGGATCCGAAGGCTCGATGGGCGCGGGTATCGCGGGCTGCGGCAGCGGCGGCGGGGCATATTGCGCCAGCGCGTCGAGCAATTGCCGCACGCCGACATTGCGCAGCGCCGAACCGAAGAACACCGGCGTCTGGTAGCCCTCGCGGTATGCAGCCGGATCGAAGGCCGGCAGCGCGGACTGCGCTATTTCCAACCCCTCTATGGAAGCACGCAGGACTTCGTCGCGCCGGCCTTCATCGGGAAGCGGCGCGGTCGCGCCATTGGGCAGCAGCAACTGCCGTCCTGCAATGTCGAGTACGCCCTGGAACCCGGTTCCCATGCCCACGGGCCAGGACAGCGGCGCTGCGTCGAGCTGCAGCCGCTCCATGATCTCGTCGAGCACCACCAGCGGCTCGTGCCCCTCGCGGTCGACCTTGTTGACGAATGTCATGATCGGAATATTGCGCGTGCGGCAGACCTCGAACAGCTTCCAAGTCTGGTCCTCGATGCCCTTGGCGGCGTCGATCACCATGATCGCCGAATCCACGGCCGTCAGCGTGCGGAACGTGTCCTCGCTGAAATCGGCGTGGCCGGGCGTGTCGAGCAGGTTCAGCGACAGGCCCAGATGCTCGAAGGTCATGACCGAGCTTGAAATGGAGATGCCACGCTTCTGCTCGATCTCCATCCAGTCCGAGCGGGTGCGGCGGCTGTCGCCACGCGCACGAACTTCACCCGCAAGGCGGATGGAGCCGCTCTCCAGCAACAGCTTCTCGGTGAGCGTTGTCTTGCCCGCGTCCGGGTGCGAGATGATCGCGAAGCTGCGCCGCGATTTGTACGAGGCAGGGGCTGCCTGCCCCTGCGCCCGCAATTGCGTGGCTCCTGCCGTGATGTCGTCCATCGCGCGATACCTCCTCGGCATAGTGCCGGTCCGGCAACGCAGCGCATGCACGAATTAGGCCGTCTTCAGGCCATTTACAAGACTTTCGAGCCGCGACTCTGCCAATCTAGAGGATCGGCCGCCCGCCTGTCACCGGCAGCATGGCGCCCGAGATGTAGCTGCCTTCCCTGGAGGCCAGCAACACATAGGCTCCGGCAAGTTCGGCCGGCTGTCCCGGACGGCCAAACGGCGTGTTCTTGCCAAAGTTCTTCACCTTCTCCGCAGGCATGGTGGAAGGGATCAGCGGTGTCCAGATCGGCCCCGGAGCCACCGAATTCACCCTGATGCCGCGCTCGCCCAGCATTTGCGCCAGTCCCGCCGTGAAGTTCCCGATCGCCCCCTTCGTCGTGGCGTAGGCGAGCAGCTGCGGCGAAGGATCGTCCGAATTGATGGAGGCAGTGTTGATGATCGAACTGCCCGCCTTCATGTGCGGGATCGCCGCCTTGCACAGGAAGAAATGGCTGTAGATGTTGACGCGGAAGGTCAGGTCGATCTCCTCCTCGGTCAGCTCGGAGATGTCCTTCACGGTCTTCTGGTGCGCCGCATTGTTGACGAGGATGTCGATCCTGCCGAACTCGTCCATTGCGCGCTGCACGATCTGGCGGCAGTCTTCCTCGCGCCCGACATCGCAGGCCATCAGCACCGCCTTGCGCCCTGCCTTTTCAACCCATTTCGCCGTGTCGCGTGCATCCTCGTGCTCGTTGAGATAGGCGATCAATACGTCCGCGCCCTCTCGTGCATAGGCGATGGCGACCGCCCTGCCGATGCCTGAATCGCCGCCCGTGATGATAGCGGCCATGCCCTCCAATCTTCCGCTGCCGCGATAGCTTTCCTCGCCGTGGTCGGGCCGCGGGTTCATCTTGTCGGTAACGCCCGGCATCTCCTGCTGCTGCTCTGGCAGCGGCGGCTTCAGTTTCTTCGCTTCTGGCTGACCATGAAATCCTCCGTTTACGCATTCGCGAACGGACGCTGGCCGCAAATGTTCCAGCCTGAAGGCTTGGAACAGCGGGCGCATTGACGGGTTATGGACGGGGCGAGGGGCCTATCAGAAACATTCAAAGGAGCATACGATGTACAAGTTACTGGCAGCCAGCGCCTTCGCGCTCATGGCGACTTCGGCATTCGCCCAGACAGCCCCGACTTTCGACCAGAACCAGAGCCAGGTCTTCGTGGACGAATCCGGCGTGATGCGCCCTGAGCCGGACGTCCGCACCCGCTTCATGGCCCTGCCTGCCGATCAGCAGACGGCCATTCGCGACCGTTGCGACGAATGGAGCAGGGTGGCTCCTGCAGGCAGCAGCGACCTGACCAATACCGAGGCGAACCAGACGAACCCCGTTCCGGGCGTCGACATGAACACGTCCTGCGGATACGTCTCGCGCTTCACGCCGTAACCGGAATGCCGGCGGCCCGGTATCGAGCCGGGCCGCGGGCCTTGCTTTCTGCTCGGTTCTGGCCCTAGCCTCCGGCTGGCTGGAACTTTACGTGCAGGTCGAAATGCCATCCTTTACAGACGCTTCGCCGAGCATCGCATGCATCGGCGAGGCCATGATCGAGTTGTCGCTGAACGAGGCCGACACCTTGTCGGCCGGCATAGGCTTTGCCGGCGACACGCTCAACACCGCCATCTATCTTCAGCGCGCGCTTGGCGCCCCCGCGCAGGTTTCCTACGTGAGCGTGCTCGGGCACGACCCTTTTTCCGCGCGCATGCGTGCCTTCATCGAGGCGCAGGGCGTTTCAACCGGGTATATCGGCATATCGCCGGACAAGCTTCCCGGCATCTATGCGATTTCCATCGATCCCAGGGGCGAGCGCAGCTTTCACTACTGGCGCGACAATTCCGCCGCCCGCACGCTTTTCCAACCCGGCAGCGGAACCTCGCTCGACATGCTGGACGGCTTCGATCTTGTCTATTTCTCGGCGATCACGCTGGCGATCCTGCCGCCGCAAATGCGGGCCGCTTTCCTCGACCGGCTGGCGCTATGGCGGCGCAGGCCCGGCTGCCGCGTCGCCTTCGATTCCAACTACCGGCCACGGCTGTGGGGCAGCACGGGCGAGGCGCGCGAGTGGATTGCGCGCGCCTGGTCGCTCACGGATATCGCCCTACCCTCGATTGACGACGAAATGGCCCTGTTCGGCGATGCCGACGAGGCACAGGCGATCGCCCGTCTCACCGCCACCTGCCCGGGGATGGGTGCGCTCAAGCGCGGCCCGAAAGGCCCGCTGGCGTTGGGTGAAAATCTCCCGCCACATGACTTCGCACCTGTGGAGAGCGTGGTTGACACGACCGCCGCCGGCGACAGTTTCAATGGCGGTTTTCTCGGTGCGCTGCTGCGCGGCAAGCCCATGATGCAGGCCTTGCAGCAAGGTCACGACTTTGCCTCGGCGGTGATCCAGCACCGCGGCGCGATCATTCCGCTTGAGGCGATGCCGCGCGTGGAGGACTGATCAGCCCTTGGAAAAGCGGAAGCTCGACTGCTGCAGATAGGGCTCGCCGGGCCGCAGCACCGCCTGCGGAAAATCGGGGTGATTGGGCGAATCCGGCCAGACCTGCGGCTCCATGCAGAAACCGGCATAAGCCTTGTAGGGCGCGCCCGTCAGGCCCGGCACCGGCGTATCGAGCTTGTGCCCTGCGTAAAATTGCAGTCCCGGCTCAGTGGTTGAAACCTGCATCGTTACGCCTGACTGCGGCGAGCGCACCTGCGCCACCTGACGCGGCGCAACGCGCCGGTCCGACAGGCAGTAATTGTGGTCATGGATCATCGCCGGCGGTCCGTCCGGTGCAAACACGCGCATGGTACGGAAATCATGCCCGGTCCCCGCGACGGGCGCTACCTCGCCGGTGGGGATCAATTCCTCGTCCACCGGCAGGTAGGACGGCGCGTCGATCATGATTTCGTGGCCAAGGATGTTCTCCCCGCCAAGGTTGAAATAGCTGTGATGCGCAAGGTTCAGCAGCGTTGGCTTGTCGCTCGCGCCCTCGTATCGAATGGCCATGACGCCATCGCCCGGCAGCGAAAAGGTCGCGCGCAACTGGCACGTGCCGGGGAAGCCCATCTCGCCGTCGCGGTCGGTAATCTCCAGCACCGCGTGGTCGTTGGTGACCTCCGTGAACTGCCAGTTGCGGCGGCCAAGTCCGTGCGAGCCGCCATGCAGCATGTGCTTGCCGAGAAAGTTGCGGTCGAGTTGATGTTCAACGCCGTCCAGCGTGAAACGCCCGTTGCGGATGCGGTTCGCATAGCGCCCCGCGGTTGCCCCGAAATAGGGCGAATGCGCCGGATAATGCGCGAATTCCTCAAAACCCAGCACCAGCGGCTGCTCATGCCCGGCAAGCCGCAGATCCTGCACCACCGCGCCCCAGCCGATCAGCCTTAGCGTCAGTCCGCCGCCGCTCAGCGTGACGCGCTCGACCCTCGATCCGTCCGGCGCAATGCCGAAATCCTCGCGCGCAAGACCCGTCATTTTTGCTCTCCTTCCGGCCGCGACCAGACGGTCAGCGTCATGTTCGCCGCAGCATCAAGCACCTCGGGTTTGCCCGGCGCAAGCCCGGCGGATGCAAGCCGCGCCTCGGCGGAACCCTGTCCGGAAAATACCTTGCGCCCGCCGGGCAGCAGCACGTCATGCGCGCGTGTCAGGTGAAAGCTGTCGATACCGGCCTCGAGAAAATAATCGAATGCCGCCTGCCCGCCCGGAACGCCGATCTTGCCGCCTTGCGGCGCCAGTTCGCGCAGCATCGCCTCCAGCGGCACTTCGGCGGGGTTCCACCAATGAGCGCCGTCCTGCTCGGTGACCCCCCGCACCTGCCGCGACATCACCACGCGGCGGCGTTTGTTCGGATTGGGCGCGGCAAGATGGGACTCGCGGCCCAGCACGACCAGCGCGCAAGTGTCGAGCTCGGCCTGGAAATAGCGCCAGTCGGCATCGTTCATCAGCGCCTTGGGCATGTTGCCTTGCGCATCGGCGATGCAATCGTCCGCCGAAAGGATGGCATAGAGGTGGATCGGCCAGTTCTTCATTGGAGTGGGTCAGGCGACCGCGAAGATCGCTTCGACCTCGACACAGGCATTCATCGGCAGCGAAGCGACGCCGACCGACGTTCTGGCGTGCTGGCCGGCCTCACCCAGCACCTGCGCCATCAGATCGGATGCGCCGTTGATGATCTTGGCATGATCGGCGAAGGACTGCGTGCAGGCGATGAAACCGCCAAGCCGAACGCAGCGCATGACTTTCTCGATGTCGCCGCCGCAAGCGGACTTCGCCTGCGCCAAAAGGTTGATCGCGCAGATCCGTGCCGCCGCCGCAGCCTCCTCCAGGCTCACCTCGGCGCCGACGATGCCGGTCTCGAACGAGCTTGCCGTCGAGGAATGGAAGCTGGCCCGAGACGAACACGAGATTGCCCTCGCGCACGAACCCGACATAGCTCGCCACCGGCTTGGGCGGTTCGGGCAGCGTTATCTGCAGTTGCGCAAGGCGGCTGGCAATCGGTCCCATCAAGGCACTCCCGGTTCAGTAATAGAGTGAAACCGAGTGTCTTGCCTCGGCGAAAAACAGCCAGCGTTCTGCAAGAAGTCCTGCAATCAGGCTGGCGAATGCGAGCGCGAGGAATAGGCCGGGAAGGGCCGCGAGGGCAAGGGCCGTAAACAGGCCGGCAACCACAAATCCAAGGCCCCCGGCAAGAAGGCGCAGCACGCGCGCATGCTTGCGCCCGATCTGGTGCACCATCTCCTTGGTCAGATAGCTTTCGCCCGAATGCGGCCGCTCCAGCAGGCGCACTTGGCCGAGCGAACCAAGTCCCGTAGCGGTGCCAACGCTGGAGCCGGCAAACCCCACATTCGCCGCGCGCCGCCACCATGCGAGCTTGACCAGCCAGGCGAATGCAAGCGCCAGCAGGCTGGCGACAATGAAGTTGCGGCCACTCCCGCCGCCGATCGCAAGTCCGAGCGGCAACGCGCTCGCCAGCGAGAACGCCGCATAGGAAAGCGGCGTCAGCACGCTGTGCCACTGCGGCACGGTCTTGAGGCTCGCATAGATCATGCCGGTCGCGATGACCGTCGCCAGAGCCAGCAGCGCGACCACGATGCCAAGCGGCAGCAGCCGTACGCCGGAGACCATCCACACCAGCGCGTAGACGCCGAACAGCACGAGGCTCGCCACCGCCAGCACGCCCTCGCGAGACAGCCAGGACGAGCGCCATTGGCTGAAGGCGCGCCAGGCCCGCTCCGGATGACCAAGATGGAAGGTCGAGGATACGAGCCCCGCCACCGCAAGGCCGCCCGCCAGCGCCGAGGACAGGAAGGCAGCGAGCGCACCCTCTTGCATGGGCAGGCCGAGGCCGATCAGCGCGATGAGACCGAAGCCCGCGCCGGAGGTGACCGTGAAGAAGATGACCGATACCGCCGGATGCATCTCAGCCGAGCCTTTCCAGCGCGCGGTCGAGCCAGCCGAGGAATCCCGGGACCTCCTGCTCCATCGCGCCGCATTGCGCGTCCGCCTGCTGCTTTGGCCGCGGCGGCAGATATTTGTTGACCGGACGCGTGCCCATTTCCGGCATCAGGTCGAAGCCGCCGCGCTCCGCGGTCATGCGCGACACGTTCGATTGCGGATCGGCGAAATCGCCGAAGTGCCGGGCATTGGCCGGGCAGGTGCGCACGCAGGACGGCACACGGTCGATTTCTGCGATGTTCTCGTTGTAGATGCGGTCGACGCAAAGCGTGCATTTCTTCATCACCTGCGCCACCGGGTCCATCTCGCGCGCGCCGTATGGGCAGGCCCAGGCGCACAGCCCGCAGCCGATGCACATCGTCTCGTCCACCAGCACGATCCCGTCCTCGCCGCGCTTGTAGGACGCCCCCGTCGGACAGACGGTGACGCAGGGCGCGTCCTCGCAATGCAGGCAGGATTTTGGGAAATGCACGATCTGCGCCGGAGCGTCCGGCGGCGTAACCTCGAAGGTGTGGATGCGGTTGAGCCAGGCCCCGACCGGCGCTTCCCCGTAAGCGTCGGCATCGGCGAGCGGTGCGCCATATCCGCCCGTGTTCCACTCCTTGCACGCGACGACGCAGGCATGGCAGCCGACGCAAATGTCGAGATCGATGACGAGGCCAAGTTTCTTTTCGGTGTGCCGCGGAAGCGATGTCATTTCTGCCACTGCGCCCCGTATGTCACCGCTCCGTGCCTGCGACGAACGGGATTGTGCTGCGGGGCAAATTGCGGCTCGCTGACGCCTGTCTGCACCGCGGACTTTCTCGATTCGCACCTTGCAGATCGAACCATGCCGCCTGCCCGGTGATCGGGTCGGAATTGGACCAGCGCAGGCCGTCGCCCTTTGGCGGCAGAAGCTCGGATATCAGGTGGTTCAGCAGGAAGCCCTTGCGCGCTTCCGGCGCATCCGGACTCGAGCGTCCAGGCGCCGCTGCGCTTGCCGATGGCGTTCCATGTCCAGACGGTCTGCTCGTTGAGCGCATCCATCCGCGTCACCGGCACCGTGAATGCGGCCATGCGGCGAGATGACGCGGCCTAATCGCCATCCTGCAAGCCCTGCCGCGTCGCAAACCTTGCTCGGCACGAACAGCGCGTTCGCGGCGTGGATCTGCCGCAGCCAGGCGTTCTGCGAGCCCCAGCTGAATGATACATCGCCGTCGGGCGCTGGGTGATCGCGTGCAGCGGAAACTCGGCCGGAGATACCGCCTCGCCCTCGAACGGGCGGGTACCAGAACGGCAGCGGATCGAAGCACTCGCGGATTCGCGCACGGTGACTGTCCGGCGGCTGCGGCTCGCGCTTGCCCTCTGCCGCCAGCTGGAACTTGCGCAATCGGCTCGAGATAGAGCTGAAATACATTCTCCGCGCGGCTTGTCCTAGCAGCCCGTTCGCGACCGCCCATTCCTGCATAGGCGCGTTGGCGTGCTTGAAGAAGCTCGCCTCCGCCGGCACATGCGCTCGGAAGAAGCCGCCATTATCGATATAGCGTTGCAGCTGGTCCGGGTTCGGCTCGCCGCGGCCCGTCTTGTCGCCATCCTTGCCGCGCCATCCGGTCAGCGGTCCGACGCCCGGCCGCCGCTCGTGGTTGACGATGTAATCGGCGTAGTCCGCGATATTTCGCCGTGCCGTCTGCCTTCACCATGCCCGGCAGGCCCAGCCGTGCGCCAAGGTCGAGCAGCACCGACTGGAAGCCGCGCACGTCGCGGTCGGGCTCCAGCACCGGCCAGCGGATGGCATCGCCCACGGCGTCCGGCTCGCTGATCGGACGGTCGAGCAGCGACGATGCAGTCGTGCCGCTCCAGATAGGTCGTGTCGGGCAGGATCAGGTCGGCATAGGCCACCATCTCGGAGGCATAGGCGTCGGAGTAGATGATCTTCGGGATGACGTAGTTCGCCGGCCTCGTCCTTGTCGGTCAGCATCTCGCATCACCGCCGACGTATTCATCGACGAGTTCCAGGCCATGTTGGCCATGTAGAGGAACAGCATGTCGATGCCGGTAGGGATCGCCGCGCATGGGCATTCGAGATCACCATGTGCATCAGCCCGTGGGCCGAGAACGGCGCATCCCAGGAAAACGCCTTGTCGATCCGCACGCGGGTGATGCCGTCATCCTCCAGCAGCAGTTGCTCCGGCCCTTCGCGGGAAACCCAGATGCGGCCCTGACAGCGGCTTCGTTGCATGGGGATCGGCGGCCATGCGGCGTTGGATGCGCCTCGACTGGCTTGGGGTAGGGTGGCTTGAAGCGATAGCCGCCGGGCGTATCGATCGATCCGATCAGGATCTGCAGCAGATGCAGCGCGCGGGCGCGTCTGGAAGCCGTTGGAATGCGCCGAGATGCCGCGCATTGCATGGAACGAGACCGGACGGCCGATCATCTTCTCGTGCCGCTCGCCATTGAAATCGGTCCAGGGCTGGTCGATCACCATCGCCTTCTCGAACGCCGCATGCGCGATCTGCGCGGCGATCGCCCGCGTCTGCGCCGCCGGGACGCCGGTCACCAGTTCGCCATCGCCTCCGGTGCGTATCTGGCGTCCATGATATTTGCGCGCCAGCAGCTCGAACACCGGCAACGCCCTGCGCCCGTCCGGCAAGCGAACCGGCCCTTCAACGCCGCCTTGCGCCCCTGTGGCGCGGCGGCTCGAAACCGCGCCGCTCGCCCGGTCGGCGATGAGCTCGTTGCCCTCGCGCGTCGCGCGCGAACAGCCCGTGCTCGGCGCTGCCCGGTTCGTCGATTACCAGCCATGGCGCGTTGGTGTAGCGCAGCAGATAGTCGAGGTCGATCTTGCCCGCCTTCAGCAGCTCTGGATCAGCGACAGGATCAAAAGCCCGTCCGTGCCCGGGCGTGATCGCCACCCAGTCGTCGGCGATGGCGTTGTAGCCGGTGCGCACCGGGATTGACCGCGATGATCTTGACGCCGCGCGCCTTCAGCCGCGACAGGCCGATCTTGATCGGGTTGGAATCATGATCCTCGGCGACGCCGAACAGCACGAACAGCTTGCGTGCGCTCCCAGTCCGGCGCGCCGAATTCCCAGAACGCGCCGCCGATGGTGTAGATGCCCGCCGCCGCCATGTTGACCGAGCAGAAGCCGCCATGCGCCGCATAGTTCGGCGTGCCGAACTGCTGCGCCCACCAGCCGGTCAGCGACTGGCTCTGGTCGCGGCCGGTGAAGAAGGCGAGCTTCTTCGGGTCGCGTCTCGCGAACGTCGTCCAGCCACTGCGTGGCCAGCGCCAGCGCCTCGTCCCACTCGATCTCCCTGAACTTGCCCTCGACCGCGCGCGCCCGTGCGCAGCAGCGGCTTGCGCAGCTTGGCCGGCGACTCCTGCTGCATGATGCCGGCCGAACCCTTGGCGCACAGCACGCCGCGATTGACCGGGTGGTCGCGGTTGCCCTCGATGTAGCGGATCTTGCCGTCTCGGATGTGAACGTCGATCCCGCAGCGGCAGGCGCACATGTAGCATGTGGTCTTGCGCACCTCGTCCGACACGTACGGCGAAGTGTCGAGCCGGGGCTTTTGTGTTGCGGCCTTGTTCGTCATTCCCACCCCTGTCCGACGCGCCGGCCCTTCGGCCACATTGCCATGCCCCTGCTTTATATTCGATATTTGCTATGTTTCAAACGAAATTCGCCTTCCTACCTTCCTGTGAACAGCGGCTTGCGCTTGTCGAAAAATGCCGCGACACCTTCCCGGAAATCCGCGCTGTCGACCAGCGTCTGCTGCAATTTGGCTTCGAGCGTGATTGCGTCTTGCAACCGCATTCGGCCGCCATGGCGCAGTACACGCTTGGCCGCAGATTGCGCCAGCGGCGCGCCTTTGGCGAGCTCCTGCGCCCACTGCACCGCAAGCGTCATATGCCGTTCCGGCGGGGGCGATCTTGTTCACCAGACCGAGCGCCTCGCAATCTGGCGCTTGTATCTTGCGACCCTCGATGATGGTTTGCAGCGCCCGCTTGTGACCCATGGCGCGCAGCAGATGCCAGGTAGCCCCGCCATCAGGGCATCAGCCCCAGCGCTGCGAATGCCAGGTAGATATTGGCCGCTTCGTCCATCACCGCGAGGTCGCAGGCCATGGCGAGCGCCCCGCCAATGCCCGCCGCCGAACCGTGAATGCAAGCGATCCACAGCTTGTCGCTGAGCGCTATCCCCATCAGGAAAGGCTTGTACTCCTGTTCGATCTGGTCCGTGACCGATCCCGACATGCCTTCGGTCAAATCGGCCCCGGCGCAAAAGCCCGGCCCGGCGCCCTTGAGCACGACGATGCGCACTTCCTCGTCGGCGTTCAGCGCCTCCACGGCACGCGTGAACTCGGCGCGCAGATGCGCGTTGAAGGCATTGAAAACTGCCGGCCGGTTGAGCGTGACGCTCGCCACCGCCCCCGCCTTTTCAACAAGCACCAATTCCTCGCCACCGCTCATTGCAGGGCTCCTTCAGCGCGCAATTTCGCTACCTCATCGGCACTGTAGCCGAACCGCGAAAGGATCGCCTCGCCATCCGCGCCGGCGCTACCGGCAGGCTTGGGCATGGCGCATTCGCTGCGTGAAAAGCGCGGCGCGGGCGCTGCCTGCATCACGCCGTTCGCCGCGCTGAAAATCTTGCGGGCGCCATTGTGCGGGTGAGCGGCAGCTTCGGCATGATCGAGCACCGGCGCGACGCAGGCATCCGTTCCCTCGAAAATCGCCGACCACTCATCGCGGGTGCGGCTGGCGAACACATCGGCAAAAGCGCGCGTCATCTCGGGCCAGCGCCGCTTGTCCATCTGCGCCTTGCGCCAATCGGGATCCATGCCGCATCCCTCCAGGAGCAGCGCGAAGAACTGCGGCTCGAGCGCGCCCACGGCCATGAATTTGCCGTCCGCAGTCTCGTAGCAGCGGTAGAACGGCGCTGCGCCGTCGAGCAGGTTGTCGCCGCGCTTGTCGCTCCACAGGCCGCCGGCACGCATCGTGAAAAGCAGGCCCATCATCGCCGGCACGCCGTCCACCATGGCCGCATCGATCACCTGGCCCTTGCCGGAAACGCCACGTTCCACCAGTGCAGCCAGCACGCCGGCGACGAGCATCATCGAGCCGCCGCCATAATCGGCAACGAGATTGAGCGGCGGCACGGGCGGCCTGCCCGCCTCGCCCATCGCATGCAGCGCGCCGGTGATCGCCAGATAGGTGATGTCGTGTCCGGCGCTTGCCGCGAGTGGCCCCTGCTGGCCCCAGCCGGTCATTCGCCCATAGACGAGCCGCGGATTGCGCGCACAGACCTCCTGCGGACCAAGACCCAGCCGTTCCATCACGCCGGGCCGAAACCCTTCGATCAGCACGTCGGCATCTTGCGCAAGCCGCATCACGATTTCCCTGCCGCCCGTGGACTTGAGATCGAGCGCGATGGAGCGCTTGCCGCGCCGGTTTACCTCGCGCGAAAGATCGCCGCCCGCCACCCTGTCGACCACGATCACGGATGCGCCCAGGTCGGCCAGCATCTGCCCGGCGAACGGGCACGGCCCCAGACCCGCCATTTCGATGACCGTGAGACCTTTCAGCGGACCCATTGCACTTCAGGGCAGCCGGATCGCGCCGTCGAGCCGAACGGTCTCTCCGTTCATGTAGGCGCTCTCTACCAGCACGCGGGCCATGGCCCCGTATTCGGCCGGCTTGCCGAGACGCTTGGGAAACGTGACCTGGGCCGAAAGCGACTTTACCACCTCTTCGCCCAGCCCTTCGAAAAGCGGCGTGTGGAAAAGGCCCGGCGCAATGGTGCAAACGCGGATGCCATACCATGAAAGGTCGCGCGCGATGGGCAGCGTCATGCCGACGATGCCGCCCTTGGATGCGGAATATGCGGCCTGCCCCTTCTGCCCGTCATAGGCGGCGACGGAGGCCGTGTTGATGACCACGCCGCGCTCGCCATCGGTGTTGGGCTGGTTGCCCGCCATGCGCTCCACCGCCAGTCGCAGCGTGTTGAACGTGCCGAAAAGATTGACGTCGATCACCTTCTTGAACAGCGCAAAATCATGCGGGCCTTCCTTGCCCATGGTCTTGGCGGCAACGCCGATGCCGGCGCAGTTGACGCAGACATTGACCTTGCCGAAAGCGGCAACGGCCGCGGCGAGACCGGCCTTGACGCTTTCCTCGCTGGTGACATCGACACGCTGGAAAATGACGTCGTCGCCAAGTTCGCTCGCCAGCTTCTCGCCCTTGGTCGCGTTCATGTCGAATATGGCGACTTTGGCGCCGCCGTGGGCGAAATCGCGTACCGTCGCCTCGCCAAGTCCCGACGCGCCGCCGGTAACCACGGCCACTGCTTCACTGATCTTCATCGCGCACTCCTCCAACTGAAAAACGGGGTGGCGCGCGCGCCACCCCCTTAATCGCCGCATCTTGCGCTCTTACTTGGTGGAAGCAACCGTTTTCCAGGAGCCGCCTTCGATCTTGGAAATATAGATATCATCGGCCGCAAGGTGGTCGCCGGGGCCCATCTTCACCTTGTTGCCCGCGATCACGTCGTCATACTCGAGCGATTCCATCGCTTTCTGGAAGCTCTCGCCTGTGATGTCCTTGCCGGCGCCTTCGAGCGCACGAACCATGATCTCGGATGCCGAGCGGCCAAGCAGCGCGCCGGTACCGGGCAGGTCCTTCTCGCCCGTGGCCGTGTTGTAGGCCGCGATCCAGGCCGCGACGGTGGGATCATCCTTGCGCGCTTCCAGGTCCTGCCAGCCTGCGGCCGCGTAGAACCCGTCGGTGATGCCGCCCGGAACCTTGGCGATCGCGGTGTGGAACGAGGCGGACGAGCCGAGGAACTTCATGTTGGCATAGCCGAGCTTCTTTGCGGTGCCGAGCACGGTGATCGTCTGCTTGATGCCGAGCGCGACGGTGACGAGGTCGCACCCCGCCTCGTTCATCTTCTGCAACGCTCCGGCGAAGTCGGCGTCGTCCGGCTTGTGCGTGGATTCAACGCCATATTTGAGGCCCGACTCCTTTGCCTGGTCCAGCGCGGCCTGATGGATTTCCTCGCCGAAATCGGTCGGCAGGAACATGGCGCAGACCGTCGTCGACTTCTCGTTATCCTTCATCCAGCGGATCGCGGCGCGCACCGCGTCGTAATAGGAAGCGGTCCCGGCATAATGCAGGTTCAGCGGCTCCTGCAGCATCTGCCGGGCGGCCGTCAGCGGCGACACGTTGGGAATGCCGGCCGGGTCCTGGATCTTGAACGCCGCCAGGTTGTGCGGCGTGCCCAGCGACATCAGCATCGCGAACACCTTGTCGGAGTTCACCAGCTTGTTGGCGAGCTGCGGAACCTTCGACGGGTTGTAGCCGTGATCCTCGACGATATAGACGAGCTTGCGCCCGTTGATGCCGCCCTTGGCGTTCACCTCCTCGAAGTGCTGCTGGATCGCCTTGACAGCGGGAACAGAGAACCCGGCGAAAATGCCGGAAAGATCGTGCAGGCCGCCGATCTTGATCTCGGTGTCCGACACGCCTTGCGTCTGCGCCCAGGCCGGCGATGCGAACATGGCCGCTATCATGGCGGCTGACAGGTAAAGTGCCTTCATGGTTTCCTCCCTTTTGGCACGCCGGCGGGCCGGCAATGTTCGATGTACTTTTCTTCTCCTCACGCAGCCTGCGAGTACATCGCATCGATCAGGCTGGCATGTTTCTGCTCGACGAAGCTCCGCTTCAGCTTCATCGTCGGGGTAAGCTCGTCGTCCTCCGCCGTCAGCAGGATGTTGATGAGGCGAAAGTCCTTGATCTGCTCCACGCGCGCGAACTGCTTGTTGACCTTGGCGACCTCCTCGCCGATCAGCCCCACCACCTGAGGCGCGGCGCAAAGCGAGGCGAAATCACCGAACGGGATACGGTGCTCCTGCGCGAAGTTCTCGACATTCTCCTGATCGATCATGATGAGGCAGGTGAGGTATTTGCGCTTGTCGCCGATCACCACCGCGTCCGCGATATAGGGCGAGAATTTCAGCGCGCTCTCGATCTCGGCAGGCGTGATGTTCTTGCCGCCAGCGGTGATGATGATGTCCTTGATGCGCCCGGTGATCGTGTAGAAGCCCTGGTTGTCGACCGTGCCGACATCGCCGGTGCGCAGCCAGCCATCCGCGGTCATCGTCTCGGCTGTCTTGGCCGGGTTGTTCCAGTAGCCCTTGAATACATGCGGGCCGCGAATGAGGATTTCACCATCCGGGGCAATCTTCATTTCCGAGCCGGGCAGGACGAGGCCGATGGTTCCTGGCTTGTTGTGGCCGGGATAATTGACCGAGGCCACGCCCGCGCATTCGGTCTGGCCGAAGCCCTCGTACAGTGGAATGCCGATGGCCCAGAACCAGCGCAGCAACTCCGGCGAGATCGGCGCCGCGCCCGTCGTTCCGCGCCGCAGCCGGTCCATGCCGATCATGCGGCGCAGATTGCGCAGCACCAGCATGTCCCAGATGCGCCATTGCAGCTCCACGCCTGCCGGAGCCTTGCCCCCGGTCATGATGTGGTCGGCCCGCTTCAGGCCGCTGGCGACGGCCCGGTCCAGCGCCCAGCCACCCAGCACGGTCGCTTCCTTGCGCATGATCTGCAGGCGCGAGAATATCTTCTCCCACAGCCGCGGCACCGCCGTGAAGGCGTGTGGCGAGACCTCGCGCAGATTGTCGAACACCGTCTCCGGGCTTTCGGCGAAGTTGATCGTGCTGCCCGCGCCCAGCTGGGTTTCCACCGAAAACAGCCGCTCGAGCACATGGCACAGCGGCAGGAAGCACAATTGCTCGTCGCCTTCGAGCGCGGGCAGCACCGCATGCACCGCGTTGAGCTGGTAGATCACGTTGGCATGGGTGATCATCGCGCCCTTGGGCTTGCCGGTGGTGCCCGACGTGTAGATCAACATGCGGACGTCGCCGGGCCGCGCCTTGGCGATCTCGGCTTCGAAGAGGCCCGCATTTGCCTGCGCCTGGGCCTTGCCGATGGCGTAGAGCTCGTCAAGGAACATGACCATGGGGTCGGAGAAATCACGCAGGCCGTCGCGGTCGAGCACGATAACCTTCAACAGCCCCGGCATGTCGCCGCGCGCCTCGAGATACTTGTCGAGCTGCTCGTCATTCTCCACCACCAGGATGCGCGAGCGCGAATCATTGACCAGATAGGCAAGTTGCGCAGCCGAATCCGTGGTGTAGACGCCCGAGGGAATGACGCCGGCGCATATCGCCGCCATGTCGAAATAGAACCACTCCTTGTTGTCTTCCGACAGGATCGAGATCGTCTCGCCCCGTTTCAGGCCAAGCTCGATCAGCCCGAGCGCGATCCACTTCGCGCGCTCGTAATAGTCGCTCCAGCTGTGGGCCTTCCAGATGCCGAGGTCCTTCTCGCGATGCGCCGTGCGTGCGCCATGGCGGCGGCATTGTTGGGCGAAAAGCTTCGCCATGGTGTCGCAGCCGAGCCACTGCGTGAAGCCTTCCGCCTCGCCACTTGCGCCGGTCCCTGCCGGCGGGCCCGAAACCGCCCTTGCCATGTTCATCGCGCCTCTCCTGCGGCTAGCGCCATGTCTTGCGCCGCTTCCAGCGCTTTTGCCCGCGCTGCATTTCCCCCTGCACTCCGAGATAGAATTCCTGGATGTCGGCCGAAGCCAGCAATTGCTGCGCGCTTGCGCCCATGACGATGCGCCCGATCTCCATCACATAGCCGTAATGCGCGGTTTCGAGCGCCACCTTGGCGTTCTGCTCCACCAGCATCATCGTCACGCCCTGTTCGGTATTGAGCCGCCTGATGATGCCGAAGATTTCCTGCACCAGGATCGGCGAAAGCCCGAGCGAGGGCTCGTCCAGCAGCAAGACCTTGGGCCGCGCCATCAGCCCTCGCCCGATTGCCAGCATCTGCTGCTGGCCGCCGGAAAGATAACCCGCCTGCTGCGCCCGCCTTTCCTTGAGAATGGGGAAATACCTGAATACCATTTCGAGGTCGGCGGCGATCTCGCCGTCTGACCGCGTGAACGCGCCCATCAGCAGGTTCTGCTCCACATTGAGGAAGGGAAACACCTCGCGTCCCTCCGGCACATGGGCAATGCCGCGCCGCACGATCTTGTCCGGCTCCATGCCCTGGATCTCCTCGCCATTGAGGAAGATCTTGCCCTTTTCGGGGTCCATCACGCCGGAAATCGTCTTCAGCAGCGTCGTCTTGCCCGCGCCGTTAGCGCCCAGGATGGTGACGATCTGCCCCTCGTGCACCTCCAGCGAAACGCCGCGGATCGCCATCACCGCGCCATAGAAAGTCTCGACGTTGCGCACTTCCAGGACCGGCCGGCCCGTCGCCGTGGCGTCGCTGACAGGGCGCTCGCGAACCTCGCTCATGCCGCCGCTCCCATGCCCAGATAGGCTTCGATGACCTTGGGATGCGATTGCACCTCGGCCGGCGTGCCGAGCGCGATCGTCTTGCCGTCCGCCATGGCCAGCACGCGGTTGGAAACCTGGCTGACCAGCTTCATGTCGTGCTCTACCATCAGGATGGTGAGTCCCATGTCCTTCTGCATGTCCTCGATCCAGTAGGCGACGTCCTGCGTCTCCTCCACCGATAGTCCCGAGGCCGGCTCGTCCAGCAGCAGCAGCTTCGGCCCGCAGGCCAGCGCCCGGCCGATCTCGACGATCTTGCGCACGCCATAGGGGAGCCCCGCGATCATCTTGTCGCGATAGGCATGCAGATCGAGAAACTCGATCACCTCTTCCACCGCCGCGCGGTGTTCGCGCTCCTCCTTGCGCACCGAGGGCAGGAACAGGAGATTTGACAATGTGCTGGAACGCCGCCGCGAATGCCGCCCCACCAGCAGGTTCTGCAGCACGGTGGAATGGTCGAAAAGTTCGATGTTCTGGAAGGTGCGCGCGATGCCGAACCGGATGATCTCGTGCGGCTGCGCATGCGTGATGTCGTGCCCGTCAAACATCATCGTGCCGGTGGTGCAATCGTAGAATCGCGAGATCAGGTTGAAGATCGTCGACTTGCCTGCGCCATTGGGGCCCACGATGGTGAAGACCTCGCCCTCTTCGACGCTGAACGAAACGCCGTCCACAGCTTTGACGCCGCCAAAATGCTTCGACAGGTTCTCGGCGACGAACAGGCTCACCGCATCCGCTCCGTCTTCAGATAGGATTTCTGCCGCCGGAACATGTCGCGCCGCGACAGCGGGAACAGCTGGAACCAGGCCTTCATCTTCAGCCAGCGGCCATTGATGCCAAGCGGCTCGATGATGATAATGGCGATGAGAAGTGCCGCGAAGATGCCGGTCTCGATGCCCGGTATGGCGTTGTTGGTCATGCCTTGCCGGATCGCCGTGATGAGCTGCGGCAGGTAGACGATCACCGCCGCGCCGAAAAACGCGCCATGGATCGAGCCCATGCCTCCAACCACGATCATCAGCAGCATCTGGATCGACACCACGATGACGAACGCCTCGTAGTTGAACGAGCCGATGTAGTGCGCCAGGAGACCGCCCGCCAGACCTGTCACGAAGCAGGAAAGGAAGAAAGCCAGCGTCTTGGTTCGCGCGATGTTGATGCCCATCGCCTTTGCCGAGACTTCCGAATCGCGGATGGCGAGGAAGGAGCGCCCGGTCGCCGAGCGCAGCAGATTGGCATAGCCGAAGGTGACGATCACTACCACGGCAAGGCAGATCCAGTAGAACTGGTCCGGATTGACGTAGCGGTCGATCTCGTGTCCGAAAATGTTGATCGGCGCCACCATCGTGCCGCTCACTCCGCCGGTCACCGGCTCCAGCAGCACGATCACGTCCTCGGCGACGATGCCCATCGCCAGCGTCGCGATTGCAAGATAGATGCCGCTCATGCGCAGCGCCGGAATGGCGATCAGCGCGCCGACGACGCCCGCAAACAGCCCCGCCAGCGGCAGCGAGAGCAGGAACGGCACGCCATGGTTGCCGAGCCAGGCCTCCATGTAGGCCCCGCAGGCGAGGAACGCCGCATGGCCAAGGCTCGCCTGTCCCGTATGGCCCGCCAGCACCATCAGGCCCATGCCCGCCAGCGCCCAGATCAGCATGCTGACCAGATCGCCGAGCCTGAACGGATCGACGAAAAACGGCAGCATTGCCGCCGCCGCCAGCAGCAGGGCGTACCAGAAGAACTGCCGGCGATCCTCGAAGAGGTTGATGTCGTCGTCATAGCTGGTCTTCTGGTGGATGCGCATGGCTCAGACCTTCTTGCTCTGGATCTGGGCAAAGAGGCCGTTGGGCCGCACGACGAGCACGACCAGCATGATTGCATAGGGCGCGATCTGGCTGTAGCCCGACGCGATGTAGCGTCCCGCAAAGGGTTCGACGAGCCCGACGATCAGCCCGCCAGCCAGCGCTCCGGGCAGGCTGCCGAAGCCGCCGATCACCGCCGCGGCGAAAGCCTTGATCCCGAGCAGGCCGAGATTGGGGTCGATGGAGCCGCGCGCCGCGAACAGCACACCTGCGATGGTGGCGATGCCGCCCGAAAGCGCCCAGACGAGGCCGTGCACGCGCTTGACCGGCACGCCCATGTAATAGGCGGCAAGCTGGTTCTGCGAGGATGCCTGCATGGCCATGCCAAGCCTGGTGCGTGCGAAGAAGAGATAAAGCACCAGCGTCAGCACCAGCGTGGCGGCAATGACGAAAACCTCGTCGACGCCGATGACGAGCCCGGCGAACTGGATGTTCTGCCCGGCGAACGGGGTCTCCAGCGCCAGTGGCTCATAGCCCCAGATGAAGCCGGCGATGAAGCGCAAGACGAAACCGATGGCGATGGTGAGGATGACAACGGCAAATTGCGGCTGGCCGAACAATCGCCGGATGACAAGCGCTTCCATCAGATAGCCGACGGCGGCCATCACCAGGACGGCGAGACCGACGCCCACCCAGAAATTCATGCCCCAATAGGCGCTGTTGACGAATTGAAGCGTGAAGAACGCGCCGAGCATCATCAGGTCGCCCTGCGCGAAATTGACCGATTCCGTAGCCTTGTAGATGAGGACAAAACCAAGCGCGACCAGACCATAGATGCAGCCGCCGGCGATGCCCCCCAGAACAAGCTGGGCAATCTCCAAAATCTTCCTCCAGCGCTCCTCCAGCGCAAATGTCAGTCAACCAACAAGCGTGACGGGGCGCAAGCGGTTTTTGCCCGCATCGCGATACAGCGCGATTTTATTGCCAGCGCAGGCGCAGAGCGCTCAATCCGTGGAAATGATAGCGGTCTGCATAGGCGGGCGGGCGCGCCAGCTTCAGTCCCGGCAACCGGCTGAAAAGCACGTCCATGCCTTCCGCCATTTCGATGCGCGCGAGCGGCGCGCCGATGCAAAAATGAATGCCGGCGCCGAAGCCGACATGCCCCGCCCCGCCGCGCACGAAATCCAGGCGGTCGGGGTCCGGGTAGCGCCGCTCGTCGCGATTGGCCGAGCCAAGCAGCAATTGCACCACCTGCCCCTGCCGCAGCTTGACCCCGGCAAATTCGAGGTCTTCCAGCACGAAGCGCGTGAACACGTGCAGCGGCGCATCATGGCGCAGCAATTCGTCGGCGGCGGCGTTTCCCTTGTCGGGATCGGCGAACAGCCCGTCAGCCGCCATGCCGCTTTCCAGCAGCGATTTGACCCCGTTGCCGATGCCATGCACGGTCGCCTCGTGCCCCGCATTGAGCAGCAGGATCGCCGTGGTGACGAGCTCGTCCGGCGTCAGCTTCTCGCCCGCATCTTCCGCCTCGATCAGACGTGTGATCAGATCGTCGCGCGGGTCGCCGCGCCGCGCATCGGCAAAGCTGCGGATATAGGCGGAGAACGCCAGCGTCGCGGCGACGGCATCGTCCTCCGTCTGGCGCGTCCGGTTGAACTGGTACATCGCGACCATCTTGTGCGACCAGTCGAGGAACTGGCCGGCCATCTCCACCGGCACGCCGAGCAGTTCGGCGATCACGATCACCGGAATTTTTTCGGCGAATGCCGGCAAGAGGTCAATCTCGCCCTGCCCTTCGAACCCATCGATCAGCTCATGCGCAAGCTGGCGGATGCGCGGCCGCAGCCGCTCGATGTGCCGCGAAAGGAAAGCGCGGTTGACGATCGAGCGCAGCCGCGTATGCGCGGGCGGTTCGCGCTCCAGCATCGAGCGCGCCTCAAACGCGTAGAACGGCTCCAGATGCGGCGGTATCGGCGCAAGTCCGGCCGCCTCCCGGCTCATCACATGCGTGATCTCGCGCCCGAAACGGCGGTCGCGCAGGATTGCGTTCACCTCGGCGAAGCCCGGAAAGGCCACCAGCCCGTAGTCCTCCCACACGAAAGCCGGGCCGAGCGCGCGCATCCGCCGGTAATGCGGATAGGGGTTGTGGAAGAATTCCGGATCGTCGGGCCGGACCGCGTAACGGGGCAGACGTCATCGCATCTTCGCCGCTTGCTTCGAACTCAGTGGCCGCCGGACAGCGAAGGTCCGCAGGCGCTGGCCGCAGCATGGCACAAATGATCGATAAAGGAACGCGCCGATGAGCGCTGGAAGTGGATCGCAAAGCGTCCGGTTTCGGCGTTCTCGCAGGCTATCACCGCCAGCATGTGCTCGAATGGCGCACGCGCGGCGCTGCCTGCGGGAAACACCGACGCGTGAAGGTCGATCGTCGTCAGTTTCTCCAGCACCTCGCGCGAGCGCGGCCCTTCCACCGTGATGCCGATCCAGCCATCGCTCTGGTCGGTGAAGTGCGCGGCGCTCTCCAGCCCTGCCGGAAAATCTTTCTCGCCCATCATGAAGAACTGCCGTTCGCCACCGGTAACGATCCGGAACTTGCCGGCTGCCGACTGGCCTTCAGCAAAGGCGCGCGGCCCGGGCGCGTCGAAGCCGAGGTGCTTCTTCACCGCCTTGGCGAAATCTTCGACGCCATTGCCCGAAATGCCGCCCCACCAGACCTGTTGCCCGGTGATTTCGCGGCACTCGAAACCCTGCCACTTGCCGTAAAATGGCTTGTCGCGGTTGAGACCGGTCTTTGCCTTGAGCATGAATTCAGGCACGCAGGCGCTCCCCTACCGGATCGTGGAAATGCGGCGAGACGATCTCGACCTCGATGTCGGTGCCGCGCACCGCATCGACGGCCCGCACCCGTTCGCCATGGCGCGAAGGCCCGCGCCGGATGAAACCAAGGCCGATGGAATGGCCAAGCAGCGGCGAATGGCAGACGGAGGTCATCCAGCCCTCGTCATTGGCGGTGGTGGCCTCGCGCCCGAGGCCGATGAAATGCGCACCCGCTGTCAGAACCGCAGTCGTATCGACCGGCCGGAAGCCCGCCAGCACCATGCGGTCGGGATCGAGCAGCGCCGGGCGCTGCGACATGGCCTTGCCGATGCAGTCCTTCTTTGCGGCGACCATCTTGCCGAGCCCGACGTCGGCTGCCGTGGTCTGGCCGTTCAGCTCGTTGCCCGTGAGGTGTCCCTTCTCGATGCGCAGAACGTTTAGCGCCTCGAGGCCATAGGGCGTGATGCCGAATTCCTTGCCGGCGGAATGGATAGCGCGCGCCAGCGAATCGCCGAACGCCGCCGAAACCGCCAGCTCATAGGCAAGTTCACCGGAGAACGAGATGCGGAACAGCCGCGCCGCCACCCCGCCGCAGATCGTGACCTCCCCGCAAGCCATGTAGGGGAAGGCCTCGTTGGAAATGTCGTGGTCCTCGTCGACGAGCTTCAGCAGCACGTCGCGCGCGAAGGGTCCCGCGATCGAGAACTGCGCCCACTTGTCGGTGACCGAAACCATGTGCACGTCGAGCTGCGGCCAATGCACCTGCGCGCAGTAATCGACATGCTGCATCACCAGCCCGGCCTGCGCCGTGGTGGTGGTGATGACGAAATGGTTCTCGCCCAGCCGCGCCACGGTGCCGTCGTCCATGACGAAGCCGTCCTCGCGCAGCATCAACCCGTAGCGCACCTTGCCGACGCCCAGGGTCGACATGGTGTTGGTGTAGATGTGGTCGAGGAATTGCGCGGCATCGCGGCCCTTCACGTCGATCTTGCCGAGCGTCGAGACATCGGCCATGCCGACGGCATTGCGCACGGCCAGTGCCTCGCGGTCGCAGCTTTCGCGCCAGCTTTTCTCGCCCTTGGCGGTGTACCATTCGGCGCGCAGCCACAGACCCGCCTCGGTGAAGGATGCGCCGTTTTCCTTGGCCCAGTCATGCGAGGGGGTCAGCCGGAAAGGCACGTAGTCCCGGCCCGTCGCGCGCCCGGCAAAGGCGGAGATCGCCACCGGCGTATAGGGCGGGCGGAAGATCGTCGTGCCCGTCTGCGGGATGGTCTTGCCGGTGAGCTCGGCCATGATCGCCAGCGCCGGCACGTTGGAGGTCTTGCCCTGGTCGGTCGCCATGCCGAGCGTCGTGTAGCGCTTCATGTGCTCGACCGAGCGGAAGCCCTCCTTGTTCGACACGACCACGTCCTTGACCGTGACGTCGTTCTGGAAGTCGAGCCAGGCGCGGCCCTTCGAGCTCGCGACATGCCACAGCGGCGAGATCGCATAAGGACCGTCCTCGCTGTCCGGGACTGCCGAGCGGTTCTCCTTTATGCCGAGGTCCGACAGAGCCCGGCGCGCCGCTTCCGCGCCTTGCAGCAGCGCGGCATGGGTCGAGAATGCGCCGTTGGCCGCGCCCGCAACGCTCATTCCCGGCGGCAGGTCCGCCCCGGGCACGAATGCGGCGATGGTATCGTTCCACGCAGGCTGGCCGCGCCGGTGGCAGGTGAGATGCACCGCAGGATTCCAGCCGCCCGAGACCGCGAGGCAATCGGCATCGAGCGTCACCTGGCGGCCATTGGAATTGAGAATGGTCACGGCCTGCAGGCCCTTGCCGCCCCTGGTTGCGACAACGCTGGCACGGCTGAAAACCGGCACGTCGCCCGCCTTGTCGCGCAGCGCTGCGATTTCCTCCGCCGGACGGCTGTCCACCACCGCTTCCACGGTGCAGCCCGCCGCGATGAGATCGCGCGCCGTGCGCCATCCGTCATTGTTGCAGGTGAAGACCACAGTGGATTTGCCCGGAGCCACGCCATAGCGGTTCACATAGGTGCGCACCGCCGAGGCGAGCATCACGCCGGGGCGGTCATTGTTCGCGAACGCGATCGGGCGCTCGATTGCGCCGCCCGCAAGAATCGCGCGCTTGGCGACGATGCGCCAAAGCCTTTGCCGCGGCAGGTGCGCGGGCGGAGATGCGAGGTGGTCGGTCACCTTTTCCAGCGCCGCATAGCTGCCGCCGTCATAGGAGGCGAAGACCGTCGTACGGGTAAGCAGCCGCACATTCGGCATCGACGACAAGTTCGCCCACAGCCTTGCGCGCCCACTGCGCCGCCGGCGTGCGCGCCACTTCCATGGCCTCGCAATTGAGCCTGCCGCCGGGCTGGAAATCCTCGTCGGCAACGATGATGCGCGCTCCGCTGCGCCCGGCGAACAATGCCGCCTGAAGCCCCGCCGGACCTGCGCCGATGATCAGCAGGTCGCAATGCGCGGTGGCTTTTTCATACGGGTCCGGATCGGCCAGCCCCGACAACCTGCCCAGGCCGGCTGCGCGGCGGATGATAGGCTCGTAGACCTTCTCCCAGAACCTGGCCGGCCACATGAAGGTCTTGTAGTAGAAGCCGGCGGTCAGGAACGGCGACAGCAGGTCGTTCACTGCCATGATGTCGAAGTTGAGCGAGGGAAACCGGTTCTGGCTGGTGGCCTCCAGCCCGTCGAAAAGCTCGGCGACCGTTGCGCGCGTGTTCGGATCGCGGCGCGCGCCGCTGCCGATTTCCACCAGCGCGTTCGGCTCTTCGGGTCCCGCCGAAAGAATGCCGCGCGGACGGTGGTACTTGAATGAGCGCCCGGTCAGGCGAACGCCGTTGGCGAGCAGCGCCGAGGCGAGCGTGTCGCCCGGATGGCCCTTCAGCCGCTTTCCGTCGAAGGAAAAGCCGATCTCTTTCGCGCGGTCGATCAGGCCGCCGCTGGCAAGGCGGTTTGGCTGGCTCATGCGCCCGCCTCCTGCCCGGCCTTGCCGCTGAATGCATTCGCCAGCACCGCGCCGCGCACCTGATGCGTGAGCGTGTTGCGCTCCACGACGATCCACGAGCGGCACCCGCCCTCGTGATACCACTGCTCGAAATGCCACCCCGCCGGATTGGGCCGTATATAGACGAATTCGTGGAAGGCGCGCGCCGCATTTGGCGCTGCCGGGTCGGGCCGCTTCAGCGTTGCGTCGCCGCGATAGACGAATTCGCTGTGATCGCGTTCCCCGCAATTGGGGCAAGGCAGGCGCATGCTTTGCTCCTAGTGGAGGTTCGGCTGCGCGCCGACCCCGGTTTCGTCGATGACATGGCCCGTCTCGAAGCGGTCCAGCCGCAATTGCGTGGCGACCCTGTGCGGCTCGTCCCTGGCGATCAGATGCGCGAAGCAGAAGCCGGACGCGGGCGTCGCCTTGAAGCCGCCATAGCACCAGCCGCAATCGAGATAGAGGCCCTCGATCGGGGTCTTGTCGATGATTGGCGAGCCGTCCATCGACATGTCCATGACGCCGCCCCAGGAGCGCAGCACGCGTGCCCGCCCGATGGCCGGCATGATCGCCATGCCCGCTTCGCACACATGCTCCACCATCGGCAGATTGCCGCGCTGGGCATAGGAATTGTAGCCGTCGAGGCTGCCGCCGAATACGAGACCGCCCTTGTCCGACTGGCTGATGTAGAAATGCCCGAAGGCCCAGGTGATGACCATGTCGATCATCGGCTTCAGCCCTTCGGTGACGAAGGCCTGCAATACGTGGCTCTCGATCGGCAGGCGCAGCCCGGCCTTTTCCATGACGCGCGTGGTGTTGCCCGCCGCCGCGACGCCGATCTTCTTGGCGCGGATCGGGCCGCGCGTCGTCTCAACGCCCAGCACTCTGCCGTTCTCGATGCGAAAGCCGGTGACCTCGCAATTCTGGATGATGTCGACGCCGCGGCTGTCGGCCCCGCGCGCATAGCCCCAGGCGACCGCATCGTGCCGCGCTGTGCCGCCGCGCCGCTGCAACAAGCCCGCCGCGCACCGGGAAACGGCCATTGTCGAAATCGAGGTAGGGCAGCAGCTTGCGAAGCTGCGAATTGTCGAGCAGCTCCGAGGCGACGCCTTCCAGCTGCATCGCGTTGCCGCGCCGCGCCGCTGCATCGCGCAGGCTGTCGGAGTGGAAAAGATTGATGACGCCGCGCTGCGACATCATGGCATTGTAGTTGAAGTCCTGCTCCAGCCCTTCCCACAGCTTCATCGACAACTCGTAGAACGGCTCGTTGCCCGGCAGCAGGTAATTGGAACGCACGATCGTGGTGTTGCGCCCGACATTGCCGGACCCGATCCAGCCCTTTTCCAGCACCGCGATGTTGCGCAGGCCGTGCTCCTTGGCGAGGTAATAGGCCGTCGCCAGCCCGTGCCCGCCGCCACCCACGATGATGATGTCGTATTCGGCCTTCGGCTCCGGCTCACGCCAGACCGGCTTCCAGCCCTTGTTGCCGGTAAGGCCTTCCTTGAGGATGCGCAGGGCTGAGTAATGCATTGAAATACTGCCATGATGACAAGGAAGCAGCGCGTGACTGACGCGCCGCGCGACATTAGCAACATACCGATGACGCGCGTCAATCGCTTCGCGGGAAACGGCAGTCAAACGCGACGTTTGCGACCGCGACGATTGCACGCGCGGCTGGACCGTGCGGCCCGCTCTCAGCGCCGAAGGATCGCCTTCAGCACGTCTCTGACGCCGATCGCGCCGATGAACTTGTTTTCCGGGTCGAAGACCGCCACCGGCGCCGTCTGCGAGCGGTGAATTGCCAGCATGATCGACTTGAGTTGCGTGCCGGGGGTAGCCCAGAATACAGCGTTGACGGCATCGCCTGCCTTCTCTGCCTCCTCGCATGCGACCCATTCTATCGGGCTGCCATTGCGCTCTGCCGCCAACACGGTGCGGTCCTCGCCCAGCTTGAAGCGCGTCGTCTTGCGCCGGTCGAGCCAAAGCCATCCATCCTGTGCCGGTTCCAGGTCGCGCCTGTCGCGCATCACGTTCCATGCCGTCAGCACGCTCAGCGGGTTCACGTTTGCAATGAACTCGCGAACGTAATCATTGGCCGGGCGCAGCACGATGTCCTCCGGCGTGCCGCTCTGCACGATCCGCCCGCCTTCCATGATGGTGATGCGGTTGCCGATCTTGAGGGCTTCCTCGAGGTCGTGGCTTACGAAGAGGATGGTCTTTTTCAGCACCTTCTGCCAGTCGAGCAGCGCGTCCTGCAGCTTGGTGCGGATCAGCGGATCGAGCGCGGAAAACGGCTCGTCCATCAACAGGATCGGCGCCTCGGTGGCGAATGCGCGCGCCAATCCCACGCGCTGCTGCATGCCGCCCGAAAGCTCATGCACATACTTGCCTGCCCAGGGACCCAGATCGACGAGCTTCAATTGCTGGTCGACCTTTGATGCGCGTTCGACCGGCCCAAGGCCCGCCAGTTCGAGGCCCAGACCGACATTCTCGCGCACCGTGCGCCACGGCAGCAGGCCGAACTGCTGGAAAACCATGGCGACCGTGCCCTGCCGCACCTGCCGCAGCAGTTCCGGCTTGCAGGTGACCACGTCGACCATCTCGCCCTTGTGCCGCACAAGCACCGAGCCGCGCGCCACCTTGTTGAGCCCGTTGACGGCGCGCAGCAGCGTCGACTTGCCAGAGCCCGAAAGCCCCATCAGCACGCTGATCTCGCCCTCCTCCACGGCCAGGCTCGCGCCCGCCGCGCCGAGCACCGCTCCGGTCTTGGCGAGGATCTCCGACCGGTTCGCCCCGGCATCGATCATCTTCAAGGCCTCGGCAGTCCGGTCGCCGAAGACGATGTCGACATTCTTGAATTCGACGGCGCGGCTCATTTGGCCGCTCCCACTTTGCGCGAGAGCATGCGGTCGAGGATGATCGCCAGCACCACGATCGCCAGCCCCGCCTCGATGCCGAGCGGAATGTTGCGGTTGGCCAGCGCCTTGTTCACCGGGTTGCCGAGGCTCGGCGCGCCGATCAGCGTGGCGAACACCACCATGGACAGCGACAGCATGATGCACTGCGTCAGGCCCGCCATGATCGAGGGCAGCGCGGCGGGCAGTTCCACCTTCCACAGCAATTGCTGCCGGGTCGCGCCGAAGCTCTCGCCGGCCTCGATCATCGGCCTTGGTATGGAGGTGATGCCCAGATACGTCATGCGCACCGGCGCCGGCATGGCGAATATGATCGTGACGATGAGCGCGGGCGCAGCGCCAAGGCCGAACAGGATGAGGATCGGGATGAGATAGACGAAGGTCGGCATCGTCTGCATCAGGTCGAGGGTCGGCTGCGTCAGCCGCCAGACATTGGGCTTGTGAGCTGCCCAGATGCCAAGCGGCACGCCGATCGCCATCGAGATCGCCGTTGCCGAGACGACCAGCACCAGCGTCTGGACGGTCTCCTTCCACAGGCCCTGGTTGATGATGAAGAGGAGGCCCACGAGCACGGCCAGGGCCAGCTTCCACGAGCGCTGCAGGTAATAGGCAAGCGCCGCGATCAGCGCCGCCAGCAGCACCGGCGGCAACATCAGCAGAAGGTCGGTCGAGCCCTCCACGGCAAAGTTCAGGGAAATCTTGATGGCGTCGAAAAGCCACTGGAACCAGTCGACGATGAAGTCGATGAACGCCTTGCCCCACTTGCCGACGGGCAATTTCCACGTGGCAATGAACTTGGAAAGCGGATCCATGTTTCCCTCCCCCAGGGCATTTGCGGCGCCAGATGTGAAACCGGCGGCGATGTTGCCATCGCCGCCGGTTTTCCTTGTTATCCTGCCAGCGCTGCTGCCACAGCCGCCGCGGCATCGCCGCCGTCGAAGGTGGTCACCCCTTCAAGCCAGGGCTTCACCGCGTCCGGATTGGCCTTCAGCCATTCCTTCGCGGTCTCTTTCGGGTCCGCGCCGTCCTTGAGCACCGGCGCCATCATCGCGCCTTCCATGGCAAGGTTGAACTTGAGGTTGGTCAGCAACTTGCCGACATTGGGGCACTCGGTTGTGTATCCGGCACGCACATTGGTGAGGACCGTGGCCGCGCCGAAGCCCGATGCGCCCATTCCGTCGAGATAATGGATCTTCATCTCGCCCATGATCGGATGCGGTGTCCAGGCGAGGAATGCGATCCATTCATTGTTCTTCATGGCCTTTTCGGCTTCGGTCAGCATGCCCGCTTCCGAACTCTCTACCAGCTCGAATCCCTCGAGCTTGTTGGCGGGGTCCGCGATCAACTCTCCAATGATGCGGTTGCCGTCATTGCCTGCCTCAATGCCGTAGATCTTGCCGTTGAACTTGTCCTTGTTCGCGCCGAGATCGGTCAGCGACTTGACGCCGGCATCCGCCACATACTGCGGAACGACGAGGCCATATCCCGCGCCTTCCAGATTGGTGCCGATGGTCTCGACCGACTTGTCCTCTGTATATTCCTTGATGTCGGCGGTCATCGACGGCATCCAGTTGCCGAGAAACACGTCGATGTCCTTGTTCTTGAGCGATGCATAGGTGACCGGCACAGAAAGCGTCTTTACCTCGGGCTCGTAACCGAGCGCTTCGAGGATTACCTGCGTGACCCCGGTGGTGACCTGGATATCGGTCCAGCCGACATCGGCGAAGCGCACCGCCTTGCACGATTCCGGTTCGGCAGCCTGCGAAGGCAGGCTTGCCAGCGACAGGCCCGTCATCGCAAAGGCGACGGTCAATACTGTCTTGATCGTTGAAAACTTCATTCTTCTTCTCCTCTTGAGGGCCAACCCGCGTTCTTCACGTGCCTGCCGACAGGCGCAAAATGCATGGCGCGTCATTCATTTTCAGCACTTCGGCCATTTACCCGCAAGAAAATAATCCCTATTTTGATTGATCAGTCAATCAAACATTATAAAAGTTGCATATTATTGAACATGCAAGCACGGACCACGGGGATGAGACTTGTCTAGAACCAGCGTCCAGACCGGAAGGCGACAATCGCTGATCGACGCCGCGATCCTGACGATCGGCGAGCAGGGATCGCTTGACGTGTCGGTGCGGGAAATCGCGACGCGCGCCGGCATGTCCACCGCGCTGGCCTTTCATTATTTCGGAGGCAAGGACGGCATCATCATCGAGACGATGCGCCATCTGCTGCGTGAATTTGCGCAGGAGGTTCGGGCCGGACTTGAAAGCGCGACGAACCCGCGCGAGCGACTGGCCGCAATCGTGCGGGCAAGTTTCGGCTCCAGCCAGTTCGAGCGCACCACCATAGCGGCATGGCTGGTGTTCTACCTCCACGCCTATTCATCGCCCCCTGCCGCGCGCCTTCTGCAGGTCTATACGCGCAGGCTGCGCAGCAATCTCGTCGATGCGCTGGTCCCGCTCATGTGCCGCGCCGACGCGCTCGCGACGGCCGAGGGCCTCGCCGCCATGATCGACGGCTCCTATGTGCGCCACGCGCTGCGCCCGCAAGGGCCAGATGCTGGCGAGGCGATATCATCATGCATGGATTATCTGGAACACCGGCTCGCCCGGGGAGGGGTGGCACAATGAACAAGACAGTCTTGAAACCCGAAATCGCGGCATTGGTCCCGCGCCCGAGCAACTTCATCGGCGGCGAATTCGTGCAGGGCTCCGGCCCCTCGCGCGATGTCATCTATCCCGCCACGGGCGAAGTCATCGCCACGATCGCATGGTCGACGCCGGCCGATGTCGATGCGGCGGTGGAAGCGGCGCGCAAGGGCCATGAGGTCTGGCGCAAGACACCGCCCGCCGCCCGCGCGCGCGTTCTCCAGGCGGCCGCCCGCATCCTGCGCGAGCGCCTGCCCGACATTGCCCGGCTGGAGACGCTCGATACCGGCAAGCCGGTGCAGGAGACGCTGGCCGTCGACGTGACCTCGGGTGCCGACTGCATCGAATATTTCGCGGCGCAGGCAGCCGTGATGACCGGCGAATATGTCGGCTTTTCCGGCGACGAGGGCGATTGGGGCTACACCCGCCGCGAGCCGCTTGGCGTTTGCGCGGGCATCGGCGCATGGAACTACCCCTTGCAGATCGCATGCTGGAAATCGGCCCCGGCGCTGGCCTGCGGCAATGCCTTCATCTTCAAGCCGGCCGAGACGACGCCGCTGAGCGCGCTCGAACTGGCGAGAGCCTACAAGGATGCCGGGCCTGCCCGACGGCGTCTTCAATATCGTGCAGGGCGATGGCAGCGTCGGCGCGGCGCTCACCGCCCATCCCGGCATCGCCAAGGTCTCGCTCACCGGTTCCACGGCAACGGGCGTGCGCATCCTGCAGGGCGCGGCGCAGACGCTCAAGCACGTGACGCTGGAACTCGGCGGCAAGTCCCCCTTCATCGTCTTCGAGGATGCGGATCTCGATTCGGCCGTCGGCGGCGCGATGATCGCCAATTTCTATTCCACCGGGCAGGTCTGCTCGAACGGCACGCGCGTCTTCGTCCATGAAAGCGTCAAGGACGAATTCCTCAAGAAGCTGGTGGCGCGCACCAAGGCCATGAAGATCGGCGATCCGCTCGATCCGGACACCAATATCGGGCCGCTGGTCTCGGCCGAACATTTCCGCAAGGTGGCCGCCTATCTGGAGGCGGGCAAGCGCGAGGCGAAACTCGTGCACGGCGGCGCAATGCCCAAGGTCGCCGGTTTCGAGGGCGGCTTCTGGGTCGAGCCGGCGATTTTCGACGTCACCGACGAAAACGCGTCGATCTGCACCGACGAGATCTTCGGCCCCGTGATGAGCGTGCTGACCTTCAGGCACGAGGACGAGGTCACCGAAAGGGCCAACGCCACGCTCTATGGCTTGTCGGCCGGCGTCTACACCAACGACATGGCCCGCGCGCATCGCATGATGGCGCGCCTGCAGGCCGGCACCTGCTGGATAAACACCTACAACTTCACCCCGGTCGAGCTGCCCTTCGGCGGCTACAAGCGCTCCGGCATCGGACGCGAGAACGGCCGCTGGGCGATGGAGGCCTATTCGCAGGTCAAGAGCGTCTACGTGGCCATGGCCGCGCCGCAGTATCCCTACTGAGGAAGCAACCACAGTGACCGGCGGCGCCATTCCCACCAGCCTCGATGCCGATTTCGTCATCATCGGTTCCGGTTCCGCCGGATCGGCGCTGGCGGCGCGCCTGAGCGAAGACCCGCGCAACCAGGTCATCGTCATCGAATATGGCGGCACGGACATGGGTCCCTTGATCCAGATGCCCGCGGCGCTTTCCTATCCCATGAACATGCCGCTCTACGACTGGGGCTTCAGATCGGAGCCCGAGCCGAACCTGGGCGGACGCGCCATGGCGACGCCGCGCGGCAAGGTCATCGGCGGCTCCTCCTCGATCAACGGCATGGTCTATGTGCGCGGCCATGCCCGCGACTTCGACCATTGGGCCGAGGAAGGCGCGACCGGCTGGTCCTATGCCGACGTGCTTCCCTATTTCCAGCGCATGGAGCACTCCCATGGCGGCAGCGGTGTTGCGCGCGGCCATGACGGCCCGCTGCATGTCCAGCGGGGTTCGCGGCAAAATCCCCTGTTCCACGCCTTCGTTGAAGCCGGAAAGCAGGCCGGCTTCGAGGTGACGGACGATTACAACGGGCTGAAGCAGGAAGGCTTCGGCGCAATGGAGCAGACGATCTGGAAAGGCCGCCGCTGGTCCGCTGCCAATGCCTATCTGAAACCCGCCTTGAAGCGGCCGAACCTGACGCTGGTGCGCGGCCTAGCCACCCGCGTCGTGATTGACCAAGGCCGGGCGACCGGCGTCGAGATCATCCGCGGCGACCGCAAGGAGACCATCGGCGCGCGGCGCGAGGTGGTGATCGCCGCCTCCTCGATCAATTCGCCCAAGCTGCTGATGCTTTCGGGCATCGGCCCGGCGCGCCACCTCGCCGAGCACGGCATTCCCGTGGTGGCCGACAGGCCCGGTGTGGGCGGCAATCTGCAGGACCACCTGGAGCTTTACATACAGATGGAGTGCCTGCAGCCGATCACGCTCTATTCGAAGATGAACCTCTTTTCCAAGGCTCGCATCGGGCTGGAATGGCTGCTGTTCAAGACCGGCGACGGCGCGACCAATCATTTCGAGAGCGCTGCCTTCGTGCGCTCGAAGCCCGGGGTCGAATATCCCGATATCCAGTACCACTTCCTGCCGGTGGCGATCCGCTATGACGGCAAGTCTGCGGCCAAGGCGCACGGCTTCCAGGCGCATGTCGGCCCCATGCGTTCCAGTTCGCGCGGCGAAATCCGGCTGAAGAGCGCCGACCCGCGGCAGGCTCCATCGATCCGCTTCAACTACATGAGCCATGCGGACGACTGGAGCGATTTTCGCCATGCGATCCGGCTGACGCGCGAGATGTTCGGCCAGCCCGCTTTCGACCCCTATCGCGGCAGGGAAATTTCACCCGGAGCGCATGTGCAGTCGGACGCGGAGCTCGACGCCCACATTCGCGACCATGCCGAGAGCGCCTACCATCCGTGCGGAACCTGCCGCATGGGCCGCGCCGACGATCCGCGATCGGTGGTCGATCCAAAGCTGAACGTCATCGGCGTCGAGCGCCTGCGGGTTGCCGACAGCTCGATCTTCCCGCGCATCACCAACGGCAATCTCAACGCGCCCTCGATCATGACCGGCGAGAAGGCCGCCGACCACATCCTTGGCCGTGATCCGCTGCCGCGTTCCAACCTGGAACCGTGGATCAATCCACGGTGGCAGACAAGCGATCGGTGAGCGGCGTTGGCGCCAGGGCCGGCTTTTCGGCAAGTGCCCGGAACTGCTCCACGTCGCGGAATTTGGCGCGCAGTGCATGAGCTCCGGGACGCTCGAACAATTCCGCCCGTTCTTCCTCGCTGGAAGTGAAGACCGGGTATCGCTTGGCGATCCTGTCGCGGATGTGGTCCATGTCTCCGAACATGAGGGCGATCGGCCGCTTCAGCGTCGGATAAGGGCGGGGCTCGCAGACCGGCACGAAGTCGAAGATGCGTCTGTAGAACGCCTCATGTTCCACGCGCACGGTCGCGAGGCATTTTACGGCGTTGAAATACTCCGCCGCCATGCAGGCTATGCGCACCGTCAGGTAGGGGAGTTCCGGATGACGGCGCGACGCCTCCCTCGAAACGACCAGTCGCGTGGGGTCGACAATGGTCATTCCGCTTTCGATGATGGGGCTGACGATGTCGGGAAAAACATCGAGCGCCGGCCCCTTGCGGCTTGCCTTCGAGATCACGTGGAAGCGGATCGAGCTGACCAGTTCCCCATGCAGGTGGACGCCGAAGATCCAGCAATTGTCCATCTCGTCATAGGCGTCATGGAAGCGCTTTTCCGCGTTGGGATCGATCGCGCCCTCGGCAAGATAAGCCTGGTAGCGGAGCGCATAGATTGCGTCCCGGTCGCGGGCGTTGCTTGCATTGTGATAAGTAACATCGTCGAGCACAGCACTAAGCCGCGACGAAAGAGAGCTTTCGCCCCCCGTCAATTCAATACCCATTGCATTCCCCTGAATAAGACCGCCCCACGCGGCCTTGGGGATACAGTTAACAAATTATTAATGGCTGTAAAGGCAGTGGCGGCAACTACGCGTCAAAATGGGACACTATCTGAAAACATGGTTAATTTCTATTAACTAATAGACAATTTGCAGATGGGTGAAGTTTAACTGCCAATATTGGCCTGGCGCTGTGCAATCTGTTGACCGGGATTTTGCGCGCTGAGCAAGGTCATGATGTCGTCAGCCGGCATTGCGCGTCCGAACAGATAGCCTTGCATTTCATCCACATGTACTTTTTCGGTCAGTATCTGCATCTGCTCGGTGGTCTCGACCCCTTCGATTGTTACCGAAAGACCAAGTTCCCTTGCCAGATGCGTTACGCCCGACAGAAGTACCAGCGAACGCTCATCCTCGTGGATGCTTTCGATGAATGAACGGTCGATCTTCACCTTGTCGAGCGGCAATGCATGCAGGTAGCTGAGCGAGGAGAAGCCCGTTCCAAAATCGTCGAGCGAAATACGCACGCCCAGCTTGGCAAGCTTGGAGAGCACCGCCGTGGTCTCGCCGACATTGCCCAGCATGGCCGATTCGGTAACTTCGATTTCCAGCCGGTGCGGATCGAGCCCGCTCTTGGAGAGCGCGTGCGATACCACGGCGCAGACATCCGACTGCTGGAATTGCAGCGAGGAAACGTTCACCGCCACCGACACATTTCCGGGCCACGTTGCGCAGGCCTTCGTCGCCTGCTCGAGCACGAACTTGCCGATTTGCGAGATGATGCCGATCTCCTCGGCGATCGGGATGAACACTGCCGGCGAGATCGCCCCGCGCTCGGGATGATGCCAGCGCAGCAGCGCCTCGCAGGTCTTCACCCGGTTGTCGCGAATGCTGACGAGCGGCTGGTAATTGATCTGCAGTTGCCCGCGTTCGATGGCACGCCGCAGCTCGTTCTCCATGGTGCGGCGATCGCGGATGACGTCGCCAAGCTCGTCCGAATAGAAGGAATGGCAGCCCCGGCCGCGCGCCTTGGCGTCGTAGAGCGCGACATCGGATACTTTGAGCAGGTGGTTGTAGTCCCGGCCATTGGCGGGGCACTGGGCGATGCCGATGCTGGCGCCGACGCTCAGATTGTTGCCGTCGATGACCATTGGCTTGGAGATTTCCTCGATCAGCAACTCGGCGAACGCGCTGCATTCGCGCCGCTGCATCCTGCCTGGCACGACGATGACGAATTCGTCTCCACCGAACCGGCAGACCATGCCCCGTTCGGGCATGCGCGAACGCATCCGCAGCGCCACCGAGCACAGCAGCTTGTCGCCGATGGTGTGGCCCAGCGAATCGTTCACATCCTTGAAATTGTCGAGATCGACAAAGAAGATGCTGCAGGGCCCGAGCCCCTCGCCTTCCTGCAGCACGCGATTGATTTCCATGGCGAAGAAGCGCCGGTTCGGCAGGTGCGTCAGCGGGTCGAAGCTTGCGAGCTTTCGGATTTCCTGCTCCGAGCTGATGCGCTCGGTAACGTCCTCCAGAACGAAGACGCCGCCGCCGTTGTTGGTCGGATTGTAGATCGATTCAACGATGCATCCGTCGGAAAGCACATGCTTGAAGCGGGCCGGCCGCTCTTCCGAAAGGCACTGGGTGAATACTTCGGTGAGCGCTTTTGGCCGCGCGCCGGGCGCCTCGGGAGACGTGCTGAGGTCTGGCAGTATCTCGATCTTGCGATTGACCACGGACGTGCCGGGCTCCAGTCCGGCGAGTGGCGCGAAGCGGGCATTGGCCACGACGAAATTGCCCTCCCGGTCCATCAGCGCCAACCCGTGCGAGACGTTGCGCAAGGCGATGTCGAAACGCTCGGCGATCGTCTTGTTCTCCAGCGCGGTCAGCACGGCATTGGTCAGCATGGTGCGCAGGCGGGCGGCAATAGAATTCAGCGCCACGAAGAACGGAATGAGCATCATCCCAAGCAGCGCATGATAGCCGTCGCCGAACAGGATCAGCCCGAGCACCATCGGCACGGACACGACGAGCACTTGGGTCTGGACGATGCTGGCGCTGGCGAAGTTGCGCCCGGAAATGCCGATGACATAGGCCATGGTCATCGAGATGGCGAAGAGATGCACCAACCCGTCCGACTGGCGGGCGAAGATCAGGAAATCGAAGATGCCGATGAGGCCGAGGAACACCGAGCCCCAGATCGAATACCGCCACTCCCAGACCTTGTAGTCCTCAGGGGTCAGCCCGGCCTTGAGCGCACGGTGAAAATTCATGAAGGAGACGAGCCGGATCACGCCCGACAGCAGCAGGACCGCGATCATCACCATGACGACGCTGTCGCCGGTGCGGTACCAGATGGCGCCAAGCGAGAGGAAGACGGCGATCTTTCCCACGAAAAGCGCCTTGGGGTCGTCGTACAACGCACGAACTGACGACTCGAAGACCGGTTCGGCCAACGCGTCGGCTGTTACGCTGCTTGTGTCCTTGAACGAGAGCTTCATCTACGACCCAAATCATGACTTTCGGTAGCCCGCCCTGCCGGACCTTGGGGGCAAAACATTTGCTTATTGGTTAACTTACTGCTTACCTGTGGGAAATATTACTATTGCGACCCGGGAAACGCCCCGCCGCCATGCTTTCACTGGAAAATTTGTGCCAATTGAAGTGGCTGCGGCAAAACAAGAGCATTGCTCTTTGCGCCGGCAAATCATTAATCTCGCCGGGCGGCGGCGTCTTGGCCGCTGGAAACAGCAGGATTTGCACATGAAGCAGGCGGGGTAGCCGACAATGGATTCGCTCGCGAAGATTCCGCTCTTCAAGGGTGTCGCTGCGGCGCAGTCGGAGCGCTACGCCCGCAGTTGCATCTGGAAGGACTACGACGCCAACGAGCTTGTCATCGACGTCGATGACGAGACCAACGACGTGCGTTTTATCATCTCGGGACGCGTGCGAATCATTTTGCGCATTGCTGTCGGCAAGGAAGTCATCCTGGGCGAGATGGGCGAAGGCGACTTCTTTGGCGAAATCGCCGCGATCGACGGCGCCACCCGCTCGGCCAACGTCACGGCGCTGACCCGTTCGCGCATCTGCATCATGCCACAACGCATCTTCCTCGAAATCTTGCGAACCGAGCCCGACATTTCCATGCAGGTGCTGAAGATGTTCGCCGCCCGCGTGCGCGCGCTCAACCTGAGGCTCGGCGAGCATTCGTTCCTGCAGGCAAAGCACCGGCTTTATGCCGAATTGCTGCGGCTGTCGCGCCCGCGCACCGGCAATCCGGCACAGCGCTCGATCAGCCCGCCGCCCATCCAGCGAGAACTCGCCGAGCGCATCGGCTCGCGCCGCGAGGTGGTGTCGCGCGAACTCAATCACCTGGAGCGCGAGGGCCATGTGCAAAAGGCGCGCGGCGCGCTGGTTCTGGTCAACGTCAACGAATTGCAGCGCCGCATTTCGGAGGCGCTGGAGGAGTAGCGCCGGCCTCAAGCCGCGCGCAGCGTTTCCACCAGCTTTGCCCAGTAGGACGCCCCGTAGGGTATCGCCTCGTCGTTGAAATCGTAACGCGGCGTGTGCAGCCCGTGCGAATCCCCGTTGCCCATGAAGATGAAGGCGCCGGGCCTGCGCTCCAGCATGTAGGAGAAATCTTCGCCTCCAAGCGTCGGAGGCATTTGCGTTTCCACCTTGTCCTCGCCCGATATGGCGCTGGCGATCGCCGCCGCCTTGGCGGTCTGGTCGGCATGATTGAACGTCACCGGATAGGTCGGCATGTGGATCACCTCGACATCGAGCCCGCAAGCGGCCGCAATTCCCTCGGTCACCTCGCGCAATCGCTTCGCGGTGAAAGCGCGCGTGTCGGCGTTGAGCGTGCGGAAGGTGCCGTTCAGAAAGGCAGTGTCCGGAATGACGTTATGCGTCTTGCCGGCGTGGAACTGCGTTACGGAGACGACCACGCTGTCGACCGGATCGATCTGGCGCGAAACGATCGTCTGCAGCGCCACGACGCACTGCGCCGCCGCCGTCACAGGGTCGACGCAAAGATGCGGCATCGCCGCATGGCCGCCCCTGCCCCGGAAGGTGATCTCGAATTCGTCCGTGGAGGCCATGATAGGCCCCGGGCGCATCGAAAAATGTCCCACCGGCAGGCCCGGCAGATTGTGCATGCCATAGACCTCCTCGATGTTGAACCGCTCCATCATGCCGTCCTCGACCATGGCGCGGCCACCGGCCCCGCCCTCTTCGGCCGGCTGGAAGATCACCACGGCATCGCCCGCGAAATTGCGCGTCTCGGCAAGGTAGCGCGCCGCGCCGAGCAGCATGGCCGTGTGGCCGTCATGGCCGCAGGCATGCATCAGGCCCGGATTGCGCGAGGCATACTGCTTGCCTGTTTCCTCGGTGATCGGCAGCGCGTCCATATCGGCCCGCAACCCGATCGCGCCGGTGCCCGGCTTGTTGCCGCGGATGACGCCGACCACGCCGGTGCGTCCGATGCCTTCGACGACCTCGTCGCAGCCGAACTCACGCAGCAGCGCCGCCACCCTTGCGGCGGTGCGGTGGACTTCATAGAGAAGTTCCGGATTGCTGTGGAAATCGCGGCGCCAGGCCGCAATGTCGTCTTGAAGTTCGGCCATCCGGTTGATGACGGGCATGTTCGCTCCATATGATTTCAAGGCTGGGCGCGGCTGATTTGCATCCGCGCTCGCATGCCCGGGACAGGCAGCCGGCCCTGATATGTGCCGGATGTCTGGACTGAAATGCCATTCCTTGCCAATAGCTGGCTTTGCCAATAGCCGGGGCAACCGCCCGAAGCCGCAACTCCTTTCATTGATAGCGAAATGCAAGAACCAAGTACAGGCAATGCCCCGCGCTACAAACTGACGCTGCGTGCCGCGCGAGCCCGCATCCTTGCTCCCGCACTGATCGTTCTTGCCGTGCTGATTGCTCCCGTTGCGGCAAGCGCACAGGCAAACCTCCCCTCGATCGTCGTCGAGCGCCAATCGGGCACCGTGCTGATGGAGAACCGTCCTTTCGACCGGTGGTATCCGGCATCGCTGACCAAGCTCATGACCATCTACGTGACCTTGCGTGCGCTCGCCGCTGGCGAGATCAGCCCGGGTTCGCCGGTGACGATTTCCGCCAAGGCAGGCAAGGAGCCGCCCTCGAAGATGGGCTACGGCCCCGGCACGCAATTGCGCTTCGACACCGCGCTGAAGATCCTCATCGTCAAGAGCGCAAACGACGTCGCCATGGCGATTGCCGAATCGGTGGCAGGCACGGAGGCTGCCTTCGTCGAGCGGATGAACGCGGAGGCCGCGCGCCTTGGCATGGCCGACAGCCGTTTCGCAAATCCGAACGGCCTGCACGACACGGCGCAATACACCACCGTGCGCGACATGGCGCTGCTTGCAACGCATATCCTCGACGAGTTTCCGCAATATGCGCCCTACTTCGCCATTCCCGCCATCAAGGCAGGCGACAAGGTCGAGCACTCCTTCAACCTGCTGCTGGAACGCTTTACCGGCGCAGACGGCATGAAGACCGGCTTCGTCTGCGCCTCCGGGTACAACATGGTTGCGAGCGCGACGCGCAACGGCAGGCAATTGATCGCGGTGGTGTTCGGCACCAATTCGCAGACCGAACGGGCCGTCGAGGCCGCCCGCCTGCTGTTGCAGGGCTTCGAGAAATCCGGCGGACCTTCGATCGAAACCTTCGTTTCCGCCAAGCCGCCCGTCCCTCCAAAAAGCCAGCGGGCCACCATGTGCAGCGAAGCGGCGCTCAAGGCGCGCTACGACCTGATGCCGGGCGACATGGTCATCAGTTCCGCCCTTCTGTCGCCGCGCGTCCCGGGCGCGCCTGTCACCGTGAGCACCGGAGGGATCGACGCGCCGCCAAGCAGCGCGGTCACGTCGGCGGCACGTGGAGCCCAAGGGCAGGATCCCGGTTCCGACCAGGCGCCCAACCTATTCTCCGGTCAAGGCAACAGGGCAGTGAGTGCAATGGAGCGCGCGCGCATCCCGGTCCATGTCTTCACCGGCTTTCTCGGCAGCGGCAAGACCACATTTCTCAATGCCCTGCTCAAGGCGGACGGATTCGCCCGCACCGCCATCATCATCAACGAATTCGGCGAAACCGGGCTCGATCATCTGTTCATCGAAGGGCGCGAGGACGGCATTATCGAGCTTTCCAACGGCTGCCTTTGCTGCACGATACGCGGCGAGCTGGCGCAGACGCTTGCCAATCTGCCGCATGACCGCATCGACCGCGTCATCGTGGAAACCACCGGCCTGGCCGATCCGGTGCCGGTGCTGCAGGCGATCATCGCTAATCCGCAGATCGCAGCGACTTTCGAGCCCGGCAGCCTGATAACGCTGGCCGACGCGCTGAATGCCCCGCAGCAACTGGCCGAACACGCCGAGGCGCGGATGCAGGCGGCGCTCGCCGATCTCATCATCGTGACCAAGCTCGACATGGTGCCCGGCGCCGAGCGCGAAACACGCCTTGCCGATATCATCGCCCTGCTGCGCGAACACAATGCCACGGCGTCCGTGATCGCGCGCGAAGAGGCGGTGCTCTCGCCTGCCCTGTTCGACACGGCCTTGGCTCCCCTGTCGCGCCAATTGCCCCCCGCGCATGGCCATCACCACCATCATCACGACGTCAACCGGCATGGCGATGCAATCCGTTCCGTCGTGCTGCGCTGCCCCGGGCCGATGCCGCGTCGGGCAGCCGAGATGTTCTGTGAATTGCTGACCTCGGCGCACGCGCCGCACCTCTTGCGCCTCAAGGGACTGGTGGATGTCGGACACGAAGACGGCCCGCTGCTGCTGCATGCGATCCACGGCGTGATGCACGAGCCGCGCCAATTGCGACAATGGCCGGGCGGGGAACGCGGCACGCGCATTGTCGTCATCTTGCGCGATCTCGAGCCGCTGTTCGTGCAGAAGCTCTTCGCGGGCTTTGCCGATCTGGCAATGCCCGATACGCCCGATCGGGCGGCGCTGATGGATAATCCGCTGGCAATCCCCGGCTACAAGCCGCGTTGACCGCGCTCGATCAGGAAACGCCGCACGCCATCGCGCTCGCCTGCCTCTATCAGCGCATGCCCGTCCTCGCGGCAGAAATTGGGAATGTCGAGTGCGCTCAGCGGATCGGTCGCTTCCACCCACAGCCGCGCTCCCGGCGCAAGGGTCCGCAATGCCTTGCGGGTACGCAGCACCGGCAGGGGGCATTTCAGACCCTTGAGGTCCAGCACTTCATGATCTTCCAACGCATCGCTCCATCTTGTCGGGCATGATGTCTCACCAAAGCCCATCTGGTTTCAAGACCGCTCTTGCCCCGGACAGGCTGACGGGGCATCAATGCATCATGGGAGACTGCCTTGAACGCTGAAGCTGCCGAAGTCCTTGAATTCTGGCGCTCCATCGGAGCTGCCGGTTGGTTCGCACGCAACGACGAGGTCGATGCGCAGATACGCGAAACTTTCGCCGGGCTTCACGCCAGGGCCGCCGCAGGCCAATTGCAGGACTGGCTCGACCATCCGCGCTCGTGCCTGGCGCTGATCATCGTTCTCGACCAGTTCTCGCGCAACATGTTCCGGGACGATCCGCGCGCCTTCGCGGCCGATCCGCAGGCGCTCGCCGCCGCCAATCATGCCTTGGCCGCCGGCTATCATTTGCAGGTCGAGCGCGATTTCGTCGATTTCATCTTCTTGCCGCTGATGCACAGCGAGAGCATCATCGACCAGCAGCGTTGCGTTGCCCTGATGCATGCCTGGTCCAGCGACGAGAGCTACAAATACGCGCTCATGCACCGCGACATCATCGCCCGCTTCGGCCGCTACCCTCACCGAAATGCCTTGTTGGGCAGGCCGACTTCGCCGGCCGAACAGGCATTTCTCGACGCCGACGGGTTCAAGGGCTGAGCCTGACAAAATAGTGTGATATCGCACTCTGGATCGCGTTTCGAACGCTTTGTTAAGCGCTTTGTGGCAACGTTACCCGCGCAACTGCGGAGCCCTTTTTCGTTGCCGACCTGCCAGCCCGTCCCCTCTTTGGCGAATGTCGAGAGCTGCCCTGCACCGCCGGGCGCGGCGCGATGATGCGCGCCCCGGTTGCCGCAACGGCTGCGGCGCGTGAAGACTGCCATGTCCGTACCGTCACCACGGAGACGATCGGCTCCAGCCTTTGGCGCCTTGTCGACTGTCCGCAGACGATGGATGCGGAGCAAACGGCGGCGCTCGCCGCACTGGCCGGCCGCAGCGACGGCCATAACCTGTTTTTCGAAGAGGCATTCCAGGCCGCCGCACAGGGGCGCATGGGCGCTGGCAAGCGCCGAATGCTCCTGCTGGGCGAACAGCTTGGCGATGACGAGCAACTGCGCCTTGCACTGCCGCTGAGCCAGGAAAAGATCGGCCTTCCGCCGGTGACCGTGCTGCGCGCCTTTACGCACCCCTTCGCGCCGCTTTCGCTGCCACTGGCCGATGCCGACGACCTTGAGGAAACCTTCTCAAGGTTCGCCGAACTCTTTGACCGGCTCCATGCCGGAATGCCGCTCGTGCTGGAGGATTTCCCGCTCGAGGGACCAGGGGCGATGCTCATCGAGAAGCTTCGCGGGCAGAAACTGGAAGTCGAGATCATCCAGCGCCGGTCGCGCGCCGTGCTGCTGCCGCAAGCTCCCCATGAAGACCCTGCCGGCACCGCCACTCGCCACAGGGGCATCGAGCGGCTCGAGCGAAAACTGCGCAGCAAGGGAGTGGTGGAGTTCGAGCGCGCGGAAAAACTGTGGGACATATTGCTGCGCTTCGAGGAATTCCTCGTGCTGGAAACGCGCGGCTGGAAGGGCCGCAAGGGCAGTTCGATACATGTGATCCGCAAGACCGCAGCCTTTGCCCGCCAGGCCGTCGCCGCGCTCGCCAAGGACGGCCGCGCGGTAATCTACACATTGCGCGTCGATGGACAGGCGATCGCCTCGCTGATCATGCTTCGCTCGGGCAACCGGTATTATCCATGGAAGACCGCCTTCGACGAGGCGTGGGGCAGCTATTCGCCCGGCAACCAGCTGATGCACCGCGTCACGCGCCAATTGCTCGCAACGCCCGGCTTCGAGTTCGCCGATTCGCTGGCGCGCGAGACCGCATGGATAGACCGGCTCTGGCCGCAGAAGATGACTGTGGCGACACTGGTGATCTCGCGCGGCGGACGGCAGGGCAAAACGCGCGGTCGCCGCGCTGAAACTGCATCAGGCGGCGCGCCGCCTCGCCAAGGATCTCCTCGCCCGCATGCTGCCTATGGCGCTTGCGACGCCTCCTGGCGCGCGCGATCGCGGAAAACGCGGCGGATGACCTTGCCGGTCGTCGTCAGCGGGATCTCGTCGACGAATTCGATCTCGCGCGGATAGATGTTGGCCGCCATTCGCGCCTTCACATGCTGCCGGATTTCCTCCTTCAGCCCGTCGCCGGGCGCCTGTCCCTCCGCAAGCACGACATAGAGCTTGACGATCTCCGTGCGCAGCGCGTCCGGCTTGCCGACCGCCACCGCGAGTTTCACCGCCGGGTGCGACACGGCGCAATCCTCGATCTCCGACGGGCCCACGCGGTATCCGGCCGAGTTGATGATGTCGTCGTCCCGGCCGACGAAATGGAAATAGCCGTCGCCATCCATCACGCACTGGTCGCCGGTGGTCATCCAGTCGCCGATGAACTTGCGCGCGCTCGCCTCCGGCTCCTCGAAATAGTTGAGGAACATCACCGGATCGGGCCGCATCACCGCCACTTCGCCCTGTTCGCCGGGTTCGCACACGGTGCCGTCGTGCCGGATGACGGCGACCCTGTGCCCCGGCACCGGCTTGCCGATGGCGCCGGGCGCGGCTGATGCCGAGCGCTGCGCAGGAAGAAAGCACCAGGTTGCATTCGGTCTGGCCGTAGAACTCGTTGATCGCAAGGCCAAGCCTTGCCTTGCGCCCACTCGAAGGTGTCGCGGCCAAGGCTCTCGCCGCCCGAACCGATGGTGCGCAGCGACAGCGCGATAACGCTGCTGCCGGATTCTCGACCGTCTTCATCAGCCGCAGTGCCGTCGGCGGAATGAAGGCATTGCGCACCTTCATTTCGCTCAGCAGCCGGAATGCGAGCTCCGGATCGAACCGCTCCAGCCCGCCATAGACCACCGGAACGCCAAGCATCAGGCACGGCAGCAGGATGTTGAGCAGCCCGCCCGCCCAGGCCCAATCGGCCGGCGTCCAGGCGACGTCGCCGGGCTGCGGCATCCATTCGTGATGGAACTGCACGCCGGGAATATGCCCCAGCAGCACGCGATGGCCGTGCAGCGCGCCCTTGGCGGGACCCGTCGTGCCCGAGGTGAAGATGATCAGCGCCGGATCGTCCGGATCGGTATCGGCCGGCCTCGAACTGTGCGGAGCCGCCGGCAAGCGCCTTGCGCGAACGCAGTCGCAGCCCTGCGGTGCAGGATCGCCGGTAACGATGACTTCGCCCAATTGCGGCAGGCGCTCGCGCACCGCTTTCGATCTTGGCGAGACCGTCTCGGCGTGGTGATGACCGCCCTCGCGCCGGCGCGCGCCAGCCGGTAGGCAATCGCATCGGCGGCGAACAGGCGCGCCAGCGGCACCGCGACAAGCCCGCTCTTGTAGATGGCAAGATGGGCGACAACCGTCTCGACGCTCTGCGGCAGGATGATGCCGACACGCTCGCCTGGCGCCAGGCCGCTGCGCACCAGATGGGAGGCAAGCCGGTTTGACGCCTCTTCCAGTTCGACATAGGTGGTGTCGTCGCCGGGCCGTCGCGCCTGCCAGCGCCGCAAGTGCCACGCGATGCGGCTCACGGCGCGCCCACTCGGTGCAACAGGCAACGCCGATATTGAAACGCGCCGGAATTTCCCATCGGAAATTCGCGGCAGACTTCTTCGTATGTACTGGCGTGCGGTAGCATGGCCGCATTTTCTGCAAGCCTGCTGCAAGTGGCAAGCCGTGTTTCGTCTTATGCGCAGCTGATCGAAGTTTCGCCCGGCGGGTGTCGCGATGCGCCGCGCTTCGGCTTCAATTCCCCGAGCGACCCAAGCAGGCAATGGCACCTCGAACAGGCGAGTTCATGCCTGCTGCCGATGTCGCCCGCAATGACAAGCGTATTGACGTGTTCGCAATGGACGCATCGGGCCGAAATTTCGTGCATCATGGCCAAGTGATCCTCTTCCTGGCCCCCATATGCGCCCCATTAACGCGCAAGAAGCCCTGCGATGAAAGCCCGCAATGACAGACTTGCAGACTGCCGCGCAAAATGCTCAAAACTTGAAATTGGCGTAAAGTTAGCTAAATACTGCTCATCCGTTCCAGGCCAGTATTGTCCTACCGGGGTGCGCAATGAACCGCGACCGCAATGAACGTTTGCAGATCATGCTGAGCCCGCAGGAACTCGCCGCGATCGACGATTGGCGTTTCAAGTTCCGCATGCCAAGCCGCGCGTCGGCGGTTCGTGAACTGCTTCGCCGCGGGCTGTCGGCCGAAGGCATGCAAATCAAGACCGGTTCCGTCAAATCGTCAGAATACGGCGTGTTGCCGCAGCGCGACGGACAAGCCGGCAAGGATGGTGACGCAAGGTAGGTTGGAACACATCGGCAAATCGGCTGTTGGCGAATGTCTGCCCGTTTGCCGAAGGTGCCGTAATGCGTTCCCCTGCCGTCTTGTTGGTTGCCCTGTGCCTGCTTCCCGGCTCCGCGCTCGCCCAGTCCAGCGTCGTCGAGCGACTGCTGGCGCTTTCGCGCGAATCCAATTCGGAATGCCGAAGACAACAGCTTCCCCAGCCGGCACTTGCCGCAGCATGTCAGTCGGCGCGATCCTATGACGAGGCGCTCGGGCGTCTCGGGTTCTGCTTCGACGACGAAATGGCAGAGTGGACCAGTTGTGCGCTGGCCGGAACGAGCAGGGGTTCGCAGACAGCGCCGCGGCCCGCCGCGCCAGAGGCAGCGCCTGGAGAGCCTGGCGAGTTGGAGACCATGCCGCCGGCCGCCGGGGAGAATTACTCTGCTCCCGGCCCGCAGGAAAATGCGGAAGGCGACCCCCAGCCCGAAGCCCAGCCCGAAAGCCAGCGCGAACCGCAGGCCGAGCCCGAGCCCCTGCCGCAGTCTCCGCCTGAGTCGCCGCCGGTTCCGGAAACCTATACGCCGCCCGAGCCCGGTGACCAGCCGGAGCTGGACGCGGAACTCAAGCCATCGCAAGGCGGTTGGCGAACTTATTCCAATGGCCGGTTTGGCACGGTTGTCGACGTTCCGCCGGGCTTTGAGCCGCGCACCGAGGTGGAGAACGGTGATGGACAAACCTTCGCCAGCGCCGATGGCGAATTCGAAGTTGCCGTCTACGGCAGCGTGCTCGAAGACCAGTCAATGAGGCAGTACCGGGACTGGTATCGCTCGGAACTCTCGGGAAAGAGCTACGAGGCCGGAGGAAACAACTGGTTCGTCATCTCAGGCACTGCCGAAGGCAAGATCTATTACGTCAAGGTGGTGCGAACCGCCCATTGCGGCGTGCCGGTGGTCCACCACATGGTATTTCGTTACCCTGCTTCGCAGAAGCGCCGTTTCGACCCCGTTGTCGAACAATTGGCCGATTCGCTGCGCGGCACGAGGCAGTCGAGCTTCTGCGAGGGCTAGCGCCGGCGGTCCAGGAAATTCATCACCGGCGTGACCGTGACGCCGTGCATCAGGATCGAAGCCAGCACGACGAAGCACACCGATACCCACAAGATGCCGCTCTGCTCGAACTCGGCCTTGCCCAGCGCGAAGGCGAGGTAATAGAACGAGCCCAGCCCGCGTATGCCGAAAAACGAGATCACCGCCTTTTCCACGAGCGTCGCGGGATAGCCCGCAAGGCTGACGAAGCCGCAGGCCGGCCGCACTACCAGCAGCACGAGGAGGGCGAACCCGACCACGTACCAGTTCAGAGCGTCGAAGATCGTCCCCTCGGCTATCGCAGCCCCGAAGAACACGAGCAGGATCATCATCACCAGCCGCTCGGTCTGTTCGGCGAAGGTGTGAAGCCGGTCGTGATACTTGTGCTGCCGCTCGACGGAACGCATCGCCAGCGCCGCCACGAACACCGCGACGAAGCCGTAGCCGTGCATCAGTTCCGTCGTGCCATAGGCAAGGAAGGTGATGCCCAGCGCTGCAATCCCGTCGCGCGACTCGGCAAGACCCGAACGCCTTGGCAGGCGGAATGCCAGATAACCCATGGCTTTTCCGCCGACCCAGCCGATGACGAGGCCAGCGCAAACCTTCCAAATCACGTCGATCATGAACCAGTCGAGGAGAAACGCCTCGCCGGTGCCCTGCGACAGCGCAATCGCGATTGCGAGGTAGACGAACGGGAACGCCAGCCCGTCATTGAGCCCCGCTTCCGAAGTCAGCGCGAAACGCACGTCGTCCTCCTCGCCCGTCAGCGGCGGCCCCACCTGGACGTCGCTCGCCAGCACCGGATCGGTCGGCGCCAGCACCGCGCCCAGCAGCACGGCGGCTGCGAGCCCCAGTCCCAGCATTGCCCAGCCGAGCAGGGCGATGGCGGCGATCGTCAGCGGCATGGCGATGCCAAGCAGCCGCCAGGTGGCATTCCAGCCACGCCAGCTCAACGGCCGGTCCAGCTTGAGCCCGGCTCCCGTCAGCGCGACGATCACCACAAGCTCGGTCAGCCGCTCCGTCAACAGGCGGTTTTCCAGCGGATTTGCGCCGACGACAGGCGAAAATGGCGACAGGACCAGCACCACGCCGATAGCGATGCAGACCATTGGCAGCGACAGCGGCAGTCTGGTGAGGAACACAGGCACCCAGGCGGTGAGAAGTATCACGACACCCAGCACCGTCAGGAGCAATACGTAAGTCTGCATGATTGCCTAAACGGCAGCCGGCCCGCGTGGTTGCATGCGCACCGGAAAGCGCCTGCGATCAGCTCCCGCTGATCGCGCTCCTGATCGTCCTGATGTTATGGCGCATCATGTCGACATAGGTCGACGCCGGGCCGTCCTCGTCCGACAGCGCGTCCGAATAAAGCGCGCCGCCGACCTGCAGTCCGGTCTCGCTGGCAATCTGTTCGATCAGGCGTGGATTGGTGATGTTCTCGACGAATATGGCGGCGGCATTGTCGCGCCGAACATCCCTGATCAGCTTCGCGACATCGGCGGCGGAGGGATCGGCATCGGTCGAAATGCCTTCGGGCGCGCGGAAGGTCAGACCGTATTCATGCTCGAAATAACCGAACGCGTCATGGCTGGAAATGATCGTCCGCTTTTGCGGCGGGATCGATTCGATTGCGTCCCTCACTTCCTTCTCCAGCTTGTCGAGTTCGCCGCCATAGGCAGCCGCATTTGCCTCGTAGATCTGGCAGCCCGCCGCGTCCGCATTGCAGAACGCCTTTGCGATATTGGCCACATAGATGCGGACATTGGCGATGGACTGGAAAGCATGCGGGTCGGTGTCGCCCTCGTGCGAATGCGAGTGCGAGTGGCTGTCGGCGGCTTCCTTCATGGTGATGGTTTGCACGCCATCGGTCAGTTCGACTACCGGCGCCGTTGTGCTGCTGGCCTCGACCAGCCGCTCGAGAAACCCTTCGAAGTGCAACCCGTTGACAAGGATCACGTCCGCCCTGGCCATGGCGCTCGCATCCGCCGGTTTCGGCTCGTAGACATGGGCGTCGCCGTCAGGCCCGACCAGCGTCGTGATCTCGACGCGATCGCCGCCGACATTGCGCGCAAGATCGGCGATGATCGAGAAGCTCGCAACCACCTTAAGGGCTTGCGCGGATGCGTTGGCCGCTTGAAACAGCAACATGGCGATTGCGATGGCGGCGCAGCTTGTGATCTTTGACATCGTGCTCTTTCCTGGCTGAAGGTCAGGCGACCCGGTGGTGCGATCGCTGGAAGTTGGTCCGCAGGATGCCGCGCGATCCGGCAAGGATCGAGACGACATAGACGACGCCGGCCGACAGGATGATCGACGGCCCCGAAGGCAGCGACGCGTGATAGGACAGCAGCAGCCCGGCCACGCAGGAGACAAGGCCGATGGCGATCGCAAGCAGGCACATAGGCATCAGCCGCACGGTCCAGAACCGCGCCGAGGCTGCCGGCAGCATCATCACGCCGACCGACAGCAACGTGCCGAGCGCCTGGAAGCCGCCGACGAGATTGAGCACGACGACCGTCAGGAAGACGAAATGCACCGGTGTTGCCCAGCCGCGAGACCGAGCGCAGGAACAGCGGGTCGAGGCATTCGGCGACCAGCGCGCGCCAGAACACCGCGAGGGCCGCGATCGTGGCCAGGCTGACGAGGCCGATCAGCACCAGCGCCTCGTTGTTGAGCGCCAGCACCGTGCCGAACAGCACATGCATCAGATCGACGCTGGAGCCGCGGATCGAGACGATCAGCACGCCGAGCGCCAGCGAAATCAGGTAGAACGCGGCCATCGAGGCGTCCTCGCGCTGCACCGTGAAGCGCGACACGGCGCCCGCGCCCAGCGCCACGACCATGCCGGCGAACAGGCCGCCGATCGTCATCGGCACGATCTCAAGTCCGTAGAGCAGGAAGCCGGCCGCCGCGCCCGGCAGGATGGCATGCGCCATGGCATCGCCCGTCAGGCTCATGCGCCGCAGCATCAGGAACACGCCGACCGGGCAGGAACTCACGCACAGCAGCACGCGAACCGACCAGCGCCCGCTGCATGAAGCCGAACTCGGCGAAGGGACCGATCAGCCAGTCGTAGATCATGTCCATCAGGGCAGGTCCTTGCGGGTCCCGTGCGCGTGTGTATGCGCCATGCCCATGATGCCCGTGCACATGCCCGTGATCATGGTCATGTCCGTGCTCGTGGGAATGCTCGTGCGGCAGGTCGGGCGCGCACCACGGCGCGTTGTCGTCCCAGGCCTCGTGGAATTGGCGGGCGCGAAGAAGGTTTTCCGGCGCCAGCGTCTTGCGTGGCATCGCCCCACGCGACCGGGCTGCGCGCCAGCAGCAGCGTCTCGGGGAAATGCTGCCGCACCAGGTCGAGATCGTGCACGACGACCATGATCGTGCGGCTTCTCGCCATGCCAGCGCTTGATCAGCGCGATGAGGTCGCCGACCGTGCGCGTGTCGATGGCGTTGAACGGCTCGTCCAGCAGGATCAGGTCGGCATCCTGCACCAGCACGCGGGCGAACAGGGCGCGCTGCAACTGGCCGCCGGACAGCGTGTCGATCGGCCGCTGCTCGAAGCCTTCCAGCCCGACCGCCGTCAATGCCTTCGTCACGTCAAGCGCGATCCTCGGCGCGATAGCGGCCAAGCAGGCCGCGCCGTGGCCAAAGGCCGAGCGACACGAGATCGATGACCCGCGCGGGAAAGGAGCGGTCGAGCTCCGACTGCTGCGGCAGGTAGGCGATGCGCGTTCGCCGGGTCCATTCCGACGCTGCCCGACATCGGCTTCAGCACGCCGACGATACCCTTCATCAGGGTCGACTTGCCCGATCCGTTCGCCCCGACGACCGCAGTGAGCGAACCCTTCCGCACCACTGCCGTTGAGGTGGTGAACCGCCGGGTGGCTGTTGTAGCCGAGCGTCAGGTCCTTGAATGTAACGCAACTTGTCATCAGTCTTGTCCTGCCGGCCGGCTGGTTCTGCGCTTGACGGCTGATTATGTTATGTTATCACGTTCGTCAATCACAATGTTATAAAGTAACACCATGGCGCACCGGCACGAGGAATCCCACGCGAACCCGCCCTTGCGGCGCCCGCCTGGGCGTAACCAGCAACTCGTCTTCGACGTGCTTTCCCAGGCCCGAAAACCGCTGAGCGCGTACGACCTGCTCAACCTTTTGCGTGATGCCGGGCTGCGCTCGCCGCTGCAGGTCTATCGGGCGCTCGAACGGCTGATCGCCAACGGCGCGGTTCACAAGATCGAAAGCACCAGCACCTTCGCGGTTTGCTCGCACGAGAATTGCGGCACGCATGGGCATGCCATATTCGCAATCTGCACAAGGTGCGGCGAAACGCTTGAGCTCCACGATCCGCAGATCGATCAATTGTTGCGCGACCTGTCGAGCCGGCATCGTTTCTCGACACATTCAACCGTGGTCGAACTGTCCGGGCTTTGCCAGGCCTGCTCCGCGGTGGACGATGCCTCGCACTGAGCGCCGCGCGGGGCAACAGCAATCATGCGCACGTGAGCGAAGGTTATTGAACGAGGCATTTCCCGTTCGATATTTTGCATTCCGGGCGGGCAATGGCGTTCAATCACCTTGGGAGATCACGATGAGGAAAATGACTTTCGCAATTGCCGCGGTGGCCGTATGTGCGGCGGTCGCACCCGCTGAGGCAAAGCCGCCCAAGTTCAGGGCGACCTGCCCTGCCGATATCAGCGTAAAGGCCGACAGCGATGGCAAGGTGCGCATCAATCGTGCCGAAGCCAAGGTGAAGGAATACGGCCCTACCCAATGGGATGCTTCGCATGGCGGGGTGACGATAAGCTTCGGCATCCAGGGCAGCGAGCTTGAGGTAATGTACACCGGCAAGGGCGGGGTCAACGGCGTATGCACGGTGACCTCTTACGAGGCCTCGGGCGGCGCCGTTAAAGCCGCCATCCCCTCAACGGACGAACAGGCCTGCCTTCAGGCGGTATCGCAGCAAACCAACAATGGCGAGGTGGTGACGCTCGATACCAATACGTCCGAGGCGAACAACACCGTCATCGTCGGCGTGGGTGCGCAGAAGGCGCGCTGGCAATGCCTGGTCAAGAACGGCAAGGTCGCCGGCGTGATGTCGCTCACCAACGAGGGCGCAAACTGAAGGTTGCTGCGCTTGCCGATATCCCCATCGGGTCCGGCAAGCGCCTGCTCAGCCGCCCCGGCGAATGAGGAAGGTGTAGAGGTTCGGCTGCGAATTGGAGGAGACGAGTTCGTTGCCGGTAGTGCGGCAGAAGGCTTCGAAGTCCTTCACCGCGCCCGGATCGGTGGCGAGCACCTCCAGTGTCGCGCCCATCGGCATTTCCTTCAGCGCCTTCTTCGCGCGCAGGATCGGCAGCGGGCAGTTCAGCCCCTTCACGTCGAGAACCTGGTCGGCCATTTTCGGTGTCTCTCCTGTCTAGATGAAAAGGTTGATGTCGCTCTTGGTCGCGCCTTCGATATAGGTGGCGGCGCCGCCGAGCACCGGACCCTCGATCAGGTCGTCCAGCTTGTATTCGAACAGGTCCATGGTCATCTGGCAGGCGATCATCTTGACGTCCGCCTCCACCGCCATTTCGCGCAGTTCCTCGATGGAGGCGACGCCCTTGTGCTTGATCAGGTTCTTCATCATCGCGCGTGGCGGCGGCATCGACGCCGGGTATGGCCGAGACGATATTGGGCATGGTCATGTGCATGCCCATCATCGGCATCTCCATCGCCGGATTGCCGAGCGTGCGTGACCTGAAGGTCGAGCTTCTTCTTCAGCAGCGTCAGGCCATAGAAGGTGAAGAACATCGTCACGTCGAGGCCCATCGCGGCGGCCGTCGTCGCCAGGATGAAGGGCGGATAGGCCCAGTCCAGCGATCCCTTGGTGACGATCAGCGTCATGCTTTTCTGGTTGTTGGCGATTTCCATGCCTGCCTCCCGTTGGTGGCGCCGATCGCGCCGGTTTCACTCAAGCCGCCGCGCATCCGCGAAGGAATCGGCTCGCCATCTTGGCCTCGTACGGGCCGGCCACCGCGGTGCCGGGGATGAGCGTTGCCTTGGCGGCGGCCCAGTCGGCCGGCTTCACCTTGACCATCCAGCCCGCGCCGTAGGTGTCGGAGTTGGCGAGCTTGGGGTTGTCGGCGAGATCCTCGTTGGTCTCGACCACGTCGGCATCGAAGGCGATCTTGGCCGGGCCGACCCATTTGCCCGATTCGACGGTGGCGCAGGACTTGCCGCCCTGCGACCGGCCGGCCGGCCTTTTTCGGCGTGAAGGCGACGAGCGGGCCGGCCATGGCGGCGGCGACGGCGGTCATGCCGAGCGTCACGGTGCCGTCGGCGTTTTCGCGGTACCAGATGTTGTTCTCGACGTCGTAGAGGAGGTCGTCGGGAAGGTTGCAGCCACGAACGGTTGGCATCTCAGTTCTCCGTCTCAAGGTCAGGCGATTCCGCGGCCGCGCATTGTTCGTGCGACGCAGCGGGCGCGACGAGCAGCAGAACTCGCCGAGGCCCGCGATTTCGAGTTTGCCGCCGATGAACAGCACCAGATGCCGCGCCACCATGGCGCCCAGGCGCAAGCCGCGCGCGCGGCGTCAGCGTCCGCCAGCATCAGGCGACAATTGCGGTGGTAGACGAGCTCGCGGCAGGTCTCGCGGCAGGCGTTGAAGCTCGGATCGCCGCGCGCGCCCTGGCGGTGCAAGCGCCAGCAGGCGGAAGCCCTCGACCGTAGGCTGCCGTCGGCGTCTGCGCCGCTGCGACGCGAGCCAGTTTTCCAGCGACAGTTCGCCGAGTGCGCAGAAGCTCGCCCGCAAGCTCGGCTGCGCCGCGCGACAGATCGCGCCATCGGCACGGCGAGAATCTCATCGAGCCGGTCGCGGCAGACCGCAATCGTCGATGTCTGCATTGACGCGGCGAGCGCGCGTTCATGCCAGACCCTTCTCGCGCAGCAACTGGCGCAGAGTCCGACATGTTCTCGTGCACGCCGACCTTGCGCGGCGAAAGGCCGAGCGCCATGCCGAGAAGCTGGGTGAAGTAGAGGATCTTCACCGAGGTCTTGCTGCCCAGCACTTTTTCGGCGCGGACCTGGTGCATCTCGAGCCCGGTGTGGCAGGTCGGGCATTCGGTGGCGATCACGTCGGCGCCGCAGGCCTCCGCGGTGGTCAGCAGGTTGAGCACCAGCTTGGTCGAGGTATCGCTGTCGGAGAGCGTGTGGGCGCCGCCGCAGCAGGCGGTCTTGAGCGGATATTCGACGTTCTCGGCGCCGGCCGCGGCCAGCAGATCGTCCATGAAATGCGGCTTGTGCGGTCGATTCCGAGCCCGGCCCCTTGTCCTTCTCCGGGAAGATGTGGCGCGGGCGCGTGTACATGCAGCCGTAGTAATTGGCGACCTTGAGGCCCTTCAGCGAGTTCTTCACCCGCGCCTTGAGGCCCTCCTCGCCGATCGCGTCCTTGATCCAGTCGAGCGCATGGATGGTCTCGACCTTGCCGGGCTCATAGGTCTTGTGGCCGGCCTTGGCCGAAAGCGTCTCGTTGACCTCGCGCGATGCGTCGTCGTTGGCGCAGATCGTATTCGGCCTTCTTGAGATTGTGATAGCAGCCGTTGCACGGCGCCATCACCGTGTCGAAGCCCATCTCGTCCGCGATCGAGAGATTGCGCGCCGACAGATAGGTCTGCAGCTTGGGATCGATGTTCTTGACCTCCATCGCGCCGCAGCAGTTCCAGTTCTTCGAGCTCGACCAGTTCAAGGCCGAGCGCCTTGCCGAGCTCCGCGTCGAACGGTCGTAGGCGTGTGCCGGTGCCTTCCAGCGCGCAGCCGGGATAGTAGGCGACCTTCTTGTACTTGCCGCTCATCATTCCGCTCCCTGCACATCGAGGCCCAGCGCCTTGCGGTCGGCGGCCTTGCGCTCCTCGACGTATTCCTGCGATCGCCGCGCGCGCACTTGCCCCAGCCGCGCGTGCGCGGATGAAACAGCGTCGGCGAGGCCGAGCTTCATCAGCAGCGTCGACCGGCAGCCGCGAGACGAGGCCGCGCACCAGCGCGACCAGCCAATCCTGGAACAGCGGCTGCTCGGTGCGCGCGAAGAACTTGCGTCAGCACCAGGCCGTCCTCGATCTTGCCGGTGGCGAAGACCTGGTCGGAGAAGCTCTCGTCGAACATCGTCGACGGCTTCTTCTCGGTGTGGCCCTTGAGTTCGAGCCAATGCGCGGTCGCCTTCATCACGCCTTCCGGGATTGACGTCGCGCGGGCAGGCATAGGTGCACTTGTTGCAGGAGACGCACTGCCAGATGATGTCCTTGTCGCGCAGCAGCTCGTCTTCGATGCCGATGCGGATCAGATAGATCCAGTAGCGCGGATTGAACTCCGGGATTGATGGCATTGACCGTGCAGGCATTGGTGCACGAGCCGCATTGCCAGCAACGATGGATGAACTCGCCGCCCGGCAGCGCCGCGATCTCTTCCTGCATCGCCTCGTTGTAGTCGGTGATGCGCGCGAGCTCTTGATGAACGTGCTCCAGTGGCCGGAGACGTCGATGCCGTCGATCTCGCAGACTGTCATGCGTGACGAGATTCTCGGGGCGGATCAGCGATTTTTCGTGAATTGGCATCGGTCGATCCTCACGAGTTCAGACGGGCGCCGGCTCGCCCAGTACGTGGGCTTCGCCGTCGATCAGCTTCAGGCGGGTACGGCCGGATTCGGCTATCGACGGCGTCGAGGCCCAGCAGGCGGCGCGTGTGCAGCATCGCGTCGGCCTCGGCGTCGCCGCAGAAATCGGCGTGCAGATATTGGCCGCCGCGGTCGTTGATGTAGCCGGCATAGACGTGGGCGCAGAGCAGATCGACGTAGAAGCGGCAGGTCGCGGAACACGCCGTTGTCGCGCAGAAAGCCTTCAAGTTCCTCGCGCAGCGTGCGCGAAGGTGGCAAAATCGTCGCCCACCGCGATGGTGCGGCGTCGACGGATCGTCGGCGAGCCAGATTTCGCGCAGCACGCCGGTGTCGACGCGCGCGTCCCACATCCAGCGCGTCATCAGCGGATAGTGCTCGGGCGCGGTGAAATGCAGCACTTCGGCGGCGAGATCGCGCGACCCAGCGGTGCGCGCGGTCGGCCGGAAACGCTGCCGACGAATGCGCCGAGCCGTGGCATCAGCCGTGGCCGTGTCGGCTCCAGCCGTCCAGCAGCGCGGCAAGGCGGCCGCTGCATGTGCGGCAAAGCCGTTGCTGCCGAGCCAGGCGCCGATCCGCCGGCGCACCGGCGTGATGAAGGCGGCGAGATCGCAGAACTCGGTCTCGCGTCAGCTCGCTGCACCTTGCCCTTGCCGAGCACTTCCTCGAACAGCGAGGCCTTGAGCGCCAGCGCGCCGACATAGCGCTCGATGCCGCCCGTCGTCTTCGGCGGACTGCCACGAGGTTCTCGAAGGCGCGCCGCAGCTTCGGACCGGACAGGTCGAGCACCGGCCGCTGCCGGGGCAGGCGCCGGTGCCTTCGCTGGCTGCGATCGCCCACATCATTCGGCCGCCTCCAGCACGCGCGCTGCGCGAACAGCGCCAGCGCCGCCATTGCGGCGGACTGGCCCTGCGCGATGGAATCGTCGATCGTCTCGGGTCCCGTCGCCGCGCCGGCGACGAACACGCCCGGCCGCGATGGTCGCCGACATCGTCGGAATAGGTCGACGCCTTGTCGATATGGCCGTGCGTCTCCAGCTTCACGTCGAACACCGCCGACAGCGTCATGTTGTCGACGTTCGGGTCCATGCCGATGGCGTGCACGACCATGTCGAAGGGAATCGTGATCGGCCGCTTCACCAGCGTGTCCTCGCCCTTCACGAGCAGGCGCTTGCCGTCGGAGGTCACTTCGGCGATGCGCGCCTTGATGTACTTGACCTTGTGCTCCTCCTGGCTCTCCCAGTAGTAGATCGTCCTCGTAGAGGCCGAAGGTGCGGATATCCATGTAGTAGATGTAGACGTTGCGTTCGGCAGCGCCTCGCGGATTTCCATCGCCAGGTTCGCCGAGACCGTGCAGCAGATCTTCGAGCACCATTCGCGGCCGATCTGGCGGTCGCGCGAGCCGACGCAGAGAAGGATGGCGACACGCTCCGGCACGCGCCCGTCGGAAGGACAGCGAACGCCCTTGCCCGAGGAGATCATCTGCTCGACCTGCGTCGTCGTCACCACGTCGGGATAGGTGCCGAAGCCCCATTCCGGCTTGTTGACCGGAGTCGAAATGCGTGAAGCCGGTGCACAGGATCGCGGCCGCCGCCTTGACCGTCTCGCCGTCGGAACAGCGTCGCGTGGAAATCGCCGGGCCCGCCGTCGAAGGCTTTCACCGTGGCGTTCAGATGCGACCTCGACGAGCGGGTTGCTCGTCGACCCGCGTGACCATGCCGCCGATGGCGTCCTTCGCCCATTCGCGCGATCGGCACCAGCCTGGCATAGCCCGACAGGATCGGCGCGCCGCCGAGGCGGTCGGCCTTCTCGACCAGCATCGACGCGCTGGCCGTTGCTGCAGCCAGCGCATGCGCCGCGGACAAGTCCGGCGGGACCGCCGCCGACGATGAGAACCGGCCTGTTCATCGGCTTCGCCTCCTGCGCAGTGCGGCGATGGCCTTGGGCTTGACATAGCCCGGGCCCGAGGTGATCGCGCGCTTGGGATCGTAGAGCGTCTCGATGCGCCCGGCCTTGACCTCGTCGAGATAGCCGCTCGAACTCGACCTTGGCCTTCTCCCAGTCGATGCCGATCTTCTCCAGCAGCGTCTCGAACGGCGAGGCGTGCCAGTGCAGTTGCGCCAGCTTGTAGGGATGCGCGCCCAGCGCGAGCGCGGCGAACTGGCAATCGGCCATGATCGGCAGCGCATAGACCTTGTCGACCGCCTTGCCGATCCACTGGTTCTTGTCGAGCGTGGTGATGCAGCCGGTGTCGTGGCCGATCATCACGTCGGCCGTCGCTTCCTCCACCGCGACCTTGATCTTGCGATCGATGGCGAACGAGCGGGTGAACTCGCGCTCGCCGATGATGTGGCGGAAGCCGAAGCCGCAGCAATCGTACCAGGTGGAATAGTCGATCACCTGGGCGCCCAGCGTCTGCATCAGACCGGTGGACACGGCGACGCGGTTGCCGTCCATCACCGTCTCGTCGTAGATCACGTCCTCCGGCACCATCTTGTAGACATGGCAGGCCGGATGGATGGTGGCGCGGATATTGCTGACGTCGATCGACCTGGCGCTGCTTGATGCGGCTCGCGCATCACGTGCAGCCATTCGGAATAATGGACGATCTCCTCGGGGATCAGCAGCTTGCCGTCGACCAGACGGCCGAGCTTGCCGAGGATCTTCTTCACCTCGCTCGCGCAGCTCGGCCGAGTGCATCAGGAAGATGCGCATCTCCTTGTAATTGCCGAAGGAGGTGCCGCAATGCACGAGCGGATAATAGGTGCCGACCGGCAGGCCCTGCGCCTTCGCCGACACATAGGCCTGGTGGAAGTTGCGCAGGAACACCGCGGCGAGGCTGACGACATTGCCGATGCCGGAGCCATGGTAATTCCAGGCCGTGCACGAAGTCTGGTCGGTCTCGTCGAGATAGCGTCACGCCGAGCTTGTTCATCAGCCACATCACGCTGGACGGATAGCCGGGGATGTTGCCGCATTGGCCGCAGGACTTGTGGTGCCACAGATTGTTGGTGGGGATGCGCTTCTCCCAGCCATAGAGCGTGCGGGCGACGACCGGCTCGTGCCGCTCGTCGACCCGGTGGACGATGATCTCGCCGTCCTTCTCCAGCTGCCACATGGCGTCGCGGATATCCTCGACGCGATCCTTGTTGGTCAGCAGGGAGCGCCGGTCGATGCTGCGCCTCCACCCAGGCGGTGGCGCGCGCGCGCCTCGCTCGGCGTCAAGCTTCGATGGCGCGCCACTCGGTGCCGAAGCCGGTGAAGGCGCGACTTTGCGGTTCTTCAGTCTTGCTCATCGCAATCCTCCTCGCACAGGGCCGGATCACTCAGTCTTCGTCCTCGTCTTCCTCCTGCTCGTCGAGCCACTCCTGGTATTCTTCGCGCTTCTCGTCCATGACGTCGGTGACGACGTCGAAAAGGTTCTCGTCGACGCTCTCCAGCTGATCGAGAACGCCGGTCGCCTCCCAGATCGTGTAGAGCTCGACCGAGGTCTTCAGGTTCACCTCCCAAGCCGTGTCCATGGTGTGCATGGTCGGCACCGGAATGGCCTTGCGCAGGATGTTGAGCGGCGCATCGACCTTGGTGACGTTCGGTCCCCAATCGGGAAAGGCGTCGCTGGTGATCATGTTCGGCGCGAGCTGGTTGCCGGTCGAGATCACCTTGAGCAGCACGCGCGAGAACGGCCGCAGCACGTCCTTGGCCGATTGCATGCCGTGCTTGATCGCGACCTCGCGCATGATCATGACGAGGCCGCCCGGCGAATTCTCGAACGGGCAGCGCGCGGCGCAGGTGTAGCACTGGGCGCAGGACCAGATCTTTTCCTGCATCGCGTCGTAGATGCCTTCGAGATTCTCGGTCCACAGCAGCTGGACGATCTCGCGCGGCGAATAATCGTAGTAATGCGCCGACGGGCAGGTCGCGGTGCAGATGCCGCAGTTGAGGCAGCCGTGCAGTTCGTGGTCGTACAGAATGTGCGAGCGGATATCGTCGAAGACTTCTTCGAGCTTTTCGTACGGAACGGCAGGCGTCGGCGACACCGGATCGCTGATGAGGTCGCTATGTTCGGCCGTGTGGACCAGGTTCGCGCTCATCAGTAGGTCAGCACCCTGGCGTCATCGTCTTCCATGACCTCCTCGATGACCTTGGCGCCGCCGACGATGCCTTCGCATTCGGGGATAAGGTCGTGCTTCGGTCATGTCGAAGAGGTCGAGATTGGGCGAGCAGCAATAGAACTTCACGCCGGCGCTCGTGGGCATCCTTGATGAAATCGTAGACGGTCTTGGGCGAGCCCGGCTTGACCACCAGCTTCTCGGCAACGCCCTTCTTCATCAGCTGGCCGGCAGTGGCGGTGCAGATCGACTTCGACCTCGTAGTCCATCGCCGCGGCGACGCGTCGCCTGAAAGAACGGCGCGCCGAGCTCCTCGCCGTTGCGACGGATCGGTGTTGACCATGATGATGATGAGCTTGCTCGCCATTATGCCTCCTCCCGGCCAGCCTCCACGCTGACATTCAAATTAACATATATAATTTTTTGAATTTAAAAAGACAAAAATGCGGGCAAGCATGATTATTCACTCTGCTTCCATCAGGCCGGTCGCCGAAACCACCGCCACCATGATGCGCTCGAGGCTTTCGGCTATGGCGCGTTGTTCGTTTCTGAGCCAGTCAAGCGTTGCGGCGGTGTCCGGCGGCGTCTCGTCGAACTCCATGATCAGGTCCTCCACCATTCCCGACTTGATGCCGGGATGGCCGAGAAATCCCAGCGCCTTGCCGCCGATGGAAAAGACGAGCGGCTCGCCGGCATGGGTGCTGGCCAGAACGGTGGCGGAAGGCGGCAACACCGGCCGGTCGCGCAAATAGAGCGTCAGCGGAAAGGATGGCGGCAGGTCCAGCGGGCATTGCTCCGTGCGCAACGCCTGCACTACCTCGAAACGCAGCGGCGCCTCGTCCGCCCCCCCGCCTGCCGCGACCGCCAGCAGGATTGCGCCGGTGCCGATGCCGAGGACCGGCAAGCCCTGCGCCAGGAAAGCCCGTATCAGCCGGATCTCCGGTCCCATGCTCGGCAGTATGTGCCCGCTCACGACGCCATAGGGTCCAGAGCCAAGCACCACCAGCCCGGCATGGCCGCCGGTCTGCTCCGGAATCTTGCCGCCCGGCACGAATGGCCGGACATATTGAAAGCGGATCATCCGGTTTTCGAATTGATCCTCGATCAGCCCCAGATATTCAGCCTCGACATGCTGCAGGACCAGAAGCGATTTCATGCTTCGGCAATCGTGTCGGTCACGCTTCCTCCACCGCGGCGGCAAGGATGGCGGTGGCCAGATCGGCTTCGCTGACGCCGGGAATGTCGAGGTGCAGTACGGCGATTGCTTCTGCGATTGCCTTGGTCAGGGCGGCTTCCTCAAGCGGCGCGCCACGCAGCGCATCGGCGAGTTGTTCCACGCCGCCTTCCGGCAGGCAGGTGAAATCGCCCGACAGCAGCAGATCGTCGATCTGGCCGCCGTGCGCCAGCAGGTGCGTGCGGATGAGTCCGCCGCGCGCCTTGTGCATGCTTTCCGTCAGGTGCCTCCCTGCCGAAATCTTCACGCCCATTTCGTGCAGCTTGCGGCCCTTGCGATAGGTCCATTCCGGGTCGGAAAGTTCGCGCTCCTGCTGCGCGATGAAATCAAGTTCCCTCTGCGTCGGCTGGTCCATGTGAGGCTCCACTCCGAGCACATCGGCACAGTGCTTCAGGAAGCGCGACAGCACGTCGTGGCGCTCCGGCAACACCGCCATCTCCTTGGTCATGGTCGTCATGTAGTCGTCGAGCGTCGATTTCAGCTTGTCGCGGAATTTCTCGGACGGCACCTTCAGGCATTTGGCCATGGTCGCCGTGTCGAAGTCGAACATGAAACTGCCGACCATGACGGTCGCTTCGCCGATGCTGGCCGCACCCGTGCCACCGATCTTGCGGCCATTGACCTGGATGTCGTTGACGGGCCGGTACTGCGCTTCAACGCCAAGTTCGCGATAGGTCCGCACGACCGGCTCTATGAAGCGCGGATAGAGATTGGCAGCCAACTGCGGCGCCTTGGCCCGCGGGTACATGAAGTGGAAGAACATCTGGTTTCGGTCGAGATAGACCGCCCCGCCGCCCACGTGACGGCGGATCACCGGCAGGCCCTGCGCCTTGCAGAAATCCTCGTCGACCTCCTTGCCGATTTCCTGGTGCATGCCGACGCAGACATAGGGTTCGCTCGGGCTGACGATGGTAAGCACCGGATCGTCATCGGCGCCAAGCGAATGGGCAATGCCATGATAGATGGCCTGGCTGCGCAGCGCCGGGACCAATCCGAAATCGAGAACCCGCAGGCGCATGCCCATCCCTCCAGCCAGACTGGTCACATCATATTAGAACATTTGCATGTTTCAATACAAAAAATCAGATCTCTGCGACGGCCTTGGCCAGCAATTCGCGCACATGCCCTGCAACCGCTTGCAGCGCCGGGTTCTGGATTGCCTGCATGGAAGCCACGGGATCGATGGCGCTGACTTCGACCGAGCCATCGACGTCGCGCAGGATCACGTTGCACGGCAGCATTGCGCCGACGCGCGGTTCCATGCCGATCGCCTCATACGCCATGGTCGGATTGCAAGCGCCCAGTATCCGGTACGCCGGCATGTCCGCGTTCAGCTTCTTCTTCATCGTCGCGGCGACGTCGATCTCGGTCAGGACGCCAAAGCCGTTGGCGGAAAGGGCGGCGCGGGTACGCGCTTCGACATCCTCGAATTTTGCCCCCGTGATCGTGCGGTTGATCGTGTAGGACATGGTTGTCTCCTTTGTAGTTTGCCGTCACGCAACAGCACATCCCCAGATCGGCGCCAGTATGGCGGGTCTTCCATTTGGCCGCCGGCTCATCGTCCGGCCCCATGTTCCAGCGCTTTCAATCTGCTTGCCGCAAGCGCCGCTTGCGTTCGGCCTCGTCCCAGGCGGTCAGCGGCTGGTAGTCCGGCACGAAGCCGAGGCCTTTCATCGCGTCGGACGAGACGACCGCTTGCGAAGTGACGACATCGACAAGGGCCGGGGCATTGGCGAGCGCCCGCTCGATGGCGCCCTTGAGCTTCGACGGGTCCTCGACACGTTCTCCATGGGCGCCAAGCGCGCGCGCCATGCCCGCGTAGTCGGAGTGACGCAGCGTGGTGCCGATCACGCGCCCGCCGTAATTGGCTTCCTGGTCGTAGCGCTCGATGTTCCAGGCTGCGTTGTTGGACACGATGAATACCGCCCTGGCGCCGTGCCGCACGGCCGTGTCGATCTCCATCGCATTGATGCCGAACGCGCCGTCGCCATTGACCGAGATCACCTGGCGTGCGGGAAAGGCCAGCGCGGCAGCCACCGCGAAAGGCACGCCGACGCCAAGGCACCCGAAGGCGCCCGCATCCATGTACGTGCCAGCCTCCAAGCCGACCCGGGCAAAGCTCAGCAGATCGCCGCCATCCGCAATGGCGATGAAGTCCGCTTCGGCGACATCGCGCAGCGCCTGGAAAATCGCCATTGGATTGATCTTGCCGTCGGGTCCGCGTTCCGGCGCTGGTTCCGAGCGGCCCTTGGCGATGCGCTCGCGATGTCTGGTCCGAAGGCTGTCGCTCCAGGCGGTGTCGCGTTCACCGCCATCATTGCCGAGCGCATCGCTCAACCTTTCCAGCGCGACATCGACAGGGGCGAGGATTTCCGGCTGGCCCCGGCGGTTGTCTATGAGTTCGCCCGCCGTATCGGCAATCCGAAGGAAGCGGGCCAGGGGAAACACGGCCGGAGAACCGTATCCGAGCTGGTAGTCCAGCTTGCGGCCGAGCGTTATCACAAGGTCTGCCTCAGCCATGGCGGCGGCACGGACTGCACCGACGGCTGCCCGGTGATGCGCCGGAACCAGCCCCCTGCTTTCCTGCGTATCGAGATAGAGCGCACCGGTGGCATCGAGAAAGCGAACGATTGCGGCCCCGCCGGCCCGCGCCCCGCGACCGCTGATGACAAGCGGCCTCTTCGCCGCACGGATTGCCGACACCGCCTGCAAAATCGCTTGCGGCTCCGGCTCGGGCCGGCGAAGCGGCTTGGGAGCGACCCAGTCTTCGGGGATCAGATGCGACGCGACCCGCGTCCGCAACACGTCGGTCGGCACCTCGATATAGGCCGGACCCGGCTCGCCCATGTCGCCGAAGGCTCGCGCCACGGCCTCGTCGAGTTCGCGGATCACCTGTTCCGGTACGCGGGCGGTGCGGCAATAGCGGGTCACCGGCTTGAGAATGTCTACATGGGGAATGTCCTGCAGCGGCCCCATGTTGGCTTGCGGGCGCGACGTGCAGCCGCCGATCAGCAGGACGGGAACGCGGGCGAGGAAGGCATTGGCGATACCTGTGACGCAATTGGTCACGCCGGGGCCCGCGGTCACCAGCGCAACCCCCAGCCCTCCTGTCAGCTCGGCATGGGCGTGGGCCATGTGAACAGCGGCGCCCTCGTCCCGCACGTCCACGATCCGGATGCCCCGCCGCCCTATCCAGTCCCAGATCGGCTGGATGTGCCCGCCCTGCAGGCCGAATACCCGGTCGATGCCACGTGCCTGCAGCACCTGTGCGATCCATGCGGCAACGCTGTCTTCATCCCGGTTGAGGTCCTGCACTTGCGCCATTGGTCGACTCCTCATCCCTGGCCGGTCATGCTGTTCGCCCGGCAATCATGTCGCGCAGCACGCGGTGAAGGATCTTGCCCGTCGTATTGCGCGGCATTTCTCCTGCCGTCAGGAAGACCACGGTCCTTGGCCGCTTGTAGCCGGCCAGCCGCTCGCGCGCCCATGAAATCAGTTCGTCGGCGGTGAGGCTTGCGCCCTCCCGCAGGACGACGGCAGCGGCAACGCGTTCGCCCCATTTGTCGTCCGGCTGGCCGACCACCGCAACGTCCCTGATGTCGGGATGGCCGGCCAGAACTGCCTCGACCTCGGTGGGGTAGACATTCTCCCCGCCCGTGATGATCATGTTCTTCTTGCGATCGATCAGCCGGATGAAGCCTGCTTCGTCGCGAACGGCCATGTCGCCCACCGTGAGGTAGTCGCCCCGGAACGCTTCCGCCGTTTTCTCCGGCAGGTTCCAGTAGCCCTCGAAACTGTATGGGCCGCACGAGAAGAGTTCGCCCGGCGTGCCGTCCGGAACCTCGTTGCCATTTTCGTCCAGGATGAGGATTGGCATGGAACCCACCACTTCGCGGCCCACCGTGCCAAGGTGGTCGAACTGTTCCGCTGGATGAAGCATGGTGACCCAGCCCGCTTCCGTGGATCCGTAAAGCTCGAACAGGCCCGAGGAGGGAAACATCTCCATCACCGCGCGCTTGGTCTCCACTCGTGCCGGCGCCGAGGAGATCATCAGTTTCTTCACCCGGTCGAGGCGCGCCGCACTTCGTTCGGCCGGAGCGATGTCGAGCAGCATCGTGAAATGCGTCGGCGTGAGGGAGGTGAACGTGATCCCCGCTTCACCGATTGTCGCAAGGCAGAGCGACGGATCGAAGTTGGCCCGCGAGAAAACGGTTACCGTGGCGCCTATCGAAAGAAACGCCGTGAAGAAATTGAGCGAATTGGCATGGCACATCGGCATGACCAGAAGCGCATCGTCCTCCCGGCCAAGCCCCAGCTCGACCTGCGTCATCAGCGCCAGCATTGCCATGCCGCGATGGCTGCGGATCGCGCCCTTTGGCTTGCCCGTCGTTCCCGAAGTGTACATCAGGCACCAGGCATCGTCCGGTGAAACGGCAACGCCCGGCTCCTGCGTTGCGGCATGGGCGATCAGATCCTCGTAGGAGCGCCAGCCTTCCGCCACGCCACCAATCCGGACATAGCGATCATGCGGAACATCGATATCTCCGCGAACGCCGTCGATGACGCCGCACAGCGAGGCCTCGGCAATGAATGCCGAAATCTTGCAGTCGCTGGCGATGAAAGCTGCTTCGGGTCCGGTGAGGCGGAAATTGACCGGCACCGCAATCAGGCCGGCCTTTGCCACGGCCACGTATATTTCCGCCCATTCTACGCGGTTGTAGGCGAGAACCGCGATGCGATCGCCCTTGGCGAGGCCAAGCGACCGCAGCCCGTTCGCCAGCCTGCAGGCCCTGTCGTTCCACTCGCGAAAGCTCATCGTGCGTTCGAGATCGCGGGCGCCAAGGCGGTTCGGTTGAAGCCGGGCCTGCGCCGCAAGCATCTGGCCGACAGTGAGTATTGCTCCCATGCTCACGGCCTCCCTGAACGACTGCGCCTGCCTGCTTGCGGGCTCGCCTGGCGGCCTGCGCTGCATTTGCACGCGCCACGGTGCGGTGGCTTGCAGAGTCTCGCCGGAGGCCGGCTGCCGTCAACGCGGCGCTGCGTAAAGCGGATCTTTGGCCGCTTGCGGCCACCAAAGGCCTGCCACCAGGTTTCAGTATTTGGAAAACTCACCGACCCGTCAATAGCAGGGACGTGCTGCCATTCCGATGCGCCACCGGCATTCCATCATCCCATATCGGCATTCGGGCCGGGCGGTGGGCGGCGGTATCATCTGCAAGATTTTGGATTTGTTTTGAGGGGAAGATTGGCCATGGGTGTCTTCGACCGGCTGAGACTGGATGGAAAGACCGCGTTCATCACAGGCGGCAGCCGCGGGCTTGGGCGGGAAATCGCGCTGGGCCTTGCCGAGGCCGGCGCCGATATCACCATGGCAGCCCGCACCGCCGAGAGCCTCGACCAGACGGCGGCCGACATTCGGGCGATGGGGCGACAGGTCAGGACAATCGTCGCCGACATGGCCGATCCGGCGACCTGCGAGGCATCCTGCGCCAATGCGCTCGAGGAGGCGGGCTGCTTCGACATCCTCATCAACAATATCGGCGGGCGGCGGGTCAATATCGGGCTGGAGGAAACATCGCTCGCGCAATGGCAGCAGCTGATGGACCTCAATCTCACCTCAACCTTCCTGTGCTGCAAGCACATGGGCGGCGCCATGATCAAGCGCGGCCAGGGTGGTCGCGTCATCAATCTCTCATCGATCAACGGCATGGTGGCCGGGCGCAACATAAAGGGCCGGCACTATGAGGCCGCCAAAGCCGGCGTGCTGATGCTGACGCGTTCGCTGGCAGTGGACTGGGCACCGCACGCCATCACGGTGAACGCGATCTGCCCCGGCATATTCGGCACCGAGCCGAACCGCATCTGGGCTCAAAAGAACCCGGCCATTATCGAGGGCTATATCCAGACCATCCCCATGGGCAGGCTCGGCAACCCGGAAGATCTGGGCGCGCTGGCCGTCTACCTTGCGAGCGAGGCCGCCGGCTACATGACCGGCGCGGCGCTGGTCATCGACGGCGGCTACACGTGCCTGTAGGCCCGGTCAGAGCCTGATGCCGACATTCTTGGTCTGGACATAGCCGAGCAGGGCTTCCTGCCCCTTTTCGCGGCCATAGCCCGAGCGCTTCATGCCTCCGAAAGGCGTTTCAACGCCACCTGCCCACCATTCATTGACATAGACCTGCCCGGCGACCAGCCGTTCCGCTGTCCAGTGCGCCAGCCGCAGGTCTTGCGTGTAGACACCCGCGGCGAGCCCGAACTCGGTGCCGTTGGCGATTGCGACGGCCTCTTGCGGCGTGTCGAAGGGCAGCACCACCAAGACCGGCCCGAAGAATTCCTCCTGCGCGATGCGCATTTGCGGGCGAACCCCGGTGAAGATGGTCGGGGCCATGAAATGCCCCTTCAGGCCCGGCACGCGCGCGCCGCCCATGACAAGCGTTGCACCTTCCGCCACGCCCGCGGCGCAAAGCGCCTCGACCCGAGAAAGCTGGCGCGCATTGATGAGCGGGCCCATGTCGCAGCCGTCGATGCCGGGGCCGACGCTGCGCTGAGCCGCCAGTTTCGCGATGCGCTCCACCAGATCGTCATGCAGGGATCGGTGGACGATCAGCCTCGATCCGGCCGAGCAGATCTGGCCCGCATGGTGGAAAATGCCCCGTGCGGCGCTCGCGGCCGTGCGCTCCAGATCGGCATCGGCATGGACGATCGCGCCCGATTTGCCGCCGAGCTCCATCACGCAGGGCACGACCCGCTCGGCGGCGGCACGCAGCACGCTCTTGCCGGTCGCGACCGAGCCGGTGAAGACGATGTGGTCGATATCGCCATGGGCAACGAGTGCCGCGCCCGCCTCCGCACCATAGCCGCAGACGATGTTGACGGCCCCTGCGGGCACGCCTGCCCGTTCGCAAGCCTCCGCCAGCAGGAAGAGACTGAGCGGCGAAGTCCTCCGGCGATTTCAACACGACCGTATTGCCGGTGACGATGGCGCAGGCAATGGAGCGCGCGCCAACCGGCAGCGGCCCGTTCCACGGCACGATCTGAGCCGAGACGCCGTATGGCTCGTTAATCGTATAATCCACATAGCCGGCGCCAAGCGGAATTTGCCGCCCCTCGAGCTTGTCGGCCATGCCGCCATAATATTGCAGGTAGCGCTTGGTCAGCGCCACTTCGTTGCGCCCGGCGGCCAGCGTCTTGCCATTGTCGCGGCATTCGACAAGAGCGATCTCGTCGGCGAGATCGTCAAGATGATGCGCGACTTCCAGCATCAGATCGCCGCGCCTGTGCGGACGCAGGTCGCGCAATTGCCGGCTGTCGAAGCAGCGGCGCGCTGCCGCCACCGCACGGTCGATATCGGCTGGTGTTCCTCGCGCTACCTCGGCGATGGGCTCGTCCTGCGCCGGGTCGGTCACGGTTATGCGCGTTCCGTCGCCGCCATCGACCCACTTGCCGTCGATGTAGTTCTTCCAGTAGGGCCGCACTGTCTGCGCCATGGACATGGCTCCTTCTTTGCCTGCGCCACTATCCTTCAAGCCGCAAGGCGGTGGCGAATGCCGAAAGCCGATCACGCGATGCGGCAAACGCATGCGCCCGCACCATGCCTGCGGCGCATCGGGTTAGACCGACCTTGCATTGGCGCGCGTCATCCTTGACGGACTATCGTTCCTCTTGCCAACCGGACCGGGAACAAACGAATGCCTGACAATGCGCCCCGCCGCGTCGCGATCCTCGGCCTGATGCTGGAAAGCAACCGGTTTGCCCCGGTGATCACCGAGGAAGACTTCCTGAAGCGGGTCTATCTGGCGGGCGAGGAGATCCTCGAGGATCTGAACAGTTCCGACCCGAAACTGCCGACCGAGATACGCGGCTTCTGCCGCGGAAATGAGTGCGCGCGGCGACTGGAACCCCGTGCCCATCCTCGTTGGCCTGGTCGAAGCCGGCGGGCCGCTGGACCATGCCTTTTTCGAGACCGCACTGGCTGAAATCCGCACCCGGCTGGCTGCGTCCCTGCCGCTCGATGCGGTGTATGTTTCCAATCACGGCGCGATGATCACGACGCAGAACCGCGACCCGGACGGCGAGATCTTTGCCGCCGTGCGCGCCATCGTCGGCGAGCACATACCCGTCGTCGCGACGCTGGACCTGCATGGCAATGTTTCGGAGCGCATGGTGGAGTGCGCCGACGTGATCGTCGCCTACCAGACCAATCCGCACGTCGACATGCTGGAGCGCGGACGCGACGCCGCCAGCCTGCTGCACGAGCTTTTTGCCGGCATGAAACCAGACGTCGCCTTCCTGCGGCTGCCGCTGGTGCCCCCGACCGTGACGTTGCTGACCGAAGCCGGACCCTATGCCGACATCATGAATTACGGCCAGTCGCTGGTTGGCGGAAGCATCGCCAATGTTTCCATCCTCGGCGGCTTTGCCTACAGCGACACTCCCAAGAACGGGCTGGCGATCATCGTCACGGCGCGAACCGCCGATGGCAGCGCGCGCCGCGTCGCCAATGCGATTGCGCGCAAGGCATGGGCCGAGCATTTGCGCTTCGTGCCGAAGCTGACTTCGCTGGAAGACGCGGTGCAAAAAGTGCTGGACGTCGCGCGCGATCCGCAGCTCAAGCCGGTCATCCTGGCCGATGTAGCCGACAATCCGGGCGGTGGCGGCAATGGCAACACCACGTGGATCTTGCAGGCGCTGCACGAGCGCGGGGCAACAGGCGTGATCGCCGGGGTAATCAACGATCCGCTGCTGGCGCGCGAAGCGGCGACCCTGGGACAAGGGGCGCGGTTCCGCGCGGTGTTCAACCGCGTGGAGCCCGACGCATTTTCGCGCCGTTTCGAGGCCGATGCGCGTGTCGTCGCTATTCGCGATGGTGACTGCGTCGGCCGGCGCGGCTTCTATGCCGGGCGGCGGATGAATTTGGGCCTGTCAGCATTGCTGGATCTGGGCGGCATCCAGGTCGTCGTCATATCGATCCGCACGCAATGCGCCGATCCGATTTTCCTTGAAATGATGGGCCTCGACATCCGTGCGGCGCGCGCAGTGGTGGTGAAGTCGCGCGGGCATTTCCGGGCGGGTTTCGACGAGTTCTTCGCCCCCTCGCAGGTAATCGAGGTGGATGCGCCGGGCCTCACCTCGCCGGTTCTGACGCGTTTCGATTTCCGCGACCTGCCGCGCCCAGCCTTTCCGATCGATCCCGACGTCGAATGGTCGCCGCCTGCGGACTGATCGCGTCAGTAATCGACGTCCGTGCCCAGGCCGCTTTCTCGCGCGCGTTTTGCCGCAAGGTCCGCCACGACCAGATCCTGCAGCGCCACGCCGGTGCCGTCGAATATCGTGATCTCGCTTGCGTCCCGCCGCCCCGCCGCAGCTCCGGTCAGCACCGCGCCCAGCGGCGTGAGGTCGCCCTCGCGGATCAAGCCCTGCGCATAGGCGTGCTGGCATTCCCCGATGCTGATCGACTGCGCCGCCTCATCGACGAAGACGCGCGCCGCGGCGACCAGGGCCGGGTCGAGCTCCTGCTTGCCCCGGGTGTCCGCACCCATCGCGCTGACATGCGTGCCGGGCCGAACCCATTCGCGCATGATGATCGGCTTTAGCGACGGCGTGACCGTCACGATGATGTCGGCAATGCGCGCTACCGCCTCCGGCGAAGTCTCGGCGATGCATTCGATGCCCAGCGCGCGCACCGCTTCGGCAAAGCGTTCCGTGCTCGCGGGTGCGACATCCCAGGCGTGAACCCGCGTCAGCTTGCGCACGCTTGCGGTCGCGCGCAGTTGGTGCATCGATTGCGCACCCGTGCCGATGATGCCCAGGACCGATGCGTCCTCGCGCGAAAGGCTCCGGGTTGCCAGCGCCGACGCAGCGCCGGTGCGCACGCCGGTCAGGTAATTGGCGCTGACGAGCGCTGACGCGCGGCCGGTGTCAGGATCGAACAGCACTGTCGACGACTGGTGATTGGTCAGTCCGCGCGCAGTGTTGTGCGGCCAGTAGCCGCCTGCCTTGAGGCCCAGGAACGGCGCGGCCACGTCGCCCCCGGCCTTCACGCCATAGACTGCGTCGGCATGGCCCACCACCTCGCGCACGACCGGGTAGTTGCGCGCCGTGCCCCTGTGCATGGAAGCAAACGCTGCCGCCACGGCCTCGATCGCATCCTCGACGCTGACGAGTTCCTTGGCGAGGGATTCGGGAATGATGAGCATTGCAGGGCGTCCTTACCGCGATTCCAGGATGAACTCGTCGATCATCACGTTCATGCCGGCGAGCAGTCCGCCATCGACGGGAAGCGACACGCCGGTGATGTAGCCGGCTTCGTCCGATCCGAGGAAGCTGACCGCCTTGGCGACATCCTCCGGTTCGGCGACACGCCCGAGCGGATACCACCGGGCAAGTTTCTTGAAGACGTCAGGGTCCTTTTGCTGGCGGATGGTCCAGGTGATGTTGTCGGTCCTGACCGAGCCCGGCAGCACCGCATTGCAGCGGATGCCGTGGCGGCCATACTCGGACGCCACCGACTGGGTGAGGTTGATGAGCCCGGCCTTGGCGGCGCTGTAGGCCGGATTGCCGAAATAGCGCACGCCGTTGACCGAGGCGATGTTGACGACCACCCCGCCGCCACGCGCCTGCATGCGGGGCAACAGCACGCGCAGGCAGTGATAGGTGCCGTTGAGGTTGACGTCGACTTCCTTGTGCCAGGCCTCCAATTCGATACCGGCAAGGTCGCCCGCATCGGTGAATGCCGCATTGTTGACCAGCAGATTGAGCGGTCCCAGCGCTTGTTCGCATGCGTCGACGGCGGTTGTCAGCGCATCAATGCCGGTAATGTCGGCTTGTGCCCCGAATGCCCTGCCGCCCTCGGCTTCGACCAGCCTTGCGGTGTCGCTTGCGCCTGCGCCGTCGAGGTCTATCACGGCAACCGCAGCGCCTTCGCGCGCAAGATGCAGGGCGATGGCGCGCCCGATGCCGTGGGCTGCGCCGGTCACGAGTGCGATGGTCTTGTCGTGTCTGCGCAAGATTTCCTCCGGTCGGGTCTGGACCTCGCATGCAGGTTAGGCCCCGGCTATCGCCTGCGCCAATGCCGTGCAAACATGGCGGCATTCGCCAAACGCATTCGCTTGTTGCACTCGCTCGCCGCTAAAGTGTGATGGCCGCCAAGTATTTCGTGACGGGCAGCATTTGGCGCAAGATCGGCGAAGGAGAACGGCCCATGAAGAACATCGTCGTGACGGGCGGCAGCGGCAAGGCCGGACGGGCAGTCTGCCGCCATCTGGTGGAGCGCGGCTATACGGTGCTGAACGTCGACATGGCCGTGTCGCCCGATCCGGTGTGCCCGCTGCTGAAGATGGACCTCACCGACTATGGGCAGGTGATGGACGCGATGCAGTGGACCGGCGGCAAGGACCACCCGTTCCGCAAGTTCCGCACGCCCGATGCCGTGGTGCATCTGGCCGCGATCCCCGCGCCCGACCTGGTGCCGGAGGAGGTGGCCTTCCGCGCCAACGTCCTTTCCACCTACAATGTATTCGACGCGGCCCTGCGCGCCGGCGTGCGCCGCATCGTGTGGGCCTCTTCGGAAACGACCCTGGGCCTGCCGTTCAGCCCGGAAAATCCGCCGGCCTATGCGCCCATCGACGAAGACCATCCAATGCGCCCCGAAAGCGCCTATTCGCTTTCGAAGGATCTGGGCGAGGAAATGGCGCGGCAGATGGCCCGCTGGAATCCCGGCACGACTTTCATCGGCCTGCGCCTTTCCAACGTGATGGAGCCGCAGGACTATGCCCGCTTCTCCACCTGGCAGGACACGCCGCATTTCCGCGAATGGAACCTGTGGGGCTACATCGATGCGCGCGACGCAGCGCAGGCGGTGCGCCGCTCGTTGCATGTCGATCTTGAGGGCGCGGACCATTTCATCATCGCCAACAGCGATACGGTCATGAACACGCCCCAGCGCCGAGCTTATGGCGGAGGTCTTCCCGGGCGTGCCGCTGCGTGGCAACGTCACCGGCCGCCAGACGCTGCTGAGCATCGAAAAGGCGAAGCGCATGCTTGGCTATGCGCCCGAGCACGACTGGAAGGGCGGCAATTCCTGAGATGACCGCAGGCTCGCCACGGTTATGCAGGCGTTACATACCGCCATGCGTTTATTCAATTTCGTTTATCGCACACCCACGCGCAGTATGCCAAGATCGCGACCGGCCCAATGAGAAGACAGTGCCGTGCAAGGCCAGCCCGATACCCGATCCATCAAGAGGAGAGCACCCCTTATGACCTATTCGTTTAGGAAATCCACGATGGCGCTGGCGCTGGGCGTCGGCATCGTCGGCCTCGCCCCGGCAGCGATGGCCGAGACCGTCGTCGATTTCACCGTCGCCGAGTACAGCTCCAAGACCGGTCCCTACTTCGAGGAAGTGGCCGACGCATTCGAGAAGGAAAACCCGGACATCAACATCAACATCGAGGTCGTGCCCTGGGACACGCTGCTGCAGCGGCTGACCACCGACATTGCCGGCGGCAGCGCGCCGGACATCTCGATCATCGGCACCCGCTGGCTGCTCGACTTCGCCTCGCAGGGCGTCGCCGAGCCGCTCGACGGCTACCTGACGCCCGAGTTCAAGGCGACCTTCATCGACACCTTCATGGCGCCTGGCGTCATCGACGGCAAGACCATGGGCCTGCCGGTCGCCGCCTCGGCCCGCGCGATGATGGTCAACATGGACCTCTACGAAAAGGCCGGCGTCAACGCCGCCCAAGACCTGGGACGAGCTCTACGACGCTGCCAAGAAGATCGACGGCGCTTCCCGACACCTTCGCCTTCGGCCTGCAGGGCAAGGAAATCGAGACCGACGCCTACTTCTACTATGCGCTGTGGACCCATGGCGGAGACATCCTGAAGGCGGACGGCACCAGCGGCCTGGACAGCCCCGAGGCGGATCGAGGCTGCGACCCTCTACAAGAAGATGATCGACGAGGGGCTGACCCAGCCGTCGCCGTTACCAACTACAACCGCGAGGACGTGTTCAACCTGTTCAAGCAGGGCAAGGTCGGCACGATCTTCACCTTCCCGATGCTGATCCCGCAGATCAAGGACGAGGCGCCGAACCTGCAAGTACCAGATCATGCCCTTCCCCGAAGGCAAGGCGCAGGCAACCTACGGCGTCACCGACACCCTGATGATGTTCGCCGATTCCGACGTGAAGGAAGCGGCGTGGAAGTTCATCGAATTCGCCTACAAGGACAACTGGCGTGAAAAGTTCGACATGGGCGAAGGCTTCCTGCCGGTGACCAAGAACGTGGCCGCGCTTGACCACTTCACCAAGGATCCCGACGTTGCGGGCTTCGCGGCAGGGTTGCCCTACGCCAAGTTCGCCCCCATCATTCCCGAACTGGGAAGAAATCGCCGACGTGACCGTGCGCACGCCTGCAGAAGATCTATCTGGGTGAAGTCTCGCCCGAGGATGGCCTGAAGGGTGCTGCCGCCGAGATCAACAAGATCCGCGGCAAGTAATCCACGAAAATTCGGGGAGCGGCGCAGGCCGCTCTCCGTTCCTGACGGTCTAATGCTTGCCCTGCGCTGGCCGGGCGTGGGGAAAAATGATCCGCATCCAGAAGTCCGTCCCGTTGCTCATGATCGTGCCAAGCCTGGTGCTGGCTGTCGCGATCATCGGCTACCCGATCGTCGACCTCTTCTGGACCTCGACGCAGGAAGTCAGCCGCTTCGGCCAGCTGACCGGCTTCAACGAGGGCGCCAATTACGCCGAGGTTTTCGCCGATCCCCTGTTCTGGGGCTCGCTGGTGCGAACCGGCATCTGGACCTTCGCGGTCGTGATCGGCACGCTGCTGATCTCGCATGCCGGTGGCAATGATCCTCAACGACGATTTCTATGGCCGCGGCCTCGCCCGCGTCATCATCATGCTGCCCTGGGCGATCTCGCTGACGATGACCGCCGTCGTCTGGCGCTGGGCGCTGAACGGGCGATCCGGCCTGCTCAACGCAACGCTGATGGAAGCTGGCATCATCGACCAGCCGATCGAGTGGCTGGCGACTGCGTCCACGGCCTTCGTCGTGGAGATCCTGGTCGGCATCCTCGTCTCCATTCCCTTCACCACCACCATCCTGCTGGGCGGGCCTGTCGTCGATGCCGCAGGACGCCTACGAGGCCGCGGTGGTGGATGGCGCGTCGGGCTGGCACCAGTTCCGCTACATCACGCTGCCGCTGATGAAGCCCTTCATCAACATCGCCATCGTGCTGAACGTCATCTACGTCTTCAACTCGCTGCCGATCATCTGGGTGATGACCGAGGGCGGCCCCGCCAACGGCACCGACATCCTCGTCACCTATCTCTACAAGCTCGCCTTCCGCTTCGGCCAGCTCGGCAAGGCCTCGGCGATCTCGCTGATCATGTTCGGCGTGCTGCTCGTCTTCACCATGCTCTATGCGCTGATGGTCAGCCGCAACGACCGCGAGGACACGGCGCCGGAAGAAGAGGTCAAGGATGTCCTCTAAGCTCAAGCGCAGCGTCATCTACTGGCTGCTCCTGCTGCCGCTTGGTGGTGGTGATCCTGTTCCCGTTCGCGCGTGATGTTCGTCACCGCCGTGCGGCCGCGCGAGGAGCTGTTCGTCTATCCGCCGACCTGGACCTTCAGCGAATTCCGCTGGGAGAACTTCGTCGACATGTGGGTGAAGACCAATTTCGGCGGCGCTCTGCTCAACAGCCTCTACGTCAGCATCACGGCCACCGTGCTGGCGCTGGTGCTGTCGATCCCGGCCGCCTATGCCATGTCGCGCTACCGCTTTGCCGGCAAGGGCGCCTACCGCACACTTCCTGCTGATGACGCAGATGATGTCGCCCATCGTGCTCGTGCTCGGCCTGTTCCGGCTGATGATCGGCGCTTGGCCTGGTCAACAACCTCAACTCGCTGGTGCATCACCTACGCCGCCTTCAACATGGCCTTCACCATCTGGATGCTGCAGAGCTACTTCAACACCATCCCGCGCGACCTCGAGGAGGCCGCGTGGATGGACGGCGCCAGCCATCTCACGAGCCTCGTGCGGGTCTTCCTGCCGCTCGCGATGCCGGCCGATGGTGGTGACCGCGATCTTCACCTTCATCAACAGCTGGAACGAGTTCGTGCTGGCGCTGACCATGATGCGCTCGTCCGAAGCATTTCACCCTGCCGGTGCAGATCTTCTCGCAGGTCGCCGGGCGCTATCAGGTCGAATGGCACCACGTGATGGCCGGCACCGTGCTGGCCACCGTGCCGGTCGCCATCGTGTTCTCCTGGCTGCAGCGCTACCTCATCCGCGGCATGGCGCTCGGCGCGGTGAAATGAGCCTTCCATCGATGCGACCAGAAGGATTGAACGATGGCCTCCGTTACCATCCGCAACATCCAGAAGAACTACGGCGCGCTGCCGGTGCTGCACGGCATCAGACCTCGATATCCGCGACCAGGAATTCGTCGTGCTCGTCGGCCCGTCCGGCTGCGGCAAGTCCACGCTTCTGCGCATGATCGCGGGGCTGGAGACCATCTCCGTCGGGCGACATCATGATCGGCGACCGCGTGGTCAACGACGTGCCGCGCAAAGTCGCGCGACATCGCCATGGTGTTCCAGAACTACGCGCTCTACCCGCACATGTCGGTCTACGAGAACATGAGCTTCAGCCTGCAGCCTGCGCCGCAGAAGTCGAAGGAGACGATCGACCGCAAGGTGCGCGAGGCCGCCGAGATCCTGAACCTCTCAACCTACCTCGATCGCTCGCCCGCGGCAACTGTCGGGCGGCCAGCGCCAGCGCGTCGCCATGGGCCGGGCGCTCGTGCGCGACGCGCAGGTGTTCCTGTTCGACGAGCCGCTGTCGAACCTCGACGCCAAGCTGCGCGTGGTGATGCGCACCGAGATCAAGGCGCTGCACCAGCGGCTGCAGACGACCTCGATCTACGTGACGCACGACCAGATCGAGGCGATGACCATGGCCGACCGCATCGTGGTGATGAACGCGGGCCGGATCGAGCAGATCGGCACGCCGCTGCAACTCTACGACACGCCCGCCAACCTGTTCGTCGCCGATTTCATCGGCTCGCCGTCGATGAACTTCCTGCGTGGAAAGCTCGATGGCGGGGCCGTGGTGCTTTCCGATGGCACGCGCCTGCCGGTTCCCTCTCCCGGCAGCGGTTCGGCCGGACAGCCGGTCGTCTTCGGAATCCGGCCGGAACATGCGCAGCTTTCGACCGACGCAAGCGGCGTGGAGGTCGAGGTAGGCGTCGTGGAGCCAACGGGGGCAAACATCCAGGTCTATGCAGAACTGGCCGGTCAGCCGGTCTGCGCAATCTTCACCGAGCGGCACGACTTCAGGCCCGGCCAGCTGATCCGCCTGCATTTCCCGGCGGACAAGATCCACCTTTTCGATGCGCAAGGCGGCCGGCGTCTCTGACGCTCCTCACCATCCGTTGATGCGCGGCCAGAAATCCGCGACACGGCCCGGCGCCGATGGATCGAGGACGCGGTAGCCTTCATACATCGCCGCAGTCATGCAGGCATGGTTGGGGAGCACGCGCACCCGCGCACCGACGGGCAGCACGTCGAAGGGGAAGGGACCGCTGCAGGTAAGCATTCCGTGCTCCTGATAGACGTGCCCAACGATCATGTCCCCGATCCGGCCCGCGCAGCTTTCATCCATGACGATCCCGAAACCCACATCCTCCGGCAGGCCCGGCGCGCCCGTGCTGCGATCCTTCGACAGCGCCAGCGCGCCGGCATCGATGAGCGCGGCGTTGAGGTCTGGGCGGTGGCCGATGACGGTCGCGAGCACCGACACGGCGATATCCTCGACCGTGTGCGAGCCGATCTCCGACTGGAAGACATCGCCAAACATGTAGACGCCGCAGCGCATCTCCGTCAGCCCTTCCAGCGAGGTGCAATGGGTGGCGGTGGGAGTGGAGCCGACGCTGACGACCGGACAAGGCAGGCCGGCGGCACGCAGTTGGCCGGCCGCGGTTACGGCTGCGCTGCGCTCCTCTTCCGCGACCGCGCGCAGTGATTCCAGGCTGCGGCACAGATAGGAATTTCCCGCATGCGTCAGCACCCCCGCGAGCCGAGTGCCGGGATGGGCGTGGATGGCGCGGCCGAGTTCGACCACCGCCGCGTGGCCCGCGATCAGGCCGCCCCGCCGCTCGCCCGAGTTCGAGCTCGATCAGCATGTCCACGACAATGCCCTCGGCCTGCGCGCCGTGGCTGATCGCTTCCACCATCGCGATCTCGTCGGTGATGCAGCTCATCTTGACCCCGCGCCGCACCAGCCGCGCGATCCGCGGCAATTTCCCCGGAATCAGCCCGACGGCATAGGTGATGTCGTCCATGCCGTGGTCGGCGAAATACTCGGCCTCCTTCAGGGTCGAGACGGTGATGCCGCCGAAATTTCCCTCGATCGCGACGCGCGCCACGTCGATGGACTTGGCAGTCTTCATGTGAGGCCGGAGCCGCACGCCCTTGCCGGCAAAACGGGACGTCATTCGCGCCGCGTTGCGCTCCAGCCGGGCAAGGTCGAGGATGAGGCTCGGCGTCTCGAGGCTGGCAAGGGTGGTCAAGGCGCGCTCCGGGCAAGAGTACGTCCCGCCGGGCGGCAGGACACTTGCCGGAAAATAGTTCGGCAGGACGGCGCTGGCCAATGCAAGCTGCGGCGTCTTCCATGCCGATGACGCATCAGCCCCAGTCGGTTGATTTCCTCGCCTGCAAGCAGGGTCCAGAACTCCTCGGCAAGATCCGGCGCGCGGTCGCGTGAACGGATGACGCGCACCTCGACAGGAATGTCCCATAGCCTGTCACCCGCGCGCACCAGCGTGCCGTCGGCGAATTCTCGGGTCAGGTGGCTTTCCGGCAGCCAGGCAGTGCCACGGCCCTCCGAGCTCATCGCCTTGAGCACCGCAGCCATGTGCGAGACGAACACCCGCTTGAGGTGCAATGGCTGATCGGTCGAGGCGATCATATGCTCGACCACGCGCCCGATGGCCGAGGTTTCGCTATAGGCAAGATAATGCACCGGATCATCCACCGTGCCCGGCAGCCGGTCGACGGGTTGGCCCTCGGTGTCGGGCAACGTAACCGGCACCAGCTTGTCGCGCATCACGATCTTGCCGGTAAAATGCTCGGGCGGCAGCCGCATTGCAATCACCGGATGCGTGTAGGTGATCAGGAAATGGCATTCCCCGCGTTGCAGCAGATGGATGCATTCGTTGAACTGGCTGGTGTCGAGGCGCGTGTTGAACGTGTGGCTTCGCATCTCGATGGAACGAAGCCAGCCGGGGAAGAAGTTGAGCGACAGGCTGTGCGTCGCGGCGAAGCGGATCGTCTGGGACGAGACGTCGCCGATCCGCCGCGCCTCCTCCCGGCCCTGGTAGAGGCGGCGCAGCACGTCCTCGGCCACCGGGCGGAACCGCTCGCCCGAGAGCGTAAGCGAGATCGGCTGCGTGGTGCGGTTGAACAATTGCGCCCCGACCCATTCCTCAAGGCTCTTGATCCTGCGGCTGAAAGCAGGCTGCGTGGTGTAGCGCGCCTGCGCGGAACGCGAAAAATTTCGCGTGTCGACGAGGCTGAGGAAATCTTCCAGCCAGCGGCTTTCCATCCCGGCAACTCCCTGATTTCGCCAGAAGTGTTCAGGCGCAATAGATCAAGTCGCAGGCCGCCTGTCCATTGGAAGGCAGGCAACCCGCCGGAACCTGCTGACGCTTGGGAACTCTGGTTGGTCTCTAGTTCGAAGAAAGCCGCAATCCGGCAACGCCTGCAGCAAGATTGACCCCGACCGACGCCTTGACGCTCAGTGGCTGCAGAACGATAGATTTGCGCGTGCCGCCGACAAGCACCTGCGCGCCGGCACCAAGGCCAAGGGATGCATCCGCCGCTGCACCGACGAACTGGCCAACCAATGCATCACCGGGGATTTCTCGTGTTGAGGCAAGCACACCCCAGATCAAGACGCTCTTGCCGCGTATGCCCACGTCAAGGCCAAGGCGTGTGATCCGGCCCCTGAAGCCGATGGCCTGACCACCGCTTGCCGGCTGGTAAGTGCAGCGGAGCCGTTCGCTCGAGCCGAGGATTAGCCCAATGTTCCCTTGGCCCTCGCAGGTGAGCGTTCCGGCGCGAACACTCTGCGCCGATGCAAGAACACCGCTTCCTATCCATGCCGTTGCCGCAACAAGCGCGAGCTTCAAGAAATTGTTCATACCAGATCTCCCGTTTCTGTTCATTTCTGTACACCGATACGCGCAGAAATGGGAGAGTGCACGACCAACCGGTTTTCGGCCAGACCGGCCCGACTGCTACACGCTGTCCTCTACCGGCATCTTCAGCGCAGAATATTCGACATCGAAGACGCGGCTCATGTCCTGGACTGCCCGGCTTGGGCAAGGCCCGGAGCGACCGTGGTGTAAGTAACAGTTACACACGTCCAAATCGCGGAAAGTTTGGATTACTGTCCAATTCCGGCAACCGGCGAATGCTGCCGTTTTATGCTTGGTGTTCTGCGAGGCTCACGGAGTGAAAGCATGAAAATGGTCAAACCAACCCTCACTCTGATGTTGTCCTGCCTTGTCCTGTTTGGTTCGGGCTTGAACCCAGTCTCCGGTCTGGCGCAGGAGAAAGTGTCGGCGGCCGTGGCTCCCCAGGCGGAAGAGCCGTTGGCGCCCGAACCGCTCACGGCCGAGGAATTGGAAGTGTTGGTGGCGCGCATCGCGCTTTACCCGGACGAACTTGTGGCGCTGATCGTATCCGCTTCCCTCTTTCCGCTCCAGATCGTTGAAGCGCAGCGGTATCTCGTCGAGGTCAAGACAAAGCCTGAACTCAAGCCAAAGCCGGCTTGGGATGGCAGCGTCGTGTCGCTGCTCAACTACCCGCAGATCGTTGCGATGATGAGCGACGATCTCGACTGGACGCAGGCCTTGGCCGAAGCGATCACGAACCAGCAAAGGGAAGTTCTGGAAGCCGTTCAGGACTTGCGCGCCAAGGCGGTGGCCGACGGGATCATCAAGTCTGACGAAAAGATCAAGGTGGTCCAGGAGAAGGAAACGATCGTCATCGAGCCGGCGAGCAAGGAGGTCATCTACGTTCCGCAATACGAACCCGAAATGCTGTATGTGGAGACCTATGCACCGGCGCCGATCAGCTATTGGCCCGAACCTTACCCCTATTATTACGATCCGATAGCGCCGTACTTCCCCTGGTTTTTCACCGGAGCGATTTTTGGCGCCGCCATCGATTGGGGTGATTGGGGCGTATGGGGCGGCGATTGGGATGGCGGCGATTTCGATATCGACTGCAACAATTGCTTCAACAACATCGATTTCGACGGCAAGCTTGATTTCGACAACGCGGATTGGAGGAACATCGATCGCGACAAGCTTTCCTTTGATCGCAACAAGATCAACTCCCTCGACAAGACCAAGATCAGGGATGGTCTCAAGGGCAACAACCGGAACGAAATCAGGAACAAGGCAAGCGATCTGAAGCGTACGCGGCCATCGACGCTGCCGGCAAAAGGCGGCAAGATGAATGATGTTCGCAAGAGCACGCTCGAGGGCCTGAAAGCGAAACCTTCGGATCGCAAGGGCAAAGCCGGCGAGGCGGCAGGTGATCGACGGCCCTCCTCTGGCAAGGTTGCGGATCGCTCCGCTGATCGTTCCGCTGGCGGCAAACGTCCTTCCGGGGGCAAGATCGACCGTCCGGTCGGCAAGCAAAAACCGGCTGCAAGGGCTGACAACCGGTCCAGGAAGCCATCTCCCATGGGTGATACGAAGCGCGGTTCGAAGGCGAAATACGACTCACGCCGCGGCCAAAAATCCATGGGTGGCGGCATGCGCAGCGGCGGCGGCAGCCACAAGCGGTATGCATCCGGAGGCGGTGGACGGCACGGCGGCGGCGGTCGCGGGGGTGGCGGTCGTGGCGGCGGCGGGCGCGGCGGCGGTGGCCGACGGTGAGATGGGAGAGGGAAAAACAACCATGACCAAGGACTTTCTCCGCACCTTTTCATGTGCACTCGTGACAATGGCACTCCTGGGCGCAATTCCAAATGTCTCGAAAGCCCAGGACAGCGATCTTGAACAATATGCCGCCAGTGGAGCACCGCCTGCCTTTGCGAACCAGCAAGAGGCGATCGACGCGCTGAAGGGGGCGCTGGCAGCCAACGACTTCGATGCGACCGCCAGGCTGCTGGGACTTGATCCGGTCAAGGTGAAGCAGTTCGAGGGGATTTAGCAGAGCTTTTCCGACATCCGTGACCGGGCGGCGGAGCGCGTGCTGCTCGAGCAGGATGGCAATCGCGCCATCCTTGTCCTTGGCGACCAACTGTGGCCACTGCCATTCCCCCTGTCAAAGGCAGCGGATGGCAAATGGGCATTCGACACGACCGCGGGTTTTGAGGAGATCATCAATCGTCGAGTTGGCGAGAACGAGCTCGAGGCGCTCGCCACTGCGAAAGCCTATGTGGATGCGCAGGCTGACTATGCCGCCGAAGATCGGGATGGCGATGGCGTCCTGGAATACGCGCAGAAACTAGTAAGCAGCGAAGGCGCCACCGACGGGCTTTATTGGCCACTGGAACAAGGCGATGGCGACAGCCCGGCAGGCAGCTTCGTAGACCAGGCGGCTTACGACAAGGCCAAGTTGGGGGAAGGCTATTTCGGCTACCATTTCCGGATTTTGCGCGGCCAGGGAAACAACATCGCTGGCGGGCGATACGACTATGTGATCAACGGCAACATGATCGCCGGCTTCGCGCTGATCGCATGGCCGGTAGAATACGCCGAAACGGGGGTAAGCACTTTCGTGGTCAATCAGGCGGGCGTTGTCTACGAGAAGGATCTCGGTCCCGAAACCGAGAAAATCGTAAGCGAGACATACCGCTTCAACCCGGACAAGACTTGGGAAATTGCGAAATGAGACGGCCTGCAGGTCCGCAATAATAATCATCAACGGCGTTGCCGGGCGAGTTGTCGGTGATCAAACAGGTAATAGCCGCGATAAGGCTCTCGACGCGTTACGAGCGGCAGGGCAGTTTGGACACCGGCACTCTTTCGCATTTTCGATTGCTAACGCCAAAACGACTGCGCCTTCTTGAAGCGTCTCCATGCCTCAGGCAGCTGATTGATCGCTGACTGCTCGTCGCGTGCGTACCAGCCTAGCACGAACTGCCTCGCCGAATCCGGAACCGGGGTCGGACTGGCAGCAAGCGTATCGAGGTACCGCCGTGTAGTGACAAGATCGTTGTGTACGCCAAGCAAATCCTGGAGTTCGCCAACTGCACTGACAAAGGCCCGGAACCGGCGCGGCCGATGAAACATGCCAGAAAAGAAGTCCGCCCCGTACCGAAGCGACTTGAGGGCAATTCTAAGCCTGTGCCGGTCTTCATTTCCCAGGGTCGAAAAATGCCTGCCCCGTCTGCGGGTGCGTTTCAATAGCCGGTCGAGCGCGCGGCGTGCGCAAGTTTCTGCCGGTTCGGTGCATGCGATGTCGTTTGGCTTTGTTGCGACGCCCCGCTCCATGATCTGCGAGCGATCATCGACTGGACCTGAAGTACAAATATCGACGTATTTGGGTCTTCGATCATGGCGCGCGCAACTGAGTATTGCTGCCTGCGTTGCTCCTCGACGTGTTGCAAGAGAGCAGCGCATTCGGCTGGGCGAAGATAGCTGGCAAGCGGCCCTTCCTCGGCATTGATCCGAAAGACATCGCATTCGCGTGCAGGACCGAGACCAGACGCGATGCGTCGGGCCTTCTCACCAAGCTCCAGAAACTGCGGGTAGCGAATCTCGCGGCTGAATATCGAATACGCCGACCGCATCCGGCGCAGTGCAACGCGCATCTGGTGAAGGGCTTCTGGTTCGTCCGAAGTCCTGAACGCCGCCCAGTTGGCGACGAAATGGCGCAGCGTCTCGGCCAATGTGGCAGCGATCACGTCGTCCCAGGACGAAGCGCGCGGCAGGTTGGCGCTTGCTGCCTTCGATGGCGAAAAGGCCCGTTTCTGCCGGAGGGCATACCCTTTTGCGGCCTTGCTTGACAAATCAAGCGACAGTGGCAACTCGGAACAAAGCTGTTCAGCCAAGGCGTAGAGATCTTCGGCAGTTCCAGTCTTCAGCTCCAATTCCAACTCGATCAGCTTGACTTGCTGATCACTTGTATTGACGACTCCGTTGTCGAAGGCCACTTCGACGGTGCTGCGCCCCGTCTCCAGCACTCGCGTGCGCCGGTGAACAACAGTTTCGAAGCAGGGTTCGAGCGGGTGGTCGCCGATCATGTTCGCAAGTTCGTCTGCCACGGGGGAATCGAACAGGGCAATGTCTGGCAGCATTTCGCGCAGGCGCACCTCGAATTCGCGCCGCTCGAAGAGGCTGCTGGAAGACATGGATTTGTAGCATTGCACGGGCAAGGTTCGGCCACTCTTGCGCACGCGAAGTGTCGAACCATGCTTTTGAAGCTCAAATGTCCGAGTGTCGAAATAGACCGTCCTGTCGTTTTGTGACTTGGTCTCGAGAACCGACGCCAGCCGGGGCGAGTTCAACGCCGCTTTCAAGCCCGCAGCGCTGGTGCGAAATTTCACTTCGAGTTCCATCTTTTCCCTCTTCAGGAATAGCCGACCTTCTCGCATTCGCAGGGCCATTGTTCGACAATCACGTCGCGCAATCTCAAGTATTTTTGTTGCATGACGCCAACACGCGAATGTTGATTAAGATCAACGCAGGCAGATTGGATGTATTGTACCTTTTCAAACTTGCTGAATGTTGATGCGCAGCATCCGCAAGGTCAGCCGCGCTATATCGGGAGGTGAGTTTGACGACGCGTCTCAACGTCGATTTTGACACCAAGCGAAAATTCTCCGTCTCGGAAGGAGGAAGCGTCAAGTTCAGGCTGCGCGACATAGCCGTGGAGCCCGGCAAGAAGTTCTCGCTGAAAAAGGACTTCGATCCCGATTTCACCGGCGGCTTCGATGACAAGTCCGGCGCGCTGATGAAACTCGCCAGCAATGTCCAGCGCGTCTCCGAGTTGCAGGAAATCCTCTATGCACAGGACAAATACGCGCTCCTGATCATCTTCCAGGCAATGGACGCGGCCGGCAAGGATGGCGCGATCGAACACGTGATGTCCGGCGTCAATCCGCAGGGCTGCCATGTGACCAGCTTCAAGGCTCCGTCTGCGGAAGAGCTCGACCATGATTACCTTTGGCGCGCCCACAAGGCGATGCCGGCCCGCGGCATGATCGGGATCTTCAACCGTTCCTATTACGAGGAAGTGCTGGTCGTCCGCGTTCACCCCGAGATTTTGGCCGGGCAAAAACTTCCAAAGAAGGCCATCGACAAGGACATCTGGGACCGGCGCTACAAGGAGATCAACAATTTCGAGAAATATCTCGTTCGCAATGGCGTAGTCGTGGTGAAGTTCTTCCTCAACATCTCCAAGGAGGAGCAGAAGAAGCGCTTCCTTGCGCGCATCGACGAGCCGGACAAGAACTGGAAGTTCTCGCTTGCCGACTACAAGGAGCGTTCCTTCTGGAATGACTACCAGCATGCCTTCGAGCAGATGATGGAAAATACCAGCACCGAATGGGCGCCGTGGTTCGTCATTCCAGCCGACAACAAGTGGTTTGCCCGCCTGGCAATCTCGCAGATCATCACCGCCACGCTGGAGGGACTGGACCTTTCCATTCCCAGCGTGGACGACGCGCGGCTGAAGGAACTCGCAGTCATTCGTGAGCAATTGATGGCTGAATAGGATATGCGGCGCCAGGTAGTAGATGCCAGCCGTAATGTTCTCAGGCCGGCTCGCCAAGGTATGGCTTACCCGATGTGGATATTGATCATAACCTTCATTTCTTATGGCGATCCCGGATCACTGCGGGATGCCAGTTTCCATGTGGAAAGCATTGAATTCACAACCGGCGAAAAGTGCGAATCCGCCAAGGCTGCCTATCTGACCGCATATCTGCCCGTTACCGCCAATGTTAACAAAGCCATCGAGGAAGAGCGCAGCGCAGGTCAATTGAGAGGGCCCAATGGGTTCGACATTCAAGCAATTTGCGTAAGCAAGTAGGAGCGTTGAGGTGGTAATAGACTAGTGTAATTCGCCAGCCGCTGCCGGTCGAATTGTCCGCAGCTCCCGACGGATTGTGTCTGAAGGAGAAGTGGTGCGCTTCAAGCTTCCCATCGTCGACAGTTTGAAGGGTAGCAATCCGGCATCCCTGACCCGTGATGTCTCGGCCGGATTTGCCATCGCGGCAGTCGCCTTGCCTAGCGCCATCGCGTATCCGGCCATAGCCGGACTTCCACCCGAGACCGGTATCTATGCCAGCATAGCGCCCCTGGTTGGCTATGCGTTGTTCGGGCCATCGCGGCGGCTGATGACAGGTCCGGACGCGGCGACCATGGCGCTGCTTGCGGCCGTGATTGGCGGTATTGTCGCCGCGATGCAAGTTTCTGTTCCCCGAGTTGAGATCGCATCTGCCTTGGCCATCGTCGTCGGCGTTGTATATCTCGCCGCCTCCGCCTTGAAGCTTGGGGTTCTGGCCAACTTCCTTTCCCGACCGATTTTGATTGGCTTCCTGTCGGGTGTTTCTCTGTCGATCCTGGTAGGGCAAATAGGTCGGTTCACAGGTGTCTCGATTGACGCCGAAGGCCTCGTTCCTCCAATTTGGGAAATTCTCGGCAAGATTAAATCGGTCAACTGGCATTCCGTCGTGCTTGGCGTGGCAATGTTCGCCATATTGCAAGCTGCCCGCGTGCTTAAGTCGCCCATACCTGGCGCCGTTATTGTAGTTGCTTTATCTATTTTGCTGTCGTGGGCGTTCGACTTTGCTGGCGTGGGCATCGCAGTGGTCGGGGCCGTTCCGGCGGGCTTCCCAACCATCGGCTTGCCGACATTCACGGGCTATCCGCTGGAAAAACTGGTGCTTGGCGCTGCCGCGATTTTTCTGGTCAGTTTCGGCGCCGGCATCGTTACTGCGCGCAGTTTTGCCGCCCGGGCGGGCGACATTGTAGAACCCAACAGGGAATTGGTCGGATTCGGTGCGGCAAACCTTTTCTGTGGCCTCTTCTCCGGCTTTCCGGTGACCGCCTCCGATTCACGTACGGCAATCAACTTCTCCACCGGTGGCAGCACACAAATCGCCGGTTTGATCGCTGCAGCCGCTTTGACGGCCATACTCCTGTTTTTCAACGATGCAATCCGGATACTTCCCATTCCCGCGCTTGGCGCGATTCTCGCTGCGGCTGCGATCAGCCTGATCGACTTCAAAGGTCTTTTGCAGGTCTGGCGCGTCAGCCGCATGGAATTCGTATTTGCATTGATCGCGTTGTGGGGACCGATAAGCTTGGGTGTGCTCAATGGCGTGCTTATCTCGGTCGCTGCTACGCTGGTCTATCTGCTGAGCAAAGGCATGTACCCGCGTGACGCAATGCTCGGCCGCATTCCGGGACGCGATGGTTTCTACAAGCTTCACCGCACGCCTCAGGCGCGCCCCATACCCGGCATTGCCATAATGCTGATACAGGGAAACCTGGTCTTCTTCAGCGCCGATCACGTCCGGGACCGGCTTTTCCAAGTGGGCAAGAGCCTTCCCGCCGATACCCGGTGGTTCATCATCGATGCGAGCGCAATTGTGCAGGCAGACTACACGGCTGTCGAAATGCTCAAGGACATGTTCGAAAACTTTCAGAAGCGCGGCCTTGTCACCGGCGTCGTGAAAGTCCATCGCGATGTGATGGCGGTATTCGAGCGCGCAGGGTTGATCGAGATAATCGGATCCGAAATGGTGTTTGATGACCTTGATGACATGGTTCGTGCTTTCAGGGCCAAGGGCATTGCCTCCAGCGGCTCCGGCGGCTGATACGAAAGAGATTCTTGTTCACGCTACGGACAACCATTCGGCCTCGGGAGTTGCTCCGGTGCAGCTTTGACCCCTGCCGAGATGATCAGAATGATCCGGGTAATCAGCAATCTGCCCAAGCTCTTCAGAACTGGGCAAGCCGAGCTCGGTTGACACGGTAATCAGTCCGCACTTGTACCGTTTGGATTGTCCCGGGAATTTCGGCCGGCCTTGACGAGTGTCGCCGGTCTTGATCGGGCGAAAATGCGTGCAGCTATTGCTGCACACACAAGCGTTACCGGCACGGCCATGGCGCAAATGGCGATTGCCCGTGGGTCCGTTGCCGGATACGCAAAAAGGGGTGCGATAGCCGCGCCGATGTTGCGGGTGCAAAGACCCATAGCCAAAACGCTGCGTTGCGAATGGTCGAGCCCGAAGCCCAAGCTGTAGGCGGCGGCGGGCAGCAGCGCGCAAAAGAGCACGAGCGTGACGATGGAGAAGGTGCCTGGCATGTTCACGAAATCGCGCCAGTAGAGCGCCGCGAGCAGTACCAGCATCAACACGGTCGCGACCGCGGTGATCCTTTCCGTCACGGGCTGCAAGGCGGTGGCCCTTGGACCAAACGCCAGGCGCGCAACGACACCGCAAGCCGCCGGCAAGGCCACATAAAGCAATAGCGGCTTGGCGATTGTCCACGCGCTGGCCGGAAAGCCGGCTATCAACACAGGCGCCAGCAGCGGCATGAAAACAATGGTGCCCGATGATGCAAGCAACATGAAGGCCGCGACATCCCCGAGCCTTGCCCCGGCCTTTTGAGCCATGGCCGGCATGAAGGGCGCGCAGGGTGCCAGCCCCAGAAACAACAGCCCGGCCGCAAATGGCTGTGCCAGTGGAAAAATCCTGGTCAGCGCCAGCGCGAACAGCGGTCCCGCCACGAAACACCACAGAAAGCTCACTGCCCCAAATCGTGCATTGCGCATGGCGGCAGCAGTCTGCCGCAGGTCGAGCTTCAGACCCGTATCGAAGAGATTTCCGGCCATGAAGACGATCAGCGCCAACCCGAGCAGCGTGCGCGCCAAGCCGGTCAGCTCAGCGCTCATCCATCAACCTCGCCACGTGCCGGGCGATCATCAATTCCTCGTCTGTGCCAAGAACCAGCACCTTGACGCGGCTTTGCGGCGTCGAGATTTCCTGCCGGTCATCGGTATTTGCCTTTTCGTCCAGCTCCGCTCCCAACCATGCAATCCGGGAGATCACATCGGCTCGCACGCGGGCAGATCTTTCGCCAATACCGGCGGTAAACACGAAAACGTCCACTCCTCCAAGCGCCGCCGCAAGCATGCCGGCGTTCAGCCCTATGCGATGGGAGAAATGGGCGAGTGCAAAGGCTGCCCGCGGATCGGCGGAGGCATCGAGTTCGCGTACATCATTGCTGATGCCTGAAAGCCCTTTCAGCCCGCATTCCTTGTAGAACATGTCCTGCACCTGCGCGGGGCTCATCTTCTCTTGCAAGATGAGGTGCAGGACCACGCCCGGATCGATCTGGCCGGGGCGCGTGCCCATCGGAAGTCCGTCGAGCGCGGTGAAGCCCATGGTCAACTCGACGCTGCGCCCCTCATGGAGGGCGCACATGGACGCGCCACTGCCAAGATGCGCCACGATCACTTTCCTGTCCGCCAGTTCCGGATCGATTTCCTTCAACTTGCCGGCAATGAACTCATAGGAAAGGCCGTGAAAGCCATAGCGCCGTATCCCGGCTTCATAGAAGCGGCGCGGTATGGCGTAGCAATCGGCAACCTCGTCGCGGCCGCGATGAAACGACGTGTCGAAGCAGGCGAACTGCGGCAGGTCGGGGAACCGCTCCATCAGGCTGCGGATCGGCGCAAGATTATTGGGCTGGTGCAGCGGCGCCAGCGTCTCGTATTGCGAAAGCTGCTCGACAATCTCCGCGTCCACCCGCACTGGCCGGTCGAAGCGTGGTCCGCCATGAACCACCCTGTGGCCGACGGCTGCCGCACTGACATTCAGTTCGGTGCGCAGCCATTCGCCCGCAGCCGCCATTGCGGCTGGAACGGTTGCGCCCTGCCCCGGTTCCAGTTCCTTGTCGACGGACTTGCCCCCGACTTCGCCCGCTTTCAAGCGCGGGCGAACGCCGATGCCATCGACCTGTCCCTTGACGCGCCGCACCAGATCCGCGCCCTGCCGGGCGAAGAGCTGAAACTTGACGCTCGACGATCCGGCATTGACGACGAGGATCGTCTCCATGGTTCAGGCCTTTGGCAGCGGTGCGTTGGCGCGGCGGGCATGTGCAAGCAATCCGGCCACCGCGCAAGATGCAAGGCGCGCCCGCAGCGAGTCCGCGCGCGAGGTCAGCACAACCGGTACGCGTGCGCCCAGCACGATTCCGGCGGCATCCGCGTTGGCGAGGAAGGTGAGATTCTTGGCCAGCATGTTGCCGGCTTCCAGATCGGGAACGACAAGGATTTGGGCACGTCCGGCTACTTCCGACTTGATGCCCTTGATGCGCGCGGCCTCCGGATCGATGGCATTGTCGAAGGCCAGCGGTCCGTCGAGGATGCCGCCGGTGATCTGGCCGCGATCGGCCATCTTGCACAGCGCCGCCGCCTCGATGGTCGATGGGATCTTGGTCGTCACCGTCTCGACCGCCGAGAGGATCGCCACGCGCGGCGTGCCCAGCCCGACCTGTGCGTAAAGATCGATGGCGTTCTGTACGATGTCGCGCTTGGCGTCGAGATCGGGGAAGATGTTGATCGCCGCATCGGTGATGAACAGCGTCTCGGCATAGGTCGGCACATCCATCACGAAGACATGGCTGATGCGCCGCGCGGTGCGCAGGCCGGTGCGCTTGCCGTTACCGCGCGCATCAGCTCGTCCGTGTGCAGGCTGCCCTTCATCAGGACTTCGCCCTTGCCCTGGTGAATCAGCTCCACGCCCTTGGCCGCCGCGGCATCGCTATGCGCCGCATCGACGATCTCGAACGGCGAAATATCGAGGCCATGCTCGCGCGCCACCGCCTCGATCTTTTCGCGGGACCCCACCAGCACCGGCACGATGAGGCCGGTCTGGGCCGCATCCACCGCACCGCGCAACGAAGACTCGTCACATGGATGCACGACGATGGTAGGCACGGGTTTCAACGCCTTGGCGCGCGCAATCAAGCGCTCGTATTTCTCGTGCGATTGCGTGGCTGATCCGGCCTTGGCGGCCTTCTCCTGGACTTTGACGGTCATGTCTTTCTCCGTTGCGCTACGAGGCGTGCTTGCGGCGCGCTTCCAGCGCGGTGACCCCGGCCTGGGGCTTCTGTCGTGCCCTTACGCCGAACAGTTCGCGAACCCGCTCCAGCCGATCGGCGACATCGCCTTCGATTTCGCCGCCGGAAGCCAGCACTTTCTCGATCATTGCAAAGCCCGCCGCCCGGACATTTTCATCCTTGGGCAGCATCGCCGGCAAGGTTGCAAGCGCTGCGTCGGCATCGATCAGCAGCATGTAGAATTGGTCGCGCACCAAGTGCTTGAAATCCGCGATCGAAAGGTCGGTATGCTCCTCGCGGATGCGGCGCAACATCTCGAAGCCGCGTTCGTCAATGCTGCCGCGCGCCAGTCCGGCAAACAGCAATCCGCGGACAACCGCCTCTCGCATGCTCCCTTCATGGATTTTTTCCCGCAATTGCCCGACACGCAGTTCCTTCAACTGTTCATGCAGCGGGTTCTTGGCGGCCCGCCGCAGCGGCGCGTCGCTCTGCGGATCGATCCCCATGGCGCTTTGCAGGACCGGCGAGCCGTAGATCGCCATGAACATCTGCTCGGACACTGCTTCGGTCGCCTTGCGCCAGTTCTCGAACATGTCGACGACGCCTTCGGAGAATTTCTCCTGCATCGCTGCCAATGGATTGTCCTTGCCCACTTGACGCCGGTCCTGGCGCACCATCGAGGCAGCGATGCGCACTGGCCAGGTAAGCGGGTTGGCGTCGGAATACGCGGAATATTGCAGCCGAAGCGGATGCATCTGCGCCATCGCCGCGGCCATCGGAGTGCCGGCTATCATCTTCACGAACGGCTGCGCGAAGGTACGGTAGAGCGCCAGATTGGCCTCCGAGACACGGGCAGCGGTGGCGAAACGGCGTTCGTCCGCCGCATCATTGCCACCCATCGCCCTGATATCGTCGAAGCTGCGCGGCTCGCACCGCATGCTCCATTCGCCGTTCGTCAACGCATGGCCGTGATCCTGCTTCGGCTCCAGCACCGCTTCATAGAGGCCGGGAGGCAGCGTATCGATGAGGTCGATATTGCTCGAAAACTCGCCGTGCTCCTTGCGGGCGACACCGGTGGAAACGAATATGCCCAGATGCCCGGCATCCTCGTGCACCGTATAGACGATCGTCTGTCCCAGATCGCGGATCTCATGCACATCGTCATAGAGGTCCAGCACCCAGCCAAGCGCCTGCTGCGGCGGCGTGATATTGTCGCCCTTGGAGCAGAACACGACGATTGGCGAGCGGATGTTGCGCAGGTCGACGACCGTGCCGTCGCTCATCTTGACCAGCCCGGCCGCAAGCTTGTTGCCCACGAACAACTCGTCGACGATGAACTGAATCTCCTCCGCATTGAGATTGACGTGGACGCCCCACCACCGCTCGAACGAAAGGTAGCGCTCCACCTCGGTGTCGATCTTCGAGTAGAGATTGTACTGCTTGCTCCACAGCGTATTGGCCGGGTTCTGGTTCTCGAAATTTTGAACCAGCCAGGCACCATCGAAAATGCTGCCGCCAAGGTCGCCGGTCAGAGCCGTGAGCCAGCTGCCACCCAGCAGTCCGCCGCTGTAGCGCATCGGATATTTGCCGTGCACGCCCTGCCAGTAGGATAGCGGCGAACCGGCCAGGATGATCGGGCCGAACAGTTCCGGGCGGACCGCTGCCAGCATCATCACGGCCCAGCCGGCCTGGCAATTGCCGATCACGCACGGCTTGCCATCCGCTTCGGGATGCAGGCTCGCGACTTTTTCGAGGAAAGCGCCCTCCACCTTGGCAATGTCGGAAATCGTCTGGCCCGGTACCGGATCGGGCAGGAAGCCGATGAAATAGCACGGATGCCCCGCGGCCATGGCAACGCCGATTTCACTATCCGCCTTGAAGCCGCCAATGCCGGGACCGTGCCCGGCGCGCGGATCGACGACCACGAATGGACGCTTGCGAGCATCGATCGTCACGCCTTGCGGCGGTACTATTCGCGCCAGCAGATAGTTCGCCGGCGGCGACATCTCGCGCCCGTCGGCGACAAGCTGCGTCGCATAGGAAAGCACGTGCGGCACGTCCTTGGCGACCTGTTCGCGATACTGGTTGCCGCGTTGGCGCATCGCATCCCAAAACAGGATGCCACGCTGGAAGCTGTCCACCGCATAGTCCATGGCGCCGGACATGGCCGCCGCCACGTCCGGACTGGCGGCCCTTGGCCGTTCCGCTGGCTTGGTCATCTCATTTCCTTTCGATGAAGTGGTGAGCCCCCCTCGGCCGCTCAAGTCCTTCAGTCCCAGCTCAAGGTCATGCCGACATCGCCGGGCATGCCATTGGGAAAATCGATGATCTCAACCTTGAGCTTGTAACCCTTGTCCCGCAGATACTTGGCCCAGAACTCGTGGAGTTCCTTGGGGAGCCCGACGAGCGTGGCCTCCCAGCCCTTTTCGCCCTGGTTTATGGCGCGACCCTTGTCCGTGCAAAAATCGCTCGGGAACCTGTAGAACTGCACCATGGTCTTGCGATCGCGAACCGCACGCTCGATGATCGCCAACGCTCGCTTGATCCGCTCTTCATCGCTGACCCCGGATGGCTTCAGGTAGCTGTCGAGCAGCTTCTGCTTTTCAGCCTCAGCCTCCTTTTGTCGCTTCAGTTCGACAATGGCCTCTTCGGCCTCGGCCATGGCAATTCTCTCGGTGAGCGCCTTGGCGTCGGGCAGCATTTGGGCGATGGTGTCTGACATAACTAATTCCCCCTTCGGAAGACTGTGCATTTTCCTACATGCAATTGGGCAGACACGCATTGACGTGGGTCAAAATGCCCAAAACCGGGGAGGTCGTGATCGAGCGGCTAATCGATAATGTGGTAGCCCCCGTCGACATAGATCGTGTCGCCGGTGATGTGCCGTGCGGCGTCATGTGCCAGGAAGGCCGTGGTCACTCCGACATCATCGATGCTGACGAGTTTTCGCAGTGGTGACTTCGTCTGTGCCTTCTCGAGCAGGCTGTCGAACTGCGCGATGCCGGAGGCTGCCCGGGTCGCCAGCGGTCCGGCCGAAATGCCGTGCACGCGGATGCCCTTCGGGCCGAGCTCGTTGGCAAGGTAGCGCACACTGCTTTCAAGCGCGGCCTTGGCGACGCCCATTATGTTGTAGTTCTCAACCACGACCTGGCTGCCGTAATAGGTCATGGTGAACATCGAGCCGCCACTCTTCATCAGCGGCTCCGCCAGATGCGCCATCCGGATGAACGACCAGCACGAAATCTCCATGGTGGCGTTGAAGTCCTCGCGCCCGACATCGACCACACGCCCCTGCAATGCGTCCTTTGGCGAAAACGCAATCGAATGGACAAGAAAGTCCAGCTCGCCCCAGACCTCCTTGATGCGCTCGAACACGGCCGTGTCCTCACCCTCGCGGCGCATGTCCAGCGGCATGAAGATCGGCGATTCCAGCTCCTTTGCGAGCGGCTCCACATGGGGCTTGGCCTTGTCGTTCAGATAGGTGACGGCGACCTGCGCGCCGAATGCCCGAAACGCCTTTGCGCATCCCCAGGCAATCGACTGATCATTGGCAATGCCGACCACCAGGCCTTTCTTGCCGTCAAGTATCTTTGCCTTGACCTCGGGTATCATGGCCTTCTCCAAAGCTGATCTGAATTGGGGCAAGGGTGACACGTGGAAACCGGCGCGCATTGATGTACCTCAAACGCGACCGTGGATGGTGGTGCGGCGGTACACGGCGCAACGAGGGCGGCGACCTCATTGCTTCCTTGGCAGTCATGTGGCTTCACCCGAGAAACCACCTGATGCGCCCAAGGGGAGCGATTACCCAGCAGCACCCACTTTACCAGGCGCAGCTTGCGAGCGTAACAATATGAACGTCAGTCGAGGCTGGCCGGCGACGAGAACGGCCGATTAGCGTCCACAACGAAAATGGCGAATTCATCGAGATCGCTTTCGCCTGCGTTGAACACCTCCATAGGCGTGTCGCCGTGTCCGATCATGGTCTTGCCGGCTTCGACATAGCTCACTCCCTGAGGTGTTCTCTGGCCAAGCTTGCCGGCCAGCACATAAAATACCTCCGGTCCCGGGTGTGAATGGATCGCCGTCTTGACGCCTGGTGCTCCACCTGCGCGGTTGACGCGTAGCAAGTACTCGCTTGCAGTCACAGGCGGGACGGGTCCGATGTCGACGACCTTGGTTCCACCCGGGGTAGAGCCACCCTCTTGTCCAAGCGTGAACAGCCAGACCTTGCCGGCGACTTCCGCTGCAAGCGAGGTGGGTCCGGCGGCATCCTGCGCCTGCTTCAGCGTCGGAAAATTCTCCAGCCGCCAGTACAACGGTCCGGACGGCAGCTCCTTCACTTTTTTCTCGACGACTGGTTCAACGGCGAATTTGACGTCTGAGGGCAGCGCGGCTGATGTCATCAACCCGAAGGCAAACAGTGAGGATACAAGGACGCCGATCCGGCGCGTACTAAGTGATGCCAGCTTCATGATTGTTCTCCTGTTGGAAGTGAAAGTCGAAATGGAAGTTATTTCGCTGTTCATGATCATTCATCGAATTGGAATCATCGAATGCCACAATCAACACTCTGGACGGAGACCGGATGGGCGGTTGCCAATGTGATGAGAAAAGCAAGTGATCGCTGTCCCGGCTCCATCAGAGCCAACACTGCTATTGTATGGGACAGCATGCATCACCCGAATGGGTGAAAGCTTAGCGAGCAGACATGTGGAGGATAGTTGCGAGGCAAGCAGCGAGTTCGGCGCATGCCTTCCTGTCCCGGTCTTGTGCGTAAACTGGATTCGGAGCCCTTTTTTCGCAAACGCGTATCAGCATCAGGCGCGGCTTTCGGGAGCGAAAGTAGACCTCAAACCGCCGATATGGGGCGCAAAGCCGGAGATCGGTAGCCGCCCATATAGCTCCGCTCGCGATACTACCGATCCCTGCTTGGGATTTGGCAACGTTTACGTTGATCCTTGTCCCCCACGCCGGATGACTGGGACGAAGAGATATCTAACGGTGCGTTCCCTCACAAGCAACAGAGCCTTCGTCGAGTCCATGTCGGGGGTCGCCACCGGTCGGGTGCAGAGATAGAAATCATCGCCTGGGCTAAGGACGATGCGAGGGTCGCCCAAACTGACCTGTTCCCTGAGGCTGGCAACGTAGAAGCCCGCGGGGTTTGGCCGGACATCATCCTTTGCCGCAGCTTCGTTGACATGGTCGGAGCCGCAGAGTTTCGCGATGCGGGTATCCGCTTGCGCAGCTGTTTGCGCTACCAAAATAAGTGCGAGAGCGATGATGGGATTGGTGCTTTTCATGTTATCCTCCTGTCAAACCCGTGGCTGCCGAGATTAGTTCGGGGCGATAGCCGGGTTGGCTTGATCAGGAAGCGCGCCAGGGAGGTGAAATGTCCCGAACGACACCTGAAATTGATCTGAAATCTGCCGAAATGCTCACATTTCGCGGCTTTGTCTTCCTGACGAAGAGCAAGGAATTGCGAACCGTCACAGGCAAGGCGGTCAATCTTCGCAGCCAGTCGGCCGAGGTGCTCTCCGTGCTCGCTTCGCACGCCGGTGAAATCGTGTCCAAGGACGCACTGATCCAGGCAATCTGGCCGGACACATTCGTGACCGAAGACAGCCTCACTCAATGCATTGCCGATATTCGCCGCGCATTGGACGACGGCGCGCATGTGATCGTTGAAACGCTTCCCAAGCGAGGCTACCGGCTGAATGTAGACCTGTCGGACGCGGCTGATCCAGACGCCACAGCCTACACGGAACCAGCCAAGACACGGATCTCACCACGTGGCTTCCTTGTAGTTGCACTGTTACTGGTTGCGGCGGCGATCGGCGCCTACTACAGCCCGGGATTGCGGCCATCCGCTCCGGGTGGTTCGAGCGACATGCCCAAGATTGCGATCCTTCCCTTCGACGACATGAGTGCCGGCGCGGACAAGGGATATCTTAGCGATGCCGTCGCCGAGGGGATCATCACCGAGCTCGCGCGGAGCAAGACTTATGCCGTCATCGCCCGGAACTCGAGTTTCCGGTACCGCGACCAGCCGATCGACATCAGGCAGATCGGAGGTGAACTTGGCGTCGACTACCTGCTCGAAGGCAGCCAGCAGAAGATCGGGGACCGGCTGAAAGTGACCGCCCAGTTGCTGAATGCGCATGACGGATCACATGTCTGGGCCAACACCTACAATCGGCCGATTGGCGATCTTTTTGTCGTCCAGGAGGAGATCATCCGCACCCTTGCAGATCGGATCGGGAAGAGGATCGAGCGCCCGCTGCCAAGGAGCGACGCCGCGCAGGTCAGCGCGCTTCGCCTTTACATGATGGGGCGAGCTGCCTTCGAAAAGGATTTCTCTGCCGCGACGAACGAGGCGCTGATGCAGTACAGTCTCAAGGCCATCGAAGCGGATCCGAGCTCCCAGTTCGGCTATATCGGGATGGCATGGGCTTATCGAAATGACTCGGTATTTTGGCACAAGCTGGAAGACAATCCCGACGAGGCCTTGAAGCGCGCCGCCGAATACGCCGACAAGGCTATCCTGCTCGCCCCGGACGATGCCAACGCGCATATAGTGCGCGCCAAGATTCATGCGGAAGCCGGTGAGGTCGACCTGGCCCTTGTCCGCTACGACAAGGCAATAGCACTGAACCCCAGCAATTCAGATATCCTCGTCAACAGTGCGGGCGTGTTGCTGCAGGTCGGCAGCATCGACGAGGCGATCGAAAGGATCGAAAAGGCCAAGGGCATCGACCCTTTCCACCCTGACTGGTATCACTGGGATATGGGCTGGGCGCTCTACGAAAAGAACGATTGCAGTGCTGCGCTGACATCAATGCGGAAAATGTCCAGGATTCCGAGTGGCGCACACCGGATGCTGGCCGGTATCTACGCTTGTCTAGGAAACCAGCGGGCAGCGAAAGAAGCGTTAGCGGTTTTCCTGAAAGACTCACCGGGCGATTCGATCAGCAAACAACGCAAGCAGTGGGAGAAAAATTACGTCGACCCCGGGGCCTTGGACCGCTGGATCAGCCATATGAGGTTCGCCGGCTTGCCGGAGTGACGGATGGGTCTAGGCACCGGCCAGCACCCGCAACTCATCCAGCCCGACTGGCGGCGTCGTGCGAAAGCCCACCAGGAAGACCCGCTTTGCAAGACCGGACCGGACACGTTCGATCTGCGCCCTTTCTCCCTTCAACCGCGATCTCAGCAGGGGATCTCGTGTACCGCTCGCGCCCATGCTTCGGTTGATGACCCAGGCATGGGGTTCAATGCCTGCACGCCGCAGATCGTCCTGCAAGGCGCCCGCTTCGGAGACTGGCGTCGTTTCCGGCAGCGTCACGAGAATGACACGCGTGTAGGCGGCGTCCTGCAGCCGCATCAACGGTGTCGTGATCCGACCATGCACGCCAGGCTCCAAATGACGCGTCATCTGCCGGTGATATGCGCCGGTCGCGTCCAGAAGCAGCAGCGTGTGGCCGGTCGGCGCGGTGTCGATCACCACGAAAGCGCTGCGTGCCTCGGCTACGACCCGTGAAAATGCGTGGAATACCGCGACTTCCTCCGTGCACGGCGATGCGAGATCCTCGCGGAGCAAAGCCCTGCCCTGGTCGTCGAGATCGCCGCCGCGCGCAGCCATGATCTTGTCGACATAGCGTTCCGTTTCTGCGGCAGGATCGATCCGGTCGACCGTCAGCCCCGGCATGACACCGCCGACGACAAAGGATACATGCGCGGCCGGATCCGTGGTGGTGAGGTGGATCGCATGTCCGCGCGCGGCAAGTCCCACCGCGATGGCCGAGGCGATGGTCGTCTTGCCGACCCCGCCTTTGCCCATAACCATCACCAGGCCGCGCTCGCCGGCCGCGATCTCATCGATGAGCCGGGAGATTGGCGGAAGATCGATTGGTGCGTCGGGTTCGGCGATGGCCGCCGGCGGCATCTGCGTGGACATCATGGCCCGCAGTGCCTGCATTCCCACCATGTCGAACCCGAGGAGGGGGAACTCCTCGCGGGGCAACTTGGCCAGCGGCGCAGGCATGTCGGCAAGCGCCGCCTCCTGCTCGCGTGCAATAGCCGATGCTACCGCGTCGCTCTCATCGACCGGATGGAACCTGCCATTGACCGCGAGCAGTTGGTTGGAAAGCCCGAGCGCATTCAATTCGGCCGATGTCCTTGCCGCCTCCCGTATCGCGCCGCGGTCCGGGCGCGTCACCAGCACGATCGTCGTCCGGACCGGATCGCCGAGGCATTTCAAGGCCTGGCGAAACCGGTCTTCCTGCATCTTCAAACCGGAATGCGGCCCAAGACACGAAGCTCCGCGTTCATTGTTTTCCAGAAAACCTGTCCATGCTTTTGGCAGGCTGAGCAGCCGCAGTGTGTGGCCGGTGGGAGCGGTGTCGAAAATGATGTGGTCGAAATCCGGGGCGTCGTCCGCGAGCAGGCCGGCAAATTCATCGAAGGCGGCAATCTCGGTCGTGCAGGCGCCCGAGAGCTGTTCATGAACCGTCGATCGTTCGGCTTCGGTGGCTTCAGGCCCCAATTGGTCGAGAACACGGCTTCGATATTCATCCGCCGCCGCCTCCGGATCGATGTTCATGGCGAACAGGCCCGGAACCTGCGGAACCTGTTTCGGCTCGTCGCAAAGCTCGACGTTCAGCATTTCGTCCAGATTGGATGCCGGGTCGGTGCTGACGAGCAGCACCCGCCGGCCCCGATCCGCCAGGGCAATCGCGCTTGCGCAGCTGAGCGAAGTCTTCCCAACGCCGCCCTTGCCGGTGAAGAACAAATACCGGGACGGATCATCCAGTGTTTTGAACTGCGCCATCATCGGGCCTCATCGTCAGAGCTTTTCCATAAGCAGTTACCGGCTTCGATTTGATCAAAGCAATGAGCCGGCGCGGCTTCTGCGACCGGAATTGCCCTCTCTTGCTTCTCCTTTGTCAGACCGGATAGCGCAGGATCGCCGCCAGAGCTGCGCCGCCCGGCATGTCGGCACGCCGCACTGCCAGAACCTTGGCGCCGGAGAGGAGTGCCCGGCCCGCGATCTCGTCGAGCACGCCGTAGCTGGATGCACCCGCGACAGGGGTAAGGGTAACGGAGCCGTCCGCGTCCACGGTACCAGGCATGGTGTCTTCCATGTCGACTAGCAGCAACTCTATCGCGCCCGATGTCGCGGCGCGCGCAGCGGTCTGCAGTTCGCTCGTGGCACGGCTCTGGCCAAGCCGGTTCTGGAACAACTTCCTCGCCGCAGCGACCTGCGAGGCATAAAACCCGTCCAGCACCGATCGCGCCTTTTCAGCCAGTTCGCCGTCGCTTGTGCGGTCCGGGCTTGCCGGTAACCCCTCGGCGAGCAGCCCGGGATAGGTGTTCACCGCCCGGAAGATCGGCCCGACCGGATCGGTGGCGGCCAGTATCAGCGGCGTGTCGCGGCCCGAAAGCACAGCGCGCAAGGCTGCGTCAACCTTTCTTGCATACTGCTTCAGCAGCAGGGTTTGCCCCTGGGCATTGCCGACGCGCGTTCCCTGGGTGAGATTGTTGACCGACGCGCGGCCAACGGCATCAGCCGCCCCATGCGGCAGGCCGGGCACGCGAACGGTGACCGGCGCAATGTCCGGGAACACCTCCACGAGGCGCACTGCATTTTCCGATATTGCCAGCACGAAGGCATGTTGCGGAAACGCCATGGCGCGCAACATAGGGTTAAGATGGAAACGGTCCGACACCTCGACGATGTCCGAGATCGCGGTCGCAAGCCTGAAGGTGCGTATGTTGTCTGGGGTTGCGAGCACCGCGAGGCTGTGCGCCTGCACGCTCCAGAAATCATCGTCTTCGCCGAGCGCCGATAGCTCGGCCTCCAGCATCGCGATGCGCCGCTTGTCCAGTCCTGCCGCCTCGAGTTGCTGCATCGCCTTCCTCGACAGATTTGCCAGGGCGATGCGGCTCCCGGCCACGTGCTGGGTCTGGGGAGTTGTGGATACGTAGATTGACACGCACGCGTCGGCACGGACGCCGATGAGGGCACGAATTTCCGGCAGTGTGGGGATGTCGACATGCAACATGTTTGGCTCCAGATTTGGCCCGGCGGCGCCGGAGGGTTGGCATGGATAATCGCACGGCACCGCCGATGGACATGTGCAGCAACGTCGCCCCTAGAATGGCCGGCTCAACGGCCGGACGCGACGAGTGCACTTCAAGATTTATTTGAAAACTACCAATTTCGGCGCGCCCGCCCTTGACGGAGATCAAGGCCTTCGAACGCTGGCTGGTATAATCAAAAAACAACGGGGCAGCGTGTGGCTGCGCACGGGAGGCCGCGGATCGGTCACGCGAATGGGCGCCGAACACGGAAATTGCCCGGGCCCATTTGGTTTGGCCAGTGGGGCTTCAGCGTCTGCACGCACGGAGGAAGAGGTTTCCTATCCGGCAGCGCTGCTGATCGGAAGGTACCTGAAAACCATTCTTGCCGGGGACAGGTCGCAGGTGACCTGATTCCCGAAAGCGATGCGTGTCGTAAATGCCGGTCCGGACGGTGCGTTTCCATCCGCGAAAGCGGGTAGTGCGTTCGCTCCCGGGCACCGCGAAGGAACCTGGCCATGATGGGGACAACGTCCGGTAGCCTCCTTGGCCGCGAGGTGCTGCCATTCTACCTGTCGCTGGCGATTCTGGCCGTCGCAACGTTGGCGGTCGATGCCGCCCTGCATTTCCACGACTTGGTCTGGGTGGGAAAGTGGCTGGGCATACCCGGCGTTCTGCTGATTGCCGGCTCATTTGCCTATTCGCTGCGCAAGCGCAACATCATCAGGTTCGGACAACCGGTCAGGCTGCTGCGACTTCACCAGCGGATGGCATGGGCCGGCTCCTTCCTGATCCTCGTCCATGGCGGCGTACATTTCAATTCGTGGCTGGCTTGGCTCGCTGTCTGGGCCATGTTGCTGAACGTCGCAAGCGGGCTGACCGGCAAGTTCCTTCTGCAACGCGCCGCCCGCAGGCTCGCGGACACTACGCAGCGGCTTCGCGAAGCCGGACTTGAAGGCCCTGCCCTGGAGGAGCGGCTGCATTGGGACACGCTCACCTATGACACGGTGCGCCAATGGAAAGTGGTGCACATTCCCGTCGCGTCGGTCTTCGCGGTCCTCGCCCTGGCGCATATTGTGAGCGAATTGCTGTTCTGGGGGTGGCCATGAAGCGATGGCTGGCGGCCTTTGTCTTTTCGATCTCCCTCGGAGTTCTTGGGCTCGCGCTGCTGCACCCTGCCGAGATGTTGGCGCCGGGGCCGCTGCATGCCGGGCATGAATCCTTGAAGGACGATTGCTTCGCGTGCCACGCTCCGTTCCGGGGTGCATCCGAGGAACGCTGCGTCGCCTGCCACGCACTCGCCGACATTGGCGTTCGCACGACGCGTGGCATGCCGGTCGTGCAGACGGCCATGCCGCCGTTCCATCTACATTTGACTTCGACGGATTGCATGGCGTGCCACACCGACCACCAGCAGCCGATGCTCGCCTCGGCAGGTCAGTCGAAATTCTCGCACGACTTGCTCGCCTCCGCTTCGCGCAGCAATTGCTCGGCCTGCCACAGGCCCCCCGCCGACGTGCTGCACCAGGCTCTGCCGAGCCAATGCAGCACCTGTCATTCGACGGCAGACTGGTCTGCCGTCACGCTGGACCACAGCCGTTTCTTCTTGCTCGAAGGAGAGCACGATGTCGCGTGCGTCACCTGCCACGTCGGCGGCGACCTGACCAGCTTCACCTGCTCTGGCTGCCACGCGCACGAGCCATCAAGGATGGCAAGGGAGCATCGCGAGGAAGGAATAAGCGACATCGAGAATTGCGTCGCATGCCACAGGCGGGCCGATGACGACTAGGTGACGGCGCAAGCCATGCCACATGGCATCCAGCTCATTTCAGGAAAAGATCACGTAGCGTGCCACTGGTGTCTCGCTGATGTCGTTGTCTCCGAGGAAAATACCAATGCCGTTGAGGCCGATGAACGCACCGTTCGTAGGGCACGCCCGCATCTGGTCGTCATCGATGTTGCGCTGGTGACCGCAGAGCGCTTTGGCATTCGAATGAGAGAAAATGGCAGGCTGGGAAGATGCATCGATGACCTCCAAGGACGAGCGCTTAGCGGTTGTCCGACTATCCCCTGTCTTGAAATGACAGCCCGTTTGCGAGAGACTTCGCTCTTGGATCAAAGTGCTTTCGCGGAGCCAAAATAAAAAACCCTTAACGAGTTCCCGTGCGATGGGCTGTCCTGAAGTCGAGGGAAATCATGAAGAAGCTGAACGTTTCGGTACTGGCTGTGCTGGGATTACTGCTCCCGGCGATTGTTCCCGCCCACGCACAGCAGTCCGGGGTGCCGCTTGGTTCGCCTGCCGCGACGCGCACCATAGACGGACTTCAGATCCCTGCGCCCGGAGTGCCCTTCAACGGCCACATCGAAAGGAACGCACTGCAATCGACACCCTTCTGGCAGCCACGTATCGCGCCGCCGCAAGGTGCGCCGAACGTGCTTCTGATCATCACCGATGATGTGGGTTACGGAGCGCCCTCCACTTTCGGCGGTGTGATCCCGACGCCGGCGTTGGACAAGATAGCGGCCATGGGCTTGCGCTACACCAACATGCATTCGACCGCGCTTTGCTCGCCAACGCGAGCCGCATTGATCACCGGGCGCAACCATCATTCGGTTGGCTTCGGCGTGGTGTCCGAGCAGGCCACCGGCTTTCCGGGATATGATTCGGTAATTACGCGGGACAAGGCCACGATCGGCAGGATCCTCCAGGACAATGGCTACAGCACGTCCTGGTTCGGCAAGAACCACAATACGCCCGGCTTCCGGATCAGCATGATGGGCCCGTTCGACCAGTGGCCGACCGGCATGGGCTTCGACTATTTCTACGGTTTCATGGGTGGTGACACCAGCCAGTGGACCCCCGGCAACCTGTTCCGCAACACCACGCAGATCTATCCATTTGAAACCCGGAAAGGTTTCAACCTCATCACCGCCATGGCTGACGAGGCGATCGACTACATGGCGCAGCTGAACACGCTTTCCCCCGACCAACCTTGGCTGGTCTATTATGCCCCCGGCGGCACGCATGCGCCGCACCACGCAACACCGGAGTGGATTGACAAGATCAGCGGCATGCATCTGTTCGATGGCGGCTGGAACCAGCTTCGCGACACGATCTTCGCCAACCAGAAGCGGCTGGGCGTGATCCCGGGAACGTCTGAACTGACGCCGTGGCCCTCGGACCTTCTGAAGAACTGGGACCAGCTTTCAGCCGACGAAAGAAAGCTGTTCATCCGCCAGGCGAACGTCTACGGCGCTTATCTGGCCTATACCGACCATGAAATCGGCCGCGTGATCGACGCCGTAGAGGCCAATGGCGATCTCGACAATACGTTGATCATCTATATCTCGGGCGACAACGGCTCTTCGGCCGAAGGCTCGCTGAATGGCACGCCGAGTGAAGTGGCGATGTTCAATGGCGTCGAGGTGCCGGTCGATGTGCAATTGAAGAACTTCTATGACATCTGGGGATCGGAATTCACCTACAACCACATGGCAGTCGGCTGGACCTGGGCCTTCGACACGCCCTTCAAGTGGACCAAGCAGATCGCCGGCTATTTTGGCGGCACGCGGCAGGGCATGGCAATTGCCTGGCCCAAGGTCATCACCGACAAGGGCGCGGTGCGCAACCAGTTCGCCCACGTGATCGACATTGCGCCGACAATTCTAGAGGCGGCAGGCATCCGCGAACCCTCTGTGGTGGAGGGCATTGCCCAAAGCCCGATGGAGGGGACGAGCCTCGTCTATACCTTCGACAAGGCGAACGCCGACGAGCCGTCGCGTCACCTTACCCAGTACTTCGAGATGTTCGGTGAGTTCGCACTTTATCACGAAGGCTGGATGGCCACGACGAAGGTCACCCGGCCTTCCTGGGTGACCGGGGGAGCGACCAATCCCGACCCAGCCGGTTCTTCCCAATGGGAGCTGTACAATATCGCGACCGACTGGACACAGAACAACGACATCGCGGCACAAGACCCTGGAAAGCTGAAGGAGCTGCAAGACATCTTCTGGCAACAGGCAGAGCACTACAACGTCCTGCCGCTGGACACTTCGGTGGCGACACGGCTTGCCGTGCAGCGCCCCTCCATCATGGCGGGCCGGACCGAGTTCAGCTTTCCCGGCAACATGACCGGCATCTCGAATGGCGTGGCGCCCTCGATCCTCAACGCTTCCTATACTTTCACTGCCGAGGTGACGGTGCCTGAAGGCGGCGGCGAAGGCATGATCATTACGCAAGGGGGGCGTTTCGCCGGCTACGGCTTCTACATCGTGCAGGGCAAACCCAGGTTTGACTGGAATCTCGTCGGGTTGAAACATGTCGTCTGGCAGGCACCCGAGCCGTTGACACCGGGGAAGCATACATTGGTGTTCGACTTCAAATATGATGGCCTTGGCGCCGGAACACTGGCCTTCAACGACGTGAGTGGCATCGGTCAGGGCGGGACTGGAACGCTCTCTGTCGATGGCGCGGTTGTAGCGACCGAGAAGATGGATCATACGATTCCGCTGATCCTTGCGTGGGACGAGAACATGGACATCGGCTCGGATACCGGCACCCCGGTGGATGATGCCGCCTATCAGGTGCCTTTCGCCTTTAGCGGCAGCATAGACAGCTTGAAACTTGTGGTTAACCGCCCGCAACTTTCCGACGCGGATAAGGTACGGCTGGAAGCAGCAATGAAAAAGGCAGCCGACTAAGGCATGCAACCGAAACAGGACAGGCGTGTGCGGCCGGGCCAATGCGCTCGATTACCCGGGCGCACCGCCGAGGACAATGCGCTCAACGGCGCACTGGTTCAGATGCAAAGGCCATGGGCCTGGCCCTAACTTGCAACCAAACGATCGTGCTGGTCGTGAAGCCAGTGGAAGCGCGGTCCACCGTAAATTTCCTGCGCTCGAAAGAGTGCGAAGCAGGCTGGACGCGCACGCCGAAGCTTGATGCAGCTTCGGACTGCTCAAGCGAACATGTCTGCTTCTGGAAATCTGCCGGCTCCAAACAAATGGCAGACCTGGGCGTGGGGCCCAATTCAGTTCTGCCCTGGTTTCGTAGTCTGCGATTTGCTCGGGACGCAAGGCGTCACGCCAGCGTATGCATCGCGTTTAAAGCCCCATTGAAGACTGGCCCTTGGTAGCACCACGACCTCAGGTTCCTCAGCCAACCGCCAGTCCTTGAAAGATAGCCATCCTGATTCCTTCCCAACTGGATCTGCATCCTTCACTTCGCTGGCAAAGGAGAACTCATGGCAGAGGTATCGGCTTGTCGCTTAGCGTCCGCAAATACCCGATCAGATTGACCCTCACGGTTTCGTCGGAAACGCCCTGGATTTCCATAACTCGTATGCCGGGCGTCGCGAGAAAGGGATCATAGAGGAAGGCATTCAATTCCTCGTAAGTCCACGCGCCTTCCGAATCCCTTAGAGCCTTGGAATAGCCGAAACCCGTCACCGATGCCTTGTCGCGACCGACGACCCCCCACAAGTTCGGCCCGGTCTTGTTGCCCTTGCTTGCTTCGGTGTTGTGGCACCCGTCGCATTTGCTGGTGAAATACTCCCTGCCCTTCTCGACATCGGCGGTGGCCAACTTATCAGAGATCGACGCGGGCCTGGGCAGCACAACGCCATGCGTCATCAGGTAGTCCGAGATCTCTGAATACTCGTAGAATTTGGCAAGATGTATCGGCGTCACGGGTATGCCATCCGCAGTTCGAGCATTGACATCAGCGCCCGCTTCAACCAGCACCGTCACACAATCAAGGCAACCGTTCTTGACTGCCACATGCAGGGGAGCCTGCTTGCCCCCATCCTGTTCGGATCTGCGCCATGCGCCAACAGCAGTTTGATTAAATCGGGGCGGTTCTTTGCAACGGCCGCCATCAGGGGCGTACCCCCGATCTTTGTATCGGCATTGACATCGGCGCCTCGTTCGACGAGCAACTCGGCCGCATCGAAATGCTGCCTGTTGACGGCATGATAGAGCGGCGGTGCGAATGCATCCATTTCGTTGATGTCCGCGCCCGCATCCAGTGCGGCCGTAATGGCCGCCACATCGCCCTTCTTGGCGGCGTCATGAATGGCTGCCGCATGGGATGCCAGCGGGATCACGATCAGGCATATTGATAGCAGCAATCCGGCGCGCATCTGGTGCCTCCGCCTGGTCGAATTTTATATCACTCTAGCCGTGTCGAAAAGAGCCACATACTGCCCAACACGATGGCTTTGGTTGCGGCACTAGGTTCCTTTCGCATTCCTCAAAGGCTGAACGCTTAAGGATCATACTTTAATGGCAGCGGCACCGGCCTATCGCTAAGTGTACGTAGGTACGCAATCAGATTTGCCCGCTCAGTTTCGTCGGTAACACCTGGCGTCTCCATCTTTACGCCGGGCGTCGTGAGCATCGGTCCGAACAAGTATCTGTTCAGGTCTTCATACGTCCAGACACCCTGCCACGCCAACAATGTTGCGGAGTATTGCATGTCATCCATCGATGCCTTGTCGCGATCAACGACGCCCCACAAGTTGGGGCCGATCTTTTTGCCGGCATTGGGCTTGGCGTTGTGGCAACGTCCACATTGATCCGTGAAGTAAATCCGGCCCTTCTCGACGTCGGCAGAAGCCAACTTCATGGAAATAGGCGCCGGTGCAGGCAAGACGACGCCATGTGCCATGAGGTACTCGGCAATGTCGCGTTGCCCCATGCGTTTGGCCAAATGTATCGGTGTCTTGCCGCCCTCTGTCTTCGCATTTACATCCGCGCCGTGCTCGACCAGCGCCCTTACGCATTCAAGGCAACCGAGATTGACGGCTACGTGAAGGGGGGATTCGCTGCGGCTGTTGGCATTTGGATCGGCACCGCGATCCAACAACAACTTCAGCAGATTCATTTTGTCCGTTCCCATCGCTGCCATCAATGGAGGACCCAAATTCGTCTGCGCGTTAACGTCAGCGCCACGCTCGATGAGCAGCCTTGCCGCCTCGATGTGACCCATCCAGACGGAATAATAGAGCGGCGTAGCCGTTCCATCACTTTCATCCACTTCGGCGCCGGAATCGAGCGCCGCCGCGATCGCCGCAACATCTCCTTTCATGGCAGCATCGTGAATGTCCGCAGCGTGCGATATTACAGGGGCATGCACGCACAATAGCAGGATGAAAAGCAAGTACGCGAGCATATCGCCTCCCCAGCGTCCCAGCTGTCGGGGCTCTGTCTGTATATCAACTCCACGGCCCGGTGCGCGGGCGATGGGGCGATGGCACGAGCCTCTGGTTTGGAGGCTACTGCGGCGGCTTGTAAGTCTGTGCCGCCTTCTTGGCGGCTGTCATTGCATGCATGGCTTCGGCGGCGGTCAGGAGCTTTGTGGTTGCACCACTCGAAAATCCGCCCGACGCGCCAACGGTCATCGACAAGGCAGCCGCAGTGGCATCGTCGCTGGCTTCGACGATTGCGACAAAGTCATCTTCGCCGAAAGTGAAGAAGAAGCTGTGGAGTTTGGCGCCCAGTGATTCTGCCAGCTTTTTCGCGGACGCTTCGCGGTCTTGGGGGTTGGAAACCATCGCCTTGATCGCGGATGGTGAGTAGCGGCCTCGCAACATGTAATAAGGCATGTGAACCTCCCGTTGCTTGCCGGGGCATGGTGCCCGGGAATGGAAGAATATCACCTCCCGGTTTACTCGGATAGACAGCCCACCGAAGCTTCCAATTGCGGAGCCATCACTACGTCCGCTTTTGGGAGAGTGTTGCCTTGTCACGAGCGGCTGAAATGGGGCGCAAAGCTGAACGGCAAAAATGGAGCCGGACCCAGTTTATGAAAAGGGTCGTTCCGGGAACCCACAACTGCAAGCGAGAAGACATGCAAGCAAGTGCATTCATTCACCCCAACGGTCAGGTTGAAATGAGCGGCGTCTCGGTTTGCGTCCCATGGTGGAGCTTCACCAAGACAGTATTGGCTGTCGCTTTGCTCCGCCTATGTGAACAAGGCGCCATAAACCTTGACGAAGCGATCGACGGCAAACCCTACACGCCCGCTCAACTCCTGAGACATGAAGCAGGTTTGCCAGACTATGGTTCACTTCCGAGCTATCACGCGGATGTCTTTGCGGGACGCCAGCCCTGGTCCGTAGATGATCTGCTCAATGCGGTAGAGGTGAATCAGCTGCTATTCGAGCCCGGTAGCGGCTGGGCCTATTCGAATATCGGCTACCTTGTAGTCGCCCAATTGATCGAGAAGGCATCAAGGCTGTCGTTGGCCCAAGCTCTGGCCGATCTCGTCTTTTCACCTGCGGAACTCATCAGCGCCCGGCTTGCACTGACGCCGGAAGATCTGACCGGTGTCTGCATGGGCGATGTGGTCGATTATCATCCGGGCTGGGTGTATCACGGACTGGTTGTTGGGACAGCAATCGATGCGGCCCGACTTCTTCGCGGGCTGCTTGCCGGCAATCTCCTTGGACCTGGCTCGTTCGCCAGGATGCTCGATGGCAGGCCACTCCCACAGTTCCGCTCTGGGACGCACCCCGATCCAGCATATGGGTTAGGCTTGATGTTGTTCGCTGCAACTGATCCACTCGCTCATCCTGTTGGGCACAGCGGAGGTGGTCCCGGCAGCAAGATAGCCGTCTATGAGCGGCAGAAAATGACATGCGCCGTTTGGGCAACCCAGGCGTCTGACATCGATCCTGAGGCGCTGGTCGTTCGAAGCCTTGCAGAGTCGCTATCGTAATATCTTATGTCTGAATGGGTTAAACTGATTCAACGCACTTGTTATCGGCTGAATTGGTAGTGCAAGCGCACACAGCCGCGATCGAGCACCTTGGCTCCCAAAAGGCGCGGACTTGCCTGGAAGCCGGTCGCTGGAAAGAGCGGTTTGCCGCCACCGATTATTTCGGGAATGAGGTAGATCTCAAGCTCGTCCAACGCGCCGCGCTCAAGAAATGTCATCTGCAACCGGCCTCCGCCCAACATCCAGACGTCGCCATCGGTCAGCGCACGAAGTTCCGCAATCAGCTCATCAACGGAGCTGCGTGTTTGCAGCGGGCCCTTGGGGTCATTCAATGGTCGTGAGGTGACGACAATGACACGCTGATCGCCATACGCCCACGGGTGGGAAATCGTTGGCGAGGAAGTCATAGGTGCTGCGCCCCATGACAACGGTCCGTATGCGCTTGATGAAGAGCGAATAGTCGTGCTCGCCAAGGTCCATGCCATCATATTTGAAAAGCCAATCAAGGCCATCGTCGGCGGTCGCCACGAAGCCGTCAATGCTTGCGGCGACATATCCCAAAATTCGAGCCATCAGGTCCGCTATTGCTGATACGTTTTACAGTTCTGTCACCTGACTGGGCTCAAATACCGCCGAGTCCCCAAGGCAGGCATGGTTTGGTCCATCACCTCTATGGTTTCGAAAGCGTCCATCGAGCAATGTGCCGTTACGTCTTATCGGTGCTCATGAACTCTTGCCCGGCAACGTAGAAATTTCCGTCGCTACAAAAACTACACCTGAATTATGCCGCCGATTACCGCGAGCGAGATGACCGTTGCCATCAGCGGCACGCCAATCCCGTACGGCAATGACCTGCTATTTGCCAGCTGCCAAATTATCATCTCTCCACTACTCCAATTGACCGTTTCGTTCGGCCCCCGATTCCGAACACTTACTTTGCCGCTTGGAGCAGTTGGCTCGAATGCCCACTCGCACGGCCACACTGCCATATTTTTGGACGTTCCGATCTCGACGCGTCACACGAATATGGTCAGCATCTGAAGCAGCTTGCCGTTATTGATGGCAATATCGAAGAGAGCCGCTCCACAGCCGCCTACCAGCCAGATATGCCAATCCGAAACGACCGTCATTTCATTCTTTTTTGCCGTCAACATTGTGGTGCCTTTCTCTTGTTTGTACCTCAGAGAAACACAAAAGAACGGCAAATAATGTGCAGTATATCACACAGTCTAAGGTGAATTATTCCTTAGTGAATCGCATCGTACTTTACTGGCAGCCCACGCTATGAAGATGTATCGCCTGAGGACCCTCAGGATAGTCACAAGACGGTGGCAGGCCGTTTCGGGGCCGGTAGCGGACGGGCAGCTTGCGGGGGCACATAAGCAATTTCCTTGAATTTGAATGTCCAGGCTCCAGTTTTTTGCCGGAGTCTGATAAGATCATTTTGGAGGCGACCGACATGAAGAGTCCTTCCAAAGAAAACGATGCGAATGAAGAGTGGCATGAAACCCTGACACTCGGTCACTCGGTGCGCTCGCTGAAAAACCTCAAGCGTGTGATGCGGCTGCTGCCCGGGGATCCGCGGTGCAAGGTATGCAACAACCCGTTTGGCGGGCTGGGCGGCCGCGTTTGCCAACTGGCGGGATTTACGCCTTCGAAGAAAAACCCCAGAATTTGTTCGCTGTGCTGCGAGAAGATGCCCCGTGGCGGCGCCGAGGTCGAAACCGCGGTCCTGTTCGCTGATGTACGGGGCTCAACAAAGCTTGCGGCGCAGCTGGGTCCAACTCTCTATGCCGATCTCCTCAACCGCTTCTACAAGACATCGACCGATATTCTGATCAGGCACGACGCCACTGTCGACAAGCTGATCGGGGATGAGGTGATGGCATTCTTCGTTCCCGGCTTCGCCGGCCGGAATTTCAAGGAGAAGGCGATCGCTGCGGGTATCGCTTTGCTGCGCGCCTATGGATACGGCGAGAAGGAAGGCGCATGGATACCCGTCGGCATCGGTATCGACGCCGGCATCGCCTATGTGGGCAATGTCGGTAGCCAATATCTGGTCGATTTCACCGCCCTGGGTGATCCCGTCAATATTGCCCAGAACATACAATCCAGCGCCCGGGCAGGCGAACTGCTCGCCAGTACCGCAGCCTTTGAGGCGCCAGCGCTGGATCTGCAGGCAAGTGAGGCATATCCAATAACGATAAAGGGAAAGGAGGAAAGTGTCTGGGTACATTCCTTGCAGATTGCCGCATGAGTGCATTGAGTCCGATCCAGCATATCAAACGCACGCAGCCGCGATTGGGCACCCTGGCTCCCAAAAGGCGCCGACTTGACTGGGAAGCCGGTCGCCGGAATGCGGCAAGGTTCGGCTTGTTAAAAATCTGAAGCGTGAGACAATGTTTCGAACGAGAACTTTGCACGTCAGCATGCGAATTTGCTTGCGACCTTAGCGCGATACGGAATGTGTGATGTTAGATTTCCGGGATCTCGTGGAAACCCGTTACGCCCGCTCGGGACACGTCAACATTGCCTACCAGGTGATGGGCTCCGGCGTGGTCGATCTCGTGCTGGTGCCCGGCATGATCTCGCATGTCGAGGAGATGCACCGCATTCCGGGTTACACGGATTTTCTCGCCCGTCTCGGAAGGTTCGCGAGGGTTGCGACATTCGACAAACGCGGCCAGGGACTGTCCGACCGCGTTGCAGGCGCTCCGACACTTGAGGAGCGATCCGATGACGTGCGCGCTGTCATGGACGCGGCGGCCATGAAGCGGGCGGTACTTTTCGGCGTTTCGGAAGGCACCATGATGTCGGTGTTTTTTGCCGCCGCACATCCCGAGCGCGTCTCACACCTGGTGCTGTATGGCGGCATGCCGCGACAGCCAATGGCACCGGACTTTCCCATCGGTTACCCGGAAGGCTCGGCCAAAGCCATGTTCGGCAACTGGGGTGACGGCAGTTTCACGACCAGGTATCTGCTGCCCTCATGGCGGACGGAGCCCGAACTCGTGAAGCAGGCGGCGCGCTTCGAACGGCAGTCCTGCAGTCCGGGAAACCTGAGGGCGTTCGTGAAGATGAATGCCGACCTCGACGTGCGCCACATACTGGCAGAAATCAGGGTGCCGACGCTGGTGCTGCACCGCGAAGATGATCAACTGGTGCCGCTTGCCCTTGGACGATGGTATGGCGATCACATCCCGAATGCGCGCATGATCGTTTATCCGGGCACCGGCCACTGGCCGCCGACGTTCAACGAGGACTGGCACACCATCGTCGATGACGTGGAAGAGTTCGTCACAGGCGCACGCAGTTCGCAGACCATCGAAGCCGAACGAGTGCTCGCGACAGTACTGTTTACCGATATTGTCGGCTCCACCAAGCTTGCAACTGAACTGGGTGACGTGGTGTGGCGCCGCAAGCTGGACGAACATGATCGTCTCGCGCGCCGGCTCGTGGAGCAGCACCGAGGCCGGTTCATAAAGGGAACCGGCGACGGCATTCTCGCCACATTCGACGGGCCGGGCCGCGCCATCCGTTGTGCTTTCGCTATGACACCCGCTTTTGCCCAACTGCAGTTGCCGATCCGTGCCGGACTTCATGCGGGAGAGATCGAACTGCGGGAGGGTGACGTAAGCGGGATCAGCGTGCATGCCGCTGCGCGCGTGATGGACCAGGCACAGGCCGGCGAAGTGCTGGTCAGCGGTGTCGTCGCCGATCTGGTCGCCGGATCGGGCATTGCCTTCAGCGAGCGTGGCCAGTGCGCGTTGAAGGGACTTCCCGGCACGTGGCGACTGCTGGCCGCAATGCAATGAGTACCAGTCTCGGGCTTGATGATGTTTGCCTGATGCGGATCCTGGTTCGTGTGCCACAGGCTTTTTTCTGCAACGGCCAGTTCCAATGCGTGGCTTTCTTGCATCAGCTCGTCCCATCGGGTCGATGTAAGTCGCAATTTACCGCAATGTCCGCTTTTTGGGTTGGCTGAAGCCATTGTGAATGCCCGACTTTGGGCGCAAATCTGCCATTCGCTGCTAGCTGGGAACCTTTTTTCGGACGGCCCGTCCGGCGCATAAACTCCCTCTGCTGTTCGCGCGTCGCCTTGCCATAGGCCTGCATGGTTGTGACGAGATCCTCGTGGCCGAGGTTCTATGCCCAAGCCTGGAACCTACAACGTGGTGCAGTGCTCCTTGGCGAGTGACGCCAGCAGGTGCCGGAAGCTGTGCGGACGGTAGTAACGCAAGCCAGCGGCGGAGAGTGCCTTTTTCAAGATGTCGCGGATGGGGCTGGGGGTACGCCAGGGATTGTTGGCAAGCCCGGTTGACTGCAGGCCCTTGCCGGGTACGGACTCGACACGGGTGGCCGGGAGCAGCGGATCGGAGGGCGATGCCAAGTCAACGTTGATGCGGTCGCGGTAGTATCGACGAAGATCGTGAGCGCGAGGTCGCAGACCACCACCGTCACTGTACTTTGCGGCCTTGGGTCTTGCCTTGAGGTTCCTAACCTATACGTCCGTCAGTGGCATCTGTTGGTATCCGGCGCGTTGCCGGACACCAATACACTCCGACGGATGCATCGGGCAGTGAGAACTGAGAAACCCAAACATATCAATGCGATTGAGGACCTCACGAGATCACGTCGGATGGGAAATTGGTGCCCCTGGCCGGGATCGAACCAGCACGCCTTTTGGGCAACAGATTTTGAGTCTGCCGCGTCTACCAATTCCGCCACAGGGGCAGGCGGTCAAGCTGCTAGCGCTTCGCGGCAGCAAAATCAACAAGCAAGCGCACGCAAGGCCAGTGCATCCCTTCCGGTGGAAGGATTTGCCTGTCAAAAGCGGCATGGACGGCGCGCGCGAACACGTCTAGAACGCCGCACACTTCAAGCGCCGCGCTGGCGCAGGTGACAGGCGGGCACAACATGATCAGGGCGCTCTACGACTGGGTGCTGTCCGCTTGCCGGACGCAAGGGAGCGCAGGTCTGGCTGGCGGTCATCGCCTTCGTCGAGAGCTCGTTCTTCCTCATCCCGGCCGACGTGCTTTACGTGCCGATGGCGCTGGCACGGCCCGAACGCGCCTACCGTTACGCGGCCATCGCCACCGTCTTCTCGGTGCTCGGCGGCATTCTCGGCTGGTTCATCGGCTATTACGCTTTCGAGACGGTGGCAAAGCCGGTGCTCGAATTCTACGGCAAGTACGATGCGTTCGAGGCGATGCGCGGCTCCGCCGGCGCCGATGCGATCCTGCTGATGCTGGTCACCTCCGGCTTGTCGCACTTGCCGCCGATCAAGGTGGTGACGATCCTTTCAGGCGCGGCGCAAGTGAATATCTGGCTGTTCATCGCTTCGGCCGTCGCGGCGCGCGGCGCACGCTTCTTCGCGCTCGCCTGGCTGCTGCGCACCTATGGCGATCCGATCAAGGCACTTCATCGAGAAGCGCCTCAAACTCATCGCCGCACTTGCCGCAGCCGCTGCTGCTTGTCCTCTATTTCGCCGTGCGATACTTCCTGCACTGAAACAGCACCACGGAGATGAGATGCCAGGCATCAACACACAGCGCGGCGCGGCGCTGCTCGTGCTTGGCGGCATGATTGCCGTCATCGCGGCGGTGCTCGGCTTCCAGCACATCGGCGGCTACATACCCTGCAAGCTGTGCCTGGAACAGCGCCTGCCTTATTACGTCGGCATGCCGGTGATGGCGCTGGCGGCGATCTCGGCCTTTCGCGGCTGGCCGCAGTCGCTGACGCGCGTCCTGCTTGCGATCGGCGGCGTGCTGCTGCTCGTTACCATGGGACTTGCGATCTACCACTCCGGCGTCGAATGGCGCTGGTGGGCCGGACCCACCGATTGCGGCGCGACCGCGGGCAATATTTCCGGCGATGTCAACGACCTGCTGGGCGACCTGACGACCAGGCCGCCGGCCTGCGACGAGGCGGCGGGGCGCTTCCTCGGCCTCTCCTTTGCCGGCTGGAACGTGCTGGCGAGCGCGGCGCTGGCCGTGATCGCCCTTCGCGCGGCGCTGATGAAGGCTGACGCCTAGGGCTCCAGCACGCTGTCCCAGTAGAGAAAGTCCATCCAGCTTTCATGCAGGTAGTTGGGCGGGAACTTGCGCCCGTTCTTGTGCAGGTCCTCGATGCTGGGCATGTAGGGCGGCTGCGCCGGCCACATCTTCACCTGCGCCGGCAGCTTGTTGCCCTTGCGCAGATTGCAGGGCGAGCAGGCCGCGACGACGTTTTCCCAGGAGGTGACGCCGCCCTTGGAGCGCGGCACGACGTGGTCGAAGGTCAGATCCTCGCCGGAGCCGCAATACTGGCACTCGAAGCGGTCGCGCAGGAAGACGTTGAAACGCGTGAACGCCGGCGAGCGGCTCGGCTTCACATAGCTCTTGAGGCACACGACGCTGGGCAGCCGCATCTCGAAGGAGGGACTGCGGACCTGGAAATCGTACTCGGCAACAATGTTCACCCGGTCAAGGAACACGGCCTTGATCGCATCCTGCCAGCTCCACAGCGAAAGCGGATAATAGCTGAGCGGCCGGTAGTCGGCATTGAGCACGAGTGCCGGATGCGCTTCCGGCGATACTGCGATCGTCAAGTACACCTCCGATCCGTATTCGATTCCTTCGATCTTTCTCGCCAGACTATCTAATTGCACTGTGTCAGGCTTGTGAAGATGGCAAAAGCTTTATTGTCACAGCCCTTTTGCGGTCTTTTCTTCCATTGGGCTCACATCGCGGCCGCTGCGCGCACCGTAATATGACCACAGCAGGCGCGAGGCGACGCTTCGCCATGGCGACCAGCGTTCGGCGATGACGCGCAGTTCCCGGTCATCGGGACGCCGCTCGAGGCCCGCGATTTCGCGCACGGCTTCCTGCAGCGCCAGATCGCCCGCCGGAAAGATATCGCCGTGGCCCACGCACACCAGCAGGAAGATTTCAGCCGTCCACGGGCCGATGCCCTTGACCGAGGTCATCGCTGAAATTGCCTTTTCGGCAGGCATTTGCGCCAGAGCCTCGAGGTCGAGGTCGCCCGCATGCACGGCACTTGCCGCGCTCGTGAGCGCACGCTGCTTGGGTCCCGACAGGCCCGCCTGCCTGAACACCGCCTCGTCGGCTGCGAGCAGAGCGCCGGCCTCCAGCGGATCGATGAGCTGGGTCAGGCGCGCATGGATCGCCTTGGCGCTCGATGTCGAGACCTGCTGCGACACGATGATGGAGGCGAGGCTTGCGAAATTGCTTGCCGAGCGGCGCAGCGGAATGTCGCCCGCCAGCGCGCGCACCGGCGCAAGCCGCGCGTCCAGTTTCGACCAGCGCCGACAGCCCTTCCTCGATGTCACCCGCACAGGCGATGACGCGCATCTGTGTTCCTCGCAAGTTGAATTGACCGCCAGACATTGGCTAACACTGCCCCATGACACAAGCCAACGATCCAGACGTGCAACGCCCCGTGTTCAGGTTTGCTCCAAGCCCCAATGGCCGGCTGCACCTGGGCCATGCCCTTTCGGCCCTGCTGAACCTGAAGATGGCGCGCGAAAGCGGCGGGCGCATGCTGTTGCGCATCGAGGATATCGACCGCGTGCGCTGCACGCCGAAGCTTGAGGCGATGATGCTGGAGGACCTTCGCTGGATCGGCTTCGAATGGGACGAGCCGCCGCGCCGCCAGAGCGAGCATTTCGACGAGTACAAGGCGGCGCTGGATGATCTGCGACGGCGCGGTCTCGTCTATCCGGCATTTCTGACGCGCTCGGCGATCAAGGGGCTGACTGCGGAAATCCCCGGATGGCCGGCGGATCCCGATGGCGCGCCGCTTTATCCGCTAACCGAGCGGGCCTTGTCGCCGCTCGAACGCGACGCCCGCATTGCCGCCGGCGAGGATTTCGCCCTGCGTCTCGACATGGACAAGGCGGTGGAAGCAGCCGGCGGCAAATTGCAATGGAGCGAAACCGGCTTTGGTCCGGACGGCGAAACCGGAATCATTCCCGGCGCAGCCGCGCCAATGGGGCGATGTCATCCTCGGCCGCAAGGACACGCCCGCCAGCTACCACCTTGCATGCGTTATGGACGACGCATTGCAGGGCGTGACAAATGTGGTGCGCGGCGCAGACCTTTTCCACGCAACTTCCGTTCACCGGCTGTTGCAGGCGCTGCTGGGCATTGCCCGCCCCGTCATACCACCATCACCGGCTGATCCTGGGCGCGGACGGGCGCAAATTGTCGAAAAGCCGGGCCGACACCGCCCTGGCCGCCTTGCGCGAGAGCGGGGCCACCCCCGCTGACATTCGCCGGATGATCGGGCTTGAATGAGCTCAGGTGTGCGTGAATGCCTTGAACGAGGCAAGGGAGATCAGCACGAACGCCGCCCCTCCAAAAGCCGAGGCGATGGTCAGCATCGGATCGAAGTTCAGCCGGTACCCATACCAGTTGAGGCAGTAGAGCGCCGAAGACGACCCCACGAACAGCAAAAGCCAATTGCCGACCACGCCGAAGCCCGAATAGCCCATGATCCGGTCGGCAAGCCATCCGCAAATGAAAGCGGTCGTGCAAACGAACGCCATGGAAACGATGAAGTCGTCCTTTGCCAGATCCCAGAGCATTGAAACCTCCAGACGCATCGCGCGGGGTCTATATTGCGATACAATACAACTTTACGATTTTCTTGTTGAATGAACGTTAAAGAAATCTGTCAAATTGGAAGTTCAGGCTCTTGCCGTTCGGCGATCAGGCACGAATTGATCTCCGCACCCGACGAGAAAAATCGCAGCCATCACATAGAAGAACACCAGCGCGATGACGATGCTGGCCATGCCGGCATAGGTGCTGACGTAATCGGCGAAACTGCGCAGATATGCCGAAAAGCCTATCGCGGCGCCGAGCCAGACGGTCAGCGTGAAAATCGTGCCGGGGGCGATGTCGGCGAAACTCCTTCGGCCCGCCGGGAGCCATTTGTGGCTGGCGACCAGTGCAAAGACCAGGATGGCGCTGGACACCATCAATCGCCAGAAATCGATCCGGTCGATCTGCTCGTACATGGAGGGCGCGTATTTGCGGGCTATGTCGAGCGCGAGCGGCATCAGCACGATCAGCACCGTCACGGTGGCGATCATGATTGCGCCAAGCATGACAAAGAAGATGGAATGCAGCCGCAGGACGATGAAATTGCGCCGCTCCTGCACCCTGTAGGCCCGGTTGAGGCCAAGCCTCAACGCCTCGATTCCGTTGGAGGCAAAGAATACCGCGGTGATTGCGCCGAGCGTCAGGACATCGCCGCGCGGGATCGTCAGCACCGTGATGCAACTGGTCGGCCAGCGGGGCGGCCACGGCATCCGGCAGCGTGTCGAAGACAAGCTGCACCAGCTCGTTGGGAAAGCTGCCAAGATTGAAGAACGCGGCCAGCGATGTGCAGAAGATCAGGAACGGAAACAACGCCATGATGCCCGACAGCGCGATATGGCTCGCGATCGCCCAGCCATCGTCACGGTTGAACCGGTGTGCCGCACGCACCAGCGCCAGCGCGAAGGGGCCGCCGAAACGCGCTATGATCTCCGTGATTCGCAATGGCAGGCTTTCCTGGCGCGTTGTCATCTGCCTTCGCGTACAAATTTGGAGTTCTCTCAACGGCATGTCCAGAACGATTCTCGTAACCGGCTGTTCCACCGGGATCGGCCGCCATTGCGCCGTGCGGTTGCGCCAGGATGGCTGGCGCGTATTTCGCAACTGCGCGCAACAGCGATGACATTGCGCGCTTGAGGCACTGGGCCTTGAGGCGCTCTATCCTCGACTACGCCGACGCGGCATCCATAAGGGCAGCATTTGGCGAGGTGATGGCGCGAACCGGCGAACAGGCTCGACGCGCTGTTCAACAATGGCGCCTATGGTCAGCCCGGCGCGGTGGAGGACTTTCCACCGATGTGCTGCGCGCGCAGTTCGAGGCGAATTTCTTTGGCTGGCATGAACTGACCCGCCTCGCCATTCCATCGATGCGCGGCAGCGCCACGGGCGGATCGTGCATTGCTCCTCGATCCTGGGCGTCATCGCCTATCGCTGGCGCGGCGCCTACAACGCCACCAAGTTCGCCCTGGAAGGCCTCGCCTCCACGCAGCGCATGGAGCTGAAAGGCTCCGGCATCCGGGTCAGCCTGATCGAGCCGGGGCCGATCGTTTCGAAATTTTCCGACAACGCGGTGGAAAAGTTCCTCGCCAATATCGACGTCGAGGGATCGGTGCATGCCGGCCACCTACAGGCAGCACCTTGACAGGCTCAACGATGATGGCGGCGTGAACCGCTTTCGGCTGGGGCCCGAGGCGGTCTATCGCCAAGCTCGAGCACGCATTGGAATCGCCGCGGCCGCGGCCCGCACTATCCCGTGACGGTGCCCACCCACGTCATGTTCCTGGCGCGCCGCTTGCTCCCCGCCCGCTGGCTGGACCGGCCTTTGACGCGCTTCGACTGAGGCGTCGAGCGGCGGAACTCGCGCACTTGCCACCACGGCAGGCGGCGTTATGTTGCGCTGCGTGCCGCAAGGCCCCCGCAGCCGGAGACATCATGGATACCCTGTTCTCGCTTCCTGATACCGGTGGCGCTTGCGGCTGTCCGGTCGTGCTGGCGCTCGGCCTGTGGAACATGATGCGCGGCGGCGGCTCGAACCGCTCGCAACGGCTTGATGCGCATGCGCGTCTGTTTCAGTTCATCGCGCTCGTCGTCGTCATGACCGCGCTCTACATCGCCGGCCGGAACTGAGGTCGCATGGTCAAGCTCAACAAGATCTACACCCGCACCGGCGACGACGGCACGACCGGCCTCGGCAATGGCGAACGGCGCCGACAAGTTCGACCTGCGCGTCGAGGCCTATGGCACCGTCGACGAGGCCAATGCCTGCATCGGCCTTGCGCGTGCTGCATGACCGCAGACGATCCGCTGACGGAGCGACTGCTCGCGCATACAGAACGACCTGTTCGACCTTGGCGCCGACCTTGCGACCCCCGACGAGGGCAAGGACCTCGGCTACGAGCCGCTGCGCATCACGCAGGGCCAGGTAGACCGCATCGAGAAGCTGATCGACCGCTACAACGGCGCAGCTTGCCCCGCTGAACTCCTTCATCCTGCCGGGTGGCTCGCCCGCCGCCGCCTACCTGCATCTGGCGCGCACCGTCGTGCGGCGTGCCGAGCGCGTCATGGTGCGAACTGGCGCAGTCCGAAAAGGTCAGCCCGCAGGCAATCCGCTACGTCAACCGTCTTTCGGACTTCCTTTTCGTCGCCTCGCGCGTTGTCAATGACGGCGGAAAGGACGATGTTCTCTGGGTGCCCGGCAAGAACCGCTGACCACGCCGATTGTGCAAGTACCGGCAGAAAGGCCTGCGCCCAACGTGTTCATTCCGCTGCATGACGCCAACGCGCTGAAACACATCAAGCTGCAATACGTCACGCTGCGCCTGATCGTCGTCAACGTGCTGGTCTGGCTGTTCTTCACCAGTCCGATCTATGCCAGCGAAGAGGCGATCGCGCGCCGCGGTTTTCTCCTATGGCTTCATTCCGGTCGATTGCATCCGGCAGAGCAGACGCTGCCATTCGAGCTGCAGCGCATTCCGCCCGTGGCAAGCTACGTCACCTACGCCTTCCTGCATGGCGATCTCATGCATCTGGCGGCAACATGCTGTTCCTCTGGGTGTTCGGCGACAATGTCGAGGATGCGCTGGGGCATCTGCGCTATCTCTTCTTCTATCTGTGCTGCGCGGCCGCCGGCGCGGTTGTCGCACGGCTTCGTCGCTGCCGCAATCGGAAGCGCCGCTGATCGGCGCGTCCGGCGCGATCGCCGGCGTGGTCACCGCCTATCTGCTGCTGCATCCGCGCGTGAAGGTCTGGGTGCTGGCGCTTGGCCGCATTCCGCTGCGACTGTCGGCGCTCTGGGTGATCGGCGCCTGGATCGTGTTCCAGTTCGTCGAGTTTTACGTTTGCCGGCGAAGAACAGGTCTCCTTGGCCGCACATGTCGGTGGCATTGCAGCCGGTGCCGTTTTGCTGCCTGTCTTGAAGCGACGCGGTGTGGCGTTGTTCGACCGCAAGCCGGTGAGCGAAGTGCTGCCGCCGCCACTGCCGCCCGCTGTGCCGGAACCTGGCCATCGACTGCCCGGCGAGCCGGACGAGGCGCAGGTCGAGCAGGACCGGCGCGAACGCGAGGCAGCGCCGTCTCCCTGGGGCCGGCAGGCGCGACCCGGCGGGCGGTCGGAGGATTAGTTCGCGGTGGCCAATCTGCCGCGGGTGGATGGAAACATTATTGACGTAAACGTCAATAATCGATAGTTGCCTCTGGCCCTTGCTCGGTCGAGGGCAATGATCTCGCGAGCTTTGGAATATGCGCGCCTCGCAAGCGGCGCTGAGCGGTTCAGGAAACCTTTCGGAAGGGTGTCAGATGAAGATTCTCGTCCCGGTCAAGCGGGTGGTCGACTACAACGTCAAGATCCGCGTCAAGTCCGACGGCTCGGGCGTCGAGCTTGCCAACGTCAAGATGTCGATGAACCCGTTCGACGAGATCGCCGTCGAGGAAGCGCTGCGCCTGAAGGAAGCCGGCAAGGCCGACGAGGTCGATCGTCGTCTCGATCGGACCGCCAGCAGGCGCAGGAAACGATCCGCACCGCGCTGGCCATGGGCGCCGACCGCGGCATCCTGGTCAAGGTCGACGACGCTGGTCGAGCCGCTCGCCGTCGCCAAGATCCTGAAGGGCGTGGTCGAGGCCGAGCAGCCGGGGCTGGTCATCCTCGGCAAGCAGGCGATCGACGACGATGCCAACCAGACCGGCCAGATGCTGTCGGCGCTGCTCGGCTGGAGCCAGGCGCACCTTCGCCTCCAAGGTCGAGATCGACGGCGACACGCGCAAGGTCACCCGCGAAGTCGATGGCGGCCTGCAGACCATCGAATGCAAGATGCCGGCGATCGTCACCACCGACCTGCGCCTCAACGAGCCGCGCTACGCCTCGCTGCCCAACATCATGAAGGCCAAGAAGAAGCCGCTCGACGAAAAGACGGCAGCCGATTACGGCGTCGACGTCACGCCGCGCCTCAAGGTGCTGAAGACCGAGGAGCCGCCCGGCCGCAAGGCAGGCGTCAAGGTCAAGAGCGTCGCCGAACTGGTCGACAAGCTGAAGAACGAAGCCGGCGTGCTCTAAGGCCGGAAAGGGACAATCATCATGGCAATTCTCCTCCTCGCCGAACACGACAACAGCAGCCTCTCCGACCAGACCGCCAAGGCGCTGACGGCCGCGCCCAGATCGGCGGCGACGTGCATGTGCTGGTCGCCGGCAAGGGCGCCAAGGCCGCCGCCGAGGCCGCCGCCAAGCTTTCCGGCGTCTCGAAGGTGCTGCTCGCCGACGGCGCCGAACTATGAGCACACGCTGGCCGAACCGCTCGCGGCGCTCATCGTCTCGCTCGCCGGCGGCTACGACACGATCATCGCGCGCGGCGACCACCTCGGCAAGAACGTCATGCCGCGCGTCGCCGCCCTGCTCGACGTGATGCAGGTCTCGGAGATCATCGAGGTCGCATCGGCCCCGACACCTTCAAGCGGCCGATCTATGCCGGCAACGCCATCCAGACCGTGCAGTCGACCGACGCCAAGAAGGTCATCACCGTGCGCACCGCCGCCTTCCAGGCGCCGCCGGCGAAGGCGGCTCGGCTTCGGTCGAGAGCAGTCGGCTGCCGCGGCCGATCCCGGCCTGTCGACCTTCCTCGAGGACAGCGCTGTCAGAAGAGCGACCGTCCGGAACTCACCTCGGCGCAGGATCATCATCTCGGGCGGCCGCGCGCTCGGCTCGCGCGAGAAGTTCAAGGAAGTCATCCTGCCGGTCGCCGACAAGCTCGGCGCGGCCGTCGGCGCATCGCGCGCCGCGGTCGATGCCGGCTATGCGCCGAACGACTGGCAGGTCGGCCAGACCGGCAAGGTCGTCGCGCCCGACCTCTACATCGCCTGCGGCATCTCGGGCGCCATCCAGCACCTTGCCGGCATGAAGGATTCCAAGGTCATCGTCGCGATCAACAAGGACGAGGAGGCGCCGATCTTCCAGGTCGCCGACTACGGCCTCGTCGGCGACCTCTTCGACGTCCTGCCGGAACTGGAAAAGGCGCTTGGACTGACACGCCACTTCCATGCATAATCAGGAACATTGGAAGTAGCAGGAACGGAATGGCCAGATGACAAACGGTGCAGACACGCGCCGCATTGCAAGGGTCGGCATTATCGGCGCCGGCCAGATGGGTGGGGGCATCGCGCATGTGTGCGCGCTGGCCGGATACGAAGTCTACCTCAACGACCTGTCGCCCGAGAACATCGAGACGCGCCTTGCCACGATCAACGGCAACCTGGCGCGTCAGGTTGCGTCGCGGCAAGCTGACCGAGACCGAACGCGGCAGGCGGTGGAGCGGCTGTCGCGCGCGCCGAAGCTGGAAGACCTCGCAAGCTGCGACCTTGTGATCGAGGCAGCGACCGAGAACGAGGCGATCAAGCGCCAAGATCTATTCGCAGCTTTGCCCGAGCCTCAATCCGGAGGCGATCATCGCCACCAACACCTCGTCGATCTCGATCACCCGTCTTGCCGCATCGACCGACCGGCCGGAGCGCTTCATCGGCATCCACTTCATGAACCCCGTGCCGGTGATGAAGCTGGTCGAGCTCGTGCGCGGCATCGCCACCGAGGATGAGACCTTCGAGGCGTCGAAGCAGTTCGTCACCTCGCTCGACAAGACCATCACCGTCTCCGAGGATTTCCCCGGCTTCATCGTCAACCGCATCCTGCTGCCGATGATCAACGAGGCGATCTACACGCTGTATGAGGGCGTCGGCACGTCGACGCGATCGACACCGCCATGAGGCTCGGCGCGAACCACCCGATGGGACCGCTGCAGCTTGCCGATTTCATCGGCCTCGACACCTGCCTGTCGATCATGCAGGTGCTGCATGACGGACTGTCGGACTCCAAGTACCGCCCCTGCCCGCTGCTGGTGAAATATGTCGAAGCCGGCTGGCTCGGGCCGCAAGGCCGGCCGCGGCTTCTACGACTATCGCGGCGAGACCCCCGTCCCGACGCGCTAGCGCCGCGTCATTTCGCTTCCGGCTCCATCATCCGCTCCACCAGCGCCTTGGCGTCGGCGCTGGCCCAGTCGGCCGGTCCGTTGAGCGAGCCGAGCACGCAGCCCTGCCGGTCGATCAGAAGGGTGGCCGGCATGCCGAATGCGAGGCTCTCCTTCTTCAGCGCGTTGAATACGCCCATCGTGCCGTCGTGGAAGAAACCCAGTCCCGAGAGATTGTTGTCGGCGTAGAATTTCTTCGGCTTCTCGGCCGTGCCAAGATCAATGCTCACAGGCACTACCTCGAACGCCTCGCTGCCCTTTTCTTGCTGCAGGGCCTGCAGCGACGGCATCTCCTCGCGGCACGGCACGCACCAGGTGGCCCAGAGATTGAGCAGCACGAAACGCCCCTTCCAGTCGCCGATGCTCTTGCGCCCGCCATTGGCGTCGTCGAAGGAAAGCGCGCTTGCATCGACCTGCTTCTCCACCGGCGTGAAGGCTGCCACCGCGCCAGTGTTGACCCCGTTGAGCCGGGCCGCGCGATCGAGCACGCCATTGCAGCTGCCGGCAGTTTCCCGCCCCGCATTGCCAGACCAAGGCCCAATCACGTATATCCCGCCGGCCACGACGAGAATGGCCGCAAGCGCCGCCGCAATTGTCACATTCCTGGTCACTCGACCCATATGAACCCTCCTGGAGCGGCATGATGACCGACGCCGGTTCTGACAAGAAATCCAATTCCGGCAGCGCCGGAAACAAGATGTGGGGCGGCCGTTTCGCCTCCGGTCCGGACGCGATCATGGAGGTCGATCAATGCCTCCATCGATTTCGACCGCAAGCTCTACGCGCAGGATATTGCCGGTTCGATGGCGCATGCTGCCATGCTCGCACGGCAGAACATAATCAGCGCCGAGGATGCAACAAGGATCATCGACGGTCTCGACACGATTTTGTCAGAGATCGAGAGCGGCGCGTTCGTTTTTCAGTCAAAGCTCGAAGACATTCACATGAACGTCGAGGCGCGGCTGGCCGAACTGATCGGCCCGGCAGCCGGCCGGCTGCACACCGCCCGCTCGCGCAACGACCAGGTCGCCGTCGATTTCCGGCTCTGGGTCAAGAAGAACCGCAAGGCGCACGCATGCGCAATTGCTGGCGCTGATCGAAGCCTTTCTCGACAAGGCGGAAGAGCACGCAGGCGACCGTGATGCCCGGCTTCACGCATCTGCAGACCGCGCAGCCCGTCACCTTCGGCCATCATTGCATGGCCTATGTCGAAATGCTTTCGCGCGACCGCTCCCGCGTCGCCGACGCGATGACGCGCATGGACGAATCGCCGCTCGGCGCCGCAGCGCTTGCCGGCACCGTCGTTTCCGATCGACCGGCATGCCACCGCGCATGCCGCTCGGCTTTCGCGAACCGACCCGCAATTCGCTCGACACCGTTTCCGACCGCGACTTCGCGCTGGAGTTCCTTTCGGCTGCCTCGATCTGCGCCATGCACCTGTCGCGGCTTCGCCGAGGAAATCGTCATCTGGTCGACGCCGCAATTCGGCTTCGTGCGCCTGTCGGACCGCTTCTCGACCGGCTCCTCGATCATGCCGCAGAAGAAGCAACCCCGATGCCGCCGAGCTGGTGCGCGCCAAGACCGGCCGCATCAACGGCGCGCTGGTCGCGCTGCTGACCGTGATGAAGGGCCTGCCGCTGACCTATTCCAAGGACATGCAGGAAGACAAGGAAGCGGTGTTCGACGCCGCCGACAGCCTCGAGCTTGCCATCCTTGCCGCCATGACCGGCATGGTCGGCGACCTGACGGTCGATGCCGCCCGGATGGCAGCCGCGGCGGGCTCCGGCTATTCCACCGCCACCGACCTTGCCGACTGGCTGGTGCGCGAGGCGGGCCTGCCTTTCCGCGAGGCGCATCACGTGACCGGCCGCGCGGTCGCGCTGGCCGAGACAAAACGCCTGCGGCCTCGACGAACTGACGCTCGAAGCAATTGCAGTCGATCGATCCGCGCATCACCGCAATCTGCCTTCTCGGTGCTGTCCGTTCAGAAATCGGTGGAGAGCCGCACCAGTTTCGGCGGCACCGCGCCGGCCAATGTCGCTGCGCAGGCCGCCTGGTGGCGCGACCGGCTCAAGGACGAGGCGGCGCGGTAACCCATACAATCGCTTTGACAATTGCAAACGCTTGTCGAATAACCACAACGCCGCAGGATGAATGACGGGAGCAGACGCTTGGCGCAGCTTTTTGCCGATAATCGCATGAGATTGGCCGCCGGCCTGCTTGCAGCCATTGCCGCCAGCCTGCTCGCGACCGGCTGCGGGCGCCGAGGCGATCCCGAGAAACCGCCGGCGGCGACGGTGCTCTCCACCGACGAGCAAGGCAAGACCGTCGAAACCAAGCGGCCGAAGGACCGGCCCTTCATCCTCGACGGACTGATCCAGTAAAATCCCGCAGCCGCAAGATCGGGAAATCGCCGTGAACCATTTCGAGTACAGAAACGGCGAACTCTTCGCCGAGGAAGTGCCGCTTCGCACCATTGCGGCGCAGGTCGGCACGCCTTTCTATTGCTACTCCACCGCGACGCTGGAGCGCCATTACCAGGTCTTTTCCGCAGCCTTCGCCGACATCGACGCACTGGTCTGCTACGCGCTCAAGGCGAACTCCAACCAGGCAGTGATCGCGACGCTGGCCCGCCTCGGCGCTGGCGCCGACGTGGTGTCGGGCGGCGAACTGCGCCCGCGCGCTGAAGGCCGGCGTGCCGCCGCAAAAGATCATGTTCTCAGGCGTCGGCAAGAAGGCGCAGGAACTGGACGCGGGTCTTGCCGCCGACATCCTGTGCTTCAACGTCGAATCCGATTCCCGAGCTGCATTTGCTGTCGCGAGCGCGCGGCGGCAAGCGGGCGCACCGCGCGCGTGTCGTTCCGCATCAACCCGGATGTCGATGCGGGCACGCACGCCAAGATCTCGACCGGCAAGAAGCACGACAAGTTCGGCATTGCCTGGGAAGACGCGCACGAGGTCTATTCGCTCGCAGCCACCCTGCCCGGCATCGAGGTGACCGGCATCGACATGCATATCGGCAGCCAGATCACCGAGCTTGCGCCATTCGACCAGCGCCTTTGCCAAGCTGGAGGGCCTGGTGCGCGAACTGCGCGCCGACGGGCCACGCCATCGAGCATGTCGATCTCGGCGGCGGGCTCGGCATTCCCTATCGCAAGGACAACATGCCGCCGCCCGAACCGGGCGCCTATGCCGGCATCGTCAAGAAGCATGTGCGCGCGCTCGGCTGCAGGATCATCTTCGAGCCGGGGCGGCTGATCTGCGGCAATGCCGGCATGCTCGTCGGCGCAGGTGATCTACGTCAAGCATGCGGGCGAGCGGATCTTCGTCATCGGCGACACCGCCATGAACGACCTCATCCGCCCGACGCTCTACGATGCCTGGCACGAAATCATGCCGGTCGCGGAAGCCACGCCGCACACGCCATGGATCAAGGCGGACCTCGTCGGACCGGTCTGCGAGATCGGGCGATTTCATCGCGCTCGACCGCAAGATGCCGCAGATGGAAGCCGGCGATCTCTACGCCATCGGCACCGCGGGCGCTTATGGCGCGGTGCAGGCGGGCACCTACAACACCCGCCCGCTGGTGCCCGAAGTGCTGGTGCGCGGCGGTGCGTTCCACGTCGTGCGTCCCCGCCACGGCGTCGAGGAGCTGATCGGCCTCGACAGCCTTCCGCCCTGGCTCTGACGTCAAGTTTATCGCGCCGCTCTCGAAATCGCCTTGTTGTGTGCTAGTTTCCCTTCACCGGTGGCGACCGGACAGGCAAGCGGACAGGCTTCATGGCTGACGAAGACAGCGGCAACGGGGAACACAGGGGTACGCCCGCGGCCGACAATCCGGCACGGCGACCCATGTTGCGTCTGAGCGCAGGCGCGGCAATCGCATGGGAGCGCCTGTGGCCGCTGGCCGTGCCATCGATCTGCGTCGTCCTCGTTTTTCTCTCGGCATCATGGCTCGGCCTGTTCCAGATGCTGCCGGGGCTTGCTCGCCTTGGCGTCGCCGCTGTCTTCGCCGCCGCCTTCATCTACGCGGGCTGGGGCATGCGCCGGTTCACGCTGCCACGAAACGCCGATATCACCCGCCGCATCGAGATCGCTTCCAACCTTGAGAACCGGCCTGTTACCGCGCAGGAAGACGATCTTGCGTTTGGCGGCGGCGACAGCCTGGCACGCGCGCTATGGGAAGAGCACCGCAAGCGCATGGCCGCGAGCCTGTCAAACCTCACCGGCGGTGCTCCGGCCGCGGACGCGAACCGCGCAGACCCATGGGCCCTGCGCGCCTTCATCGCAGCGATTGCATTCGCGGCTTTCGGCTATTCGCTGGGACCGGGCGGCGGGCGAATCGCCGACGCCTTCTCCCCTCCCCTCGACCGTGAGCAATTGCTTTCGCGCTTCGATGCATGGATCAATCCGCCCGGCTACACGCGCAAGCCTCCGGTCTATCTGACCGGCCGCCAGCAGAATGCCGGGACAACGATTCGCGTGCCGCAGGGCAGCGATCTTTTCCTGCGCTTCGTTGGCGACACGGGCATCACCGCGCAATACCGGCAGGGCGATACGCTGCTGGCGCTGGAACCGGCCAAGCCGGCAACCGGGACACAGGCACAGCCCGCCTCCACCGCTCCCGCGAGCGAGGCGAAGGGCGAGACCGCGCTCGAACTCACCGCCAGGCTGCAGGAAAGCGGCACGCTGGTTTTGACCTCGCGCGGCGAAGTCTTGAACGAATGGCCGGTCGAGGTGATCCCCGACCAGGCGCCCACCATCAAGCTGACCGAAAAGCCTTCCGCCGCTCTCTCCGGCTCGCTGCAACTGACCTATGAAGTGACCGATGATTACGGCGTGGTTGCCGCCAAAGGCCAGATTGCGCCCGGCGAAGCTGCCGACCCTGCCGCGCGGCCGCTGGTCGGCCCGCCGGAACTGCCCCTGTCACTGCCAAGGCAACGCGCCACGAAAGGCACGGCCAAGGTCAACCGGGACCTGACGCAGCACCCATGGGCCGGCAGCGAGGTCGCCGTGACCTTGTCGGCAACAGACGAGGCCGGACAGACCGGCACGAGCGAAACCTACAAGATGCTGCTGCCGGGCCGCAATTTCTCCAATCCGCTGGCGCTGGCACTGCTGGAACAGCGCCGCATATTGGCGCTCGACGCCAACAAGCAGCGCCGCGTCGCCGACCTCCTCGATGCCTCGATGAGCGCGCCGGAAGAGTTCATCACCGTGCCGGGCGTCTACATCGCCATGAAGGCCGCATACCGCCGCATCGTCTCCGCCCGCGACGACGACGCGCTGCGCTCCTCGCTTGATCTCCTGTGGGACATCGCGCTTGCGGTGGAGTTTGGAAATCTTTCGCAGGCCGAGCGCAATCTTCGCGAGGCGCAGGAGCGGCTGTCTGAAGCACTGGAGCGCAACGCCCCTGACGATGAAATCGCCAGATTGATGCAGGAACTGCGGCAGGCGATGAACGAACTCATCGAGCAGATGGTGCGCGAAGCGATGCAAAATCCGTCGCAGCAAAACCCGCTTGACCAGAACCCCTCGGCCCGGACGCTGCGCCAGCGCGACCTCGAGCGCATGATGGACCAGATCGAGGATCTCGCACGATCGGGATCCAAGGACGCGGCGCGCCAGATGCTGAGCGAATTGCAGCGCATGATGGACAATCTGCGCGCGGGCCGCATGCAACAGCAGCAGCAGGGCAGAAATCCCGCCAACGAGGCACTCGACAAGCTCAGCGAGATGATGCGCAAGCAGCAGGAGCTGATGGACGAGACCTTCAAGATGCAGCAGGAGCAGAACCGCCGCAACCAGCTCGGCGAGCAGGGCGAGCAGCAGCAGGGCCAGCAGGGTCAGCAGGGTCAACAGGGTGAACAGGGCGAAAATGGTGAGCAGGGCGAACCCGGCGAGATGACGCCGGAGGAATTCGCCGAGGCGCTCAAGCAGCTGCAACAACAGCAGCAGCAATTGCAGGAACAGCTGGGCGAACTGGGCAAGGAGCTGGAAGGCCTCGGCCTCGATCCTTCAAAGGGCTTTGGCGAGGCGGGCCGCGAAATGGGCGAAGCCGGCAAGAACCTTGGCCAGGGCAAGCCGGGCGAGGCGACCGGCGACCAGGGCGAGGCATTGCAGGCCCTTCGCGATGGCGCGCGCCAGATGATGGAGCAGATGGCCGGTCAGGGCCAGCAACCCGGCCAGCAGCAGGGCGAAAACGAAGGCCAGGGCGGGCGCGACCGAAACCGGTCCGATCCGCTTGGCCGCAACCAGCAGGCCGACGGCGAAGACGGCCTTCAGGATGAGAGCCGTGATGGCGTGCCGGACGTGATCGAGGCGCAGCGCGCACGAGAGATCATGGAGGCTATCCGCAAGCGGCTGGAGCGTCCATCCGGGCCGCTGATCGAAAAGCGCTATCTGGAGCGCCTGCTGGAAACCGAGTGATCGCCGTTACGCGTCGCCGGTGACCACGCCCACGAAAGGCAGCTCGCGAAAGGCATGGCCGACATCCATGCCGTAGCCGACGACGAACTTGTCCGGGCACTCAAAGCCGACATAATCGGCGGTGATCTGCGCCTTTCGCTTCATGCTCTTGTCGAGCAGCGCCACGACGGCGACACGGTTCGCGCCGCGCGAAAGCATCAGGTCGCGCGTGAATTTCAACGTGTTGCCCGATTCCAGGATATCGTCGATCAGCAGCACGTCGCGGCCCTGCACCTCGGTCTCGACATCGCGCAGCAGCTTGATCGCACCAGCCTCGGTGCCCGCGCCGTAGCTGGAGACGGAAATGAACTCGACCTCCGGCGCCAGACCGGCCTTGTGCAGCGCACGGATAAGATCGGCGGCGAAAACGAACGAGCCCTTCAGGATCGAGATCACCAGAATGTTTGAAAGATCGCCCAGAGCGATCTCCTCGGCAAGCTCGTGATTGCGCTTGTCGATCTGCGCGGCGCTATAGAGCACCTCGATCTTCTTGTTGCGGACGATTGGCATGCCTTGCCCCTGAACCGGATATTCGCGCCTAAAGCCGTGCCACGGTTTGTGCGCCGGCGGAACGGATTTCCACGCTGCTCGCCGCTTCCGGCACCTCGCCGTTGGCAGTGGAGAAGCGGATCGACTGGCCAGGGTCGAGATAGGTGACCGCCGGCCGGTGTTTCCAGCTGTATACCCGGTGACCCTGGCTCTGGGAAAGCACAATATCGACGTCGCCAAGCGTCTGCCGCTTGCTCGTCGTGTTGACGATTCGCCCCTCGATTCGCACGGCAATTCGGCCCTCGCGCTGCAATTGGTGTGCTGAAAGCATGCTTATCTGCACGTTTTCGCGACCCAAGGAGCCCAAGAGGTTGGTCCATTGCAGTGCCGCGAGCCGTTCCCATTGCCCGAACACCCAAAACGGCTGCGCAAGCAGGCAGAAGGCGGCAATGCCCGCCGCGAGCCACAGCACGCCATCACCGGAAATCCTGGATGCGCGCACCCCGCCCGTCTGCTCATGCGCGATGATCCTGGCGCGCGGTGACGCCGGAGCGGCCACAAGACCCTTGCCGGCAGCCGGCTTCACCGGCGCAGCGGGCGCACCCATCTCGCGCCATGTCCCGCCGCATGCCTGGCACCGCATCAACCCGCCCTCGCAGGCAATGGTCTTGCCCGTCGTGCCGTGGGTGAATTCGCAACTTGGACAGGCGATCGCACGTGTCATGACGAAATCCTCTTTCGCGCGGGGCGCCGGCATGCAATGCCGGTTTCCCACGCCGCTGCAAATGCGATACTGGAAAAGCCTTAAAGCACTGTTAACCATGATTAACGCATGGTGGATGCTGGACTTTCAGCCATCATGACCGGAGCATGGCTTGATTAAATTCGACAATGTCGGGCTTCGTTACGGATTGGGGCCGGAGGTCTTGAGCGACCTCAGTTTCCAGATCGCACCGAAATCCTTCCAGTTCCTGACCGGTCCATCCGGAGCGGGCAAGACCAGCCTGTTGCGGCTGATGCTGCTTTCGCTGAAGCCGACGCGCGGGCTCGTCAGCCTGTTCGGCAAGGAGGCGGGGCTGATCACGCCGGCCGAAATGCCCTCGATCCGCCGCCGTGTCGGCGTCGTCTTCCAGGACTTCCGCCTGCTCGACCACCTCACGACCTACGAGAATGTCGCCCTGCCGCTTGTCGTGCGCGGCAAGGAGGAAACGTCCTACCGCACCGACGTCACGGACCTTTTGAAATGGGTGGGACTTGGCGATCGCATGCATGTCCTGCCGCCGGTGCTGTCCGGCGGGGAAAAGCAGCGCGCAGCAATCGCGCGCGCGCTGATCGATCAGCCAAACGTGCTGCTCGCCGACGAACCGACCGGCAACGTCGATCCACCCCTTGCGCGCCGGCTGCTGCGGCTCTTCATCGAACTGCACCGCTCCGGCACATCCGTCATCATCGCCACGCACGACCTGGGACTGATGGACCAGTTCAATGCCCGCCGACTGGTGCTGAACGAGGGGCGGCTGCAAATCTATGACTGACCCCGAGACGGTTCGCGAAGCGCCAAAGGAACAGCTTCCGCCAGGCCAGCCGCCGGCACAAGGTGCCGAAAGACCTGCCCCGGCGCGCAACGTCCAGCCGGCGCGGTTCAACCTGCGCAGCGGGCGCAACATCGTGCCGCGCGAAAGCGTCGCGGGACAGGCGCTGAGCATCGTCATCGCCATCATGGCCTTTCTCGCGTGCCTGACGCTGGGCGTGGTCGCCAGCATCAGCGACACGGCTTCCACCTGGCAATCGGACGTCTCGCGCGAGGTCACCATCCAGCTCAAGCCGTTCGACAATGTCGAGATGGAGGCGGCGCTGCGCGACGCGCGCACGATTGTCGCCGGCTTCGAAGGCATCGGCAGCGTCAGCATCATCGACAAGACCGACACCGCCAAATTGCTCGAACCCTGGCTTGGCTCCGGCATCGACATCGACGAATTGCCCGTGCCCCGCCTCCTGACCGTCCAGATCGTGGAAGGCGCCAGGCCCGACTTCGAGGCAATCCGCACCGCGCTCGCCGCAAAGGTGCCCGGCGCCACGCTCGACGATCACCGCGCATGGGTCGACCGGCTCGTGGCGATGGCCTGGACCACCATCGTGATCGGCATGGCGGTTCTGGTGCTGGTGCTTACCGCAACGGTCCTGACGGTCGTGTTCGCGACGCGCGGAGCCATGGCCGGCAACCGGGACATCGTCGAGGTGCTGCATTTCGTGGGCGCGGACAGCCGCTTCATCGCGCGTGAGTTCCAGCGGCACTTCCTGGTGCTGGCATTTCGCGGCGCGCTTGCCGGCGGTGCCGGTGCGGCCGCCGTGTTCATCGGGCTGGCGCTGTGGGCTCATGCCAGCCGCGCCACGCCGCAGGGCGACCAGATCACCGCATTGTTCGGCGGCTTCAGCATTGGCTGGCTTGGATTTGCAGGAATTGCCGCCATCATCGGCATCATTGCCCTGCTCGCTGCCGCTACGTCACGTTTCACCGTGCTTCGCCATGTCGGCGGGTTGGAAACCTATGGCCGCCGGCCACCGGAATGACTTGAACAGGATTTGCTGACCATAATCCCCGTAAAAAGTTCCGAATTGCTCTTGTTGCGTGCAATTCCGTACCGTGAACCGCGTTAAGTGCTTGCCACCGCCCAGCCGCAATTCTCTAATAGGATCATAACAAAGAGGAATTGCTCAAGCAGGAGCATGCTTTGGCCGACACCGCCATGTCAGGCACACCGGCTCGCAAATGGGTGGGGACATCGTCGATAACAGGGGCCGCGGGAGCCTTGCTGCGGGGCGTCCTGATGGGTGTATGCCTGGCCCTGCTCCTCGTGACTGGCGGGTTTTTCTATTTCTTGTGGCAGGTAGGCGAGGCCGCTTCCAACCAGCCAATGGCAGCCGCCGACGGAATCGTCGTCCTCACCGGCGGCCGCGCGCGCGTCGAGACAGCCATAGAATTGCTGGAGGGCGGCAAGGCCAGGCGCCTTCTGATCAGCGGCGTTCACCGAGACAGTTCCAGCGCCTCCATCCGCCGTGCCGTCAAAGGCAATCCCGAGACCTTCAACTGCTGCATCGACATCGACAAGGCGGCGCTCGACACGGTCGGCAATGCCGAGCAGGCCGCCGGCTGGGCGCGGCAGAACCATTTCAACTCGCTCATCATCGTGACCAGCGACTATCACATGCCGCGAAGCATGCTCGAGATGACCCGCAAGCTGCCCGGCACCCACATCATCCCGCATAATGTGCGCAGCGATCCGGCCTCCCTCACCGATCCGGCCTTGTTGCGGGTGCTGTTGCCCGAATACCTGAAATATGTCGCCGCGCGGTTGCACCTCGGGGTGCGCGGCGGCGAGGGGCGCATGGCGCTGGCCTCGATCATGGCCTATTGAACCGCGCCTTCCACTGCCTTCCACGGTTGCCTTCTGGCTGTTTCCAACTATGGTCGCGTCCGGTTCCGCTCTCGGGGTGAATTGTGATCGCGCTGCGTTCCCTCATTTTCCATGTGCTTTTCTACCTTTCGAACGCCATCCAGATGATCTTCTGGACGCCGGTGTTCTTTGTCATCCCGCGCGACCTGGCGTGGCGCATCGTCCGGCTCTGGGCGAAATCGCACCTGTGGCTTCAGGCAATCGTCGTCGGCTCGCGATACGAGTTCCGCGGGTTGGAGAACATTCCGGCGGACCGGCCGTTCATCGTCGCCTCCAAGCACCAGTCCATGTGGGAAACCTATACGACGCTGCTGTTCCTCAAGGACGCCAGCTTCATCCTCAAGCGCGAACTGATGCGCATTCCGCTTTTCGGCTGGTACACCACCAAGATGAATGTGGTGCCGGTGGACCGCGGCAAGCGCAGCGAAGCCCTGGCCTCGATGACGCGCAATGCCAGGGTGCAGTACCACGACAACCGGCAGATCATCATCTACCCCGAGGGCACGCGCACGCGGCCCGGCGCACCCCCCGCCTACAAGTTCGGCATCGTGCATCTCTATTCGGAACTGGAGGCCACGATCCTGCCGGTGGCGGTCAATTCCGGGCTGTTCTGGCCGAAGGGCTCGTTCATGATCTATCCGGGCACCATCGTCATGGAGTTCCTGCCCCCGATCGAGCCGGGGCTGTCGCGCGAGGAATTCGCCGGAGCGCTGATCGAGCGCATCGAAAGCGCCACGTCACGGCTGATTGCTGATGCGGCAAATGCGCCGGATGCGCCGCCCACGGCACGCAACCTGAAGACCGGCAAGCTCCCGGCCTAGCGGCCAAGCTGCGCCATCACCGCTTCCAGATGCGGATCGTGAACGCCGCTTTCGCGCAAGTGAGCGACCGTGTTTACGAGGTAGTCGATGTTGTGCCCCGAGCGGCCGGAACCCGTCTCCACGATCCGCGCGATCGCCTCGTCCGCCACCCGGCCTGCATACTGCCGGTGCTCGCGGTCGACGACATAGACCAGCGCCTCGACGCTCTCGCCGGTGTCGAGCCGCGCGCTGCGCCATCGCTCCAGATAGACGCTCGTCACCAGTTCACGTTCGCGCAGGTAGTTCATCACTTCCTCGCGCCGCCCCGCCTCCACCTTCAAGGCAAGTCCACGGCACGAGCCGCCACGGTCCAGGCCCAGCACCAGCCCGGGCTGCTCCTGCGTGCCGCGGTGAACCCACGAAAGCACGCACAATGCGCGGTGCACGCCATGCATGGTGGCGGCCCGTCGCTCGAGCGTTTCGAAGCCCGGATTCCACATCAGGGAACCATAGCCAAAGACCCAGAAATCACGCATATCGCTGCTTCAGGTAGTCGATCGATTCAGTTGCTCCGCGCATATCATGGCGCGCCGTGGCGCGCAAAATAACGCAGAGAAAAGCATAAGGATGGCTCAATGGCGCGTGTCGCCGCATTGCTCGTGGTGATCGTGGCGCTCGGTACGGGCTGGTACTTTGCCTGGAACTGGGGTGCGGGCGAACTCGACCGGCGCGCCGATCTGGCCGCGCAACGCATTTCCGACGCGGGCGGGCGGCTCGAATGCACGGACCGGCGCATCGAGGGTTTCCCCTTCCGGATCGGCGTTCATTGCACGGCGATCGAATTCGCACCGCCGGGCGGCGGCGCATATTCCGCCGGAGCGCTGCGCTCGGCCGCGCAGTTTTATGCGCCTAACCGCATCATCGCCGAGCTCGACGGCCCGGCGCAGCTGCAACTGCCCAATGGCAGCCGCTTCGAGCTGGGATGGGAGAATTTCCGCTCAAGCCTGCGCGCCGGGCTTTCTGGCATCACCGCCGCTTCGCTGGAGGTGCGCCAGCCAGTGCTTTCCGAGGGCAAGGGTACGCAGGGCGAACAGGTGCTCGCGCGCGCCGGCGATGCGCAGGTCCACCTGCGCCGCACGCCGGAAGACGAAAAGGCGGTGGACCTTGCCTTTTCCGTGCAGGCCATGCGCGACGACAAGGAGCGCTTCCCGGCGTTTTCGCTCGCGGCCGACACGCGGATCGACGCACTTGCCGACGAACTGAAGCCGGGCTTCGACCTTGACGCCCATGTGCGCAAGAACGGCATTTCCGGCGAGGCGCGCAACATCGTCCTGGAACCTGAGGCAGGCGGACGTATGGTGCTTTCCGGACCGTTCACGATCGGCGCCGACGGTCTCGTCGATGCTCAGTTGCGCATAGAGGCTGGTTCGATTCCCTCGCTCGGCGCATTCTTCACCGCACTGTTTCCGCAAGACAGCGACACGATCGCCAACATCGCCAACCTGTTGTCTTCGCTGGAGAGCCCGGCCTCGACAGACAACGTCTCGGGCAAGAGCGCCACAGTGACGCTTACCGTGCGGCGCGGCGCCCTCAGCTTCGGCTTGATCGGACTGGGCAGATTGCCGCCGTTGTTTTGAGCTTCAGCCCTGCTTTGCGTCCGTGACGTCACGGCCGAAATTCGGCGCGGCGACTTCCTGGCCCACGTCGATGATCGAGCGGCGGATCGCCCGGGTGCGCGTGAAGAGGTCGAACAGCGTGTCGCCGTCGCCCCAGCGGATCGCGCGCTGCAACGCGCTCAGATCCTCGGAGAACCGCCCGAGCATTTCGAGCACCGCATCCTTGTTGTGCAGGAAGACGTCGCGCCACATGGTCGGGTCGGACGCGGCGATGCGGGTGAAGTCGCGGAAACCGCCGGCCGAATACTTGATCACCTCGGATTGCGTGACGTCCTCCAGATCGGCGGCCGTGCCGACGATGTTGTAGGCGATGAGGTGCGGCAGGTGCGAGGTGATCGCCAGCACCAGGTCGTGGTGCTCCGGGTCCATCACCTCGACATTGGAGCCGAGCCGCTCCCAGAATTCGCGCACTTTCTGCACGGCTGCGCCATCGGTGTCCGCCTCGCGGCGTCAGGATGCACCAGCGGTTCTGGAACAGCGTCGGCAAAGCCGGCGTCCGGTCCGGAATACTCCGTGCCGGCAACCGGATGCGCCGGGCACGAAATGCACGCCCTTCGGCAGCAGCGGCTTCATCTGCGTGATGACCGAGCCCTTGATCGAGCCGACATCGGTGACGATTGCGCCGGGCTTCAGCGCATTGGCGATCGCCTGCCCGACGCTGCCGCATGCGCCGACCGGCACGCACACGATGACGAGGTCCGCATCGCGAACCGCCTCCGCAGGATCGAGATGGTAGCTGTCGCCGAGGCCAAGTTCGCGGGCGCGCGTCGAGCGTCGCGGCACTGCGCGTGGAGATCGCGATTTCGCCGGCGATGCTGTCGCGGCGCGCGGCGCGTGCGATCGACGAGCCGATGAGGCCGATGCCGATCAGCGCGAGCTTCTTGAAAACCGGTTCGGCCATCAGCTTGCGCCCATGAACTGCGCCAGCGCGGCAACCACGCCGCGATTGGCCTCTTCAGTGCCGATGGTCATGCGCAGGCAGTTTGGCAGGCCATAGGCCGCGCACCGCGCGCAGCACATAGCCGCGCTCCATCAGGAATTCGTCGGCCTCGCCAGCCGTCTTGCCCTGTTCAGCCGGGAAATGGATGAGGATGAAATTGCCGACGGATGGCGTCACCGTCAGGCCGAGCTTGCGCAAGCGCCTCGCTGGTCCAGCCGAGCCATTGCTCGTTGTGCGCGACGGCCTTGTCGACATGCCCGCGATCCTTGATCGCGGCCGTCCCGGCGGCGATCGCCGCGGAATTCAGGTTGAACGGCCCGCGCACCCGGTTGAGCGCATCGACGACATGCGGCGGGCAGAAGCACCAGCCGATGCGCAGCGCCGGCAAGCCCGTGGATCTTCGAGAAGGTGCGCGTCATCACCACGTTGCCGGACGACGACACCAGCTCGATGCCCGCCTCGTAGTCATTGCGGCGGACATATTCGGCATAGGCCGCGTCGATCACCAGCAGCACGTTCTTCGGCAGGCCGGCATGCAGGCGGCGCACCTCGCCCATCGGCAGATAGGTGCCGGTCGGATTGTTGGGATTGGCGAGGAACACGATCTTCGTGCGCGGCGTCACGCGTGCAAGGATCGCGTCGACATCCGCCGTCAGCTCGCGCTCCGGCGCGACCACGGGCGTCGCGCCGGCGGCCTGCGTGGCGATCTTGTAGACGAGGAAGCCGTGCTCGCGAGAACAGCGCCTCGTCGCCGGGCCCGAGATAGCAGCGCGCCAGCAGCTCCAGCAATTCGTCCGAGCCGTTGCCGCAGACGATGTTCGCCGCGTTCAGCCCGTGCGCCGCGGCGATCGCCTCGCGCAGCATCGTCGCCGAGCCGTCCGGATAGTCCTCGAGCTTCGCCGCGCATGATAGATAGGCTTGCCGCGCCGCTTCGCTCGGCCCCAGCGGCGTTTCGTTGGAGGAGAGCTTGTGCAGCTTGACGCCCGGCGCAGCCTTGGACCGGCCCGGCACGTAGGCGGCAATGTCCATGATGCCGGGACGCGGCTGGGGAATGCTTGCTGGCTCGCTCACTTGGGGTACTCCGCAGGGCAGACGCTAAGGCCCCTGCTCTAGAGAAGGGGCGCGCCAAAATCAAAGGAAACATTGCCGCTGGCGCATGCGCCCGCAGCTTGCTCGCGCGCCGCTCCGGCGGTTCCCTGCGGCACCAGCACCGGGGCGAGCACCCGCCGCTTCGCCCGCACGGGCGCCGGCAGTCCCTGGTAGAGCCGCTTCGTCGCCTCCACCATCACCACGCCGGAAAACACCGGCCACAGCGTGCGTCCCAGCCACTCCACGCTTCGCCTTGCGGTGTACATGCCCCGGCCGTGCACCGGCGGGAAATGCAGCGCATCGGACCAGATCGTCGGCGTCAGAAGCGCGTCCCGCAGCAGGCGGGACAATTGCCCGCGGCTGAACGGCCTGCCGGTGCCGAAAGGCGTGTGCTCGAAACGCGCCCACAGCCCGCGCCGGTTCGGCACCACGATCAGCAACTTTCCTCCCGGGGCCAGCACCCGCCAGGCCTCGTTCAGCGTCTCGCCGGGATTTTCCGAATGCTCCAGCAAATGCACCATCAGCATGCGGTCGATGGAGGAATTCGGCCAGCGGCAATTGCTCGTCGAACACCAATGCAGTGAGCGAGGGGCCGCCATGCGGCCATTCCAGCGCCCCTTGCGCCGCCGGCATCAGCGCCAGCACGCGCTCGGCATCTTCGCGGTAGTGATCGATCCACGGCACGCAATAGCCTAGCCCGACGATGCGCTCTTCCGGCGCGGCGGGCCAGATCCCGCCGATTTCCTGCCCGAGCGAATAGGCCGCCAGCCGCCCCAGCGGCGTTGCGTAGAATTCGCGCAGATCGACGACATCGACATACATGCGCAGTTCCCGGGTTTCCCTTGATGGCGGACCCTATATAACGGGGCGAAACGATTTCGGCCACAGCGCCGCCGGAAGGAGCCAGCACCTTGAGCGAATTGCAGATCCACCAGTTCACCTGTCTCGATGACAATTTCGGCGTGCTGCTGCACCATGGACCGACCCGACAGACCATCGCAATCGATGCACCTGACGCCGGCGCGGTCGAAAAGGCGCTGGTTGCCCATGGCTGGGACCTGACGCATATCCTCGTCACCCACCATCATCCCGATCACACGCAGGGCATTGCCGCGCTGAAGACGCAGAGCGGCTGCAAGGTCATCGGACCGGCCAATCCCGCAATTTCCGGCATCGACGAATTCGTCGGCGAGGGCGACACGCTGGAACTGGCCGGCGACCTGGTGAAGGTCATGGCAACTCCCGGGCATACGCTCGACATGCTGAACTACCATTTCACCAAGGCGGGCGTCGTCTTCACCGGCGATACGCTGTTTGCCATGGGATGCGGCCGCGTGATCGAAGGCAAGCCCGCCCAGATGTGGGAGTCGCTGACCAAGCTGATGGCGCTGCCCAGGGAAACGCAGGTCTATTGCGGGCACGAGTACACGCTGGCCAATGCGCGATTCTCGCTGAAGGTCGACCCCGAAAACCCCGCTTTGCTGGCCCGCGCGCGGGAGGTAGAAGCGCTGCGCGCGCAGGGCAAGCCGACGCTGCCGACGACCATCGCGCTGGAATTGGCGACGAACCCGTTCCTGCGCGCAGCCGACCCGGCGATCCGCAAGCATCTGGGCATGGAAAAGGCCACGGACGCCGAGGTTTTCACGGAAATTCGCGAGCGCAAGAACCGGGGCTAGGCCACGGCAAAAACAAAGGATGCAGTGACCAGCGCCTGCCCGAAGAGGTAGGTGAACCACACGAAGGGTGCGCTCCAGCGCCGGTGCGTCGAGCGTGGCTCGAAGGTGAAGCGCTCGAAGGCGAGCACCGCGTCGGACGCGACGAGCAGCACCACGCCGGCGATCAGCAGCGGGTCCGGTCCGCGCGACAGCGCCGCGACCGCCATTGCCGAGAGGATGCCGCTGTAAAGAGCCACCGGCAGGCGCATCGGGCCAAGATGCGGGCGCAGCCGCCGGAACACGCTCATCGAGAACACGAAAACCAGCAGCGTGCCGGCAAAGAAGGGCAGCGTGCCGCTCCAGACCGCATCCTGTCCGGCGAAAAACAACACGGTGTAGCAGACATGCGCCAGCAGGAAGGACACCAGCCCGGCGATAAAATTGCGCTCCCCCTCATAAGCGAGGAAGAAGTCGCCGAGCGCGCTGAGCGCCAGGGCCAGCACCAGCAATCCGGGCATGTTGGCGGCATGGGCGGTCGCCGCCAGCAGCGCCACCGGCACTGTCTTGGCGACGGCCCGCAAATGGCTCTGCGGCCAGTTGGCGAGCGTCACGCCATAGACGGCGCCCCACAGCACGGCGGCAATGAAGAGCCAGTTCGCATGATGCCAGTCCATGATGTCCGCCCCGCCGGCTATGAAACGCAAAAAAGCGGCGGGTCATCCCCGCCGCCTCTCAATGCCACAAAGCCTGCCGTGAACGAAGGCGTCTAGACGAAATACTGTCCGCCATTGGCCGAGATCGTCGAGCCGGTGATGAAGCCGGCGTCGTCGGAGGCGAGGAACACCACGCAGCGCGCGATCTCCTCGGGCTCGCCGAGGCGGCCGACCGGGATCTGCGGGATGATGCGCTCGTTCAGCACCTTCTCGTCGATCGCCTTGACCATCTCGGTGGCGATGTAGCCCGGGCAGATCGCGTTGACCGTGATGCCGGCGCGCGCGCCTTCCTGGGCCAGCGCCTTGGTGAAGCCGATGTCGCCGGCCTTGGCCGCCGAGTAGTTGGCCTGGCCGGCCTGGCCCTTCTGGCCGTTGATCGAGGAGATGTTGATGACGCGGCCGAACTTGCGGTCGCGCATGCCGTTCCAGACCGGGTGCGTCATGTTGAAGACGCCGGTGAGGTTGGTGTCGATGACCTCCTTCCACTGCTGCGGCGTCATCTGTGGAACATCGCGTCGCGGGTGATGCCGGCATTGTTGACCAGCACGTCGACCGGGCCGAGGTCGGCCTCGACCTGCTTGATGCCGGCGGCGCAGGCGTCGTAGTCGGCGACCGACCACTTGTAGGTCGTGATGCCGGTCTCGGCCGTGAATGCCTTGCCGCCGCCTCGTCATTGCCGGCATAGTTCGCCGCGACCGTGTAGCCGGCGGCCTTCAGCGCCATCGAGATCGCCGCGCCGATGCCGCGCGATGCCGCCGGTGACCAGTGCCACTCTTGCCATCGATGTCTCCTCCCGAGTGCTTTGTTGTTGGTCAGCCGTGGCCGGCTTCAGTGCGCGGGCCGCCCCCCGACGTCAGACTGCCGGCCAGGCAGATCTGATCAGTCGCGCTCGACGCACAGGGCGACGCCCATGCCGCCGCCGATGCACAGCGTCGCGAGGCCCTTCTTGGCGTCGCGGCGCTTCATCTCGTACAGCAGCGTGTTGAGGACGCGCGCGCCCGAAGCGCCGATCGGATGGCCGATGGCGATCGCGCCGCCGTTGACGTTCACGATCGACGGGATCCCAGCCCATGTCCTTGTTGACGGCGCAGGCCTGCGCGGCGAAGGCCTCGTTGGCCTCGACCAGGTCGAGATCGTCGACCTTCCAGCCGGCCTTCTCCAGCGCCTTGCGCGAGGCCGGGATCGGGCCGGTGCCCATGATCTGCCGGATCGACGCCGGCCGTCGCCCAGGAGACGATGCGCGCCAGCGGCGTGATGCCGCGCCTCTCCGCCTCGGCCGCGCGTCATCAGCACCACTGCGGCCGCGCCGTCATTGATGCCGGAGGCGTTGCCGGCGGTCACCGTGCCGTCCTTGTCGAAGGCCGGGCGCAGCTTGGCCATGCCGTCGAGCGTCGCGCCGTGCGGATGTATTCGTCCTGCGACCGACGACGTCGCCCTTGCGGGTCTTGATGGTGACCGGGAACGATCTCGTCCTTGAACTTGCCGGCCTTCTGCGCGGCCTCGGCCTTGTTCTGCGAGGCGACCGCGAACTTGTCCTGCTCGTCGCGGGTCATCTGCCACTGGCGCGCGACGTTCTCGGCCGTGGTGCCCATGTGATAGCCGTAGAAGGCGTCGATCAGGCCGTCCTTGATCATCGTGTCGACCATCTTCAGGTCGCCCATCTTGGTGCCGGCGCGCAGATGCGCGGTATGCGGCGCCATGGACATGGATTCCTGCCGCCGGCGACGATGATGTCGGCGTCGCCATTGGCGATCTGCTGCATGCCGAGCGCGACCGCGCGCAGGCCCGAGCCGCAGAGCTGGTTGAGGCCCCAGGCGGTCGCCTCCTTCGGAATGCCGGCCGCCATGGCCGCCTGGCGGGCCGGGTTCTGGCCCTGGCCGGCCGTCAGGATCTGGCCGAGGATGACCTCATCGACATCGCCGGCGCGACCTTGGCCCGCTCCAGCGCCGCCTTGATCGCCGCCGCGCCGAGCTCATGCGCCGGCGTGTCGGCGAAAGCGCCGTTGAACGACCCGACCGGCGTGCGCGCCGCGCTGGCGATGACGATTGCATCCTTGCTGCTCATGAAAACCTCCAGAATGGCCAAAACGGCTCACTGATGTTGAATGCCATACTCGCGGGACGAAATGTCCGCAATGCGGCTTTGAACTCGTGCCCGCACGCCGCAGATGGTAGCGGCAGTTGGCGCATGCTAGGCGCAAAGCCGTATTGACGCCAATGACCTGAGTCAAATTAGTGTCACTGCCATGTGCCAAGGTTGACACCGGTCCCTGCCAAGTCCAAATCTGCGCAGGGTTTCCGGACAGGCAATTGTCGATGGCACAAGACTATTTGAAGGCGCCGCTTCCGCGCAAGCAGACCGTTCCGGTGCATGTCGGCGGCATAGCCGTCGGCGGCGGCGCACCCGTCGTCGTGCAGTCGATGACCAACACCGACACGGCGGACATCGAGGCCACCGTGCGGCAGGTCGCGGCGCTGGCCCGTTCCGGCTCGGAACTGGTGCGCATCACCGTCGACCGCGACGAGGCCGCCGCCGCCGTTCCGCACATCAAGGAGAAGCTGCTGGCGCGCGGCATCACCGTGCCGCTGATCGGCGACTTCCACTATATCGGCCACAAGCTGCTGGCCGACCATCCGGCCTGCGCCGAGGCGCTCGACAAATACCGCATCAATCCGGGCAATGTCGGCTTCAAGGCCAAGAAGGACACGCAGTTCGCAGCCATCATCGAGATGGCGATCCGCTACGACAAGCCGGTGCGCATCGGCGTCAACTGGGGTTCCCTCGACCAGGTGCTGCTGACGCGCCTGATGGACGACAACGCCGCCAATGGCTCGCCTCTGACCGCCCAGCAGGTGACGCGCGAAGCCATCGTGCAATCCGCGCTGATCTCGGCCGAGCAGGCCGAGGCCATCGGCCTGCCGCGCTCGCGGATCATCCTGTCGGCCAAGGTGAGCCAGGTGCAGGACCTCATCGCCGTCTATACCGACCTTGCGAGCCGCTCGGACCACGCGCTGCATCTGGGCCTGACGGAAGCCGGCATGGACACCAAGGGCATCGTCGCCTCCTCCGCCGCCATGGGCGTGCTGCTGCAGCAGGGCATCGGCGACACCATCCGCATATCGCTCACCCCCGAGCCTAACGGCGACCGCACCCGCGAGGTCAAGGTCGCGCAGGAACTGCTGCAGACGATGGGTTTCCGCTCCTTCGTGCCCATCGTGGCGGCCTGCCCCGGCTGCGGACGCACGACCTCCACCGTGTTCCAGGAACTGGCACAGAAGATCCAGAATCATCTGCGCGACGAAATGCCGGTCTGGCGCGAGCGCTATCCTGGCGTCGAGGAGCTCAACGTCGCGGTGATGGGCTGCATCGTCAACGGTCCCGGTGAATCCAAGCACGCACATATCGGCATCTCGCTGCCGGGCACCGGCGAAATGCCTGCGGCGCCAGTCTTCATCGACGGCAAGAAGGCAATGACGCTGCGCGGCCCCAACATCGCCGAGGATTTCCAGAAACTGGTGCTCGACTATATCGAGAACCGTTATGGCAAGGGTCGCGTCGTCACCGCGGCGGAGTAATGACGTTCGAAAAGGGCATGATTGCAGCCGCATGGCTGCTGTTGCTTTGCGTTTGTGCGCCGGCACGTGCCGAACCGCGCAACGGTCCTTATGAACCGCCCGGCCCCGACGTGGACCCGGCCTTTCACGTCGCATCCGTCTGCCGGCTGATCGAGCGGGAGGCGGAGGCAAACGACCTGCCCGCGCCCTTCTTTGCCCGCCTGATCTGGAAGGAAAGCCGGTTCGACCCCAACGCCGTCAGCCCGGCGGGCGCTCAGGGCATAGCCCAGTTCATGCCCGGCACGGCAACCTTGCGCGGTCTCGACAATTCCTTCGACATGCACAAGGCGATACCGGCCTCGGCCAGATATCTGGCCGAGATGGCGCGCGGCTACGGCAATCTCGGCCTTGCGGCGATCGGCTACAATGCCGGCGAAGGACGGCTGAAGCGCTGGATGGCCAATGGCGGCTTCCTGCCGCTGGAGACGGAAAACTACGTGCAATCCATCCTTGCCGAGCCTGCCGACAACTTCGCCGACCCGGCGCATCAGGCCATTATTGCCCCGCTGGACCCAAAGCTGCCCTTCAGGGATGCCTGCAAGACCATGCCGGTGGTGTTCTCGCAAACTATCGCAATGGCGCAGATCCACTCCAAGCCATGGGGCATCCAGGTCGCCGGCAATGCGCGCCGCGACGCCGCGATTCGCCAATGGGAGCGCGTGAAGGCAAGGTTCGCCGACGTATTGCGCGGCGAGGAGCCGGTGATCTCGCGCGTGAGGACAGGCCGGAGCCGTGCCGGGATACACGCCGTGCGCATCGGCGCGGAAGATCGCGAACAGGCCAACCTCATCTGCTCGCGCCTGCGCAAGATCGGCGGTGCATGCATCGTGCTGAAGAACCGCTGATCAGCCCTCGCGCAGCCAGTCGCGCGCCACGTGCGCCAGCAGCAGCACGATCAGCATTACCAATGAAAATCCGAGATAGACCGGCGCGAAGCCGAACACTTCGCCGACCGATCCCAGCAACGCGGGCGCGCAAAGCAGTCCGAAATAGCCGAACATGGTCGCAATCGCGATACCGGTGCCGGGGTTGATGCCCGGCACCTTGGAGGCCGCGGAGAAAGCTACCGGCACGATGTTGGCGCAGCCCAGCCCCGCCAGCAGAAAGCCGCACACCACCACCGGCAGCGCACCGCCCAGGGAGGCGAGCACGAAACCGGCGATCGCCATCACGGCGGAAAACTGCAGCAGCCGCACCGCGCCAAACCGGTTCCGCAACACGTCTCCGGAAAAGCGCGATACCATCATGGCGAAGGAAAAGCCCGCGAAGGCGAAGCCCGAAAGCGCCACGTCGGCCTGCATTTCCTTGCGCAGATACAGCGCGCTCCAGTCGATGACCGAGCCTTCGGCAGTGAATGCCGCAAGCGCGATCACGCCATAGACATAGACGCGCACATTGCCGGGCAGGCGGAAGCGCTGCTTCTCGCCCTTCTGCCTGGGCGGCTGCGGGCGCGTCGGCGCAAGGAATGGCGCTGCGAAGACGACGAGCGAAACCACAGCCATGATCGCGATGATGCCAAAGCCATTCTGGCCGAACCAGGAAAGCACCAGCCCGCCGCTGGCCGCTCCCACCATGCCACCGAGGCTCCAGAAGCCATGGAACGACGACATCACCGCCTTGCCAAGGCTGTTCTCGACCTCTGCCCCGTTGGCATTCATCGCGACATCCATGATCGAGATCGACGTGAACAGCAGGACGAAGAACAGCACCGCCGGCACGAATGCGCTTGCCTGCGCCAGTATCAGGAGGCCAGGCGCCATCGCCAGGCCTGCGATCACGGCAATCGGCCGAGAACCGAACCGCGAGATCAGCAGCCCGGAAAGCATCAGCCCGCCAAAGCCGGCAAGAGCGCCGAACAGGATCAGCAGCCCCATCGACGACTCGGCGATCCCCAGGTTCTTCTGCACCACCGGTACGAACACCGACCAGAAACCGGCGACAATGCCATTGGCAAGGAACAGCGCCGAGACGGCGGCGCGCGCAAGCGGTTTGAGCACCAGTGGCGCAAGGGCATGCGGCGAGGCGTCCTGGCCGACGACGGAACTATCCATAGACCACCAGCAGGTCCTTGGCGTCGATCTGGTCGCCGGCTGCGACCAGCACTTCGGCGATCGTGCCGTCGCGCTCGGCGTGCAGCGCGGTTTCCATCTTCATCGCCTCGATCGACAGCAGCACGTCGCCGGCCTTGACCGCCTGGCCCGGCCGCGACCGGCGACGCGTCGAGACGACGCCCGGCATCGGCGCGCCGACATGCGCGTCGTTGCCCGGCTCGGCCTTGCGCCGCGCTTGCGAGCCCGACGCGCCATCGCGCGCGGTCCGGCACCTTGATGCGGCGCGGCTGGCCGTTCAGCTCGAAGAACACGCGTGACCATGCCCTTCTCGTCGGTCTCGCCGATCGCCTGGCAGCGCATGACCAGCGTCTTGCCCTTTTCGAGGTCGACGAGGATCTCGTCGCCCGGCTGCATGCCGTAGAAATAGACCGGCGTCGGCAGCACGCGAGTCGGGCCGTAGGTCTCCTGCGCCGCGGCGAAGTCGGTGAAGACCTTCGGGATACATCAGATAGGAGGCGAGCTCGCAGTCGTCGAGCTGGCTGCCCGACCTTCTCCTCGGCCTCGCTTGCGCTCGGCGTCGAGATCGGCGGCTTCGAGCAGCGAGCCGGGCCGGTCGGTGATCGGCGTCTCGCCCTTCAGCGCCTTCTTCTGCAGCGCCTGCCGGCCAGCCGCCCGGCGGCTGGCCGAGATCGCCGCGCAGCATCGACGACCACCGAGTTCGGGGAAGGCGATGTCCGCTGCCGGGTCCTCGACGTCGGCGACGCGTCAGGTCCTGGCTGACCATCATCAGCGCCATGTCGCCGACCACCTTGGACGACGGCGTCACCTTGACGATGTCGCCGAACATCTGGTTGACGTCGGCATAGGTCTGCGCGACCTCGTGCCAGCGCGTCTCGAGCCCGAGCGAGCGCGCCTGCTCCTTGAGGTTGGTGAACTGGCCGCCCGGCATTTCGTGCAGATAGACCTCCGAGGCGCCGGCCCTTGAGATCGCTCTCGAAGGCGCGCGTACTGGGTGCGCACCGCCTCCCAGTAGAACGAGATGCTGCGGATCGCCTCCGGGTCGAGCCCGGTGTCGCGCTCGGTGCCCTTCAGCGCCTCGACGATCGAGCCGAGGCAGGGCTGCGAGGTGTTGCCCGAGAGCGCATCCATCGCCGCGTCGACGGCGTCGACGCCGGCCTCGCACCGCCGCCAGCACGCGTCGCCGCCGCAGATGCCGGAGGTGTCGTGCGTGTGGAAGTGGATCGGCAGGTCGGTCTCCTCGCGCAGCGTCTTGAACAGCACCTTCGCGCCGCGGCCGGCTTCAGCAGGCCGGCCATGTCCTTGAGGCCGAGGACATGGCGCGCCGGCCGTCTCCAGCTCCTTGCGCCAGGCCGACATAGTATTTGAGGTCGTACTTCGCCCGGTCCGGATCGAGGATGTCGCCGGTGTAGCAGATCGCGCCTTCGCAGATCTTGCCCGCCTCGATCACCGCGTCCATCGAGACGCGCATGTTCTCGACCCAGTTGAGGCAGTCGAAGACGCGGAACACGTCGATGCCGGCCTGCGCCGCCTGCGCGACGAAGAACTGCACCACATTGTCGGGATAGTTGGTGTAGCCGACGCCGTTGGCGCCGCGCAGCAGCATCTGCAGCAGGATGTTCGGCGCGCCGCTCGCGGATCAGCGCCAGCCGCTCCCACGGATCTTCGGTGAGGAAGCGCATGGCGACGTCGAAGGTCGCGCCGCCCCAGCATTCGAGCGAACAGAGCTGCGGCAGGCCGCGCGCATAGGCCTCGGCGATGCGCGACGATGTCGTAGGTGCGCATGCGCGTCGCCAGCAGCGACTGGTGCGCCGTCGCGCATCGTGGTGTCGGTGACCAGCACGCGGCTTCTGCGTCGCGCATCCAGTCGGCGAACGCCTGCGGGCCCAGTTCGCTCGAGCATCTGCTTGGTGCCCGGCTGCGCCGGCTGCCGTCGAAGCAGCGGCACCACCGGCTGCGCCGCATCGGCCGGCGGCTTGGCGCGGCCGCGCGTCTCGGGATGGCCGTTGACGGTGACGTCGGCGATGTAGGTCAGGAGCTTGGTCGCGCGGTCCTGGCGCTTGACCTGCGCGAACAGCTCCGGCGTCGTGTCGATGAACCGGGTCGTGTAGGTGTTGTCGCGGAAGCTCGGGTGGCTGATGATCGTTCTCGAGGAAGGTCGAGGTTGGTCGCGACGCCGCGGATGCGGAATTCGCGCAGCGCCCGGTCCATGCGCGCGATCGCCTCCTCGCGGCGTCGGCGCCCAGGCGGTGACCTTCTCCAGCAGCGGATCGTAGAAGCGGGTGATCACCGCGCCGGAATAGGCGGTGCCGCCGTCGAGGCGGATGCCGAAGCCGGTCGCGCCGCGATAGGCGGTGATGCGGCCATAGTCGGGGATGAAGTTCTGCTCCGGGTCCTCGGTCGTGATGCGGCACTGCAGGGCGTGGCCGTTGAGCCGGATGTCGCTCCTGCGGCGGCACGCCGGATTCCGGCGTCGCCGATCGCGCGCGCCCTCGAGGATGTGGATCTGCGCCTTGACGATGTCGATGCCGGTCACCTCCTCGGTGACGGTGTGCTCGACCTGGATGCGCGGATTGACCTCGATGAAGTAGAACTTGCCGGTGTCGGCATCCATCAGGAACTCGACGGTGCCGGCGCCGACATAGTTCGGTGGCGTCGCGCGATCGTCAGCGCGTAGTCCGCAGAGCTCCTCGCGCTGCGCCGCGTCGAGATAGGGCGCCGGCGCGCGCTCGACGACCTTCTGGTTGCGGCGCTGCACCGAGCAGTCGCGCTCGAACAGGTGCACGATGTTGCCGTGCGTGTCGCCGAGGATCTGCACCTCGACGTGGCGGGCGCGCTCGATCAGCTTTTCGAGATAGACCTCGTCCTTGCCGAAGGCGGCCTTGCGCCTCGCGCTTGCCCTCGGTCACCTCGCGCTGCAAGCGTCGTCCTCGTCGCGGATCGACGCGCATGCCGCGGCCGCCGCCGCCCCAGGACGCCTTCAGCATCAGCGGATAGCCGATCTGCGCCGCGATCTTGCGGCTTCACCTCGTCGAGATCGTCGGGCAGCGGCTCGGTCGCCGGCATCACCGGCACGCCGACCGCGATCGCCAGGTTGCGCGCCGCGACCTTGTTGCCGAGGTGGCGCATCGTCTCGGGCCGCGGGCCGATGAAGATGATGCCGGCCTCGGCGCAGGCATCGGCGAATTCCGGGCTCTCCGACAGCAGGCCGTAGCCGGGATGGATCGCGTCGGCGCCGGACAGCTTGCGCGACGCGGATGATCTCGGGGATCGACAGATAGGCCTCGATCGGCCCAGCCTCCAGTGCGGCCCTTGCCGATCTGGTAGGCCTCGTCGGCCTTGAAGCGGTGCAGCGCCAGCTTGTCCTCCTCGGCGTAGACCGCGACCGTGCTGCATGCCCAGTTCGTTGGCGGCGCGGAACACGCGGATGGCGATTTCGGAGCGGTTGGCGACGAGGATCTTGCGGATCAAGGGGGTCGGTTCCTGTCTGGCTGTCCTGGGATGCCGGGCAAGGCCTTCGCCAACCCTGCCTGCGATTTACATTGCCTGCGACCGCTTGCGCAACCGCCATGTTCAGGGCCATGCTGCATGTGCGCACGTGTTCTTTTTCGCACTTGCGAAGTTGGCTGGATTCTTCGCAACTGCTCAACTATGGTGCAGTGAACAGGTCAAGCATTCAGGAACGAGTGATGCCTTCCAATGACCGGCCTATCATAATCAAGAAATATGCCAACCGGCGCCTCTACAACACCGGCTCGAGCACCTATGTCACGCTCGACGATCTGGCGGTGATGGTGAAGGCGGGCGACGAGTTCGTCGTTCAGGACGCAAAGTCCGGCGAGGACATAACCCGTTCGGTGCTCGCGCAGATCATCTTCGACCAGGAAGCAAAGGAGGGCCAGAACCTCCTGCCGATCACCTTCCTGCGCCAATTGATCCAGTTCTACGGCGACAGCATGCAGGCCATGGTGCCTTCATATCTCGAGCATTCCATGAGTTCCTTCGCCAAGGAGCAGGAGAAATTCCGCGAGCAGATGTCGCAAGCCTTTGGCGGCATGGGAATTCCGTCCATGGAAGAGCAGGTGCGGCGCAACATGGAAATGTTCCAGAAGGCGGCCGGAATGTTCATTCCCTTCGCCGCGGGCGCCGTTGCGCCCGGAACGAAGCCGCAATCGGAAGACGCCAAGCCGGGCTCCCAGGATATCCAGACGCTCAAGGAGCAACTGGCGGAAATGCAGCGCAAGCTCGACAAGCTGAGCTAGGCGATCTTTCTTTCGAGGACCGGCTCCACATGCTCGAACGGGCAGTTCGTGCTTGCCGGGCCGAACCGGTGCCCTTGCAGGTAATCGACGCCCCAGCCCGCCAGCATCGCGGCCGTCTCGGCGTTTTCCACCCATTCCACGACCGTCTTGACGTTGAAGGCGCGCGCAAGGTCGAGCAGGCTGCGGATGAAAACCTGGTTCTGCACGTTCTCCGAAAGATTGCGCGCGAACGTGCCGTCGATCTTGATGATGTCCACCGGCAGCGCGCGCAGGTTCGTGAACGAGGTGTAGCCCGCGCCGAAATCGTCGACCGCGACGGCACAGCCTATGTCCTTGAGCAACCTCACGAACTTGCTGGTCTCGTTGAGGTCGGTTGCAGCATGCGAACTCGGTGATTTCCACGATCAGCCTCGGCGCGATCCCGGGCGCCGCGCGCAGCCGGCTTGCCAGCCTGGACAGCCAGTCTGGGTCTTCCGCCGACGCATTCGACACGTTGAGCGACAGCCGGGCTTCGGGAAAAGCCTGCAGCGTATCCATCGCAAGGTCGAGCGCACAGCTGTCGATCATGCGCATGAAGCCCAGCCTTTCGGCCAGCGGCAGGAACTCGCCCGCCTCGACGGTACGCCCCTCCCCGTCGACCATGCGGATCAGCGCCTCGTGGAAGACGATGCGCCCGCTCGCGGCCTCGACCACCGGCTGGAAGGCGAGGCGCATGTTGCCGGCTTCGATCGCGGTGATCACGCGGCTGGCAAGATGCGCGTCGCTGCGGATCTGCATCAGCCGCGCCGGGCTGGAATCATGCACGCTGAAGCGCAGTTTCTTGTCACGCCGCGCGATTTGCGAAGCAGAGAAGCATGCTGCCATCGCTTCTTGCGTGCTGCGCGCGTGGCGCGGCAGTTCGCACGCGCCGACGGTTGCGTTGAGCAGGACCGGGCCGGCGCTGGTGTGCAGCACTTCGCGGCTCAGCACGTCGATGAAGCGGCGTGACGCGTTGTAGACTTCGCTGGACTGGCAGTTCTTGAGGATCAGTCCGAACTTGGAGCCGGAGCAGCGCGCGATCACATCGTCGCTGCGCAGTTTCGTCGCAAGGCGTTCGCCCGCGAGCTTCAGGATTTCATCGCCCGCGCTGAAGCCGTAGAAATCGTTGATCAGATCCATCCGTTCGATCGAGACCACCAGCAATGCGGCCCGCGCATTCTCGCGCACGCACTCCTGGATCGTTTCGCCAACACGCATTTCAAGGTAGCGCCGGTTCGGCAGGCCGGTCAGGTCGTCGTAGTCCGAGCGGCGGCGCAGCATGTCCTCGCGCTTGCGCCGGTCGCTCACCACGCGGACCACGCCGCGCGCACTCGCCGGCCTTCCCGCCGCGTCGGGATACCAGACGCCGGTATCCTCCAGCCATACCGTGACGCCCGACTTGAGGTGTTCGCCGGCAATCGAATAGACGCATTGATACGGGGTGGGTCTGGCAGCGGCGCCATGCACCGCTTGCGCAAACACCATGCCGAACCGGCTCTGCCCGCCATCGGCACTGATGATCGTCTCGAAGGTCCTGCCGCGCCGCGCCAGCCCGCCATTGGTCAGCTGCGCCAGTGCGTCGAAGTTCTCGCTCCACGACACCAGGTCGCTGGCGATGTTCCATTCATAGCTTGCCTGGCCGGTAATGCTCAGCAAGTCTTCACGGGCAGCTGCGCCGGTCACTCGCGTGTTCCCCTGCAATAAGGCGGCCTGCGCCGCATTCGTTACTGCATGCGTTAACAGCGAATGTTTAAGGACACGCAAATTTCAGGAGTAACATATCCGACAAACGATATGTGAACCGGGCGTCAATAGGGCCCGCCGACCGCGACATCGCGGGTGGCCGAGCGAATTGAAACGGAAAACCCGGCGATAACATCGATGAAAGTCACCGCCATCAGAATGAAGAAAACCGAGTTCGCGGCATTCTTGATGAGCAGGAACTCGATGAGGTAGGCGATGAAGATGAAGGTCGACAGCAGGTGATCGATGATCGAATCCGAACCGATCCGCGTCGCCTTGAGGATTTCGAAGAACAGCAGGAACAACGCCAGCGAGATCATCACGTCGCCCAATGTCATGGTCCAGACGGCGCCGGACAGCATGGTGATGTTGGTCACCACCGAAATCCACGGATCGGGCGCACCGGAATCGACCAGCCCCAGCGCCACGAGATTGTACGCGATGAAAGGCACGATCATCAGCGGAACATTGGTGAGTACATTCATGGCGCCGGTCTCCGTCCCGAGCCCGGCGGTTTGCGCCGGACATCCTTTTGACGGCGATTACTAACCCGCAAAAAGGGCGGCGCAAGGGCTTTCGGGAGGGCAAACGAAAAGGCCGGCCAAAAGGCCGGCCCAATGATGTTTATGCGACAAGGCTCAGCCGTTGTCCTTGGGCTCGAGAATCTGGCGGCCGCGGTACATGCCGGTCTTCAGATCGACATGGTGCGGACGGCGCAGCTCGCCCGAATTCTTGTCCTCGACATAGGACGGCTGCTTCAAGCCATCGGCCGAGCGGCGCATGCCACGGCGCGAGGGTGAGGTTTTTCGCTTGGGTACTGCCATGGGAGGAACTCCGGTATGTGTTGGGGCCGAATTTCCCGACCGCTCTCGAAGCCGCCGGGCGGCGCTTCAACGAGCCGGAAAGATGGGCCGGAAAACGGACATGCAAAGCCTTCCAGCCGTCAGGGCCAGACTGTTTGCGCGGCTTATACATGCCACATGGCGGTTTGAGAAGACGCAAGCGCCGATTTTTCGTTGCGTCCGCGCTCCACGCTAGCGGATGCAGCCCGTATATCCGCCCGAACGCGCCGCACGCCGCTCGATGATGCTCGCCAGGCGTTGCAGCCCCCGCCCCGGTTTTGCCGGGTTGCGCACGCCGGGCGCGGGCAGCGTCACCGCAAGCAGCGCCGCCTGCCGCGCGCTCAGCTTCGAGGCCGGCCGGTTGAAGTAATGCTGCGCCGCCGCCTCGATGCCGAAAACGCCGACATCCCATTCCGCGATGTTGAGGTAGATTTCCATGATGCGCTTCTTGGGCAGCACGATGTCGACATAGACGGCAAGCGGCAGTTCGGCAATCTTGCGCAGGATCGACCGGCCGTTCCAAAGGAAGAGGTTCTTGGCGAGCTGCATGGTGATGGTGCTCGCCCCGCGCGTCTTTTCGCCCTCCATCGCATCGTCGATCACGGCATTCAGCTCGCGCAGGTCGATCCCGTGGTGGGCGCAAAATTGTCCGTCCTCGGACATGATGATCGATTGCCAGGCAATCGGCGCAACGTCCTCAATATCCACCCATTGGCGATCGACCGGCTGGAGCAGCAGCCAGCGCCCGAGCATCAACGTGGAGAACGGCCTCACCGGTTCAAGGCGGTAGACGACGCCGAGGACCGCCGGAACCATGCCGATGGCGACGCAGACAAGCACGATGGTGCGAAACAAACGCCAGCGCCGCGTTGCCGCTGCAGGTGCGACGAGCGCAACCGCGCCTTCCGGGGCTTCGGCCTCGTCCGGCATGGAGGCAAGCATCCGCGTTGGCCGAACAGCCCCCAGGTCGTGATCCTCGACCTGCGCCACTTTTTGCTTCCTCGTGCGGCCCTTGCCCATTGCGGGCACAAATAGCATAGCAAGGCGCTCGCGCAACCGGACAGCACCGGGCGCACGCACGGCTTGACCTTGCGTCTGTAAAGAGGCAACGGATTTTTGCGCCGCCGGGGAGGGATAATGGACATGAACGGGTTTGCCGGGCGCCTGTCGCAAACGGCCGATGACATCGCCGCCCTGCTTGGCGAACTGCTCGGCAGCGAGCCCTTGCCGGGCGAAATTGCCCGTCCGGACCGGCTGATCGCGGCGATGCGCCATGGCGTCCTCAATGGCGGCAAGCGGCTTCGCCCCTTCCTGCTGGTCGAAACGGCGTCGATGCTGGGCGGTCCGCGCCACACGGCGATGCGGGCCGCCGCCGCGCTCGAATGCGTGCATTGCTATTCGCTCATCCACGACGACCTTCCGGCGATGGACGACGACGATCTGCGCCGCGGCCAGCCGACAGTGCACCGCGCTTTCGACGAGGCTACCGCGATCCTTGCCGGCGATGCGCTTCTCACCCTCGCCTTCGACATTCTGGCCGATCCGCAGACCCACGAGGATCCGGCGATCCGCTCCGCGCTGGTGCTGGCGCTGGCGCGGGCCTCAGGTGCGGGCGGCATGGCCGGCGGGCAGATGCTCGACCTTGCCGCCGAGCACCGGCAGCTGGACGCGGACGAGATCGGCGCCATGCAGGCAATGAAGACCGGAGCGCTCATCCGTTGCGCCTGCGAGATGGGAGCCGTTGCCGCGAGGGCAGATCCCGCAAGCGTGGCGACGTTGCGCCGCTTCGGCGAACTCGCCGGAAAGGCATTCCAGCTTGCCGACGACTTGCTGGACGTGACGCAGTCCACCGCCGCCCTGGGCAAGCAGGCCGCAAAGGACGAAGGCCGTGGCAAGGCGACGCTGGTATCGCTGCTCGGCATCGAAAAGAGCCGGCAGGCGACCGCCGCGCTCCTTGCCGAAGCGCTTGATGCGCTTGCCCCTTTCGGCGATCGCGCGAAGTGGCTCGAAGAGGCCGCGCGCTACATCGTGGGCCGCGATTATTGAGCGCTGCGCAAGGCGGCAAGGGAAAGAACCGGTCGCGCCCCAGCGATATTGAGGCGATTTTTCTACACGGCGCGAAAACATTGCACGGCACTGCCAGCAAAAGTTGCGCCATGCGGACTATTTTCGAAGGGTGCTCCAATGGCTGGTACCCTCGATGCCCAATGCTTCCACCAGTGACGACAAGCTCTCGGTCTTCCCGGTTTTCCTGAAAGTGGAAAACAGGTTCGCCGTGGTCATCGGCGATGGTCCCGAAGCGGTGGCCAAGGCCCGCCTCCTGCGCGAGAGCAGGATCGCGATCCGCCTCGTCTCGCGCGAACCCAATGACGAACTTGCCGCGCTGATCATCCAGGCCGATCTCGAACACATCGCAGCACATTTCTCCCCGGAACAGATCGAGGGCGCCGCGCTCGTTTTCGCCGCTACGGGCGAGGAGGAAACCGACAGCGCGATTGTTGCCGCTGCCCGCGCCCGCAACATCCCGGTCAACGCCGTGGACCGCCCCTGCCTTTGCGATTTCTACACGCCCGCCCTCGTCAACCGCGCGCCGATCGCCGTCGCCATCGGCTCGGAGGGCGCGGGGCCGGTGCTTACCCAGATGATCCGCTCGCGCATCGAGACGATCCTGCCGCGCTCGACCGGACCGCTTGCACGCCTCGGCGCGCTCTATCGGGTGGCCGTCGACCGGCTGGTGCCGCGCGGCGTTGCCCGCCGCCGCTTCTGGCGCGCCTTCTTCGATGGCGAGATCGCCGGCCTCGTCGAGCGTGAGGACCTGCCGGGCGCACGCCGCGCCGCGACCCGCCTGCTGAAGAACGTTGCGCCGGAAACCGGTTTCGTCTGGCTTGTTGCCGCCGGTTCCGGCGAGGCCGACCTGCTGACCCTGCGGGCCGTGCGCGCCATGCAGGAAGCCGACGTGGTGCTGCACGACGAGCGCCTCTCCAGCGACATTGTCGCCATGGGCAGGCGCGATGCGCAGCGCATCCCCGTTGCAGCAGATGCGCCGCTGACGTCGCTTGCCGCAGCGCTTGCCGCCCATGCCGCAGAGGCGCGCCGCGCGCTCGTCATGGCACCCGGCCAGCTTGAAGGCTTCGAGGCGCTCGCCGCCGCGCTCACCGCCGCCAATATACGCTTCGCCCTCGTTCCCGCCGCTGCGCAGACGCAGCCCGCCGTCACCCGTTCCATTCTTGCCGCGTAGGAGACTTCAATGAAGATCATCACCGCTAACCGCCTCACCGACGGCGTTGTCGTCTACCTCACCGGCAATGGCTGGGTTGACGGCATCGGCTCCGCCGCCGTGCTGAACGCGCCCGACGCCATCGAGGCCGGCCTTGCCTCGGCAAAGCGCGCCATCGCCAACCGCGAAGTGGTGGACGTCGCCGCCATCGACGTCACGCTGGACGACAACCGCTCGCCGGTTCCGGTGAAGCTGCGCGAACGCATCCGCGCCTTCGGCCCCACGGTTGGCTATGGCGAAGTCACCGTACAGCGCCTCGTCGCCTGAACCAGTTTTCCCGGATTTTCCATGTATCGCTACGATGAATTCGACCATGAATTTGTGAACGCCCGCGTCGCGCAGTTTCGCGACCAGGTGGAGCGCCGCCTTGCTGGCGAGTTGAGCGAGGACGAATTCAAGCCGCTGCGCCTGATGAACGGCGTCTACCTGCAACTGCACGCCTACATGCTGCGCGTCGCCATTCCCTATGGCACGCTGAATTCGCGCCAGATGAGGATGCTCGGCCACATTGCGGCGAAGTACGATCGCGGCTACGGCCACTTCACCACGCGCCAGAACATCCAGTTCAACTGGCCCCGGCTGATCGACATTCCGCAGATCCTGGAGGATCTGGCATCGGTCGAGATGCACGCGATCCAGACCTCCGGCAATTGCATCAGAAATGTCACGACCGATCATTTTGCCGGCGTTGCCCGCGACGAGATCGCCGATCCGCGCGTCTATGCGGAGATCCTTCGCCAATGGTCGTCGCTGCACCCCGAATTCGTGTTCCTGCCGCGCAAGTTCAAGATCGCGATCACCGGCGCGGACCATGACCGCGCGGCCATACAGGTGCACGACATCGGCCTGCAGTTGAAGCGCAACGAAAAGGGCGAGACCGGCTTTGCCGTCTATGTCGGCGGCGGTCAGGGCCGCACGCCGATGATTGCCAAGCTGGTGCGCGAGTTCCTTCCGGAGGGCGATCTCATCGCCTATACCGAGGCGATCCTGCGCGTCTACAATCTCTATGGCCGTCGCGACAACAAGTACAAGGCGCGCATCAAGATACTGGTCCACGAGACCGGCATCGACGAGTTGCGCAAGGACATCGAGAAGGAATTCGAGCGCATCCGCGACGGCGTGCTGCACCTGCCCAAGGACGACATCGACGCGATCAATTCATGGTTCGCCGCGCCAGCTTGGCGCGACCTGCCGGCGACGAGCACCAGGCTCGACGCCGCGCGCCGCGAGAGCCGCGCCTTCGATCGCTGGGTGCGCAACAATGTTGTCGAGCACGTGCATCCGGGCCACGCAATCGTCACGGTTTCGCTCAAGCCCGTCGGAGCGCCTCCGGGCGATGCCACCGCGCGGCAGATGGAAGTGCTGGCCGATCTGGGCGAGCGCTACAGCCACGACGAACTGCGCATCAGCCATGAACAGAACGTCATCCTGCCGCACGTCGCCAAGGACGATCTCAAGACCATCTACGACATTCTTGCCGCGGAAGGCCTTGCAGCGCCCAATGCCGGCCTTGTCACCGACATCATCGCCTGTCCCGGCCTCGACTATTGCGCGCTCGCCAATGCGCGCTCGATTCCCGTGGCTCAGCGCCTTTCCGAGGCTTTCGAGGCTTCCGGCCGGGAGCAGGAAATCGGCGAGCTGAAGATCAAGATCTCGGGCTGCATAAACGCCTGCGGACACCACCATGTCGGCCACATCGGCATATTGGGCGTCGACCGCAAGGGCGAGGAATTCTACCAGATCACGCTCGGCGGATCGGCCGACGAACACACTTCCATCGGCGAAATCGTCGGCCCGGGCTTCTCGACCGAAGAGGTCGTGGGCGCGGTCGAAAAGATCGTCGACACCTATCTGGGCCTGCGCCAGACGCCACAGGAGACTTTCCTGCAAGCCTGGCGTCGCGTGGGCCAGCAACCCTTCAAGGAAGCCCTTTATGGCTGACACCTTCATCCACGAGCGGCAATTGACGCATGCCTGGGCTCCGGGCGACGCGCCGGCGCTCAGCAAGCGTTTCGACCAGTCCGGCGCGCGCCGGATGCTCGAGACCATGCTGGCCGAGAACGCGGGCAAGCGCATCGCGCTCGTCTCCAGCTTCGGCTCCAATTCCGTCGTGCTGCTGCATCTGGTGGCAAGCGTCGATCCTGCCCTGCCGGTGCTGTTCATCGACACTGGCAAGCTGTTCGGCTCCACGCATAAATACCGTGAGGAACTGGCGCAGCAGCTTGGCCTCACCAATGTGCGCAGCGTTGGCGCGCCGAAGAACCACCTTTACGAGCGCGACCCGGCCGGCGCGTTGTGGCTGGTCGACAAGGCCGCATGCTGCTCGCTGCGCAAGGTCGAACCTTTCGCTGCGGCGCTTGCCGAATACGATATCTGGATTTCCGGCCGCAAGCGCTACCAGGGCGGCTCGCGCGCGGCGCTGCCGCTGTTCGAGGCGGACGGCCCGCGCCTGAAGGTGAACCCGCTCGCCAACTGGACCGCCGGCGACATCGACGTCTACCGTTCGGCATTCTCCCTGCCGCAACACCCGCTGGTGGAAAAGGGCTACCGCTCCATCGGCTGCGAGCCCTGCACCTCGCCGGTAGCCGAGGGCGAGGACGAGCGCGCCGGCCGCTGGCGCGGCGAGGAAAAGACCGAATGCGGCATTCACCTGCTGTCCGAAAATCCCGGCCTGCTGGATGAATTGCAAAGCGTGGTGTTCGGATGAGCGAGCCAATCGAGCCAAGGATCTGGACCCGCGACGGCTTCGTCGAGGACCGATTTACCGAGGCAACGGGCGCGGTATTCATGTCCGCCGAGGAGGCGACCGGCAAGCTGCACTCGAACCTCTTGAGCGTGCTCGTGCTGGAGCCGGGCGACGAGGTGGCCGCCGCCGCGAGCCGCATCCACGAGTTTGACGCGGTGTTCATCCGCTTCGGCGTCTTCTCGGATGGGCGCGGCTTTTCGAGCGCCCGCCTGCTGCGCGACAAGCATGGCTACAAGGGCGAGATCCGCGCCGTCGGGCACTTCATCCTCGACCAGATCCCCTACCTCCTGCGCGTCGGCTTCGACAGCTTTGCAGTCACTCACGAGCCGACCATGCGCCGCCTCGAAGCGGGCGACACCGCCGAGGTGAAGGTCTACCTGCAACCCGCCCATCTCGATGAACCGCGGGCCGGGGAACGCGCCTGGGCAAGAAGGCGCGGTTAGTCACCCCGCCAGCTTCCTTCGCATGTGCTCGACGACGGCGTCGCCGACGACGCGGATGCGTTCCAGCCGCGCGTAATCCTCATGCACGATGAACCAGAACGAGCGCGTGAACCGCACCGCGTCGGGCAGCACCTTTACCAGCGACGCATGCTGCTGCGCCATGAAGTCGTGCAGGATGCAGACCCCGCCATCGGCAAGCGTCGCCTCCAGCTGCACATGCACGCTGGTCGATGTGAGATGCGGCTTGATGTCGGGCGCGACCAGCGGAATGTAGTCGAGCTCCTTGTCGTAGATGAATTCGGGCACGTAGCCGATGCCGCGCACGCGCTTCAGGTCGGCGATCTTTTCGATGCGCGGATGGCGGGCGAGATAGGCCTGCGTGGCATAAAGATGGAGCGTGTAATCGGCAATCTTGCGCACCTTCAGCCGCCCCGACTGCGGCGCTGAAACGGCGATCGCCATGTCCGCCTCGCGCCGCGACAGCGAGAACTGCCGCGGCAGCGCCACGACCTGCAATTCGAGGCGCGGATGCGCCCGGCATAGTTCCGTTGCCGCCTGCGCGATGAGATAGGCGGCCGCGCCCTCCGGCGCGCCGATGCGCACCATGCCCGAAAGCATCTGGTTGCTGGCCGCGCCCAGCTCCGCCGAAGCGGCGATGACCGAAGTTTCCATCGCCTCGGCGACATCGACCAGCCGCGTGCCCGCATCCGTCAGCTGGTAGCCCTGCGGCGAGCGGTCGAAAAGGTGGACGCCGAGCGCGCTTTCAAGCGCCTTGATGCGCCGCCCGACGGTCGCATGATCGACGCCAAGCAGCTTTCCGGCCTCGCTCAGCTTGCCGCTGCGCGCCACGGACAGAAAAAATCGGTAGTCATCCCAGTTCATTTGCTGTCTACTTTTGAGGGGTGCCATTGTGCATCCTTGCACAATGGACGTGGATATCGCGGCATTGTAGCGCGAATTTTGCCGGTATAGAACATGGCCCATGCAAGCCGCGCCATTTCCGGCTCCGGAGGAAAAATCATGAACGCATATGGACATTACGTCGGGGGCCGTCACGTTGAAGGCGCCAGCGGCCGCACGAGCGAAATATTCCAGCCGATGACCGGCGAGAGCAACGGCACAGTCGCGTTGGCCTCGACCGCCGAGGTGGACGCCGCCGTGAAGGTGGCGCTTGCCGCGCAGCCCGCCTGGGCAGCAACCAATCCGCAGCGCCGCGCCCGCGTGCTGATGAAGTTCCTCGAACTCGTGCAGCGCGACTATGACGAACTGGCAGCCCTTCTGGCGCGCGAACACGGCAAGACCGTCGCCGACGCCAAGGGCGACATCCAGCGCGGCCTTGAGGTGGTGGAGTTCTGCATCGGCGCGCCGCAGATGATGAAGGGCGAATTCACCGATGGCGCCGGCCCTGGCATCGACGTCTATTCGATGCGCCAGCCGCTCGGCGTCGTCGCCGGCATCACCCCGTTCAACTTCCCGGCCATGATCCCGCTGTGGAAGATCGCCCCGGCGCTCGCCTGCGGCAACGCCTACATCCTCAAGCCTTCCGAGCGCGACCCCGGCGTGCCGATGCGCATTGCCGAACTCTTCATCGAGGCGGGCCTGCCCAAGGGCGTTCTCAACGTCGTCAACGGCGACAAGGAGGCGGTTGACGCCATTCTCGACCATCCCGACATCAAGGCCATAGGCTTTGTCGGCTCGACCCCGATCGCGCAATACATCTACGCCCGCGGCTGTGCTGCCGGAAAGCGCGTCCAATGCTTCGGCGGCGCGAAGAACCACATGATCGTCATGCCGGATGCCGACATGGACCAGGCCGTCGATGCGCTGATCGGCGCGGGCTACGGCTCGGCCGGCGAGCGCTGCATGGCGATCTCGGTTGCGGTGCCCGTCGGCAAGGAGACTGCGGACCGGCTCGTTGCCAAGCTCGCCCCGCGCGTCGAGAGCCTGAAGATCGGCCCGTCCACCGATTCCAGCGCCGACTTCGGGCCGCTGGTCACGCGAGCCCATCTCGAGAAGGTGAAGGGCTATGTCGAGACGGGCATTGCAGAGGGCGCGAAGCTCGTCGTCGACGGCCGCGGCTTCAAGATGCAGGGCTACGAGAACGGCTTCTACATGGGCGGCTGCCTGTTCGACAATGTCACCGCCGACATGCGCATCTACAAGGAAGAGATCTTCGGACCCGTGCTCTCGGTCGTGCGCTCCAACACATACGAGGAAGCACTGCGCCTCGCCAACGAGCACGAAATGGGCAACGGCGTCGCGATCTTCACCCGCGACGGCGATGCGGCGCGCGACTTCGCCTCGCGCGTGCAGGTCGGCATGGTCGGCATCAACGTGCCGATCCCCGTGCCGATCGCCTATTACACTTTCGGCGGCTGGAAGGCCTCGTCCTTCGGCGATCTGAACCAGCACGGGCCGGATGCTTTCCGCTTCTACACCAAGACGAAAACGGTCACATCGCGCTGGCCGTCCGGCATCAAGGACGGCGCGGACTTCGTGATACCGACCATGAATTGAGCCATCGGCCGCCCGAAGGGGCGGCCTTTTGCGTCTTGCCGGAGGAGACATTTTTGGATTTTGCGCTGACGCACGAACAGCAGTCGATCTTCGACATGGCCGCCGGATTTGCGGCGCAGGAGCTTGCGCCCCATGCCTTGCAATGGGACGAGACCGGCCACTTTCCCGAGGATGTCGTGCGCTCTGTCGGCGCGCTCGGCCTTGCAGGCATTTACGTGCGCGAGGATGTCGGCGGATCGGGCCTGGGACGGCTCGATGCCACGCTGATCTTCGAGGCGCTGGCGCAGGGCTGCCCCTCCATCGCGGCCTTCATCTCGATCCACAACATGTGCGCCTGGATGATCGACAGCTTCGGCAGCGAGGAGCAGCGCCACCGCTGGCTGCCGCAAATGTGCGCGATGGAAACCCTCGCCAGCTATTGCCTCACCGAGCCGGGCTCGGGTTCGGACGCGGCCGCGCTCTCGACCCGCGCCGCGCGCACCAATGAGGGCTGGACACTGGACGGCGCCAAGGCGTTCATCTCGGGCGCTGGCCGCTCGGACCTCTACATCGCAATGGTGCGCACCGGCGCGGAGGGCCCCGGCGGCATCTCGGCCATGCTGGTGGAAGACGGCACGCCCGGCCTCTCCTTCGGCGCCAACGAGCGCAAGATGGGCTGGAAGGCCCAACCAACGGCGCAAGTCACGTTCGACGGCTGCAAGGTGCCGGCCGACCACCTGCTGGGCGAAGAGGGCAAGGGTTTCAGATACGCCATGGCCGGGCTCGACGGCGGCAGGCTCAACATCGCCGCGTCGGCGCTTGGCGGGGCGCAGGCCGCACTCGACAAGACCATCGCCTACATGCGCGAGCGCAAGGCCTTCGGGAAGAAGATCAGCGAATTCCAGGCATTGCAGTTCCGCCTTGCCGACATGGAGACGCAATTGCAGGCCTCGCGCGTTTTCCTGCGGCAGGCGGCCTGGAAGCTCGACAACAAGGCGCCCGATGCCTCAAGCCATTGCGCCATGGCCAAGCGCTTCGTCACCGACGCGGCCTTCGAGGTCGCCAACCAGGCGCTGCAATTGCATGGCGGTTATGGCTACCTCGCCGACTATGGTATCGAGAAGATCGTGCGCGACCTTCGCGTGCACCAGATCCTGGAAGGAACCAACGAAATCATGCGAGTGATCATCTCACGTCAATTGCTGGCGAACGCCTGATGGCAGTATCGGACGACATCTCCATTCGCACGGAAGGCAAGGCGGGCCGCATAACGCTGACCCGCCCGGACGTTCTCAATGCGCTGAGCGCCGGCATGGCCGCCGCCATGGAAGAGGCCTTGAACCGCTGGCAGGAAGACGACGCCGTCGAGCTCGTCATCATAGATGCTCAGGGCGACAAGGCCTTTTGCGCCGGCGGCGACGTGGAGGACCTCTACGCCAGCGGCCGCGCCGGCGATTTTGAGTATGGACGAAAGTTCTGGGCCAACGAATACCGGCTCAACGCGCTGATCGCCAATTATCCCAAGCCCTATGTTGCTTTCCTGCAGGGCTTCACCATGGGTGGCGGCGTCGGCATCGGCTGCCACGGCTTTTTCCGCATCGTCTGCGAAAATTCGCAGATCGCCATGCCCGAATGCCAGATCGGCCTGGTGCCCGATGTCGGCGGCAGCTTCCTGCTCGCCAGCGCGCCCGGCCGCATGGGCGAATATTTCGGCCTTACCGGCATCCGCATGAATCCTTCCGACGCCATCTTTGCCGGATTTGCCGATACCTTCGTGCCCTACAAGCAGTGGGAGGCGCTGAAGGCCGATCTTTGCGAAAGCGGCGATCCGGACATCGTCGATGATTATGCGGAGGAAATCGCGCCATCGGCCCTCGAGAAGATCCGCAAGGAAGTCGACAAGGTGTTCAAGCCGTCATCGCTGCTGAACTGCCTTGCGGGGCTCGAAGCAAGCGAGGCCCCATGGGCCGTCGAGGCGGCCAGGCTCATCCGCCGCGCCTGCCCGCTTTCGGTCGCCTGCGCCTTCGACATCATCCGCCGCGCCCGCTCGTTCAAGCAGATCGAACGCGCGCTGGAGCTCGAATACCGCTTCACTTCGCGCTCGATTTCGGACGGCGAATTCCTCGAAGGCATCCGTGCCCAGGTGATCGACAAGGACCGCAAGCCGGATTGGCAGATCAAGCGGATCGAGGACGTCACGCCGGAAAAGATCGCCGCCATGCTGGCGCCGGTAGTGCCGCAGCAGGTGGACTGAACCAGGGAGAGAACAATGGCGCGCATAGGTTTCATCGGCCTTGGCAACATGGGGCTTCCCATGGCCGCGAACCTTGCCAGGGCCGGACATGCGGTGACCGGCTTCGACACGGTGGAGGCGGCGCAAGCCAAGGCGCGCGAGGCGGGCATTGCCGTCGCAGCTTCCGCGGCCGATGCGGCGCGCGATGCGCAGTTCATCGTCACCATGCTGCCCAACGGCGCGATCACGCTTGCAGTGCTTGGCGAAATCATTGGCGCGGCCAGGCCCGGCACGCTGGTCATCGACAGTTCCACCATCGACGTCGCCAGCGCCCGCAAGGCGCATGAACTTGCCGCAGGGGCCGGTCTGCACTTCATTGACGCGCCGGTCTCCGGCGGCGTTGGCGGGGCGGAAGCGGGCACGCTGACCTTCATGGCCGGCGGTTCGCCGGAGGCTTTTGCGAAAGCCAGGCCAATCCTCGAATTGATGGGCAAGAAACTCGTCCATTGCGGCGATGGCGGTGCGGGCCAGGCAGCCAAGATCTGCAACAACATGCTGCTGGGCATCTCGATGATCGGAGCGTGCGAATCCTTCGCGCTCGCGGAAAAACTCGGGCTTTCCCAGCAGGCGCTGTTCGATGTGATGTCGACCTCTTCCGGCTCGTGCTGGTCGGTCAACACCTATTGCCCGGTACCGGGCGTCGGTCCGAAATCGCCTGCCGACAACGACTACAAGCCGGGCTTTGCCGCCGCGTTGATGCTCAAGGACCTGTCTTTGTCCCAGCAGGCCGCCGGCGAGAGCGGCATGGCGACGCCGCTCGGCGAGCACGCAGCCGCGATCTACCGGCAATTCGTCGAGGCCGGGAACGGCAACACGGATTTTTCCGGTATCATCCGCTTCCTGGAAGGCATGAAAAGGGACTGAACATGGGCGACGTCATCCTCACACAGCGCCATGGCCGCGTCGGCGTCATCACCATCGACCGCCCTGAGGCGTTGAACGCTGTCAACACGCCGGTGATGGAGGGCCTCATCGCCGCCGCCGCGCAATTCGACGCCGACGAGGACATCGGCTGCATCGTCATAACCGGCGCGGGCAAGGCCTTCATCGCCGGGGCCGACATCAAGGAGATGGCAGACAAGTCCTTCCTCGACATGTATGTCGCCGACCAGCAATCTGCCTGGGAAACGCTCGCCGCGACGCGTACGCCGATGATCGCCGCCGTCAACGGTTTCGCGCTCGGCGGCGGCTGCGAGATCGCGATGATCTGCGATTTCATCATTGCCTCGGAAGCCGCGAAGTTCGGCCAGCCGGAGATAAAGCTTGGCGTCATCCCCGGCTGGGGCGGCACGCAGCGCCTGACCCGCGCCGTGGGCAAGGCAAAGGCCATGGACCTCATATTGACTGGCCGCATGATGGATGCACGCGAAGCGGAAAGCTGCGGCCTCGTCGCGCGCGTCGTGCCGGCGGACCGGCTGATGGAAGAGGCGCTCGCCGCGGCGGAGACCATCGCAGGCTTCTCTCGCGCCTCCGTGCTGGTTGCCAAGGAAAGCGTCAACCGCGCCTTCGAGACCACGCTCGCCGAGGGCATAAGGTTCGAGCGGCGCGTCTTCCATGCGCTGTTTTCCACACAGGACCAGAAGGAAGGCATGCAGGCCTTTGCGCAAAAGCGCAAACCCGAGTTCAAGCACAAGTGAGGAGTTGAGCCATGCCCGGTCCGGTGTCAGGTCCGATAGTGATAGCAGGCGCGGCCCGCACGCCGATGGGCGGCTTCCAGGGCGAATTCTCCAGCCTCACCGCATCCGATCTTGGCGGCGTCGCCATTGCTGCCGCGCTGAGGGACGCGCAAGTCGAGCCGCAATCGGTCGATGAATTGCTGATGGGCAACGTGCTTTCCGCCGGACAGGGACAGGCCCCCGCGCGGCAGGCGGGATTTGCCGCCGGGCTATCCGACGCGGTTCCCGCAACGACGCTCAACAAGATGTGCGGCTCCGGCATGAAGGCGGTGATGATCGCGCATGACCAGCTCCTCGCCGGAAATGGCGCGATAACGGTTGCGGGCGGCATGGAATCCATGACCAACGCGCCGTACCTGCTGCCGAAGATGCGCTCCGGCGCGCGGCTCGGCCACGCCGAGGCCAAGGACCACATGTTTCTCGACGGCCTTGAGGACGCCTATGACAAGGGCCGGCTGATGGGCACCTTTGCCGAGGACTGCGCGCAGAAATACCAGTTCACACGGCAGGCGCAGGACGAATACGCGCTGCGCAGCCTGGAGGGCGCGCTGACCGCACAGCGCGAGGGCCGGTTCCAGCGCGAGATTGCGCCGGTCACGGTCAGCACGCGCGCTGGCGAGAGCATCATCGCCTCCGACGAGCAGCCTCGCAATGCAAGGCCGGAAAAGATACCGCATCTGAAGCCCGCCTTCCGCAAGGACGGCACGGTGACGCCAGCCAATTCCTCCTCGATTTCCGATGGCGCGGCGGCGCTGGTGCTCGCCAGCGAAACCATGGCCAAGGCGAACGGCATTGCCATTCGCGCCCGCATCCTTGGCCATGCGAGCCATGCGCAGGAGCCCGCCTGGTTTTCCACCGCGCCGGTCCCGGCAATCGAGAAGCTGCTCAAGCGCCTCGGCTGGCGCATCGGCGATGTCGATCTGTGGGAGATCAACGAGGCCTTCGCGGTCGTGCCCATGGCGGCGGAGCGCGAACTCGGCATCGAGCGCGAACGGCTCAACGTTCATGGCGGCGCCTGTGCGCTCGGCCACCCCATCGGCGCGTCGGGCGCGCGCATATTGGTGACGCTGATCAACGCGCTGGAGACGCACGGCAAGAAGCGCGGCATCGCGGCGATCTGCATTGGCGGCGGTGAGGGCACGGCCATCGCGCTCGAACTTCCGTGAGGCGCTAACCAAGGTATTATTCAACCGGCAGCGCGTATCTGCTAGTGCAAACGACAAACAAGGGGCCGGGCATGCACGAAATTCTGGAAGAACTCGAACGCCGCCGCGAGGAAGCGCGCATGGGCGGCGGGCAGGCCCGCATCGACGCGCAGCACGGCAAGGGCAAGCTGACCGCGCGCGAGCGGATCGACCTCCTCCTCGACGAAGGCTCGTTCGAGGAATGCGACATGTTCGTCACCCACCGCAGCACCGATTTCGGCATGGACGGCACCAAGCTCGCCGGCGATGGCGTCGTCACCGGCTGGGGCACGGTCAACGGCCGCATGGTCTATGTCTTCAGCCAGGATTTCACCGTGTTCGGCGGCTCGCTGTCGGAAACCCATGCCAAGAAGATCTGCAAGATCATGGACATGGCGATGCGCAACGGCGCGCCGGTGATCGGCCTCAACGATTCGGGCGGCGCGCGCATCCAGGAAGGCGTCGCGTCCCTGGGCGGCTATGCCGACGTCTTCCAGATGAACACGCTGGCTTCGGGCGTCGTGCCGCAGATTTCCATGATCATGGGCCCCTGCGCCGGCGGCGCGGTCTATTCGCCCGCCATGACCGATTTCATCTTCATGGTGCGCGACACGTCCTACATGTTCGTGACCGGCCCGGACGTGGTGAAGACCGTCACCAACGAGATCGTCACCGCCGAGGAGCTGGGCGGCGCGCGCACCCACACCACGAAATCCTCCGTTGCCGACGGGGCCTTCGACAACGACGTCGAGGCGCTGCAACACGCTGCGCCGCTTCATCGATTTCCTGCCGCGTCAACAACCGCGAAAAGCCGCCCGTCCGCCCGTTCTTCGATTCGCCCGACCGCATCGATTATTCGCCTCGACACCCTCATCCCGGACAATCCGAACAAGCCCTACGACATGAAGGAGCTGATCGGGAAGATCGCCGACGAGGGCGATTTCTTCGAGTTGCAGGCCGATTTCGCCAGGAACATCGTCATCGGCTTCATCCGCATCGAGGGCTCGACCGTCGGCGTCGTCGCCAACCAGCCGATGGTTCTGGCCGGCGTGCTCGACATCAATTCATCGCGCAAGGCGGCGCGGTTCGTGCGCTTCTGCGACTGCTTCAACATCCCCATCCTGACGCTGGTCGACGTGCCCGGCTTCCTGCCCGGCACCAGCCAGGAATATGGCGGCGTCATCAAGCATGGCGCGAAGCTGCTGTTCGCCTATGGCGAGGCGACCGTGCCCAAGGTGACGCTGATCACCCGCAAGGCCTATGGCGGCGCCTATGACGTCATGGCTTCCAAGCACCTGCGCGGCGACGTCAATTACGCCTGGCCGACGGCCGAAATCGCCGTGATGGGCGCGAAGGGCGCGATCGAGATTCTCTATCGCGCCGAGCTTGCCGACAAGGACAAGATCGCCCAGCGCACCAGGGACTACGAGACCCGCTTCGCCAACCCCTTCGTGGCGGCGGAAAAGCGGCTTCATCGACGACGTGATCATGCCGCACTCCACCCGCAAGCGGATCGCCCGGGCCTTCGCATCCCTGCGCAACAAGGATCTGAAGAACCCGTGGAAGAAGCACGACAACATCCCGCTGTGAGCGCCGCGTTGAAGACACCCCTGCCCCCATACACCCCGCAGGAGGCCCGCAAGGACCACCGCCGCATGCTGCGCTTCATGGCGCTGAATGCCGCCTTTGGCGTGGCGCTCGGCCTTGTGGTTTTCGCCGCATTGGTATGGCTCGACACCGGCGGCATCGGCACGCGCATCTTCGCCTCCGATAATCCCTGGCAACCGGTCGTGCTCATTGCCGTGCCGCTCTGCCTCACCTTCGGCGCGGGCGCGGCTGCTTCCGCGATCATGCTGCTGCCCTATGCCCGCAAATACTCCGACATGGAAAACTGATGCCGCTGTTCAACAAGATCCTCATCGCCAATCGCGGCGAAATCGCCTGCCGCGTCATCAAGACCGCCCGCAAGATGGGCATCAGCCACCGTCGCCGTCTATTCCGACGCCGACCGCGACGCGCTGCATGTCAAGCATGGCCGACGAGGCGATCCACATCGGCCCGCCGCCCGCCGCGCAAAGCTATATCGTCATCGACAAGATCATCGAGGCGGTGCAAGCAACCGGGCGCCGAGGCCGTGCATCCGGGCTACGGCTTCCTGTCGGAGAAGCGCGCACTTCGCCGCAGGCGCTGGAAGCAGATCGGCGTCGTCTTCATCGGCCCGCCGGTCGGCGGCGATCGAGGCGATGGGCGACAAGATCACCTCCAAGAAGCTGGCCGCCGCAAGCGGGCGTCTCCACCGTGCCGGGCCACATGGGCCTGATCGACGATGCCGACGAGGCGGTGAGGATCGCCGCCGAGATCGGCTATCCGGTGATGATCAAGGCCATCGGCCGGCGGCGGCGGCAAGGGCATGCGCATCGCCTGGAACGACGCCGAGGCGCGCGAGGGCTTCCAGTCGTCGAAGAACGAGGCCAAGGCCTCCTTCGGCGACGACCGCATCTTCATCGAGAAGTTCGTGACCTAGCCGCGCCACATCGAGATCCAGGTGCTCGGCGACAAGCACGGCAACGTGCTCTACCTGCGGCGAACGCGAATGCTCGATCCAGCGCCGCAACCAGAAGGTCATCGAGGAAGCGCCCTCGCCCTTCCTCGATGCGGCGACGCGCAAGGCCATGGGCGAACAGGCCGTGCGCGCTGGCGAAGGCGGTGGGCTACTGCTCGCGCCGGCACGGTGGAGTTCATCGTCGACGGCGGACCGCAATTTCTACTTCCTCGAGATGAACACCCGCCTGCAGGTGGAGCATCCGGTGACCGAACTGATCACCGGCATCGACCTCGTCGAGCAGATGATCCGCGTCGCGGCCGGCGAGCCGCTGCCCTTCGCGCAGGACGACGTGCAAGCTCAATGGCTGGGCCATCGAAAGCCGCCTCTATGCCGAGGACCCCTATCGCAACTTCCTGCCCTCGATCGGGCGGCTGTCGCCGCTACCGCCCGCCGGCCGAAGGCAAGACCGAAAGCGGCGTCGATCGTGCGCAACGATACCGGCGTCTTCGAGGGCGGCGAGATCTCGATGTTCTACGATCCGATGATCGCCAAGCTCTGCACCTGGGCGCCGACTCGCGACCGCGGCGATCGAGGCCATGAGCGATGGCGCTCGACGCGTTCGAGGTCGAAGGCATCGGCCACAACCTGCCCGTTCCTGTCGCGCGGTCATGGACCATCCGCGCTTTCGCAGCGGCGAGATCACCACCGCCTTCATCGCCGAGGAATGTCCCGGACGGCTTCACCGGCGTCGACGCTGCCGCAGAAAGCCTGCGCACGCGCTCGCCGCCATCGCGGCGGCCTGCAATTGCATCGCGCCGCCGAGCGCGCGCACCCGCATTTCCGGCGCATGGACAACCACCGGCGCCATGTCGGGCGAGGACTGGGTGGTCACGCTGCGGGCGGCCATGATTTCCCGCGTGCCATCGTGCGCGACGGCGACGGATCGCCAGTCACGCATCGCCGGACGGCAAGCCGCATCGCCGTCGACATCGGCGGCTGGACGCCGGGCCAGACGCTGATGCGCGCCTGCGGTCGACGGCGAGCCCTGTACCGTGCGGCATAGAGCGCGCGGCCGAACGGCTACCGGCTGCGCTATCGCGGCGCCGACCTGCAGTGCCATCGTGCGCAGCCCGCGCGAGGCCGAGCTGGCGCAGCTGATGCCGGTGAAGCTGCCGCCCGACACCTCGCGCCTGCCTGCTCTGCCCGATGCCCGGCCTGTCGTGTCGATCGACGTCGCGGAAGGCGACGAGGTGCAGGAAGGCCAGACGCTCGCCACCGTCGAGGCGATGAAGATGGAGAACATCCTGCGCGCCGAGCGCAAGGCGCGCGTCAAGAAGATCAACGCGCGCCCCGGCGACAGCCTCGCGGTCGACGAGGTGATCCTGGAGTTCGAGTGATGGAGCTCATCCGATGACCAAACCGACCGTTGATGACTGGCGCAAGCTGGCGCAAAAGGACCTGCAAGGCCGATCCGGACACGCTCGTCGCTGGCATACGCCCGAAGGCATCGACAGTCAAGCCGCTCTACACGGCGAGGATTTGCAGGGCATCGAACATCTCGATTCGCTGCCCGGCTTCGCGCCCTTCATGCGCGGCCCGCGCGCCACCATGTATGCCGGCCGGCCCTGGACGATCCGCCAATATGCCGGCTTCTCGACCGCCGAGGAATCCAACGCCTTCTACCGCAAGGCGCTCGCCGCCGGGCAGCAGGGCGTCTCCGTCGCCTTCGACCTTGCCACCCATCGCGGCTATGACAGCGACCATCCGCGCGTCGTCGGCGATGTCGGCAAGGCGGGCGTCGCCATCGACAGCGTCGAGGACATGAAGATCCTGTTCGACGGCATCCCGCTCGAGGAGATGTCGGTCTCGATGACCATGAACGGCGCGGTGATCCCGATCCTCGCCAGCTTCATCGTCGCCGGCGAGGAGCAGGGCGTGCCGCGCGCGCAGCTCTCCGGCACCATCCAGAACGACATCCTCAAGGAGTTCATGGTCCGCAACACCTACATCTACCCGCCCGAACCCTCGATGCGGATCGTCGCCGACATCATCGAATACACCGCGCGCGAGATGCCGAAGTTCAACTCGATCTCGATCTCCGGCTACCACATGCAGGAGGCCGGCGCGACGCTGGTGCAGGAGCTCGCCTTCACGCTTGCCGACGGGCGCGAATATGTCCGCGCCGCGCTCGCCAAGGGCATGGATGTCGACGCCTTCGCCGGCCGGCTGTCCTTCTTCTTCGGCATCGGCATGAACTTCTTCATGGAGGCGGCCAAGCTGCGCGCCGCGCGCCTGCTGTGGACGCGCATCATGAAGGAGTTCGAGCCGCAAGCGTACCGAGAGCCTGATGCTGCGCACCCATTGCCAGACCTCCGGCGTATCGCTGCAGGAGCAGGACCCGTACAACAACATCGTGCGCACCGCCTATCGAGGCGATGGCGGCGGTGCTGGGCGGCACGCAGTCGCTGCACACCAACTCGTTCGACGAGGCGATTGCGCTGCCGACCGAATTCTCCGCCCGCATCGCCCGCAACACCCAGCTGATCCTGCAGCACGAGACCGGCGTCACCAATGTCGTCGATCCGCTCGCCGGCTCCTACTATGTCGAGAGCCTGACGCAATCGCTGGCCGACGAGGCCTGGAAGCTGATCGAGGAGGTCGAGGCGCTGGGCGGCATGACCAAGGCCGTCGCCACCGGCATGCCGAAGCTGCGCATCGAGGAGGCCGCCGCCGACAAGCAGGCCCGCATCGACCGCGGCGAGGAGGTCATCGTCGGCGTCAACAAGTACCGCCAAAGACCGCCGAGCATGTCGATTTCCTGATGATCGACAACGCCAAGGTGCGCGACAGCCAGATCGCTCGCATTGCACGCACGCGCAAGAACCGCGACGCACGCGCCTGCGACGCCGCGCTTGCCGCGCTCGAGCAGACCGCTCGCACCGGCGAAGGGCAACCTGCTGGAAGCGGCGGTCGAGGCTGCCCGCGCCCGCGCCACGGTCGGCGAGATTTCCATGGCGCTGGAGCGCGCCTGGGGACGGCACGAAGCGCAGACGCAGGTCGTCGTCGGGCGTCTATGGCGGGCACTACGAGGGCGATGCCGCCTTTGCGAAATTGCAGGGCGAGATCGGCGAGGTCGAGGACCGGCTCGGTCGCAAGCCGCGCGTACTGGTCGTCAAGATGGGGCAGGACGGCCACGACCGCGGCGCGAAGGTGATCGCCTCGGCCTTCGTCGGATCTGGGCTTCGACGTGGTCGTCGGGCCGCTGTTCCAGACGCCCGCCGAGGCGGCGGAGCTTGCGGTGGCGCAAGACATCGACGTGGTCGGCATCTCTTCGCATGCGGCCGGGCACCTGACGCTCGCGCCGATGTTGCTGGAGGAACTTGCCAGCCGCAATGCCGCCGACAAGCTCGTCGTTTGCGGCGGGGTCATTCCGGCGCAGGATTACGACGCGCTGAAGAAGGCTGGCGTCGCGGCGATCTACGGCCCCGGCACCAACATTCTCGAATCGGCCGCCAACCTGCTTGAATTGCTCAAGGAACGCCTGCGCGGGCGCAACCGCTGAGAGCTTGCGGGTTCTGCTTGCGCCCTGAATCGGATAACGCTTTGCAATCAACGCATGGGGTCCGATGTTCTTCATCCTGTCGAAGCTGTTCTGGGTGGTCGCAAGGCCGCTGAATTTCCTGTTCTTCCTGGCGCTTGCCGGCATGCTCGCGGGCAGGTTCGGCTACCGCAAGATCCGCACGCTTGCGCTTTCGTTTTCCATTGGAGCATTCGTGCTGTTCGGCTTCACGCAGTTCACCGACTACCTGCTCTACCGTCTGGAGACTGCAGTGCCTGCCGGGCCAATTCCGGCGAACCCCGCGGCGATCATCGTGCTGGGCGGCGGCATCATTCCGCAAGACGGCGGAACGGGCTTCGAGCTCGCCGAGGCCGCCGACCGTCTGGTCAAGGGGCTGGAGCTGAAACGGCTTCATCCGCAGGCGCGGCTCATCTTCAGCGGCGGCAGCGGCACCCTCATCGTGAGCCAGCTACCCGAATCCGCCGGCGCGCTCGCCATGGTGCAAGCGCTCTATGGCGACGATCGCGGCATGGAACTGGAGAGCCGTTCGCGCACGACCTACGAAAACGCGGCCGGGGTTCGCAAGATGCTCGGCGAGAACCCTGGCCCTCTGCTGCTGGTGACATCGGCCTTCCACATGCCAAGGGCCATCGGCTGCTTCCGCCAGCTCGGCATGGACGTCATTCCCGTCCCTGCCGATTATCGCGCCGACGTGCCGAGCTTCCCCTATCTCAGCGACGAAACGCCCAACCAGTTCCTGAAACTGAGCGTGCTGGTAAAGGAGCTCGTTGGCCTGGTTGGCTATTACATGAGCGGGCGCACCAGCGCGCTGCTGCCGCGATGATCAAGGGCATCGAGGGCCCGGCGGCGCTGGCCCTTGCGCTGGCGCTCGGCGCGGCCGGGGCAGCGCTTGCCTGGTTCGCATCCGTGCCCGCGCCCTTCATCCTTGGCCCCGCCGTCGTCGTCACCATCGCCGGCATTGCGGGGCTGAAGACCGCGATTCCCGCGCCGCTGCGCAACGGCGCATTCGTGGTCATCGGCGCGATCATGGGTTCCAGCGTCACGCCGCAGGTGCTCGACGCCGCACGTCACTGGCCGCAGAGTTTTGCCATTCTGGCGCTGAGCATCGTCGCGATCATGGCTGTGACGACGGCGATCTTCCGCCGCTTCTATGTCTATGATCGCGTCACCGCGGTGCTGTCCTCGACACCCGGACATCTCAGTTTCATTCTGGGCCTCGGTGCGGCGACGGGCGGCAATCTCGCCGCCATCAGCGTGATACAGAGCGTGCGCCTGCTGGCGCTGACGCTGTTCGTGCCGGTGCGCGGTCGCCATCGGCGGCTTTGAATTGCCGGCGAACACCGGCCCCAACGGTTCCATGCCGATGTTGCAACTGGCCGTGATGCTGCCTGCCTGCGCCGCCTTTGGCTATGCGCTGCACCGCCTGCGACTGCCGGCGGGCTTCCTCATCGGCGCGATGCTGGTGTCGTTCGCCGTCCATCTGACCGGACTGTCGAGGGCTTGGTGCCGGATTGGCTTTCCGTTCCGTGCTTCATCGTCATGGGCGCCATGATCGGAACCCGGTTCTCCGGCGTGCGCCCGCGCGACCTCGCCCGCTTCGCAGGCGCTGGCGTAATCACCACCGTCATCGCGGTTGGCATTGCCGGTGCAGCCGCCTGGTTCGCGTCCTGGCTGACCGGCCTGCCGCTCGGGCCGATGCTGGTCGCCTTTGCGCCCGGCGGCGTCGAGACGATGGCCGCCATTGCGCTGCTGATCAACGCCGATCCGGCTTTCGTCGCCGCCCATCACGTGATGCGGCTGTTCATCCTGCTGGCGCTCGTACCGCTGTTCCTTGGCTCCTCGAAACAGGGACGATAGGCCTCAACGCGGCGCGGGACCGGTCGATGCGCCAACGACGAGCTCGGCCTCCCACAACTCGTTCACCGGATCGCCGAACGGGTCTTCGATGCGCCCGATCAACAGTTCCGCGCAACGCTTGCCCGCCTCCCTGATCGAGGAGCGCGTCGCCGTGAAGATCGGCACCGGCCCGGCATTGTCGAGAAAGGACAGCCGGTCGTCATAGGTGACGATTGAAATGTCGCGCCCCGGCTTCAGCCCGGCCTCCTGCACCGCACGCAATGCGCCCATAGCGAGCAGCACCGAGGAGGTCAGGAACGCCGTCGGCGGATTGGCGCTCGCCAAAAGCCGCATCGCCCAAAGATGGCCATTGGGCTCGCTCATTTCGCCGCTGAACATGATGGCTGGGTCGGGCTCGATCGCGCGCTCCTTGAGCGCATCGAGATAACCGGCTCGCCGACGCCAGGCGAAATGCAGCTCCTCCAGCCCGTTGAGCAGCGCGATGCGGCGATGCCCCAGATCGGTGAGGAAATGCGTGGCGCGCACGAAGCAGCGCCGGTTGTTCACGTCGAGCCAGTCATAGCCAGCCGCCGGTTCGTCGGAGCGCCCGTGCACGATGAACGGCAATTCCAGTTCCTGCAGCAGGCCGATGCGCGGCTCCACGATCTTTGGCGCGTGGACGATGACGCCATCGACATTTCCGGCCGAGGCCATGCCGCGATAATGCTCGAACTCGCTTGCCTGCGGAATGACAGAGATCAGCATGTCGTAGCCCGCCGCGGCATAGGCCTCGCCCGCGCCGGCGATGAAATCGGAGAAATGCGGATCGATGCTCATGTGCCGGGCGAGCGGCAGCACGTGGCCGATTGCCTTCGCACGGCCCGTCGCCAGCCGCTTGGCGAACGAGGATGGCCGATAGGCATGCGCCCGCGCGGCGGCGACGACGCGCGCACGCGTCTGTTCGCTCACCTCGGGATAGCCGTTGAGCGCCCGGCTGACCGTGGTCGGCGACAGTCCCAGCGTATGGGCCAATTCCTTCAGGCGCACGGCCTTGCATCCTCCAAAGCGCTTTGGGGAATCGGCCCCCGGCGCCAGTTCAAATCCGGCTGAAACATAACCTCAAAACTTGAGAATGAAAGAGAATTCCTCCTGAGTGGACACGAATTCGCTCGATATCGGCGTCCGCTATTGACTCCTCGCGGATGATCCAGCATTAGAAATATCAGCCAAAGCGCTTTGGAATTGAGGGAAGCGCCGGCCGGTCATCGACCGGCAGCTGAGCAAATGGGGCAAGCTTGCGCCAAACGCGCGGGATGCCCGTCACAACGGAGGAGAATCATGAGACACACGCTTCTTGCGGGCGTCGCAGCCTTGCGATCGCCTCGTTTTCCGGCGCGGCATTTGCGCAGGAACTGAAGTTCAAGCCGGGCGAAGACGCCAAGTTCAACTGGGAGAGCTACGACGACTTCAAGGCCGCGCATGGCGATCTGAAGGGCCAGACGCTCACCATCTTCGGCCCGTGGCGCGGCGAGGACGAGGCGCTGGTCGCAGTCGATGCTCGCCTATTTCCGCGAGGCGACCGGCGTCGACGGTCAAGTACTCGTCCTCCGAGAACTACGAGCAGCAGATCGTCATCGACACGCAGGCCGGCAGCCCGCCCGACATCGCGATCCTGCCGCAGCCGGGCCTGATCGCCGACCTGGCCTCCAAGGGCTTCGCTCGTCGCCGCTCGGCGACGAGACGCAAGACCTGGCTCGCCGAGAACTACGCCGCCGGCGCAGTCCTGGGTCGATCTCGGCACCTACAAGGGCAAGGACGGCACGCCCGAGCTCTACGCCTTCCCCTACAAGATCGACGTGAAGTCGCTGGTCTGGTACGTGCCCGAGAACTTCGAGGATGCGGGCTACGAAGTGCCCGAGACCATGGAAGAGCTGAAGGCGCTGACCGAGCAAGATCGTCGCCGACGGCGGCACGCCGTGGTGCATCGGGCTCGGTTCGGGCGGCGCGACCGGCTGGCCGGCGACCGACTGGGTCGAGGACATGATGCTGCGCACGCAGCCGCCAGACGTCTACGACCAGTGGGTCACGAACGAGATCCCGTTCAACGACCCGGCGGTCGTCGCGCGCGATCGACGAGTTCGGCTGGTTCGCCACGCAACGACAAGTTCGTCGATGGCGGCGCGGCGGCGGTCGCCTCGACCGACTTCCGCGACAGCCCGAAGGGCCTCTTCGCGTCGCCGCCGCAAGTGCTACATGCACCGCCAGGCGTCGTTCATCCCGTCCTTCTTCCCGGAAGGCACGAAGCTCGGCGAGGACGCCGACTTCTTCTACTTCCCGGCCTATGCCGGCAAGGATCTCGGCAAGCCGGTGCTCGGTGCCGGCACGCTGGCCATCATCACCAAGGACACGCCCGGCCGCGCGCGCCTTCATCGACTGGCTGAAGACGCCGATCGCGCATGAGGTCTGGATGGCGCAGTCCGGCTTCCTGACGCCGTTCAAGAGCGGTCAACACCGAGGCCTACGGCAACGCCGCGCTGAAGAAGCAGGGCGAGATCCTGCTCAACGCCACCACCTTCCGCTTCGACGGTTCGGACCTGATGCCCGGCGCGATCGGCGCCGGCGCGTTCTGGACCGGCATGGTCGACTATGCCGGCGGCAAGCCCGCGGCCGAAGTCGGAGCCGACATCCAGAAGGCGTGGGACGGCATCAAGTAAGGCCACCTCCGCTTCAAGGACAAGCGCCCGCGCACCAGACCCTGCGCGGCGCATCCGCCCGGCTTCGGGAGAGGCCGCTCGCCATGCTCCAACAGGTCGTGCACTGCCCTCATCGCCATCGTGATCGGCGTTGGCGGCTGCGTTCGTCTACTTCTGGGGTTCCAACTGGCTGCTCGACCGGCTGTTTCCATTCCGCGACGACGAGGGCGCGCAGCGCCGGGCGCAACATCAGCGCGCGCCAACGGCGATCCGGCCCTGGCTGTTCCTGGGGCCGGCCCTGCTGGCGCTGGCCATCTACCTCGTCTATCCGGTGTTCGAGACGCTGCGGCTGTCGCTTCCACGACCGCGATCGGCGACGAACTTCGTCGGGCTTGCCAACTACCAATGGCTCGCGGTCGACAGCGGCTTCTCGCGAATCGATGTTCAACAATATCCTGTGGCTGCTGGTCGTGCCGGCGCTTCGCCACCTTCTTCGGCCTGGTCATCGCCGTGCTGACCGACCGCATCTGGTGGGGCAACATCGCCAAGATCGCTCATCTTCATGCCGATGGCGATCTCCTTCGTCGGCGCCTCGGTGATCTGGAAGTTCGTCTACGACTATCGCGGCCGAGCGGCTCGGACGCAGATCGGCATCCTCAACGCCATCGTCACCTGGCTCGGCGGCGAGCCGCAGGCCTGGATCACCACTGCCGTTCTGGAACAACTTCTTCCTGATGGTCGATCCTGATCTGGATCCAGACCGGCTTCGCCATGGTGATCCTGTCGGCCGCGCTGCGCGGCATCCCCGAGGAGACGCATCGAGGCCGCGATCATCGACGGCGCCAACCCGTTCCAGATCTTCTTCAAGATCATGGTGCCGCAGATCTGGGGCACCATCGTCGTGGTGTGGACCACCATCACCATCCTCGTGCTCAAGGTCTTCGACATCGTGCTGCGCCATGACCAACGGCCAGTGGAACACGCAGGTGCTGGCCAACCTACATGTTCGACTGGATGTTCCGCGGCGGTCGACTTCGGCCGCGGGCGCGGCCATCGCCATGGTCATCATGCTGCTGGTGATGCCGATCATGATCTGGAACATCTCGCCGCGCCGAACCGAAATGGGAGGGGGCGCTGACATGGCCACGGTGCGCGGGAACGACGCTCGGCGCTGACCTGGGCGGTTCACATCTCGAGCGTGCTGCTGCTGGTCGCGCTCTGGACGCTGCCGACGCGTCGGGCCTGCTCATCTCGTCGTTCCGCGACAAGGACCAGATCGCCGTCTCCGGCTGGTGGACGGCGCTGCACCGCACACCAGAACCTGACAGGCCGCGCCGATCCGCGCTGCGGCGACGAGGTCGAGAAGGACGGCAGGTTCGTCATCGCCGGCAACCTCTTCGGCGACGGCGCCGCAACGGTCAGCGCCTTCGGCGTCCGCGTCGCAGCAGCCTGCCGCCTTCGAGCCGGGCGAGGCGGCCGACCTCGGCGACGGCGAGCACGCTGACGGTCAGCGAGGACGGCGACTTCGTGATCACCTCGCCCGTCGAGCCTCGAGGGCACGCGCGGCCAGCGCATCTTCTACACCGTCGGCATGCCGCCGCGCTTCACGCTCGACAACTACCGCGAGGTGCTGACGCTCGGAAGGCATCGGCCGCGTCCTTCATCAACTCGCTGACCGTGACCATTCCGGCGACGATCATCCCGATCCTGATCGCGGCCTTCGCCGCCTATGCGCTGGCCTGGATGGACTTTCCCGGCCGCGCGCTGCTCATCGCGGTCGTCGTCGGCCTGCTGGTCGTGCCGCTGCAGCTGTCGCTGATCCCGCTGCTCAGCTCTACAACGGCATCGGCCAGCATCTTCGGCGTGCCGGCCAAGAGCTATCTCGGCATCTGGCTCGCGCATACCGGCTTCGGCCTGCCGCTCGCGATCTATCTGCTGCGCAACTACATGGCCGGCCTGCCGCGCGAGATCATCGGAATCGGCGCGCGTCGACGGCGCCACCGACTTCGAGATCTTCGTCAAGATCGTGCTGCCGCTGTCGCTTCCCGGCGCTCGCCTCCTTCGCGATCTTCCAGTTCCTGTGGATCTGGAACGACCTGCTGGTCGCGCTGGTGTTCCTCGGCACCGCAGAACGACGCAGCTCGTGCTGACCGGCAAGCTCGTCAACCTGCTCGGCTCGCGCGGCGGCGACTGGGAAATCCTCACGACCTCGGCCTTCGTCACGATCATCGTGCCGCTCATCGTGTTCTTCTCGCTGCAGCGCTACCTGGTGCGCGGCCTGCTGGCCGGCTCGGTCAAGGGAGGCTGAAAAGCCGATGAACGTCGCAGCATGCCAAGGCAGCAAGCCACGCACGCGCGCCGACACGGACTGGTGGCGCGGCGCGGTGATCTACCAGATCTATCCGCGCTCGCTTCCAGGACGCGAACGGCGACGGCATCGGCGACCTCGCCGGGCATCATCCGCCGGCTGCCCTACATCGCCGCGCTCGGCGTCGATGCGATCTGGATCTCGCCGTTCTTCACCTCGCCGATGAAGGACTTCGGCTACGACGTCTCGGACTACCGCGACGTCGATCCGATGTTCGGCACGCTGGCCGACTTCGACGCGCTGGTCGCCGAGGCGCACGGGCTCGGCCTCAAGGTGATGATCGACCTGGTGCTCTCGCACACCTCCGACCAGCATCCGCTGGTTCAAGGAGAGCCGGTCGAGCCGCGACAACCCCAAGGCCGACTGGTACGTCTGGGCCGACCCCAAGCCCGACGGCACGCCGCCCAACAACTGGCTGTCGATCTTCGGCGGCTCGGCCTGGGAGTGGGACACGCGCGCGCCGGCAGTACTACCTGCACAACTTCCTGACCGAGCAGCCGGACCTCAACTTCCACAACCGCGAGGTGCAGGACGCGCTGCTCGACGTCGCGCGGTTCTGGCTCGAGCGCGGCGTCGACGGCTTCCGCCTCGACACCATCAACTTCTACTTCCACGACCAGGAGCTGCGCGGACAATCCGCCGCTGCCGGCCGGAACTGCGCAACGACTCAGACCGCGCCGGCGGTCAACCCCTACAACTGCCAGGACCATCTCTACGACAAGAGCCAGCCGGAGAACCTCGACTTCCTGCGAGCGCTTCCGCGCGCTGCTCGACGAGTACCCGGCGACCGCCGCGGTCGGCGAGGTCGGCGACGCGCAGCGCGGCGCTGGAGATCGTCGGCCGAGTACACCTCGGGCGGCGACAAGGTGCACATGTGCTACGCCTTCGAGTTCCTGGCGCCCGAGCCGCTGACGCCGCGCCGGGTGCGTCGAGGTCGCTCGACACGTTTCGCAAGGCGGCGCGCCGGACGGCTGGGCCTGCTGGGCCTTCTCCAACCACGACGTGATGCGCCATGTCACGCGCTGGGCAGCGAGCGACGCCGACCGGACGCCGTGCCTGAAGGTCGCCACGGCGCTGCTGCTGTCGCTGCGCGGCTCGGTCTGCCTCTACCAGGGCGAGGAGCTGGGCCTGCACCGAGGCCGAGCTTGCCTTCGAGGATCTGCAGGACCCCTACGGCATCCGCTTCTGGCCGGAGTTCAAGGGCCGCGACGGCTGCCGCACGCCGATGGTCTGGGACGACGACAGCGCCGAACGGCGGCTTCTCCGACGGCCAAGCCCTGGCTGCCGGTGCCGGCCGAGCATCTGGCCAGTGCCGTCAGCACGCAGGACGGCGACGCAGGGCTCGATGCTCGAGCACTACCGCGCGCATGCTGGCGTTCCGCGCGCGCGCATCCGGCGCTCGCCAAGGGCGAGATCGACTTCGTCGATGCCGGCGACGGCGATGCTGGCCTTCGTCCGCGACGCGACGGCAACGAGCGCATCTGGTCTGCGCCTTCAACCTGGGCCGCAAGCCGGCAGACGATTGCCCTGCCGCGCAGGCCGCAGAGCTGACGCGCCGCGAGCGGGCGCGCGGCTTTCGACGGCGACTCCGACTGCCGGGTGGCGAACGTACATGGCTCGCCGCCTGACGGGCCTGGTTCGGCGCACGCTGGCCTGACAGTCACGAAGGGAGGGAACATGGCCGATCTGCAGCTGACGCAGGATGTCGCAAGGCCTACGGCGCCGGTCGAGGTGCTCCACGGCATCGACCTCGACATCAAGACGGGCGAGTTCGTCGTCTTCGTCGGCCCGTCCGGCTGCGGCAAGTCGACGCTGCTGCGCATGATCGCCGGGCTCGAGGAGATCACCGGCGGCGAGCTCCACATCGACGGCGAGCTGGTCAACGACGTGCCGCCGTCGAAGCGCGGCATCGCCATGGTGTTCCAGTCCTATGCGCTCTACCCGCACATGACCGTCTACGACAACATGGCCTTCGGCATGAAGATCGCGCAAGAACCGGCAAGGCCGAGATCGACGCGCCGCGTGCGCGACGCCGCCGACGATCCTGCAGCTCGACGCCCTATCTCGACCGCCTGCCCAAGGCGCTGTCGGGCGGCCAGCGCCAGCGCGTCGCCATCGGCCGCGCCATCGTGCGCAATCCGAAGGTGTTCCTGTTCGACGAGCCGCTGTCCAACCTCGACGCGGCGCTGCGCGTCGCGACCCGCATCGAGATCGCCAAGCTGCAAGGAGAGCATGCCCGACGCGACGATGATCTACGTCACCCACGACCAGGTCGAGGCGATGACGCTCGCCGACCGCATCGTCGTGCTGAACGGCCGGGCGCATCGAGCAGGTCGGCTCGCCGATCGAACTCTACGAGCGCCCGGCAAATCTCTTCGTCGCCCACTTCATCGGCTCGCCGGCGATGAACATCCTGCCGGCGGCGATCACCGGGACCGGCCCAAACACCACGGTCTCGCTTCCCGGCAATACAAGCGCGCAGGTGCCGATTGCCACGGATGCGGCACTGAAGGGCAGCAAGGCGAGCCTTGGCGTGCGGCCAGAGGATCTCACCGTCGCCAGCGATGGAGACGCGATCCTGCAAGGCACGATCTCGCTGGTCGAATCGCTTGGCGAAGTGACGCTGCTCTACATCGACGCGGGACATGGCGGCGAACCGCTGGTCGCCAAGCTGCCGGGCACGCAGAACTTCAGGCGCGGCGAAACCGTGCGGCTCGCTGCGGCGCCGGGAAAGCTGCACCTCTTCGATGCCGACGGCCTGACGCTGAAGCGGTAATCACTTCCCCATCGGGGCGTCTTCGAATTCGTCGCGTGCTTTTTCATCACGCTGGCTCTCGACGCGCGGGTCCATCGCGCCCGATTCAGGCGTAGCCAGCCGCGCTTGCGCCATGCCGACGAAGCCCGTCTTGGTCACATCGGAGACCGCCACGCGCTGCGTCATGCGGTATAGCGCATAGGCCGCCAGCAGCAGGTGCGCGAACAGCGTCACGATGAACAGGCCGGTGCCTGGAACCCATGCCATCGCCATGCCGGCCAGCAGCGGCCCCAGGATAGCGCCAATGCCATAGACCAGCAGCAGGCCGCCGGAAATGCGCAGGTATGATTCGGGCGTCGCATGGTCATAGGCATGCGCGATCAGCACCGGGTACATCGAGTAGATCGCTCCACCGAACAGCGATGCCGCTATGATGACGGTCCATGCGTGCTCGGGCTGCAAGGCGATGAAAAAGATGTCGACGCAAGCGGCGAGCACCGCAAGGCCGACCAGCACGACGCGCCGGTCGCGCCGGTCAGACAGCATGCCGACCGGGATCTGGAACAGCGAGCCGGCGACCAGCGAAAGGCTCATCATCAGCGCGATCGAGGAGACGTGCAGGTGGATCGCCTGTCCATAGACGACGCCGAGCGTGCCGAAGGAACTGTTGGAAATGCCGATGAGAAACGCGCCCGCAACGGCTATCGGCGAGTTCTTCATCAAGGCGGGCAGGTCGAGCTTGCTCTCGACCAGCGGCTTTGGCTGGGCACGGGTCGACAGCGCCGTGGGCACCAGCGCCATCACATAGAACAACGCCGCCATCACGAAGAACTCGAAGCCGGTGGTCTCGCCCATGGAAATGAACATCTGCCCGGCCGTGGTGGCCAGGAGGTTGACCATGGTGTAGACGCCGAAGACACGGCCGCGGTAACGCGTTTCCGTTCGCTCGTTGAGCCAGCTTTCGACGATCATCGCCGCGCCCGCGAACGAAAAGCCGGTGAGCGCGCGCAGCGGAATCCACGCCCACGGATGCAGGATCAGCACCGACAGCAGCACGGAAACGGTGGCCAGCGCCGCCATGACACCAAAAGTGCGCACATGCCCGACCTTGCGAACCAGCCGCGGCACGCGCAGGCAGCCAAGCACATAGCCAATGGCCCAGCCGGTGCCGAGCAGGCCCAGCGACAGCGTCGAAAACCCTTCGTAGGAACCGCGCAGCGGAAGGATCAGCCCGTTGAGGCCGCCCGCCATCATCAGGAAGGCCGAGCCCATGATGAGCGCGAAGATGGGCATGAGCTGGCTTGTCATTTCAGGTCCTGAAAATCTGCAGCGTCGGACCTTGAGGAAAACAATCCAGCGCGAACATGAAAGCGAATATGCGCCCGCTCATTGACTTGCAACATGGCGCTTTTGTGCCGCTCCGGCAGCCCGCCCCATGTTGGCCGATAAAAGCTGCAGCTAAATCCGGTCGCGCATGGCGTACCAGCTCATCGCCAGCGCCAGCAGTGGTGAGCGCAGCAGGCTGCCGCCCGGGAACGGCAGGGACGCGATCGAGCCATAAATCTCGAACCGCTCTCCATTGCCGCAAATCGCCTCGGCGGCAAGCTTGCCGCAAAGGGTCGCGATCGTGATCCCTTGCCCGGAATAGCCCGATGCAGACAGGATGTTGGGCGAAACGCGCCGCAGCGCCGGCAGCCGCTTGCCGGTAATGGCCAGCGTGCCGCCCCAGCCATAATCGAGCCGGGCCTTGGCAAGCTGCGGAAACACCTTGAGCATCGGCTTGCGCACGAAGGCCTTGATGTCGGCGGGAAAGCGGTAGCCATAGGTTTCGCCGCCGCCGAACAGCAGGCGATGGTCCGGCGTCAGGCGGAAATAGTTGATGACGAAGCGGCTGTCGGCGACTGCGGCATTGTTGGCGATCAGCTTTTTCGCGGCCTCGCTGCCCAGCGGTTCGCTCGCCACGATGAAGTTGTTGATCGGCATGACATTGGCCGACACGCTCGGCTCCAGCATGCCGAGATAGCCGTTGCAGGCAAGCAGCACATGGCCGCATTTCACCTCGCCGCGCGCGGTGCGCACGATCGCCTCCACCCCGCGCTCGATCTTCACGACTTCGCTCATTTCATGCAGCCGCGCCCCGGCAGCCTGTGCCGCGCGCGAAAGCCCCAGCACATATTTGAGCGGGTTGAGGTGGAACGCGCCTTCGTCATAAGTGCCCCCGTGATAGCCGGGGCTCGCAACGGTCGCGCGCATCTCCTCCCGATCGAGGAAGCGGATCTTCTCATAGCCGTAGCGCGAGTTCAGCAGTTGCACATAGGCACGGCTGTGCTGCACGAATTGCGGCTTGTGGTCGGCGTGGATGATGCCCGGCACGATGTCGCAGGAAATGCCGTGCGTTGCTGCAAGGCTGCGCACGAGCGCCTTCGCCTCTTCGCCCAGATCCCACAGCAGCGCGGCCTGCTTGTGGCCGAGCGCCTTTTCAAGCTCGTCCTGTCCCCGCCTTTGGCCCGATCCAGCCTGGCCGCCATTTCGGCCCGAAGCGCCCCATCCGGCGCGGTGCGCATCGAGGACGATGACGCTCTTTCCCGCCTGCGCAAGGTGCAGCGCGGCCGACAGCCCGGTATAGCCCGCCCCGATGATGCACACATCAGCGACGTGCGAGCCTTCCAGCGCCCGCGTTGCCGGCGGAAACTCGACCGTCGTCGCATACCATGAGGCCGGGTATTCGCCGGCCTTGCCATGGGCGTGGAGAAGGTTGATGGCCATCGCCCGCCTCAGACGTTGAGGAGCAGGTGCTCTCGCTCCCACGGGCTGATGACGCGCAGGTAATCCTCGAATTCCTGCAGCTTGATCGCCTCGTACATCTTGCAGAAATCCTCGCCGAGGAGTTCGCGCAACTGCGGATATGCGTTGAACTGCTTCAGCCCCTCGAAGAGTTCGCGCGGCAGCGCATGCGGCAGCGAATAGGCATCGCCCCGGATCGGATCGCGCGGCCGCAGCCCCTCCTTCATGCCGAGGTAGCCGCAGGCAAGGCAGGCCGCGATGGCAAGGTACGGATTGCAGTCCATGCCGACGACGCGGTTTTCCACGCGCCGCCCCTCGGGCTTCGAGATCGGCACGCGCAGGCCCGTGGAGCGGTTGTCCATGCCCCATTCGACATTGATTGGCGCCGAATTGCCCGGCACCAGCCGGCGATAGGAATTGACGTAGGGCGCAAGGATCGAGATCACCGCATGCAGATAGCGCTGCTGCCCGGCGAGAAAGCCGAGGAACAGGTCCGTGGGCATGCTGTCCGGCCCGGTGAAGATGTTCTTGCCGGTGCGCGAGTCCACCACGCTCTGGTGGAGGTGCATGGCGCTGCCGGGCTCGTCCTCCATCGGCTTGGCCATGAAGGTGGCGTAGCAATTGTTCTTCAGCGCCGCCTCGCGCACCGTGCGCTTGAACAGGAACACCGTGTCGGCGAGCTTCATGGGATCGCCGTGGTTGAGGTTGATCTCGATCTGCCCCGCGCCGCCTTCCTGGATGATCGTGTCGATCACGATGCCCTGCGCCTCGGCAAAGTCGTAGATCGTGTCGACGACGGCCGCATACTCATCGATTGCCGAGATCGAATAGGACTGCCGCCCGGCGCCCTGCCGGCCGGAACGGCCGACCGGCGGCTCGATCGGGAAATCCGGATCGATGTTCGGCTTGGTCAGGTAGAATTCCAGCTCGGGCGCGACGACCGGATTCCAGCCTTCGGCCGCATAGGCGTCCAGCACCTTGCGCAGCACGTTGCGCGGCGCCAGCATCACCGGATCGCCAGACTGGTATTGCAGGTCGTGGATCACCTGGATGGTGACGTCCTCGGCCCACGGGGCCGCGACCGCGGTCGACATGTCGGGGATCAGGACCAGGTCGGTTTCCGTGACCGAATTCACCGAATCGAAGTCGGCATATTCGCCCGTGATCGTCTGGTAGAAGATCGAGATCGGCAGGTAGGTCGATTCCATGCCCACGAACTTGCGGGCCGGCATGACCTTGCCGCGCGCTATGCCGGCGTAATCGGAAATGATGCACTCGACTTCTTCGACCAGCCTGCCGTCGAGCCAATTCTGCGCCGGCTCGGGGAGTTGCGTTGCCCAGTTGAGAATATCCTGGCGGCTCATGTTGGGCTCCGCTCGTTTTTGGCTTTCATGAAATCACTGTTTGCTGTTGCAATTGTTTTGACTGTCCTCTTTTTTGGAAAGACTGGCAAGCCGTAGCGGCAACAGGGCGCATGCGTCGGAAAGCAGCGCCGCACAAAATTTGCTCGCATGCGGGAAAATTTTGACGTGGCAATGGGGCGTTCGCGCCTGTAGGAATCAGGTTGAACAAGTTGCAGAAGGTCAATGGAATGAAGCACAGGATCATGTTGTTCGCGGCCACCTTGCTGGCCATGTCCGCAGCCGGGGCCAATGCCGCAGAAGTGCGCATCTATAACTGGTCCGACTACATCGACCCCACCATCATCGAAGATTTCGAAAAGGAGACCGGCATCAAGGTCACCTACGACGTGTTCGATTCCAACGAGGTGGTCGAAACCAAGCTGCTGGCCGGAGCGACCGGCTACGACATCGTCGTTCCCTCGGCCGAGTTCCTCGGTCGCCAGATACAGGCCGGCGTCTTCCAGAAGCTCGACAAGTCGAAGCTGACCAACCTGCCGAACATGTGGGATGCGATCATGGCGCAGACCGCGAAATACGATCCCGACAACGCATACTCGGTCAACTACATGTGGGGCACCACCGGCATCGGGTTCAACGTCGCCAAGGTGAAGGAAATCCTGGGGCAGGACGACATCACCTCCTGGAACGTGATCTTCGATCCGGCGATCATCGCCAAGTTCAAGGACTGCGGCATCCACCTCCTCGACACGCCGAACGAGCTTGTCCCGGCAGCGCTGAACTATCTTGGCCTCGACCCGAACAGCACCAAGCCCGAGGACCTTGCCAAGGCCGAGGAAACGCTGATGGCCATCCGGCCCTTCATCCAGAAGTTCCACTCCTCCGAGTACATCAACGCGCTTGCCAATGGCGACATCTGCCTTGCCGTCGGCTATTCCGGCGACGTGCTGCAGGCGGCGGCCCGCGCGGAGGAGGCGGCGCAGGGCGTGGAGGTCGGCTACTCGATTCCCAAGGAAGGCGCGCTGCTGTGGTTCGACCAGATGGCTATCCCGGCCGATGCGCAGAACGTCGATGAAGCACATCAGTTCATCAACTTCATCATGCGCCCCGAGGTGGTGGCCAAGGCGACGAACTACGTTGCCTATGCCAATGGCAACAAGGCATCGCAGCCGCTGATCGATCCGGAGATCCTGGCCGACAAGCGCATCTATCCCGACGAGGAAACCACCAAGAAGCTCTACGTCAAATTGCCTTACGATCCCGGCGCAAACCGGCTGGTGACGCGGCTGTGGACCAAGATCGTCACGGGGCAATGACACCATCGGGGCGGCTCCGCGCGGGCCGCCCTTTTCATTTCACCTCTCCCTCCAGCGACAGTGGCCCGATGACCGAACAGAACCCTTCGACGCAGGCGGCGCACAAGCCTGCGCCCAAGCCCGCCACGGTGTTCGCGCCCTGGGCCGACACGGCGGCCAGGCCGCTGGTCGAGTTCATCGACGTGCGCAAGGAATTCGGCGGCTTCACCGCGGTCGACGGGGTCTCGCTCAAGATCTACTTCCGCGAATTCTTTGCGCTGCTCGGCCCCTCGGGCTGCGGCAAGACCACGCTGCTGCGCATGCTCGCAGGCTTCGAGACGCCGACCTCCGGCCAGATACTGGTGGACGGGAAGGACATTTCCGCCATCCCCGCCAACCAGCGGCCGATCAACATGATGTTCCAGTCCTATGCCCTGTTTCCGCATCTGAGCGTCGCCGACAACATCGCCTTCGGCCTGAAGCGCGCCGGCATGGCCAGGCCGACATCGAAAAGCGTACGCAGGAAATGCTGGCGCTCGTGCAGATGCAATACTTCGCGCGACGCAAGCCGCACCAGCTTTCCGGCGGCCAGCGCCAGCGCGTCGCGCTTGCCCGCTCGCTCGCCCGCAAGCCGAAGATCCTGCTGCTCGACGAACCGCTCGGCGCGCTCGACGCCAAGCTGCGCGAGCAGACGCAGTTCGAGCTGATGAACATCCAGGAGACCACCGGCACGACCTTCATCATCGTCACGCACGACCAGGAGGAGGCGATGACCGTCGCCTCGCGCATCGGCCTGATGAATGCCGGCAAATTGGCGCAGGTGGCGACCCCGCCGGAGATCTACGAGAACCCGAATTCGCGCTTCGTCGCCGATTTCATCGGCGACGTGAACATCATCGAGGGCAAGGCCGGCGACAGCGTGCGCCGCGACGGCGAGGAGTTCCGCCAATTCCGGCGCACGGGCGGCGACGGCGCTTTCCTCGCACGCGATTCGGCTCCCGTGCCCGCCGGTGAAACCTGCTGGCTCGCGGTGCGCCCCGAGAAGATCGCGATCTCCAAGACGAAGGCCGGCAGACGCGGCCAACGTCATCAGCGGCCGCGTCCACGACATTGCCTATGTCGGCAATCTTTCCACCTTCCACGTGCGGCTCGACGACGGCACCATCGTCAAGGCGCAGGAGGCGAACCGCCGCCGCATCGCCAATCGCGAGATCACCTGGGAAGACGAGGTCTGGCTCTCCTTCACGCCCGGCGCGGCAATCGTGCTGGCGCGGTGAGCGGCATGGGCAAGCAACCGCCGCTGGCTCGTCATCGCCGTTCCATATCTGTGGCTCGCCATCTTCTTCCTGGCGCCCTTCCTGATCGTCCTGAAGATCTCGCTGTCCGACTCCGCTGTCGCGCAGCCGCCTTATGTTCCGGTGCTGGATTTCAGCCAGGGACTTGCCGGGCTGAGGGCCTTCTTCTCCGCGCTCGATTTCGAAACCTACCGCTTTCTCGTTTCCGATCCGCTCTACATCAACGCCTTCCTGTCCAGCCTGAAGATCGCGCTCGTCTCCACGGCGCTGGCGCTGCTCGTCGCATTCCCGCTTGCCTATGGCATGGCCCGCGCGCCCGACAGGTTGCGGCCGCTGCTGGTGATGCTGGTGATCCTGCCGTTCTGGACCTCCTTCCTCATCCGCGTCTACGCCTGGATCGGCATCCTGCGCACCGAGGGCCTGCTCAACCAGTTCCTGCTGTGGACGGGCGTGATCAGCGAGCCACTGGCGATCATGAACACCACGACCGCCGTCTATATCGGCATCGTCTATTCCTACCTGCCGTTCATGGTGCTGCCGATCTACTCGACGCTGGAGAAGATGGACGAATTCACTGCTGGAGGCGGCGATCGACCTTGGCTGCACGCGCCTCACCGCCTTCTGGCTGGTGACCTTGCCGCTGGCGCTTCCGGGCATTGTCGCCGGTTGCTTCCTCGTCTTCATCCCGGCGATGGGCGAGTTCGTCATCCCCGACCTTCTGGGCGGCTCCGGCACGCTGATGATGGGCAAGACGCTTTGGGCCGAGTTTTTCTCGAACCGCGACTGGCCTGTCGCCTCGGCCGTCGCCATCGTGCTGCTGCTCTCGCTGATCATCCCGATCCTGATCTTCCAGCGGCAGGTGGAAAAGCAGCAGGAGGCGGGCAAATGAAGCGCTTCACCTGGTTCAACGCCACCGCGCTCACCTTCGGCTTTGCCTTCCTGTACCTGCCGATCCTGCTGCTCGTCATCTACAGCTTCAACGAGTTCGAAGCTCGTCACGGTCTGGGCCGGTTTTTCGACCAAGTGGTACGGCTCGCTGCTGCACAATTCCGCAATGCTGGAGGCCGCCTGGGTCACGCTGCGAGTCGCGCTTATGACGGCGACGCTGGCGACGATCCTCGGCACCATGGCCGCATATGTGCTGGTGCGCATGGGCAGGTTCCGTGGCCGCACCGGCTTTTCCGGCATGGTCTACGCGCCGCTGGTGATGCCGGAAGTCATCACCGGCCTGTCGCTGCTTCTGCTGTTCATCGCGCTGGGCATCCCGCGCGGGCTGTTCACCGTGGTGCTGGCGCACACCACCTTCGCCATGTGCTACGTCGCCGTGGTGGTTTCCTCGCGCCTCGTCAGCTTCGACAAGAGCCTCGAGGAAGCCGCGCTCGACCTTGGTTGCTCGCCGCTCGACGCGTTCTTCTCAGTGACCCTGCCGATCATAGCGCCCTCCGTCATTGCCGGATGGCTGCTCGCCTTCACGCTCTCGCTCGATGACCTGGTCATCGCGTCCTTCACCACAGGGCCGGGCGCCACGACCCTGCCGATCAAGATCTACAGCGCCGTGCGGCTCGGAGTTTCGCCCGAGATCAACGCGCTGTCGACGATCCTCATCGCCATCGTCGCAATCGGCGTGATCGCCGCATCGCTGATCCAGAAGCGGATGGCGGTCCGCGACGGGACCGCCACCTGATCTGAACGACTAGACTACCGCCGCCAGTCCCTGCTCCAGATCGGCGATGATGTCGGCGGCGTCCTCGATGCCGATGGAAAGCCGCACGACCTCCGGACCCGCGCCCGCGGCGGTCTTTTGCGCATCCGACAATTGCCGGTGCGTGGTCGAGGCCGGATGGATGATCAGGCTGCGCGTGTCCCCGATATTGGCGACGTGCGAGAGCAGCTTGACCGAACTGACGAGCTTGATGCCCGCCTCGTAGCCGCCCTTGACGCCGAAGGTGAAGACGGAGCCCGCGCCCTTCGGCATGTAGCGCTTGTACAGCTCGTGGCTGCTGTCGCCCTTCAGGCCCGCATAGCGCACCCACTCGACGCCCTTGTGCGCCTGCAGATACTCGGCGACCTTCTGAGCATTGGCGCAGTGCTTTTCCATGCGCAGCGGCAGCGTCTCGATGCCGGTCAGCAGCAGGAAGGAGTTGAACGGCGAGATCGCCGCGCCGAGATCGCGCAAGCCCAACACGCGGCAGGCGATGGCGAAGCCGAAATTGCCGAAGGTCTCGTGGATGGTGAGGCCCTGGTATTCGGGCCGCGGCTTCGACAGCATGGGATACTTGTCGCTGGCAGACCAGTCGAAGGTGCCTCCGTCGACGATCGCCCCGCCCATGGAATTGCCATGGCCGCCCATGAACTTGGTCAGCGAATGCACGATGATATCGGCGCCGTGCTCGAACGGACGGCACAGATAAGGCGTCGCCATGGTGTTGTCGACGATCAGCGGCACGCCCGCCTTCTTCGCTATGGCAGCAATCGCCGCGATGTCGACGACGACGCCGCCCGGATTTGCAAGGCTCTCGATGAAGATCGCCTTGGTCTTGGGCGAAAGCGCCTTTTCGAAGCTGGTAATATCGTCGGGGTCGGCCCACACGACGTTCCAGCCGAAGCTCTTGAACGAGTGGTTGAACTGGTTGATCGAGCCGCCATAAAGCTTGGTCGATGCGATGAACTCGTCGCCCGGCTGCAGCAGCGTGTGGAATACGCCAAGCTGCGCCGCATGGCCCGAGGCCAGCGCCAGCGCCGCAGTGCCGCCTTCGAGCGCCGCGATGCGCCCTTCAAGCACGGCGGTCGTCGGGTTGGTGATGCGCGTGTAGATATTGCCGAAGGCCTGCAAGCCGAACAGCGCCGCCGCCTGGTCGACATCCTCGAACACGAAGCTGGTGGTCTGGTAGATCGGCGTCGCCCGCGCCCCGGTTGCCGGGTCTGGTGCAGCCCCGGCATGCACGGCGAGCGTTGAAAATCCTGGTTTGCTGTCGGCCATGTCTTTTCTCCCTTGTCCCCCGATGGGGTTTCCGGCGCGACTATGCTGCGCAAAACCATTGCCGACAAACAAGATTTTGCCCCGGAAACGGGAATTCTGCGAAACGCTTGCGCGGCGGGGAGCCGGTCAGCCGGGTTTTTTGTCGAGGCCGTAGCGCTGGAAGCCCTTGGACAATTCCGGCTTTCGCGAACTGATGACGCCGGAAGACACGCCCGCCCATCCGATCTCTCCGGCAAGCCGGGCATATTCGATCTTCGGGCAGCGGTTCATCACGACGCGAACGCCCGCCGCTTCGGCCTTGCGCGCGGCATCGTCATTGCGCACGCCAAGCTGCATCCAGATCACCTTCGGCAACGACTTGAGCGCCAGCGCCTCGTCCACGACGCCTGCAGCGGCCTGCGAGTTGCGGAACACATCGACCATGTCGATGGGAAACGGCACATCGGCAAGGCTGGCATAGGTCATCGCGCCGCCGATCTCGCTCCCGGCATGGCCCGGATTGATCGCGACGACATCGTAACCCTTCGACACCAGGTATCTCAGCACGAAATAGGACGGCCGCACATTGTTCGGGCTCGCCCCGACAACCGCCACGGTCTTCACGCCCGAAAGCAGCTCCCGGATGTATTCGTCGCTGTAGCGGTCGTGGTCCATCCAGCGGAATTCTTCGTCAGCCTGCAAGTTCCCTGGCGAGGTCGCGCAGGCGGAACTTCTGGATCTTGCCGGTCGAGGTCTTCGGTATCTCGGCGAAGATCACCTGCCGCGGGCATTTGAAACGCGCCAGCAGCGTGCGGCAATGCTCGATGATTTCCGCTTCCGTGGCGCTCTTGCCCGGGCGCAACTCGACATAGGCGACCGGCGTCTCGCCCCACTTCTCGTCGGCCTTGGCGACGACGCCGCAGGCCGCGACCGCGGGGTGCTTGTAGAGCGCGTCCTCGACCTCGATCGAGGAGATGTTCTCCCCGCCCGAGATGATGATGTCCTTTGAGCGGTCCTTGAGCTGGATATAGCCGTCGGGATGCATCACGCCGAGATCGCCCGAATGGAACCAGCCGCCGGCGAAGGCCTCGTCGGTCGCCTTGAGGTTCTTCAGGTAGCCCTTCATCACGATATTGCCGCGGAACATCACCTCGCCGATGGTCTCGCCATCGCGCGGCACCGGAACCATGGTTTCGGGATCCATCACGTCCAGGCCCTTCGAGAGCCGCGTAGCGCACGCCCTGCCGCGCCTTCCTTGCGGTGCGCGGACCCTTGTCGAGCGCGTCCCATTCGCCGTGCCATTCGTTGACGACGGCCGGGCCGTAGGTCTCGGTCAGGCCGTAGAGATGCGTCACCGCGAAGCCGGCGTCCGCCATGCCGGAAAGCACCGCCTCCGGCGGCGGCGCGGCCGCGGTGTTGAACGACACGGTCTGCGGAAAGTCGCGCTTCTCCGCGTCGCTCGCATTGAGCAGCGTCGACATCACGATCGGCGCGCCGCACAGATGCGTCACGCCATGGTCGGCGATGGCGTCGTACATCGACTTGGCGCGCACCCAGCGCAGGCAGACATGCGTGCGAGGCCGGTCACGGCCAGCGTCCAGGGAAAGCACCAGCCATTGCAGTGGAACATCGGCAGCGTCCACAGATAGACGCTGTGCTGGCGCATCGCCGCGTGGATGGTGTTGGCATAGGCCATCAGCGTCGCGCCGCGATGATGGTAGACGACGCCCTTGGGATTGCCGGTGGTGCCGGACGTGTAGTTGAGCGAGATCGCGTTCCACTCGTCGTCCGGCATCGACCAGGCGAAATCTTCATCACCGCTCGCAACGAATTCCTCGTAGTCGAGCGTGCCGATGCGCTCGCCCTTCGGGATAGGGCGCGTCCGGCCGATACTGCGGATCGTCGTAGTCGATCACCAGCGGCTTGACCGTTGCGAGCGCCAGCGCCTCCTTCATCACGCCCGAGAATTCGCGGTCGACGATGAGGACCTTGCGTCTCGGCATGGTCGAGCTGGAAGGCGATGATCGCGGCATCGAGCCGGGTGTTCAGCGAATGCAGCACGGCCTTGATCATCGGCACGCCGAAATGGGCCTCCAGCATCGGCCGGCGTGTTGGAAAGCATCACGGTCACGGTGTCGCCCTTGCCGATGCCCAGCTTGGCGAGCGCCGAGCCCAGCTTCAGCGAGCGCCGCCAGAATTCGCGGTAGCTCGTCTTCGCGCTGCCGTGGATGATGGCGGTGTGTTCCGGAAAGGTCGCGGCCGCGCGTTCGAGCAAGGTGATCGGCGTCAGCGGCTGGAAGTTTGCCGCATTCCGGTCCAGTCCGGTTTCGTAAGCGTTGGCCATCGGTTCTCCGGAAATTTCGACTGCTGTCCTATTCGTCGCGCCACTGCGGCGCACGTTTTTCGATGAAGGCCGCAACGCCCTCGCGGGCATCATGCTTGAGCATGTTTTCGATCATCACGTCCGCCGTATACGCATAGGCGTCCGGCAATGCCATGTCCACCTGGCGGTAGAAGGCAGCCTTGCCGGTGGCCAGCGACATCAGCGACTTGGAGGCGATCAGGCCGGCGATGCGGCGCACGGCATCGTCCATCTCTTCCGGCGCATGAACGCGGTTGACGAGGCCGATCTGGTAAGCGCGGTCGGCGCTGATGATCTCGCCGGTCAACAGCATTTCCATTGCATGTTTTTGCGAAACCTTGCGCGACAGCGCCACCATGGGCGTCGAGCAGAATAGCCCGATATTGACCCCGGGCGTGGCGAAGCGCGCCTCGCTGCTGGCAATGGCGAGATCGCAACTTGCAACGAGCTGGCAGCCCGCGGCGGACGCGACGCCGCGCACATCGGCGATGACCGGGCGCGGATGGCTGACGATCGACTGCATCAGCTTGGCGCATTGCTGCATCAGGCTTGTGAAGAGCGCGCGTCCTCCATCGGGTTGCGCCTTGCCTGAATCGAGTTCGCGCAGGTCATGCCCGGCGCAAAAGGCCGGCGGGCTTGCGGCAATGACGATGACCCGCGTCTGCCCGTCGTCGCGTGCGGCGTCGAGCGCGTCCTGCAGGGCGATCATCATGCTGCTCGAAAGGCTGTTGCGCGATGCCGGACTGTCGAGCGTCAGCGTCAATACGCCTTCGCTCCATTGCCGCCGCAAGAGCGGCCCCTCGCCGCGCACCGGCTTGACCTGCGGAATTTCGGACATGGTCCGCCTCCCTGCCGCTTTCAGGCGGCCGTCTTGACGGTTTCACGGAAGAACTTGGCGATCTCGGCGGCCATTTTCGGCGAATCCGTGCCACGGCCAAGCGATTCGCGCGCCGCAGCCGCGCGCTCATGGCTCATGGATTTGCCCGCACGCAGGGCCAGCAACTCGTCCATGAAGTGATCGTCGAATTCGGGGTGAGGCTGGAACGAAATGGCCTTGCCCTTGTAGGCGAAGCCGGCGTTCTCGCAGAACTCCGAGGAGCAGATGACCTCCGCCTCGTGCGGGCGCTGCACCACCTGGTCCTGGTGCATGGCGTTGAGAGTGTACTCCTGCCCGTCGGCCATGCGGTAGCGCATGGTTCCCGCACCCCAGCCGCCGTTGTATTTCTCCACCTTGCCGCCCAGCGCCTGCGCCATGATCTGGTGACCGAAGCAGATGCCCGCGAGCGGCACCTTGGCCTTGTAAGCATCGCGGATGAACTGCTCGAGCAGCGGTATCCATGGCAGGTCGTCATAGGCGCCATGCGCGGAGCCGGTGATCAGCCAGCCGTCGCAATCATGCACGCTCGCAGGGAACTTGCCGTCGATGACCATGTAGGTTTCGAACGTAAAGCCATGCCCGTCGAACAGGCGGGCGAACATCGCCGGATACTGGCCGTGCTTGCCTTCGAGTTCGGCCGGAACCCGGCCCGTCTGCAGAATACCGATTCGCATTGTGGTCCTGAAAGCTGCCTTGGCCGCGCGTCGCAGCCAATCATGCGGCATTATTTGCCCCGCAAGCGCGCGTGATTCAAGCTGAATCAAGCCAAATCGGGCACTTCCGCACGCAAGGGCAGCCGGGCGAGCAAGATTCCCTTTGCCTAAATGCCTCGCGATGCGCGAAAATTGCGCAAAGCCATTGCAGGTCTTTCGTAATGTTCATGTCTCAACGCCAATCGCGCATCATCGAACTCGCCAAGTCCAGCGGCAGGATATTCGTCGAGGGACTTGCCGAGCATTTCGACGTGACGCCGCAGACCATTCGGCGCGATCTCAACGAACTGTGCGACAGCGGCAAGCTGGTGCGAATCCATGGCGGGGCCCTTTACCCGACCACCAACGAGAATGTGCAATATGAAAAGCGCCGCCTGATCGCCGCCGAATTCGAAGAAGGCCATCGGCGAGGTCGCCGCGGCGCTCATCCCCGACAACGCTTCCCTGTTCATCAATATCGGAACCACCACGGAGGCAGTCGCCAAGGCGCTGCTTCAGCACCGCAACCTGCTGGTGATTACCAACAACATCAATGTCGCCAATATCTTGCGCGCCAGCCCCTCGAACGAAGTGGTTCTGTCGGGCGGCGTGGTGCGCCATTCCGACGGCGCGCTGGTGGGCGATGCGGCGGCGGACTTCTTCAACCGCTTCAAGGTCGATTTCGCCATCATCGGATCGTCCGCGATCGACACTGACGGCTCGCTGCTCGACTACGATATGCGCGAGGTCCGCGTCGCACAGGCAATCATGGACAATGCACAGAGCGTCATCCTCGTCAGCGACGCGACCAAGTTCCAGCGCCGCGCGCCGATGCGCATCGCCCACGTCTCGCAGATCGATACCTTCGTAACCGATCATTGCGACGACGAAGATTTTCGCATGCTTCTCGAAACGAACAAGGTTCGGCTCATCGAGGCCGGAATCGCGCAATCCGCGCAAGAATGATTCTTCCGATGTTCGTTTGACATTCGAAAAATTTTCGTTCTACTTTATCCACCCTTCGGAGGAGGGGGCAACGGGAGGACGCGCGTGGCATCCGCGCAGTATGACATCTTCATCGTCGGTGGCGGCATCAACGGCTGCGGCATCGCCCGCGACGCCGTGGGGCGCGGCTATTCCGTTGCGCTGGCCGAGATGAACGACCTTGGCTCGGGCACCTCGTCCTGGTCGACCAAGCTCATCCATGGCGGGCTGCGCTACCTCGAACATTACGAATTTCGCCTGGTGCGCGAGTCGCTGATGGAGCGCGAGGTCCTTTGGGCCGCCGCCCCGCACATCATCAAGCCGATGCGCTTTGTGCTGCCGCATCATTCCGGCCTGCGCCCGGCATGGCTGCTGCGCCTCGGCCTGTTCCTCTACGACCACATAGGCGGCCGCAAGAAACTGCCGCCCACAAGGGTGCTGGACCTGACCACCGACGAGGCCGGCAAGCCGCTCAAGCCGCAATTTCGCAGGGCCTTCGAATACTCCGATTGCTGGGTGAACGATGCACGCCTCGTGGTGCTCAACGCGCGCGATGCGGCCAATCGCGGCGCTGTCATCCATACCCGCACCAAGGTTGTCTCCGCACGGCGCGAGAATGGCGTTTGGCAGATCACGCTGGAGGGCGGCGGCGAGCGCCACACCGTTACAGCCGGGCTGCTCGTCAATGCTGCGGGTCCCTGGGTCGACGCATTCCTGCAAGGCTCGCTCGGCCGCAACGACAAGCATGTCCGCCTGGTACAGGGCAGTCACATCGTCATCCAGCGCAAGTTCGAACATGAACGTGCCTATTTCTTCCAGAATTCCGATGGCCGCATCTTCTTCGCGATTCCCTACGAGGAGGACTTCACGCTGATCGGCACGACCGACCGCGACTATTCCGGAGACCCGGGCAAGGCCGAAATATCCGCCGAGGAGATTGACTACCTGTGCGCCGGCGCAAGCGAATATTTCCGCGATCCGGTAACGCCCGCGGACATTGTCTGGACCTATTCCGGCGTGCGCCCGCTCTTCGATGACGGCGCATCCAAGGCTCAGGAAGCCACCCGCGATTACGTGCTGAAGGCCGACACCGAAAACGGCAAGGCTGCCTGCATCAACATTTTCGGTGGCAAGATCACAACCTATCGCCGCCTGTCTGAAATCGGTGATGTTGGAAATCGCCAGGCATGCGGGCCCGCGCGGCAAGTCATGGACTGCGAAAGCGCCGCTGCCCGGTGGGGATTTTCCGGTGGAGGGTTTCGACGCACTGCTGGCCGGACTGCGCAAGGACTACCCTTTCCTGATGCCCGAGCACGCATACCGTTTGGCGCGGCTCTATGGCACCAAGGCGCGCGTCATGCTGGGCTCGGCGGCCTCGCTCGACGCCCTTGGCCGCAATTTCGGCGCGGACCTTTACGAGGCCGAGATCGATTACCTGATGCGCGAGGAATGGGCGCAGACAGCGCAGGACGTGCTGTGGCGGCGTACCAAGCGCGGGCTGCGGCTGAACAAGGCCGAGGCTGTCGAACTCGACGCTTTCATGGCTGCCCGCCGCGCCGGGCAAGGCATGGCCGCCGCGCAGTAATTCAACTGGCGCTCGCTTCCATGTGAACCGTGCCGTCCTCGCCCTGCGTCCAGAACTTGCCCGTCCTGCTGTCGCCGCGAACATGCAGCGGCGAGCCCGCGATTGCCGGGGCGACGCCCCGGTACTCGAAGTGCGCGGGAGCCCTGCCGAGCACCGTTGCAGCGAGATTGTAAAGCAGCGTCGCCTGGATCGGCCCATGCACGACGAGCCCGCCATAGCCCTCGACGTCGCGCGCATAGGGCAGGTCGTAATGGATGCGGTGGCCGTTGAACGTCACCGCCGAATAGCGGAACAGCAGCGTCGGCGTGGTCTCGACCACGATCGCGCAATCGGACGCGCGATCGACCGGCGCTTCGGCCTTGGCCGTTGGCTGCCCCGGTCTTGCCGCCTCGCGATAGACGATGTTGTGGCGCTCGCGCACCGCAAGTCCGCGCGGCGTCACATATTCATGATCGACCGCGACAAACCACAATTCACCGCTGCGTCCCTGCTTTGCCGTGATGTCGCCGATGGTGGAAATGCGCCGCACGCTCTCGCCGATCCGCATCTCGCCCAGGGTTTCGATGCTGCCGCCCGCCCACATGCGGCGCGGCTGCGGCACCGGCGGCAGGTCGCGGTTCTTTGCCGGATGCCCATCCGGGCCGAGCTCCCACATCGGCGCGATCGCCGGCGAAAGGCACCAATGCATGCCGAGCGGCGCTGCCCCGTCCGCCACCGGCGCAAGGTTCGGCGCGAAGATGGCATTGAAGCTTGCGGCAAGGCGAGGCGTGATCACATCCTCGCTTTCGCTCTTTCGGCCGATCCATTCGGCAAAGGGCCTGGCGTCGCTCATGACTGCCTCAATAGGAACGCGGCATGCCGAGCACATGCTCGGACAGATAGGCCAGGATGAGGTTGGTCGAGATCGGCGCGACCTGGTAGAGGCGCGTCTCGCGAAACTTGCGCTCGATGTCGTATTCTTCCGCGAACCCGAAGCCGCCATGCGTCTGGATGCAGGCATTGGCCGCCTCGTTGGAGGCATCCGCCGCCAGCATCTTCGCCATGTTCGCCTCCGCGCCGCAATCGCGCCCCGCCTCATAGAGCCGTGCGGCTTCCTTCACCATCAGCTCGGCCGCGCGCATGTTCGCATAGGCCCGCGCGATGGGAAACTGGATGCCCTGGTTTGCGCCGATCGGCCGCCCGAACACCTGGCGCTCGCCTGCATATTGCGCGGCCTTCTCGATCAGCCATTTCGCGTCGCCCACGCACTCGGCGGCGATCAGTATGCGCTCGGCATTCATGCCGGTGAGAATGTAGCGAAAGCCCTTGCCCTCCTCGCCGACAAGATTTTCCGCCGGCACCGGCACGTTGTCGAAAAAGACCTCCGTGGTCGAATGGTTCATCATGGTGCGGATCGGCCGTATCGAAAGGCCGTGCTTCAACGCCTCGCGCATGTCGACGATGAACACCGAAAGCCCGTCCGTGCGCTTCGCCACCGCGTCGCGCGGCGTCGTGCGTGCAAGAAGCAGCATCAGGTCGGAATGCTCGGCGCGGCTCGTCCAGATCTTCTGGCCGCTGACGACATAGCCGCCGTTTTCCTTGCGCGCGAAAGTGCGGATGGACGTCGTGTCCGTGCCGCTTCCGGGCTCCGTCACGCCGAAGGCCTGCAGCCGCAACTTGCCGGCTGCAATTTCCGGCAGATAGCGTTGCTTCTGCTCGTCGCTGCCATGGCGCAGCACCGTGCCCATGACATACATCTGCGCATGGCACGCAGCGCCGTTGCACCCGGCGCGCTGGATTTCCTCCAGCACCGCCGCTGCGGCTGAAAGCGTCAGGCCGGACCCGCCATATTCATCCGGGATGAGCGTCGCAAGATAACCCGCCTGCGTCAGCGCATCGACGAACTGAGCCGGATATTCGCGGCTTGCGTCGAGCTTGCGCCAATATTCGCCGGGGAACCGCTCGCACAGCTTCCGCACCGCCTCGCGGATTTCGGGATGGTCTTGCGCTTCGAACATTCAGGCACTCCCCGATGTTGCGGATTGCCCGGCTGATGCGGGCATGAACTCACGGCGCAGCGCCTCGTCGTGCTCGCCAAGCGCGGGCACGCGCGCCGCCGCCGGCCGCTCGCCATCGACGATCACCGGCGAGGCGACAAGCTCGGCCACGCCGCCGGGCGTGTCGATCCGCACCGTTGCGAGGCTGCGATGACGCATCAGGTCGCCCACACTTGATATGCGTCCATAGGCGATGCGGAAATTGTCGAGCACCGCGCACAGCGCCTCCAGCGGCAGTTGCGAAATCGCCTTGCCGATATGCGCGTCGAGCACCGCGCGATTGTTCACCCGCGCGACATTGCTGGCGAACCGCTCGTCGGTTGCAAGCGCCGGTTCGCGCAGCACGCCATCGCAAAACATCGCCCATTCGCGCTCGTTCTGGATCGCAATGACGATCTCGCCGTCGCTCGCGCTGAACACGCCATAGGGCGCGATGGAGGGATGCGCCAGGCCGATACGGCGCGGCTCCTCCCCGCCATAGCGGCGCGCCAGATAGGGGACGTTCATGTATTCGGCCATGGTGTCGAACAGCGAGACTTGCAGATGCGCGCCCTCGCCCGTGCGCCCGCGCGCGATCAGCGCCGCAAGAATGGCCGCATAGGCCGCCTGCCCCGTGCCGATGTCGCAGATCGAAATGCCGACGCGGCTCGGCCCCGAATCCGCCGAGCCGGTCAGCGCGGAAATGCCTGCCTCTGCCTGGATCAGCAGATCGTATGCCTTGCGCTCCTGATCGGGCGTGCCGGACGCGAATCCGCCAATGTCGCACACGATCAACCTCGGGTAGCGCTCGCGCAGTTGCGCGCTGCCGATGCCGAGCCGCTGCGTCGCGCCCGGCGCAAGGTTCTGCACGAACACGTCGGCGCTCGACAGCATGGCATCCACCAGCGCCATGTCGGCGGGATCCTTCAGATCGACCGTGCAGGACTGCTTGCCGCGATTGATCCAGACGAAATAACTGGACTGTCCGTGCACATAGCCGTCATAACCGCGCGCGAAATCGCCCTCGGGCCGCTCCAGCTTGATCACCCGCGCGCCCTGGTCGGCGAGCCGGGCAGTCGCCAGCGGCGCCGCCACCGCCTGCTCCAGCGCCACCACGGTAATGCCTTCCAGGGCCTGCATCATGCCGGCGCGCCTTGCAGCAGCTTGATGAGTTCCGCGCCGCTGGTGAGATCGGCATACTTCTGGCCGATGTCGAAAAGGTTCGCCTCATGCGGACCAAGCGCCCGGTCGCCTACGCAATCGGTTGGCACCACGGTGCGATAATTGTGGCTCATCGCATCGATGACGCTGGCGCGAATGCAGCCGCTCGTGGTGCAGCCGGCAACCACCAGCGAATCGATGCCGTGCAGCACCAGATGTCCCGCCAGATGCGTGCCGAAGAACGCCGAGGCCTGTGTCTTGCGGATGACGAGTTCGCCAGCGCGCGGCGCAAGCGCATCCACCACCTGGCTGGCAGGAGCGGCTTCGGTGAGGTCGCGCAGGCGCGGCACCTTCTGGCACCATATGCCGGCATCCGCGCCATCCGGCGCATAGACGATGCGGGTAAAGATGACCGGGCGCTTTTGCGCGCGAAACGCCGCCAGCAGCGGCACGGTGGCACCCACCGCTTGCAGGATATTTCCGCCGCCAAGGATTTCCGGATCGGTGAAGCCGTTGACGAAATCGACCACCAGCAGCGCCGGTTTCACGCCAAGTCCGGTCTTCTGCCCGAACTGTTGCTTTCCGTAGATCTCGTTGCCGCTCATGGATCTAAGCCCGATTTCCCGCGCCGACGAAATGGCGCAGCGAGCGCGTCAACTGCTCCGCCTTGAAGCCGCGGCCGATGAAGACGATGCTGTTGTCCTCGCCCGCCGGATCATCGTCCTGCGGCGGCAGGATCTCCGGCGACTGCACCATCTTGCGCACGCTCTGCAGCAGCAGCCGTCCGGCGGGCGTTCGCGACCACGCCCTTGACGCGCAAGATGTCGTCGCCGCGCGCATGCAGCAGCGCCGACAGCCAGACGGTGAAGGCCGTCCAGTCGATCGTCCGCGTCGAGCGCGAAGCCGGGTGCGCGATGATCGGCGCCCCGCCAGTCGCCGTCTGCCGCCGCAGACCGGCTCCGGCGCGACATCGGCGAAGGTCGGCAGCGGCACTCGGCTCCCCTTCGACCGCGCCGCTGATGACGGCGCCGGGATTGAGCCGCGCGCGAGCGTCGCGAGCAGACGCGCGAGCGCTCCGGCATCGGCCGCATCGACCTTGGTGACGACCAGCCGGTCGGCGGTCTCGACCTGGCGGCGGCCGAGCGGCTCGCTCGCGCAGATGCGCGCAGGCCGTTGAGCGCATCGACAGTCACGACGATCTCGCTGACGACGATGTGGTGGACGAGCACCGGATCGGTGCGGATCGCCGCGACGATCGGCGCCGGGATCGGCAAGCCCGCTGGTTTCGAGCACGATCTGCGTCGAGCCGTCGCCGCCGTCGACGCGACCCGGCTCCGCTCGGTCGCAGAGGTCGCGCAGCAGCGCGACGAGCGTCGGCCTTCGCCTCGCAGCAGGCGCAGCCGCCGGCCAGCACCTCGAGCTCGCGCCGCGCCTTGCAGCAGCGCGTCGTCGACCGGCGTTTCCGCCGCCTCGTTGACGACGACGACGGCGTCGCCGGAAGCTGCCCTCATGGAGCTGATGGCGGAGCCAGGTCGTCTTGCCCGAGCCGAGAAAGCCGCCGACCAGCGTCAGCCGCATCCGGCCGTCGCGCGCGGCCGTCACGTCACGCGGTCTCGTCGTCGCCGCCGGTGAAGCGCGGGTCGAGCGGATCGACCGGCCGTGCCCGCCAGCCGCTCGGCCACGGTCCAGACCTCCGCGAGGTCGAGCACGATGGTCTGGTTGCCGGAGAGCGGTGCCGACCTGGATGCCGGGCACCTGCGCCGCCGTCATGGGCGGTCAGGCCGTAGGCCGGCAGCACCGTGCTGCAGCACCTGCGGCGCGGCGGAAGCGGGCGCGCAGGCGGTCATGCGCCGTCGCCGCGCCGGCCTCGGTCCAGTGGCCGGGCGCGCCGGATATCCGCAGCTCGCGCACATGAGCGCCTCCGGCATGAGATCGGACGGGCGGCACCGCCTGCCGCCCGCCATTCCGTGCAACGCCTGGCGATCAGATCACTTCCGGACGCTTGCCGCCGGCGAACGGGATAGCGCTTGCGGAAATCCTCGGCGATCTCCTCGAAGGTCATCCACTTCACGCCGTCGTGGCTGTTGATGTACTCGATCAGGCGCTCCAGCATCAGCAGCACCTGCGGACGGCCGGCGACGTCCGGGTGGATGGTGAAGGCGAAGACGCGCGTAGTCCATCTCGCGATAGACCCAGTCGAACTGGTCGCGCCACATCTCCTCGATGTCGCGCGGATTGACGAAGCCGTGGCTGTTCGGCGCCTTCTTCATGAACATCATCGGCGGCAGGTCGTCGACATACCAGTTGGCGCCGATCTCGACGAGGTCGATCTCCTTGCCGTGCTTGAGCGGATGCATCCACTCCTCGGCCTTCTTGGAATAGTCGATGACGTTCCAGCTGTCGCCGACGCGGGCGTAGAAGGGCTGGAAGTCGCGGTAGCCCTGGCTGTGGTCGTACTTGAAGCCGTACTTCAGCAGCAGCGCGGCGGTCGAGTTCGACATCTCCCACCACGGCGCGACATAGCCGCGCGGCTTCTGGCCGGAGAGCTTCTCGATCAGCTCGATGCGACTTGACCAGCACCGCCTCTTCCTGGGTCGGCGTCATCGCGATCGGGTTCTCGTGCAGATAGCCGTGCGCGCCGATCTCGTGGCCGGCCTCGACGATCATGCTCCACCTCCTTCGGGGAAGGTCTCGATCGAGTGGCCGGGAATGAAGAAGCTGGTCTTCAGCTCGTATTTCTTGAACAGGTTCAGCAGGCGGATGTTGCCGACCTCGCTGGCGAAGATGCCGCGCTGGATGTCGGACGGCGAATCGCCGCCGCCATAGGAGCCGATCCAGCCCGCCACCGAGTCGATGTCGGTGCCGAACGCGCAGATGATTTCCTTCTTGGCCATTTCATTTCTCCCATTTCGGCAGCCGATGCAGCGCCTTGTCTAGTGTTCCACCACACTCATAGGACCATGGGCCAGCAGAAAATTCCAGAAAATTCTTTTACAGCTTAGGCACTTACAGCGTTTGATAGCTTTATTGATACACATTTGTTATCAATTGATCACCGATTCAGATTGACGGTGCGTTGCCACTGGCACCGTCTTGGCGACTAAGCTTTTGAGCATAAAAATGTTTCGGCGATATCCGGAAGAAACGGCAGCGGGTCCGCTGCGAAAGCGGCCCCGCTGCATGGCAGGTTCCGGAACTCACACGCCGATCGGCATGTGCTCGGCCGAGCGGGTGACGGCGCGCGGCGCGGTCAGTTCCTTCCACGCCGACAGCGCCTTGTTCACCGCCGGGAACGGCCGGCCGCTTGACGAACTTGCCGCGGCCCGGCCGCGGCTCGGCGTTCTGGCCGTAGCGTCCACACCACCTCGCCGCGCGACAGCGTGTAGCGCGGCTGGCCGTTCACCTTGAAGCCCTCGAACACGTTGTAGTCGATGATCGACTTCTGGTTCGCCGGCCGAGATCGTCTTGGCAGCTTGCGGATCCCACACCACGATGTCGGCGTCCGAGCCCGGCAGGATCGCGCCCTTCTGCGGATAGATGTTGAGGATCTTGCGCGATGTTGGTCGAGGTCACCGCCACGAACTCGTTCAGCGTCAGCCGGCCCGTCTCGACGCCCTTGGTCCACAGCACCGGCAGCCGGTCCTCGAGGCCGCCCGGTGCCGTTCGGGATCTTGGTGAAGTCGCCGACGCCCATGCGCTTCTGCTCGGTGGTGAAGGCGCAATGGTCGGTCGCCACCACCTGCAGCGAGCCGGCGGCAAGCCCGGCCCACAGCTAGTCCTGGTGGCTCTTGTCGCGGAACGGCGGCGACATCACGCGCCGCGCGGCATAGTCCCAGTCGCGTGTTGAAATACTCGCTCTCGTCGAGCGTCAGGTGCTGGATCAGCGGCTCGCCATAGACCCGCATGCCCTTCTGGCGCGCGCGGCGGATCGCCTCATGCGCCTGCTCGCAGGAGGTGTGCACGATGTAGACCGGCACGCCGGCCGCGTCGGCGATCATGATCGCGCGGTTGGTCGCCTCGCCCTCGACCTCCGGCGGCCGCGAATAGGCATGCGCCTCCGGGCCGGTGATGCCCTCGCTCATGTATTTCTGCTGCAGCGCCGCGACGATGTCGCCGTTCTCGGCATGCACCAGCGGCAGCGCGCCAAGCGCGGCGCAGCGCTGGAACGAGGCGAACATCTCGTCGTCGTTCACCATCAGCGCGCCCTTGTAGGCCATGAAGTGCTTGAAGGTGTTGATGCCGCGCTCGACCACCTTGGCCATCTCGTCGAAATGCTTCTTCGACCAGCCGTTGACGCACATGTGGAAGCGAATAGTCGCGACGAGGCCTGGCGGCCGGCCTGCTCTTCCCAGTCCTCGAGCGCGGCGAGCATGCCTGTCCGTGCCCGGGAATGACGAAGTCGACGACCATCGTCGTGCCGCCCGAAAGCGCCGCGAAGGTGCCGCTTTCCCAGGTCTCGGCCGCCGTCGTGCCCATGAACGGCATTTCGAGATGGGTGTGCGGATCGATGCCGCCCGGCATGACGTAGGCGCCGGTCGGCGTCGACGCACCTTGTCGCCCTTCAGGTTCGGGCCGATGGCGGCGATCTTCTCGCCCTCGATCAGGACGTCGGCCTCGTAGGTGCGGTCGGCGGCGACGATGGTGCCGCCCTTGATGACTGTCGACATGATGCTACTCTCCTGTGTTGAATTCGCGTTCCGGCAGCTTCTAACGTGCCATGCTTTCGCGTGCTTCATCAAGCTTCCGGTGGCGGTACGGCGCCCTTGCGCTCGACGATCAGGCGATAGGCCTCCGGTTCGCGATGCTTTGCGAAGTTGAAGATGGTCTCGCGATAGCGCTTGCCGAGGTCGAGATCGCACCGCGCGGTGATGACCTCGTCCTCGAGCGAAACGGCCTGCGCAACGATCTCGCCGGAGGGCGCGATGATCGCGCTCTGGCCGACCATGTCTCGATCCTTCCTCCGTGCCGCACTTGGCGGTGCCGATCACCCAGGTCGAGTTCTGGTACGCGCCCGGCCTGCATGGACAGATGATTGTGGAAGCTGGTCAGGCCGTCGATGTCGGCATGGCCCGTATGGTCGAACGGCGTGTTGTAGCCGAGCATGACCATCTCGACGCCCTGCAGGCCCATCACGCGGTAGGTCTCCGGCCAGCGCCGGTCGTTGCAGATGCACATGCCCATGACGCCGCCGAAGCCGCGCCACACGCCGAAGCCCAGATTGCCCGGCTCGAAATAGCGCTTCTCCAGATGCTGGTGCGTGCGGCCGGGCTGCGGCTCGGCATGGCCGGGCAGATGCACCTTGCGGTACTTGCCGATGATCGTGCCCGTCGCGGTCGACCAGGATCGAGGTGTTGAAGCGGCGCTTGCGCCCGCCCTCCTGCACCAGTTCGGCATAGCCGAGATAGAAGCCGACGCCGAGCCGCTTCGCCTCCTCGAACAGGGGCATGCGTCTGCGGGCCCGGGCATCTCGCGCTCGTAATAGCTGTCGAGCTCGGCCTCGTCCTCGATCAGCCAGCGCGGGAAGAAGGTCGTCAGCGCCAGCTCGGTGAAGACGACGAGCTCGGCCCCGCGCCCCTTCGCCTCGCGCATCATCGCGATGAGCCGGCGAACCGTGTCCTTGCGGGTTTCGGATTTGGCGATCGGCCCCATCTGGGCCGCGGCGGTCTGGATGATCCGTGCCATGTGCTACTCCTCGTGAGCGCCTGCAATTGACGCCAGGTGTCGGTAGATTTCCGTGTGATCGGCCGATTTGCCAAGCTGCTGCAAGAGCCTCGCCCCACAGCCGCGCCGCCTCCTGCGCGCCTTGCGCATTCACGCCGAGCATGTGCGCCATTTCGGCCGCCGTGCGCAGGTCCTTCGCCATCAACGCCATCGCAAAGCCGGAATTGAAGCTGCCTGAAAGAATGAACGGCTTCATCTTCAGTTCGGTCGAATTGTTGCGCCCGGTCGAGACGTTCAGCACATCGACCAGCACTTCCGGATCGACGCCGAATTTCTCCGCCACGATCGCCGCCTCGCAGGCCGCCGCAAGCCCGGCCGCCGAGACGTAATTGTTGAGCGCCTTGACCGCGTGGCCCGAGCCCGATGGGCCGGTCGCGAAGATGCGCATTCCCATTGCCGCGAGCATCGGCTGTGCCCGCTCCAGCAGTGCCGGATCTCCGCCCGCCATGATCGCCAGCGTGCCGTCGACCGCGCGCTTGACCCCGCCCGAGACCGGCGCGTCGAGCAGCCCGATATCCGTTTGCCGCGAGTTCCTGCGCCAGCGCGCGCGTTCCCAATGGCGCGGAGGAGCTCATGTCGATGACCAGCGAGCCCGGTTCGAGCATGTCGGCAACACTGCCCTGCCCGAGAAGCACGTCGCGAACAATGGCGCCGTCGGGCAGCATGGTGATGACGGTGCCAGCCCCGCTTGCAGCTTGCGCTGGCGATGCCGCCGCCTCGCCGCCTGCGGCTGCGAATGCCTCCAGCGCTGCGTGCCGAAAGGTCGCTGCCGCGGACCGTAAACCCCGCCCGCACAAGCCGGCTCGCCATCGGCAGGCCCATCATGCCGAGGCCGATGAAGGCGATGGTTTGCGCGGGGCGCCGTCAGTCAATGCCCATCTCCTTGAACACCTCCCGCGCGATGCGGAAACTGTCCATCGCGGCAGGAACTCCGCAATAGACGCCGATCTGCAGGAAAATCTCCTTCAGCTCCTCCTTGGTCAGCCCGTTGTTGATCGCGCCGCGAACATGCAGCTTCAATTCGTGCGGCCGGTTCAGCGCGGCGATCATGCCAAGGTTGAGGATCGAGCGCGAACGGCGGTCGAGGCCGGGCCGGTTCCAGATCTCGTCCCAGCACCATTCGGTGGTCAGTTGCTGCATGGCCCAGGTGAACTCGTCCGCCTGCTCCAGCGAGCGGTCGACATATTCCGCACCCAGCACGCTCTTGGCGAGTCTTCAGCCCGCGCTCGAATTTCTCCGACCTCGGCTTCTTCGCGTCCATGACATCTGTCTCCTCGCATGCCGGCATCCGCTTCGCGGATGATGCGTTCGATGGCGAGCGCTGTCGCCGAGCAGACGCTCGTCCTCGCCGTAGAGGCGCGGAGATGAGGATGCTCGTCGGCAGCTGGCGGTCGTCATGTCCATTCGGCAACGCCACGCCGCAAAGGTCGAGGATATTGCCCAGCATGGTGTTGCGCAGCGCCGACAGATTGACCTTGTGGAACAGCGTCGTCGTCGGCCTCCAGCGGCGCGACCTCCGGCGCCGTGATCGCGCGTCGTCGGCATGGCCAGAAAGCTGCGCCAAGCTGCGCCTGCAGCTTTTGCGCGAGCTGCGTCTCGCGTGCGCGCTGGATCGAGATGAGGTCGTGGGCGGACATGTGCTTGCCGTCCATGATGCGGCGGACGACGCGCCGGTCGATCATCGCTCACCCGATCGCTGTCGATGATCTCGTGATACTCGTGATAGGCCTCGGCGGCGGTGAGCGTGCCGAGGCGGGCGGTCATGTCCAGCACCTCCTCGAGCACGTCGACCCGCTCGCGCCGGATCGTCACGCCGGCTGCGCGCGAGCGCCTCGAGGCTGCGCTCGAAATTGCCGCGCCACTCGCGGCTCGGCGATGTCGAGCACCACGTTTGTCGGCACCAGCACGCTGATCTTGCCCGGATCGCCGCGGCGAACTGGGCGTCGTCACCGCACCGCGCAGCACCATGTCGGCAAGCATGCAATCCTCGACGATGCGCGCCAGCGGCCCGATGGTGTCGAGCGTGCGCGACAAGCGGCACGACGCCGGTCGCATCGATCCGGCCGTGGCTGGTCTTGTAGCCGACGACGCCGTTGAAGGCCGCCGGGATGCGCACCGAACCGCCCGTGTCCGAGCCGATGGCGCACCGGCAGCAGCCTCGCCGCGACCGCCGCGCCGCAGCCCGACGACGAGCCGCCGGGCGAGCGCGCGCGTGGTGCGATCGTTCGGATTGACGCGGCGTGCCGTAATGCGGATTGAGGCCGAGGCCCGAATAGGCGAACTCGGTCATGTTGAGCTTGCCGATCGACACCATGCCGGCGGCAGCGGCGTTGGCGACGATTGCGAGGTCGCGCGTCTTCGGCGGCTGCGTCGCGGAACAGGGCCGAGCCCGCCGTGGTGGGCGAGCCGGCGACGTCGATGAGATCCTTCCAGCCGATCGGCACGCCGTCGAGCGGCGACAGCGGCATGCCCTCCCGGTAGCGCGCTCGCAGATGCCTGCGCCTCGCGCATGGCCCGTTCGGGCGTGACCGTGATGAAGATGTTGTCGTCGCCTGCCTTGCTCGATCCGCTCGAGCAGGCACTCGGTCACCGCCACCGGGTCGGCCTCGCCGCTGCGGTATGCGAGCGCAATTCCCGCGGCTGTCCGGCTTGCAATCTCCTCGAATATCGCTCATGTTCATCCTCGCGCTATGCCGCCCGCGCCGCGAACCGGCAAAGTTTTCCCGTTGCGCCGGACGCAAGTCCGGCACACTGGCGTGTTTCGCAGATTCCGTTTGCTGTCCTGACGCCGTCGCCCGTTCCACGGCGCGCGCGGGGCGCTTGTCACATCTCCTTCCGGCGTCCTGCCGCCGGCACGTTCCTCAGTGGCCGTCCCTCCAGGTAGTGGATCGCCAGCCTCGCCCGTATCGACCTTGCGACAGAATGTGGATGTCATCCTTGTTCCAGCTGGCGACGACCGGATCGCCCGTGATCCACCGGCTCGGCGAAATAGGCGCGCGTCCGAGACGTTGGCGACGAAATCGCCGCCGCCGGTGTCGATCGATCACCTTGACGTAGCTGCCCTGGTATTCGGTGGAGACGACGACGCCGGCGAATGGAATTGATCCGGCAGCGGCGCTTCCTCCGACTTGCGCCTGCGACAGGGCGATGCGGTCGCGGCGCACCGAGACCGACAAGGCGAGCCCGCTGCGGCAGCGCCGTCGGCCTTGGTCGCCTCGAACACCGCGCCGCCGGCGCCTTCGCAGCATGACCGTGCCGCCGGCAGCGCTCCTCGACCTTGCCGGTGAGCACGTTCTGCCCGCCCATGAAGCGCGCGACGTAGGGCGTCTTGGGCTTGTTGTAGATCACGTTGGCGGTGTCGGCCTGCTCGATGCGGCCGGTATCCATCACCACCACCATGTCGGCGAGCGCGATCGCCTCGGGCTGGGTGTGGGTGACGTGGACGAAGGTGATGCCGAGCTCGTTCTGCAGGCGCTTCAGCTCGCCGCGCATGCGCAGCCGCAGGAACTCGTCGAGCGCCGACAGCGGCTCGTCGAGCAGCAGCACGCGCGGATTGGTGATCAGCGCGCGCGCCAGCGCGACGCGCTGCTGCTGGCCGCCGGAGAGCTGCGCCGGCATGCGGTCGGCGAAGTGCTCGAGCTGCACGCGCTCCAGCATCTCCGCGACGCGCTGGCGCGCGCTCGGCCTTGCCGACGCCGCGCATCTTCAGATAGAAGGCGACATTGTCGAGGACGGTGAGATGCGGGAACAGCGCGTAGCTCTGGAACATCATCGCCGTGCCGCGCTCGACCGGCGGCAGGCCGACCACCATCTGGTCGCCGATGCAGATCTCGCCCGAGGTCGGCGTCTCGTGGCCGGCGATCATGCGCAGGATCGTGGTCTTGCCGCAGCCCGACGGGCCCGAGCAGGCAGCAATAGGAGCCGTGCGGGATGGTCAGGTTGATGTTCTGGACCGCATAGGTGTCGCCGAAGCGCTTGGTGACGTCGACCAGCCGGATCTCGCCGGATTCGGCTGCGGCGGACGCTGCGCCGCGGTTGCTGGGCTGTGCGCTGGCATGTGTTCATTGTTCTGCGAGACCGCCTGCGTTGGATGAGGGTGATCGAGCCGAGCGCGAGGGCGATGACCGATGAACGAGACGACCGTGGTCACCGTGCCGAGCGCGTAGAGCGCCGGCGAGGTGACGTTGGTGGTCATCGTCCAGATCTCGAGCGGCAGCGTGTTCTTGGTGCCGACCGTCAGCCAGCTGCGCGGGAACTCGTCGTAGGAGAGCGTGAAGCCGAACAGCGCGACCGCGATGATGCCGGGGAAGCACGATCGGCAGGACGACCTCCCTGACCGTCTGCCACTTGCTGGCGCCGAGGTCGTAGGCCGCCTCCTCGTAGGACGGGTTGAGCCGGCCGAGCACCGCGAACATGATCAGCAGGCCGAACGGCAGCGTCCAGGAGAGATGCGCGCCGAGCGCCGAGCGTGTACCAGGCGGCCGGCAGGCCGAGGTAGCGGAAGGTGACGAGGATGCCGATCGACAGCACCAGGCCCGGCACGATCAGGCTGGCGATCGCCATGTAGAAGATCGACGCTCGAGCCCGCGGAAGCGCCGGCGGAAGGCGAAGCCGGCCGTCACCGAGATCAGCACCGTCAGCACCATCACGATCAGCGCCAGCGGCATCGAGCGGGAGAAGGCGCCGACCGATGTCGCCGGTCCGGCGCGGGTTGAACAGCTCGTCGAACCAGATCAGCGAGGGGTCGCGCAGCGGGAAGACCAGCGCCGCCGACGGCCCCTGGAACGACAGGATGAGGACCGCGATCATCGGCCCGTAGAGGAAGATGACGAACAGCGTGAACAGCGCGCGCGAGCACGTAGAAGGTCCAGGGCCGCGGCCCGTAGGAGGGCGATGCCGACATGCTTACCTCACCAGCTCCTTGCGCACGTCGACCAGCCGGAAGATCGCGGCCGCGATCAGCATCACGATGATCAGCAGGATCACCGCGTTGGCCGCGGCGCGCGGATAGTTGAGGAACTGCAGGTCGTTGAAGATGCCCGAGGTGGCCGAGCCGGACAGGCCGCCGCTCATCACCGTGACGACGAAGAAATCGCCCATCACCAGCGTGACCACGAACAGCGCGCCGAGCGCGATGCCGGTCTTCGACAGCGGCAGGACGACGTTCCAGACCACGCCCCAGCGGCGTCGCGCCGGCGTCGATCGCGGCCTCGAGCAGCGACTTGTCGATGCGCGCCATCGAGTTGAAGATCGGCACGATCATGAACAGCGTGAAGAGGTGGACATAGGCGACCACCACCGAGAAATCGGAAAAGAGCAGCCACTCGAGCGGCTGGTCGATGACGCCGGTCTTCGATCAGCGCGCTGTTGATCAGCCCTTCCGTGCCGAGCACCGGGCGCCACGAGATCATGCGGATGATGTTCGAGGTCCAGAACGGCACGGTGCAGACCAGGAACAGGCCGATCGCCGTCAGCAGGTTGCGGACGTGGAAGACCAGGAAATAGGCGATCCAGAAGCCGAGCACGAAGGTGATCGCCAGCACGATCAGCGTGAACTTGATCGTCGACAGATAGAGCGTCCAGGTCGTCGGGTTGGTCAGCAGGTCGACGTAGTTCGTGAGGGTGAAATCCGGCACGATGCCGACCAGCATCTGGTAGCGGAAGAAGCTGACCACGACGACCAGCGCCACCGGCACGACGAAGAAGAAGAACAGCACGAGCGTCAGCGGCGCGACCTGGAGATAGGTCGACAGCGAGCGTTTTCGATGCTGGCGTCCGATCGGCGTCATCATGTCTTTCCGTGATGCGCGGCACGTGGCCTGGCAGACGGGGCGGCGGCCGTCGCCGCCGCCCCGGTCAATTGTCGATCAGCGCTCAGGCGGCGTTGAACTCGTTCCACTTGGCGTAGAGGAACTCCGCCTCGTCCATGAGGTTGTTCCAGACCGCCGACCTTGCGAGAAGCGCTCCTCGTAGGAGCCGCCGTCGCGCACTTCGCCGGCCGAGTTGGTCTTCTCGCCGGTCGGGCTGGTGATGTCGGCGGTCGCCGGCTTGCCCTCGTAGAAGAAGCCGCGCTCGTTCTCGGTCAGGACCGTCTTCGCCGATCTCGGCGTTGGCGCTGTAGTAGCCCTGCTTGGCGATGAAGCCGCCGACCCAGCCCGAATTGTACCAGTTGAGGTACTCGTAGGCCGCGTCGAGCTTGATGCCTTCGAGATGCGCCATCAGCGCAAGGCCGTTGCCCCAGCCGCGATAGCCTTCCTTGAGCGGCTGGTAGACGCAGTTGATGCCCTGCGTGCGGACCGCGGTCACCGCCGGCGACCACATCGACTGGATCACCACCTCGCCCGCGGCCATCAGGTTCACGCTACTCGTCGAAGGTGTTCCACAGCGCGCGGAAGTGACCGGCCTTCTTCAGCTCGATCAGCTTGGCGATCGTCTGGTCAGATCTCGTCCTTGGTCGGGTTGCCCTTGTCGCCGTACTTGATCGGCCGGCGGCTTCGCAGCGCCATGATCGCGTCCATGATGCCGATGGTCGGGATGTTCTGGATCGCGGTCTTGCCCTTGAAGTCGGGCGAGAGCAGGTCGGCCCAGCTGGTGATCGTCGCGGCCGACGAGGTCGGGGCGGATGCCGAGCGTGTCGGCGTTGTAGACGCTCGGGCACGAAGGTCGCCCAGTCGGTCTTGCCCGTCGGCGAAGGTCGTCGCGTCGATTGCGTCGCGGTACATGATCTCGATACGGCGAATCGCCCTGCGCGCGACACTTCCTTGCCCGTCGAAGGTGCCTTCCGTGTAGAGCGTGCGTGAGCTTGCCCCAGATCCTTGATCTTGGTGATGTCGACGGCCTGCGTCACGCCCTGCGGCACGGCGACCTTGGTCTGCCAGATTTCCATGTCGGCGATGTCGATCGAGTTCGGATCGTTGACCATGCGGTTGGTCAGGCCCGGGATGGTCGACCACCGACATCTCGACCTTGAAGCCGAGATCCTGGCTCGCCTGGCGGGCGATGTCGGCGATGCGTCGAATAGGACATGCCGGTGTGGTTGAGCGTGATGTCCTTGATGTTCTGCGCCCAGACCGTCGGGAAGCCGGTGACCGCCGTGACGCCGGCGATCGCCGCGCCGCCCTTGAGCACCTTGCGGCGCGAAACCGCCTTGTTCAGCACTGTCTTCTTCATGTCAGTTCTCCCATTCTTGTCGGGTTGCGAATCGTACTCTTCTTCCGGCGGCCGTCTTCTCACGGCCTTCCATCGTTTCGCGGCAGCGCCCGTGGGCGACGCGGCTGCGATGCAATCGATCATTCACACCGGCGGCGGCCCTCCCAGCTGGCCGATCCGGCACATCGCCTTCCGCGCCTGCGGGCGCGGACCGCAATTCTCAGCCCCGGCTGCGCATCAGCGTCACGCGCAAGTCGCGCGTTGCGCTCTCGTCCAGCGCCCAGTCATATCCGTCGTCGGCATGGCGCAGCACCACGCCATAGTCGTCGCGCGCATGCTCGGGCGTGATGAAGCCGTCGAGCACGTCGTCGAGCACCTTGTGCGGGTCGCGCTCCAGCGGATCGCCATAGCCGCCGCCCGACAGGCGAGTAATAGGTGATGACGTCGCCGATCTCGGTGCGCAGGCCGGAGAACTTGGCCGGCTGGTAGCTGACCTCGCCGGTTGTCGTGTTGCGCAGTTCGACCTTGCTGCCATGGCCCGGCTTGCCGCCGAAGATGCCCCACGGCGCATCCTCGTTGCGGTCCGATTCATGGGTCATGAAGCCGGGCGTCAGGTAGCGCTGCGACTTCACCACGCCGGCGCCGCCGCGGAACTTGCCGGCGCCCGGCGGCACGTCGTCGCGCACCTCGTAGCGGTCGCAGATCAGCGGCAGGTGCATGCCGAGGTCCTCGAGCGGATTGTTGCGCGTATTGCGCATCAGCTCTTCGACCGTGTCGGGCCCGTCGGAGCGCGGGCCGCCCGCCCATCGCGGCCTCGTTGACCTCGAGGAACACCCAGTAGTCGCCGCTCGGGCGAACGCCGGAATAGGCGGCGAAGGACAGCACCGCCGCATTGCCGGCCGTGCACTTGTCCGGCAGCACCGGCGCCAGCGCCTTGATGATCAGGTCGACCACGCGCTGGATCTGGCTGAAGCGCGCCTCCGCCGCGGCCGGCGAGATCGGGTTGAAGATCGAGCCGAGCGGCGCCGTCACCTTCACCGGCCGGAACGAGCCCTCGTTCTGCGGGATGTATTCCGAGTGCGTATAGGTATCGAGCAGCAGGGCGCGGAAGGCGAAGATAGCAGGCGACCTTGGTCGAGCCGTCGAACGGCACGTTGAAGGCCGTCGGCACCTGCGGCGAGGAGCCGGTGAGATCGACCTCGACGTCGTCGCCGCGGACCCGCACCGTCACCTTGATCGGCAGCGTCACGCCGCGGTTGCGGCCGTCATCGTCGAGGAAGCCCTCGGCGACGTAATCGCCGTCCGGGATCTTGGCGATCTCCCGGCGCAGCATGCTCTCGGTGTAGTCCATCAGCTGCCGCGTCGCCTGCAGCACCGTGTCCTTGCCATAGGTCTGCATCAGCTGGCTGAAGCGCTGCACGCCGAGTTCGGCCGAGGCGATCTGCGCCTCGAGGTCGCCCATGACGAGGCCCGGCACGCGGGTGTTGTCGCGGATGAATTTCCACAGCGCCTCGTTGCGCACGCCCTCATCGTAGAGCTTCAGCGCCGTTGAGCAGCATGCCCTCGGCAAAGACGTCGGGAATGTCGATGACCAGGCCCGGCGTCGCCGCGCCGATGTCGACGTGGTGCGCGGTGTTGGCGGAGAAGCCGACCAGCTCGCCCTCGAAGAACACCGGCATGACGATGGCGATGTCCGGCGAATGGCTGGCGCCGAAATAGGGATGGTTGTGGATGACGCAGTCGCCCGGCTTCCAGTCGCTCGAGCGGCACGCGTCTTCTCGATGCCGCGCAGATAGCCGGGCAGCGAGCCGATATGCATCGGCGTCGAATTCGGATTCGCACAGCGTGTTGTAGTCGCGGTCGAACAGGCCGGCGCCGAGGTCCTGGCTTTCGCGGATGATCGAGGAATAGCTCATGCGGTAGAGCACGTTGCCCATCTGCTCGGCGATGGAGTGCAGCGCGCCGCCGATGACCTGCAGCGCTGATGGGATCGACCTCTGGCGCTCATGCGTCGCGCTCCCTCAGTTCCGGCGTGATCAGCATGTCGCCATAGTCCAGCACGCTCGCCGACGTAGCCGGGCGGCACGATGCGTCGTCGAATTGTGCTGGATCGACGAGCGCCGGCCCGGCGATGCGTGTCGTCGGCCAGCAGCTTGTCGCGGTCGATAGCGCGGCGTCTCGAGCGCCTCGCCGTCGTCGAACACCGTGCGGCCGGTGTACATGAGCCGGCCGCGTGCGGATTGCGCCGCCCGCCGCGTCTCGAGCTTCGGCAGGCGCCAGCGTCTCGACCGCCACGGTCGCCACGACGCGCAGCGTCACCATCTCGCATCGACTGGTCGCGGAAGGCGTGGCCATAGACCTGCTTGTGGGCGTCGTAGAAGTTCTCGATGACCGCCGTCGCGCTCGCCTGGTCGAGCGGCCCGTCCGGCATCTCGGCGCGCAGCTCGAAGCCCTGCCCGACATAGCGGCATTCGGCGATCTGCCGGAAGCGGCGCTGGCCGGCCGGAATGCCGTCGGCATCGAGCTGCCGGTTGGCCCGCGCCATCAGGTCGTCGAGCATGCGCGTTGACGCGCGCGAATTCCGCGTCGCTCGCCTTGTCGAGCGACGATCAGCGTCGAGTGCGTGTATTCATACTGCAGGTCGGTCACGCAGCAGGCCCGTCGCCGCGGTGATGCCGGGATGCACCGGCGAGATCACGTCCTTGGCGAAGATCGCCTCGGCCAGCGACACCGAGTGCAGCGGCCCGGCGCCGCCGAAACCCATCAGCGTGAAGTTGCGCGGATCGACGCCCTTGGCCACCGAGTTGGCGTTGATGGCGAGCGCCATGTTGTTGTTGACGATCTTGAGGATGCCGAGCGCCGCCTGCTTCGACGCGACAGCCCGAGCGGCTCGGCGATGTGCTCTGCGATCGCCTTCTGCGACAGCGACGCGTCGATCGTGCAGGTCGCCGCCGAGGAAATGCTCGGGGTCGAGCCGGCCGAGCACGACCTGCGCGTCGGTGACCGTCGGCTCCGTCGCCGCCCTTGCCGTAGCAGGCCGGGCCCGGCTCGGCGCCGGCCGAGCGCGGGCCGACGCGGAAGGCGCCGCCCGGATCGATATAGGCGATCGAGCCGCCGCCGGCGCCGATCGCGTCGATGTCGATCATCGGCACCAGCACCGGCAGCGCCGGCGACCTCCGTGTCGCGCGGGTTCTTGATGCGGAGCTCGCCGTCCTCGATCACGCGAGATGTCGGCCGAGGTGCCGCCGATGTCGATCGTGATGACATTGTCCTTGCCGCAGTGCTCGCCGGTCCAGCGCCCGCCGATGACGCCGCCGGCCGGGCCCGACAGCAGCAGGCCGATCGGCAGCTCGCTCGAGTTCTCGATGGTCGAGATGCCGCCATTCGACTGCATGATGCGCACCATGGCGCCGATGCCGTTGGCGCGCAGCCGGCCTTCGAGGTTGCGCAGATAGGCCGAGGTCTTCGGGCCGATATAGGCGTTCATCGCGGCGCTCGAGAAGCGCTCGTATTCGCGGATCGTGTTGACCACGTCCGACGAGCAGCAGACGAAGGCGTCCGGCAGGATCGCGCGTGACGATCTCCTTGGCCCGGCTGCTCATGCTCGTTGTTGAGGAAGGAGAACAGGAACGCGATGATCACCGCGTCGATGCCCGCGCTTGGCGAACAGTTCGGCGGCCTGCTTGCACCTCGTCCTCGTCGAGCGGCACCGCGATCTCGCCGGTCGGGCGGCATGATGCGCTCGGTCACCGCGATGCGGTTGCGCCGCTTGCACCAGCGGCTTCGACTGCCACGGCACGTCGAACTGGAGCGAGAAATTGTGCGGCCGCTTGTGGCGCGCCATGTGCAGGATGTCGCGGAAGCCGCGCGTGGTGATCATGCCGACCTCGGCGCCGGCCCGCTCGATCACCATGTTGGTGGCGACGGTGGTGCCGTGGAACACGGCATCGATTTCGCCGGGCGCGACGCCGGCCATTTCGCAGACCTTCAGGATGCCCTGGACCACCGCCTCCGACTGGTCGTGCGGCGTGCTGGAAACCTTGGTGACGACGACCTTCTGGCGGTCGCCGCCGAGCGTCTGCTCGAGCACGATGTCGGTGAAGGTGCCGCCAACGTCCACGCCGATCCGGATCATCGGCGTCCCCGTTCACGCGAGGCGCGCACGCCGGACCGGCACGCGATGGCGCAAGTTCTTGCCGGCGGCACTGCAGCCGCCAGGAAGGCCGCAAACTCGACTGCAATCTGCGAAACGCAGGCTTTCAAGGCACCGGATCAATATGCTCACCTCCGCACCTTGGCATTTGTCTTTTTCGCAAGGCTACTCAGTAGTAGACAGGTGTACGCCCCTTGTGAAATAATGATTTTTAAGACAATTAATCTGAATTTGGCATCAATTGCGCTACGAATCTGAAACACCTGTCGACCTTCGTGGCCGTGGCCGAGGAACTCAACTTCCATCGTGCCGCCGAACGCCTGACAATGGCCCAGCCAGCGGTCAGCCGCATCGTCCTCGAACTCGAGGACCGCTGGGCGTGAAGCTCCTCGAGCGCACCACGCGCAAGGTCCGCCTCACCGAGGCCGGCCGCTATCTGCTCGAGGAGGCGCAGGAAATCCTCGGGCGCATCGACGTGGCCGAAACCACCGCGCGCCTGCTCGCCTCCGGGCACCAAGGCGATCCTTCGCATCGGCTACACCACGATCACCGGCCATTCGCTGGTGCCCGACATCACGCGCGAGTTCCGCAACACCAACCCCGATGTGCGGCTGGACCTGACCTATCTGACCTCGCCCGAGCAGCGCGACCGCATCCTGCAGGACGAGATCGACCTCGGCTTCATCGAAGGTTCGTTCCACAGCTCCGAGATCGAGACCCGGCCCATCGTGCGCCACAAGCTGATGGTGCTGATGCCGCCGCTGCACCCGCTCGCGGCCAAGCCGGAAATCACGATCGCCGACCTTGCCTCCGAGAAGCTGGTGATGGGCACGAGCGCGGAATGGCCGACCTTCCGGCGCATCGTCGTCGACGTATTCCAGAACGCGGGCCACATGCTCAATGTCGGCCAGGAGGCCTCGAGCCTCACCGGCATCCTGGGGCTTGTGACGGCCGGCGTCGGCATCACCGTCTTTTGCGGAATTCCGCGCTTTTGCGGCGATGCCATCATCAGCCGGCCGGTAGTCACGCAGACCTTCGTCGGAGACGCATCTTGCCTGGCGGCGCGCCAGCATCAGCATGGCGATGAAGCGCTTCATCGAGACCAGCCAGAAAGTCGGCAGGCAATACATGACCGCATGACGCATCAATCCGAGAGGAACACGAGAATGGAAAACTGGGCCAACCGCAAGACACTGATCCTTGGCCGCAGCGAGATGATCGGCCTGCTGAAGCCGTGCGAATACAACGACTGCGTCGAGCAGGCCTACCGCATGCATGGCGAGGGCCGCTACTACATGGACCCCAAGGGCCACATCGTGCTCGACCGCTTTCCCGGCGAGTGGGAGGCGATGCCATCCTATATCGAGGAGCCGCATGCGGCCGCCTGCAAATGGGTTTCGATCCGCGAAAACAACCGCGAGAAGTACAATCTGCCGACCGTCTTCTCGATCCTGATCTACACCCATCCGGAGACCGGCTTTCCGCTCGCCATCGTCGACGGCAGCTATCACACCGTGATGCGCACCGGCTCGGCCGCGGCGGTCTCGGCCAAGTGGATGGCGCGCAAGGATTCGCGCAAGCTCGCGATCGTCGGCGCCGGCCACATGGCCGAAGGCGCGCTCGCGACCTGCAACGAGGTCTTCCCCTGGGCGGAAGTGCGGGTGTGGAGCCGCAGCCAGGACACGCTCGACCATTTCGTCAAGGAGCAGCAGCCGAAGTACGAGAGCTTCGAGATCAAGCCCTCGACCAATCTCGAGCAGACCGTGCGCGGCGCCGACGTGGTGGTGACGCTGACCCCGGCGCGCGGGCCCGATCGTGATGGCCGACTGGATCTCGCCCGGCACGCACATCGCCGCGGTCGGCGCCGACAAGAAGGGCGACCAGGAGCTCGAGGGCATGCTGCTCACCCGCGCCCGCATCTTCGTCGACGACATCCGCCAGTGCCGCACCGACGGCGAGATCAACGTGCCGCTGTCGGAGGGCCTCATCACGCGAAGCCGACATCGCCGGCGAGATCGGCGAGGTGATCACCGGCAAGAAGCAGGGCCGCACCTCGGACGAGGAGATCACGATCTTCGATTCCACCGGCATCGCGCTGCAGGATTCGGCGACCGTGCCGCTCGAATACGAGCGGGCCATGGCCGCGGGCGTCGGCATCGAGAAGAAGATGATCTCCACCTGATCGCAGAGACGATCGTATCGACATGTGACAAAAAGAAAGGGCGGCTCGCGGGCCGCCCGTTTTTCTTTGTCTTGTCCAGCCTTCAGAAGGCTGCTAGCGCCAGAACGCTGGCAAGGATCATGGCTATCGAAACGATGGTTCCTGCAAACGGGTTGGTCGTTGTCTGGTGCAGGTGTTCGCTTGTGTAGAGTTCGCTGGTCATTTTCGTATTCCCCTGTGTTGGCGCCAGTTCCGCTGGCCATGAGATCAATGTACTCCAGGCTGCCAAGGGGCGGCGTGCATTCGCGCACATCGCGACAATTTATGGAAAAGTCGAAGTGATCACGACGAGACAGGCGACCGCCGCCGACCACGATGCCATATGGCGCATGCTGGAACCGGTGCTGCGCGCGGGCGAAGTCTATCTTTTGCCGCGCGACTGGAGCAGCGAGGAGGCGCTTCGATACTGGTTTTCGCCGGACCACCACGTCTTTGTTGCCTGTGCCGGCGATGAAGTCGTCGGCACCTATTATTTGCACGCAAACCAGCGCGGCGGCGGCGCGCACGTCGCCAATTGCGGCTACCTCACCGCGCAGGGCCGAACCGGCGGCGGCGTTGCCACGGCCATGTGCCTGCATTCGCTGGAGAAGGCACGCGAACTCGGGTTTCGCGCCATGCAGTTCAACTGCGTCGTCACCACGAACGAACGGGCGGTTTCGCTTTGGCACCGGCTCGGCTTCGCCACGGTCGGCAGGGTGCCGCGCGCATTCGAACACCCCACCCTCGGCTTCGTGGATACGCTCGTGATGTACCGCGAACTGTAAGCTTTACGCCAGCGCGCTGCGCCCCTGCGCCAGGGCTTTGAGCATGCCGTCGAGCACTTCGATTTCCGCATCGCACACGCTGTGCGAACGTCCGGGGAAAACGTCGTTGCGCACTCGCGCCCGCGAACTGGCGAGCGCCTCGACCGCCTGCGCATGGGCGTGGGGCGGGATCCACGGATCGGCATCGGAACCGCTGATGTATACCGGCATTCCGTCGAGGTCGGCGGACGGTTTCTCATCCTCCGCCGTTCCGACGCGGCATCCGGTGAAGTTGACCATCGCCCCGTCCCACCGACCGAAACGCATGGCATGCTCAAGCGCCAGGCATGCCCCCTGGCTGAAGCCGCCGATGAGCAGCGGCAGCTTGCGGCCGGCCTCGCGCTGCAATGAGGCGACAACGCCATGCAGATGGTCTAGCGATGCCGCAAGCTCGCCGCGCACCTGCTCGTTCAGCGGATCGATTGCCCGCGCTGCATACCAGCTGTTGCCGGCAGCGCGCGGCAGGGCGAATGCGACGCCCTTGCACTGCAAATGCCGCAGCACGTTTTCGATCATGTCTTCAGGCGATTGCGTGCGCCCGTGTACGAACACGCACAGCACGTCGGCCTCGCGCGGGTGCACGCCATGCGCCAGCGCCTCGGGAGGATTTGCCATGGCGCGGCCGGTCAGAAATTCGCCGGCTCTAGACCCGCGACCATCTCGTCCTTGCGGTCTGCGAACCATGGCGGGAATACAAGCGTGGAGCCGATTGCGTCCGCCGGCTCGTCCAGCGCCCAGCCGCCCTCGACCGACCATGCGATCTCGAACAGCGCGCCGCCGGGCGAGCGCACATAGCAGGACTTGAAGTAGAGCCGGTCCTTCTGCTCGGAAATATCGGTGAAGCCCAGCCCCTCGATATGGGCGCGCAGCTTCAACTGGTTTTCCTCATTGCCCGTATTGAGCGCCATGTGATGGATCGTTCCGCCCGCCAGCGTCCAGGTACCTTGCGGCAGGTCCGGCTCGTGCAGGACCTCGACGACAGATTTCGGGCCCTCGCCATTGGGCACGGAAAAGGCGAGGCCTTCGTGGTTATCGGCCTCCTTCTTCATCGGGATCGCGATGGTGAGGAAATCGTCCATCGCCGTGCGGTCCGCGACGGAGATCGCCACGCCGTAAATGCCCCTGATGCCGTGATCCTTGCCGACGCCCCGCGCCTCGTTGGTAATCGGCGCGCGCATGTCGCCGGGGTTTTCCACGAGTTCGTGCGCAATGCCGCAAGGATGGTTGAACGCCACCCGGTCCAAGCCCGAAGCGGCTGGTCTTGTGGGCCGGAATTCCCATGGAATTCAGCCGGTCCACCCAGAACTGCGACGCGCCGACAGGGATCGCCTGCTGGATGATCTTCGACTGGTTGGTGCCGCGCCGGCCGTAGACCCCCGGCTTGCGGAACGGGAACGTCGTGATGATCGTCGAGGGGTCGCCATGCCGCGAGCCGTAGTACAGGTGATAGACCGGCAGCACGCCATCGAACAGCACCGTGCGCTTGACCGAATGCAGGCCGAGCGTCTTGGTGTAGAAGTCGTAGTCCTCCTGCACCCCATCGGTGCTGAGCGTCAGGTGGTGATAACCGCTGATGCGCGACATTGCCTGTTCCTCCTCGATCCGCCTGCTCCCGCACAGGACGGAAAGGCATGATAGTTGTCACCTTCACGAATGTTCATACCATTGTTTATGAACACCATAGCAAATTGCTATGGAAGCCGCCCTCCCCGAGCATTTCCGCGAGGGGTCAAATACGGTCTTCCCTGCGCCGGATCTCGGCGGCGATGATCGTCTCGTCGCGGTGCAGCGACAATTGCCGTGCCTGCTGCAACGACTGTTTCCAAAGCGACAGCGCCGCTTGCGTGTTCCCGTCCAGCCACGACGAGATGCCGCTCCAAAGGCCCAGTTGTGACCTGCCCAGCGCAAAGACCTTTGCGTAGCGCCGCATGTCGCCCAGGGCCTGCCGCTCCCACTGCGGCCAATTCTCGTAGCGCGCCGAAATTCCTGCCTCGCGCCCGCGCAACAGCACTTCCAGCACGCCCGAGATGCCGACGATGATGCTGTGCGAGGCTGGCGTGCTCATCTGGCGCAACATGGCCAGCGTTTCGACCGCCGCCTCCACGCTCTCGCCGGTCTTGCCGATCCGCGCCAGCGCCAGCGCCAAAGCCCCGTTGGCCGAAATCCTTGCCGCAAGATCCACCGAGCCCGGCAAGGCAGAGGTGATCAGCCGCAGGATGTCCTCCGCCTCGCGCGGGCGATCGGTATGCAGCACGCACAGCGCCCTGCATCGAAGCGCCCAGATTTCCTGCTGGATGTTGCCCGCGTTCTGCGCCCGCGAAAGCAGTTCCAGCGCCGCCGGCTCCAGCGCGCTCTGGTCGCCGCGATAATAGAGCGACCAGAAGCGGATGCCCTGTGCATTGCACCACCGCAACTGGTCACCGGCTTTCAGCGCCAGCGCCTGCGCCTGGTCGAGCCGGTAGTCCACCATCGCCCAGTCGCAATGGCCCAGATGCCACAGCGCGTCGAGCGTCGCCACATGGGAGTGAATGGTCGGGTCGGACAGTTCGACCGCCGCCTGCTCCGCCCGGTCCATCAACCGCTTCGCGATTGCGCGCCAATTGAACAGGCCAAGCCCGCAGGCAAGCTGCGCGGAAGCCACGGCCCGCTCAAGCGAGCCGGCAGTCTGGCGCGCGTGAACGGCCGCGCCCAGCAGGTTGCACATGGCCCGCAGCGGGCGAAGCTCGAAATAATCGACGGTTGCCGCCTGGTTCAGGCAGCGTGCAATTTCCCATTGCAGCGGCGCGGCCTTGCCGCCATTGCCCCGCCACAGCGGCGCCGCAGCCTCGCCTGCGGCGAACCGCACCGCGCGCACGGCAAGAAGGGCAAGCGTCCTTGCATCGGAGCTTGGAACCGGGCTGCCCGCGACCGCCAGCGCGTTGCGAACGGCGACACCTTGCGCGTGGATGTCCCCGCGGCTGTAGCGCGCCTCCGCCAGCTGCCGGCGCCAGCGCACCGAGCGCACCTGCTGTTCGCCGTCCCACAATGCCCGCGCGGGTTCGTGCTCCAGGCATATTCCGATAAAGGCCTCGACCTCGCGCAACGAGCCGGTCTGCAGCGCGCTGGTGGCCGCCGCATCGGCATACTCGACCGCCTTGCCGTGGTTTCCCGCCGCCTCGAAATGCCGCACCAGCACCGCGTCGTCCGCGCCGTTGCGTTCCAGCCACTGCGCCAGCGCGCTGTGCAGGCGCTGGCGCAAATCGCCCGGTATCGCGCCGTAGACGACATCGCGGATCTGGTCGTGCCGGAACTCGTATTGGCCCGGTTCTGCCCCTTCTTGCACGAGCCGGGCGGCCACCAGCGAGGACAGTGCGGCTTGCGTCACCTCTCCGTGCAGGGCCTGAAGCGCGGCGCTGCCGAACGAACGCCCGATCACCGCCGCAGCCTTGACCGCGTCCTGCGCAGCCGGGTCGAGCCGGTCCAGGCGCTCGCGTATGACGCGTTCCACGCCCTCGAAATATTGCAGCCCGTCGAGCGAACGAAGCGAACGCCAATGGCCGTCGCGCTCGGCGACCAGGCCCTCGCTCTTGAGGGCGAGCGTGATCTCTTCCGCGAAAAGCGGATTGCCTCCAGCGAGCGCCGCCACCCGGCGTGTCACATGGTTGTGCGGCGGCGCGCCGCCAAGCGTGCGCGCAACGATTTGGTTGATCGAGTTATCGCCCAGTTCGCCCAGTTCCATGATGCGCAGGTAACGCGCGATGTCGTTGGAATGCCCCTCGGCGTGCGTCTTGGCGGCCCGCTCGCGCAGGGCTTTCATCTCCTCGGGAATTTCCTCCGCCCGCATGCAAAGCACCAGCATCAATGAGGATACCGAGCCGAGCAGCCATTCGAGCAGCCGCCACGAGGCGGAATCGAGCCACTGGCTGTCTTCGAGCACGATCAGCAGCGGCCGCGGCGCCAGCACGCCGATCACCTCGCCGATCAGCCGCATCGTGGCGTCGGCACGGTGCGCGCCTTCAAGGTGCCGGGTGGCGACGCTCTGGGGCAGCTCCAGCGACAGCACGTCGCCCAGCAGCGGCAGGCGCTCCAGCAGCGATGCATGGCCCTCAAGCCGGTCGCGAATGTGGTTGAAGACGGCAAGCCCGTCGCCATCGGGCGGTTCGCCCGCGAGCGCTTCCAGCACCCGGCGCCAGGCAAGCAGCGAGGTGCGCCGGTCGTCGCGCCCGGCCCGCGAGACGAATGCCGCCGTGCCCGCCGCCCTCTGGTCTGCAACGAAGGCGTTGACGAGTGTGGTCTTGCCGATCCCCGGCTCGCCCACCACGACCACGAGCCTGTTCGCGCCGGCCTTTGTCTGCGCCAGCGCCTGCTCCAGCTTTTCCAGTTCCCGCTCGCGGCCAAGCGCACGCGCCTGCGGCATCTGAACCGCGCTCCTTTCGACCGGACGAAAGATCGCGGCCATGTCGCCAAGCCCTTCGAGCTGCAGCGAACCGCGCCGCTCGAACGAGAAGGCCAGCCGCGCCGCGCGCTCTGTCGGCGCATCGCACACGATGTCGTCGCTAACCGCGCCCATCAGCCGGGCGGCACGGTTGACCGGCGTTCCAAGCACCATCATCTGGCGGCGTCGCGCGCTGCCGACCACCTGGAAAAGCGCGTCGCCGGTTGCGATGCCGATCGAGCCGGAAAAACCCTGCCGGCGAATGGCGGCAATGAGCGCCTGCGCCGTTTCGAGCGCGCGCTGCGGATCGTCGCGGTGAAACGTGCCGCGCGCGCCGAACGCGACGATGTACACCAGCCCCTTGTCGTCGAAATGCAACTCGCCCGAAGGCCCCCCATGGCTGCGCGTGATGGCCTGCAGTTCCACCAGCAGCGACTGGTGCGCTTGCAACTGGTCGCGCTGGCGCTCCAGGCCGCGTATGCGCGCAAACAGGGCCGTCACCGGGCGGATCTCGGCGAGCGCCTCCATGCGGGCCGCCAGCACCCGCGCTTCATCCGGCCCCGATAGCGGCGTCATCACCAGACTGCGCAGGCCTGGCGCCAGGAATTCGCCGAGCCAATCCGCCGGCGGCAACCCGTTCACCCGGATCGTCCCGCCATTTGCAGCTGCAAGCGCTTGCTGTGCCGCGCCGTTCACATGCCCATCCGCGCGATCCAGCAGCGCCTTGGCGGCAGCTTCCGAAAGGACGTATTCCCAGCTGCGGGCAAGTGCCAGCGTCTTGCCGGCCTCCACCACCGCTTCGCCGCCCGCGGCGAGGTTCCATGCCCCGTCGCTGCCGACGGCTGCGGCCCAGAAATTCCCGGCGCCTATTCCCAGATGCAGCGAAGGTTCGGCCCCTCCGGCAAGCACGCCCTGCGCCGGACGATCGCGGCAGATGGCATCGGCACAAGCGATCGCCTCGCGCACAGCCCGGCCAAGCCCGCCATCGCCCTGCCCGTCATCGCGCGTTGCCCAGTAGGCCAGCAGCGAATCGCCGGCGAAGCATACGACCTCGCCGCCATGGGCGCCGACATGCTCGGCGCAGCGCGCATAGGAAAGGCTGAGCAGCCGCGGCACTTCTTCAAGGCCGCCATGCCCGCGTCTCGACAATTGCTCGACCAGCGCGGTGAACCTGGAGACATCGACGATGAGGACGGCCGCGTCGAACTCCACGGCCGCCGGCCGCTCGCCGCTCATTCCGTACAAGCCGCGCAAGCAATTGCAGCGGCAGCAAGCTTTGCAAGAGTTGACCGGTCTCTTCCATGGCCTCCGTTCCACGCCGGAAAGCATTCGAACAGCCAAGCCCCCGCTCCTGCCTTCGCGGCAGGCAGGCGATCAAAACAAGTATACAATCGCACAATAACAGCTACACTGAAAGCCAAGTCTGCCAGGCAAGACGCACCGGGAGGAAGCGGCACGCTTTACTGCGCAGGCACCGGATGGACAAACTCGACACCGAGTTCGCGCACTGCCTGGATCTCGCAAGGCTTCGAGCGCCTTGCCGAGCGCGTGCGGGTCGCTCCCCAGTCGCTGCACTTCGATATCCTGATCATCGGGAGCGGCTATGGCGGCGCGGTTGCCGCGGCCACCCTGGCCGGACGCCGGACAGCCGCCAACCAGCCGCTTTCCGTCGGTGTGCTGGAACGCGGCAATGAATACCTGCCCGGTTCCTTCCCCACGGGGCTGGGCGAATTGCCCCGCCACGTTCGCCGCGACAAGGAGAAGGAAGGCCTGTTCGACGTGCGCCTCGGCACCGGCGTGGCAACGGTCGTCGCCAACGGCTTGGGCGGCGGGTCGCTGATCAACGCGGGGGTCATGGAGGCGCCGCTGCCCTCCGTCTTCGCCAATGGATGGCCCGCCGCGCTGGCGGCGGCGAACACGCTCGATCCCTTTTTCGAGCGGGCCCGCACGATGCTGGGCGCGGGCTCGGCCGCCGCGCGCAACACGATCGAGAAACACCCCGACGGCCTTCCGGAAAAATTCAGGTCGATCCGCGACATTGCCGGCCCGGGCACGTTCAAGGCGGCAGCAATTTCTGTCGCCATGAACGACAGCACCAGTTCGGGCAATGTGCGCCTCAACAAGTGCGTTCGCTGCGGCGATTGCGCCACGGGCTGCAATTTCGGGGCGAAGAACTCGCTCGACGTCAGCCTGCTCGTAACGGCGAACCAGCATGGCGCGGAGATCTTCAGCGGAGCGACTGCGCTGAGGATTACCCGCGAGGCCGGCGCCTGGGTCGTCGCATTGCGTGCACACCAACGCGAAGCTGCGCGAGCGCAGCGGCGAAAGCGTCGCCGTTCGCGCCGGCAAGGTGATACTTGCCGCCGGCACGCTCGGCTCGACGGAACTGCTCATGCGCTCGCAACCAGGCCTTCAGTTTTCAGGCCAGCTCGGCAAGCGATGCTCCACCAACGGAGACATGCTCGTTGCCGATTACGCGACTGCAAAGGCCGTCAACACGGTGGCCGACGAAACCGTCAAGCCGTCGCAGCGCGCGATCGGCCCGACCATCACCGGCATCATCGACCTGCGCAGGAAGCATGGCATCCTGATCGAGGAGATGTCCGTGCCGGCCGGACTTGCCCGCGCCTTCGCCGAGGTGTTCGCCACGGTCAACTCGCTGCATGTGCTCGACACCTTCGACACGTCCTTCCACACCCGCGGATTCCCGCAAGACGACAGCCACGTCACATCCGCCCGGCACGTCAGGCACAGTGCGCTGTACGCCGTGATGGGCGATGACGGCGCGGCGGGGGTCATCGAGCTTGCCCAGTCCACGGACCCAATGGCCGATGGCACCGCGGTCATGCGCTGGGACTCCCTGCCCGGCCATCCGCTGTTCGCAAGACAGGTGAAGCAGCTCTCGCAGATTGCCGGCAAGTCCGGAGGGCGCGTCATCGCCAATCCGCTTTGGCAATTGCTGCCCGCCGAACTTGGCTGGCTGCTGCGCGACCAGCGCGGGCCGCTGACCACGGTTCATCCGCTCGGCGGCTGCGTCATGGCCGACGACGCGGCGCATGGCGTGGTCGACCACATGGGCCGCGTGTTTTCCGGCATGAACGGCAACGCGGTCCACGACGGACTGGTCGTTCTCGACGGCTCCATCATCCCGACCGCGCTCGCCACAAACCCGGCGCTCACCATCGCGGCAGTGGCGCTGCGCGCATCGGAGGAACTGGCGGCCCAATGGGGTCTCTCGGGACAAGCCGCGGCGCCGTCCGCCACGCTTACGCGTCCGGTGTTTCGCAAGACCGACTTCGCCGCGCCGCCTCCCCAAACAACCGTCGAAGTCATCGAGCGCCTGTCGGGGTCCGTGACGCTGCGGCCGCTGAACCGCCCCGCGCAGGAATGCATCGCCGAACTGACCTTGCGTTTCGAGCCGAGGAATATCGGGCATTTGTCGCCCGGCAACGGCGGCAATCCCGTGCTCGATGTTTCCGCCAACTGGAGCGGCGGCAAAAAGGTGCGCAGCATGCTCCGGATCTTTCCGAAGTCGCAGTGGGAGGCGCTGGAAAAGCAATGGCGCACGCACACCGCGCGCGAGGCAGAACTGGATGGGATGGCGCTGTACAAGGCTCCGCTCACGGGAACCTTGAGGATATTCGAAAGGCAGCAGTCCAACGTCGTCGGCCGCATCTTGCGTTCCGGCTGGGCATGGACGCTGAACCGCGGCCTGCGCGATATTCACGAGGCGATTTGCCATCCCGACGGTGGACCGGGTGTTTTCAGCCGTATCCGTTCGGGTCTGGCTCTTGCGAGCAGGGCCGGCGAGATCCGCACGCTCACCTATGACTTGCAGATCGGCATTGCCGACCCGGGCGCGGCCTTTGCCCTCGACGGCAGCCGCATCCTCGGCAAGAAGACGTTCACCTACGAGCGCCGGGGCAATCCGTGGCGGCAATTGATGGAAGTGACACTCGAACGCTTCCCCGGCATGACCGCTCGGCTCCCGCAAGTTGCTGAAGGTCGATCCCGGATTCCTCGCAGCCATAGGCGTGCCGCTTTTCCGCCTTGCCGGCCAGCGCGACGCCGTGGCTGCAATCGGCGAGATCGCCTCTTTCCTCTCCTATGTCGCGCGGCTGATGATCGGCGTGCACATCTGGAGCTTCAGATCGCCCGACAAGGACCCGGACCCCGACAGGATCTTGAACTTCCTCCCGCCCCGCAACCTGAAGGTGGCAAACGGCGCCAAGGTAAAGGCACAGCCGATCGAGATTGCGCTGAACGGCGTTCCGGACCTGGAGCCGCCGGGAACGCCCGCCGTGGGCGCAAAGGTCACCATCACGCGCTATCCCCGTCCGGGCACCATGAAACGGCCGGTGGTGATGATCCACGGCTACAGCGCCGGCGGCACGACTTTCGCGCATGACTCGGTCAATCCCAATTTCGCCAGCCACCTGTGGAACAGCGGGCGCGACGTCTGGGTGGCCGATCTGCGCACCAGTCCGGCCGATCGCGGCATTGCCAAACGCGGCTGGAGCTTCGACCAGATCGGGACGAACGACGTGCCGAAGGTCATTGCCGAGGCAGCGCAGCATTCCATCGACGGCAAGGTGGATGTCGTCGCCCATTGCATGGGCACGGTGGTGTTTTCCATCGCCGCGCTGTCGGGCGAACTCGGCGACATGGTGGACCGCGCCGCGTTCACGCAGGTCGGTCCCCTCGTCGTGTTTACCCCCGCGAACGTGCTGCGGGCCTATGTGCTGCGCTACCTCGTCGAGTACCTTCCCGACGACTACCAGTTCCGCCCCGACAATCCCGGTCTGTTCGACGATCTTCTGGATCGGCTGCTCTCGACCCTGCCCTATCCGAAGGAGGAGTTCGATTACGAGAACCCGATACTGCCCTGGAAGCGCACGCCATGGACCCGCACCCGTCACCGGATGGATGCGCTGTACGGACGGGACTTCAACGTCGCCAACATGGAGCCGGACATGCTGCGCGACATCGACGAGCATTTCGGCGCGCTGAGCCTGCGCACGGTCGCGACCACGCTGCATTTCGTGCGCAATGCGGTCATGACGGACAGGAAGGGAAACAACAACCTGGTCTCGCGGCTCAGGTTCAGGACGAACTGGGATTTCCCCACCTTCAGCGTCCACGGCTCCGACAACGGGCTCTCCCATGTCTCGACCGTCGACCGGATGCGCACCATCCTTTCCGACTCAGGGCGCATCTACCTGCCCCAGTTCATAAACCCCGGCGCGGGCCATCAGGATGCGCTGGTGGGAACCAAGCGGCACGCCACCTTCCAGCAGGTGACGCAGTTCCTCGATGCCAACATCACCGCTCCGGCGTCAAACGGCAACACCGCCAAGGTCGCCTATCCGCCCTGGCTCGGACCGGTGATCACCGAGGAACTTCCGCACCATGACGGGCTGGTGATCCGCCTTGGCGCAATGCCCTCGCACCGTGAGGCGGAAGGCGTCATCCTGCTGCGGGTTTTCGTGTCGGGCGACCAGATCCTGCGCCCCGACGATTCGGGCCTGCCATGGGATGAACAATACATATTGGATCACATGGAGTACGTCTCCCCGCCGGGCCTGAAGCTGCAGCGCTGGGCCGAGTTCGAAGCGCCCTTGCCTCAGGAAATGCAGAACCACGACCCGCTGCATCCGGGCAACGCGCTGCTCGTCCTGCTTGTCTACGACGAATTGCCGGACCTGCTTCCCGCCGTTTACAGGCGAAACAGCCAGACGTTCAATCTGGAAAGCATGCCGGTCTTTTCCGACGCCGCATCACGCCCCCGGCGCTTCATGGAATTCAAGCCCGTCAAGAACCAGAAGATGGTCGATCTGCCAGCCGTCGCGACCGCCGGACTGGCGGCACTCAACAAGCATTCGCTGCTGCATCGCGCCCCGGCGCACATGGACCTCCTCTCCGCAAACGTCACCACGGGCGCCAGCGATGCCCGGGCAGCGCAGGCAACGCTTGAAACATTGCTGAACATGGACACCGACCTTTCGGCCGGCATCATTCCCCATGACCCGCGGGTCAATCCGCCCAACCTTCCCGATCCCGCCGGAACCAGTTTCGCCCTGGCCTCATGCCAGTATCCGGCCGGACTGTTCGATGCGACGATCGCGTTTTCCGGCTATGCGCGCATTGCCGGGCGCCTGCGCTCGGGAGCCGGCATCATGCCCCGCTTCATGCTGTTTGCCGGCGACCAGGTCTATGTCGATCCGACCGCCGGTCTTTATGATCCGAGCAACCTCGACGACCGGTACCGGCTCCCCTACGAAAACTGGCTGAGAGACGAGAACGTGCGCACCGTGCTGCGCCAGATACCTTCCTTCATGCTGCTCGACGATCACGAGATCGCCGACAACTGGGAGCCGGTCGCCGATCCCGACAAGCTCTACAACACCAGGACCAGGGTGCTGGGCGTTGACGCATTCCTCAAATACCAGCGCGGCCTGAAGAAGGAGCTGGAGGAGTTCACCTTCGATGGCTACCCGTTCTTCATGCTCGATACGCGCAGCGGCCGCACCCACCGCGAGCTTGGCAATCTTGCCCATGCGGCCCTGTTCCACAAGGATCGGATGGATGCCCTCAAGGCATTCCTCACCCGTACGAGCGGACCCAAGTTTGTCCTCTCGCCGTTGATGCTGCTGCCGCGCCATGCCCGCGCCGTGCAACGCGACACCCGGCTCGACAGCGGCAACCTGAGCGCGCTCCATTCCGATGGCTGGGACGGTTACCCGCAAACCATGCGCGAGGTGCTGGGGTTCATCGCGGAGAATGGCATCGCAAACGTGGTGTTCCTTTCCGGAGACGAACATCGCGCCTGCATTGCCACCGCGCAGCTTACGGACGGCGCGAACAAGACGCTCACGCGCATCCACTCCATCCACACCTCGGCGATGTATTCCCCATTCCCCTTCGCCAACAGCATGGACGAGCAGTTCGTCGACAGCGAGACCATCAAGTTCCAGCATGGAGCCAAGAATTACGGCTGCATCGTCAATACCGCCCGGCCCGCAAGGGGCGATGGCGCTACGTTCTTCTTCGTGCGCCCGTCGGGTGGTCAATGGCTCCTCGACTGCGAATTCTCCGATGGCTCAAGGCAAACCCTGACGCTGTGAGCCACCCGTTCCCCGCCAGCCTGCGGCGGTTTGCCTTACGATGTCCCCAACCGGCGCGCGGGTGGGGCCGCAATCGTGCCGGCAAACGTGGCCGATCCGATCCGGGCAGATGTATCCTGTTCAGGACGCATTGCGAGAGTCGCCGTCAAGGTCGCGCTCCGGGGCCGGTAATTGGCCATTCCAGCAAATCAGATGCCTTGAGGCGCTCGACCACCGCCAGGAAATCGCGTGTCAGCTCCGCAACCGCCAAGTCGGGATACAAGGCCGTCAAGAGCTCGACCGCCTCCTCCATGTCCTGGCTGTTGCGCGCGACTTTCCACATGACATACGCGGAATTGTTGAGCTGATAGATCCTGCCATTGCGATCATCGGCGATGATCGAGGTCTCGGCTCCCTCCAAAACGGCAAGATCGGCATCATTCGAACGCGTGTGGCTCGCCAATTCCCCCGGCGCCTTTTGCGGCAGGTCTTGCAATGATATCTGGTTCAGGAAAGCCGCGGCCCCTTCGGCATTGTCGTATTCCAGTTCAAGGCAAGGCAAGGTTTCGACAAGCCCGGCAAACCTGGCAAGTATGTTGCTGGGTGGCGCCGAACGCGCGAGATTGTGCCATATGACCTGCGTCAACGCCTTGTCGGCGCTGATCTTGCTGAGGACAGGCGGCGAGGCGCCATTGCGTTTCAGAAAAAGAAAGCCTGCCAGCTTGCGCGAATGGCCTGCAGTCTGGGCGTCCACGAATATGTACCGCTTGCCGGCATGCAGCGTGTGCGCTGAAATGAATTCGCGCAGGCTCTGGCTGCAGACCTGCGGAAAATCGGCTCTCAGCCGCACCGGCATTCCGAACGACTTCAATTCGTTCAGATCGGGGTCGTAGATGACGGCATCGTCGGAAAGGACTGTGCATCCCAGTCTTCTCAGCGCCATCACCAGGCCGCTCTTGCCCGCCCGGTATACAGCCGGAACAAGAAAGGTCATTCCCTGGATTTCGACCGCCGCGCCATGAAAGCAGAAGTTCGTGGCATGTCGTTGGCCATAGCTCCCCACCAGTCCGGCGACCACGGCGCTGGCGGCGTCCGCCGGATAGGGGCAGGTGAACGGCTGCATGAAGGCGCTGCCCGCGACGAAAAAGCCCTGGCCGTCGGGGAGTTGCCGCACGATGACCGACGGGGGTGGAGATGCCGGTCCAGGCTCGCGAAAGCCAAGAGCGATCTCATTCAGCAGATCCAGAAATCCCTCGGGAACGTCCAGCTCCGCCGTGATCTCGATCCCGTCGATGTCGAAGCTGAAACGCCCATCCATTCGTGCTGAATCGACTGACCGCCTAGCAGTCCGAGTGCTGCGACGAGCAGTTGGACTTCAGCTGAATGGAATCAACAGAGCTGGGCGCGGAAGGAGCGCTCGGAGCGGAAGGAGTGCTCGGGGTGCTTGGCGCCGATGCGACGTCGGAGGTGCTGGGCGTGGACGCGCCGCCACTTGAAGCGACGCCGCCTTGCGAGTCGCTTCCGGAAGCTTCCCCGCCACCCGATGCGCCGCCCGAATCACCGCCGCCCGAGCCGGCGCCACCCCCGCCGCCCGAACCCCCACCCGACGATGCGCGCGCATCGCTGATGGTCAAGACCATTGGCGTGGCATAGGCAGCCAGGCCAAGAATGCCGAGCTTCTTGAGGACTTCTCTTCTATGCATTTGGATCAACTCCCTGATATTCACGAATCGCTATATGGTAACGGTCCGCGCCCGTGTTGACGAATGGTTTCTTCCCGGAACGATAACAGACCGTTAATTCCGGACGACGGATAGTGAACGGTTCGATCGTCTTGCGCGCATCCTGAGCAGCCTGGGAACGAGCCACAAGAATGTGCCGGAAATTCCAAAGCTGACGAGGATGATGCCGAATGTGTCGGCGATCAGTGTTCCGAAAGGACTTCCCACCCAACCCCTCACGTGAAGCTCCTTGAAGATGTTCTGCCAGTAGCGGCGGGTGTGGATCGTCGCGCCCGACGCATCGTGGAGTCGACGGGCATGGGCGTCCTTGACGAAGTAATAAGTGCTGTTTTTCGGTGCAATCACGGACGTGCGGCCAGCCTCGAAAATGAAGGCGTCCTTTCCGTGATAGGGCTCGTCCCTTGCTTCATTCACCTTCATGCCGGGAAACCGTTCCTCCAGCCACTCGCGGGCAACCGCCTCGGTTGGCAGGCGGTTCGGCGCGTCCTCGCTCCAGTAACTGTCGACCGGGTCGTCACCGAGGAGCGCGTTGAATTGACCCTCGTGATTCAGGTAGAGCCCGGTAAGCCCGTACATCAGGACCCACGGGATGGCGATGATCCCCATCCAGCCGTGGATCGTTCTCAGCAAGCGCATCGCAGACAACATCGGGGGGCTCCGGGATACCCGTCTTGCAGGCGGTCAACGGCGCTGACGCACGCAGCGAATCGCCGTCCATTCGATCAGCATTCTTGGCACCGCGCCCGGCCAGGTTCCATAAACCGTGGTTTATTTCGTACATTTAAACCAGTGACCAATTCCGTCGTGGACCCACACCCCCCAACACTGCGCCCGGTTCAACCGTCGTGATTCGGTCGAACGCAAACAATTCCGGCACTGCAACGATGCGCCGAAGCACGAAGAGGATCATGAGATGAAAAAATCGATTATCGCGGCCGCAATTTCCTGCCTGATGGCAAGTTCGGCGTGTGCCGGGACGTTGGATGACGTTATCGCCAGGCTCGCGGCAGAGGGCTACACGGTCAAGGAAGTCGACAAGACGCTGCTGGGGAACTACAAGATCGAGGCTTACAAGGGAGCGATCGAGCGCGAGGTCGTCTATAATCCGTCGCTGGACCAGGTTCTTCGCGACAAGACTGACGATAACGCAGATGACGGGTCGCGCGCCACGGGTACGAACGACGACAGCTCGGATGATGCCAGTTCCGATGACTCCGGAAATGAAAGCGGCGATGACAGCGGCGGCGATGGAGACGGCGGAAGCGATGGTGACGACGGTGGCGATCACGACGGCGGCGACAGTGACGGCGGTGACAGTGACGGCGGTGATCACGACAGCGGCGAAGGCGACTCGGGCGGCGGCGGCGACGACTGATTGCGCGAGGAACTGACGGCGCCCGCTGTCCTGCGCTGCAGGCGCCGCCGTCAGCCACTCCCGGCGAATTTGCCCGCTTGAACGGGAGCGATCGGAATGATGGGAATGCTGGCAAGGAATGGTCCCGCGCATCCTGAAACTGCCCAGGGCGGCGAAATCCGGCATAGACGGATCTTGCTCGTATTGATCGGCTTCCAGTTGGCGCTGTCCGTCCTGTTCGTGGTCGAGTACATCACGTACCACCTCATCGGCTACAACGGCATGCCCTGGGAAATGGTCGAGCTGTACGAGATCTCGGAAGGGGTGTTTGCCCTCGCCGGGATAGCCATCAGCATCATGCTGATATTCATGTTGTTCCGTCGCAATCGCCGGGTAGAATCCCAGTTGAAGGCTGCCTCCGGCGCTTTTCATCAATTGATGCGGGAGAGGTTCGACTTGTGGCAGCTATCGCCATCCGAGGCCGAGGTGGCGATGTTTACCATCAAGGGCTTGTCGAACACCGAGATCGCGAAGGTCCGTGGCACGAGCGAGGGAACCGTCAAGGCGCAGAGCAACGCCATCTTCCGCAAGGCGGGCGTCGGCAACCGATCGCAACTGCTTGGCATCTTTATCGAAGACCTGATCGGCGGGTCGATAATGCCGATATCGCATGACGGTTCATTCCGCGTCGAGAAGGCCTGATCGCACGTCGCGCGTGACGGCACGACTGATGACCACAGGCAAGCGCAGATGAATACCCGCGCATTCGCACGAATACCGTTTCCCGCACAACAGGAGATCGCAAGCGCAAATGTCCAGGCTTCACTTGCACACCGAAAAACACCTGGTATCTCGGATCGGGTGGCTGCGTGCTGCCGTGCTTGGCGCAAATGACGGCATCGTCTCGACGGCCAGCCTGATCGTCGGCGTCGCCACGGCATCGGGTTCCGTTTCTGAAGTCACCATCGCGGGTGTCGCCGGCCTCGTTGCCGGCGCCATGTCCATGGCCGCGGGTGAATATGTCTCGGTCAGTTCGCAGTCGGACACCGAACGTGCGGATCTGGCCCGCGAAGCCGCCGAACTGAAAAGCCGGCCGGAATTCGAACACCGGGAACTCGCCGACATCTATGTCGCCCGCGGTGTCGCTCCCGAACTGGCGTTGCAGGTCGCCGATCAACTGATGGCGAAGGATCCGCTCGGCGCGCACGCGCGCGACGAACTCGGCATTTCCGAAGCTACCACGGCCCGCCCTATGGAGGCGGCGCTGACCTCGGCCGCGACCTTTGCCGTCGGTGCGGTTCTGCCCCTCGCCATGGTGTTCGTGTTGCCCCCCGCCATGCTGGTAGCGGGCGTCTCGGCGGCTTCGCTTGTTTTCCTGGCCCTGCTGGGCGCGATAGGAGCACGCGCCGGTGGTGCGAACGTGCTCAAGGGCACCGCCCGGGTCACCTTCTGGGGCGCCCTGGCCATGACGCTGACGGCCGGCATCGGCGCAATATTCGGCACCGTCGCATGAAGCCAATCCAGCGCCCGTTACCACGCTGGCGGACCGGGTGACTCCGCCATCGCAACTTGCCCCCAGCCGTCACTCCATCCATCCGGCGGTACGCCGTTTGGTCAGGTCAGCGTCCCAGTTCAGTTCCGGAAGGTTGAAGGGATAGCCGAATGAATAGTCGTGGGGCGGCTTGATCACATAGCGCCTGTTGAACGGCGTCCAGGGATATGGCTCGCCCGAGCGAATGATGTGCGGCCAGTCGGGATGGGCGAACAGTGGCCTGCCTACGGCGACCAGTTCGCCGTTCCCCGAAGCGATCACTTCCTCCGCATCCGCTCCATCGGCAATGCCGCCATTGACGATCATGGTCTTGCCGCTTGCCTTTGCAATGATGCCGGGCATGGGGTCCGCGCCGTCGCTTGCGCGATTGTCCTTCCAGTTGAAGCTGGACCAGTGCAGCGCATCCGCATCGACATCCGCCAGTGCCTCGCCGAGCGCGCGGGCGTAGGCAATGCCGCCGGGCCAGGCGCCCGTAAAGTCGTCGACGCCGTCCTGGCTCAAGCGCAGCGTGATGATCTTGTCCGGCCCGATTGCCTCGCGCACCTTCCGGCAAACGAGCTTGGCGAAGCGGACGTTGTTTTCCGCGCTGCCGCCGAACTCGTCCGTGCGCAGGTTCGTCTTGGGATGTATGAACTGGTAGAGCAGGTAGCCGTTGGCGCCATGGATCTCGACGCCGTCAAATCCTGCCTCGACCGCCCTGGCCGCGCCTTCGGCAAAGCCTTCCGCAACGCGCTCGATCTCTGCCCTTGCAAGCGCCCGGGCAGGCGGGAAAGTCACCTTTGGCCACTCGCCCTTGATGCCGCGGTTGTGCTTTTCCTCGTCGGTGTCCGTGTAGAGCACCCAGCCCGGGCTTTGTGTATCGCTTGCAGTCACTGCTTGTTCGCCCTTGTGCAGGCACCGCGGGTCGCTGACCCGGCCGCCATGCATCAGCTGCAGCAGGATCGGCACGCCGTGGGCGTGAACGGCATCGGTGACCTTCTTCCAGCCGGCGACATGCTTCGCGGTAGCGATTCCCGGCTGGTTAAGATAGGCGACGCAGCCCAGTTCGTCGTTCTCGAAAGTGCCTTCGGTGATGATCATCCCGACCCCGCCCCTCGCCCGCCTTGCGTAATAGGCGGCCATCTCCTCGTTCGGGGTGCCGTCGTCATTGGCGCATTGGCGCGTTAGCGGGGCCATGACGATGCGGTTCTTGAGCTTCAGGCCACCCAGGCTGAAAGGCGAGAATGTGTGCGGATAGGCGTTCGGCATGTGGTTTGTGCCCCTCGATTGCGGCCACTGCGGGCGAATGGTTCGCCCTGGACCTTGAAGTTGTCGGCTATTACACGTTTGTATCGGCCGGTTGGATCACGCGCAGAGAGCATGCGCGCCAACTGCCATGCTCGCGGAAGGGCGGCAGCCGGATCGTCCCTGACCAATACAAGGTCCCTGCGCCTTGAATTTGCCGCGGCCAGAGTCACTGGCTCGTCATCGAGGGTCCGACATCGACCCCCATGCGCGCCATCGGTCAGATCCCGTTGCCGGTGCCAACTTCTCACAGCTTCAGGCTGCGGCCCGGTTGAGCGCGTTGAGGTATCGAACGCAGGTGTCGGTGGTTTCGACGTCGCCGAACTTTGCGTCGATGTCGAAGAGGTTCCACGCCACCGCGCCGGGGACCCGGTCGCCGATGGCCTCCTTGACCGCGATGGGCCGAAAGCCCTCGGCAATCCCGTCGCAAACCGTCTGGCGCACGCAGGCGCAAGCCGTAACGCCGGTAACGAGGATCGTGTCGACATTGTTGGCGCGCAGGATGCCGGCGAGCTCCGTTCCGTGGAAGGCGGAAGCGCGCTTCTTCAGCAGCGTGTATTCGCCCGGAACCGGCGCGATGCGGCTGTCGATCGCCCACAGGTCCTTGTTGTCGAGGTTAACCACCTCGATGGGGATCTTGTCGTGCCATAGGCCCATGTCGGTGAAAGGCGAGTTGCGGTCGGTGATCTCATAGGCTGTCGTCACGTGCACCACCGGCACGCCATTGGCGCGGCAGGCCTTCAGCAGCTTCTGCATGGATGGGATGATCTCGTTGTCCATCTTCTCCTGGTCGCAGGTGAACGGATTGCCGGGCCGCGTCCAGGCATTGGCGAGATCGACGCTTACCAGAGCGGGGCGCTTGCCGAAGCCGACCCGGCGCTGGAATCCACGCTCCTTGTACAGCTTGGAAGCGGTGTCGAATGCCTGTTGAAGAAGGCGGTCGAGTTCCTTGGCGTCTACTTCACTCATGGTCGCGGGCTCCATCCGGTGCAATTCCACTGCACTATTTGAGGCCAATCACCGTATTGACGGAATGGCCGTATTCACCATTATTATGGACGATTGCGCATCGATGCGCGGTCGCGCAGCGCTCTTCACAGGGGATGCAAGATGACGGCCTCACCCAGTTCACGCGATTTAGAGGCGTTCAATGCCGTTGCGGTAGAGCTGAGTTTTCGCCGCGCGGCCGAACGGCTGGGCATGGACCAGAGTGCGTTGTCGAGGCGTATTCGCTCGCTCGAGGATCAGCTCGGCTACATGCTGGTCCGCCGCACGACCCGTGAAGTCTCGCTGACTGCCGCCGGCGAGGTTCTCCACGAGCGCACGCGCCTGGTCGCCTCAGAGATTGCGGCGGCGGTGCGCGCCGGCCAGATAGCCGCGGAAGGCAAGCGCGGGCTGCTGCGCATCGGCTACATGTCCTTCGCGGCCATCGAATGGATGCCCAAGGTGGTGCGCGAGTTTGCCAGCCGCTACCCCGATGTCGAACTCGAACTGAAGTACCTGCGCACGCAAGGCCAAAAGATCGAACTGTCCCGCAACAATATCGACGTGGGCTTCATGCTCGGCCCTTTCCAGCACCCGCAGTTCGAGACCTTTCCCCTCGTCGTGGAGCCGCTGGTCGCCATATTGCCTGCCGGCCATGCACTCGCGCGGCAGCCACAGGTCACCCTGGGCGAAGTAGCCAGATTTCCGCTGGTGCTGGGGAACATGTCGGAGTGGGATTTCTTCCGGCAGTTCGTGCTCGATGCCTTTGCGCAGGCCGATGTCGAGGTCCATATCAAATACGAGGCGTCGAATGCCATGGGCATTCTGGGACTGGTCGCATCGGGCCTGGGCGTCTCGGTTTATGCGCAGGCGCTGGAAAGGCTTCAACCCCACGGAATTGCCATCCGTCCGATTACCGATTGCCGTCAGGGCGTCGAGACGGTCCTGGCCTGGAACCGCGCTTACAAGAACCCCGTGTTGACGAATTTCGTCAAGGTGGCACGCAGCCTCGCGTTGAAGTGACGGCTTGGCGGCGCACCGTCGCGCGGCGCTGCCCATGCATGCCGGGACGGATCGGTCCCGGCTGGCGGTGGACTCGCACGGACCTCACGCGGAATGGAAATTTGACAAGCCGCGATGCCGTCGTATCATTTCGAACACAACAGAGGAGGATAGGTCATGGCTGCTTGGCAGATTGAAGGCCGGTACATGGAGACCTGCAATTGCGATTTCATCTGTCCCTGTATCGGTTCCAACATGGCGGCTGTGCCGACCGAAGGCGACTGCAAGGCGGCCGTTGCGATGCACATAGACAAGGGCCGCAAGCATGACGTTTCGCTCGACGGGCTGAGTTTCATCGTGATGATGCATGCGCCCGGCCCCATGGGCGAGGGCAACATGAAGGTCGGTCTGATCGTTGATGAGCGCGCCAGCGACGCACAGGTCGAAGCCATCAAGGAGATTGCCTCGGGAGCCGCAGGCGGGCCGATGGCGGCACTGGCCCCCCTGGTCGGCGAGTTCGCAGGCGTTGAGAAACGCCCCATCTCGTTCGATTCCGACGGCATGAATTTCTCCGTGAAGGCAGGCGAACTGGTCGACCAGTCGATCGCCGGGGTTGCCAGCGCATCGCGCGAGGGCGAGCCGATCTATATCGACAATACGGCACACCCCGTTTCGCCCCGCCTCGCCTTGGCCAAGGCGACCAGGAGCGCGTTCAACGTTTTCGGAATTCGCTGGAATGACAGCAGCGGAACGCGGAACGGGCACTTCGCGCCGTTCTCCTGGGAAGCTTGACCACGCAGGGAGCCACTGGAACTGGCGCCGGCTCCAGGCTGGACTTCTTGCTGCGGCGTGACCGGGCAGTGGTCACGATCGCGCTGGCGGCGGTCGTCGTGTTGGCGGCCGCCTACACCATCGCCGGCGTCGGCATGGAAATGTCGGCGGCCACCATGACGCGCATGGCCCTCGAAATGCCCGGCATGATGATGCAGCCGGCGCAATGGTCGGCCGGCTATGCAGCCATTGTCTTCGCCATGTGGTGGATGATGATGATTGCCATGATGACGCCCTCCGCGGCGCCCGCGATACTCGTCTTCTCGGCGATCAGCCGCAAGCAGGCGGCCGTGCGCATGCCGCTGCTGGCAACGGGCTGCTTTCTCGCCGGCTATCTCCTCGTGTGGGGCCTGTTAAGCCTTGCGGGAACGGCCGCCCAATGGGGGCTGGAGAAGGCCGGCCTGCTGACCGGCATGATGGAAATCGGCACCCCCCTGCTTGCCGGCGCGGTGCTGATCGCGGCAGGGCTTTACCAGTTGACGCCGCTGAAGTCGGCGTGCCTGCGCCACTGCCAGCATCCCGTGATGTTCTTGATGCATCATTGGCAGCCGGGCAATGGCGGCGCCTTGCGCATGGGTTGGCATCACGGCGTGCAGTGCCTTGGCTGTTGCTGGCTGCTGATGGCGCTGCTGTTCGTGGGCGGCGTGATGAATCTGCTGTGGATCGCCGGCCTTGCGATCTATGTCGCATTCGAAAAGATTGCCGGACAGGGACGGCTGGTGACGAAGGCCGGGGCCGCCGTCTTGACGCTCTCCGGCTTGTGGATCATCGCCGATGCGCTTGGCCGGACGTGAAACGCCAGCGGCCCTTTGACCGGCAGATCAAGCCCTCCGCCTGCGCGATTTGGCGAAGGTGTCGAACGCGACGGCAAGCACTATGATGATCCCGATGATGATCTGCTGGATGTAAGACGAGATGTTCATCAACACGAGGCCGTTCAGGAGCACGCCGATCAGCACCGTTCCGATCACCGTGCCGAAGATGGAACCTGCCCCGCCGAACAGGCTGGTTCCACCGATCACGACGGATGCGATGACGGTCAGTTCATAGCCGGTTCCAGCCACCGCCTCGGCCGAATTGAGCCGCGCCGAGAGGACGAACGCTCCAAGACCGGCGAAGAATCCCATGATGACGTAGACACTGCAGATGATGCCGTTGACGTTGAGCCCGGCAAGCCGCGCAGCTTCGGCATTGCCGCCAACCGCGTAGACCCGTCTGCCATAGCGCGTATAGCGAAGCACGACATGAGCGATTATCGCCGCAAACAGGAAGGTGATGACCGGAACAGGAATACCGTAGATCTTGCCCTGTCCCCACCAGGTGAAATCGGGTTGGAATCCCGAAATCGGCCCGCCGGAGGCAAACAGCAATGCGGCGCCGCGAAAGACCGACATGCCACCGAGCGTGACCACGAAGGGCGGCACCTTAAGCCGTGTGATGGCCAGGCCCTGCAGATATCCGCCGGCAAGCCCGACGAGGATCGCGCCGAGCGCGGCAAGCTGCCAGCCATAACCAATGGCTTCGTCGCCAACCGTGAACCGGTCCTGCATGCCGCCCTTGGCGATCGCAGCGGCGACCAGACCGGCAAACGCGAGCAGCGAGCCAACCGAAAGATCTATGCCGGCGGTGAGGATCACGAACGTCATCCCGATGGCCAGCAGGCCGACGATGGACACTTGCCGCATGACGTTGAGCAGATTGACCGATGAAAGGAACCTGGGCTCCAGGATGGCGAACACAGCCATCAGGATCAGCAGGAAGATCAATGGCGCAAAGCGCGCCAGAAACGAGAATGCATCAAATCCGTTGTCTGCGGTGTTGGCGGTCGCCTCGGTCATCGTGCCCTCTTGTTCAAGCCGCGCGCTGCGTACCGACGGTCATCAGCGTCATGAGTTTTTCCTGGTCGGCGTCCGGCCGCATGACCTCGCCCGTGACGCGTCCCTCGCGCATGGTGACGATGCGGTCCGCAAGCGAAAGCACCTCGGGCAGTTCCGACGAAATCACGATGATGGCTATGCCGGCTGCAGCCATCTTGAAGAGGAGGTTGTGGACCTCCACCTTCGCGCCGACGTCGATGCCGCGCGTCGGCTCGTCCACGATCAGCACCTTGGGCCTCAGCGCCAGCCATCTGGCCAGAACCACCTTCTGCTGGTTGCCGCCCGACAGATTCCCCACCAGCTGATCGGCGGAGGCCATGCGGATGTTGAGAAGCTTGCGGTACTGCTCGACAAGCTTGTCTTCCTTGGTCCGGCTGATGAAGAACCGAAACGCCGAGATGTCGTCATGGGCGGCAATCGAAAGGTTTGTCCGGATCGCCAGCGCAAGAAACAGGGCCTGCTGCTTGCGGTCCTCGGGGACGAGCCCGATGCCGTGCGCTATCGCATCGCGCGGGGAGTTGATGGCGACTTCGCTCCCATCGATCCTGACCGAGCCGGAATCGAATTTGTCGGCGCCAAATATCGCGCGCGCGGTTTCCGTCCGCCCAGCGCCCACCAGCCCGGCAATTCCCAGGATCTCGCCACGGTTGACCTTGAACGAGACCCCGTGAAGTTCGATGGCGCTCGCGTCCGTGCTCTTTCGCTTGCGCGTCAGCTCCTGGACCTCAAGCGCCACCTCGCCGGTCGCAAAGGAATTTGTGCGCGGCGCAAGCAGTGCGAGTTCACGTCCGACCATCAGGCGGATGATGCTGTTCATGGTTGCATCCGGCACATTGCCGCGGCCCACATGACGGCCATCGCGCAACACGGTGTAGGCGTCGCAGATCTCGAAAACCTCCTCCAGCCGGTGTGTGACGAAGATGGTCGAGATGCCTTCGTGCTTGAGGCTGCGAATGATCGAGAAGAGCTTCTCCACTTCCGCCCGGCTCAGCGCGCTGGTTGGTTCATCCATGACGATGAGCCGCGACTTCATGGAAAGCGCGCGGGCGATTTCGACCATCTGCTGCTCTGCCACGGACAGGTCCCGCACCAATGCGCGCGGACTGCGCTCAAGGCCGATCCGCTGGCACAGCTTGCGCGATTGGTCTTCCAGTTCGCGGAAGTTGATGAACATGCGCGAGCCGGGTTCGCGTCCGATGAATATGTTCTCGGCAACCGTCATGTCCGGCGCCAGCGTGAATTCCTGGTAGATCGTGACAATGCCTGCCGCCTGCGCCGCTTGCGGACTTGCGAATGAAACCGGATTGCCGGCGAACTCGATGCTCCCTGAATCTGGCGGCTGGGCGCCCGGAAAGTATCTTCAGGAGCGTCGACTTGCCCGCGCCGTTCTCGCCAAGGAAGGCGTGAATTTCCGCCTCGCCGACCTCGAAATCGACCGAGTCGAGCGCCCGCACGCCCGGGAACGACTTGGAGATCCCGGTCATGCGGAGCAATGGATCTGTGGGAGTTTTCCCGGTCATGGCGATGTCCGGCCGGATCACCTCCGGCCGGTCGCTTCGACGTTGATTATTTCACTTCACCAAGGCGTTCGGCGATGTTGAGATTGTCCTTGGTGACGGCAACCGGCGTCAGCAGCAGAACCTTTTCGGCCGGCTTGGTGCCGTCCTTGAGGAAGGCCGCCAGCGTCTGCACTCCAAGGGCGCTCTGCTTGCCGGGGAACTGCTCGATGGTGGCGGTGAGTCCGCCGTCACGCACTTGCGCCAAAGCTTCCGGCAATGCATCGAAGCCGATGATGGCAATTCCGGTCAGGCCGCGCGCCTTCACCGCTTCCATCGCGCCAAGCGCCATGTCGTCATTGGCAGCGACGATGACCTTCGGCGCCTCGGCCAATCCCGAAAGCGCCGCTTCCGTCACCGACAGGCCCTTGTCGCGGGCAAAGCCCGCAGTCTGCTCGAACACGATCTTGTACTTGTCGCCGAGCGGATCGAGCACGTTGTGCAGGCCCTTGTTGCGGTCGATGGCCGGCGATGCGCCGGACTGGCCCTGCAAATTGATGATGGTGGCCCCGTCGGGGAACATGGCAACGACGAGATTGCCCTGCGCCTCACCGCCCTTGACGTTGTCCGCGCCAACATGGGCAAGGATGCCCTCGACGGAGGGAACGCGCCGGTCGACGGTCACGACCGGGATTCCGGCCTCTACTGCCTGCTGAAGCGCGGGCGCCATTGCGTCCACTTCATTGGGGCTGATCACGATGCCTTTGACGCCCTGCGTGATTGCCGCCTCGATGTCGGCCGTCTGCTTGGGCGAGGAAACCTGTCCGTCGCTCTCGACGGCTTCATATCCCTGCGCGGCGATCTCGGCCTTGAAGGCATTCATCATGTGGACAAAGAAGGGAAAGCTGAGGCCGGGTACCGACGCCAATATCTTGTCGGCCGCAAACGCATTCGTCGAAATCAGCGACAGCGCCAAGGCAGTGGCAATTGTCGTCCTTCTGGTAAGGCTGCGCATTTCAAAATCCTCCCATTTGTGCAGTTTCGTCACTCGTGCAACTGTATCGCCACCCTCGTCGCGAAACGGGTCCACGCCATGCGATTGAGAGCGTATGTCATGTTTCGTACTCCGTCGAGTGTCCTTGCCGAACGCCGAAGCTGATCATCATTACTGGCCTTCGAGCCGCTTCTTGCCTTGGCTTTCACGTATGCCCGTTCTTGTCTGAGGTCCGCATGGCTGAAATTGCTCCGGGCATCCACCCGATGCTCTACGCTTTCTTCGACGCAAATGGCCGGCTTGACCGCGATGCCATGCGCCGGCAGGTGGAATCGGTCGTCAAAAGCGGCGCGCACGGTCTCGCAATTCTCGGGCTCGGAACGGAAGTGGGAAAGCTTTCGGCCGATGAGCGCGCCAGCGTCCTGGATTGGACGAGCGCGGATCTGGACGGACGGCTGCCCCTGACGGTGACGGTCGCGGAACAAACCACTTCGGCAGCCATCGCGATGGTGCGCGCCGCCGAGCGGGCGGGCGCGGCCTGCGTGATCCTCCAGCCTCCCGCAACAAAAGGCCTGCCGGAGGAAGAGTATATCGGGTTTTTCGGCGCGATCGCCGACGCCGCCTCCATTCCGGTCGGGGTGCAGAATGCGCCCGAATACACCGGCATCGGGCTTTCGCTCGACGGCATTGTCAGCATGACGCGGCGCCATCCCAACGTGAGAATGCTGAAGGCCGAGGGCTCCGCCCTCTACGCCCGGCAGATCGTGGAGGCGACACAAGGCAGGGTGCAGGTCTTCAACGGCCGTTGCGGCCTTGAGCTCACAGACAATTTGCGCGCCGGCTGCTCCGGCATGATCCCCTCCATCGAGAGCATGGACGTGCAGGCGCGCATTTTCGAACTCATGTCGGCGGGCGGGCCGGACAACGAGGCGAAGGCCGAGCAGCTTTACGCACAGATCCTGCCGATGATCCTGTTCGTGATCCAGTCGCTCGACAGCTTCTTGTGCTACGGCAAGCGCATTGCCGCGCGCCGCCTTGGCCTTGGCCCGGTGCATGACCGCCAGCCGGCGCTTGCACCCCACCCCATGGGCATTGCCTGGGCCGAGCGTTATGCTTCCCGCTTGCCTCCCCTCGATATTTGAAGGAGCTCTCATGCGCATCACCGATGTCCGCGCGCGTGTCCTGCAATGGAGTGGACCCGTCGTCACCCCGCCGCCGAATTTCTGCACGACCGCTTCGGATATTGTCGCCCGCGACACGGTGGGCGTCGGCGCCTATTCGTTTCTCGGCTGGCTTGTCGTCGAGATCGAGACCGACCAGGGGATCGTTGGCATCGGCAATGCCGCGCTGTCGCCACACGTGACCAAGACGGTGATCGACCGGCACCTCAAGCCGATCCTGCTGGGTCAGAACGCTTTCGACATCAACTGGCTTTGGGAGCGCATGTATCGCCAGACGCTGCCTTTCGGCCGCAAGGGCTCCGGCATGGCGGCGATCTCGGCCGTCGACCTGGCGCTGTGGGATGCGGTGGGCAAGGCGCTGAAGCAGCCGGTTTTCCGGCTGCTTGGCGGCCGGCTGAAGGACCGGATCGAGGTCTATGCCAGCAGGCTTTACGCGCAGCCGCTGGATGATCTGGCGAGTGAGGCAGCCGCCTATCGCGACGCCGGGTTCAGGGCGATGAAATTGCGCTTCGGCTGGGGCCCGCGCGATGGCGCGGCGGGCATGCGGCGCAATGTCGAGCTGGTGCGCACCGTCCGCGAGACGGTTGGCGACGCGGTGGACGTGATGGCGGATTGCTACATGGGCTGGACGCTGGAATATGCCCGGCGCATGCTGCCGATGCTGGCGCCATACGATCTCAAATGGATCGAGGAGCCGCTCGGGGCCGACGAGATCGACGGCTACGCCGAGCTGCGCGCAATGAACATCGTGCCGATCGCCGGCGGCGAGCACGAGTTCACATTGCGCGGGTTTCGCGAGATCGCCGAGCGCCGGGCGATGGACTTCATCCAGTTCGACACGAACAGGGTGGGTGGCCCGACGCAGGCGCAAAAGATCTGCGCCCTGGCTGAGGCTTTCGGAATCGCCGTTGTTCCCCACGCCGGGCAGATGCACAACTACCACATCGTCATGGCCAATGTTTCATCGCCGATTGCGGAGTATTTTCCGCATGTCCCCGTCGAGGTCGGCAATGAACTCTTCTGGTACATCTTCGATGGCGAGCCGGTCGCAAGGGATGGCTTCATCGAACTCTCCGACGACGTGCCCGGCCTTGGGCTGACGCTGAAGCGGGACCTGCCATCATCATTCACGATAACCGAATGAAAGAGCCGCCGGGTTGGCCGCCGCCGCACCCCTGCGTTCAGTGTTCATCCGGCATCCTCGCCACGTCTCGCGCGATCACGCCACCCGCTTTGTTTCGATGGCAAAGGGGCTGAGACCGAGCCACGTCTGGATGTGTGCCGCGATCTGCCGGTCTCCGGTCAGCGTCACCTTCGTTCCCGCCTTCTGCACGGTGGTCAGCCCCATCCAGACAGCCGTCATGGTGTGAAGGTCGGTGGTGACGTAGAGATCGATGTCGAAGCCCGGATCGGACCAGCACAAATCCACCTCCCCGTGCTTTTCGACCACCAGCCACCATGACCGCTTGGTCTGCGGCAGATCCTGGTACAGGAACTGTATCACCGTGCGGCCGTCCGGCAGGGGCGTCGGATTGAGGTTGCGCCGCATGTCCCACATCAGCAGCGAAGGGTCGAGGTTCTTCAGTGACAGCCGCGATTCGACCCATTTCTGGCCCCAAAAACCCATCGCCTCGACTACTGCGCGCAGGTCCTTGCCGGCCTCGGTAAGCCGATATTCATGTATCCCCTTTTCTCCCGGTACTTCCTTGCGCTCGATGATGCCGCTGAGTTCCAGCTCTTTCAGGCGCTGCGAAAGAAGCGTCGGCGACATCTTCGGCACGCCGCGCCGCAGGTCGTTGAAACGGGTCGAGCCGGCGACAAGTTCGCGAAGCAGGACCATCGTCCAGCGGGTGCACAGCACCTCTGCGGCCATGGAGAGCGGGCAGAACTGCTTGTAACCGGAATTGGGCATGGGTTTGGCCTCGGTTTGCTGATGAGGGGAACATACGCCCACGCGCACGGGCCGGCGAGTACAGAAACTGTACCGGGGCAGTACAGATCGGTGACTGGCCGCAAGGGCCCCGGCCATGAAATTTTCTGGGCAGGCACGGGAACAACCGTGACCGACCAGGAGAGATGAAGATGACCGTTTACCTAATCGCAGACATCAAGGTGAAGGACCAAAGCTGGATTCCGGCCTACGCCGCTTGCGTACACGATCTCGTCCACAGGCATGGCGGCAAGTACCTTGTCGCGCAGCGGCAATGTGAAGACGGTGGAGGGTGAGCCGCTCGACACCACGCTCATCGCCGTCATGGCATTTCCAGACGAGGCGGCGGCGCGTGCCTTTACCGGCGATCCACAATACGCTCCCTACGCCTCCGCCCGGCAGGGCGGCAGCGACAGCCGCTTCCAGCTGGTCGACGACACGGACCTCGCCGGCACCATCCCCTATCTGCGCAAGGGGTGATTGCCTCCGGCGCTCGAGGCAAACGGCCAGGTCGCCAACAATTCCCCGGCCCGCCAGGGCCAGGATCAATCCCGTTTTTCAGGAACCGAAAACATGAAGATGCATCTGCCGAAATTTCTGTTTGCAGCCGGCCTCGTGCTGGCTGCTCCCTCACTTGCAAGGGCGCACATGGAAGACGCCAACGATGGCGAGCCTAATCCGCTCTCCGAAAAGGTGCGCGCAGCAAATGCCCGCTTCGCCAACGTCAATGTCGCGGTCGCGGAGGGCTATGCCCCGATACCCTGCGCCAGCGGCATTACCGGCGGCTCGATGGGCATCCACTACGTCAATGGCGAATATCTCAAGGACGACAAGCTCGATCTCGCCCGTCCGGAAGCAGTCATGTTCGAACCCATGCCCGATGGATCGCTGAAGCTGATCGCGGTGGAATACATCACCTCGAAAGGCCCTGCGGCGCTTGAGGGTCATTTGTTCAACTTCAACACCGCGCCCAACCGCTACGGCCTCGGGCCCTTCTACGAACTGCATGTCTGGGCGTGGAAGGACAATCCGACCGGGGCTTTCGCCGACATGAACCCGACCGTGTCGTGCGATGCGATGACGGCGCCGAGCCAATAGGCCGGCCCAGGATCCCTCCAGGCGGCTCACCGGCCGCCTGGATCATGGTGGGCGTGCGGTGCGCTCGCCCCGGTACGGCCGGCCAAGCCGATATTCATGTATCCCCTTTTCTCCCGGCGCCTGCCGATGCCTTCCAGTCAGCGCTCGGGCAAACCCGCCAGTTTCAGGGCTTGGGCCACCTGGTCCGCCCAGTTGCGGGTGTATCGGAAGAAAGGCAGCGAGCAATAGCGCTCCACGGTAAAGTCGGGCTGGTGCTGCATCAGCACGCGGGCTGCCCAGTGTGCCGTCTCCAGATCGTCTTTCATTGCCGCCCAGGCCGCGAGGTAGCGGTAGGCCATTACGATCTCCGGACTGGTGGCAATGACTTCGCGCGCGATCGCCACCGCTTCGTCCAGCTTGCCGAGCCTTGCAAGCGATGTTGCCACGCCAAGCTTTACGTTGAAGGCCAGCGGATCCATAGGGCTGAGCGCCATTGCGCGTTCGAACCGTTCGCGCGCTTTCGTGTCGTCACCCTTGTAGATGCCGATCCAGCCGTAGCGCGCCCATGCCCAGGCATTGTTGGGATCAAGCGCCAGCGCCTTTTCGACAAAGCTCGTGGACCGGTCGAGATCGCCCGTCATGCTCATTGCCGCACCGGCTGCCGTGAGCGCCGTCGGATCATCGCCAATCGAACCCGCGGCGTCGACTGCGCTTCGGGCAGCATCGAGTTCGCGCGCGGTTTCTTCCGACCATAGATAGACCGCCCGCGAGGCGTGGCACCATGCAAGCAGGGCATGGGCCCGGCCATAGCCCGGATCTGCCGCGATCGCCTTTTTCAGGAGCGAGATCGCTTCTTCCGTGGCTTCCTTGCGCCGGCCCCAAAGATACGGAAAGGCGCGCATGACGAAGTCATACGCCCGCAAGCTGGCCGGCGGGCGCCGCCTTGCCACTTCGATTTCCGCGCCGCGGATAGCCGGATGGATCGCGCCGGCGACCTGCGCCGCGATCATGTCCTGGAACTCGAAGATGTTCTCCGTCGCCCCTTCATAGCGGTCCGACCACAGCTGCTTGCCCGTTTCCGCATCGACAAGATGCACCGAGATGCGCAGCCGGTTGCCGCCCCGCCGGACAGTCCCCTCGACCACGTAATTGATGCCCAGTTCCCTGCCGATGGTGCGCACGTCGATGAAGCGGCCCTTGTAGGTGAAAGCCGACTGGCGGGCGATGACGAAGAAATCGCGGACGCGCGACAGCGCCGCTGTGATCTCCTCGACCACGCCATCGACAAAATACTCGTCATCCTTGCCGCTGAGATTGTCGAAAGGCATGACCACGACGGAGGGCTGGGTCCGGTCACGCCCGGCCGCCACGGCGCCCTGCGCATCCTGTGCCGCCGTGCCGCGCCCCTGCTGGCCAGACTGCACTACCTGATAGGCCAGCACCGGCTGGGCGATGTTCTTCAGGCTCTGCTCGCCGAGACTTTCGAAGACGACGGGGAGCCGGTCGCCCACCTGGTCGCGGACCGCGGAGGAGACGCAAATTCCGCCCGACATTGCAATGCCTTCCAGCCGCGTGGCGACATTGACGCCGTCGCCGAAGATATCGCCTTCTTCGACGATGACGTCGCCGAGATTGATCCCGATGCGAAACTCGATCCGCTGCCCGGGCGGCACCAGCTCGTTGCGCCCGGCCATGGCCTTCTGGATTTCAACTGCGCACGCCACCGCATTCACGACGCTCGCAAACTCGACAAGCATCCCGTCGCCCATAAGCTTCACGATGCGTCCGTCGTGACGGGCGATCTCTACGTCGAGAAGTTCCCTTTGATGTTTCCTGAAAGCCGCCAGGGTCGCGAATTCGTCGATGCCCATGAGCCGGCTGTAACCGACAACGTCCACGGCAACGATCGCGGAAAGACGGCGTTCCATTGAGATAAATCCCAACAGGTTCACATCAAAGTCCCGGTCCCATGCACGGTGACAGGTCTGTCTCGCCCGACATGCCGGAACTCAGGGTAAATATTGCGCGCGCGGGTAATAAAAGGAAAGCCCGCACGGCGGCAGGGCCTGCGAAGTCGTCACGCGTTCAGCCCGCAAAAATACATTGCGGCGCGCCCATGCGGGATCCGCCATCGCGCTCCAGCAACGCTGATATTTTCATATATCCATACATATGCATGGGCAAAGCCATTGTAAAACATGGGAGGTCCTGTATCATTTCCGAACGTTAAGCATCTGCCCATGGTGGCCGCGGGACGGAGCCCGAACAGCCACGTTGCGCGGGCTTCTGTATCTGACCGATCCGTTTTTGACGGGTAATCGGGGCGCTGCTCGTCATCCTATCAAGGCGTTAACTCGCTTAAACAGGAGGGATGATCATGCTCGACATAAAGCCGTTTCTTGTTTTGGATCGCCGCAGGTTCCTGACGGCCGCCGCTGGCTTGATCGCCGCCGGCGCATTGCCGAAAAGCGTCCTTGCGCTGGCCAGCCCGTACAGTTTCAAGCAGGGTGCTTTTGACGTCACGGTGGTCAGCGACGGCCACATAGTTCTGCCAATCAGTGTTTTCGCGCCCGATGCACCGCCAGACGCGGTAAAGGCCTTGTTCGTTGCGGCAGGTGTCACAGGCAACGAGGTGCATGGACCAGCCAACGTGACCCTGATCAGGTCGGGCTCCGACCTCATCATGTTCGACAATGGTTCAGGCACGGAGTTTCAGCCCACGGCTGGCAAGCTCATTGAGAACTTGAAGCTCGCCGGCATCGATCCGGCCGCAGTTACAAAGGTTGTGTTTACCCATGCCCATCCCGACCACATCTGGGCCACCGTGGGCGCCGGCGGGGCACTGAACTTCCCGAACGCCGCTTATTATAGCGCCGCGCCCGAATGGGATTTCTGGATGAACAAGGATATTCTCACCCAGATGCCCAAGGAAATGCACCCCTTCGTTCTTGGCGCGCAGAAGCATCTGAGCGGCGTCAAGGATCGTGTGACGATGGTGAAGCCGGGGGATGACATCGTCTCGGGCATCCGCGTGATTGAGACCTTCGGGCACACGCCGGGACATGTTTCCTTTGAAGTGGAAGGCGACGGCGGGCTGATCATCATCGGCGATGCAGTCGGCCTGCCTTTCATCTACTTCCCGCATCCGGAGTGGCGCCTGGGATTTGACGCAAACCATGATCTTGCCATTGCCAATCGCAAGAAGCTGCTTGACCGCGCCGCTACCGAGAAGACGAAGATGCTCGGTTTCCATTGGCCCTATCCCGGTGTCGGCCACGCCGAGAGGAAGGATAGCGCCTATCAATATGTGCCGGCGACGTAACGCAGGGGCGGCAGCTTGGGACTTTGATTCTGACGCGCCCCGCCGCAAGCGGCGACAGGGCGCGACTGGCATCGGTGAGGAGACGCAGGGCTGGCCGGCCCGCGTCTGTCAATCGTCATCAAGCGGTCGGGAGGGCCGGACATGGACGTGAAACTGGCAACATCAACCTTGAGCCTGAATGAAATTATCGACATCGGCATGCGCCGGCTGACCCAGTACATCTGGGTTATGGCTGTGAGCATTTTTGCGAACATTGCGCTTCTTGCAATCACGCTGTCCTACGGTACGGGACTGTCGACAATCAGCAAGATCACGCTGACGTTGTTTGTAATCGGCGCAACATCGTTTGGGGCATTGGGCGGCAAGTCCGCACTGGAAGACGTCCGTGCCGCGGGCGACGACTTTGTCGAGCAATCGGCTTCGACCCGGCATTCACGTGAGCTGGCAAAGAAACCGATGGGCCTCTTCACGATGCTGACCACGGGCCTGACATCGTTGATCGGGCTTTCATTGCTGTTGATGATCTGGGCCGCGTGAGTGGGCACCTGCAGGAGGAGAACAGACATGAAGTTCATGATCAGCTGGGAAGAACGGCCGATGGGAACGGCCGACGCATACGAGGCCGCACAGAAGCGTATCCTCGGAGTCTTCAGTCAGTGGAAAGTCCCCGAAACCATGAAGGTTCAGCAGTTCCTGGTGCGGGTTGGAAGCTATGGAGGGTACATGTTGGTCGAGACGGACGATGCGCTCGCCATCCACAAGGCTGCTTCCACTTTTCCCGCTTTTCAGTTTCGGGTCGAAGTCGTTGCCGATATCGAACCTGCCGTGGGAGTGGAAGTTGAGGCCATCATGTGGCGGGATGAATTGAAATTGGGCCCGCCGTTTGTCTAGATCTCACTTGTCGTCGCCCGTTGCGAAGTCATGCCTGGATGCCGGCAATTCCGCGCCCGCGACGAAATGCGTTGCCGTTCTGCCATAGGCACATAGGCTGGACTTCCAAACTGTACTGCGGAGGAGAACCGCCATGACGCGCTTGTTAGCTGCTCTCGCCATTTTTGCCATCAGCGCCGCCTCAGCCGGCGCTCAGCCGACGGTGGTGAACGACAAGGCGCTGTTCCCGGAAGGTCCGGTCGTTGCTGATGGCAAGCTGCTCTTCGCAGAATATTCAGGGCACGTGGTCACGGTCCAGGACGGCACCAGCAGTACCACACTGTGGAAACAGGAAGGTTGCGGGCCATCTGCCGTAGTCCCGGTGAAAACCGGCTACGCGATCACCTGTTACGATAGCGCTCAGCTCGTTTTGATCTCCCCGACGGGCGAGACTCTCAGGACGTATGACAAGGATGCCTCGGGAATGGGTTTGACTGGACCCAATGACGGAGCGCCTGATGGTCAGGGTGGGGCATATGTCACGCTTTCCGGACCGTGGGAATCAGGTCCCATTGTCGGCCGAATTGTGCATCTGACCGCCGATGGCACACTCACCCCTGTGGCCGATGATCTGCATTACGCCAACGGCATAGTCCGCGGAAACGACGGACGTCTCTATGTCAATGAATCGGAGGCGGGGCGCGTCGTTTCCTTTGCGATTGCCCCGGACGGCAGCCTGTCGGACCGCCGCTTGTTCGTGCGGCTGTACCAGATGGGCGAACCCGCCGACACCTATCCTGACGGCATCAAGGTAGGCCCGAACGGTAACTTCTATGTTGGCCATTACAGTGCCGGCCTGATCACCGAAATTGCACCCGATGGCTCCGTGAAAAACACCTACGAGTTCCCATCGCCGGCGACACCCAATCTGGCTTTCAGCGCCGACGGCAAGACAATGTACGTGGCAGCCGTCGACAACAAGGACGGCGCTCCCTACCAGGGTCGGATCTACTCGGTGCCAGTGAAATAACGTTTCGAACGCACGACCGGGAGTTTCATCAGACAGCGTTGCCAGGACTTGGGCGCTGGGAGCGCAATGACCCGTACGCCGGCTGCAGCGGGTCGTGATCGCTAACAACTTCAGCCGATGATCACCGCCAGTAATAGCCCCGACCGTAATACGGCCTGCGGTAATACGGACGAGCATATGGCCTCGCGTAATACGGCCGCGCGTAATACGGGGCCGCATAATACGGAGCGTAATACGGATAGGCGTAGTACGGTGCATAGTAAGGTTGCACGTAATACGGCGCATAGTAGCGCGGCCGGTAGTAGTGGCGCCTGTAGCCGTAACGATAGCGGCTATGAACTTGTGTCACCATTGACTTTACAGCAAATTCATTTGCCGCCGGGCGGATCACTTGCGCGGAACTTTGCGTTGGGACAGCCAACATCGCGCCGACCGACAGAACTGCAATCGCAAAGATGCGCATGATTGCCTCCTCTCAGGATCTCCACAAAAACATATGTAGACGAACTGGGTAGGATCAAGTGCCCCCGGATTCGCCGCCCTTAAAAACCCGATCAGGGAGATGTTCACATCGCGAATGCAGGCCTACGCCCTTTATAAACGCCACGATTGGAACGGCCGATCTGGGGCCGGAGGGAGACCGTCCGGTTTTGGTTCGCGTTCGGCGGTAAGCTGCCGTTACCGCTTGGCGGCGCTCACATGAGCGACACTGATCGTCACCGCCTCTTCTACATGTTGAAGGCTGGCCCTATCCGCTCCTTGGGCCTCAAAGACATCGCTGCCGTTCCTACTGCTGCTCGTCGAACTGATTAAGGCTGATTCCTGCCTCCTGTGAGAAGCGATACAGCGCAAAGCCCACGAAGAAAGTGGCAATTACGAAAAGCAGCCCGGCGCCATAGGCGTATTTGAAGCCCATGAACTCCGAGACAAACAGGATCGCCAGCAATATCGTCGCGCACAGGCCACCTCGCAGCGAAGCGAGAATGCCACTGTTGAGAAGTCTGGCGCGACGCCTCAACCGCTCCAGATCGGCTTTGAGGTGGAGCCTTGCCTGATCATTTTCCGAAATGGCGTTCAATTCGCGGGTTCGCTCTATCACGTCAGACAACCGGGAGGCCATCAGGGAGATAAAGCCAGCGACGGCGCCCAGGAAGAACGTGGGGGCCGTTGCCTGTGAAAATATCTGCGCAAGGCGCTCTGCGTCTGGGATGAATTGAAACATGATTGGATCCGGTTGGAAGTTGCCTGGGTCTACAGCACGCCCGGACCACGCAATCCGACGCCGACACCGTGAAAGCCGACGCCGACACCGCCACCGATACCAATGGCGTCTATGAACAGCGTTGCTGTCCCGCCATTTGCAGGCATTTTTCCGTCGAGAAGCTTGTACGTGTAGACTAGGTCGGCTCCCTCTATCTTTGGATGACTGATCTCCACAACGGCAAGCGTATTGTCACGTTGACCGGGCTCATAAACAGACAGGGTGGCATTCGGTGGGTCTTTGGTGAAATTGTCGTCGCCTTCCGCCTTGGCCCATTCCTTCAGATAATCGCCCATTTTCAGATGGCCGGCCAGCCGCACCGGCCTGTCCGAAAAGTAGATGGTCTGCTGGCTGACATTGACCAGGCGTATCGTCTGGTCGGCGGAATCGGTCTTCAGGCCGTCCGCGAGCTGCACGAACATGAACATCGGCTTGGTATCTTCAGCCGAGGCTGTCGTGACTGCTACGCCGAAGGATAGCCAGATCGCGGCGGCAGTGGCGGCAGTCTTCGCGCGAAGCGACATTTTGTGGCCCGTAATACGCTGATTATTGAACATGTAAGGGTCTCTCTCTTGGCTGCGGTTGGGAGCTAGGCAATACCGGGATGTCGGATGCAGGCCGTTGGCCTTGCGGAACAGGCAGGCTCAAAGTGACGATGCATGAAATCATGCCGACACGCCCAACTCCTCCAAACGCCGAAGGGATTTGCGGCGCAGAGAAAGGGGCGCCCTGCAATGGACACAAAGACTTTCGCCTTCGTCGCATATTGCTGTAAATCAGACACGGCTGCTTAGCTTTGGAGATCCCGTGCTGGTTTTTGGACAAAATTATTCTGCACTCCAGAGGATCGGCCCGCTTTCAAATTTGCCGCAAATCACGGCGGATCTCGGCTGTGAAATCGAGAATGCGCTTCAGGGCCTCGACGTCACGATCAAGGATTTGTCCAGCCCCGACAATTATATTTCGTTCCGGGAAGCGGTACGCTTGCTCGACCGCTGCGCCGAAATTACCTCGATTTCAAATTTTGGATTGTATCTGGGATCCACCACCGGAATAGAGGCGCTCGGCATTGCCGGGCGTTTGATGCAGACGTCGCAAACACTTCACGATGCCATCCTCATCTTTCTCGGTATTCAGCCGGGATACTCCAGCGGCGCCTCCTGTTTCTTGACCAGATTTGCCGATGACTGGCTGCTCGGCTATAGCGCCTACGTCCCCCTGGATAAGAGCAGCCATCAGCTTTACGACCTGGTCTTGGCAACTGCCTATAACGCGCTGAGCGACCTGACGCCGGTGGCCGCGAAACCCGTGGAAGTGTTGCTTTGCGTATCGGCGCCCAATGATCGCGCACCGCACAACAAATTCTTCAAGGCTCCAATTCGCTATGACCAATTGCTCACGGGGCTGGTCTTCACGAAAGCGGCCCTGGATACCCAACTCCCCACCGCAGACGCCAAGGAACATGAAGATCTGATGAGGCGCCTGCAGTCGATGCAATTGCTCCCCAGATCGAACTCGGCAAGAATTCGTCATATCCTTCCGCCCCTGCTGTTCGTCGACCGTGGCAAAATGAATGACGTCGCCGCAACGCTTGGGATAACTTCGATAACACTGCGCCGGCGACTGGCCAGGGAAGGTACCTCGTTTGCCTCCCTCCGCGATCAGGTTCGCCATGCTGTCGCGCTCGAACTGCTCCGCTTGACCAACATGCCCGTGCAGGAAGTGGCGGCATCCTTGAGCTTTTCCCATCACAGCACGTTTACTCGGGCCTTCCGGCGGTGGACTGGCAAAAGCCCAGCCGAAAGCCGCGCTTCTTGACAGCATTACAATGATCGCTCATTTTAAACTACGATTTACATACACAGCAGTAATAATTGTCCGATAACAATTCTTACAATACTTTATTAGAATAGGTTTTCAATATCTATAGACGTAATTGGCCCTCGCCGTATGGCGAAATTGTCCGATAATGCTAAGCACATACCGACGTAGCAGTTTATCTCGCTAATGAATTACAGCGCTGCCGCGATCGGCAATCGCTGCAGGGTAAATGGAGATCGATCTTGGTGGCGACGGCCGAACGGACCGGGTTGTATTCATTTTGGGAAGCGAGAACCGAACGGCAGCCGGAGTCGGCAGGTGCCGCAGGTCTGCGCTGGACCATTGCCATGGTTTGTTTGTTGCTGCTTTCGGCATGCGCAAGCTTGTCCAGCCGCGAGCTCAACCAGCTTGGGGGCGAACTCGCGGTCCAGCGCGTCGACTTCGCCGCGTTACAACCTTACGCGCTCAGGTCGAAAGCGGCATACGGTTCTCAGGAGGCAATCAAATCGGATTTTCAAAAGACCGTTCGCATCGCCTCGCCGTCCAACACGCAAGTGCTTTATTTCCTGGAGGTCGATGACGCCCGGCGCGAACAGTTCATCACGGTTCGAGGCACGGCAAACAAGACGAACCTGGATGAAGATCTGGAGATTGCCATACGCGAGGATCGCAAGGCCGACATTCCGGTTCACGCCGGTTTCGATCAGGATGCCAACGCGATCTATCAGGATGTAAAGGGCTTTCTCAAGCCTGGCTACGATACCTACATTACAGGCCATTCGCTGGGCGGCGCCATCGCCGCACTGCTGGGCGTCTACCTGATCGAGGACCAGTACAAGGTTGTGCGGGTTGTGACTTTCGGCCAGCCGCGCTTCACCACCGTAAAGGGCGTCAGCCGTCTCGGCTTTCTTCCGCTGACGCGAATTGTCGATGAAAACGACATCATTCCGATGGTGCCACCCGACGATCTGTCCGGTGCCTTGCAAGGACCCTACGCCCATGTGGGTCCTGAAATCATCCTTCTCGAAGGACCTCGATACGTCTACCTGCCGACGCACGACGCCACGCGTATCGACATTGGCGAGTTGTGGCGGGACGTGGGTGTCGCCACGCTGGAGGATCACAAGATGGACCACTATCTGGAGCGGCTCGCGGCGAAATCGGCTTCTTCGATCCAGGTCCCCTACAATGACCGGGAGAAATATGTGGCGAAGAAACCGGCAGTGGCGAAAAGCGGAAGCTGATGTCGCAATCACATGGGCGTGGATAAGAGGGTAGGCTGGTGAGCAAACGGGAAGAAACTTTTTCGCAGTGGCTGCTTGATGAGCTCAAAAGCTTCACATACCTCGCGTCCTATCTTTTCATATGCTTTGTCATCATTTTGTATTTCAAGTTCGCCTTGCTCGAGGAGCAGGGCGTTGTTTTTGCGCCGTTCGGCTTCGCCGCAGTCAAGGCGCTTATCGTTGCCAAATTCATGCTGATCGGCCGCTCGCTGGAGCGGAAAGTGAGTGAACGGCGCTATCCCTTGATCGTGCCTACCCTTCGGAGCGCCGTCTTCATGATGGTCTTGCTGATAATCCTGATGGCCGCCGAGGAAATCCTCGTTGGCCTGTATCATGGCCGCTCCGTGTCGCAGTCCTTGTTGGAACTTGGCGGAAACACGGTTCACGAAAGAATTGCGACCGTCACCATCCAGTTGTTGATCATGCTGCCGTTGTTTGCCTTTCTTGAACTGGGCAAGGTGGTTGGCCATGACCGCCTGAAAACTGCATTTTTCCGCTTGCGTCGTTGATATGCGCACTAGGACAGCTCCCGTCGTTTCGGAGCCACGCACGCACATCCGGAGCTAACGGCATCAGGCAACAGGAGCAGGTTATCCCATCTGCTGACTGAGGCTTGACGGTAACGCCATGTTCCTAACCCATATGCGACGTCCGTTTTGGAGCACATATAGGAATAAATTGAACGGCCGGAACGGGGCGCACAGTTGACCGGCAGTTTGGGGGCCGGAAGGAGACTGTCTGCTTTGCGGCTCGGGATCAATAAAGCGGACGCTTTCTCACCTACACAAGCTGCACGACGATGGTCATGCGGGCTGGCGCAGTTCCTTGCAAAGAACTACTACTTCGTCCATGAGCGAGGCTCGCACAAATCGCAGGCTTGCGGCAATTCTGGCCGCCGATGTCGTCGGATATTCCCGCCTGATGGCGCGGGATGAGGTGGGAACGCTTGCCGCATTGAAGCACTACCGCGTCGCCGTGTTTGATCCGGCAGTCGCGGAGCATGGCGGGCGCATCTTCAAGCTGATCGGCGATGGAACGCTGGTCGAGTTTCCCAGCGTCGTCGATGCCGTGAAGTGCGCGGTGGCCATACAGGCAGGCACAAGCCAGATGGCGGACGGAAGCATATCGCTTCGCATCGGGATTAATCTTGGCGACGTCATCATCGAAGGCGACGACATTTACGGCGACGGCGTCAACATCGCCGCGCGTATCGAACCGCTGGCGGAGCCCGGCGGTATTTGCGTGACCGCCATCGTGAACGAAAGCGTAGGAAACCGGCTGGACGTACCCTTCATCGATGGCGGCGAAGTGAATCTCAAGAATATCGACCGCCCCCTGCGAGTCTGGAAGTGGCGTCGCGATGACACCAAGGCCGTGGCGTCCGTGCCGTTTCACCAGCCAACCAGGCCGGTGAAGGAACAACCTTCTATCGCGGTCTTGCCATTCGACAACATGTCGGGTGACCGCGACCAGGATTACTTCTCCGACGGGATCACGGAAGACATCATTACCGATCTGTCGAAAGTCCCGGGGCTCCTGGTCATCGCCCGCAATTCGAGCTTCGCCTACCGGGGGAAGAACGTTGACGTGCGCACAATCGGGCGCGAACTGGGAGTCCGCTCCGTGCTGGAAGGCAGCGTGCGCCGATCGGCGGATCGCGTGCGCATCAATGCCCAGCTCATTGATGCGGTCGATGGCGGCCATGTGTGGGCGGAGCGGTATGATCGCAATTTGACCGACATCTTTGCGGTGCAAGACGAGGTGACAAGCCAGATCGTCGCCGCGCTCAAGCTCAGGCTAGACGGATCCGCATCCAAGCTTTCCGCCAAAGCGCCGAACATTGCAGCGCACGATCTTCTGTTGCGCGGCCGTGCCATGATGGCGCGGACGATCAGCAATGCCGGCATGTTCGCACAGGCTGAGGCCCTGTATAGGCAAGCGATCGAACTCGATCCGAACTATGCCGAAGCCAATGCGATGCTTTCCTTGCTCTATTCATTGAACTCCCAGAACGGCTGGAACAATCATCAAGATAAGTCGGTCCGTGAAGCCCTGCGCCTGGGCGAACGGGCAGTCACCATCAATGCGGGCGATCCCTGGGCGCGGTATGCCGCAGGAACGGCGCACATGTTGAGTGGGCAGCTGGAGCAGGCGCTGGTGGAGGCGGAGGCAGCCTTGACGCTTAATCCCAATTTTGCACTCGCCCATGAGAGCCAGGGCGTGGCTCACTTGTTGTGGGGTAAACCGCTGGAGGCGGTACCGCATTTCGAGCGCGCAATCCGCCTCGATCCGGCCTTCAGCGCCCAGTTCATTCACTTCCTTGGATGGGCCTACCTGCTTGCCAGAAAATACGAGACGGCTGCAGCGTATTTCAGGGAGCGCATTCTTCTGGTCCCGGAAACCGATTTTTCGCGCGCATTCCTCTCGGCTGCGCTTGGACAAATTGGAGAAATCGACGAGGCACGGCACGTGTGGAGCGAGTTGAAGTCAATCAATCCAAAATACTCGTTCGATGAACATATTGCCCGTTGGCCTTTTAAGGTGCCATCAGATATTGACCCGATCAGAGACGGGCTAGCAAAAGCTGGTCTGATCTGATCAGGCTCAAATTGACAAGCAAAAAAGGCCTAATATTTGTCGGAAGGAGACCGTCCGACTTGCGTTCGGGCTGAGTCGAAAGCTGACGTTTCCCATCGCTTCGGCCGCGCGCAGGTTTGAAGAGCAAGCTAGCCATGAAAATTCATATGATTGGCATTTCAATGAGGCTGCGGATTTCACTCCGTTGGGCATGCTAGAAGATGAATAGGCAGCCAACTCGGCGTGTAGTTGACTAAAATGTCGTGGCCCCATAGATGCTGCGCATGTTCATCAACCCGCAACGGAGCCTTTCATGGCAGATCTTACTGCAACTGAATTAAGAGAAACGGCATCCAAACCTGCAGCCGTCGTTGTGGCCCCAGCTGAGAAGAAAAAAGCTTCACGGCCGCTCAAGACAAAAGTTGGCTCCAGAGCGACTGCCCCTAAGCGCGGAGCGGCTAAGGCATCGCTCGATGACGCTTCAGCACCAGCCGCGCGGACAGGCAGGAAGATCCACTCTGCGCGGGAGCGCGCCGACAAGCTTGCTCAGATTGCCAAAGCAATCAAAAGCGGCGAACCGCTCAAGAGCGCGGTTAAACAGGCGGGTATTTCGGAACCGACCTATTATCAATGGAAGAAGGCCGCAGCGCCCGCGCCAGCCGGCGACGAATTGACGGATCTTCTCGCGCTCGAAAAGGAGAACAAGCAGCTGAAGAGCATGCTTGCCGAACAGCTGCGCAAGGAGAACGCGGAACTGAAGCGGAAGCTCGGCCTCTAGTCGAGCCGGAGTCAGTATCCGTTGCCGCCCTCTGTATAGATTTTACCCAAGCAGAAAATTCCTGCGACGTAGTCTTCGAGCCGATGCTGTTGGTTCGCAGGGAGGCAAACGGCTGTCTGGATAAAGGGGGCCGTGTGCAGTAACTGCGGGATCTGCCAGTTACTGATATGGGTACAGTGTCGCACAAATCTGTGATGAGGGAGCCGGAAGCGGCCCGTCTACTCCAATATAGGACTGGCAAAAAAGCTGCCGCGACATGCGTCGCGAGATTACGCCAGCAGACGGAACGAAGTATACGAGACGAATTGCCCCGCTCGGTGCGAACACAAATACGATGGTCGTCAAAGCGCCGACGACAAGCCGGTCTGTAGGCTATGGCCTCACCATGAAGCTTCAGGTAACGTTTGGCTCGGACAGCTGAGTTCTCGCAAGGTTCATCGACTTGGAACGCCGCTTGGTCGCCATCCTCGTAGCCGACGTCGTGGGCTATAGTCGGCTCATGGGCGAGGACGAGGCCGGTACCCTTGATCGTCTGAAGCTATGCCGGCTGGATATCATTGACCCGGCAATCGCTAAATTCCACGGCCGCATCATTAAACTTTTGGGCGATGGTACACTGGTTGAATTTGCCAGCGTGGTCGATGCCGTCGAGTGTGCGGCAGCCATCCAGCGCGCAGGGATTCCTCCTGAGGGCGTGCCCGACGATCCTCGCCGCATCCGGTTGCGCATTGGCATCAATCTGGGTGACGTGATCGTCGACGGTGACGACCTTTACGGCGACGGTGTCAATGTCGCGGCACGGCTCGAAGCCGTGGCCGAGTCCGGAGGTATTTGCGTCTCGGGCACTGCTTTCGACCACGCCGTCAATAAAGCGAGCGTTGGCTTTGAAAGTTTGGGCGAATTGCGCCTCAAGAATATTCCGGACCCGGTGCGGGCCTACCGGGTGGTGCTCAATCCAGCGGCGACTAAACGGCCCGCTGCCAGCCGCAGGGTGAATGTTAGAATTCCGATATTGGCCGTTTTCGCCGGTGTTCTGATGGTGGCATCAATTGCTGCCACAACGCTTTTCCTGGGGACGGGCTCCGATATACCTGAACGACCATCGCTCGCAGTACTGCCCTTTGCCAATATGTCTGCTGGTGAGGGTGATAGTTATTTTGCGGACGGCATCACCGAAGACCTCACCACCGACTTGGCCAAGCTTTCGGCCGTTGATGTCATCGCCCACAATTCGGCCCTTAAGTACAAGGATCAGCAGGTTGCCCCGCAAGACGTGGCTCGCGAGTTCGGGGTGCGTTACGTCGTCGAAGGCAGCGTACGGCGCATCGGCGATGGCATTCGCATCAATGCCGCACTTGTGGACGCGGAAACCGGCGACGTTCTGTGGGCTGATAAGTATGATCGCAAGATTGCCGATGTCTTTGCCATGCAGGATGACATCGTAGCCGCGATTATTGCCGCGCTGGATATCGAGCCGACAGCTGCCGAAGCCGAAGGGCTAGCCCGGCTGCCGACCAGCAACCTTGAGGCATATGACTATTACCTTCGCGGCGAACAGGCGGCCCGTAGTGGGTACCGCCCGCAACTTCGCAAGGCACTCGGGTTCTTCACGCAGGCCGAGACACTCGATCCGACATTTGCAGAAGCCTTCGCGGCCGACGCGCGGACCTCGGTGTTCATTTGGCGTAACGTTTACGATGACGTGCTTCTCACGCCTGTCGCCAAAAAGCGCGCTTATGAGATGGCCAGCCGCGCCCTCGAACTTAATCCGAACGCCTCAGGACCTTACTCTTCCCTTGCCATGCTTCAGGCGGTCGACGGCCAGTACAAACAAGCGCTCGCCTCCGCTCGGCGTAGTGCGGCGCTGGCGCCCAACAGCGTCGAAGCCCAGATCGCTCTCGGTTTTGTTCTGAGCACGGCCGGACAGCATTCTGAGGCCCAAGCGGCGATCGCTGCGGCCCAGCGGCTTGATCCAAACCTGACGGCTGCCGACAGGCTGGTTGCCGGGCAGGTCTTCCTGCTCGGCGGGAACACGGCCGAGGCAATCAAGACCCTTGAGCAGGCACGTGCCGATGCGCCCCGGCTGGATGACATTCAGTTGCTGCTTGCCGCCGCTTATGCCGCAGCAGGCAAAAGGGATGAAGCTCGAGAGTCGGCTAATGCCTTTATCGGCTCAAACCGGTTCGCATCTATCGCCTATCATAAATTGAGTTTTTCATACATTCGCATGGACGCCGACCGGGAGAGGCTATTCGATTTGTTCTCCAGGGCTGGGTTTCCTGACTGGCCGTTTGACTTCCGTGGAGACGAACGGAACCGGTTGAGCGGCGACGAGATCTCAGGTCTGGTGCTGGGCCGTACTTTGCGGGGCAGGGTGCAGTCGGGTTCACCGGCAATCATGCAGACCGGAAAGAATGGCGAATGGGCCTTCCGCTCTACGACCCTGTTGATGACGGGCACAGCTTTTGTCAGTGACAACAAACTCTGCCAACTGAGCGATAGCCTGGTTGCGCTGGGGCGGTCCGACTGTGGTCCGGTGTACCGGCTCAATCCGAGCGAAAGCGAATACAAATACGTTTACGTTAACGCCACCAACATCTTCCAGTTTTCCCCGCAGAATTGACGCTTCGATGCGAGGAGCAATTCGCTTTCAAAGCTTGAATTGCACGAACCGATTCCGACGGGCAAGACTTCAGGGTTGTCGCTTAAAAGTACTTGCCCTTCTCAAGCCTGGCTTCAACGTTGGGCCAGTTGGCCTCGGCCTTGGGAAGCCAGTCTTGCGGATGAGCTTCCAGATCGGCGGCGAAGTCTTTTCCATATCCCAAGTAAAGCTTGCCATCTATGATGCGCCAAGCTTCCGGATCCACGTTGACGGTAACTCCGTCGAGAGCCACTTCACCTGCGCAATAGCCCCCGAACTGGGGAGCGTACCTGGCCGGGTCGCTCATGAACATTTCCTTGTGGCTCTGGCTGGCGAAGTGCCATGGAGTACCCAACCAGTCGTAGCTGTACTCCTCGCTTCCTTTGACTGCCGTGTGCTCGGTGAAATAGGCTACTGGATCATAGCCCATGATGGCGACGCCACCAAAGTAACCTGTATTCACAGTGTCGTCTGCGAGGGCCAGTGTTGTTCGTGGAAGCATTGAAACACAAACAACTGCCGCCAATAAATAAGCTTTCCGCATGGTTTTTCCTCCAATAGGACTACTTTATAGCGAGGCATCGCGTGTAATCACTGGCCGACAATGTGCCCTCCTGGCAAGTCAGCCCATGACGTTTGAGCAGGCTGACCATACCAGTGTGGCCCTTCCATAGGGCGCGCGTGGTTGCCCAGTAACCATGAGCTTCCGGACGCTTGACATCTGATCCTCTGGCAATCAGGAGTTCAACCACATCCTTCTGGTTCATTTCGGCGGCCACGAACACCGGTGTGGCGCCAGCCTTGTTCTGGGCATCGTCAAGCACCGCCTTGTTGTCGAGCAGCACGTTCGCAACCTCAACGCTGCCTGAATAGGCGGCTGCATGCAGTGCCGTAAACCCGCCGGAATTGCGAGCCATCACGTCAGCACCCTTTGCGATCAATAATTTCGTGGCTTCCACCTGGCCCGCGAGTGCCGCCGCAATCAACGGCGTAGCCTGATCGGGTGCCCGGGAGTCAACAGGCTCCCCCTTGTCCAGCAAAACCGTGAGGGCCGCTGTATCACCCTTCACCACAGCCTCAAACAAGGGCGATCCGGCGGCAGCCAGAGTTGGCAGGCCAATCACGAACAGCATCAGGAGCAAACGAAGCATGTTCACAGTTCCTGGACGGCGAAAGAAATCATACTCCGATATGATGGATTGTCAAAAATTCGTTGCGCCTAAGTGCTTTCTGCGCTGACTGGAGCTACCGGCACTTAAGTTTGCGACGACTTCACCATCCGCGAAGCCGGATTATTGGGGCCGGAACACACTGCTGAATATCCAGCAGTCTATCCGTCCAAGGAGGCGCTCGAGGAAGCACCACAGGGCTCGGCGGCGGCATTGCCCGAGCAGTTGGAGCAACTCGACGACTTCCTTTGCAATCCCGGCGAGTAGCGCTGTCGGGAAACTTATCTCCGGGGAACGTCTGCTCTTGGAAGTGGCTCCGCCGGCTTTGGCGGCTGAAAGGGGGCGCAAAACGGCCCCACCAAAATAGTGGAGCCGTTTCGATCAGACCTCCGTCGCTTCGGCGAGTTCAAGGGCATCCTCCACATCGACACCGAAGTACCGCAACGTGTTTTCAATCTTGATTTGCTGATGCGGCGTGTAGGTCGGCAGCTGGAGGGTCATGTTCGCGTTTTCTGGCCGCCGGCGGCCGTGATGACGGCGATGATGATGAGGCCGGTGGCGAGGTAGCGCAGCCCGCGCCGAGAGCTGGTAGGTGTTGAGCATCGACTGCGACCAGGAACAGGAACAGCGCCGCGCCCCACAGGCCCGGGAAGATTGCCGTTGCCGCCGGCGACCGAGGTGCCGCCGATGACCACGACGGCGATCGAGGCGAGCAGATATTGCTCGCCCATCGACAGCGACGAGCCGCCCGAGAAGCCCGAGAAGCAGGTAGCCGCACAGCGCGGCGAGCACGGCGCTCGAGCACATAGGTGACGAAGCGGATGCGCTCGACCTGGATGCCGGCAAGGTCGGCGGCGCGGGTGTTCTGGCCGATCGCGATCACCGAGCGGCCATAGACCGTGCGGTGCAGGACCACGCCCATGACAGGCCGCAAGCAGCGACGACGCAGATGGCGAGCACCGGCATGCCGGCGATCTGCGCGGTGGTGAAATCGGCCAGCAGCGGCGGCGGCTTGATGCGCAGGCCGCGGCCATAGGCGATCGCGGTCGACTGGACGAGGAAGCTCGACGACAGCGTCGCGATGATCGGCGGGATGCGCAGGCAGCAGGATCAGCACGTAGTTGAAGATGCCGACCGCCAAGCCGCAGGCGAGCGCCACGAGCAGACCGACGAGGATCATGCGAATCCTGCGTGTCCATGACCTTCATCGCGACCGAGCCGGCGAGCGTGATCGTGGCCGGGATCGACAGGTCGACATTGCCCGGGCCGAGCGTGACGACGAACATCTGGCCGATGCCGACGATGACGAAGAAGGTGGCGAAGGTGAGCGCGGCGGTCAGCAGCTCGCCGCCGCCCTGGCCGCCGGTGAAGGCGATGGTCGCGAGCCAGACCGCGATCGCCGCGACGAAGGACCAGAGCCAGGGCTTGTCGGCGAGTGCGCGCGAAGCGTTGTCATCTGCGCGCCTCCGCCCGGTCGATGAGGGCGCGGAGCGCCAGCACGATGATCAGGATCGCGCCCTGCGCGCCGATCTGCCAGTCGGGCGGGATGCGCAGGAAGGTCAGGAACGAGCGCGGCGAGCGTCAGCGTCATGCGCGCCGATCACCGCGCCGACCGGCGAGACGCGGCCGCCGACGAAACTCGCCGCCGCCGAGGATGACGCCGGCGATCGAGAGCAGCGTGTAGCGCTCGGCGATGTTGGCCTGCGCCGAGGTGGTGAGCCCGATCAGCGCCAGGCCCGGCGAGCATGCCGAAGAAGCCGGCGAGCGCCGAACATCGTCACCTTGGCCTTGAGCAGCGACCAGCCGGCGCGCTCGATCGCCTTCGGGATTGCCGCCCGCGCCGCGCAGGATCGCGCCGTAGGAGGTGCGCATCAGCAGCGAAATGGCGCGACGACGGCGATGACGACGGCGGCGATGATCGGGAAGGGCACGAGCGGCGGTCTTCAGCTTCATCAGCCAGGCGCAGCCAGTCCGGCGCCTTGCCGCCGGGCGTCGGCAGGACGAGGATCGCAAGCCCGAGCCAGACGAAGGACATGCCGAGCGTGACGACGATCGACGGCAGGTTGCGCAGATGGATGAGCGCGCCGAGCGCCATGTAGACGAGGATGCCGCCGGCCAGCGCCAGCGATGCCGAGCAGCGGCGTCTCGATGCAGCCAGGTCGCGGCGACGCAGACGACGAAGCCGACATAGGTGCCGATCGACGAGGTCGAGATCGTTGACGGTGATGACGCACATCTGCGCGATCGTCGCGAGCGCGATCGGCATCGCCAGATTGAACATCAGGTTGAAGCCGAGCGGGCTGATGGCGCGCGGCTTGCAGCCAGAAGATCGGCGACCAGCAGGATCGACCAGCGACAGCGCCGGCAGCAGCCTCGCGAAGGTGCGGGCGACGGCGATGGCCAGCGGTCATCGCGCCCTCCTCGAAGGAGGAGTGCAGCACCTTCTCCTCGGTCAGCTTCGTCGCGCGGCAGATCGGCGACGATGCGGCCGTTGCGGAAGACATAGACATGGTCGCAGTTCTGCAGTTCGTCCATCTCGGTCGTGTACCAGACGAAGGTGCGGCCGCCTTGCGGCCTCGGCGCGGATCATGCCGTAGACCTCCTGCTTGGTGCCGATGTCGACGCCGCGCATCGGGTCGTCCATCAGCACGATGCGCGGCGTCCGAGCCGAGCGCGCGGGCGAACAGCGCCTTCTGCTGGTTGCCGCCGGAGAGCGAGAGGATGTTGTTGTCCATGTCCGGCGTGCGGATGGCGATGCGCTCGCGCCAGTCGTCGGCCATCGCCGTCCTCGCGCGCCGGTCGATCAGGAGGCCGCGGCGCAGCGCGCGGAGCGAGCCGATGGTGATGTTCTTGCGCGATCGACCAGAGCGGAAAGATGCCGTCGGTCTGGCGGTCGCCGGCGACCAGCGCGCACCGGCTCGTCGACGCTGGCGTCGCCGCGCGCGGCGCCGCGCGGCGTCGAAGAGCTCGCAGCAGCATCTCGGTCTGGCCCTGGCCGGCGAGGCCGGCGAGGCCGACGACCTCGCCGCGGATAGGCGAGCAGCTCGCGCCCGTCCGCCTGCGCGGCCGGCTCGCGCGCGCGCGCGGCGCGCCGGCGTGCGCTTCGACGCCGGCTCCGACTGTCGCTCGGCCGTGCGCGGCCTTGGCGACGCTGCCCATCGCGGCGACGAGGCTGTCGCGGGTGAACTCGCGCCGCCGGCCGCTCGGCGACCACCTTGCCGTCGCGCATGACGATGATGCGGTCGGCGGCGGCGAGGATCTCGCCGAGGAGATGCGAGATCAGGATGCACGCGCCGCCGCCCGGCGACGAAGCGGCGGACGAAGGCGAGAAGCTGGCCGGCGACGCACGGCGTCGAGCGACGAGGTCGGCTCGTCGAGGATGACGAGCCGCACCGGCGTGTCGGTGACCGTGAAGGCGCGGGCGATCTCGACCATCTGGCGCCGCGCGATCGGCGAGGTCGCCGACGATGTCGCCCGGCGCCGATGCCATGGCCGGGAAAGATCTCGTCGAGCTTGTCGACGATCAGCCGCCCGGCGCGGCCGCGCCAGCCGAAGCCCGCGCAGCGCCGCGTGGAAGACGCGGGCGTTCTCGGCCACCGTCAGGTTGGGGCAGAGCGACAGCTCCTGGAACACGCAGCGGATGCCGTGGCGCTGCGCGGCCGCCACGTCGTAGCCGGCGGTCAGGTCGTCGCCGTCGACCGTGATCGTGCCGCGGTCGGGCCGCAAGCGTGCCGGCGAGCACGTGCATCAGCGTCGACTTGCCGGCGCCGTTGTGGCCGACGAGGCCGAGGCATTCGCCGGCGCGGCAGGCGAGATCGACGCCGGCAAGCGCGCGGACGGCGCCGAAACTCTTTTCGACGCCGTCCAGGCTGACGATCGGTCGCCACGTCTGGCCATGGCGCCGCCGCCGATAGCGATGCGCCCGGCCAGTCTGCGCGGCGGAGCGCATCAGTCTACTTCTTGGCGCGCGTCGACGACCTTCTGGGCGTCCTCGAGCGAGTATTCGACATTGGCGACGCCGCCCTTCTCGGTGTTGGCGAGGTTCGCCTCGAGATTGTCCTGGTCGATGCGCAGGAACGGCACCACGAGATCCTTCGGCACCTCCTTGCCGTCGAGGATCTGCTGGGCGACCCAGAAGGCCAGCGTCGAGACGCCGGGCGCGATCGAGACCGACATGGTCTCGTAGCCGTTGGCGTCCTTCTGCTCCTTCCACCACTTCAGCTCGTCCTCGCGGTTGCCCATGATGATGAGCGGGGTCGGGCGGCCGGCGGCCTTGAAGGCCTGCGCGGCGCCATAGCCGTCGCCGCCCTGCGTCACGACCGCGACGATCTCGGGCAGGCTCGGCAGGATGCCGGCGACCGCCGCCTGCGCCTTGGCCTGGTCCCAGTCGCCATGCACGGAGCCGACGATCTTGAACTGCGGGTTCTCGGCGACGCCCTCGTGGATGCCCTTGGAGATCTCGTCGTCGACGAAGACGCCGGCGAGGCCGCGGATCTCGAGGAGATTGCCGCCCTTCGGGCATCTTGTCCTTCAGATAGAGCACCTCGTCCTTGCCCATCTGCTTGAAGTCGACCGCGATGCGCCAGGCGCAGGGCTCGGTGACGATGCCGTCGAAGGAGACGACGGTCACGCCGGCATCGCAGGCTTCCTTGACGGCGCCGTTGAGCGCGTCGGGCGAGGCGGCGTTGAGCGACGATGGCGTTGTAGCCCTGCAGCACCAGGTTCTGGATCTGCGCGGCCTGCTCGGTCACCTGGTTCTCGGCGGTGGTGAACGGGTCGGCCGCGGCGACGATGCCGGCGTCGACGGCCGGCTTGGTCACCTTGTCCCAGCTCCGCAGCATGGCCTGGCGCCAGGAATTGCCGGCGTAGTTGTTGGAAAGCGCGATCTTCTTGTCCTTGGTGTCGGCGAATGCCGCTCCATGGCCGATCATGCCCGCACCCAGTGCGGCCATGGCGATAACCAATGTCGTCGTACGCTTCATGCCATCCTCCCATTTGTGTAAAGGAGATCGTAGCGGCAAAGCCCCAGCGATCCACCCGCCCGATCTGCTCTCCCCGGGCTGTGGAAAGGTTATTTTCTTTTCATATTCCGCACAAGTTCGATGGCGCACATGGCTGCAACTGCGCAGCCGCGATTTCACCACCCGCTTCAGCCGCTCAGTCAAGTTGTCAACAGCAAGAGCTGCGGCAGCTTTCGGGATTGGCGTGAGGCGCACGGAACGGCTTGGATGGGGCGCATAGCTGACCTTCAGCTGAAAGGGTGGCAGTTGGCGCATCTTGGCAACCACAACGCCGGCACCTTAACGCTCCTATGCTAGGACAGGATGTGCAGGATAAGAGGATCTAGCTGGCGAGCTGGGGAGCATCCCTAGTGCCGTGGTATCCAAGGGATATTCCCAGTAGTTCCGAAATCAACTCGTTTCCTGCCCTTACCGGATCATCCGCAAGATGATCCGCGGCGTGGCCGCGACTGAGCATTGACGTCGCCGCTCTCCCAAGCGAAGTTTCTATCATGGGTTGATCAGCCGCATCAGCTTCTGTCGTGTGACAGCCGGAACGGCTCAGGGTGGAGACGGACAATGATTTCCCGGCGCTCCTTACTGATTACCGGTGGAACTGCCGCAGTGGCGGGCGGAGCCTTCTTGATGATGCGCCCGCCTGACCATGATGCCGCCGTCTCGGCATTGTGGTCGCAGCGCGATCCATACACGTTCGCCGGTATGGTGCATTACGCAACCCTTGCGGCCAACAGCCACAATTCCCAGCCATGGAAATTCCGCGAAACAGATGCCGGCTTGAGCATCCTGCCGGATTTTTCACGGTCGTTGCCCGCGGCAGATGCCGACAACCACCATCTGTTCGCCTCGCTTGGCTGCGCCGCCGAAAACCTGATGCTGGCGGCAGGCGCTGCTGGGCGCTCATCGGTACTGCGGTTCGTGCCCGAGGAAGGCGGGGGAAGATTGGAAGTTGCGCTGGGGCAATCAGGTCAGCGAGACGCGCTATTCGACGCCATCATTCGGCGGCAGTGCACGCGGTCGGATTATGATGGCCGCACAGTACCCGTGGCGGATTTGGCCGCGCTGGAAGCAGCAGGCCGACTTGATGGGGTTGAGGTGCTGATCATAGAGGATCGTGCGCAAATTGAACAGGTGCTGGAGTTGATCCTTGCCGCCAACACGGCGCAAGTATCCGATCCGGCCTTTGCCGCGGAACTGAAGTCGTGGCTGCGCTTCAATGCGCGCGAGGCGATCAAAACCGGCGACGGGCTATATTCAGCCGCTTCGGGAAATCCGACACTCCCGACTGTCCTTGGCCGGACCATGTTCGACTTCTACTTCACGCCCGAAGTGGAAAATGACCGGTATGCCCGACAGGTCCGCTCAAGCGCTGGCCTTGCTGTGATCGTGTCCGACCAGAACTACCCAGCGCATTGGGTGCAGGCCGGGCGGAGCTACCAGCGTTTCGCGCTGCAGGCCACATGTCTCGGGATAAGGCATGCACACCTTAATCAGCCCGTCGAAGTTCCGGCTGTCAGGCGGCAGTTGCAGGAACTGCTAGGCCTGAGGAACAAGCGTCCTGACCTGGTGCTGCGCTACGGCTATGCGCCGCTGATGCCGCGCTCGCTCCGGCGGCCTGTCGAAGCGGTGATTGCTGCGTAAAAGGGGCGTTATGCCTTTGCAGGAGCGCTTAAAGTGGGGAGCCTCATCGAGCAAATTCCAAACACTATTTACAATCAATAATTTAGCAATGAAACATGGCGGAGAGGGTGGGATTCGAACCCACGATACGCTTGCGCGTATGCCGCATTTCGAGTGCGGTGCTTTCGACCACTCAGCCACCTCTCCGCGGTCGTGCGAACCGGCGCTGGGCCGGAAAGCGCGCGATACATAGCGGCGGGGATGGCGCGCCGCAAGCGCATATCGCGTTGCTTTGCCGCTATTTTGCAGTCATGACGGGCTGCGCGCTTGACTTGCAGGCGCTCTTCACGGTATTGCCCTCCCGTTCGTGGCGCGGATTTTTCGCGCCATTTGTTTTGCGCGTCCAGTTGCGCCGCGAGACTTCCCGGAAATTCCCGGGCCTGACCAGAACCAGGCCAGAACCAGGACTGATAAAAAGACGGATCGAGCGCGGGCATGTTCCCGGGCCGGAATCCGGACCGGACACTGAAAGGAAAAAAGATGTTCGCAGTCATAAAGACCGGAGGCAAGCAGTATCGCGTTGCCGCCAACGACCAGATCAAGGTCGGAATTGCTTGCCGGCGAAGCTGGCGACATCGTCGAGATCGCCCACGTGCTGATGGTCGGCGAAGGCGCGGACGTCGCCATGGGCACGCCCTTCGTCGAGGGCGCGATGGTGACGGCGGAAGTCGTCGAGCAGGGCCGCAGCAAGAAGACGCTGTCGTTCAAGAAGCGCCGCCGCCAGAATTCGAAGCGCATCAAGGGCCACCGCCAGCACCTGACGACGCTGCGCATCGCCGAGATCCTCACCGGTGGCGCCAAGCCGTCGGCGAAGAAGAAGGCAGCGCCAGCCAAGGCGAAGGCAAGCGAAACCGAGGCGGCTGAGGCCGCTGCGCCGGTAGCCGTCGAGGCAATGGAAGCGCAGGCCCCCGTCGCAGAAAAGGTCGCCGAGAAGAAGGCGGCAAAGCCCAAGGCAGCAAAGGCCGAGGCCGCCGCCCCGGCAGCCGAGGAGAAGAAGCCCGCCAAGCCCAAGGCCGCAAAGGCCAAGGCGCCCAAAGGCGAAGCCGAATAAGACGCGCCAAGCCGGGTAATACGGCGCAAGCGAACAAGACGACAGATTTTTCCTGCGTGAGCGCAGGTTCGAAGGAGACGGGAAATGGCACACAAGAAAGCTGGCGGTTCGTCGCGCAACGGTCGCGATTCTGAATCGAAGCGCCTCGGCGTGAAGAAGTTCGGCGGCGAAGCCGTCATCGCGGGCAACATCATCGTGCGCCAGCGCGGCACCAAGTGGCATCCCGGCGCCAATGTCGGCATCGGCAGCGACCACACCCTTTTTGCGCTTTCCGAAGGCCGCGTCGCGTTTGCCAAGAAAGCCAACGGCCGCACCTACGTGAATGTGATGCCGGCAGCCATTGCGGCAGAGGCAACCAACTGACCGGTAATCCATTTTGCCGGTGTCCCAGACCCCGGCAAAGGTGAAAACCAAAGCCAGATACCGGTGAAGACCGGAGCATCGGGGGGAGATGGGACACCATCTCCCCTTTTTCGTTCCGGAACATGACCATGACACTGCAGATCACCACCCCAGAGCCATTGCAGGCGACAGGCACCGCGTCGACCATCAGGGCCTTGAAGCTCGATTGCCCCGTGATCGAGACCGGCCGCCTGCTGCTGCGCCCCCCGCACGAAGACGACATCGAAGACATGGTCCGGCTCGCCAACAATTACGCCGTGGCGCGGATGCTCGCCTCCATGCCGCATCCCTATTTCGCGGCAGATGCGCGCGAATTCCTGGAGAAGCTTGCCAAGGGCGGCACCGGCGACAAGGGCGACTGCGTCTATGCGATCACGAACGCGGCCACCGGCGCATTCATGGGCCTTTGCGGCCTGCATGAGGACCCGGCGCGTTTCGAACTTCCCTTCATCGGCTACTGGCTGGGCGAGCCGCATTGGGGTTCGGGCTATGCCAGCGAAGCGGCTCGGGCCATGGTCTGCCTGTTCTTCAAGGTGACCGCCGGCGAGACGCTGATGGCCTCGTGCCGCAACGACAACGCCGCATCGCGCGCCATCATCGTCAAGTGCGGCGGCCGCTACTGGAAGTCGGGGCAGACCTACAACGCCGCGCTTGGCGAGTTGCAGAATGTCGATCATTTCCGCATCACGCGGGAAAGCTGGATGGAGGCCGCGGGACAATGACGAGGTCAACGGCGGATCGCAGGGTAAACTATGGAAGGTTCAGCGGCGGGCCGCATGGCGCGACTTCGCTGTTGATGCCCGACGGCGCGGTAACCACCATGCCGGTGCGGCTATCGCGCTTTGCGCGGCTTTCCTGTAGGAGAAACGCACAAGCGATGGGCACGGGAACGCCAAGACAATGAAATTTCTCGACCAGGCAAAGATCTATATCCGCTCCGGCGACGGCGGCGCCGGCGCGGTCTCGTTCCGGCGCGAGAAATTCATCGAGTTCGGCGGCCCCGACGGCGGCGACGGCGGCCGCGGCGGCGACGTCTGGGTCGAGGCCGTCGACGGCCTCAACACGCTGATCGACTATCGCTACCAGCAGCACTTCAAGGCCAAGACCGGCATGCACGGCATGGGCCGCAACCGCACCGGCGCCAAGGGCGCCGACGTGGTGCTGAAGGTGCCGGTCGGCACGCAGATCTTCGAGGAAGACGACGAGACGCTGATCGCCGACCTGACCGAGGTCGGCCAGCGCTTCCTGCTCGCCAAGGGCGGCAATGGCGGCTTCGGCAATGCCTACTTCAAGAGTCCGATCAACCAGGCGCCGCGCCGTGCCAATCCCGGCCTGGAGGGCATCGAGCGCGTCGTCTGGCTGCGGCTGAAGCTGATCGCCGACGCCGGGCTTGTCGGCCTGCCCAATGCCGGCAAGTCGACCTTCCTCGCGAGCGTCTCCGCGGCCAAGCCGAAGATCGCCGACTATCCCTTCACCACGCTGCATCCCAACCTCGGCGTTGTCGCGCGTCGACGGGCGCGAATTCGTCATCGCCGACATTCCCGGCCTGATCGAGGGCGCGCATGAGGGCGTCGGCATCGGCGACCGCTTCCTCGGCCATGTCGAGCGCACCCGCGTGCTGCTGCACCTCGTCTACGCGCACCGAGGAAGACGTCGGCCGAGGCCTACCGGACCGTGCGCGGCGAGCTCGAGGCCTATGGCGCAGGGCTCGCCGAGAAGCCGGAGATCGTGGCGCTCTCGCAAGATCGACACGCTCGACGCCGACGAGCAGAAGAAGAAGCTGAAGGCGCTCGCCGAAGCGCGTCGCGGGCAGCACGCCGCTGGTGCTGTCCGCCGTCAGCCGCGAAGGCGTCGAGGCGGCGCTGCGCGGCCTCCTCAAGACCGTCGATGCCGACAAGGCGCAATCAGCCGCGCCGGTTGCAGATCGCGAGGTGGAGGCCGCTGTGACCGCGCTTGCCGCCCTACCGCCGCATCGTCATCAAGATCGGCTCGGCCCTGCTGGTCGACCGCGCGACGGGCCTGCAGCGCGCCATGGCTGGCTTCGCGTGGCCGCGGACATCGCCGCGCTGCGCGCCAGGGGCGAGGAAGTGCTGGTCGTCTCCTCCGGCGCCATCGCGCTCGGCCGCAGCCTGCTCGAGCTGCCCGCGGGCGCGCTGAAGCTCGAGGAGAGCCAGGCCGCCGCCGCCGTCGGCCAGATCGCGCTGGCCCGCGCCTGGTCGAACAGGCGCTCGGCCGAGCACGGCATCACCGCCGGGCAGATCCTGCTGACGCTCGGCGACACCGAGGAGCGCCGCCGCTACCTCAACGCGCGCGCCACGATCGGCACGCTGCTGCGAGCTGGGCGCCGTGCCGGTCATCAACGAGAACGACACCGTCGCCACCGCCGAAATCCGCTACGGCGACAACGACCGGCTGGCGGCCCGCGTCGCCACGATGGCGGGCGCCGACCTGCTGGTCCTGCTGTCCGACATCGACGGGCTCTACACCGCCCCGCCGCAGCATCGACCCGAGCTGCCAGGTTCGTCGAGCACGTCGCGCGCGATCACGCCGCGAGATCGAGGCGATGGCGGGCGGCGCCGGCATCCGAGCTGTCGCGCGGCGGCATGAGCACCAAGATCGAGGCCGGCAAGATCGCCACCGCCGGCCGGCACCGCCATGGTCATCGCCACCGGCAAGCGGCTCAACCCGCTCGCGGCGCTTGGAGCAAGGCGCGCGCGCCACCTGGTTCGCGCCGAGCGGCAATCCGGTGACGGCCCGCAAGAACTGGATCGCCGGCCAGCTCGACCGCCGGCGCCTCGCTGCACCGTCGATGCCGGCGCGGTCGCGGCGCTGCTCAGCGGCAAGAGCCTGCTGCCGGCCGGCGTCAAGCGCGTCGAGGGGCGGTTTTCGCGCGGCGATGTCGTGCATCGTGCGCGGCCCGGATGGCGGCGAGATCGCGCGCGGCCTCGTCGCCTACGACTGCGAGGACGCCGCCCGCATCGCCGGTTGCAAGTCCGGCCGCATCGCGGAAATGCTGGGCTATGCCGGGCGCAGCGAGATGATCCACCGCGACGACCTGGTGGTGAACGGCGTCGGCAAGCGGCGAGGCTTCGAAGGTCGAAAGCGATGGTTGAGGCGGCACGCATCTACCGGTCACAGGACCTGCGCAGGACTGATGGCCGCGCATCGGCCGGCGCGCGCGGGCCGCCGCCCGGCAGCTGGCGCTTGCCGCCACCGCACAGAAGAATGCCGCGCTGCTCGCCATGGCCGACGCGCTTGAGCGAACGCACCGGCGACATCCTCGACGCCAATGCGCTCGACATGGCCGCCGCCGAGGAAGGCGGGGCTTGCCGCCGCCATGCTCGACCGCCTGACGCTCAATCCCGAGCGCATCGCAGCCATGGCCGACGGGCCTCCGCGCCATCGCCGACCTGCCCGATCCGGTCGGCGAGGTGATCGCGCGAATGGGACCGGCCGAACGGCCTGCACATCGAGCGCGTGCGCACGCCGCTCGGCGTCATCGGCGTCATCTTCGAAAGCCGCCCGAACGTGACCGCCGATGCCGGCGCGCTGTGCCTCAAGTCCGGCAATGCGGTGATCCTGCGCGGCGGCTCGGATTCGCCGCATTCCTCGCGCGCGATCCATGCCTGCCTCGTCGAAGGGCCTGCGAGGCGCCGGCCTGCCGGAGGACGCGATCCAGCTCGTGCCGACCACCGACCGCGCCGCGGTCGGCGAGATGCTGTCCGGGCTTGGCGGCACTATCGACGTGATCGTGCCGCGCGGCGGCAAGAGCCTCGTCGCCCGCGTGCAGGCCGAGGCGCGCGTGCCGGTCTTCGCGCATCTCGAAGGCATCTGCCACGTCTATGTCGACACGAGCGCCGACCTCGACATGGCCGTGCCGTGATCGCCGTCAACGCCAAGATGCGCCGCACCGGCGTCTGCGGCGCGGCCGAGACGCTGCTGGTCGACCGCGCCGTCGCGTCGCACGCATCTGCGTGCCGATGCTCGAGGCGCTCGCGCAGGCGGGCTGCGAAATCCGCGGCACGGACGAAGTGCGCGCGCTGTTCCCGCGCGCGGTGCCCGCGACGCGAAGAGGACTGGCGCACCGAATATCTCGACGCGATCATCTCGGTGAAGCTCGTCGACGGCGTCGGCGAGGCCGATCGAGCATATCGAGACGCATTCCTCGCACCACACCGAGGCGATCATCGCCGAGGACGCAGCTGCCGTCGAGCGCTTCTTCAACGAGATCGATTCGGCGATCCTGCTGCACAACGCCTCGACCCAGTTCGCCGATGGCGGCGAGTTCGGCATGGGCGCGGAGATCGGCATCGCCACCGGCAAGATGCATGCGCGCGGGCCGGTCGGCGTCGAGCAGCTGACCTCGTTCAAGTACCGCGTCCGCGGCACGGGCCAGACGCGCCCATAGGCGCGGCGATCGGGGGCGGCCATGGAAACGCGTAGTGCGACGCCTTCGCTGAAAAAGGCCCTGCAAATCCCCTACGCCGAGCCCGGCATGCAGATCGGCCTGTTCGGCGGCTCGTTCAATCCGCCGCATGAGGGCCACCTTGCCATCGTCGCCTGCTGGCGCTCAAACGCGCCGGCCTCGACCGGTTCTGGTGGCTGGTCTCGCCCGGCAATCCGCTGAAGGATCATTCCGAGCTGGACGCCTGGAGCGCCGCATCGACCTCTGCCGCGCCATGGCAGACCATCCGCGCATCGACGTCACCGCCTTCGAGGCGCGCTATCACGTGCGCTATACCGCAGGACACGCTGTCGCTGCTGAAGAAGCTGCGGCCCCGGCTCGACTTCGTCTGGATCATGGGCGCCGACAACCTTGCCAACTTCCACCGCTGGCAGCACTGGCGGCGCATCGCTGAAATGATGCCCGATCGCCGTCATCGACCGGCCCGGCTCGACCCTGTCCTACCTGTCGGCTCCGGCTGCGATCGCACTTGCACGCTATCGCGTCGACGAGGACGATGCCGAACTGATCGCGCATTGCCGTCCGCCGGCCTGGACCTTCCTGCACGGGCCGCGCTCGCCGCTTTCATCATCTGCCATTCGGGCTGCGCGGAAAATCTCGCGCTGACAGCCGCGCTTGCAGGAACTTTCGGCGTCATTTTCCCGTTAGCGCATCGAGGTACTGTTGCAATCGCGAATTCCGGTATACATCTGTGGTGTTCGCACATGCGGCAATGCCGCCTTATGCTTGGAACACGCGCCAACAGGGGCGCAAAAAGCGAGGATCGAAGCTGACTACTGCAATGCAGACCAGGGGCGCCGGCACAGGCGCTGCCAACCGGGCGGCCAAGACTGCGATAGATGCGGTTGAAGCCTCTCTCAACGCGGTGATCGCCAGCCTTGATGATTCCAAGGCGGAAGGGGTCATCACCATCGACATCCACGGAAAATCCGCGCTCGGCGACCACATGGTGATCGCCTCCGGCCGGTCTCACCGGCATGTCGGCGCCATTGCCGATCACCTGCTGCGCGATCTCAAGGACAAGGGTTTCGGCGCGCCGCGCGTCGAGGGCCTGCCGCATTGCGACTGGGTGCTGATCGACACCGGCGACATCATCGTCCACCTCTTCCGCCCCGAAGTGCGCGAGTTCTACGAGATCGAGAAGATGTGGCAGGTGCCCGAACCGCAGGAAGTCCACTGATTTCCTGAAGGTTTGGCGGTAATGAAGCTGACGATCATTGCCGTCGGGCGGATGAAATCCGGCCCCGAAACCGATCTGTTCGCCCGTTATGCCGACCGCACCGCCAAGGCCGGACGGCAACTGGGCATCAGTGCTCTCGCCTGCCGCGAGCTGAACGAATCGCGCAACGCCAGGAGCGATCTCCGCCGTGACGAGGAAGCCGGCGCGATCCTCTCCTCGCTTTCTTCCGGCGCGGTGGCAATCGCGCTCGACGAACATGGCGACGACATCGACAGCCCCGCCTTCGCAGCCCTGCTGCGCGCCCATCTGGACGGGGGCACCGGCGAACTTGCATTCCTGATCGGCGGCCCGGACGGCCATGGCGAAGCGGTTCGCAAGGCGGCCCGCAAGACCATCCGCTTCGGCAAGCTGACCTGGCCGCACCAGATCGTGCGGGTGCTGCTGGCCGAGCAGCTCTACCGGGCGGTTACCATTCTATCGGGACACCCATATCATCGCGAGTGAAGGCCGTTACGGGCAACATGGATTGCTTGTAATCTTGCGGCCATCAACTGGCCACTTTCCCACCGCACCTCAAAATTGGTTGAGAGATTGTTAACGGGCGCGCGATAGCTTCGCGCATAGCCCAGCCGACCACCACGAAGGCCGCCGCAATTGTACCCAGAAAAGCCTAGCACCGGCATGGTGTCGCGCGCTGCCATTGCAGCTTGCGTGCTGCTGCTGTGCCTTGCGGCTCCGGTGCTTGCGCAGGAACTGGATGCGCGCCGGGCCGACACTGCCCGTGAGCTGGAAACAATCCGCCAGCAGATCGCACTGGGCGAAAAGCGGCGCACCGAACTGTCCGCCGAGATCGGCAATCTCGAGAAGGATCGCGCCACCATCAACAAGGCACTGATCGAGACGGCCGCCCGCACTCGCACTTTGCAGGCGAGCATCGAGGCCTCCGAAGCCAGGCTGGACGAACTCAACGGCCAGCAGGCCGAGATACGTGCCTCGTTGCGCAGCCGGCGCGCCGTGCTCGCCGAGGTGCTTGGCGGACTTCTGCGCATGGGCGCCAACCCGCCACCGGCATTGCTGGTGAAGCCTGAAGACGCACTGTCGGCGGTTCGATCGGCCATCGCACTCGGCGCAGTGGTGCCCGAATTGCGCGCCGAAACGGACGTGCTCGCCTCCGAACTCGATGAACTGGTGCGCATTGGCTACGACATCGATGCGGAGCGCAGTTCCCTGCGCGCCTCGCTCGCAAGACAGGCCGAGGACGAGGAGCGCATGGCGCTGATCCTCGAGGAAAAGAAGAAGCTGACCTCGAGCGCCCGCCAGGAACTCGCCGAGCAAGGCGCCAGGGCCGCCGAACTCGCGGCCCGCGAGACCGACCTCTCCAGGCTCATCGACAAGCTCGAGACAGAGATCGCATCCGTGCGCGAGGCCGCCCTTGCCGCACGCACCGCAGAGGAAGAACGCGCCGCCCGTGAGCAGGACATGCTCAAGAACGCGCGCACGCCGCCGGCCGCGGATTTCTCGGACACCGGCCGCATCGCGCCCGCCATGGCCTTCCAAAACGCGCTGGGCCTCCTGCCCCGGCCGGTAGAGGGCGTCGAGGTGAATGCCTTCGGCAATATCGACGCGCTCGGCAAGCCCTCGCCGGGCCTGTCCATCGCCACCAGCATCAATGCGCGCGTCGCATCGCCCGCCGATGGCTGGGTGGCCTATGCCGGCCCCTTCCGTTCGTACGGACAGCTATTGATCCTGAACGCCGGCAACGGCTATCATGTGGTATTGGCTGGAATGGAGCGCATTGACGTGCAGCTTGGCCAGTTTGTCCTTGCAGGCGAACCGGTTGCCGCAATGGGTTCACAAAGAATTGCCAGTGTGGAAGCAATTGGCGTGGAATCAGCACGCCCCGTGCTCTATGTGGAATTTCGCAAGGATGGTAAGTCAATCGATCCGGCCCCGTGGTGGGCGGACACCAGCTCGAAGAGAGTCGCCGATGATTCGTAAATTCTCACTCCTAATCGCAGGCGCTCTGGTCGGCGCGACTTCCGTCGTCGCGCTGATGTCGGGTGTTGGCTATCCGGGCGCCGCCAATGCAGCCGGTGCATCGACCTATCAGCAGCTCGGCATCTTTGGTGACATCTTCGAGCGGGTCCGCTCGCAGTACGTCACCGAGCCCGACGAGCAGAAGCTGATCGAGAGCGCCATCAACGGCATGCTGACCTCGCTTGATCCGCATTCGTCCTACCTCAACCCGAAAGACTTTTCCGACATGCGCGTGCAGACGCGCGGCGAGTTCGGCGGCCTCGGCATCGAGGTCACGATGGAGGACGAACTGGTCAAGGTCGTCTCGCCGATCGACGACACCCCGGCTTCAAAGGCCGGCGTGCTCGCCGGCGACAAGATCTCGAAGATCGACGGCGAGAACGTGCGCGGATTGTCGCTCCAGGACGCCGTCGAAAAGATGCGCGGGCCGGTCAACACGCCGATCGTGCTCACCATCATCCGCGAGGGCGCCGACAAGCCGCTGGACATCACGCTGGTTCGCGACGTCATCCAGGTGAAGGCGGTCAAGTACCGCATCGAGGGCGCAGACGTCGGCTATCTCAAGGTGACGAGCTTCACCGAGCAGACCTATGACAATCTCGAAGCCGGCATCAAGAAGATCCAGGAGCAGCTCGGCGAGGACAAGATCAAGGGCTATGTTCTTGACCTGCGTCTCAACCCGGGCGGACTTGCTCGACCAGGCAGTCAACGTTTCCGACAGCTTCCTCGATCGTGGCGAAATCGTTTCGACCCGCGGCCGCAACGAGGACGAAACCCGCCGTTATGCAGCCCGCGCCGGCGACCTCATCAATGGCAAGCCGCTGATCGTGCTCATCAATGGCGGCTCTGCAAGCGCCTCGGAAATCGTCGCGGGCGCGCTGCAGGACCACAAGCGCGCCACGATCCTTGGCACCCGTTCCTTCGGCAAGGGGTCGGTTCAGACGATCATTCCGCTGGGCTCCAACGGAGCATTGCGGCTGACGACCGCGCTCTACTACACGCCGGCTGGCCGCTCCATCCAGGCCAAGGGCATCGAGCCCGACATCGGGGTCGAGCAGCCGCTTCCGCCGGAATTGCAAGGCAAGCTGGAATCGCGCGGCGAATCGGAGCTGCGCGGCCACATCACCGGCGTCGAGGAAGACAAGGACGGCTCGGGCTCGACTGCCTACGTGCCGCCGGAAGCCAAGGACGACATCCAGTTGCAGGAAGCGCTCGCGCTGATCCGCAAGGTGAAGGTGAGCGAGGCTTTCCCGCCGGACCCGAACAAGGCGGTGCCGAACTGACGTCAGCGTCAGCTTGATGATTGAAAGCCGGCGGGATATCTCCGCCGGCTTTTTTGTGCGGTGCCACTCCACCCAGCTTCTGCGGGAACTGCACAAGCGAATCAGCTAAACAATGCGCTGGCGCAAATGAACGATGAACTGACGAAACCGCTCGGCCTCAAGCCGCAGAAAACGAAAGGCGCGCTGCGCCCGGCTTTCGTGGCCCTTGCCGTGCTCGTTCTTGCCGGAGCCGGTTTTGCGGCGCTTCGCATTCTCGCGCCGCAGCCGGAGATCACTGCCGCGCAAGCGCCGGCCGTGCCCCAGGAAGTTCCTGCCGAACCCGCGCCCGCCGCGCCAGCGGCCGTAGAGCCGCAACAGGCGGAACCCGTGGACGATGGCGGCCCTTCGCTGGCGGAAGTCGAGCCGCAAGGCTCCATTGAGCCGAAGGAGGCGGGCGAGTCAAATGAGGAGCTGCAGCGGCAGGACGCCGGGCTTGCACACCTGCCGGACCCTGAACTGAGCGAGCGTGGCGAGGACGGCGTCTTGCCAAAACGTGCAGCCGATGGCCGCCGGCCCATGGATGTCTATTCCCGCCCGCCTGCGACAGAGGGCAATTTCGGCGTTGCCCGCGTGGTGCTGATCGTCGGCGGCATGGGCATTTCCCAGACCGGCTCGCAGCAGGCCCTCAAGCAATTGCCGCCCTCGGTCACGCTTGCATTCGCACCCTATGGCAACAGCCTGCTGCGCTGGATGCAGGAGGCGCGGCGCAAGGGCCACGAATTGCTGCTGCAGGTGCCGATGGAGCCCTTCGGCGGCGACAGTCCGGGTGAGCACACGCTGAGCACGGCGCAGGATCCAGCCACCAATCTTGCCGACCTGCATTGGTCGATGAGCCGCATCACCAATTATGTCGGCATCGTCAATTTCCTGGGCGGCAAGTTCGTGACCGAACCCGATGCAATGAAACCGGTCTTCGAAGATATCGCCACGCGCGGACTGCTCTTTGTCGATGACGGCTCAATCCGCAACAGCGTGGCGGACGAGGTGGCAAAGGCGGCGCTGCTGCCCTTCGCCAAGGCTGCCGTCCAGATTGACGCCACGCGCAGCCGTGCGGCAATCGCAAGGCAGTTGAATGCGCTTGCCGAGGAAGCCAAGCGCACCGGCGTCGCGATCGGCATGGCCAACGCGTTCCCCGAATCCATCGATGCCATTGCCAGGTTTGCTGCCGGGGCGAACGCCGCCGGCATCGAGATAACCCCCGTCTCGGCCATCGTGTCCGATCCCGAAAGGAAACGTTGATGGCCGATCTGCCCTACCGCAGCTGCGTCGGCGTGATGGTGCTCAACCGCGAGGGACTGGTCTTCACCGGCAAGCGCAAGGTGAAGCCCAATGCCGAGGAATCCGGCACGCAGTTCCTGTGGCAAATGCCGCAAGGCGGCATCGACAAGGGCGAGGAACCCGAGCCTGCGGCGCGGCGCGAACTCTACGAGGAGACGGGCATCCGCTCGGTCCGCCTTCTGGCGAAAACGCCCGATTGGGTCCGCTACGACCTGCCGGAAAACCTCGTCGGGGTGGCGCTCAAGGGCAAGTATCGCGGCCAGCAGCAGATGTGGTTCGCTTACCGCTTCGAAGGCGAGGAGAGCGAAATCGCCATCGACCCGCCGCCCGGCGGTCACACCGCCGAGTTCGAGGCCTGGCAATGGCGCCCCATGGGCGAATTGCCCGGGCTCATCATTCCTTTCAAGCGCAAGGTCTATGAGGAGGTGGTCGCCTGCTTCGCCCATCTTGCGAAATCCTGACGAAGCCGCTTTGCGCCGGCACGCGCAATGCCTAGATTAACAAGACCATTCATCGGTGATCGATGCGCTGCAAGGAACTGACCATCCGCCCCTCCGGCCCTGCCGACGAGACCGCCATAGCCGTGGTCCAGACGGAGGCTTTCGGCCGCCCCTATGAAGCGCGGCTGGCGTTGAGCCTCATCCACGCGCCGGAGACGACGATCTCCATGGTGGCGCAGTGCGAGGGCAAGATCGTCGGCCACATCCTGCTGAGCGCCATCGCCGCGCCGGTGCAGGCAATGGCGCTGGCCCCGCTGGCCGTTTTGCCGGAGTTTCGAGAAATGCAGGTGGGGACGGCCCTGGTGCGCTCCGCAATCGAGCGCGCCCGCCAGATCGGCACGCAGGCGGTCTTCGTGCTGGGCGACAACCTCTATTACGAGCGCTTCGGCTTCTCCAGCGCGCTTGCCGACCCTTTCGAAGTGGGTTGGCAGGGGAGGAATTTCATGGCTCTGGAACTCGTGGAGGGCTGTCTTGCCGGCAAGCACGGGAAGCTCGCCTACCCGGAAGCCTTCTTCAACAACTAACCACGGCAAACACAAAAAAGCCGGGCAGTGCCCGGCTCGTTCGGCGCTTGGCGTGAAGCCTTAGAGCGCGGCCTGCATCGTCACCATGTGGTCGAGATATTCCTGCGCCTTGGCGCGGGTGGCATCGTCCTTGGCGTCGCGTACATCCTCGCGGGCGTTCTGGATGCTGCGCTCGAGTTCGGCCCTGTCGAGTTCGGCAACACGCACCGCCGATTCCGCCAGCAGCGTGCAGGCTTCGGGCGTGATGTCGGCAAAGCCGCCGAACACCACGAACCTTTCCGCATTGCCCTGCCGAATCACGGTCACGACGCCTGGCCGCAGCGTGGTCATCGCCGGGGCGTGCATTGCCATCACGGTCATCTCGCCGTCCGAGGCGGGAATGACCACCGCATCCACCTGCTCGGACAAGAGCAGCCGCTCGGGCGAAACCAGGTCGAATTTATATGCTTGGGCCATGTCGCCTCACCGCGTGGAAATGACGGGCGTAAAGCCGCCCGCCCTTGTACTGGCTTATGCCGCTTCTGCCGCGAGGCGCTGGGCCTTCTCGACCGCGTCCTCGATGGTGCCGACCATGTAGAAGGCCGCTTCCGGCAGGTGGTCGTATTCGCCCGCAACCAGCGCCCGGAAGCCCTTGATCGTGTCGGCGAGCGCCACGAGCTTGCCGGGCGAGCCGGTGAAGACTTCCGCCACGAAGAACGGCTGCGACAGGAAGCGCTCGATCTTGCGCGCACGCGCCACGATCAGCTTGTCCTCTTCCGACAGCTCGTCCATGCCCAGGATCGCGATGATGTCCTGCAGCGCCTTGTAGCGCTGAAGCACTTCCTGGACGCGGCGTGCGATCTGGTAATGCTCGTCGCCGACGATCTGCGGGTCGAGGATGCGCGATGTGGAATCGAGCGGATCGACGGCCGGATAAATGCCCTTTTCCGCGATCGAACGCGACAGAACCGTCGTCGCATCAAGGTGCGCGAAGGTCGATGCCGGCGCCGGGTCGGTCAAGTCGTCGGCAGGAACGTAGACCGCCTGAACCGAGGTGATCGAGCCCTTGGTGGTGGTGGTGATGCGCTCCTGCATCGCGCCCATGTCGGTGCCAAGCGTCGGCTGGTAACCCACCGCCGAGGGAATGCGGCCCAGAAGCGCCGACATTTCCGAACCCGCCTGCGTGAAGCGGAAGATGTTGTCGACGAAGAACAGAACGTCCTGGCCCTGGTCGCGGAAGTGTTCCGCGATGGTGAGGCCCGTCAGCGCGACGCGGGCGCGTGCTCCCGGCGGCTCGTTCATCTGGCCGAACACCAGCGCGCACTTGGAGCCTTCCGTCGAGCCGTTCTCGTGCGGGTCCTTGTTGACGCCCGATTCGATCATCTCGTGGTAGAGGTCGTTGCCCTCGCGGGTGCGCTCGCCGACGCCGGCGAACACCGAATAGCCGCCATGCGCCTTGGCGATGTTGTTGATCAGCTCCTGGATCAGAACCGTCTTGCCGACGCCCGCGCCGCCGAACAGGCCGATCTTGCCGCCGCGCGCGTAAGGCGCCAGCAGGTCGACGACCTTGATGCCGGTGACGAGGATCTGCGGCTTCCGTCGACTGCTCGACGAATGCAGGCGCGAGCTGGTGGATGGCGCGGCGCTGGTTGGTGCGCACCGGGCCGGCTTCGTCGATCGGCTCGCCGATGACGTTGATGATGCGTCCGAGCGTCTCGTCGCCGACCGGAACAGCGATCGGCTCGCCGGTGTCGACGACGTCCTGTCCGCGAACCAGACCCTCGGTGGAGTCCATCGCGATGGTGCGCACGGTGTTTTCACCGAGGTGCTGCGCCACTTCCAGGACGAGACGCTGGCCATTGTTGATGGTCTCGAGCGCGTTCAGGATCTGCGGCAACTCGCCGGTGAACTGCACGTCGACGACGGCGCCGATGACCTGCGCGACCTTGCCGGTGGCGGGCTTCGACAGCATCGCCTTCATCGGCGTCGCGGCGGTCGCCTTCTTCGGAGCGGCCTTGACGGGCGCGGACTTCACAGCCGCCGGGGCGGCTTCGGCCTTCACGGCCACCGGCTTGGCCGCAGCCTTACGGCCACTGGCTTGGCAGCAGCTTTTGCCACCGGCTTTGCCGCTGCTGGCTTGGCGGCCTTTTCGACCGGCTTTGCAGCCTTCGCGGCAGGCTTGGCGGCCTTCGCCGCGGCCGCTGGCGTCTTCGTGGTTGGAGCTTTGGCCATCGTGTGATTCTCCTGGGACCCTTAGAGCGCCTCGGCGCCCGAAATGATTTCGATCAGTTCCTTGGTGATCTGCGCCTGACGCTGGCGGTTGTACGAGAGCGTCAGCTTGTTGATCATGTCACCGGCATTGCGTGTCGCATTGTCCATGGCGGTCATCTTCGCGCCCATCTCGCCGGCGACATTCTCGAGCAATGCCCGGAAGATCTGCACGGAGATGTTGCGCGGAATGAGGTCGTCGAGCAGCGTCGTGCGTCCGGCTCGTATTCATAGGCCGCCTGCGATGCCGCGACCTCAGCGCTCGTGGCCGGGATCAGCTGCTGTGCCGTCGGGATCTGCGCGATCACCGACTTGAAGCTCGCGAATAGAACAGCGTGCAGACGTCGAACTCGCCTTCGTTGAACAGCGAGATCACCTTGCGGGCGATGTCCTGCGCATTCTCGAAGCGGATGTCCTTCACGTCGCGAAGCTCGATGCGCTCGATGATCAGCTTGCCGAATTCGCGGCGCAGGATGTCGTAGCCCTTCTTGCCGACCGTCGATGATCTTGACCGTCTTGCCGGCGGCCAGCAGCTTGCGGACGTGGTCGCGCGCCATGCGCGCGATCTTGGTGTTGAAGCCGCCGCAAAGACCGCGATCGGCGGTGCAAACGACGATGCAGATGCGTGTCGTCGCGTGCCGGTGCCGGTCATCAGCGCGGGGCTTCCTCGCCGCTCGACGTTCTGCGCCACATTGGCAAGCACCGCCGCCATGCGCTCCGAGTAGGGACGCGCGGCCTCGGCCTTTTCCTGCGCGCGGCGCAGCTTCGCCGCGGCGACCATCTGCATCGCCTTGGTGATCTTCTGCGTCGCCTTGACCGAGGCGATGCGGACTTTCAAGGTCCTTTAGACTGGCCATGAAGACCCCCGGTTCCCTCTGGGCTTTCGCGTCAGGCGAAGTTCTTGGCGAAGGCGTCGATTGCCTTCTTCAGGCTGGTCGCGAATGTCGTCGGTCAGCTGCTTCTCCTTGCGGATGTCGTCAAGGATGTCCTTGTCGTCCGACCGCAGCGAGGCCAGCAGCCCGTGCTCGAACTCGCCGACCTTGTTGACCGGCAGCTTGTCGAGATAGCCGTTGACGCCGGCGATAGATCACCGCGACCTGCTCTTCCGTCTTCAGCGGCGAGAACTGCGGCTGCTTCAGGAGTTCGGTCAGGCGCGCGCCGCGGTTGAGCAGGCGCTGCGTCGCCGCGTCGAGGTCGGAGCCGAACTGCGCGAAGGCCGCCATTTCGCGGTACTGCGCGAGCTCGCCCTTGATCGAGCCGGCGACCTGCTTCATCGCCTTGATCTGCGCCGACGGAGCCGACGCGCGACACCGACAGGCCGACGTTCACCGCCGGGCGGATGCCCTGGTAGAACAGGTTGGTCTCGAGGAAGATCTGGCCGTCGGTGATCGAGATCACGTTGGTCGGGATGTAGGCCGACACGTCGTTGGCCTGCGTCTCGATGACCGGCAGCGCGGTCAGCGAGCCCGACGCCGTTGTCGTCGTTCAGCTTGGCGGCGCGCTCGAGCAGGCGCGAATGCAGGTAGAAGACGTCGCCCGGATAGGCTTCGCGGCCCGGCGGGCGGCGCAGCAGCAGCGACATCTGGCGGTAGGCGACGGCCTGCTTGGAAAGATCGTCATAGGCGATCAGGGCATGCATGCCGTTGTCGCGGAAATATTCGCCCATGGCGCAGCCGGCGAACGGCGCGAGGAACTGCATCGGCGCCGGGTCGGAAGCGGTGGCGGCGACGATGATCGAGTATTCGCAGCGCGCCGCGCTCCTCGAGCATCTTCACGAACTGCGCGACGGTCGAGCGCTTCTGGCCGACGGCGACATAGACGCAATAGAGCTTCTTCGATTCGTCGTCGCCCTGCGTTGATCGACTTCTGGTTCAGGAAGGTGTCGAGGATGATCGCGGTCTTGCCGGTCTGGCGGTCGCCGATGACCAGCTCGCGCTGGCCGCGGCCGATCGGGATCAGCGCATCGATGGCCTTGAGGCCGGTCGACATCGGCTCGTGCACCGACTTGCGCGGGATGATGCCGGGCGCCTTGACGTCGACGCGGCGGCGCTCGGTCGCCTTGATCGGGCCCTTGCCGTCGATCGGGTTGCCGAGCGCGTCGACGACGCGGCCGAGCAGGCCCTTGCCGACCGGAACGTCGACGATGGAGCCGGTGCGCTTGACGGTGTCGCCTTCCTTGATGTCGCGGTCGTCGCCGAAGATGACGACGCCGACATTGTCGGTTTCGAGGTTCAGCGCCATGCCGCGGATGCCGCCGGGGAACTCGACCATCTCGCCGGCCTGGACGTTGTCGAGGCCGTAGACGCGGGCGATGCCGTCGCCGACGGACGAGCACCTGGCCGACCTCGGAGACTTCGGCCTCCTTGCCGAAATTCTTGATCTGGTCCTTGAGAATTGCGGAAATTTCCGCGGCGCGGATGTCCATCAGCCGACCTCTTTCAGTGCAAGCTTGAGCGAGGAAAGTTTGGTGCGAAGCGACGTGTCGATCTGGCGCGAGCCGATCTTGACGATCAGGCCGCCGAGAAGCGAGGGATCGACGATCTCGTTGACCGTCACATCCTTGCCGGCGACGCCCTTGAGCGCCGCCTTCAATTCGGTTGACTGCTGCGGCGGTGAGCGCATGCGCGCGACGGTGACGTCGGCCGAGACCTCGCCGCGATGCGCGGCCGCCAGCTTGCGGAACTGGCCGATCATCGCCGGGCATGGTGAACAGGCGGCGGTTCTGCGCGACGACGCGAAGGAAATTGCCGGCCAGCCCGCCGATCTTCGCCTTGTCGAGGATGGCGTCGATCGCCTTGACCTGTTCCCCGGTCGAAAACACCGGGCGAGCGGACAAGCCGCATCAGGTCTTCGCTGCCGCGCATCAGCGCGTCGAAACGGGCGAGGTCGGCCTCGACGGCGTCGAGCGCCTTGGCCTCCAGCGCCAGTTCGAACAGCGAAGAGGCGTAGCGTGCAGCAATTCCGGACGTAAGTGAGTCGGATGTAGCCACGGATGCGGGCTCTTTCGGTAGCGGTCTCTGGGCAATCGCAACCGGATGCATTTCGCATGCCGGTAAGCCTCTGACCTTGTGGATATTTTTACGGCACGCACCCATGTCGCCCAAGGGCGCTGTGCCGAATTTCGTTGGCCGTCTAGCACAGGCTTCCTCAAGTCGCAATACGGACCCGTCAGCCTTTTGTCGCAGGCCCTGCGCGCAGGCGCTTTTTAGCCACCGATTTCACCCGACGTAACCGAAAACATAGAGCAGCGGCAGCGCCGCCAGCGCGATTTCGAGCACCAGCGAGCCGATGTTGAATGCCGTGAACCCGCGGTCGAAAACCATCGACACCAGCCGCCCGAAAGCGGTGAAGCCCCAGCCTGCGCCGAGCGCCAGGTAGACCAGCGGCTGCGCCAGGAGCAGCGCGCTTGCGCCAAGGCCGAGATAGAAGCCGGCCATGGTCGCGCGGCTTTCCGAGAGCGCCTCGGGCGATTCGGGCCGGGTCTGCAGCCGCAGGATCGACAGCGTCGTGCGCGGCAGCAGACAGGCAGAACAGGCCGAACAGCACCGTGACGGCGGCGCTGGCGAAGGCCAGCCATTCGCCAGGGGATTGTGGTGCGTAGAATTCGATCATGGAACGGCGCTTTCGCGGGGCCAAGACTGGGAATGAGCACGCCGTTATTGCCGTCTATCGCGGCGCATTTCAAGCGGTACGGCCCTACAGGAAGCTCTGCGGGTCGATGTCGACCTGCACGCGCACGCTGCCGCGCTCCTTCGGGCCGTTCGCCAGCATCGCCTGGATGAAACCCTGCATGTCGGCGCGGCGCTGCGCCGTGGACCAGCAGCCGGAAGCGGTGGCGGCCGCGCATCAGCGCCAGCGGCGCCTCGGCCGGGCCGAGCACGTGAAATGCCGTCGCCCTGCGGCGCGGCGCGGCGCAGGCCCTGCGCATGGCCCTCCGCCTCCGGCGCGGCGTCGGCGCGATGACGATGATGCCGGCGAGCCGGCCGAAGGGCGGCAGGCCGGCCGCTGCGCCGCGCGGCGATCTCGCGCTCGTAGAAAGCTTCGCGGTCGCCGCGACGACCAGCGCCCGCATCACCGGATGCTCCGGCTGGTAGGTCTGCAGCAGGCCGCGGCTCTTGCGCCCGGCGCGCCCGGCCCGCCCGGTCACCTGGCGACAGCAGCTGGAAGGTGCGCTCGGCCGCGCGCGGATCGCCGTTGGCAAGGCCGAGATCGGCATCGACGACGCCGACCAGCGTCAGCTTCGGGAAATTGTGGCCCTTGGCGACCAGCTGCGTGCCGATGACGATGTCGGCCTCGCCCTTGGCGATCGCCTCGAGCTCCAGCCGCAGCCGGCTGCACGCCGCCCAGGATGTCGGAGGACAGCACGATGGTGCGCGCGTCGGGAAAAGCGTCGACGACCTCCTCGGCGAGCCGCTCGACGCCCGGGCCCGCAGGCGACCAGGTGGTCGAGCGTGCCGCATTGCGGGCAGGCCTCCGGCCGCGTCTCGCTGTGGCCGCAATGGTGGCAGACGAGCTGCCGCGGAAGCGGTGCTCGACCAGCCAGGTCGAGCAGTCGCGGGCACTGGAAGCGGTGGCCGCAGGCCCGGCACAGCGTCAGCGGCGCATAGCCGCGCCGGTTGAGGAACAGCAGCGCCTGCTCGCCGCGCGCGAGCGTCTGCCTTCATCGCCGAGACGAGCAGCGGCGACAGGAAGCCGCCCGCGCGGCGGCGGGTCGCGCCGCATGTCGATCGACGCGGATGTCCGGCAGCGCCGCGTCGGCGAAGCGCGTCGGCAGGCGCGACGCGCCCGTAGCGCCCGGCCTGCGCATTGACCTGGCTCTCGATCGACGGCGTCGCCGAGGCCAGCACGACCGGGAAGCTCGCCGATGTCGCGCCCGCACCACCGCCATGTCGCGCGCATTGTAGAAGACGCGGTCCTCCTGCTTGTAGGCAGGGTCGTGCTCCTCGTCGACGACGATCAGGCCGAGATCGCGGAACGGCAGGAACAGCGCCGAGCGCGCGCCGACCACCACCCGCACCTCGCCGTCGGCCACCTGCCGCCAGACCTGCTCGCGCGTGCGCGGCGGCACGTCGGAATGCCACTCGGCCGGGCGCGCGCCGAAGCGGTCCTCGAAGCGCTCGAGGAACGGCGCGCGTCAGCGCGATCTCCGGCAGCAGGATCAGCACCTGCCGGCCCTGCCGCAGCGCCTGCGGCGACCGCCTCGAAATAGACCTCGGTCTTGCCCGAGCCGGTGACGCCGTCGAGCAGCGTCACCGAGAACCCGCCCTGCGCGACGGCGGCGCGCAGCTCGTCCGCCGCCTCGCTCTGGTCGTCGGCTGAGTTCGCCGCTCGCGCATAGCTGCGGATCGGGCGCGCGACCACCGGGCGGCGGCGGCATCATCACGCGTCTCGAAGCAGCCCTGCCTCGACAAGTCCGTCGATCACGCGAGGCGGTAACGCCGGCCGCATGGGCGAGGCCGGATCTGCGTCCAGGCCAGCCCGTCGCGCGGCAAGTTCCAGCACCGCTGGCGCGCGCCGGCGTCATCCGGTCGGGCTCGCTGCCGCGTGCAGCGCAGCCCCTCCATCGGCGGCTCGCGGATCGAAGGCGGCCGGCGCGCGCAGCACCATGCGCGCCACCATGCCCGGCGGCGACAGCGTATAGCTGCGCGACCCAGTCGACGAAGGCTGCGCATGTCGTGCCGACGAGCGGCGGGCAATCGAACTTGACCGCTGACTCGGCGCAGCTTCTTCGGGTCGACCGCCTCGCCATCGCCGTCCCAGACCACGCCGGCGACCTGCGCGGGGCCGAGCGGCACCTGCACGATGTCGCCGGGGGCCAGCTCCATGCCCGTCAGGCACCGCATAGGTGTAGGGCTTGTCGGCCGGCATCGGCAGCAGCACGCAAGCGGTCTTGACGGGATTTTCCAATGTCTTTCCATGCGCCGGCGCCCGATCGCGGCATTTGCCATGGAACCGCCTTCCATGTAATTGCCTTGGCAACGAAGTCGCCAGTTATGACAGCGCGCCGTCGCGCTGCAAGGGCCCGCACTGCAAGCAATGGAGCAGCACCCATGAAATTCTTTGTCGATACCGCCGACATCAAGGACATCCGCGAACTCAACGATCTGGGCCTGCTCGACGGCGTCACCACCAATCCCTCGCTGATCGCCGAAGTCCGGCCGCGACATCATCGAGGTGACCGCGAGATCTGCGGCATCGTCGCGGGTCCGGTCTCGGCCGAAGTCACCGCGCTCGACTATGACGGCATGATGCGCGAGGCGGCGGTGCTGGCCAAGATCGCCGACAACATCTGCATCAAGGTGCCGCTGACCCCGACGGCCTGAAGGCCTGCAAGGCGCTGACGCGGACAGGGCCGCATGGTCAACGTCACGCTGTGCTTCTCGGCCAACCAGGCGCTGCTGGCGGCCAAGGCCGGCGCGACCTTCATCTCGCCCTTCGTCGGCCGGCTCGACGACATCGGCATCGACGGCATGGAACTGATCGGCGAGATCCGCACGATCTACGACAATTACGACTTCGAGACCGAGATCCTCACCGCCTCGATCCGCACGGTCAACCACGTCAAGCAGGCGGCGCTGATCGGCGCCGACGTCGCGACCGTGCCGCCGGCGATCCTGCACGCGCTCGTCAAGCATCCGCTGACCGACAAGGGCCTCGACGCAGTTCCTGGCCGACTGGGCAAAGACCGGCCAGAAGATCGCCTGAGCAGATCACCTGAGTAGATCGCCTCAAGGAAATAACGCCCCGCTAACCATGCGCGTCTATGCTGGCACGCATGAGCGATTCGATCCTGATCAATTGCACCGATGGGCTGGCGAAGCAGCGCTTGGCGTGGCTTGCGCATCTCGCCACCGAGCGCCGGGTCGCTGCCAACACGGTCGAGGCCTATGAGCGCGACCTGCGCCAGTTCCTGACATTCCTCACCTTGCATGCCGGCCACCCGGCCGGCATTGCCGACATGGCCAGGCTGAAGCCGCTCGACATGCGCGGCTTTCTTGCCGAACGCCGCCGCGAGGGCGCCGGCGCGCGCACGCTTGGCCGCTCGCTTGCCGGCATCCGCTCCTTCGTGCGTTTCCTCGAACAGCAGGGCCTTGCCAGCAGCGCCGGTCTGAAGATCACCCGCGCCCCGCGCCAGCCCAAGACCCTGCCCAAGCCGGTCGCCGCATCGCAAGCGATCCGCATGACGCAGGCCGGCGAGCATCTGGATGGCGAACCCTGGATCGCCGCGCGCGATGCCGCCATCCTGTCGCTGCTCTATGGCTGCGGCCTGCGCATCGGCGAGGCGCTGGCCATGACCCCGGCGGATCTTGAAAAAAGCACCTCCGGCACGCTGATGATCACCGGCAAGGGCGGCAAGACGCGCATGGTGCCGCTGCTTTCGATCGTGGGCGAGGCCATAGCGCAGTACCGCGCGCTATGCCCCTTCGTGCTGGAGCCGGGCGAGCCGCTGTTTCGCGGCGCCAAGGGCGGCATGCTGCACCGGGCCATCATCGAAAAAACCGTCGCGCGCCTGCGCGGCGCGTTCGGCCTGCCCGACTCCGGCGACGCCGCATGCGCTGCGCCATTCCTTCGCCACGCATCTGCTTGCCAATGGCGGCGACCTGCGCACGATCCAGGAATTGCTGGGCCACGCCAGCCTGTCGACGACGCAGATCTACACCGCGGTCGACACCCAGCGCCTGCTCGACGTCTATGAAAAGGCCCATCCGCGCGCCCGCCAGGCGGCGCAGGTTGCGGATGATCGATAAAAACTTAGATAGCTGCTTAACCCCAAATCCAGCTTTTTGACGGAAAATGCGCCCATGATCATGCGCCCTGCCGAAATCATTCCAGCATTCGCGCGCCGCGACCCCGGCAAGGCGCTGGCCGCCGCCATGGCTGCTCTCCATGTCATCCTTTTCTCGGCGTTCGTGCTGTCGGCGCTCGGCGCGACACGCGCCCTCTCGGCGGAAGGCGTCTCCTGCACCGGCACGGACCTCGTGCAGCGGCTGGCGCTGGAAGACCCGCAAAAGCTGGAGCAGGTGCGCGCCGAAGCGGCGGCGATTCCCAATTCCACCAGCATATTGTGGAAGATCGCAAAGCCCGGCCTGGAACCGTCATGGCTGTTCGGCACCATGCATTCGCCCGATGCCCGTATAGCCAGGATGGATGCGCCTGTGCGCGCCGCGTTCGACGCTTCGAAAACCGTCCTGGTTGAAAGCACCGACGCGCTCGATCCGGCGAAGATGCGGGCCGCGATGCTCGAATTGAAGGACCTCGCCTTCCTGCCAGCCGGTTCAACGCTTGAATCGCTGCTGCCGCAGGCGGCGCTCGCTCCCCTGCAGCGCGAGGCCGAAACGCACGGCATTCCCTGGGCCGCCGCCCGGCAGATGCAGCCCTGGATGGTCGCCGCGGCCATCGCACGGCCAGTCTGCGAATTGATGGCGGCGAGCGCCGGCGAACCGGTGCTCGACCAGTTGATCGCCCTGGAGGCTCAAAAGGCCGGCAAGACGCTCGAAGGGCTCGAAACCGTCGCCGAGCAGTTCAAGGCCGTGGCATCCATCCCCGCCGAATTCCACGTCAACGCGCTGGCAGACCTCGTGGAACTCGGGCCGCTGTCGGATGACGTGATGGAAACGACCAAGCTCCTGTACTTGCAGGGCAATACCGGACTCATCGTGCCGCTGGTGCGCGTCTATTCGCCCAAGGCCTATGCCGGCAAGGGCTATGAGGAGTTCGAGGAATTGCTGGTGGGCAAGCGCAATGCCGTGATGGCGCGGCGAGCCGTGCCATGGTTCGCCAAGGGCGGCGTGTTCATGGCGGTTGGAGCCTTGCACCTGCCGGGCGAAAACGGCCTGGTGGCACTGCTGGAAAAGGCCGGTTTCACCGTCGAGCCCGTTACCCGCTGAACTGCCTCACGAAACTGTGAGCATCGCGGTGCTGGTTCTTCGAAAAAGCCGTGTTAGCTTTTCGTCTCGGGATATTCCTCCCGTTCCGAAAGGATTGCACATGAAAACTCTGCTTTCCATTGTGGCAGCCTCGGGCCTCGTGCTTTCCACCGCCTCGGCCTTTGCCGAATGCGGCGGGCACCAGAGTGCCAAGATCGATCAGGTAACTGCGAGCAACGAGGTGGCTCCTGCCCAGCAAGAAGTGGCGGCGGCGAGCACTTATGACCCGCAGACCATCAAGAAACCCGTGCAGACGGCCACGGAAACAGTGACGCAGCAGTAGAGGCGTCACGTCACACGCAGACCTCCAGTCGCGGAAAAGCCGGCGTTTGCACCAACGCCGGTTTTTTATTGGCCACCATGATCAGATATGCAGCGCCTTGCCGAAGGTGGCGAGCGCCGCCTCGCTCACTGCTTCCGACAGCGTCGGATGCGCATGGCAGGTACGGCCGAGATCCTCGGACGAGCCGCCGAACTCCATCAGCACCGCCGCTTCGTGGATGAGATCGCCGGCGCCGTGGCCCGACGATGTGCACGCCAAGCACGCGTGTCCGTCGCCTTGTCGGCGAGGAACTTGACGAAGCCGTCGGTGCTAGTTCATCGCGCGCGCGCGGCCATTGGCGGTGAACGGGAACTTGCCCGACGTAGTCGATGCCTGCGGCCTTCAGTTCTTCCTCGGTCTTGCCGACGGAGGCGACTTCCGGCTCGGTGTAGACGACGCTCGGGATGACATTGTAGTTCACGTGGCCGGCCTGGCCGGCGATGATCTCGGCAACGGCGACGCCCTCGTCCTCCGCCTTGTGCGCGAGCATCGGCCCGGCGATCACGTCGCCGATGGCATAGATGCCGGGGACATTGGTGCGGCAGTGCTCGTCGATCTCGACGCGCCCGCGCGTCGAGTCGCGACGCCCGGCCGCTTCCAGGCCGAGACCCTCGGTATAGGGCCGGCGGCCGGTGGCGATCAGCACGACGTCGGCGTCGAGCGTCTGCGGCCTCGCCGCCCTTGACCGGCTCGAACGTGACCTTCGCGCCCTTGCCGGCTTGCTCGACGCCCGTCACCTTGGACGACGAGGCGAATTCCATGCCCTGCTTGGCGAGGATGCGCTGGAACTGCTTGGAGACCTCGCCATCCATGCCGCCGAGCATCGTGTCGAGATATTCGACGACCGTCACCTTCGCGCCGAGGCCGGTTCCAGACCGAGCCGAGCTCGAGGCCGATGACGCCGCCGCCGACGACGATCATGCTGGCCGGGACCTTCTCGAGCGCCAGCGCGCCGGTCGAGGAGACGATGATCTTCTCGTCGATCTCGACCTCGACGCCCGGAATGCCGGCGACATCCGAACCGGTGGCGATGACGATGTTCTTCGTCTCGAGTACTCGCGCCGCGCCCGCATCGTCCACGACCTTGACCTTGCCGGGACCCGCGATCGAGCCGGTGCCGTGCACGCACGTCGATCTTGTTCTTCTTGAACAGGAAGGCGACGCCGTCGACATTGGACTTCACCGTCGCATCCTTGTGCGCCATCATCGCCTTGAGATCGAGCTTCCGGCTTGCCGACCTTGACGCCGAGCGCCGCGAAACCGTGACCGGCCTGGTCGAACATCTCGGAGGCGTGCAGCAGCGCCTTGGACGGAATGCAGCCGATGTTGAGGCAGGTGCCGCCAAGCGTCTCGCGCTTCTCGACGATCGCCGTCTTCAGGCCGAGCTGCGCCGCCTTGATGGCGCAGACATAACCGCCCGGTCCCGATCCGATCACGACGACATCATAGCTCATGGCAGTTTTCCGTTGAATTCAGGCAGGTTGGATTTGCCCGCGGCGCAGGGTGCGCTCGCCGCGGCTTGTGTTGCTTGCAGCTCCCGCGGCCTAGAAGGCGAGCCGCAGCATCTCCCACAGGATGAGGGCCAGGCCCGCTGTCGAAATGGTCCAGATGATGGTGCGAAGGTACGGAATTCCCGCGATATAGGCAGGAAAATACAGCACGCGCCCCCAGAAATAGAGCTGCGCCCCAAGCGCGGTATTGGCGTTCGCATTGCCGGTGTAGAGCACCACAAGCACCAGCGCCGCGAAGGGCCCGAGCGTCTCCAGCAGGTTGAAGTAGGAGCGCTCGATACGCCCTGCCGTGCCGGTGGGGTTCAGCCATGTGTCGCGCGGACTGACGGCGTATTTGAGCCCATGCTGCATGATCTCGGCAACGACCTGCGCGATCAGCTGCACGAAAAACAGCGCCACCGTGAACAACAGCATCTTCAGTTCGATCGACATCGGCTTCTCCCGTTCTGCCTGCCTGCGGTGCGGCGACTATAGCCGATTACAAATCCAGCACCAGCCGCTCCGGATCCTCGAGGCTTTCCTTGACGCGCACCAGGAAGGTCACCGCTTCCTTGCCGTCGACGATGCGGTGGTCGTAGGTGAGCGCCAGATACATCATCGGGCGGATCACGATCTGGCCGCCGACGACCATCGGCCGGTCCTGGATCTTGTGCATGCCGAGGATGCCCGACTGCGGCGCGTTGAGGATCGGCGTCGACATCAGCGAGCCGTAGACGCCGCCATTGGAGATGGTGAAGGTGCCGCCCTGCATGTCGGCCATCGACGAGCTTGCCGTCGCGCGCCGTCTTGCCGAGCCGGCCGATCTCCTTCTCGATCTCGGCGATCGACATCTGGTCGGCATCGCGCACCACCGGCACGACGAGGCCCTTGTCGGTGCCGACGGCGACGCCGATATGGCAGTAGTTCTTGTAGATGATGTCGGTGCCGTCGATCTCGGCATTGACCGCCGGGATCTCCTTCAGCGCATGGTCACCGGCCTTGGTGAAGAAGCCCATGAAGCCGAGCTTCACGCCGTGCTTCTTCTCGAACAGGTCCTTGTACTCGGTTGCGCAGGTCCATCACCGCGCTCATGTCCACCTCGTTGAAGGTGGTGAGCATGGCGGCGGTCGTTCTGCGCGTCCTTGAGGCGGCGCGCGATGGTCTGGCGCAGGCGGGTCATCTTCACCCGCTCCTCGCGCGCCGCATCGTCGGCTCGGTCGACGGCGCGCGCGCGGCGACGGGCGCCGGCGCCGGCGCCGGCGACAGGCTGCGACGGCGCGGCCTTGGCGATCGCGGCCAGCACGTCGCCCTTCAGCACCTGGCCGCGCTTGCCGGATCCCGGCGACCTGGTCGACGGCGATGTTGTTCTCGGCCATCAGCTTGGCGGCGGCCGGCGCCGGCGGCATGGCGCGCGGCTCGATCGCGCCGGCGTCGCCGGCGATCTTGGCGGTCTTCTGCGCGGCTTCCTGCATGCTGGATGCACCGGCCTGCCGGCAGCTTGCGCCACCGCATCGGCCTTCGGCTTGGCGTGCCGCGCCAGCCGGCGGCGCCGCCGTCGAATCGTGGCCGAGCAGCGCGCCGACCGCGACCGTGTCGCCTTCCTTGGCGATGATCTCCGACAGCACGCCGGCGGCCGGCGCGGGCACTTCGACCGTCACCTTGTCGGTCTCCAGTTCGACCAGCGGCTCGTCGGCCTTGACCGCGTCGCCCGGCCTTCTTGAACCAGTTGCCGACGGTCGCTTCGGTGACGGATTCGCCCAGTGTGGGAACGCGGATTTCGGTTGCCATTGATCGTGTCTCTGTTCCGTTGTTTCAAGGTGCGGTCGGAGGCGGTCAGCCGCCCAGCGCGTCTTCGAGGAAGGCTGCGAGCTGCGCCAGATGCTTGCGACATCAGGCCGGTCGCCGGCGAGGCGGCGGCCGGACGGCCGGTATAGCGCGACGCGCTGGTGCTTGGCGTCGATATGGGCGAGCACCCATTCGAGATAGGGGTCGATGAACGACCAGGCGCCCATGTTCTTCGGCTCTTCCTGGCACCACACCATCTCGGCGTTGCGGAAGCGCGACAGTTCGGTGATCAGCGCCTTGGCCGGGAACGGATAGAGCTGTTCGACGCGCAGCAGGTAGACGTCGTTGATGCCGCGCTTCTCGCGCTCCTCGTAGAGGTCGTAATAGACCTTGCCCGAGCACAGCACGACGCGGCGGATCTTCGAATCCTTGACCAGCTTGATCGGCTCGTCCTTGCAGATACTCGCGCATCGTCCCACAGCAGGCGGTGGAAGGCCGAGTTCGCCCGACATTTCGGCCAGCGTCGAGACCGCCCGCTTGTGGCGCAGCAGCGACTTCGGCGTCATCAGGATCAGCGGCTTGCGGAAGTCGCGCTTCATCTGGCGGCGCAGGATGTGGAAATAGTTGGCCGGCGTCGTGAAGTTGGCGACCTGCATGTTGTCTTCGGCGCACAGCTGCAGGAAGCGCTCGAGCCGCGCCGAGGAATGCTCCGGCCCCTGGCCCTCATAGCCGTGCGGCAGCAGGCAGACGAGGCCCGACATGCGCAGCCACTTGCGCTCGCCCGACGAGATGAACTGGTCGAACACCACCTGCGCGCCGTTGGCGAAGTCGCCGAACTGGGCTTCCCACAAGGTCAGCGCGTTCGGCTCGGCCAGCGAGTAGCCGTACTCGAAGCCGAGCACCGCCTCTTCCGACAGCATCGAGTTGATGACCTCGAAGCGGGCCTGCGTCGGCGACAAGGTTGTTGAGCGGGATGTAGCGGTCCTCGGTCTCCTGGTCGTAGAGCACCGAGTGGCGCTGCGAGAAGGTGCCGCGTTCGCAATCCTGGCCGGACAGGCGGATCGGGTGGCCGTCGAGCAGGAGCGAGCCGAAGGCCAGCGCCTCGGCCGTCGCCCAGTCGATGCCCTCGCCGGTCTCGATCATCTTGCGCGCGGTTTTCCATGAAGCGCTGGATGGTCTTGTGCGCGTTGAAGCCCTTCGGGCATCTCGGTCAGCTTCTTGCCGATCTCCTTCAGCGTCTTGACCGGCACGGCGGTCTTGCCGCGGCGCTGCTCGTCCGGCGTTGTCGGCGGTGCGCAGGCCCGACCATGCGCCGTCCAGCCAGTCGGCCTTGTTCGGGCTTGTAGTTCTGGCCGGCCTCGCATTCCGCCTCGAGGTGGGCGCGCCAGTCGGCCTTCATCTTCTCGACGTCGGCCTCGCGTGATCAGGCCTTCGGCGATCAGCTTCTCGGCATAGATCTGCGCCGTCGTCTTGTGGGTGCGGATCTTGCTGGTACATGATCGGCTGGGTGAACGCCGGCTCGTCGCCTTCGTTGTGGCCGAAGCGGCGGTAGCAGAACATGTCGATGACCACCGGCTTGTGGAACTTCATCCGGAACTCGATCGCGATCTTGGCGGCGATAGACGACCGCCTCCGGATCGTCGCCGTTGCACGTGGAAGATCGGCGCCTCGATCATCTTGGCGACGTCGGACGGATAGGGCGACGAGCGCGAGAAGCGCGGATTGGTGGTGAAGCCGATCTGGTTGTTGATGATGAAATGCATGCGTGCCGCCGACGCGGTGGCCGCGCAGGCCGGACAGGCCGAGGATTTCCGCGACCACGCCCTGGCCGGCGAAGGCCGCGTCGCCGTGCAGCAGCAGCGGCAGCACCTTGGCGCGCTCGCGCAGCGGCATGATGTCGCCTTCCCAGCACGGTCGCGCAGCTGGTCCTGCTTGGCGCGGGCCTTGCCCATCACCACCGGGTTGACGATCTCGAGATGCGACGGGTTGGCCGTCAGCGACAGGTGCACCTTGTTGCCGTCGAACTCGCGGTCCGAGGAAGCGCCGAGATGGTACTTGACGTCGCCCGAGCCCTCGACGTCGTCCGGCGTGTAGGAGCCGCCCTTGAACTCGTGGAACACCGCGCGGTGCGGCTTGCCCATCACCTGCGTCAGCACGTTGAGGCGGCCGCGATGGGCCATGCCGAGCACGATCTCCTTCAGGCCCAGCGTGCCGCCGCGCTTGATGATCTGCTCCAGCGCCGGGATCAGCGACTTCGCCGCCATCGAGGCCGAAGCGCTTGGTGCCCTTGTACTTGACGTCGATGAACTGCTCGAAGCCTTCGGCCTCGATCAGCTTGTGCGAGGATCGCCTTCTTGCCCTTGGCGGTGAAGTCGATGCCCTTGTCCGGTCCCTCGATGCGCTCCTGGATCCAGGCCTTCTCCTCGGGATCGGAGATGTGCATGAACTCGACGCCGAGCGTCGAGCAATAGGTGCGCTGCAGGATCTCCAGCATCTCGCGGATGGTGGCGTATTCGAGCCCGAGCACGTGTCGATGAAGATCTTGCGGTCGTAGTCGGCCGCGGTGAAGCCGTAGGAGGCGGGCGACAGCTCGTTGTAGTCCTCCAGCGGTCTCGGCGATGCCGAGCGGATCGAGATCGGCGTGCAGGTGGCCGCGCATGCGGTAGGCGCGGATCATCATGATGGCGCGCACCGAATCGCGGGTCGCCTGGTTGACCACGTCGGCCGAGACAGCCGCGCCGTTCGCCGCGGCCTTTTCCTGGATCTTTGCGGTCGATGTGCTTCTCGACCGTGCCCCAGTTGCCATCGAGCGCGGAAACCAGTTCGCCATTGGCGGTGATCGGCCAGTCCTTGCGCTGCCAGCGACGCGCCGCGTGCCGACTTCTCCACGTCGTCCCTGGGTGTCCTTCAGCGCGCCGAAAAAGGCGCGCCAATCCGCGCTTACCGAATTGGGGTCCTGCTTGATAGCGCGCATGCAGTTCCTCGATATAGGCGGCATTGCCGCCATAGAGGAAGGATGTGCGTTCGAATTCGTCGTTCTGCGCCTCACGGGCCATGATGTCTGCAGCGGGTTCGCCACCCGCCCTCCTGATTGCGCCGCCTGCGCGGCTTGTGGCATTTCCTCGGGTGGCCTTGCCGCCCTGCCTTGTTCGCCGCGCGGTTGTCCCGCGCCGGCTTTCTTCAACCCTTCAGCACTTCAAGCAGGGTCTCGCCAAGGCGCGCCGGCGAGGGCGAAACCTTGATGCCTGCCGATTCCATGGCCGCGATCTTGTCTTCCGCGCCGCCCTTGCCGCCGGAGATCACCGCGCCGGCATGGCCCATGGTGCGGCCCTTGGGCGCCGTGCGCCCGGCGATGAAGCCGGCCATCGGCTTGCGTGCGGCCCTTCTTGGCCTCGTCCTTGATGAACTGCGCCGCGTCTTCCTCGGCCGAGCCGCCGATCTCGCCGATCATGATGATCGACTTGGTCGCCTCGTCGGCGAGGAACATCTCCAGCACGTCGATGAACTCCGTGCCCTTGACCGGATCGCCGCCGATGCCGACGGCCGTCGTCTGGCCAAGGCCGGCATTGGTGGTCTGGAACACCGCCTCATAGGTCAGCGTGCCCGAGCGCGAGACAACGCCGACCGAGCCCTTCTTGAAGATGTTGCCCGGCATGATGCCGATCTTGCATTCCTCCGGCGTCAGCACGCCCGGGCAGTTCGGGCCGATCAGCCGCGACTTCGAGCGGTCGAGCCGCGCCTTGACCGTGCACCATGTCGAGCACCGGAATGCCCTCGGTGATGCAGACGATCAGCGGGATTTCCGCCTCGATCGCCTCGAGGATCGCGTCGGCCGCGCCCGCCGGCGGCACGTAGATGACCGAAGCGTTGGCGCCGGTGCGCTCGCTTGCCCTTCGGCGACCGATGCGAAGATCGGCAGGCTCGCCGAGGCGTCGATGCCGCTGGTCCAGGTCTCGCCGCCCTTCTTGGGATGGATGCCGCCGACCATCTTCGTGCCGTAATAGGCGAGCGCCTGCTCGGTATGGAACGTGCCGGTCTTGCCGGTCAGGCCCTGCACGAGAACCTTGGTGTCTTTGTTGACGAGAATGGACATTGCTTGGGCTATCCCCTGGATCAGGCCGTGACCGGCCGCGACGGGCCGTGATTGCGCAACATTGCGGAGGCGGAGTTCAACCCTTCACCGCCTTGACGATCTTCTTGGCGGCGTCGTCGAGATCGTCGGCCGAGATGACGTTGAGGCCGCTCTCGTTGATGATCTTCTTGCCGAGTTCGACATTGGTGCCTTCGAGGCGCACGACCAGCGGCACCTTCAGCCCGACCTCCCGCACCGCCGCGATCACGCCCTCGGCGATGACGTCGCAGCGCATGATGCCGCCGAAGATGTTGACGAGAATGCCCTTCACGTTCGGATCGGCGGTGATGATCTTGAAGGCCGCCGTGACCTTTTCCTTGCTCGCGCCGCCGCCGACGTCGAGGAAGTTCGCCGGCTCCGCGCCATAGAGCTTGATGATGTCCATCGTCGCCATGGCAAGGCCGGCGCCGTTGACCATGCAGCCGATATTGCCGTCGAGCGCGACATAGGCGAGGTCGTACTTCGAGGCCTCGATTTCCTTGTCGTCCTCCTCGGTGATGTCGCGCAGCTCCATCAGCTCGGGATGGCGGAACAGCGCGTTGTTGTCGAACGACACCTTGGCGTCGAGCACGCGCAGATGCCCGTCCTTCATGCACGATCAGCGGGTTGACCTCGAGCAGGCTCATGTCCTTCTCGATGAAGGCCTTGTAGAGGATCGGGAACAGCCGCTCGGCCGTCCTTGCGCGCATCGCCGTCGAGCTCCGAAGCGCATCGCACAGCTTCTTCGACGTCTGCGGCCGTCACGCCCGTTTCGGGATCGATGCCGATGGTGATGATCTTCTCCGGCGTGTCGTGCGGCGACCGCCTCGATGTCCATGCCGCCCTCGGTCGAGACGACGAAGGCGACGCGGCCGGTCGCGCGGTCGACCAGCAGCGACAGGTAGAGCTCGCGGGCGATGTCGGCGCCGTCCTCGATGTAGAGGCGGTTGACCTGCTTGCCGGCCGGGCCGGTCTGCTTGGTCACGAGCGTGTTGCCGAGCATCTCGCTTGACATGCGCCTTGACCTCGTCGACCGACTTGGCGAGCCGCACGCCGCCCTTGGCGTCGGGGCCCAGTTCCTTGAACTTGCCCTTGCCGCGCCCGCCGGCGTGGATCTGGCTCTTCACCACGTAAAGCGGGCCGGGCAAGCGCTGGCCGACGCCTTCTCGACCTCGCCGGCCGAGAGGATCGCCACGCCTTCGGCGACCGGCGCGCCATATTCCTTCAGCAGCGCCTTGGCCTGGTATTCGTGAATGTTCATCTGGGCTCCATCGGGAAAGGACCGGGGGTGAAGCTTGCGGGCAAGCGCCCGCAGCTCATGGCGATTGCGGCATCAGGCGAGCGAGGGCGAAAGCTTGGTGCAGGCGTCGCAAAGTTCGGCGACCGAGGCGACCGACGTGTCGAACATCTTCTGCTCGGCCTTGTTCAGGTCGATCTCGATGACGCGCTCGACGCCGCCGGCGCCGATCACCACCGGCACGCCGACATACATGTCCTTGACGCCGTACTGGCCCTTGAGGTGCGCCGCGCAGGGCAGGACGCGCTTCTTGTCCTGAGATAGCTTTCGGCCATCGCGATCGCCGAGGCGGCCGGCGCGTAGTAGGCCGAACCGGTCTTCAGCAGGCCGACGATCTCGCCGCCGCCCTCGCGGGTGCGCTCGACGATCTCATCGATCCGCTCCTTGGTGGCCCAGCCCATCTTGACGAGGTCCGGCAGCGGAATGCCGGCGACCGTCGAATAGCGCGTCAGCGGCACCATGGTGTCGCCATGGCCGCCAAGCACGAAAGCCGTGACGTCCTCGACCGAGACCTTGAACTCGTCGGCCAGGAAATAGCGGAAGCGCGCCGAATCGAGAACGCCGGCCATGCCGACGACCATGTTCTTGGGCAGGCCGGAAAACTTCTGCAGCGCCCAGACCATCGCGTCGAGCGGATTGGTGATGCAGATGACGAAGGCGTTGGGCGCATACTTCTTGATGCCGGCGCCGACCTGCTCCATCACCTTGAGATTGATGCCGAGCAGGTCGTCGCGGCTCATGCCCGGCTTGCGCGGCAACGCCGGCGGTGACGATGCAGACATCCGCGCCCTTGATCGCCGCATAGTCGTGCGCGCCGCTCAGCCGCGCATCGAAGCCCTCGACCGGCGAGGACTGCGCGATGTCGAGCGCCTTGCCCTGCGGGAATGCCTTCGGCGATGTCGAACAGGACGACGTCGCCCAGTTCCTTCAGGCCGGCGAGATGCGCCAGCGTGCCGCCAATCATGCCAGAGCCGATGAGCGCGATCTTGTTGCGAGCCATGCAATTGATCCTTTGCCGAAAACTTTCCCGCTCCGGAACGGCATGCTCCGGCGTTGGCGCGGCTCTATAGAAAAATCCGCATGATTTCAAGTCACGATTAATATCGCTGATAATTCAAACGGTTAAAATTCCGAGCATTTACGTAAACGTCAATGCAGTTTTGTCGCGGCTCAGTCGGTTCGGGTCAAATGTTCCGTTCCGGCACTTGGCCGGGCGGCCAAGCTGTTGAACCGGTTGAGATATTCCTCCGACTGCATTTCGATGAGGCGCGAAGCGGTGCGCCGGAACTCGAAAGCCTCGTTGCCTGAGGTGCCCTGGTAAAGCGCGTGCGGGTTCGCCTGCGCCGAGAATACCGCTCTCGTATTTTGGTCGTAGAGCGTATCGACCAGCGCCACGAAACGCCGTGCCTCGTTTCGCATGGCGCCGTCCATCATCGGCACGCCTTCCACCAGCACGGTGTCGAATTCGCGCACGATGGCGAGATAGTCGCTTGCCCCCCGCGGCTCGCGGCACAGCTGGTCGAATGTAAACCATGCGCATTTGCCCGCCGCCGCCTTGGGCGAAAAGTGCCGCCCCTTCACCGTGATCACCGCCTCGCGCGGCGCGTGCTGCGCCGTCAGCCGGTCCCACACGCGCTGCATCGTGGCTTCTGCCCTTGGGCCGAGCGGGGAGAGATAGGCCTCCCCGCGCGCAATCTTCTCCAGCCGGAAATCCGCCCGGGCATCGAGCTCGAACACCTCGCAGTGCGCCTTCAGCATGTCGATGAACGGCAGGAACAATTGGCGATTCAACCCGTCGCGGTAGAGATCGTCCGGCGCTACATTGGAGGTGGCGACCACGGTGACGCCGTGCTGGAACAGCACCGCGAACAGCCTGCCGATGATCATGGCGTCCGCGATATCGGTGATCGAGAACTCGTCGAAGCACAGCAGCCGCGCCTCGTGCGCCATGGCGCGCCCGACCGGCTTGATCGGATCGCGTTCGCGCGTCACGCCTTCGGCGAAATCCTTGCGCTGGCGGGCGATCCGCTCATGCGCATCGGCCATGAACTCGTTGAAATGCACCCGGCGCTTTCGCCCCGGCGCGCGCTCGAAGAAGATGTCCATCAGCATGGATTTGCCACGGCCGACCGAGCCGTGGATGTAAAGGCCCTCGGGGCCGTCCGCAGGCTTGCGCTTGTTGAACAGCCAGCCGAGCGCGCTGGATTTTTGCGACACGGCGCGCTTTCCAAGGCTGGCCAGCAGTGCGTCGAGCCTTGCAACCAGCTTCCGCTGTTCGGGGTCGTCCTCGATGATTCCGCTCGCCACGAGCGCCGAATAGGCTTCGGCGACGCTGGCGTGCGCTGGTCCGCTCGTTTCGTGATTGCGGGAAATGGTCATGCCCTGCCGGCCAGCGAAATGATGCCGGCTGCCCGGCTTAGCGCGAGAATCTCACCGGCTTGCCGCCAGCCGTGGCGCCGTCGTAGCTTTCGGCGCCCGTCGAGGCAAGGCTTGCGACCTGGTTGCCGTTGGCATCGACCAGGACCACCTTGTTGTCCTTGACGTCCCATGCCGTGACCGCGCCGATCTCGGGCGTATTGCAACGGCGCGTCGCAGCCCTGTAGCCGCCGGACCACTTGGTGAACGCCAGTATGATGCGGCACTCGGGGTTGTCGGTCGCAACGGTCCAGGTTCCGGCCATTCCTTCGCGCGTCACCGGCGTGGTCGAGGGCGGCGGCGGGGGTGGCGCAGCGGGATCGGCGGCCGGCGCTTCCACGGCGGGCGTCTGCAATGCCGGATCGATGGCAGCGACCTGCTGGTCGGGCGCGACCGGGGCGGGATCCAGTGGCGTCGCCTGCACGACGCCGATCGGCGCCGGAGGCAATGCCTCCGCCGAACCACGTGTATCCAGGCCCGATACGGACCGCTGGCAGCCGGCAAGAACCGTTGCAGCCATCAGTCCGGCAGCCAGAACAGCCACCGGCCGGATATTCTTCATGCCACGCCCTCCAGAAACGCCAACGCAAATGCGGCGATATCGGCACTATGTGCCCATAATTAGGCAGAAGCTTCCACAATTATGGTAAACGAAACATGAAAGCGCGTCGCGGTGCTATCAGGGGTCAGCTTGCCTTGGCAAGTGGCATCGTCAGCGCACCCGATATCACAAGCATCGAGATTTTCTCCATGATTGCCTCCAGTGCCTGCTGGTGAGCGGCCCTTGCGTCGCCAGCCCTCGAGGGATCGGGGATTTTCCAGTACTGCCGGGCGGCCGGATAATCGCCGACATCGGGCGGCAGATCCTCGTCCATGAACACGCAGAGATCGATCGCGGGCGCACCGGCCTGCAGGAAGATCGCCACGGGTTTGGATGAAAGCGTATCGGTCGCAAAGCCGTTCGCCGCGAGTGTCTTGACCGCATTGCGGTCGACGTTGCGTTCTGTCTGCCAGCCTGCCGAGAATGCGCGCCAGCCCGGAATTTCAGCCGCGTTGAAGCAGGTTTCGGCCATGACGCTGCGCGCAGCGTTTCGCCGTCCAACGAACAGCACCGATCTGATTTCCATTGATTTTCCTCATGAATGCTTGCTTCGCGCGATCCGCGCGAATTTATGATTCGGCGCCACGGCACCCGTCCGCACCCCCCTGTAGCTCCGTGAGTGCTCAATCATGTGACGGTCCCGGTTGTTCCATTTTCACGCGGTGAATCAGTCACTCTTTGCTGATGATGCAGGACCTGCGACGTATTGTCATTATCCAGACTTTTTAATCACCGATATCCGCATTCGCGTGCCTCCCGAAGAACTTCAACCCGCCTTGCACCCGCACATTCCCGCGCCATAATCCTCAGGCAGCATTGCAGCAACGAAACATCGAAGGCGTGCACGGCTCAAATGCGCGCGCAAAGGGAGACACCACATGATCAGACATGCAACGGCGAACTGGCAGGGCAATCTGCAGGAAGGCAAGGGAACGATCGACGTGCAGTCGGGCGCGTTCAAGGCCCAGGCCTATACCTTCAAGTCGCGCTTCCAGGATGAAACCGGCCGCTCCGGCACCAATCCGGAGGAACTGATCGGCGCCGCCCATGCCGGATGTTTCGCGATGCAGCTTTCGCATTTCCTCGCCGAGAACGGCACGCCGGCGACCAATCTTGAGGTCACCGCCAACGTCGAACTCATCCCCGGCAAGGGAATCACCGGTTCGGCTCTGAAGCTGCGGGGCGATGTTCCCGGCATCACCAAGTCCAAGTTCCAGGAACTGGCCGACAAGGCCAAGAAGGAATGCCCCGTCTCCAAGGCGCTCGGCGCAATCAACGTCACGCTTGAGGCCGAACTGCTCTGACGTCGGGTCAGCCGGCCGCGGCCAGCGCATCGAAGGCCGACAACGCCTCCGCGCCATAGATCATCGACGGGCCGCCGCCCATGTAGACGGCGACGCCGATGGTCTCGGCCACCTCTTCGCGGGTCGCACCGTATTTCGCTGCCGCCTTTGCATGATAGGCAAGGCACCCGTCGCAGCGGGCCGCGATCCCTATTGCCAGCGCGATCAGCTCCTTGGTCTTTGGATCGAGCACGCCGGGCGCGATCGCCTCCCGCGCCAGCCCGCCGAATTCCTTTGCGACCGAAGGGATTGCCTTGCGCAAGGTCGCCATCCGCCCGTTCATCTGGTCGATGAATGTGTTCCAGTCCCGCTCCGACACCGCCCGCTCCTCTTGTTAACACCGGAGCAGGCTATCGAAGGGCGGACAGGCCAGCGTTGATTTTGGTCAAGGTTGGTGGGCGGCGTGTTGGCCCCTCCCCCTAGCGAAGCGAGGCGGAGGGGAGGTTCTTGCAGGTGGAACCCGGAGCCGATGTCTTTTAAGGTGAAACCCCACCCGTCGGCTGCGCCGGCACCCTCCCCTGGGAGGGCAGGGAAAAGCGCCGTGCCACCCCGCCTCACATGCGCCGTTCGACCATCTTCTTCTTGATGCCGGCGATTGCCTTGGCCGGGTTAAGGCCCTTGGGGCAGGACTGCGCGCAGTTCATGATCGTGTGGCAGCGATAGAGCCGGAACGGATCTTCCAGCGCATCGAGCCGCTCGCCCGTTGCTTCGTCGCGCGAATCCTCGATCCAGCGCCAGGCCTGCAACAGCGCGGCGGGGCCGAGATAGCGGTCCGAATTCCACCAGTAGGACGGGCAGGAAGTGGAGCAACAGGCGCACAGGATGCACTCGTAAAGCCCGTCGAGCTTCTCGCGGTCTTCGTGACTCTGCTTCCATTCCTGCGCCGGCTCGGGCGAAACCGTCTTCAGCCACGGCTCGATGAAGCGGTGCTGCGCGTAGAAATTGGTGAGGTCGGGCACCAGGTCCTTGATCACCGGCATGTGCGGCAGCGGATAGATGCTGATCGGACCGGTGAAATCGGCCATGCCCTTGGTGCAGGCGAGCGTGTTCATGCCGCCGATATTCATTGCGCACGAGCCGCAAATGCCTTCGCGGCACGAGCGGCGCAGCGTCAGCGTCGGGTCGATGTTGTTCTTGATCCACAGCAGCGCGTCGAGGACCATCGGCCCGCAATCGTCGATGTCGATGAAATAGGTGTCCATCGCCGGATTGGCGTCGTCGTCCGGGTTCCAGCGATAGATGCGGAACTCGCGAAGGTTCGTCGCGCCTTCCGGCTTTGGCCAGACCTTGCCCTGGCCGACCTTCGAATTGCGGGGAAGCGTGAGTTCAACCATGTCGGTTTCCTCTTGGAATCAATACACCCGCGCCTTGGGCGCGATCTTGCCAAGTTCGATGCCCTCGGCGATGAGTTCGGTATGCACCGGGCGATAGTCGAGCGTGACCTTGCCCTGCGCGTCCATCCAGGCCAGCGTATGCTTGCGCCAGTTCGCGTCGTCGCGGCTCGGGGAAATCCTCGCGGGCATGCGCGCCGCGGCTTTCCTTGCGCGCCTCGGCCGAGACCACGGTGGTGACGGCGCAGGCCATCAGGTTTTCGAGCTCCAGCGTCTCGACGAGGTCGGAGTTCCAGATCATCGAGCGGTCGAAGACCTTGATGTCGGCAAGCTCGTTCCAGATCTCGCGCGATCCGGCGCACGCCCGACTGCAGTGTCTCCTCGGTGCGGAACACCGCCGCGTCTTCCTGCATGGCGCGCTGCATGCTGGTCGCGCAGCTTCGCCGTCGGCGTGCCGCCATTGGCGTTGCGCAGCCGGTCGAAGCGGTCCATGATGCGCTGTCGAGGCCGCCTCGTTGGCATGCGGAATCGGCGCTGTCGCGGTCGATCACCTGCCCGGCACGGATGGCCGCGGCGCGGCCGAACACGACGAGGTCGATCAGCGAGTTGGAGCCGAGGCGGTTGGCGCCATGCACCGAGGCGCAGCCGGCCTCGCCCACCGCCATCAGGCCGGGCGCGATGTTGTCCGGATTGCCCGGCACCGGGTTCAGCACCTCGCCCCAGTAATTGGTCGGGATGCCGCCCATGTTGTAGTGCACCGTCGGCAGCACCGGGATCGGCTGGCGCGTCACGTCGACGCCGGCGAAGATCTTGGCGCTCTCCGAGATGCCCGGCAGCCGCTCGTGCCAGCACCGCCGGATCGAGATGGTCGAGATGCAGGAAGATGTGGTCCTTCTTCGGCCCGACGCCGCGGCCCTCGCGGATTTCCATGGTCATGCAGCGCGAAACGACGTCGCGCGAGGCAAGGTCCTTGGCGTTGGGCGCGTAGCGCTCCATGAAGCGCTCGCCCTCGGAATTGACGAGATAGCCGCCCTCGCCGCGCGCGCCCTCGGTGATCAGGCAGCCCGCGCCGTAGATGCCGGTCGGGTGGAACTGCACGAACTCCATGTCCTGCAGCGGCAGGCCGGCGCGCGCGATCATGCCGTTGCCGTCGCCGGTGCAGGTATGGGCGCGAGGTCGCCGAGAAATAGGCGCGGCCATAGCCGCCGGTCGCCAGCACCACCATCTTGGCGGTGAAGCGGTGGATCGTGCCGTCGTCGAGGTTCCAGGCGATCGACGCCGGTGCAGCGCCCGTCATCGCTCATGATCAGGTCGAGCGCGAAATACTCGATGAAGAACTCGGCATTGTGGCGCAGCGACTGGCCGTAGAGCGTGTGCAGGATGGCGTGGCCGGTGCGGTCGGCGGCCGCGCAGGTGCGCTGCACCGGCGGGCCTTCGCCGTAGTTCTGCATGTGGCCGCCGAACGGGCGCTGGTAGATGCGGCCGTCCTCGGTGCGCGAGAACGGCACGCCGTAATGCTCGAGCTCGTAGACCGCCGCCGGCGCTTCCATGCACATGTACTGCATGGCGTCGATGTCGCCGAGCCAGTCCGAGCCCTTGACGGTGTCGTACAGGTGCCACTGCCAGCTGTCCGGCGTCATGTTCTTCAGCGAGGCCGCGATGCCGCCCTGCGCCGCGACCGTGTGCGAGCGGGTCGGGAAGACCTTGGTGATGCAGGCCGTGCTTGAAGCCCTTGCTCGGCCATGCCGAGCGTGGCGCGCAGGCCGGCGCCGCCGGCGCCGACGACGACCACGTCATAGGAGTGATCGACAAACTGGTAGGCCTGCCGGCCGATGTGTGCCATGGGGTTCAGCCTCCGAAGGCAAGCTTGAGGATGCGCGAAGCCGCCGATGAGGCCGACCGCGATCGGAAAGAAGATGTTGAGCATGAGCAGCGCGACCTTCAGCAATTCGTCGATGGATATAGTCCTCGATGATCACCTGCATGCCGAGCCGCATGTGGTAGAGCACCGACAGCAGCGCCAGCAGCAGCATGATCGCCACCAGCGGCGATGGACAGCGTCGCCGACGACGTCCGCATAGGGCTTGCCGGTCAGCGCGACGAACAGGCCGATGAAGAACAGGTCATCAGCGGCAGGTTGGCGACGGCCGTCAGGCGCTGGCGCCAGAAATGCTCCGTGCCCTCATGGGCGGAGCCAAGTCCGCGTAACCTTGGCGAGCGGTGTGCGCAGAGCCATGCGTCGGCTCCTAGCGGATGGCATAGGCGGCGATCCAGACGAGAAGCGTCAGGATCAGCGAACCGATGATGTTGGCATAGGCGAGGCGCGTGGAGATGTGCTTTTCGAACCACGTGCCCGTATCCCAGATGAGGTGGCGCAGGCCGCCGAGCATGTGGTGGATCAGCGCCCAGGTGAAGCCGAACAGCACGATGCGCGCCCGGCCAGGAGCCGAAGATGCCGTTGACCCAGTCGAAATATTGCGGGTCCGTCGCCGCTGCCATCAGCCACCAGGCGACCAGCAGCGTGCCGAAATACAGCCCCGCCCCGGTGATGCGGTGCAGGATCGACATCGACCATGGTCGGGATCGGCTTGTAGATGGTGAGATGCGGCGAAAGCGGCCGCTTGCCCTTGATGCCTTGTTGAGCCATTCCAACCCGTCTCCCCGCCTGCCGCCAAGCGGCAGGCATTTTGCGAAATCATTTTTGCAGTGAAAAACCAACGGCTTTGCCGCGAGCGGCCGCAATCGTTTCGCACTTGCGAACGAGCTTGTTCTAGTGCTTGCAACCCCCAAGGTCAAAACCAACAAACGTCGAATGCCGGAAAAATCGATTAAATTGCGGCAGCCGCCCTCTAGCGGTCGAAGCGCAGCACGTAGGAATGCCAGTCGGCGGGCACCGCGACCGATTCGAACACCTTGCGGCCGGTCTCGGGAAACTTCGGCGCATTGAGCATCAGCCGCGACCAGCCCCGCCCCGGCGCCTGGTCCGCCAGCACGTCGACCAGCGCCCGGGCGATGCCCTTGCCGCGATGATCGTGGTGGACGTAGATGTGGTCGGCCTGGCCCGCGCGCATGCCGCTCACCGGTTCGGGCAGGTCATAGAACATGACGAAGCCGACCAGCACGCCGTCGAGGAACGCGCCGAGGAATTCGGCCGTCCTGTCCTGCAGCAATTGCTCGGCATAATACTGGTCCGGCTGGCGCGGCGCGCCGCGCTTGAGCGCCTGCGCATAGGCCGCGATCAGCGGCGCCAGCGCCAGCGCATGTGACAGCCGCAATTGCTCGATCTCGATGCGATGCGTCTCGGCCATGGACAAAACTCCCCTGCAAGGTTTCCCTGCCTAGGCGAAAGCCGCGCCTCCCGTCAACATTGCCGCGATTGCCGGCCAGCGTGCAGGCTCATCGGTCGCACCCGCCTTGCCATGCGCGGCGCCGCGCGTTCATTAAGCACGACCGCACTCCGAACCGCGGCCTTTCCTTGCTCTCCGTCCTCCTTACCGTCCTTCCGGTCTTCCTCGTGCTCGGCGCCGGCTATGCCAGCGTCAAGCTCGGCTGGCTGAAGGCGGAAATGTCCGACTTCCTCAACGCCTATGCGGTGCGGCTCGCCGTGCCGCTGCTGCTTTTCCGCGCCATGTACAACCTCGATTTCTCGAAGGCCTTCTACCCGCCCATGCTGGCGGGGTTCTACGCCGGCGCGCTGGTCTCCTTCGTCGCCGGCATCCTTCTGGCGCGGTTCGTGTGGGGCCGCCGGCCGGGCGAGGCGGTTGCCGTCGGCTTTTGCGCCATGTTCTCCAACACCGTCCTGCTCGGCATCCCGATCATCGCGCGCGCCTATGGCGACGACGTGCTGACGCCTGCCTTCGGCATCGTCTCGCTGCACGCGCCCTGCCTCTATGCCGTCGGCATGCTGACCATGGAACTGTCGCGCCGCGATGGCCGGCCACTGTCGCAGGCGCTGGCGGCGGCCGCGAGGTCGATCCTTGCCAATCCGCTCATGATTGGCGTCGTTTGCGGAGCGGCGCTCAACTTCGCCGGAGCGCCCCTTGCCCGAATTCGTCACTCGCCGCCGTCTACATGATCGCCGATTCGGCCATTCCCGTCGCGCTGGTCGGAATGGGCGCCGCCCTCACCCGCTATGCCGTACGTGCGGAAGTCGCAGCAGAGCCCGTCGTCTCGCTGCTCTCGCTGATCGTCCATCCGCTGATCGCACTTCGTGCTGACGCATCGACGTAATGGACCTCTCCCCACGACTATGTGCGTGCCGCCGTCATCATCGCCGCCATGCCGCCCGGCATGAACGTCTACATCTTCGCGCTGATGTATGACCGCGCCGTGGCGCTCTCCGCCTCCGCGGTCCTGATCGCGACCGGCTTGTCGATCGCGACCATCAGCGTCTGGCTGCTGATCCTCGACGCGGTGCTGGGCTAAGGTCAGCTTCTTGGCCGCCTGCGCGTCCAGCGCCGCGTTGAACCTGCCCGCGTCCCATGCCGCCTGCCAGCGCCTCGTGGAACAACGTCGCCTGCGACTTCGGCGCAAGCCCGCCTAGCGGCGGATCGCGGTCGAGATTGGTCGGGAAGGAATAGCCCTCCGCGCAGGAGGCGATCGCGCGGCGATCTGCCGATCGCTCAATGCTGCCATTCGTCCTGGCCTTCGCCAGCACCGGATAGAGCGCCTTCGACATCGCGAACCGGTCGATGCTCTCCATTGCGCGGCCATAGGCCGACGACACCTGGAAGAGATTGACCATCCGCTTGATATCGCTTCGACCGGTTCGTTCCCGCTGCATGCAGCAGCGCCGGCGAGAAGAACAGCATGTCGCCCTTCTCCAGCGGCAATTGCACGTGGTTGGCCTCGAAGAACGCCTTGAAGTCCGGCCGGTTCATCGCAAGGTAACCTGCCTCGTAAGCCTGGCTGAACGGCAGCAGCAGCGTCGGCCCGCTCTCCATCGGTGCATCGACATGGGCGATGGCGCCCTGCAGGGTCAGCATCGGCGAGAAGAGCTGCACGTGCAGCGGATAGCGCTCGATGTCGGCCGCGCTCTGGAAGCCGAGGTGATAGTCGCGATGCGGCGACTGCGCCGCCCCGCCCGGATTGACCACGTTGAGCTGCGCCGTCATCTGGTAAATAGGGCCCGAGCCAGGCTTCGCTGACCAGCGCCAGGATCGGGTTGCGCATAATAGGCGGCGAAATTTTCCGGATCGGCTTCAGGCAATGCTTTTCGAGCGAATTCCAGACCGGTCGTTCGCGCCGGGCTTGGCGAAATGGTCGCCGCCGCCGCTGCCGGTGCGGTGCTGCTCGTCGATCATCTCGCGGAACAGCGCGCTGGCCGCGGTCCAGCATCGCCCGTGTCCGTCTCGGCGCGCTTGAGCACGATGACGCCCGGCCCGCTGGTGAAGGCGTCGACCCATTCGGCCATGATGCCCTTGCGCGCTTCCTCCTCGCCCATGGCCGCACGCACGCCGTCGCAATCATAGATGAGCACGTTCTTCTCGACCGCACGCCGCATAGGGATAGTCGGACAAACGGACGCTCTGCCCCGTCAGCGCCGCGAGGTCCTCCACGCGGCAATCCTCCGCCTTCAGATAGATGCGTCCGGCGCGCTGCGCTGCCTTGTTGTCGGTCTTCATTTGGATTTCCTCCGGGCTTCAGGCTTGCGACATTAAGACGAACGACGAAAATTCGCCAGCGCAAGCTTGCAAGATTGCGCAAACGAAAAAGGCGGGCCGAAGCCCGCCTTTGTACAGTCGTCAGTGGACGTGAAGGCTCACTTCCACTCGCGGATATCGACGAAATGGCCGGCGATTGCCGCGGCTGCCGCCATTTGCGGCGACACGAGATGCGTGCGGCCCTTGAAGCCCTGCCGTCCCTCGAAATTGCGGTTCGAGGTGGAGGCGCAGCGCTCGTCCGGCTTCAGCCGGTCGTCGTTCATGGCAAGGCACATGGAGCAGCCCGGCTCGCGCCAGTCGAAGCCGGCGTCCTTGAAGATCTTGTCGAGGCCCTCGGCTTCCGCCTGTTCCTTCACGAGGCCCGAGCCCGGCACGATCATCGCGCTGACATGACCGCGAACCTTGCGGCCCTCGACCACCTTGGCGGCGGCGCGCAGGTCCTCGATGCGCCCGTTGGTGCACGAACCGATGAAGACGCGGTCGATGCTGATGTCGGTGATCTTCGTGCCCGGCGTCAGGCCCATGTAGTCGAGCGCGCGCTGCTTCGACTGCGCGCTTGGTCTCGTCGGCAATCGCGGCCGGATCGGGAACCGTGCCGGTGACCGCGACCACGTCCTCGGGCGAGGAGCCCCAGGACACGATCGGCGGCAGGTTGGCCGCGTCGAGCACCACGACCTTGTCGTAATGCGCGCCCTCGTCGGTGTAGAGCGTCTTCCAGTATTCCATCGCCATGTCCCAGGCCTGCGCCCTTGGGCGCCTGCGGCCGGCCCTTGACGTATTCGAAGGTCTTCTCGTCCGGCGCGATCAGGCCGGCGCGCGCGCCGCCCTCGATCGACATGTTGCAGACCGTCATGCGGCCTTCCATCGACAGCTCGCGGATCGCCTCGCCGGCATATTCGATGACATGGCCGGTGCCGCCCGCCGTGCCGATCTCGCCGATGATGGCGAGGATGATGTCCTTGGCGGTGACGCCGGCCGGCAGCTTGCCGTCGACGCGCACCAGCATGTTCTTCGCCTTGCGCCTGGATCAGCGTCTGCGTGGCCAGCACGTGCTCGACCTCCGACGTGCCGATGCCGTGCGCCAGCGCGCCGAAGGCGCCGTGCGTCGAGGTGTGGCTGTCGCCGCAGACGATGGTCATGCCCGGCAGCGTGAAGCCCTGCTCCGGCCCGATGATGTGGACGATGCCCTGCCGCTTGTCGGTCTCGGAATAATATTCGATGCCGAAATCGGCGGCGTTCTTCGCCAGCGCCTCGACCTGGATGCGGCTTTCCTCGTTCTTGATGCCCTGCGCCCGGTCCGGCGAGGTCGGCACGTTGTGGTCGACCACGGCCAGCGTCTTCTCCGGCGCGCGCACCTTGCGGTCCGTCATGCGCAGGCCCTCGAAGGCCTGCGGGCTCGTCACCTCGTGGACGAGGTGGCGGTCGATGTAGAGAAGGGACGTGCCGTCGCCATTGTCGGCCGACCACATGGTCGTCCCAGATCTTGTCGTAAAGGGTTCTTGCCATTGCTCGCATCCGTTTGCGCGGCGGAAAACATCACTGCCGCTTGTCGCCGCTGATATGCACATCGACGGGCGAATGGTCAAGGAAGGCGGATAAGCGCAGGGTGCTTCCTTGACGCGTCCATCATTTGAACCTATATTTGCCGTCAAATGAAGGATACGTCATGGCCACCGCCGCCCGCCTGAAAACCCAAGCAATGCCCAGGCAGCAGGATTTTTCCGCTGCTGCGGACCGCAAGCGCCTGTCGCAGGTCGCGATCAAGGCGTTCGTTCGTCTGGCCGCTAGCTGGAAGCTGAACGGCCAGGAGGCCGCGGCCCTGCTCGGCGTCTCCACCAGCACGTGGGAACGCATGAAGGCCGCGCCTGCCGGCAAGGAACTGACGCAGGACCAGATGACGCGCATCTCCGCGCTTGTCGGCATCTACAAGGCGCTGCACTTGATGTTTGCCGGCGGGATTGCGGACGAGTGGCCGCGCCTTGCCAATAAGGGGCCACTGTTCGAGGGGCGCACGCCCCTCGCCGCGATGCTGGAGGGCGGCATTCCGATGATGCTCGACGTGCGGCGTTTGGTCGACGCGGTTCGCGGCGGTATCTGAGCCTTGGACCTCGACAAGCTGCCGGTCATCCGCGAGGCATTCGAGCGCAGCGTTCGTCTCGTCACGACGGCGCGCCTGCGACAAGCCGCGCTGCTGCCCCTGCTGGATGGCTTGGAAGATCTCGACGCGCTCGCGGAGATCGAGGGCGCAACGAGCAACCGGCTGATCGCGGAAGGGCGCGGCACCGGCGGCCTTTCACGCCTCGAACTCGTTCACGGCGTGCCTTTTGCCAGCTTCATCAACGCGTCCTTCGCTTATGCAAAACCGCGCGGGCTGAGCCGCTTCAGCGGACCCGAACGTGGCGCGTGGTACGCGGCGCTCGAAATCGAAACCGCTTTGGCCGAGGTGTCCTTCCACATGACGCGCTTCCTCGCCGATGCCGGGCGGCTTGAAGCCGTTGTTGACTATGGCGAGCTGTGGGCAAGTTTCGCTGGCGAGTTCGTCGACCTGCGCGGCCTTGGCTTCGTGCTGGATTGCCTCGACCCCGATCCGGCCGTTGCATATGGCCCCGGCAACCGGCTAGCTGCTTCCGCGGTCGGGCGCGGGATCAACGGCATCGTCTATCCTTCGGCGCGCCGCAGAGGCGGCACCTGCATTGCCGCGCTTTTCCCCCATGCGGTGCAATCGGTCGCGCAGGGCGGCATCTGGCGGCTGAACTGGACGGGCAGCGAAACGCCGGAAATCACCAGCGTCGAGGCAGGCCAGCAACCAGCCTAGCTGCTGCGCCCCATCGCCTTGGCCAACGCCTCGGCCAGTATCTTGTCGCGGCCGTAGACATCCTCGCGGAACTGCACCGTGCCGTCCTTGTTGGCGAAGGCGGTGAGATAGGCGATGTAGACCGGTATCTTCGTCTTCAGCTTGACGATGGTGTTCTTGCCGCTGGCGACCACCGCATCGATGCGCGCGCGGTCCCAGCCCTCTTCCGCAAGCAGCACCTCGGCCATCTTCAGCGGATCCTTCAGCCGCAGGCAGCCATGGCTGAAATACCGGCTCGCCGCCTCGAACTTCGCCTTTGAGGGCGTGTCGTGCATGTAGACGTTGAAGTCGTTGGGGAACATGAACTTGACGCGGCCGAGCGCATTGTCCTTGCCGGGCTCCTGCCGCAGCGTGAATGGGAAATTGCCCTTGCCATAGGCCGACCAGTTGACCGCGCCAGAGCTCACCTTCTTGCCGCCGGAAAACACCGAGATGTTCTGCGCCGCCAGCACGCCCGGGTTCGCCCGCAGCTTCGGCAGGTACTCGTTGACGGCGATCGAGGGCGGCACGCCCCAATAGGGGTTGAACTCGATATATTCCATCTGGTCCGTGAATTCGGGGGTGCGGTGATAGGGCTGCCCGACCTGGATGACCTCGGCATGCAGCGTCTTGTCGTTGCGCACCACCTTCACCACCTGGTCCGCCAGGTTCGCGAAGATGTGGTAGGGCGCGAACTCGTTCTGCATCCAGCGGTTACGCTCGAGGTTCAACTCGATCTCGAAGATGCGCCGCGACACGGGCGTGTTCATCGCGCTCAGCGTCTGCTTGCCGATGGTGCCGAGCGATTCGAGCCCCATGCTTTGCTGGAAGGCGATCACCGCAGCGGCAAGCGCCGGATCGTAGACATCGCCGCTGATTGCGGCAGCCTGCGCAAGCGTGCCGGCCTCGATCATGCGCTTGCGGATCGAGGGCACGCGCGGATCGGTGGCGCCGGGCTTGATGACCGGCCCCTCGGCCACGCTCGAATAGCCGCCATTGGCCTCGATGGCGCGGTAGGTGACAAGCGCCTGCCGCAGGCGCTCGTAGCGCGGCGTGTGCGGCGCGAGCAGGCGCAGATACACCTTGGCCTGCTGCGTCTTGCGAAGGCTGGAAAGGATCACGTCCGGCGCGACCACGGTGGGGAAGCGCACCTGTTCCTTGTTGATGGCGCGCGGATTGACCCGCCCGGCATTCATGTGCTGCGCATAGGCGACCGCCGACGCCGTCAGGTCCACCTCGAACTGCGCCATTTCCTGCGGTGTTTCCGCGGCAGATTCTTCCAGCAGGTCGAGCGCGTGATAATCGGCCGGATCGAGCCCGTCCTCATAGGCACGGTTCAGCGCATCGACCACCTGCATGGCCTTGTCGTTGACAGCCCCGCCGGTGATCCAGATCGGTGTATAGGCGTTCAGCGCGTAATGCGCATCGATCTCCTTGAGGCGTGCGGCAATGGCATCGTTGCGTGCGGTGGCAATCTGCTCTGCCAGCACCTGCTGGATCGGGAAAGCTTGCGCGGCGGCCAATTGCGGCATCGCCAGAACCGCCAGCGCGATTGCGGCCATGCGCAAGCCAACCCCTGAATATGCCTTGAAACCGACCCGCATTGCACCGCTCCCGCTGGATTCGCCGGCGCGGATGTTAACAGAAACGCATGTGGCAACAAGCGCGCCTCACTGCGGCCGGGCGCGGTCCTCATCGGCGCGGCGAAGGTGCTTCTCCAATCGCCGCAGGGCCAGCGAAAGCCCGATCGTCAGGATCAGATAGATGTAGGCGACGATCGAATAGGTCTCGAAGAACCGGAACGAGCCCGCGGCATAGACCTTGCCCATCTGCGTGATGTCGGCGACGCCGAGCACCGAGACGAGCGATGAATCCTTGACCATCGCCACGAAATCATTGCCGAGCGGCGGCAGGATCGTGCGGATCGCCTGCGGCAAGACGATGAGCCGGAAGCGCTGCCAGCGCGATCAGGCCCGAGCGCCTTCGCCGCCTCGATCTGCCCGGTGTCGACCGACTGGATGCCGGCGCGGAAAACCTCGGCGATGAAGGCCGAATAGCCGATGGTCAGCGCGATGATCGCCCGCCACAGCAGCGGAAAGTCGCGGACCGCCATCGGACCGGCAAGCCCGCCGCCTGCAGCGGCGCGGTCGCCCAGTTCCACGCCGCGACCAGCGCCGGGCGCGCCGACGAAGGCGATGTAGAACAGCAGCACCAGCATCGGGACGCCGCGGATGATCTCGACGTAGAAGCGCGCCACCTGCCGCAGCACCAGCGAGCGCGACAGCGCCATGGCGGCGAGCCAGCAGCCCGAGGGCGCAGGCGAGCGCGAAGGCGACCAGCGTCACGAAGATCGGTGATGCCGATGCCCTTGCGACACGGTCCGAAAGATCTGCGCGTAGAGCTCGTTCGTGGCGATGACGACGCCGAGCGCAAGGCCGATCAGCGCGGCGAGCGACAAGCCACCACGGAAAATCCTGCTGGCCCTCGTGCGCCGCTGCGATTGATGCCCCCGGCAAGTCGGCGGCCGGCACTGCACCGGCCGCCGCCGCCGTTCACTCGCCCATCTTGTAGTCGAGGAACCACTTCTTGTTCAGCGCGTCGATGGTGCCGTCGGCCTTCATGCGCGGCGATGGCCGCGTTGATCGGCGCGACCAGATCGGAGCCCTTCGGGAAGATGAAGCCGAAATCCTCGGTGCCGAGCGGCTCGCCGACCAGCTTCAGCCCGCCGCTGGAGGCGTCGACATAGCCCTTGCCGGCCGTGCCGTCGGTCAGCACCACGTCGACATCGCCGGCCTTCAGCGCCTGCACCGTCGCGCCGAAGGTCTCGAACAGCTTGATGCGCGGGTTCGCCTCGTTGCCGTCCAGCACGTTGTAGACGGCGACGTAGAACGGCGTCGTGCCGGCCTGCGCGCCGACCAGCAGCCGTCGTTGACGGCGGCAAAGCTCTTGGCATCGGTGAAGCGGCTCTCGTCGCCGCGCACCAGCATGAACATCTCCGAGCGCATGTAGGGGTCGGAGAAATCGACCTTCTCCTTGCGGTCGTCGCTGATGGTGATGCCGGTCATGCCGATGTCGTACTGGCCGTCGGACACCGCCTGGATCATCGCGTCCCAGGAGGTGTTCTGGTACTCGACCGTGAAGTTCAGCCGCTTGGCGATCTCGGCCATCGCGTCATATTCCCAGCCGATCGGCTTGCCGGTCTTGGGGTCGACGAACTGCAGCGGCGGATAGGCGTTCTCGGTGACGACGACGACCTTGCGGCCCCGAAGGTCAGGCAGCTCGGCTGCAATTGCCGAGAACATGCTGACCGTTGCGATGGCGAGGCCGCCAAGCGCGGCAATGATCCTTTGCATTCGTGAACCCCTTTGGCTGAGACCGCGCACCCGTGGCGGCAAGCCTGTGACATTAACCGGACTTGGCCGACTGGCAAGCACGATTGCGTGGCCGCGACGCCATGGGTTCAGTGGCACACTTCAAAGCGGCAGGCTTGCGCGCCATCGCGGCAGCACGCCGTTTCGCGCACGCGCAGCCCCTTTCCCGCAAGCGGCGTCAGCAAAGTTGCAAACACCGCCTCATGCCAGACGCAGGGACCGAAGGCGATGGGGTTTTGCCGGATCGATATCGCGTAATGCCGCCAGCCATGGCGGATTTCAACACTGGCGTTTCCGGCGAACGTCCACGAATGCCGGGCGATCGCCATCAGCAGCATGTTGACGCCCAATGGCGCGGGCATCAGCCGCAGCGCCGCTATCGCCCGTCGCGGAATGCGGTTGGCAAGGATGTATCCGCCGGTCAGTTCGCCCGCACGCCGCATCGTGGCAAGCGCGGCATCCGGCCCCAGCGTTTGCCTCAGCGCCTGGTTCAGGTTTCGCACCAGCGCCGCATCGACGAGCCCATGCGGCGCGGCTCCCCGGGCGGCAATTGCGCCTCGCGACAGGACAGCGTCGCGCACCGCCTCTCCATGCAGTTGCGCGATGGCTTGCGCGGTCTGCAGGATCGCATTGGGTCCGACCTCGTCCGTTGTCGAAACGGCCTCCATGGCGGCGCCGGAGGCGGCCTGGCGCGCGTGCATCGTGGCGCTCAGGCGTCGAGCCGGGCCGGAATTTCCGGCAGGCTGTCGCCAGTCGCGGGGCCGCCGCCACAGGCCATCACGCCCGCTCCGGCCTTTTCCCTCGCGGCTCTGGCCTTGCGCGTGCGGTCGGCTGCGGCCTGCCAGTCCTCCATCTGCGCAGGCGCGATCTTGCGGCTGCGGTCGAAGTTGAACTCGACCTTGTCCTTCGATTGCGGGCCCCAGTAATTCACCTTGCCGAGGTCGTAGAAAGTGCGCTGGAAACCGGCCTTCAGGAATGCCTTCAGGCAGCCCAGCAGATAGCGCCGCCGGAAGCCCGTGCCGCGCCATGGATAATGGAACAGCGCCTTCTTCATGTAGAAGCGCCGGTAATTGTTCATCACCCGGTCGAGCAGCTCGGCCCGATCCATAGCCGCCGGCTTCATGATCGGCGTGACGAAATTGTACTTCTCGAAGTCGAACACCTCCACCTTGTCCGCAAGTTCCTGGAACAGCGGCGTGAACGGCCAGGGCGTGTACATCGACCAGTTCGCAAGGTCCGGCTGCCACTCCCACGCCATGCGGTAGGTTTCCTCCAGCGTCTCCGCCGTTTCGTTGTCCAGCCCCACGATGAACTGCGCCTCGGTGAAGATGTCGGCGTCGCGCAGCAGCTTGATTGCCCGCCGGTTGTCCTCGACCTTCGTTTCCTTGTTGAACTGGTCGAGCTTCAACTGCGCCGCCGCTTCGGTGCCCAGGCTCACATGCACCAGCCCGGCCTTGCGGTAGAGCGGCAGGAGCTTCTCGTCGCGCAGGATGTCCGTCACCCGCGTGTTGATGCCCCATTTCACCTTGTCGGGCAGGCCGCGCGCAATCAGCTCCTCGCAGAACTGGATGAACTTCTTGCGGTTGATCGTCGGCTCCTCGTCGGCAAGGATGAAGAAGCCGACCTGGTGCTCGTTGACCAGCTTCTCGATCTCGTCGACCACCTTCCTGGGGTCGCGCACGCGGTAGTCGCGCCAGAATTTCCATTGCGAACAGAAGGAGCAGGTGAACGGGACATCCGCGCGCCATGTTGGGAATGGCGACGCGCACGCCCAGCGGCACATAGATGTATTTCTCCCATTCCAGCATCGACCAGTCGGCTTCGACCGCGTCGAAGTCCTTGACCGTGGGCGCGGCCTGCGTCGCCACGATCTTTTCGCCATCGCGAAACGCCAGCCCCTTGATCTGCGCCCGGTCCTGCGGCCAGCGCCCCTCGGCAATCGCCGTCACCAGATGGGTGAAGATCTCCTCGCCCTCGCCGCGAACGATGACGTCGACCCACGGCGCCTCGGAAAGCACCTGCTTGTACATGAACGTCGCATGCACTCCGCCCAGCACGCGCACCGCCTGCGGACAGGCATCGCGGGCGATCTCGAGCACCTTTTCCGCCTTGTAGATCGAAGGCGTGATCGCCGTGACGCCGATGACATCGGGCTTCAGCTCAGCCAGCCGGGACGCCAGCGCGTCATCGCCGATGTGGTTCGTCATCGCATCGATGAAGGTGATGTGCGTGAAGCCCGCCTTCTTCAGCGATCCGGACAAATAGGCCACCCACGCGGGCGGCCAGTTGCCCGCAATCTCCGCGCCGCCGGAATGATAGTTCGGATGGACGAAGACGATGTGCATGGAACCCTCCCGCGCCAGCGAAGTGACAAGCAAGGTTTACACATTATCTGTCAGGCAAAGTTGACATAGATCAAACGGGCGGGCCCGGACATCCGCCAGAACCAACGAAAAAGGCGGCCACCGAGGCCGCCTTTTGCATGAGAAAGTATGGTCTGGAAGCTTATTCGCTCTTGGCTGCTTCGGCTGCCGCTGCGGCCTCTGCAGCTGCTGCCTTCTGTGCCGCCTCGGCTGCGTCCGCCGCTGCCTTCTCGGCTGCAAGCGCCTCTGCTGCCGCGACCTTCTCGGCCTCGATGCGGTTGCGCTCGGCGACGAATGCCTGGCGGTCGCTGTCGTTCAGGCGCTTGGCGCGAACGCCGGTGTTTTCGGAAATGCGCGCCGACTTGCCGCGCAGATTGCGCAGGTAATAAAGCTTGGCGCGGCGAACCGAGCCGCGGCGCACCACTTCCACGCCCTCGACCAGCGGCGAATAGACCGGGAACACGCGCTCCACGCCTTCGCCATAGGAGATCTTGCGGACGGTGAAATTCTCGTTGAGGCCGCCGCCCGAGCGTCCGATGCAAACGCCTTCATAGGCCTGCACGCGGGTACGGGTGCCTTCCGTGACGCGCACCAGTACGCGGACGGTGTCGCCGGCTTCAAATTCCGGGAAGGTGCGCTTTGCGGCAATCTTCGCGGCCTGCTCGGCTTCGAGCTGCTGGATGATGTTCATGTTTCCAAACCTTTTTCTCGCATGCGCCGCACCCGGTTCAAGCCGGGATCAGGCAACATGTCTTTGATTGCGTGACGGCCAGAGCGTCCTGCTGTTCCCTGCCCCCTTGGGGACCGTGGCTGGAAGCGCAAAGCGTGCGCGCCTCCGGGACGAATGCACCTCACTTCTTCCGGTTCAGGAAAAAGTTGGGCGGCCTATAGCGCAATTGATGCAGGTTGTCGACCGCTTTCCCGCGCACGGCGCCGTTTTGAAATCCGCGCTTGCATGCCGCGGGCGGTGCGGCCTAACTGCGTTTTCGTCCATTACGCCGGGCCGCAATGTCCTTCGAACTCATTATCTTTCTCTTCGTGGCCGGTTTCGTGTCGAGCGTCGTCAACGCGATCGCGGGCGGCGGCACCTTTCTCACCTTTGGCGCGATGACGCTGGCCGGAATTCCCCCCGTCGTCGCCAACGCCACCTCTTCCGTCACGCAGGTTCCGGGCTACATCACTTCCGCGCTCGCCTATCGGGACGAGATCCGCCGCGACCTGCGCGAGGCGCTGCTGATCGGCGGGCTTTCGATCGCCGGAGGGCTGGCAGGGGCGCTGATCCTGCTTTCGCTGTCCAATCCGCAGTTTCGTGCAATCGTGCCGTGGCTGCTGCTGTCGGCGACCGCGATCTTTGCGGCCGGTCCGTGGCTGAAGCCGAAATCGCTCTCGCCCGACCATCCGATGAAGCCCTCGGGCTATGCCGCCCAATTCGCCGTTTCCGTTTATGGCGGATTTTTCGGAGCGGGCATGGGCATCATGATGCTTGCCGTGCTGGGCCTTTGCAAGGGCGGGGACTATCACCGGCTCAATGCTATCAAGAACTTCGTCTCGGTCCTTATCGCGGCCATCGCGATCGTGGTGTTTGCAAGCGGCGGCGTCATCGCCTGGGGGCCGGCCCTCGTCATGATCCCCGCCGGCGCGCTGGGCGGCTATGCGGGCGTGTGGGCGGCGCGGCGAGTGCCGCAATGGATCATGCGCACGCTGGTCGTCACCGTCGGGCTGGCGCTGACCTGGTACTACTTCACCCGCTGACCGCTACGCCGCGTTGGCCTTGCCGCCGCCGATCCGGCCCAGATGCGTGTCCTTGAAACCGGAGAAATGCTTGAGGCCGTAACCTGCCGCGCGGTCGACGCCGATATGGGCGAGCCAAACCAGTGCCACCGCCATGAAGGTCTGGCTGCCGAGCGCCGCGCCTCCCGCAAGGAGCAGCGCAGGCCCGATCCAGCTATGCAGCACGTTGTAGCCGATCGCGCCGATCCGCGGCCCGGCCAGATAGGCGGCGAAGGAAAGATCGGGCGCAAGGATCAGCGCCGCGAACAACCACCAGCTTGCGCCCGTGAGCTGGAATCCGATCAGCGCAGCCAGGGCGATGGCCGCATTCTCGATCCGCAGGAACAGCGTCATTTCTTTCGCCTTTCAATGAGGTCCGGCCGCCGCCGCGCGGTCAGCTTTTCGGCCTCGTCCTGCCGCCATCTGGCGATGCGGGCATGGTCGCCCGATTTCAGCACTTCCGGTATCTCGCGCCCCTCGAATTCCTGCGGCCGCGTGTAGTGCGGATATTCGAGCAGCCCGCTTTCATGGCTCTCGTGCTCGCCGGATGTCGCGTTGCCCATCACGCCGGGCAGCAGCCGGATTACCGCGTCGAGCAGCACGATTGCCGCGGGTTCGCCGCCCGAAAGCACATAGTCGCCGATGGAAATTTCGGTGAGGTTGCGGGCCTCGATCACGCGCTCGTCGACGCCCTCGAACCGGCCGCAGACGATCACCGCGCCGGGACCCGCGGCAAGCTCGCGCACGTAATCCTGATCGAGCACGCGGCCGCGCGGGCTCATCAGCAGCCGCGGACGTCCATCGCCGGGCGGGCAGGCCGCATCGATCGCCGCGGCCAGCACGTCGGCGCGAAGCACCATGCCCGCTCCACCGCCGGCGGGCGTATCGTCGACCATGCGATGCTTGCCGACGCCGAACTCGCGCAGCCCCACAGTCTCAAGCGACCAGCTCCCGGCCTCCATCGCCTTGCCAGCGAGCGACAAGCCCAGCGGCCCGGGAAACATCTCCGGAAACAGCGTGACGACGGTCGCCGAAAAGGCCATCAGTTCTCCTCGCGCTCCGACACTTCCGGCGGGGGCACGAAGACGAGATAGCCCGCGCCGACATCGACCACCGGAAACGCGGCCTTCGTGAACGGCGCCATGAACGAAGCGCCCGCTACGGGGCGGATTTCCAAAATGTCGCCTGCGCCGAAATCATGTGCGGCGATCACCGTGCCGGTGACCTTGCCCGTCTCGTCGCGCACCTCCAGCCCCGCGAGATCGGCAAGGTAGAACTCGTCCTCGTCTTCCGTTTCGGGCAGTTCGGCGCGGTCGAAGAAAAGCTCGCGCCCGGTCAGCTTCTCCGCCGCCTCGCGGCTCGTCACGCCCTTCACCTGCGCCACCAGCACCTTGCCCTGGGGGCGCAGCGCCGCGATCGTCACCTTGACGCCGTCCTCAAGCGCCAGCGAGGCATAACCGGCGATCGCCATCGGATCGGCGGTAAAGCTTTGCAGCCGCACCTCGCCCCTGAGGCCCACGGCTGCGCCGAACTTGCCCGCAAGTATTTTCGTCGATTTCCGGCTCATCCGATCTCCCGAATGCAAAAGGGGCGGCACCGCGCCGCCCCTTGCAGGTACTTGCACTGCCAGGCGGCGCGAAAGCTTACTCGCTTGCAGGCGCGGCTGCCGCCTCGGCGGCCTTGGCGGCGGCGTCATCCGCCTTCTGCTTCTGCTCTGCGAGCCGCTCGACTGCCTTCTTGCCGGGCTGCGCCTTCTCCGGATTGTTGCGCGCCTCGCGCTTCATCATGCCCGCGGCGTCGAGGAAGCGCAGCACGCGGTCGGTCGGCAGCGCGCCGACGGAAAGCCAATGCTGGACGCGGTCCTTGTTGATGACGACGCGCGCGGCCTCGTCGGTCAGCAGCGGGTTCCAGGTGCCGAGCTTCTCGATGAAACGGCCGTCGCGCGGCGAGCGCACGTCGGCAACGACGATGGAATAGAACGGACGCTTCTTGGAGCCGCCGCGGGCGAGACGAATTTTCAATGCCATTTCAATTCTCTCCTTGAGGGTCTGGATTGTCTGCGTTGTTCTTTACAGGCAACGGCTATTTGCCGCGCGCCTGTTCGTGGTGGCGGATCACTTCCTTGATGATGAAGTTGAGAAACTTCTCCGCGAAATCGGGATCGAGATCGGCCTCCGCCGCCGCTGGCGCGAAGCCGCTCGATCTGTTTCGACTCGCGCGCCGGATCGGCCGGCGGCAAGGCCATGCGTTGCCTTGAGTTCGCCGACCGCCTTGGTGCAGCGGAAACGTTCGGCGAGCATGTGGATCAGCGCCGCGTCGATATTGTCGATCGAGGCGCGGAATTTTCTCAGTTGTTCGGGCGTTTCAGACATTCGGCGCCTCACTTCTTCTTGCCAAGGCCGGGCAGGCCCCGGGAAATCCGCCCGCCAGCCCGGCAGGCCCGGCAGCTTCGGCATTCCGCCGCCGCCCATGCCGCATCTCGCCTGCGCCATGCGCTCGAGTTCCTTCGGGTCCATCTTCGAAAGGTCCGGCATGCCGCCCATTCCCCGCCAAAGCCGCCGGGCATGCCGCCGCCCATCATCTTGCCCATCATGCCGCCGCCGCCCATCATGCCGCCGAGGCTGCCCATCAGGCCCTTCATGCCGCCCTTGCCCATCGTCTTCATCATGTCGGCCATCTGGCGATGCATCTTGAGCAGCTTGTTGATCTCCTGCACCGAGGTGCCGGAGCCGGCGGCGATGCGCTTCTTGCGGTTGTGCTTGAGCAGGTCGGGGTTTGCGCGCTCGGCCTTGGTCATCGAGGAGATGATCGCGAGCTGGCGCTTGAAGACGCTGTCGTCGAGGCCGGCGGCGGCCATCTGCTCCTTCATCTTGCCGATGCCGGGCATCATGCCCATGATGCCGCCCATGCCGCCCATCTTCTGCATCTGCTTGAGCTGGTCGGCGAGGTCGTTGAGGTCGAACTTGCCCTTCTGCATCTTGCTTGGCCATCGCCGCGGCCTTTTCCGCGTCGATGTTTTCGGCGGCCTTCTCGACGAGCGAGACGATGTCGCCCATGCCGAGGATGCGGTCGGCGATGCGCGCGGGATGGAAATCCTCCAGCGCGTCCATCTTCTCGCCGGTGCCGATCAGCTTGATCGGCTTGCCGGTGACGGCGCGCATGGAGAGCGCCGCGCCGCCGCGGCCGTCGCCGTCCATGCGGGTCAGCACGAGGCCGGTGATGCCGACGCGGCTCGTCGAAATTCTGCGCGAGGTTGACCGCGTCCTGGCCGGTCAGCGAATCGGCGACCAGCAGGATTTCGTGCGGGCGGGCCTTGGCCTTGATGTCGGCCATCTCGACCATCAGCGGCTCGTCGATATGCGTGCGGCCGGCGGTGTCGAGGATGACGACGTCGTAGCCGCCGAGCCTGCCCGCCTGCACCGCGCGCGCCGCGATGTCGACCGGCGTCTGGCCGGCGATGATCGGCAGCGTGTCGACGCCGGTCTGCTCGCCGAGCTGGCGCAACTGCTCCTGCGCGGCCGGCCGGCGCGTATCGAGCGAGGCCATCAGCACCTTCTTGCGGCTCTGCTCGGTAAGGCGCTTGGCGATCTTGGCGGAGGTCGTCGTCTTGCCCGAGCCCTGCAGGCCGACCATCATGATGACGACCGGCGCGGGCGCGTTGAGATCGATCGGCTGCGCCGTCCGAGCCGAGCATGTCGACCAGCTCGTCATGGACGATCTTGACGACCATCTGGCCGGGCTTGATCGAGCTGCAGACTTCCGCGCCGACGGCCTTTTCGCGCACCCGGTCGGTGAAGTAGCGCACGACGTCGAGCGCCACGTCGGCCTCGATCAGCGCGCGGCGCACCTCGCGCAGCGCTGCCGACACGTCCTTGTCGCTGAGCGCGCCACGGCCCGTCAGCCCGTCGAAAATGCCGCCAAGGCGGTCTGAAAGCGATTCAAACATTGCGTTCCTCATCCTTGCGCAAGCCAATGCCTTGCAAGGTAGTGTCGCCGGCAGGGCCAACCAAGTCCCGAATCCGCGCCGCAAAAAGCGGTTTGGCACCCGAGGGCGCATCGCGCTGTCGGGTGTTGGCCTCCCGGATCATGATGCGCTTTCGCGCCGCCCGGGTCGGCCTGGGATAGTCGTTCCTGCTCGGAAGTTGCGCCGTTCAACCGCAAAAGGCCTTGGAAGTCAAGTTCGGCACTATGTCAGCGAGGGCAGCACCGCCTTGAACAGCGCCGCGCGCATCTGCGGCGGCATGGCGTAGACGGCCCGCTTTGCAAGCGGCCGCGTGAAATTGAGCCACAATGAATTGTGCAGCTTGCCGCGCAGGGTCAGCGCCATCACATGGTCCTGCACCGCGACAGCCTCGTTCGCCCAGGTGAACTTGTAGCGTGCCGCCGGGATCAGGAAATCGGCTACCTTGATGCCCTCGCCGTGGCAGGCTTCGAGGATTTCGCCCAGATGCATCTTGCCGGGGCTGGCCTCCTCATAGGCCTCGTCCCATCCGGCCATGAAGGCATAGTAGCGGCCCTTGTGCACGAAGCCCCATTGGTCCGCGACCGGCTTGTCGCCATGCATCAGCGCGAATGCGATCGTGTCGATGCCGCTCTCCTGCGGCTGCTTGAAGCGGCCAAGAAACGCGCCGAACCCGCTGTCGCGGAAAGCGCGCGAGGTCAGCCCCTGCCGTCCGAGCCAGGCTTCGCGCCCGTCGAAGGAGCGGTCGATCACCTGCGCCAGAACTTCGCCGCCCCGCGCAACGTGATGGCGAACGGGCGCATCGCGCTCCAGCCGGTTGCGGGCATTGCGCATGTTCTTGCGCGTCTTGGCGTTGACGCTCTTGTGGTAGGCCTCGAAGCTTTCCCAGTCGCCGATAGGCACGAAAGGCGCGCCGTCCGCCTCGCCGGAAACCGGCGCAATTCCGTCGATGGCGCGGTGCAGATCGCTGCCCTGGCGCACCTGGCCCAGATGCAGGCAGTCCGGCCCCGCCGCGCGAATTGCAGGCAGCATGGCCGCGAACGCGGCTTTCACGTCGATGTCGGGCCGCGCCAGCATGTCCGTATATTGCTGGAACGGCTCGCTCAGCCCGGTCATGACCTTGATGCCGGATTTCTCCTGGATCGCCAGCGGCAGGATGGCGATGGCGCAGCCTTTTTCGCGCACGGCGAAAACCCGCATTTCCACGCCCCCGAATTCCCTGGCATGCTCAAGAAAGTTCCGGCACCAGTCGAAGGACTGGAATAGTACGGCGCCGCAAGACGCATCTTCGAGCGCGCGCCAGTCAGCCTCCAGCCCATTGAATTGCGCACGGGTGCTCGCCGTCTCCACGACAAGCTGTGCCGGGTCATGTGTCTGCGCGTGCATCACGCTCATTTGCGAAGCACGTAAGGCTCGATGTCGCGGTGGCCGCCCGGGCTGTCCGGATCGACGCGGAAGTCGACAGTGTAGGGCTTGGCGACGGCGCCCCTGATGCCGGAGAACTTGACGCCGGCCGCGAGCGCCAGCTTGCCGTACATTGCCGGCCCGCTCCCTTGCTGCTGCAGCGTTTTCAGTCCCGCCTTGCGCAGCAGCCCGTTGGCGTAGTTGACGCCATAGGCGTTGCGCACCGGACGGGTGTAGTGCTCGGTCGTCAGCGACACGTTGAGGCTGTCCTGGTTCTCCACCCTGTGCGGCCAGTTCAGCGGCCAGTGCAGCATCCAGCCCGGCTCCAGATCCACCACCTTCGCGGTCTCGTCGAACCATGGCCGGTACGGCATGTCGGTCTCGTGCATCTCGCCCAGGATCAGCTTCTCGATCGCAGCCTGCGGCAGGAAGGGTTCGCTCGCCGGATAAAGCCAGACGCGCTTTCGCCCGCGCAATTGCCACAGCATCTGGCCCGGCACGTCGCAATGATAGGGCACATAGACATGCGGCGAGGAGATCAGGATCGTGACGAGGTGCTTGAACGTCTTCAGCCCCGGCACCCGCGCCTCGAACTCGCGGTAGATGTCCTCGAGCAATTCGCCATAAGCCTTGTCCGCCTTTTGCGGGGCACGCAGATTGATCCAGATGTCGCCCTTGCGCACGGCCTCCAGCAATTGCGTACCGGAAAGATCGCCGAACTCGCCTTCGCGGCGGCGCAGCCTGCCGTCGGGACCGGCGGAACGCGTGTTGACGTGGTAGTCGGCGCGGTCGACGTTTTCCAGCAGCCTTGCAAGAGCGGCATCTGTGAAAAGCTCCGACTTGTGCAGCGAGTGCTGCATATGCAGCGGATGCCTGCCGAACAGCTCGCCATGGTGCTCTTTCCAGTCGGTCATGATGTGACCGGTTGCAACGTCACGCATTTCGCCAATGCTCCTTCTCGCCACGATACCCTTGCGGATGCGTAGCCGCATGAAGCTTCCGATCGGGTTAAGCCGCGGGTGGAACGGGGGCTGAAGGCCGCCTTTCGTTTGCCATATGGTTAAGCGAGCCCTATCTGAACCGTTCCACGATCCATGGTTATGTCAAATGAGTTCCGAGCTTTCCCCGCAGATCGACCGTCCCGCAAGGGCGTCCCGCAAAGGCAGGAATCTCTATTACAGCGGCCCGGTGAGCGATCATTTCGACGGCACGCTGTTCTTCAATCCGCAGGGCGTGCCGCCCGGCCGCCTGACCGACCTGCTGCGCTGGCGCATGACCAATGGCCGGCAGAAATGGCCGCGCCACTGGCCGAGCCCCTTCCATGGCAGCCGTCCCGAAGCCACGGTCGAAGGCGAGCGGCTGGTGGTTACGATGATCGGCCACGCCACCATGCTCGTGCAGACGGCGGGCCTGAATTTCCTGACTGATCCTGTCTGGTCGAACCGCGCCAGCCCCTTCACCTTCGCCGGTCCCAGGCGCGTCAATCCGCCGGGAGTCGCTTTCGCGGACCTGCCGCGCATCGATGTGGTGCTGCTCTCGCACAACCACTACGACCATCTCGATCTTGCGACCCTGAAAATGCTGGTGGCTCGCGACAATCCGCTGATCGTCACTCCGCTCGGCAACGACACGATCGTGCGCGGCGTCATTCCAGGCGCACTCGTGCAGACGGGCGACTGGGGCGATCATGCCGATCTGGCGGAAGGCATCCGCCTCCGCTTTGCCCCGGCGCATCACTGGTCGGCGCGCGGCATGAACGACCGGCGCATGGCGCTGTGGGCTGCCTTCATCCTCGAAACGCCGGGCGGGCGCATCTATCACATCGGCGATACCGGTTTTCACGACGGCATCAATTTCGATGCGGCCGGCCGCGAAGCACGGCCCCTTCCGCCTCGCGATCCTGCCCGTCGGCGCCTACGAGCCGCGCTGGTTCATGCGCGGCCAGCACATGAACCCGCAGGAAGCGGTGCTGGGCATGGAATTGTGCAACGCGGCCTTTGCGGTCGGCCACCATTGGGGCACGTTCCAGCTCACCGACGAGGCCATCGAGGCCCCGCGGCTTGCCTTGCAGCAGGCGCTGACCGGGCGCGGTATCGACCCTGGCCGCTTTCCTGCGTTGCGCCCCGGCGAATCCGTCGAAGTGCCGCCGCTCGCCTGAACTCGCCCTGCCCCACGGAACAACAGCGGGCAAAAAGCGTTCGGTGTGCGCCTTCGAGGGAAAGGGTGCAGGCCATGATCAAGTGGATCCTGATATTGCTCGTCGTTGCGGCTGTCGCGAGCCTGCTCGGGTTTCAACAGTCTTGCAGGAGCCGCCGCAACGGGCGCGAGGATCCTGATCGCCATCGCGCTGATCGTGTTCCTGCTGGTCATCCTGGGCGTGATCGCCATCGCCTGACGCGGCTGCGGCTATGCCCAAAGGCAGAGCCGCCCCTTTCATTTGCGCGCCCTTTCCGCCATATAAGCCTCAATTCACGGGTTTAACGGCAGAAATGAGCGACGCGCCCATTCCCATGGTGAAGATGAACGGGCTCGGCAACGAGATCATCGTTGCCGACATGCGCGGCCGTGCGCAGAGATCACCGCCGCCGCCGCCGTCGCGCTCGCCATGCCGGCGACGCCCCTTCGACCAGATCATGGCGATCCACGATCCCGCCGGCGCCGGGCCGCGACTATGACATCGACATCCTCAATTCCGACGGCTCGCTGGCGCAGGCCTGCGGCAACGGCATGCGCTGCGTCGTGCAGGCGCTGCCGGCGAGACCGGCCGCAAGCCTGTTCACCTTCGAGACCGTGGCCGGCATCTCTCGGCGCAGAGGAGCATGCCGACGGCATGATCTCGGTCGACATGGGCAAGCCCGCGCTTCGGCTGGCACGAGATCCCGCTGGCCGAGGAATTCGCGACACGCGCGGGATCGAACTGCAGATCGGCCCGATCGACGCGCCGGTGCTGCATTCGCCCTCGGTCGTCTACATGGGCAATCCGCACGCGATCTTCTGGGTCGACGACGATGTCTGGACCTACGCGCTCGACCGCTTCGGGCCGCTGCTCGAGAACCATCCGATCTTTCCCGAGCGCGCCAACATCACGATCGCGCAGGTGACTGGTCGCCCGATGCACATCGTCATCCGCACCTGGGAGCGCGGCGCCGGCCTGACCCGCGCCTGCGGCTCGGCCGCCTGCGCCGACGCTCGTCGCCGCCGCGCGCACAGGCGCACCGGCGCAGCGCAAGGCGCGCGTCACCGTGCCGGGCGGCGATCTCTTCATCGAATGGCGCGACGACGACCATGTCGTGCATGACCGGCCCGGCCGAGTTCGAATTCTCCGGCGAGCTTCGACCCGGCGACCGGCGCGTTCTGGCCGCGCAGCGGAGCACGCCTGATGAGCGCGGAACGCGATCGGCGGCATCGAGGTCGTCACCTTCGGCTGCCGGCTCAACACCTATGAATCCGAGGTGATGCGCCGCGAGGCCGACGAGGCCGGGCTCGGCGATGCTCGCAGGCGGCGCGATCATCGTCAACACCTGCGCCGTCACCGGCGAAGCCGTGCGCCAGGCGAAGCAGGCGATCCGCAAGGCGCGCCGCGAGAACCCGAAGCGCGCATCATCGTCACCGGCTGCGCCGCGCAGACCGACCCGGACATGCTTCGCCGCGATGGACGAGGTCGACCTCGTGCTCGGCAACGAGGAGAAGCTGACGGCGCAGGCCTATCGCGCGCTGCCCGATTTCGGCGTCAACGACACCGAGAAGGTGCGCGTCAACGACATCATGAGCGTGCGCGAGACCGCCTCGCACATGGTCGACGCCATCGACGGCCGCGCCCGCGCCTTCGTGCAGGTGCAGAACGGCTGCGACCACCGCTGCACCTTCTGCATCATCCCCTATGGCCGCGGCAATTCGCGCTCGGTGCCGATGGGCGCGGTGGTCGAGCAGGTCGCGCCGGCTCGTCGGCAACGGCTATCCCGAGATCGTGCTGACCGGCGTCGACATCACCACCTACGGCGCGCGACCTGCCGGGCGCGCCGAGGCTCGGCAGGCTGGTCAGCGGCGATCCTGCGGCAGGTGCCGGACCTGCCGCGGCTGCGGCTCTCCTCGATCGATTCGATCGAGGCCGACGACGAGCTGCTGGACGTCGATCGCCGCCGAGCCGCGGCTGATGCCGCATCTGCACCTGTCGCTGCAGCCCGGCGACGACATGATCCTGAAGCGCATGAAGCGCCGGCACCTGCGCGACGATGCGATCCGCTTCTGCGAGGACGTCCGCGAGCTGCGCCCGGACATCGTGTTCGGCGCCGACATCATCGCCGGCTTCCCGACCGAGACCGAGGCGATGTTCGAGAACTCGCTGGCGATCGTCGAGGAATGCGGGCTGACCCACCTCCACGTCTTCCCCTTCTCGCCGCGCGCCGGCACGCCGGCCGCGCGCATGCCGCAGCTCGACCGCGCGCTCGTCAAGGAGCGCGCCGCGCGGCTGCGCGCCGCCGGCGAAGCCGGCCTGGCAGCCGCATCTCGCCGCGCATGACCGGCGCGACGCAGCCGGTCCTGGTCGAGCGCGAGGGCATCGGCCGCACCGAAGGCTTCACGCCGGTCGTCGTTCAGCGCCGGCGCAGCCCGCGCGGCGACATCGTCGACGTGCGCATCACCGGCCATGACGGCGCGCGCGCTGCTGGCGAGGCGCTGACGCCGCGCATGCCCGCCTTCTCGGCGCGGCATAGGATCGAGGCAATGGCAGAAAACAAACCCGGATTTCTTCAAGCGCCTGTTTTCGTTTGGCCGGCCCGCGGCCGAGCCGGAACCTCTGCCGCCGGAGCCGCCGGAGGAACTCGCCGCCGAGCCTGCGCAGCCGGAGCCGACGGTCGAGTCTGCCCCGAGCCGGAACCAGCCGTCGCCGCTGAACCAAAGCCGGCAAAGAACGCGCCTGCGAAGAAGGCGCGCCAAGGCGCAGTCGCCAGCCAAACCAGGCAAACCAGCCAGGCCGCCAAAGCCTGTCGAAGAGCCCGAGCCCAGCCTGAGCCGGTTTCAGAGCCTGAGCGCGAACCTGCGCCGGCAAAGGAACCCGAGCCGGAGCCGAGGTCCGAATCCCGGCTCAAGCGCCCGGATCGGCGCAGGCCGGCAAGGTCGCCATTGGCGGCAGCCGCAAGAAGCCCGTCGCACCGGTGGTCGCCGAGCCGGTCAACACCGGGTGGTTCCAGCGCCTGGCCAAGGGCCTGTCGCGCTCCTCGACTGCGCTGACCCAGAACGTCGCCTCGGTCTTCACCAAGCGCAAGCTCGACGAGGACACGCTGCAGGATCTCGAGGACGTGCTGATCCAGGCCGACCTCGGCCTCGAGACCGCGACCGCGCGTCACCGACGCGCTGTCGGCGCAGCGCTACGGCCGCGATGTCAGCGACGCGGAAGTGCGCGAGGTCATGGCGGCCGAGATCGAGAAGGTGCTCGAGCCGGTCGCCACGCCGCTGGAGCTCGACCTCGCCCACAAGCCGCATGTCATCCTCGTCGTCGGCGTCAACGGCACCGGCAAGACCACGACCATCGGCAAGCTCGCGGCCAAGCTCGCGGCAAGGCGGCATCTCGACGCTGCTGGCCGCCGGCGACACCTTCCGCGCCGCGGCGATCGAGCAGCTGAAGATCTGGGGCGAGCGCACCGGTTCGCCGGTCATCGCCCGCGAGATCGGCGCCGACGCCGCCGGGCCTCGCCTTCGACGCCTTGGCAGCAGGCGAAGGCGCAGGGCGCCGACGTGCTGCTCATCGACACCGCCGGCCGGCTGCAGAACAAGACGGAGCTGATGGCCGAGCTCGAGAAGATCATCCGCGTGCTGAAGCAAGCTCGATCCCGACGGCGCCGCACACCGTGCTGCTGACGCTCGACGCGACCACCGGCCAGAACGCCCTCAACCAGGTCGAGATCTTCCGCAAGGTCGCCGGCGTCAACGGCCTGGTCATGACCAAGCTGGACGGCACGGCGCGCGGCGGCATCCTCGTCGCCATCGCGGCCAAGCACAAGCTGCCGGTCTATTTCATCGGCGTCGGCGAGACCAGGTCGACGACCTCGAACCCTTCGCGGCCGCCGATTTCGCCGCGCGATCGCCGGAGTTGCCGGCCAGGGAAACTGCATGAAAGCGCACGGCGCGAAGAGTCTCAACCCGTTCTGAAGCTGGCGCTGGAGCTCGGGCCGCTGGTCGTCTTCTTCCTCGCCAATGCGCGCGGCGAATCGGCTGGCGGACGCCTTCCCGGTGCTGCACACGCTTGGTGGCCGATCTTCGTCGCCACCGCCTTCTTCATGGTGGCGATGCTGATCAGCCAGGCGATTTCGCATCGTGCTGCTGCGCCATGTCGCGATCATGCCGCTCGTGACGCTGCGTCGTCGTGCTGGTCTTCGGCGGGCTGACGCTCTGGCTGCAGGACGACCTCTTCATCAAGATGAAGCCGACCATCGTCAACTGCTGTTCGGCGACGTCGCTGCTCGGCGGCCTGCTGTTCGGCAAGTCGCTGCTCGGCTATGTCTTCGATTCGGCCTTCAAGCTCGACGACGAAGGCTGGCGCAAGCTCACGCTGCGCTTCGGGCTGCTGTTCTTCTGTCCCTGGCGGTCGCTGAACGAAATCGTCTGGCGCAATTTCTCGACCGATTTCTGGGTCGCCTTCAAGATCTGGGGCGTGATGCCGCTGACCATGCTGTTCATGATGACGCAGCTCTCGCTGATCCATCGCCACACGCTGCCGGAAAATCAGCCGGCTAAAGATGATCCTCGGTAGATGATCCCGGCGGGTTGACGAAAGGCCCCTGCGCCTCGCCGTTCTCGATCATCGCCTCGTGCTTCAAGGCCCAGTGGACCGTCGGAAACGCGATGTCGTCCCACGGGATTTCCTTGAAGCCGAAGAGGCCGACTTCGAGGCTTTCCTCGCCGGCAAAATATTCGGCCGTCGCCAAGGTCGCGCGATAGATCAGCTGCACCTGGCTGAGGCGCGGCACGGTATAGACCGCGAGCAGCCCGCCAAGCACGAGTTCCGCCCCCGCCTCCTCGCGCGCCTCGCGCCGCGCGCCGTCCTCGGGCGTCTCGTGCATTTCCAGATACCCCGCCGGAATGGTCCAGAAGCCGCGCCGAGGCTCGATCGCGCGCCGGCACAGCAGGATCTTGCCCTCGTGCCGAACAACCGAGCCGACGACGATCTTCGGGTTCTGGTAATTGATGAAACCGCAATGGTCGCAGACATGGCGCGAATGCGTGTCGCCCTCGGGCTGCCTGCGCGTGAAAGCAGGCTCGAGCCGCGTGCCCGTTTCGCTCCCGCTCATTCGGCCTTGGCCTTGGCAAGCGCCGACTGCAAGGCCGGCATGAACGTGCCCTGCAGGCTCTCCGGCGAAAGCGGCCCGACATGCTTGTGGAGGATCGTTCCATCCGTCCCGACGATGAAGGTCTCCGGCACGCCATAGACGCCCCAGTCGATCGCCGCGCTGCCGCGCGGATCGACGCCGACGGCCGCGAAAGGATTCCCGAGCTGGCCCAGGAATCGCACCGCGTTTTCCGGCTTGTCCTTATAGTTGATGCCCGCGACCTGGATGCCCTCGCTCTTGGCAAGCTCCATCAGCAATGGGTGCTCCTGCCGGCATGGCGCGCACCAGCTGGCCCAGACATTGACGATGCTGACCTTGCCCTTGAGCGTGGCTGTGTCGAGCCCCGGCACCGGTCCCGCCGGACCGGAAAGCCCCTCCAGCGGAGCAAGCGTGAATTGCGGAATGGTCTTGCCGATCAACGCGGATGGAATGTCCTGCGTATTGCCCCCGGACAGCAATTGCTTGAGAAACACGCCCGCCAGCGCCAGGAAGATCAGCAGCGGTATCGCCGCGACGATCACCGCACGCCGCCGCGATGGGGCGCCGGAATTTGCCTCGGCATGCTCAGCCATTGGCTGGCCCCCTTGACCTGCGCTGCACGCCCTGCTGCTCCAGCGCCGCAAGCTCGCGCCGCCTGGCGCCGTAGGCGATGTTCGTCCATGCGATGAGACCGACGATCACGGCGGCGCTGATCCCGTAGGCAGCAATGATGTAGCCCGCATATTGCCCGAGCATCATGCGCCTCCCGCCTCGCGCGCCGCATTCATGCGCATGGAGCGGATGCGGCGGCGCAGGATCTCGTTGCGCATGTTCATCAGGTGCAATGTGAGGAACAGCAGCGTGAAGGCGATCGCCATGGCGAACAGCGGATAGAGGAAGGCCGCGTCCATGGCAGGCCGGCCGAAGCGCGAAACGGATGCGGGCTGGTGCAGCGTGTTCCACCAGTCGACCGAGAACTTGATGATCGGGATGTTGATGAAGCCAACCAGCGTGACGATCGCCACCGAGCGGGCCGAGGTGACCGGATCCTCGATCGCGCGCGCCAGCGCCATCAGGCCCAGATAGATGATGAACAGCACGAGCACCGAGGTGAGCCGCGCATCCCACACCCACCACGTGCCCCACATCGGCTTGCCCCACAGCGAGCCTGTGACCAGCGCCAGCAGCGTGAAAGCCGCGCCGATCGGCATGGCCGCGCGCACGGAGACATCGGCGAGCGGGTGACGCCAGACCAGCGTGCCAAGCGCCGAAAGCGTCATGATCGAATAACAGAACATCGACAGCCAGGCGGACGGTACATGCACGAACATGATCAGCACGCTGCGGCCCTGCTGGTAGTCCTCCGGCGCGAGCAGCGCCAGCCACAAGCCGGTCGCGAACAGCAGCGCGGTCGCGGCGGCAAGCCACGGGATCAGCGGCCCGGCAATGCCGAGGAAGCGGGTCGGATTTGCGAAATCCCAGAGGCTGGCGCGCCGTGCGGTCGTGTCTGTCATGGCGTGGTTTTAGCGCCCGCCTTGCGCCTTGGCAAATAACGCGAACGGCATGGTTCAGTCTGCCGCATGGCGCAACACGTAACCGGCGGCAAGCGGCCCCAGAACCGAAAACAGCAAGGTGATCGCGCACATCAGCAGGAAGGGCGGCCAGAACGGCGCCGGATCTTCCACCGCGCCATAGGCGGCCGAAACGCCGAACACCAGCAGCGGGATCACCAGCGGCAGGATCAGGATCGCGATCAGCAGGCCGCCGCGCGCCAGCGTCACCGTTACCGCCGCACCCATTGCCCCGATGAAGGTGATCGCCGGCGTTCCCGCCGCGAGCGTCGCCATCACGGCCAGCGTGCCAACGGGTTCCATGTTCATGAAGATGCCGAAGACCGGCGTCGCCAGCACCAGCGGCAGGCCGGTCGCCGTCCAGTGCGCCAGGCATTTGACGAAGAACGATCAGCGCGGCGGGGTGCTCCGACAGCAGCAGCAGTTCGAGCGATCCGTCCTCGCGGTCGGCCTGGAACAGCCGTGTCAAGCCCGAGCAGGCTCGCCAGCAGCGCGCCGATCCAAAGGATCGCCGGTCCGATACGCGCCAGCAGCTTGAGATCGGGCCCGACCGCGAAGGGCACGATCGTGACGACCGCCAGGAAGAACAGCAGGCCAGTAAGCGCACCGCCGCCAACCCGGGCGGCGAGCCGCATTTCGCGCAGGAACAGCGCCCTCATGCCGCGCGCCCTTGCGCCAGCGCGCCAAGATCGAGCGCCAGCGAATTACCAAGGCCAAGCGGCTGGTGCGTCGCCGCCACCACGATGCCGCCTTGCCCAAGATGCCTGGCGACGATGGCCGCGAACCGCGCCTCCGAGGCAGCATCGAGCGCCGAGGTCGGCTCGTCCACCAGCCAGATGGGGCGATGCGTGACGAGCAGCCGCGCAATCGCGACGCGCCGCTTCTGTCCCGCCGACAGGTATCCGGCCGGCAGATCGCCGATGCCCGGCAGGCCGACCGCATCCAGCGCAGAAGCGATTTCCATCCCGCGCCCGAGAAATCCCTGCCAGAAGGACAGGTTCTCCTCGACGCTCAATTGCGGCTTCAGCGCATTGGCATGGGCAAGATAGTGGCAATGCTCGCCGAGGCTCTTCTCGCCATCGCCGCCGTCGAGCCGGATTTTTCCCGCCGATGGCTTCAGGAAACCGGCGATCGTCTTGAGCAGCGTCGATTTGCCCGAGCCGTTCGGCCCGGTGACGACGAGGGCCTTTCCGGCGGGCACGTCGAAGGCTAGCGCCGTGAAAGATCGCGCGCTCCCCGCGGCTAACTTCCACCTGCTCGCCCACCAGTCGCATCGCTCGTCTTGTAGTAGTGCAAATCGGCCATTGCGGAAGGGGAGGCCCGCCGCCTTGGCATGATCGCGCACATTCATTCATTATTCCCCTTTCAGCCTATTTCCGCTTCGGCAAAAACCTTCTATAGGGGGCACGACTTCGCCAGCGGCCGGCTGGTCCAAACTGAATTTGCACTGGAAGAACGACGTCTTCGTAAGGACGTTTGACCCGGGCAAACATGCGGAAATGGCCGTACCCGCTTATCGGCGTGTTCCTACGACGCCAGTGTTTGCCCCTTCCGGCGCGCTCGCAAAAAATGGAACACGCACCATGCTGAACTCCCTCGACACCTTCAAATGCCGCAGCACGCTTTCCGTGAGCGGCAAGGACTATGTCTACTACTCGCTGACGCAGGCCGAGAAGAACGGCCTCGAGGGCGTCTCGCGCCTGCCCTTCTCGCTGAAGGTGCTGCTGGAAAACCTGCTGCGCTTCGAGGACGGCCGCTCCGTCACCGCCGACGACATCCGCGCGGTCGTGCAATGGCTCGACAAGCCGCGGCAGGGAAGAGCAGGAAATCGCCTACCGCCCGGCCCGCGTGCTGATGCAGGACTTCACCGGCGTTCCGGCCGTCGTCGACCTCGCCGCCATGCGCGACGCGACGCTCAAGCTCGGCGGCGATCCTCGGTCATCAACCCGCTGGTGCCGGTCGATCTCGTCATCGACCACTCGGTGATGGTCGACTACTTCGGCAAGCCCGATTCGTTCGCGCGCAACGTCGACGCTCGAATACGAGCGCAACGGCGAGCGCTACGACTTCCTGAAATGGGGCCAGAACGCCTTCGACAACTTCCGCGTCGTGCCGCCGGGCACCGGCATCTGCCACCAGGTCAACCTCGAATACCTGGCGCAGACCGTCTGGACCCGCGAGATCGACGGCGAGACCGTCGCCTATCCCGACACGCTGGTCGGCACCGACTCGCACACCACCATGGTCAACGGCCTGGCCGTGCTCGGCTGGGGCGTCGGCGGCATCGAGGCCGAGGCGGCCATGCTCGGCCAGCCGATCACCATGCTCATCCCCGAAGTCGTCGGCTTCCGGCTGACGGCCGCCTGCCGGAAGGCACCACCGCCACCGACCTCGTGCTCACCGTCACGCAGATGCTGCGCAAGAAGGGCGTCGTCGGCAAGTTCGTCGAGTTCTACGGCCCCGGCCTCGTCGCACCTGACCCTCGAAGACCCGGCGACCATCGCCAACATGGCGCCCGAATATGGCGCGACCTGCGGCTTCTTCCCGGTCGACAAGGACACCATCGCCTACCTGAAGGCGACCGGCCGCGACGCGCGACCGCGTCGCGCTGGTCGAGGCCTACGCCAAGGCGCAGGGCATGTGGCATATCGGAGAAGACGCCGGACCCGGTCTTCACCGACACGCTCGAGCTCGACCTGGCGACGCGTCGTGCCCTCGCTGGCCGGCCCGAAGCGCCCGCAGGACCGCGTCGCGCTGGCCGACGCCGATGTCGAGTTCGCCCGCGCCTTGCCCGACCTCAAGGGCGGCCGAGCCCGCAGCGGCCGGCCGACCAGGCGAATCGGATTTGTCGAGGAAGGCGCCTCCAGGCGCAGCCGCGCAAGAAGCGCTATCCGGTTCGCGGCCAGAATTTCGACATCGACGATGGCGACGTCGTGATCGCCGCCATCACCTCCTGCACCAACACCTCCAACCCGTCGGTGCTGATCGCCGCCGGCCTGCTCGCCCGCAAGGCGCGCGAGCGCGGCCTGACCGTCAAGCCGTGGGTGAAGACCTCGCTGGCGCCGGGATCGCAGGTGGTCACCGACTACCTCGAGAAGGCCGGCCTGATGGGCGATCTCGACGCGCTCGGCTTCAACCTCGTCGGCTATGGCTGCACCACCTGCATCGGCAATTCCGGCCCGCTGCCGGAGGAAATCTCCGAAGCGATCAACGAGAACGACCTCGTCGCCTGCTCGGTGCTCTCCGGCAACCGCAACTTCGAAGGCCGCGTCAACCCGGACGTGCGCGCGAACTACCTCGCCTCGCCGCCGCTGGTCGTCGCCTATGCGCTCGCCGGCTCGATGCACGTCAACCTCGCGACCGAGCCGCTCGGCCAGGACAGGGACGGCAAGGCCGTCTTCCTCAAGGACATCTGGCCGACCTCGAAGGAGATCGCCGAACTCATCCGCACCTCGATCAACGAGCAGATGTTCCGCAGCCGCTATGCCGACGTCTTCAAGGGCGATGCGGGCTGGCAGAAGATCGAGGTCGCCGGCGGCGAGACCTATGGCTGGAAGGACACGCTCCACCTATGTGCAGAACCCGCCCTATTTCGAGGGCATGACGCATGGAGCCGGAGACGGTCGACGACATCACGGACGCGCGCATCCTCGGCCTGTTCCTCGATTCGATCACCACCGACCACATCTCGCCGGCCGGCTCGATCAAGGCCGCGACCCCGGCCGGCGAGTACCTGATCGAGCACCAGGTGCGCCCGGTCGACTTCAACTCCTACGGCGCGCGCCGCGGCAACCATGAAGTGATGATGCGCGGCACCTTCGCCAACATCCGCATCAAGAACCAGATGGTGCCGGGCGTCGAAGGCGGCTTCACCAGGCACTATCCCTCCGGCGAGCAGATGGCGATCTACGACGCGGCCATGCGCTACAAGAAGGAGGGCGTGCCGCTGGTCATCTTCGCCGGCAAGGAATACGGCACCGGCTCCTCGCGCGACTGGGCGGCCAAGGGCACCCGCCTGCTCGGCGTGCGCGCCGTGATCGCCGAAAGCTTCGAGCGCATCCACCGCTCCAACCTCGTCGGCATGGGCGTGCTGCCGCTGGTGTTCACCGGCGGCGAGAGCTGGCAGACGCTGGGGCTGAAGGGCGACGAGACCGTTTCGCTTTCCGGCATTGTCGTCGCTTGTGCCGCGCCAGGAGCTTGGGGCGACGATCAGCTTTCGCCGACGGCTCGGTCAAGGAAGTGACGCTGCTGACCCGCATCGACACGCTGGACGAGCTCGACTACTTCCGCCATGGCGGCATCCTGCCCTACGTGCTGCGCAACCTGAACCGCAGCGCCGCCTGACGATTGGCGCTTCCGGCGGCGCGATTGCGCCCGCCGGAATGCTTTCAGCCGGTTCTCACCCTTTAGTTATTCGCAATTGAAGCGGCCCCTCCGTATTTTCCGCGCGATCAGGCATCCAGCCGACGGCCGATCGTCATGATGGTGCGCCGGACGCCAAGATCCGGGGCTCACGAGGAACGCAATGGCCGCCATTGAAACTTCGCAAGCCCTGTCGCGCACGGTATGCGGGCTCGCTGTTCGCAGCACTCTGCGCCTCGCGCGCTGCCCGGCCGCGCCAAGGCCGTGGAGATCATGCACCCCAAGGGCGTGCTCGAACTCTTCACCAGCCAGGGCTGCTCCGTCCTGCCCGCCCGCCGATGCGCGTCTTGACGCAGGTTGCCGACGACGGCGAAAATCTCGCGCTCGCATGGCACGTCGATTACTGGGATTACATCGGCTGGAAGGACACGTTCGGCAGCCCGGCCAATACCAAGCGCCAGCGTGCCTATGCAGTGTCCCTCGGCTCAAGCGGCGTCTACACGCCGCAGGCCATCATCAACGGCCGCAAGGATGTGGTCGGCTCGCGCGGGTCCGACGTGCAGGCGGCGCTAGACGGCTTTGCCGGCACGAAAGACGGCCTGACCGTGCCGATCGATGCCACCGTGTCGGGGAACGTGCTGAAGATCACCGTTCCCGCGAACGCCGATTCGGCCGGCACGACGCTGTGGATGGTCTATTATCACAACGGCGCCAAGGTCGAGGTGAAGCGCGGCGAACTGGCCGGCAAGACGCTTTCCTATTCCAACATCGTCACCGACGTCGAAATGATCGGCATGGTCGTCCGACAAGCCGCTCGTCGCCGAATTTCCGCTGAAGGACATGGCCGTTGCGCGGCTATCAATCATGCGCGCTGATCCTGCAGAAGGTAACCGATCACGGCACGCCCGGCCCGATCGTCGGGTGCGGCGATGGTTCGCGACCTGGCGCAAACCGCAGCCAAATGACCTGCCCGCCGGGCAAAAAAAAGCCGGTCGCGAGACCGGCTCTTTAGTCTGGGGATTGAACCACACTCAAACAAGGTGGTCCGGCCTGTTCACCCCGGGGGCTGGGGGGCTGAAAACCAAGGCGTCCAAGCCGGACCGTCTGAGGCAACAAGGGTAACTTGCCGTGTAACTTGGCCGGCTAAGTGTTCTAATTTTGGCAATTTAGTGGTAATTACCGCTCGGCCTCCCACCCTTGCAAAAACCGGCAGGCCGCCGCATGATGGCCGGCACCTTGTTGATGACGGAGGTTTGGAGGGTATGGCGGATTTCGCTGACGACGCCGATCCGGAACAGTTCGCCGCGGAAACTGGCAATGTAGTCCGGTTTCAGGCGGCCAAAGAGGGCAAGGCGCCGGAAATCGTTTCCTTCAACAGGCGCGAACTCGATCAGATCCTCCGCATCTACGGCAACAAGGTCGCCGACGGCGAGTGGCGCGACTATGCCATAGACATGCTGAGGGATCGCGCCGTGTTCTCGGTCTTCAAGCGAGCCGCCGAGGTGCCACTCTACCGCATCGAGAAAAATCCGAAATTTGCGCGAAAGCAGGGCGCATGGTCGATCACCAGCGCAAGCGGGCAGATTCTCAAGCGCGGGCATGAACTGCAAGCCGTGCTGCGCATGTTCGAAAGCAAGCCCCGGCTCTACCAGGTCTAGCCGCGGTAGAGCGCGTCGGGATATTTTCCCGCCTCCGGGGCGCTTTGCGTGCCCTCTCCCAAGGCCAGCTGCATCAATTCGGTGTCCAGCCAGCGGCCAAACTTCCACCCCGACCCCGGCAACCTTCCCGTGCTCTCGAACCCGGCGGCGCGATGCACCGCGATCGAGGCCGGATGCGGGCCGCCGATCACCGCCACCATCTGCCGAAAACCCAGTTCCGTGCATTGCGCAACGAGCCGGTCGAGCAGCATGCGGCCAAGCCCCATCCCCCGGTATTGCGGATCGATATAGATCGAATCCTCGACCAGGAAACGGTAGGCCGGCCGCGTTCGAAATGCCGAGGCATAGGCATATCCGGCAATCTTCCCGCCCGTCTCGCCGACCAGATAGGGATACCCGTTGCCGGTGATCGCATGGTAGCGCTCGGTCATTTCCGACAGCGCCGGCGGCACCAGTTCGTACGTCGCGACGCCGTTTAGGACGCTCTCGGCGTAGATCTGCTGGATCGACGGCAGGTCGTCTGGGATCGCATTGCGGATCGTCATGGTCATGGCGGCATTCCCGTGGATTTACCAAGGTCATGCCAGCACGCGCCGCAAAAGAAAAGGGCGGCAGAAGCCGCCCTTTTCGATTCGATGATGCCTGCGCTTACTCGCGGTTGCCGAGGAACTGCAGCATGAACATGAACATGTTGATGAAGTCGAGATACAGGGTCAGCGCGCCCATGATGGCGGTGCGGCCCAGCATCTGCTCGTCGTTCGCGACATAGTCGTACATGTTCTTGATCTTCTGCGTGTCGAAAGCCGTCAGGCCCGCGAACACCAGCACGCCGATTGCCGAGATGGCAAAGCCGAGCGCCGAGGACTGCAGGAAGATGTTGACGATCATCGCGAGGATGAGGCCGAACACGCCCATGATCAGGAACGAGCCCATCGCCGTCAGGTCACGCTTGGTGGTGTAGCCGTAAAGGCTCAGCGCACCGAATGCGGCAGCGGTCACGAAGAAGGTCTGCGTGATGCTCTGCGCCGTGAAGACGAGGAAGATCGACGACAGCGACAGACCCACCAGCGCGGAGTATATCCAGAAGGTGAGCTGCGCCGCGCCGACGCTCATCGAGTTGATGCGGAACGACAGGAAGAACACCATTGCCAGCGGCGCCAGCATGACGACCCATTTCAGCGGGCTGTTGAACAGAAGCGTTCCGAAAGGCGTCAGCTGTCCACCCTGGACTGCAAGGTGGAAGGTGCCGAATGCGGCTATGCCGGTGATTGCCAGCGCCAGCGCCATGTAGTTGTAGACGCGCAGCATGTAGGAGCGCAGACCCTGGTCGATATCCGCCCCGGTCTCCACGCCCGTCGTGGCAAGTCGGCCATTCAGGTTGCGATAGTCAGCCATTGATAATGTTCTCCCGCTTGAGGTTCGTCCGGGATCCCGGACAGCACTAACTCGGAGCTTCTGCCCCGGGTTTGCGAAGAATATGTGTGTTTTGATGGTCGCAGACAAGGGCCATGGCGCGGCGCAGTGAACGAATTGCATTTATCGGGCGAAAACTGCGACCTTGTGTCCGCGCTTTACAGTTCACGCAGCACCGGGGCGGCCTTTTGTCCAAGCACGCGCCATGTCCCGGCAAGCCCGAGGCCCACCGTGACCAGAAGCGCGGCCAGTATTACTGCCGCTGCCACGAGCGGGTCGAACACGGCGGTGAATTCCATGATCTGCGTGACCACGAACCAGGCGGCAAGACTTCCCGCTGCCAGAGCGAAGATCGCGGTCGCAAGGCCCAGCAATGCATATTCCCACACGAACGAGCGCATGATCACCCCGCGCCGCGCGCCCAACGTCTTCAACACTACCGAATCATGCGTACGCTTGCCGTTTCCGGCGGCGAGCGCCCCCGCCAGCACCAGCAGCGAGGCGATGAGCGCCACGGCCGATGCCGCACGGATCGCGGTCGCCAATTGTCCGATCAGCTTGTTCACGGCCTCGATTGCATCGCGCACCCGCACGCTCGTCACCGCCGGATAGGCTTTGGTGACCTCGCGCAAGATGCGCCCGTCGCGCGCCACATCGTCGCTCGCCCCGCCGGGCAGCGACAAGGTCGCCAGCCAGCCATGCGGTGCGCCGGCAAAGGTGTTCGGCGAGAAGACCATGACGAAGTTGATCGACAGGGTCTCCCATTCCACGGCGCGCAGATTGGCGATCCTGGCCTTGACCGGCCGGCCGAGCACGCTGACCTCGAGCATGTCGCCGACCTTCAGGCCAAGTTCGCGCGCTTCTTCCTCGGCAAAGCTGACCAGCGGTTCGCCGGCATGGTCCGTCGGCCACCATTCGCCCTCTACTACGGTTGAGCCCTGGGGCTTTTCCGCGGCATAGGTGATGCCGCGATCGCCGCGCAGCACCCAGCTTCCCTCCGACGACATGAACTGGGACGCCGGAAGACCCTTCAGATGCGTGATGCGGCCGCGCAGCATGGGTACCGCATTGACCGTGCTCTGCCCGCCCACATCGCTCAGCACTTTGCGAAAACCATCGATCTCGGTGTTCTGCACGTCGAGGAAGAAGAACGACGGGGCCTGCTTCGGCAGGTTGGCGGTCACCTGGTTGCGCAGGCTGCCGTCGATCAGCGTCAGCGCGACGATCAGCGCCAGCCCCAATCCCAGCGACAGCACGACCGAGGACGTCAGCGATCCGGGCCGGTGGATGTTGCCGAGCGCCATGCGGATTTCGGTCGAGCGCGGCCTGGGCGCGCGCCGCGCCAGCCATTCGATGCCCCTGGCGACGAACCGCAGCGCCACGAACGAAAACGCCATCGCCCCAAGAAAAATGAGCGCGATGCGCCGCTCCTCCGAGAACAGCAGCGCCAGGGCCATCAGCGCGGCAAGCCCCGCCCCCGTCAACACCCAGTAGACCGGCTTGGGCCATCTGCGCGTCTCGAACCCCGAGGAGCGGAACAGCGTCGCGGCCGGCGTTTCCTGCGCCAGCGCCAACGGCCAGACCGCGAACACGAATGCCGTCAGCAGGCCATATGCAGTGCCGAGCGCCAGCGCCGGCCAGTAAAGCGTGGTTCCGGCGGCGACCGGCAACAGTCCGCGCAAGGCTTCCTTCGCAATCATCGGCATGGCGATGCCCAGCACCAGCCCCGCCGCGATCCCAAGGCCGGCCAGCATCATGATCTGGATGACATAGACGCGAAAAATGAACCGCGCCGGCGCGCCAACCGACTTCAGGGTAGCAATGACGTTGCGCTTGGTTTCGAGGAATGCCCGCGCCGAATTGCCGACGCCCACCCCGCCTACTATCAGCGCCGTCAGTCCAACCAATGTGAGGAATTGGGAAAAGCGCTCTATGTTACGGGCAAGCGAGGGAGCGGCATTGTCGCGCGACTGGATGCGCCAGCCATTGTCGGGATAGCGCGTCTTGACCTCGTCCATGAACCGGGCGAGCCCCGCAGGCGAGGCGTCGGCGAGGCGAACCGCCATCCGGTTTGTGACCAGCGATCCCGGCCGCACCAGCGCAGCGCGCTCCAGCCCCTCCCTGGTCATCATCACGCGCGGTCCGAAAACCGTGCCGTCCGAGAGCCGGTCCGGCTCGGCGGTGATGGCGCCCAGGAGCTTGAACCGGGCCTCGCCGATGTCGAGCATGTCGCCGGTCCTGACCGAAAGCCGCTCCATCAGCAGGGGATCGGCCCAGATGCCGTCCGCACCCGCCTGCGCCATGGCGATCGACCCCGCCTCGCCCTCCAGCTCGCCATGCAGCGGATAGGCATCGTCGACCGCCTTCAGCTCGATCAGCGTCTGGTCGGAGCCGTCGGCGCGGCGTCCCATCGCCCGCAGCGAAACGCTTTGCGAGACGTCGCCGTGCTCTTGCGCGAACCGCACCAATTCGTCTGGAAGCGCCTGCTGCACCTGCGAAATCGATACATCGCCGCCCAGGATCGAACGGCCCTCGGCGGCAATCCCGCCCGTGATCGATGCCGCCACCGAATTGACGCCGGCGATTGCGCCGACGCCCAGCGCGATGCAGGCGATGAGGATGTAGAAGCCACGCAGCCCGCCCCGCATTTCGCGCAGGGCAAATGCAAATGCCAGGCCCAGGCCGGGCGCCTTGTTGCCCGCCGTCATCAGCCGGGCACCTTCAGCGGTGCGCGGGCAAGTTTCGCCTCGCCCCCGCGTTCGCCCTCGCCCTCACGCTCGACCGAGCCGTTGCGAACGCGCACGATGCGCCTGCAACGCTCCGCCAGCCGCGTGTCGTGCGTCACCAGCACCAATGTCGTGCCGCGCTCGACCTGCTTGGAAAACAGCAAGTCCGCCACTTGCGTTCCGGTCTCGCCGTCGAGATTGCCGGTCGGCTCGTCAGCCACCAGGATCAGCGGATTGGGGGCAAGCGCCCGGGCAATCGCGACCCGCTGCTGCTCGCCGCCCGAAAGCTGCCCCGGATAGTGGCTTTCGCGCCCGCCAAGGCCGACCGCGCGCAATTCGTGTTCGGCCTTGTCGAAGGCGTCGCGGTCCCCCGCCAGTTCCAGCGGGACCGCCACGTTTTCCAGCGCAGTCATGTTGGCGATGAGGTGGAACGACTGGAACACGATGCCGATATTGCGGCCGCGAAAGCTCGCCAGCCCGTCCTCGTCCATGCCGGTGAGATTGCTGTCCCCGACGATAACCGTGCCGCGATCTGCCCGCTCCAGCCCGGCCATCACCATCAGCAAGGTCGATTTGCCGGAGCCCGATGGCCCCAGCACCGCCACCGATTCCCCGCGTGATACAGTGAGGCTTGCCCCGTCGAGCACATGCACGCGCGATGCGCCCTCGCCCAGCGTCAGATGGACATCTTCAAGGCGGATGATGCTGTCGTGCAAGATGATGTCCCCGTATGACGTGAGTTATGCTGAATTCGTCTGCTCTACGCTGGCCGACTGGAAGCGGACCAGCCCGGGCACTAGATAGGCACACATAGGGTTTGACCGAACGGCGAACAATGTCACGTGAAACATCATTCATGCGCAAGGCTTTACGCGGCGCGATCATCCTCGTGGTGGCCGCTTTCACGGCGCAGGCATCGCCCGCACTTGCCAGGCCGATGACCATTGTCGCATTCGGCGACAGCCTCGTGGCGGGCCTCGGACTGCCGCAAGAGCAGGCCTTTCCGGCGCGTCTGGAGGCTGCGCTGCGCGAGCGCGGGCATGACGTCACGATCCTCAATGCAGGCGTCTCGGGCGATACCAGCGCCGCCGGGTTGGCCCGGCTGGACTGGTCTGTTCCCGACGGCATCGACGGCGTGATCGTCGAACTGGGGGCCAACGACATGCTGCGCGGCATCGATCCGCAGCAGACGCGGCAGAATATCGACGCGATTCTTTCGCGGCTGAAGGAGCGCGACATTCCGGTACTGCTCGCCGGGATGCGCGCCTCGCCCAACCTTGGTGCGGAATATGCGAGCCGCTTCGATTCGATCTTTCCAGACCTTGCCGCCAGGCACGACGCTGCGCTCTATCCGTTCTTTCTGGAAGGCGTCGCGGCGCAATCTTCGCTCAACCAGCCCGACGGCATGCATCCAAACCCGCAGGGCGTCGACACCATCGTCGCGAATTTCGTGCCGGTGATGGAAGCGTTCCTCAAGCGCGCTGCAACCAGTGCAATGGCGAAATAACGCCTTGCCGCTGGTGCCAGCGCGTGATTCGATCAACGAAGCGAAGCTGATTCGAGGTATGCGAGATGCCAAACTCTTCACCGCCCTCGAAATTCCGCGTGATGTTGCGCTTTCGCTTTCCTTCCTTCGCGGAGGCCTGCCCGGCGCGCGCTGGATCGACGCCGAGAACTACCACATCACCCTCAGGTTTGTCGGCGACACGGATTTTCGCACCGCCGACGAGTTGGTGAACGCGCTTTCGCGCATCGAGCGCGGACCCGTCACCGTCAGGCTTTCCGGGCTCGACGCCTTCGGCGGCAACAAGCCGCATTCGCTGCATGCCTGCGTCGAGCGCAATACGGGCCTTTTCGAGCTGCAGGCCGAGCATGAGCGGATTGCCCAGCGTCTTGGGCTGAAGCCGGAGAGCCGAAAATTCGTGCCGCATGTCACGATCGCGCGGCTGCGCGGAGCCAAGGGCAGCGATGTCGGGCACTATCTGTCGCTGCGCGGGCTCTATTCCGCCCCGCCATTCATCGCCACCAGCTTCGTGCTGTTCTCCTCGAAGGATTTCGTCGGGGGCGGGCCCTATATCGTCGAGGAGCGGTTCGAGCTCGCAGGCAAACGTGGTTCGTTGCGGGACACGGCGCCGATGCTGCGGCATGCAAGCCGCTGAACGCGCTACCGACAGGAGACTTCATTGGCAGCCAGACTGGACACAGCGGCACGCGCACTTGCCCTGGAATCGCTGGAGGGCTGGAAGGACGTCGAGGGCCGCGATGCCATTTTTCGCAAGTTCACCTTCGCCAATTTCAACGAGGCGTTCGGCTTCATGGCGCGGGTCGCCATGCAGGCCGAAAAGCTCGACCATCATCCCGAATGGTCCAATGTCTATCGAACGGTGGAGGTGACGCTGACGACGCACGATGCGGGCGGCGTGACCGATCTCGACATCAAGCTCGCCCGCTTCATGGACAAGATCGCCGCGGCGGATTGATGCTTGCCGCGGCCATGCGCCGGTTTTTCTTGCAACCAATGGTCACGCGCACCATTTTCTACCAGACGTGCGAAGGCTCACGTCACATCGGAGGGGTGGATGCGCAAGATATTGTACGGTGAAATCCTCGATCCCGAGCCGGGCCCGGAAAAGGCCAGGGCGAACGAAAAACGGGTCCGCGAGGGATTCTGGAACACGGTCCGAAAGGCCGCCAGCAAGGTTCCGTTCATCGAGGACGTCGTGGCCGGCTATTACTGCGCGCTCGACCCGTCGACGCCATCGCGCGCCCGCTATATCCTGTTCGGCGCCCTTGCCTATTTCGTGCTTCCGCTGGACTGGGTGCCCGACATCCTGCTCGGTTTCGGTTTTACCGACGACATCGCCGTGCTGGCCGCCGCCTTCAGCGCCATCCGCTCGAACATTCGCGAGGCTCACTACATCTCTGCGCGCCGGGCGCTGGCGGCGCACGATATCGACGCGCCGAAGGGCGATACGCAGAAAGCCTGACCGCATGCCACCCCTTGGCGCGCGGCCGGGGGAAACGGGGAGCAATGCAGCGGGGATATTTCGGCATCGGCGTCGAAGGAATTTCAAAGCCGATGAATTTCGGCAATCTCGCCCGCTCCGCGCATGGCTTCGGGGCGAGCTTTATCTTCACGGTTTCGCCGGCGCTGCCGGTCGGCAAGCCGGGATCGGATACCAACCGGTCCGATTTCCACCTGCCCTGGTACACCTACCCTTCCGTCGGCGAGATGCGCCTGCCGGACGATTGCCGCCTTGTCGGCGTCGAATTGAGCGAGGATGCGATCGAACTCCCGTCGTTCCGACATCCCACCCGCGCCGCCTACGTGCTTGGCCCCGAAAGCGGGTCGCTCTCGCCGCAAATGCTGGAATGCTGCGAATTCGTCGTGAAGATCCCGATCCGCTTCTGCATCAATGTCGCCATGGCAGGCGTCGTCGTCATGTACGACCGCATGTGCTCGCTGGGAAAATTCGCCGAACGCCCCGTGAAGGCGGGCGGGCCGCTCATTCCCGCAAGGCAGCATGTCCACGGCAAGCCGCTCTATGTTGCGGGTATTCGCCAGCCCGGCCGCAAGGGGCGCAACCGCCAGCCATGAGCTAGCCAGGTCAGTCCGTGTCGATGGCCGGATCCTGTTCGAGGATAGACTTCAGCCGTGCGAAAGCGAGGCGGATGCGCGACTTGACCGTTCCCATGGGCAGGCCGGTCTCCTCGGCGATGCGGCTGTGTGGATAGCCCAGGAAGAATGCGAAGCGGATCACCTCGTATTGCTCGGGCGGCAGCTGCGACATTGCGGCGCGTACCTTGCCTTCGCGCATCACCGAATCAATTCCGGCATCGGGCAGCGGATCGGGCTCCGGCTGCAGCATCGGATCGTCCTGGTCGAGCGAATCTCCCTTGTTGCGGCGCGCGAGATCGATGCGCCGGTTGCGCGCAATCCGGAACAGCCATGTCGAGAGCGACGACTTCGCAGGATCGAACAACGCGGCCTTGTGCCAGAGCGTGACCATGACGTCCTGGCAGATTTCCTCCGCCCCGGCAGGATCCAGCCCCAGCCGCCGCAAATATGCATTGAGCCTGGGTGCAAAGAAATCGAACAGTTCTTCAAAGGCCTGCCGGTCGCGCTCAAGGGCGACTCGCGCCGCCAGGCCGGTCATTTCATCGGCGGTCAGGCTGTTTCCCCTTGCCATCTGTCAACACACCCGAACCGCTTTAGCATTTTTCGAGTGGGGGCGGGCAACTTCCAAGCCAAAGATTTGCCAACTTTGTGCTCCATGGGTCTCAAATCCCGCATCCGCATCGCAAGTGCGGCCGTCTTCCTGGCCAAGCCGGCGATTTATCGAACTGTATACGGTTTGGTAATGCATTCTAAAGCATTCTGGAGAGGCGGTTTCGATGCCGGAGCTGCAACCTGCGATCCTCGCGGGAGGCGGCGGTTGAATAAGAACAGGGTCAACGCGGCACGCGCCGCGCGAGACCGGCCAAACGGGAACTGTCCGAACATGATGACACGCGGAAGAATATGGCTTGCGTCGCTGGCAATTGCTGCTGCGGCCGGTCTGGCCAGCGGACCTGCAATGGCGCAGGCGCCCAAGCTCATCAAGCAGTACAACGACTGGAGTTCGTTCAGCGCCGTCGTAGATGGCGGAAAGACCTGCTACATCCTGTCGATACCCACGGAGAAGCAGCCGTCGGACCGCGACCATGGCGACGTGTTCTTCATGCTGGCGTATCACGCCGGCGAGGCATCCTCGCTGCAGCCGCAGTTCAAGGCCGGGTATCCGTTCAAGGACGATTCCAAGGTTACGCTGACCATCGACGGCAAGAAATACATGATGTTCACGCGCGGAGACAGCGCGTGGCTGGAGAATCCGGCCGAGGAAAGCGCAGTGGTCGAATCCATGCGCACCGGCAAGTCCATGTCGGTAACTGCCTATTCGCGCCGCGGCACGCAGACGAGCTACACCTATTCGCTGTCGGGCGTCACCGCTTCGCTCAAGGACATCACCGCCTGCAAATAGGCGCTGCGAACAGGCATTGAACGCATCCGCAAGAATTGACGGGTGAAATTTCGCCGGGCAAGTGCTATCTGAATGGTATGCCGGACGCATGCAGCGCCCGGCTGCTTGTTTTTGCGCCGGCGCTGTCCGGCCGAATTTTTGGTTCCACCATGGCGCATGTCATCGATCTGGGCGAAACGCAGGCGCGCGATGCGCTGCGTCCCGTCTCCACGGCGAAGCAGTCCCTGATCGGATTGCCGCGCGATGCGCTCGCGCACACGCTTGCCGAGGCCGGCATTGCGCCAAGGCAGGCCCGCATGCGTGCATCCCAGCTCTGGCACTGGCTCTATGTGCGCGGCGTCTCCGACTTTTCGCAGATGGCCAACATCTCCAAGGACCTGCGCGCCGAGCTCGACGCAGCAATTCACCATCGCCCGGCCCGAAGATCGTCGACGAGCAGATGTCGGAAGACGGCACCCGCAAATGGCTGATCCGCTTTCCGCCGCGCGGCGCCGGCCGGCCGGTCGAGATCGAGACCGTCTACATTCCCGAGGAAGGCCGCGGCACGCTCGTGCGTCTCCAGCCAGGTCGGCTGCACGCTGACCTGCTCCTTCTGCCACACCGGCACGCAGAAGCTGGTGCGCAATCTGACCGCCGAGGAAATCCTCGCGCAGTTGCTGATCGCGCGCGACCGCCTCGGCGATTTCCCCGATCGCGAGACGCCGCAGGGCGCCATCGTGCCGGCGGAGGGCCGCAAGGTCTCCAACATCGTGATGATGGGCATGGGCGAGCCGCTCTACAATTTCGAGGCGGTGCGCGACGCCGCTGCTGATCGCCTCCGACGGCGACGGCCTGTCGCTGTCGAAGCGCCGCATCACGCTGTCGACCTCCGGCGTCGTGCCCGTTCATCGCGCGAGACCGGCGAGGAGATCGGCGTGCATGCTGGCGATCTCGCTGCACGCCGTGCACCGACGACGCTGCGCGACGTGCTGGTGCCGATCAACAAGAAGTATCCGCTCAAGGAGCTGATCGCAGGCCTGCCGCGACTATCCGGGCCTGTCGAACGCGCGCCGCATCACCTTCGAATATGTGATGCTGAAGGGCGTCAACGACTGCCTTGCCGACGCCAAGGAGCTGGTGCGGCTGCTCAAGGGCATCCCGGCCAAGATCAACCTGATCCCGTTCAATCCGTGGCCGGGCACCAACTACGAGTGCTCGGACTGGGAAACGATCGAGAAATTCGCCGACTTCATCAACGACGCCGGCTATGCCTCGCCGATCCGCACGCCGCGCGGCCGCGACATCCTCGCCGCCTGCGGCCAGCTCAAGAGCGAATCGGAGCGCATGCGAAAGGTCGACCGGCTGGCGCTCGAAGCCATGATGATCGCCGGTCACGGCGGCGACTGAAGCCATGCTTGGCCACATCATCGTGCGGCTGATCGCCATCCTGTTCGGACTGGCGCTGGCATACCTCGCCGCCGGAATATTCATCTCCTTCGGCCTGTTCGGCGGCTATTTCCGCGACCTTTTCCAGCAGGCGGAAATCGCCAAAGGCGAGGCCGCCCCGCTTGCCACCTTTGCCGTCTTCGCGGTCGGCATCCTCTCCAGTTTCCAGATCGCAAGCCTGGCGCTCGCCCCGTCCGCTCTTGCCGTACTCGTTGCCGAACTGATGGGCTGGCGCGGCCTGACCATCAACCTTGTGCTCGGCGGGCTGGTCGGCCTTGCCACCGGCTGGGTGGTCAGCGGCGGTGAGGCCGGAGCGGAAGCAATGTCGCAGGGCACGCTGCTGGTGCTGCTCGCCACCGGCTTCATCGGCGGCTTCTTCTATTGGCTGGTTGCCGGGCGCGGCGCGGGGAGCTGGCGCGGCTAGTTGCGCTGCGTCAGCAGTATCGTTGCTGCAAACACGCCGAAGACGCTGGCGAAGGTCCAGTCGATGACCCGCGTGACGCGCGGATTTTCCTTGAGCCACTGCGTCAGCCAGCTCGCCGCAAGGATCATCGGCACGGTGAACGGCAGCGCGATGACGACGAACATCACGCCCAGGAACAGCAGCTTTCCGGCGGCATGCGGATCGCTCGGCTGCACGAATTGCGGCAGGAAGGTCATGAAGAAGATGATGATCTTCGGATTGAGCAGGTTGATTCCAAGCCCCTGCAGGAAAACCTGCTTCAGCGGCTTGGCGCTCGCCCTGCCCTGCATCCGCAGCGCCGATCCGTTGCGGATGGCATCGATCGCCAGCCACAGCAGGTAAAGCGCGCCGGCGATTTTCAGGATCAGGAACATCGCCGGCGATGCCAGGATCAGCGCCGACAGACCGAACGCCACCAGCATGGAATGCACCAGCAGCCCTGCCGATGCCCCGGCCATCGCGGCAAGGCCTCCCGGAACGCCCTGCGCAAGCGTGCGCCCCAGGAAGTACGTCATGTCCGGACCCGGCGTGAAGGTAAGTATGATGACGCCCACGCCGTAGGCCAGCAGGATCGGCAAGTCGGGTATGAACTGCATGGTAAAATCGTTTCGCTGTGAAATCGGCCCGGTGATAGCCGCAAGCGCGTCCCTATGCCACAGGATGGGCGCGCGTGCCCGGCTTTTTTGTTGCGCACGCCGGCCCGGCGGTCTATTTGCCGCTCCAACCCATGTGCGGCACGGCTTGCCGCGCAGTCCCATCAGCGATCAAGGCGAAACATGACACGGCATTCAGGCGTCAAGAAAGTTGTGCTGGCCTATTCGGGCGGCCTCGACACCTCGATCATCCTCAAATGGCTGCAGACCGAGTACAACGCGGAAGTCGTGACCTTCACCGCGGATCTGGGCCAGGGCGAGGAACTGGGGCCCGCGCGCGCCAAGGCGCTGATGCTGGGCATCAAGGAAGAGAACATCTTCATCGAGGATCTGCGCGAGGAATTCGTCGCCGATTTCGTCTTCCCGATGTTCCGCGCCAATGCGGTCTATGAGGGCGTCTACCTCCTCGGCACCTCGATTGCCCGCCCGCTGATCGCCAGGAAGCAGATCGAGATCGCCCGCCAGGTCGGCGCGGATGCCGTGTGCCACGGGGCGACCGGCAAGGGCAACGACCAGGTGCGCTTCGAGCTTGGCTATTACGCGCTCGAACCCGGCATCAAGATCATCGCCCCTTGGCGCGAATGGCAGTTCAAGGGCCGCGAGGAATTGCTCGAATTCGCCCGCGCCAACCAGATACCGGTCGCCAAGGACAAGGAAGGCGACGCGCCCTATTCGGTCGACGCCAACCTCCTGCACTCCTCGTCCGAGGGCAAGGTCCTGGAAAACCCTGCGGTCAAGGCTCCGGAAATGGTCTACCAGCGGACCATCTCGCCGATGGACGCGCCCGACAAGGTGACCACGATCAAGATCGGCTTCATGAAGGGCGACGCCGTATCGATCGACGGCAGGAAGCTTTCCCCCGCAACCCTGCTCAAGACCCTCAACGACCTTGGCCGCGACAACGGCATCGGCCGGCTCGACCTCGTCGAGAACCGCTTCGTCGGCATGAAGTCGCGCGGCGTCTATGAGACGCCCGGCGGGACCATCCTGCTCGCCGCGCACCGCGCCATTGAATCGATCACGCTCGACCGCGGCGCTTCGCACCTCAAGGACGACATCATGCCGCGCTATGCGGAACTGATCTACAACGGCTTCTGGTTCTCGCCCGAGCGGGAAATGCTGCAGGCCCTGATCGACCGCAGCCAGGAGCATGTGGAGGGCGAGGTTACGCTCGAACTCTACAAAGGCAATGTCATCGTCACCGGCCGCGAGAGCCCCAAGTCGCTCTATTCGCCGACGCTCGTCACCTTCGAGGACGACAAGGGCGCCTACGACCAGCGCGACGCCAACGGCTTCATCCGCCTCAACGCGCTGCGCCTGCGCACGCTCGGCATGCGCGACCGCAACAGCCGCTAGCAATACGCGGCTTGCCCGGCGGGCGGTCAGCCCCTAGATGTGGCTGACCCCCAACCGGAGCCAGCCATGACCAGCATCAATCCAGCCGTCACCCTTTGGGACGGGCCGCACGGCCTGCCGCGCTTCGAGGCGATCCGCGACGAAGACTTCCGCGCGGCCTTCGACGAGGCGATGCGCCTGCACCTGGTGGAGATCGACGCGATTGCCGGCAATGCCGGGCCCGCGACCTTCGAAAATGTCATCGTGCCGCTCGAACTGGCGGGTGAGGCGCTTTCCCATGTCTCCGCGCTGTTCTGGAACCGGGCCGGCGCCAACACCAACGACACCATCAAGGCGCTGGAGCGCGAGATTTCGCCGGTCATGTCGCGCCACTGGTCGAAGATCGCGCAGAATCGCGCGTTGTTTTCGCGCATCGACGCCGTGTGGGAAAACCACGACCGGCAGGCGCTGGGCACGGAGGCCTTCCGCGTGCTGGAAGACCATTGGAAGGGTTTCGTGAAGTCGGGCGCCAAGCTCGACGAGGCCGGGCAGGCGCGCCTTGCACAGATCAACGAGCGGCTTGCAAGCCTTGGCACGCAGTTCGGCCAGAACGTGCTGGCCGACGAATCGCGGCTGGGCGCATGATCCTGACGAGCGAGGAAGAGCTTGCCGGACTGCCCGATTTCCTGCGCGATACCATGGCGCAGGCCGCCGCGCGAGCACGGCGCGCAGGCCGGCTGGGCAATCACGCTGTCGCGCTCGATCATCGAGCCGTTCCTGACCTTTTCGGAACGCCGCGAGCTGCGCGAGACGGCGTTCCGCGCCTGGATCGCGCGCGGCGAGAAGGCGGAGCACGACAACCGCGCCGATCGTCGCCGAAATCCTCAAGCTGCGCGACGAAAAGGCCCGCATGCTCGGCTATCGTCACTACGCCGCGCTGAAGCTCGACGACACGATGGCCAAGACCCCGCAGGCGGTCGAGGGACCTGCTGCGACCCGGTCTGGGACAAGGCGCGCGAACGGCGCCGGCGAGGAGGCGAAGGCGCTTGCCGTGCTGATCGCCGATGAGGGCCGCAACCACGCCGTCGAGCCGTGGGACTGGCGCCACTACGCCGAGAAGCTGCGCCAGCAGAAATTCGATTTCTCCGAGTCCGAGCTGAAGCCCTATCTGCAGCTCGAGCGCATCATCGAGGCCTGCTTCGACGTGGCGAACGCGCCTCTTCGGCATCAGCTTCGCGGCCGCGCCCGGATATTGCCGCCTGGCATCCCGATGTGCGCGTCTTCGAAGTGCTGGACGCGGGCGGCAAGGTCATGGGCGTCTTCCTCGCCGATTATTTCGCCCGGCCCTCGAAGCGTTCCGGCGCCTGGATGAGCTCGTTCCAGTCCCAGCACAGGCTGGATGGCGGCCGCATCCCGATCATCTACAACGTCATGAACTTCGCCAAGGCCGCCCGCCGGCCAGCCGGCGCTGCTGTCGCTCGACGAGGCCAAGACGCTGTTCCACGAATTCGGCCATGCGCTGCACGGCATGCTGTCCGACGTCACCTATCCGTCGGTCTCCGGCACCAGCGTGTCGCGCGATTTCGTCGAACTGCCCTCGCAGCTCTACGAGCACTGGCTGACGGTGCCGCAGATCCTGCGAGAAGTACGCGCTGCCACTACGAGACCGGCGAGCCGATGCCGCAGGCCCTGCTCGACAAGGTGCTGGCGGCGCAGCACCTTCAATTCCGGCTTCAACACGGTCGAGTTCACCTCCTCGGCGCTGGTCGACATGGCCTTTCACACCGCCGGCGCGGTCGAGGACCCGATGGCATTCGAGGCGGAAACGCTGGGCGAACTCGGCATGCCGATCGCCGATCGTCATGCGCCACCGCACGCCGCACTTCCAGCACGTCTTCTCGGGCGACGGCTATTCGGCCGGCTACTATTCCTACATGTGGTCGGAAGTGCTGGACGCCGACGCCTTCGCGGCCTTCGAGGAGACCGGCGATCCCTTCGACCCCGCCCTTGCACAAAAGCTGCGCAAGCACATCTATGGTGCTGGCGGCTCGCGCGATCCGGAAGAGCTCTACAAGGCCTTCCGCGGCACGCTGCCGTCGCCCAGGGCGATGATGGAAAAGCGCGGTCTCGCCTGACCGAAGGGGCGTGCGGACACGCCCCTTTCGCACTTGCGAAAAACCTGCCCCTTTCGCACCTGCGAAAAAGCCTGTATGAGCCTGCGCAACAGAGACCGGCTGCGCCTTTAATCGCGCGCCCCCAAGCTTTCCCGGTGAAAAACATGAAACTGCGCAACATCGCGATCATCGCGCACGTCGACCATGGCAAGACCACGCTGGTCGACGCAGCTGCTCAAGCAGTCCGGCTCGTTCCGCGACAACCAGCGCGTCGCCGAGCGCGCGATGGACTCCAACGACCTCGAAAAGGAGCGCGGCATCACCATCCTTGCCAAGGCGACCTCGGTCGACTGGAAGGACACCCGCATCAACATCGTCGACACCCCCGGCCACGCCGATTTCGGCGGCGAGGTCGAGCGCATCCTCACATGGTCGATGGCGCGATCGTGCTGGTCGATGCCGCCGAAGGCCCGATGCCGCAGACCAAGTTCGTCGTCGGCAAGGCGCTGAAGGTCGGCCTCAAGCCCGATCGTCGTGATCAACAAGATCGACCGTCCCGACGCCCGCCATGTCGAGGTGGTCAACGAGGTGTTCGATCTGTTCGCCGCGCTCGACGCCACCGACGAGCAGCTCGATTTCCCGATCCTCTACGGCTCGGGCCGCGACGGCTGGATGGCCGACAAGCCGGAAGGTCCGAAGGACCAGGGCCTGGCGCCGCTGTTCGACCTCGTCCTGAAGCATGTGCCGGCGCCGACCGTGCACGACGGCCCGTTCCGCATGATCGGCACGCATCCTGGAAGCCAACCCGTTCCTCGGCCGCATCATCACCGGCCGCATCGAATCCGGCTCGGTCAAGCCGAACCAGGCCGTCAAGGTGCTGCACCACGACGGCGCGCTGGTCGAGACCGGCCGCATCTCCAAGATCCTCGCCTTCCGCGGCCTCGAGCGCCAGCCGATCGAAGAGGCGCAGGCGGGCGACATCGTCGCCATCGCCGGCCTGTCGAAGGGCACCGTCGCCGACACCTTCTGCGACCCGTCGGTCACCGAGCCGCTGCCGGCGCAGCCGATCGATCCGCCGACCGTCACCATGTCCTTCATCGTCAACGATTCGCCCGCTCGCCGGCACCGAGGGCGACAAGGTCACCAGCCGCGTCATCCGCGACCGCCTGCTGCGCGAAGCCGAAGGCAATGTCGCGCTGAAGATCGAGGAATTGGCCGACAAGGACTCGCTTCTACGTCTCCGGCCGCGGCGAATTGCAGCTCGCCGTGCTGATCGAGACCATGCGCCGCGAAGGCTTCGAGCTCGCCGTGTCGCGTCCGCGCGTCGTCATGCAGAAGGACGAGGACGGCGAACTGCTGGAGCCGATCGAGGAAGTCGTCATCGACGTCGACGAGGAGCATGCCGGCATCGTCGTGCAGAAGATGTCGGAGCGCAAGGCCGAGATGGTCGAACTGCGCCCGTCCGGCGGCAATCGCCAGCGCCTCGTCTTCCATGCGCCGACGCGCGGCCTGATCGGCTACCAGTCGGAACTGCTGACCGACACGCGCGGCACGGCGGTCATGAACCGGCTGTTCCACGCCTACGAGCCCTACAAGGGCGAATTGCCGGGCCGCACCAACGGCGTCCTGATCTCCAACGAGGCGGGCGAGGCCGTGGCCTATGCGCTGTGGAACCTCGAGGATCGCGGCCCGATGGTCATCGATGCCGGGCGTCAAGGTCTACCAGGGCATGATCATCGGCATCCACTCGCGCGACAACGACCTCGAAGTGAACGTGCTCAAGGGCAAGAAGCTGACCAACATCCGCGCCGCCGGCAAGGACGAGGCCGTGCGCCTGACCCCGCCGATCCGCATGACGCTGGAGCGCGCGCTCGCCTGGATCCAGGACGACGAACTGGTCGAGGTGACGCCGAAGTCGATCCGCCTGCGCAAGCTCTATCTCGATCCGAACGACCGCAAGCGCTTCGAAAAGAGCCGGGCCGCAAGTCTCGCCAGCTGATCGCAAAAAGGCCCGCCACCCACCCGGTTCGGGCCTTTTTCATGCGGCTTTCGGGCACCGGAAGTAGCCGGTTGAAAATCCCGTGAAGCCTCTTGTCCGGTAAGCCCCTGTTAACCTATCATCATGGCCATGGGTACTTTGGCCATAGAAACAAGGCGGGCCGGACCGCGGGATGCAGGCGCAATTGCGAGCGTGCATGATGCCGCGTGGACCAATGCCTATACCGGCCTGGTGCCGCATTCGGCGCTGACGAAGATGGTGCGCCGCCGCGGCGAGAAATGGTGGGCCGACGCGATCCGCCGCTCGACCATCGTGCTGGTGCTGGAAATCGCCGGGAAGATCGTCGGTTATGCGACGCTCGGTCGCAACCGCGTGAAGACGCTCCCTTATGACGGCGAAGTCTACGAACTCTACCTGCTGCCGGAATATCAGGGCGTCGGCCTTGGCACTCGGCTCTTCCTTGCCGCACGCGGCGAGTTGAAGCGGCGCAGCCTCAAGGGCTCGGTCGTGTGGGTTCTTGCCGACAATCCTCGCGCGATCTCGTTCTATGAAAACGCCGGCGGCAAGGCTGTCGCGGAAGGCGCCGAGTTCTTCGACGGCAAGCGGCTGGCGAAATACGCCTTCGCCTGGGACTGATTCCCTCATCTCGTCAGATGAAACGTTATTGACGCCGGCGGGCACTCCCTTGGTCGCAATTGCCGTGAGCGCCGCAAGCCGCTATCAAAAGCCGGCAGTTCTCTTACGCGATCTTTCCAACCACAGGAATCTTCATGCGCATCGACGCGATTTCCATCGGCAAGAATCCGCCTCACGACGTCAATGTCATCGTCGAATGTCCGGTCGGCGGCCAGCCGATCAAATACGAGATGGACAAGGAAGCGGGTACGCTGGTCGTCGACCGCTTCCTCTACACGCCGATGTCGTACCCGGGAAACTACGGCTTCGTGCCGCATACGCTGTCGGAGGATGGCGACCCCATCGACGTGCTGATCGCCAATACCCGTCCGCTGGTGCCGGGCTGCGTGATCAATGTTCGTCCCATCGGCGTGCTGGTGATGGAAGACAATGCCGGGAAGGACGAGAAGGTGATCGCCGTTCCCTCCCCGAAGCTTACCCAGCGCTATGAAAACGTTCACGAATTTTCAGACCTGCCGGAAATCACGCTGAAGCAGATCCAGCATTTCTTCGAGCACTACAAGGATCTGGAGCCCGGAAAATGGGTGAAGATCGGAGAATGGATGGGTTCGCAAGACGCGCGGCGCATGATCACCGAGGCGATCGACCGCGCCGCCCGCAAGGCCTGACGGGGCCTCATGGGACTTTCGCAAGTCCCGCAATGACGGCGACTTCCGCCTCGCTCACATCGGCGATGCGCAGCACCTTGGCGCGGCTCGTCGCACCGCTCGTGACCTCGATCCGCCCTTTCGCGATGCCGCACGCCTTGCTCACGAGGGCTATCAGGGCCGTGTTGGCCCTGCCCTTCTCCGGCACTGCGCGCACGCTGGCCTTCAGCCAGCAAACGCCCTCGGCATCCTCGTGCACCGTGCCGAAACCATCGGTGTGCGCATTCGGCGTCAGCCGCACGCGCAGCCGCAGGTCGCGGCCGGCGAGCTCCACGAACGGCCCCATGGCCAGGCGATCACAAGTCGCGATCAGAAGACGTGCGGATAGATGTAGTAGGCGATGATGCGCTGCAGCAGGAAAATGAGCAGCAGCAGCACGATGGGCGAAAGGTCCAGTCCGCCCATGGTCGGCATCCGGCGGCGTATCGGGCGCAGCAGCGGCTCGGTCAGCTGGTAGAGCATGTTGCCGATTGTCGCGACAGCCTGGTTGCGCTGGTTCACGACATTGAAGGCGAGAAGCCAGGAGAACACCGCCATGGCGATGATGACGTAGACATAGATATCAAGGGCGACGAGGATTACGTCGAGTAGGGCGCGCATTCGGTTCTCCAGAGGCCGGAAGAGGACCTTCATCTAGCCTTGCGGCAGGCGATGTTCAACCCGCCATTGGCGCGCCGCTTTCCAGCGCGTGCGCCGGACCGATCCACAGCTTCAGGAAATCCTGCAGCCAGCGGCGCACCGCGTGGTCGTAGAGGTAACGGCCCTCGATATGCCGCTCGCGTTCCTGCGCGCCGTTGAGCACGAAGCGGTGTGCGCCGCGTATCGTCCAGCGGTGCATCATCGCGTAGGTCAATTCGGCATGGAACTGCACCCCATAGGCCTTGTCCCCGACCTTCATCGCCTGGTGCGGATATTCATCGCCCGTCGCCAGCAGCGTGGCGCCAGACGGCAGCGAGAAGCCTTCCCGGTGCCATTGGTAGATCATCGCGGGCCAATCCATCAGCGCGGCGCCGTGTTCGGTTGGCGAGATCGGGTAATAGCCGATCTCGGCGAACTCGCGCTCGTTGCAGCAGACCTTGCCGCCGAGCTGCTTGGAGAGCATCTGCGCGCCGAGGCAGATCCCATAGAACGGCTTGTTCTCCTTCAGCGGAACCGAGATCCAGTCTATCTCGCGCCTGATGTAGTCGTCCGGATCATTGGCGCTCATCGGCCCGCCGAAGATCACCGCTCCGGCATGGTCGGCCATCGTCTTCGGCAATTCATGTCCCAGCGGTGGGCGCCTGATGTCGAGCGCATAGCCCATTTCCTGCAGGAAAAGCCCGACGCGCCCCGGTGAGGAGCCCTCCTGGTGAAGCACGATAAGCACCTGCGGCTGGCCGGGCTCGCGCTGCTTGATCCAGACCATCGGCTCAGGCCTTTCCGCTTTTTTCGCGCACCGCCTGCTTCAGCGCGATGCGCTCGCGCGTTTCCACGTCGAGCAGTTCGGCGACACGCCACACGATGTTGTCCTCGAATTCATGCACCTCGCCATCGGCATAGACCATCTGCCACAGCTCGCGGACGATGGCGATCCTGGCCTCCTGGTCGAGCTCGCGCTTCAGCGTGCGCGTGAAGGTATAGAGATCGACAGCCTCGGAGTCGGCAGCCCTGGCTTCCTCGATCAGCACCTGCGTGTCGGCGCCCGAAAGGCCGAATTTTTCCGCAAGCAACGCCGAAAGCCGGAGTTTCTCGTCTTCGGTGACGATGCCATCCGCCGCCACCACATGGAACAGCAGCGCCGCCTGGGCCAGTTGCAAGTCGTCGGCATGAAAGCCGGTCCCCTTCGTCGAAGGGTCGCGCTTGCCGAAGATCATCGCTTTCAGTTCATCGAACACGCTGCCGGTCCTCGGGTCTTTGTGGTCTCGAACGGGCGGGAGTGAAGCAGGGAATCACCGGAAAGGTACACCGTGGCGCGCGAATGTCTATCGCGGCCCGCGACCAACTGCACCCGGCAGCACCGGCACCGGCGGAACCGCGCGCGGTGGCCCAGCGTTTTTCTGCTTCGGAAAGGAGAAACGATCATGGACAGGAATGACGAGACGCGGCCCGTTACATACCGGGAAACCTCGATGTTCGGCACCGGCATTGCCCGCGATACCAGCGGGCTCGACATCGCGGCACTGGTCGTGACCGTGCTGCTCATCTGGGGCCCGCTGGCCGCCGGAGCATTTTCTTCGCTGTAGCCGGGTGCGGCACTGCGGAACATCTTTCGGGAATGGCGGTTAACGCGCCGGGCAACGGCACGATCAACCCCTCGCCGTGTCCCGAAGCCAATGCTGCATCCTTCCGCGGCATTGGCTTGCCGCTCGACCGGCCCGTCAACGGCTGGTAGCCTGTGCCGCCGCACAAGCACGCGGGGGTTCTCGATGACCAGGCTTGCACTGACCGCCACACACGTCGCCCACGTTCACAGGAACGTGGAGGACCAGGGCATTGCGCCAGGCGCGCAGCTCAATACCGATGCCGACTATGACGAATGGGTGCGCCGGATTGTTGCTTCCCATCCAGCGCCCGACCTGCCGACGCAGGTTTTCGCCTATGGATCGCTGATCTGGAAACCGGAAATCGAGCATGCCCGCGAACAGCTTGCGGTGGCGCGCGGCTGGCACCGGGCCTTCTGCTTTCGCATGACGCGCTTTCGCGGAACACCGCAGCAACCCGGCCTGATGATGGCGCTCGACCGGGGCGGACAGTGCCGGGGCGTCGCGTTCGAACTGCCGCAGGCAAACCTTGAAGAACAGCTCGGCAGGCTGTTCCGGCGCGAATTCACCTACAAGCCCGTCAACAGCATGCCGCGCTGGATCAACGTGGCGACGGCGCACGGCACCATGCCCGCGCTCACTTTCGTGATGAACCGCGCGTCTCCGGTTTATGCCGGACGACTTTCGCTGCAGGAGGTCGCCGATGTGCTGGCGCGCTCTTGCGGTCATTGGGGAACGGGCGCCGAGTACCTCCTCAACACCGTTGCGCATCTTGAGGAAAAGGGCATCCGCGACAGCAATCTGTGGCGCTTGCAACGCCTTGTCGCCCAGCGGATCGAAGCCGACATGGCGTCCGCTCAGCCGCGACCCCGATAGGGCGCGACACCCTGCTCCGGTATCCAGACGCCGGAGGGCGCAGGTCCTGTCTGGTAGAAGACATCGATCGGAATTCCGCCGCGCGGATACCAGTATCCGCCGATCCGCAGCCATTGCGGCGCAAGCACTTCCACCAGCTTGCGCGCGATCGAGACCGTGCAGTCCTCGTGGAACGCGCCGTGATTGCGGAAGGCCGTGAGATAGAGTTTCAGCGACTTGCTCTCCACCAGCCATTCGCCGGGCACGTAGTCGATCACCAGATGGGCGAAATCCGGCTGGCCGGTCATCGGGCAAAGCGAGGTGAATTCGGGTGCGGTGAAGCGCACGCAGTAGGCCCAGTCCGCCTGCGGATTCTGCACCCGCTCCAGCACGGCCTCGCCGGGCGATTGCGCAACGGGCGAATTCGCACCCAGCTGGGTGAGGCCGGAATAGATATTCTCGCTCATGCCGCGCTCCCTGCGCTTGTCACAGCCACTTCTTCCACCGGAAGAACAGATATGGCAGCACCGCGAAAACGACCATCATCGCCAGCGACATCGGGTAGCCATAGAGCCATTCCAGTTCCGGCATGTGCCTGAAGTTCATGCCGTAGCTGGATGCCACCAAGGTGGGCGGCATGAACACGACCGACACGACCGAAAACAGCTTGATGATCTTGTTCTGCTCAAGGCCCACCAGTCCCAGCGTCGCGTTGAGCAGGAACTGCAGCTTTGAGGAGAGGAAGCTTGCATGTTCCTCGATCGCCTGCACGTCGCGCACCACCGTGCGCCATTCCGGCACGATGGAGCTCGACGATTTCGCCGGACGCTTGAAGTTGGCCGACAGGAAAAGCAGCACGCGCTCGATCGACACCATGCTTTCCAGCACGTTCGAAATCAGATGCTCATGCTGGCCTATCTTGCGGATGACCAGCTGGTAGGCGCTGTTGCGCTCGACGGTGGCGCTCTCGCCCTCGAAGATGTCGCGCGAGGCCTCGTCGATCTGGTCGCCGACGCCGCGCAGCACTTCCGCCGCCCGGTCGACGATCGCCTCGATCAGCCCCTCTATCACCGCGGCCGGTTGCAAACCGCACCCGCCTGGCTTGGTCACGCGGTTCTGGAAGATCGTGAATGCGCCCGGCTCGTCATAGCGCACCGTGACGAGCGCCTTCTCGGTGAGGATGAAGGTGACATCGGCAAGCTTGGGCACGACCGTCGCGGTGCGGCATATGACACGGGCGGTCATGTAATGCGCCTGGTTCTCGGTATAGATGATTTCCGAGGGCTCCAGGTCGCGCATTTCTTCGCGCGTCGGTATCGAAATCCCCAGATGCTTTTCAACCTTGCGGTCGTCATCCAGGGTCGGGTTGAGCAGATCGATCCACAGCGCGCCATCGGGTATGGGATCGTCCGCGCCGACTTCGCTTCGGATGAGCTTGTCACCCGTGGCCGGGCACACCGTGTTGATCAAGAGCATCGACGTCTCCATTCTTCGCTGCCGGCAAGCCGGAACCGCAACGCGATGTCAACGAATGACGGAGGCTTCCTTACGCGCGCCAGCGCGCGGTTGCCAAGGAGACTCTATTTCAAGCTGGCTTTTTTCTTGGGCTGCGTGGCCGTTGCATCGGTCAGTTCCAGCGTGCGCTGGTAGACGATCTTGTGCAGTTCCGGCCTCTTGTCGATGTTGAAATGATCGATGTCGCGACGCGACGACAGGTCGATATTGTCGAGCCTGCCGGTGAAGTCCGCCATGGGATAGAGGATCTTGTCCTTGTTCGGCTTCTTTATGTAGTAATTCACGATCTCTTCGACATTGGGGCCGACCTGCGTGGGCACCACCGGATCGTACATCACGACATACGCGACCGGTATGCCGCGCCGGCCCAGATACGTTGCCATCTCCGGCGATGCGCCCGCGCCCAGCGAGTGGCCGATGATGATGATGGGGTAGGAAATCCCGTTCTTCTGCTTGCTGCGCTCGATCAGGTCTTCGGCCGCCGCTTTCCAGCCCGAGTGATTGAAGACGCAGTTTTCAATTCCGAGCCGGCTGAAATCCTCGCCCATCGCGTCCATGCCGAGCGAGAACACATTCGCCAGGCCGCGCCACAGGAAGACTTCGCCTGGCCGCGTCGGCTTGAACTTGGTGCATGCCGCAGCTGCCGGATGAACGGTAGCAATAGAGCCAAGGGCGCCGGCAATCAACACCGCGACCGCTGCTGTGATCCTGCTTCTCGAAAACATGGCTTCCCCCGTCTCGCATTGAAGATTGCTTCAAGGCCGGAACGATCTACAGAAAACCCTCTGGCGGTGTAAACTAAAAATTTCGTTATTCGAACACTTGTAAAGGCGACCCCCATGATCGACGATTTATCCGCCCAGGCCCGGACTTACCCAAGGTTATGTTAATAAAGTCAAAATTGCGACCATACCGCTTTTCAGTGCCGCGCAGAATCTGCTATTGACCGGCCGGTGGTGGTGGTCAACAGCTGTTGGGGAATACCGTGCGCAAGGAATTCTATCTCTCGCTCGAGAGGGCCGGCGAGAACAGTTATGTGCTGAATCTCACCCTGTCCGCCGTCGTGTTGCTCGGTCTCAACGCGGGTCTGTTCTTCCGATATACATGGCTTGAAGTCCCTTCTTATGGGCTTGGCGACGCCATGGACGTCATCGTGCTGAGCAACCTTGGCGCCGCGTTCTTCATGTCGATGCTTGCGCTGCGCAACTTCCCGCGGATCGGCAGGAACATCCGCGACAACCTGCTGCTGGGGCTGTCCTACACCTATCTGGTGGCCTTCGTGACGAAATACGGTCACGAGATGTTTGGCAGCCTGCTCATGTGCCAGCTCTGGGCCATGGGCCTGGTGCTTCTGACCATGCTGGTGATCCCGCTTGCGGTCGTCATTTCGGGTGAAGGCGAGATCACGATCTCCCTGGTGCAGACCTCACCCGAATAGCCTTCAGTCCAGCGGCGGGCCCGTGAACTCCAGGTGAAAACGCCCGGCGGCTTCGACAATCGCGGGCATGTCTTCCGGTATTCGGAACTGCCCCTTCGCCATTTCCGCGAAAAATCCCTCGAACCCGCCCGGCGTGAGGATGAGCAGGTGCCGGCTCGCCTGGTCACCGGTCACGCGAAACGTGTGGTTCTTGCCGCGCGGTATGAACGCCGTCTCGCCGGGGCCGCGCGTGAACATCTGCCCTTCGAGCCAGAATTCGCATTGTCCCGTAAGCACGATGAAGGTCTCGTCCTCGCGCTCGTGGATATGCCGCGGCGGGCCGGAACCGGCCGGCGATACGCTGTCGACGATGGACATCGCCCCGCCCGTAGCCTGCGTTGAAAGAATTGTCCTGTAGGTGACCCCAAGCCATTCGAGAGCGCTGGAGCCGAGTATGATGGTCTCAGGCATTGGCATCGTCTCCCTTTGAACGCATCAAAATGCTTTTGCTTCCGGCTGGCAATTGAATTCTTTCGTACACCGCGCACGGAAAAGGCCGCCTGCTCTCACAGGCGGCCTTTGGCATGTACAGCAATGGCTGTCAGAGCAGCTTGCCGCTGACGTTGGTGAAGGTGTTGTTGACACCGCCGCCGACCGCCGTTGCGCCGCCAATGATGGCGACCGAGATGAGGGCTGCGATCAGGCCGTATTCGATGGCCGTTGCGCCCGATTCGTTCTTCAGAAAGCGTGCTACGAGTTTCATCTGTTTCGTCTCCAGTTTGGCGCCTTGTGCGCTGCGGAGCGATGCCTTCACCGATCCGACTGTCATATTTCATACAGTCAAAAACTTGATCCCGCGTAAACCGGCGTGGTGTGCTGCACGTCAATGCAATCGCTCAAATTGTGTGCGTCTCCGACGGCTCAAAGCTGAGATTCGATCGGAAGCTGGCCCACGAACCATGCCACCATTCGGCGCCAGATCCCGGCCCGCGGCTCGCCGCGCAGCGCCCGCGCCTTGCCGCCCGCCCCGTCCAGCCAGGAGAGTTTCCCCGACTTGAGCGCCAGGCGGTAGCTGCTGGCGGGGGAAACTTCCTTTTCGAAAACGGCGCTGATTTCGCTGGCCAGTGGCGGATGATCGAAGATCACGCCCATCTCGGTGTTGAGCGAGACGGAGCGCGGATCGAAATTGAACGAGCCGACGAAGCCATGGCGTCCATCGACGACGAAAGCCTTGGTGTGAAGGCTGGCGGCGCCCGCCCGCCTGCCCGAGCCGAACAGCGAGATGCGCTGGCGCGGCGCCACCGGCTTCAACTCGTAGAGCTCGATGCCCGCTTTCAGCAGGGGGAAGCGGTAGGGCGCATAGGCGCCGTGTACCGCCGCGACGTCGGTTGCCGCAAGCGAATTGGTCAGCACCTGGATGCGCGTTCCCCCGTTGGCAAGCTCCACCAGCTGGCGCACGCCTTCGGCTCCCGGCACGAAGTAGGGCGAGATCAGCTGCAGGCTGGATCTGGCCGCGGCCAGCAGCGGGAAGATCGCCTTGTAGAGCCATCGGTTGCGCGCATCGCCGCTGGACTTGGCCGGCGGGTCCGAGACGATTTCGATGCGCTCGATCCAGTGCAGGCGGTTGTTGCCGGCAAGCATTTCGCCGATGCCCTCGCCCTCCTCAAGCCGCCTGACGAAATAGCCCGCCGGCTCGCTTTGGGCCACGGTGTCGAGCAATTGCCGCAGGCCGTCGAGATCGCCATTGTTCCAGCCCGGAAGCGAGGTGATCGGCAGCACGCAATCGCTGTTCCAGAACAGATCGAACACCTTCTCCGCCTGCGCGATGGCCGGTCCGGTTATCACGAGATCCATGTCGCGGAAATTCAGCAGCTCGGATGCATCGAAATACGCGTCGCCGATGTTGCGCCCGCCAACGATTGCGATGCGGCTGTCCGCGATCCACGCCTTGTTGTGCATGCGACGCGTCGCCGAATAGGGGTGAAACAGCAGCTCGGCCGTGCGCTGCATCGCGCCTATCCGGTTCCAGCACGGATTGAACACCCGCACTTCGATGTTGGGGTGGGCATGCATCGCCAGCGGATTGGCATCATTGCCGCGCACGTTGATGTCGTCGAGGATGATGCGGACCCTGACGTTCCGGTCAGCCGCCGCCAGCACCTCGCGCACAAGCAGCATGCCGGTCAGGTCGTCCTTCCAGTAGTAATATTGCAGATCGAGGCCGCGTCCGGCCGCCCGCGCCGAAAGCGCCCTGACCGCGAAGGCGTGCAGGCTTTGCGCCGAAAGCAGCGCCCCGCTGCGGCCCGGCCTGCCTTCCAGCAGCGGCGAAATGATCCGGTCGAGTTCGCTGCCGTCTTCCTCGACCGGCAGGGCATGGGAGGGCTCGCCGACATTGCGCGGCGAGAAGCGCACATACACGAACACGGCAAGTGCCGACAGCACCGCGAGCAGTACCAGCAGCGCCAGCAATAGAATGATGGTCATCATCATCGCTGCGTCCGTCGCTCACATTGGCCCGATGCCATGCACAAGGTTCTTTTTCCGGTCTTTCGCGTTATGAATATCCATCGGCATGATTTCCCGTCCGATCACACAACGCGCGGATGGAAAATTGTTCCCGATCACCCACATTCTATTGTCACCATGAATACCCGTCACCAGCCGCATCCAGGCATCAGGGAGTTGGTCAAGATGTCGAAGCGGCAATGGAGACCCGCGCTGCACAAGGCCGTGACGCCATGGCTGACAAGGGCCTATGGCGTGGCCCATCCCGCGCGCGAACAGGAGGGCCCCGATGCCTTCGATGCCCTGGTCGCTTCCTGGAACATCCACAAATGCATCGGTCTCGATGGCATTTTCGATCCATCGCGCACCCTTGCGGTGATCTACGAACTGAACGCCGATCTCCTTGCGCTGCAGGAAGTCGACAAGCGTTTCGGCGCCCGCGACGGGCTGCTCGACTTGCGCGCGCTTCGCGACGAATGCGGGCTGGTGCCAATTCCGCTGAAGCCCACGGGCACGGGCCATGGCTGGCACGGCAACCTGGTTCTGTGCCGCGAGGGCCTCGTCAGGTCCGCCCGCCAGATGGCGCTGCCCGGCATGGAGGCGCGCGGCGCGCTGATCGTCGAACTCGAAATGGCAAGCGGCCCGCTGCGCCTCGTGGCGGCCCACCTTGGCCTGCTGCGGCATTCGCGCGCCCGTCAGGTGCAGGCGATCCTGGCAGCGATTGCAAACGAGCCGCAGATGCCGACCCTGCTTGCGGGCGACCTCAACGAATGGCGGCTCGGACCGCGTTCGTCCCTGCACGGGCTCGCGCATGCCTTCACCGTCTCGGCCCCGCCGATGCCGACCTTCCCGGCCGATTACCCGGTGCTCGCGCTCGACAGGCTGATGGCCAACCAGCACGGGCTCCTCGCCCATGCGGCCGTCCACCACAGCCCGCTTTCCCGTCTTGCTTCCGACCATCTGCCGCTGAAAGCCTGGGTTCGGCTGCCCGGCCAGCCGCCCGAGGGGAGGCAACCGGACAGCCCGGCGCAGGACCGGACGATCCGGCCCTAGCGCATCAGGCCAGCGGATCGCAGCGCATCCTCGATGACCTTGCGCACGCCGGCAGCGGCATGGCCGGGTTGAGCGCTCGGGGGCGGCGTCGATACCCCCGAAGGCCGCGGCGCTGCGTCGTGCGGAACCTGCTGGCTCGCACGCGTCTCCAGGGCCTCGGCGGGCACGATTCCCCAGGAATGCGCGATGTGGTGCGTGGAGGAGATGCCGGCATCAAGCAGGAACGGCCCGGCATGACCGATCCCCGTGCGCGGGTTGACCGGCGTTCCATGGCCCATGCGCGCAATCGCGTAATGCTCGAGCACCACCCGCCCGTTGCCGTCGTGCCAGCTCCGCCGCCGATGTCCATTGACGGTGCCACTCTGCGGCGCGGCATCGCCCACCCCGTGCGCAGCCTTCCATTGTTCGATAATCGCCTCGCCATTTGAGGGCGCCACGGTGGCATCCGCCTCGCCATGCCATACGGAAATGACCGGCCAGGGTCCGCCATGGTCCGAGGAACCGCGCACGAGCTGCTGCAACTGCGCGGCGTGCGGAACGCCGTGCCCGCGCATTCGGTCGAATGCCTCCGGAATGGTGCTCGCCGCACCGTGCGGCAGGCCTGCGATGATCGCGCCGCCTGCAAAGATCTCCGGATGGGTCGCGAGCATGGTCGCTGCCATGGCGCCGCCGGCCGAAAGCCCGGTGATGTACACCCTGCCGGCATCGATGTCGTGCGAGGCAATCAGTGCATCGATCATCTGGCGGATCGAATGTGCTTCGCCCGACCCTCGCGCGATGTCTTGTGGCTGGAACCAGTTGAAGCAAAGATTCGCATTGTTCTCGCGGCGCTGCTCGGGATAAAGCACCGCAAATCCGTGCTGTTCGGCAAGATGCGACCAACCGGCACCGTGGTCGTATGCCGCTGCGCTCTGCGTGCAGCCGTGCAGCACGACGATCAGCGGCGCGCGCGGAGCTAGCCCCTGCGGCACGAAGGTCCGGGCGCGCAGCGCGCCGGGATTGCTGCCGAATCCGGCAAGATCGGCAAGCCGGTCGTCCACGGAGGGTCTTGCCGCCGTTCCTGCCTGCAGCCTTTGCCGGTTGTTCGCCAGTCTTGAAATCGTATCTGCCAGGTTTCTCAAATCACGTCCTCGCTCGCGCCATTGCCCGCATCATTGCAGGCCAAGGCTAACGCGCCGCGAGGCCGGGGGTTGCTGCACTGCACAATGAAGTTTGCCACGGGCGCACGAACCGCGCGCGCCGGGCCTTTGCGATTGCCGCTGAAAGTTACTCGAAGCCTTCTTGGCCCTTGAACCACTTGGCGATCAGGGCGTTCAGCGACCCGTCCTTCTTCATCGCGCCAATCGCCGCGTCGAACTTGTCGCGCATTTGCGTGTCCGACTTGCGCACGCCCATGCCGATGCCCCCTCCAAGCTTGACGTCTTCGCCAACGAAGACGAGCTCGCCATTGCTCTGGTCGACGATCGGCTGGAGATATTCCTTGTCCGCCATCACGGCGTCGGCCTCCCCGTTCTTGACTGCCGCGACGGTCTCGTCGGGTGTCGCGAACTCGACGATCGTTGCGCCGGATGCCGCGACGTGGGCCGCCTGGATCGTGTTTACCTGCGCCGCGACGTTACCCTTGATCACCTCCGCGCCGGCCCCGGCCCTTGCAACATAGGCGCTTGCCGTTGGTGGGTAGTAATTCTGCGTGAAGTCGATCTTTTCCTTGCGCTCGTCCGTAATGCTCATCCCGGCCATGATGGTGTCGTAGTTGCCGGAAAGCAGGTTCGGAATGATGGTGTCCCAATCGTTCTTCACCCATTCGCACTTGTAGCCGGCGAGTTCGCAAAGCTTGTCGCCCAACTCGCGCTCGAAGCCGTCGATCTCGCCCTTGTCATTGATAAAATTGAAGGGCTCGTACGCACCCTCGGTTGCCATGCGGATCGTCTTGTCCTGCGCAAGCCCTGTTCCACTGGCGGCCAATGCAAGCGCCAAAGCCAAAGCCAGATTTTTCATCGTGAATTCCTCCTGATCCGCTGACACGGCAAGGCACCGCATTGAGCGGCGCCGGTCTTGTCCACAACAACGCCGCCGCAGCGCAGGAGTTCAACGGCTCGTGACGTTTGGGCATGAAATGTCGGATCATTAACTTTGCTGAGGGAATGAACGCCGGCCATCTCAACTCTGCCGATACAACCTGAAATAGGTGGCAAGACAACAAAAATGTATTGAGGATTAACTGTTTATGAAAAATATGCGAATTACTGCGTCAGTGCTCATGTTTGGATTTGCAATTACAGGTTGCGCAAAGCCTGCGGACCAGATTTCCGCGGCCTATGTCACCCCGCTGCAATACGACGCCTATTCCTGTGATCAGCTAGCCGCGGAAGCCGGCCGTGTTTCCGCCCGTGCATCCCAGACGATGGGTGTCCAGCAAAAGAAGGCGACGGGCGATGCGGTGGCCATGGGCGTGGGCCTGGTTCTCTTCTGGCCAGCCCTCTTCTTTATCAAGGGAAATGGAGGTTCCGAGACGGAGATCGCGCGCCTGAAGGGCGAGATGGAAGCGATCGAACAGGTTTCGATCCAGAAAAAATGCGGCATCCAGTTCCAGCGGCCCGAGGTGCCAAAATCCGCCGGCCAGCCGCAGAACGGCCCGAACCAGTCCTGAGCGAAAGCTTCAGGCCCCAAGGCTCGCCAGCCTTGTAATCAGCCAGAACATCGACATCGCGCCAATTCCATAGGCGGTAATTCTGACGAACCCCGGACCGGCCGACGGGGCGAAACGCCGCGCTGAGTGGCCAACCAGCAGCACGGTCGCGACGAAAAGCAATTGCCCGGCCTCCACGCCAAGATTGAAGGTCAGCAACGCCAGCATCACGTCCGATTGCGGCAACCCCGTTTCGCGCAAGGCGCCGGCAAAGCCGAAGCCGTGCAGCAGCCCGAAGACGAACGCAACCACCCAGGGATATTGCTCGCTGGTGCGCCGCCGGCCCGGCTTCGACTTCACGAGTTCAACCGCAAGGAAGGCGATGCTGAGCGCAATCGCCGCCTCCACCGGCTTTTGCGGCAGGCTCACGAGCCCGAGGGTCGCGCCCGCCAGTGTTATGCTGTGGGCGAGCGTGAAGGCGGTAACGGTTTTCACCAGCGTCCACCGGTCGTGGATGAGCAGGATCAACGCCAGCACGAAGACGAGGTGGTCGAAACCGGCAAGGATGTGATCCACCCCGAACACGAAGTAGGTTGCCGCCACCTGCCAGCTGCTTTGCGGACCGGTGACGGTGAACGCCGGCTGGTCGGGCGCGGCGCGCGCGATTTCGATCGACCCGTTCAGGTAGGCGATGCGCGCCAGCACGTCGGTCATGGTTGCCTGCAATCCGTCGATGCGGATGGTCTGGCCACCGAGGCCGGGGTCGCAGGCAATCTTGTACCGCTCGGTATAGGCATCGGCCTCGATCGCGCGCCGCGCTTCCCCTTCAACGGTGCAGGAGGAGGGCAGCCGAAGGGCAAGACCAAGACGCTGGTCGCCCATGGCCGGGACCTTCCAGAACACGTTGAAAGCCCCCGGCGCGGTTTCGTCCATCGCCAGATAGGCAGGGCGCATCTCGTGCGCGAAGCCTGCCGTCGGCAAAAGCATGACGACCAGTGCGATCATTACCCGAATCATTTCGGCACGGCCGGGACGGTTTCGACGGTGACGCTGTAGCGCGAAAGCAGGCTTTCGAGTTGCGCCTTCATGCGCCGCGTCCGTTCCTCTGCCGACCAGTCGCGCAGCACGGCGTCGCGCACTTCGTCCAGCGGCGGCGTGCGCCCGGCCTGCCGCTCGCTCACCCGCACCAGATGCAGGCCGTAGACGGAAGCGATCGGTCCGGCCCAAACGCCCGCAGGCAGCCTGGCGATGGCCTGCGCAAAGCCGGCGCCAAAGTCACCTTCTATCCGGCCAAGTCCGGTCGGTGGCAAATCGGCAGGCAGCATGCTCGGGTCGCCCAGCACGGAAGGGTCGGTTTCCGGCGTTGCCTTCAGTGTCGCCAGCATTGCGGCAATGTCGCCATCCAGCCCTTCGCCCCGGCTTTGCGGATTGATGAAGATCTGTTCGAATCCGATTTTGGGATCGATTTCATAGTCGGCGGCACGGGCAGCGAAAAAGGCTTGCAGTTCGGCATCGCCCGGCGCGGCCTGTGCCGCTTGCGTGTCGGTCGCGAATTCCATCTTCTGGCGCAGGCGGCGGCGGATCACGGTATCGTCCTGGTCCAGGCCCAGCGCCAGCGCTTCGCGCACCATCACCTCTTCGGCGATGTAGTCGTCGATCAGCGCCTTCAATTCGTCCGGACCGGGCGGCCGCGACCAGGTCCTGCTGAAAATCGCCGCCATCTGCTCGATCTTTGCCGCGCTCACCACGATGGTCTTGCCGGCGGGGTCGGGCCCCTTGGCTGGCATTGCCGAATAGGCGGCGAAGATCGCCAGCCCCAGCAGGGCGAAGTGCAATAGCGGCTCCTTGAGCAAGTTCCTCAACTCAGTCCCCCAATCGTCGCCGGGCAATGCCCCCACATGAGCGCTTGTGCCGATACAAATCAATGTCGGCCGGATCGGGACACATCAACGTCATTTCAACGCAAACGCTTGAGCGGGAGAGGATGCCTCATGGCAACGATCCGGTCGGACGGCCGTCTTCCGTACGCAAGTGGCTCGCCTGCAGCTGTTCTTTTCAGCCCTGGCTTTTGAGTTGTTGCGAAATGATCACATACGCCCCGGTCCAGCACGTACGTCACGGTAATCGACATTTTGTATCGCATGGAAGTGACTTAGTCTGATATTTGTTAAGATCGATTCGACCGGTCCAAGGGTCGCCGGGCTTTGTATTCATCGTAGGCTTCGTCGCGGATATTGCGCGCGGGTGCAGGTACGAGGGTGAAAATGCGCGTAACGCAACTCTTGATGTCGTCTTGCGCGGTACTTGTTGCAAGCACCGTTTCGCATGCGGCCGATGCCGTGATCCCCGAGCCGGAGCCGATCGAGTACGTTCGTATCTGCGATGCTTATGGCGCCGGATATTTCTACATTCCCGGGACCGAGACCTGCATCCGCTTCAACGGCCAGGTGCGCGCCGATTATGCGGTGAAGCATTTTGACGAGGACCAGGAAGACGAAACCTCGGTCCACGAAACCCGCTATCGTGTCCGCCTCGAGGTCACTGCCAAGAACGAGACCGAATACGGCGAACTGGAATCGCGATTCCGCCTGAAGGCGGAGGAAAAGAGCGACACGGGTACCGGGACGGTCGATCCCGATACGGGCAAGGGCGGCGGCCACAACGACGTTATCTCATCGGCCGAAGGTCCCAATTCGGCGGCGGTTGTCGTCGACAAGGCGCTGATCTCGCTGGCCGGTTTCATGATCGGTTTCGACGACAACTACTTCAAGCGCGCCGGTCATGACGGATGGTATGTCGGCAATGCGCGCTTCGAGGGACCCTATGGCGACTATGATGCGCTGTTCTTCGAATACACATACAAGGCCAACGGCTTCGCGCTCACCGCGGGCCTCGAGGACGGCAACAATCTCGGGCGAGGCGGGTTCTCCCGATCCCTATGCCGGCGTGACCTACACTGCGGGCGGGCTCTATCTGGCGGCCATCGCCTATTACGACACCTCTATGGAGGCCGCCGCCTACAAGGGGCGGTTCGACTACGATTTCGGGGAAGGCTGGTCCTATTTCAAGGTCGGCGGATGGTACACCTGGGACGACGGCGAGACCGACTATGTCAAGGGGCATGCTCTTGGCCTGACTGCGCAGGTCAACCTGGCTGATTCCGTCATCCTGTTCGGCGGCTATGGCGTCTACGACAACATGTATTCCGACGACCCGCAGGCCTGCGGCGGCGAAGACTGCGAAGTCGAGCTCAACAATTCCGGCACGCAGTGGAAGGTCGGGCTTCAGTGGGAAATCGTTTCGAACCTGTTCTTCCTCCCGGAATACCAGGTCACGGACTATGAACAGGAATTCTCCGACCAGCAGGACTACGGCATCCTGAACCTTCGCCTGGTGCGAACGTTCTGAGATTGCAGCCATGTAGAAGCGGATGAACGGGCGGGCGGGGGCTGATGGCGCAGATCATTGAAAGCATCCGCGGCAACCGCCTGCTCTGGCTGCTGGCCTTCGTGCCGGTGCCGCTGATTGCCAAGGCCATCGCGCCCCATGCAGACACGCTGCTTTTCGTGCTGTCGATCGTCGCCATAGTGCCGCTGGCGGCGCTCCTGAGCCTTGCGACCGAGAACGTCGCCGAGCGGACCGGCGACGCGGTGGGCGGCCTTCTCAACGCGACACTCGGCAACCTGACGGAGTTGATCATCGCGCTCGCCGCCTTGCGGGCAGGCGAGTATGTCCTCGTCAAGGCTTCGCTGGCCGGGGCCATCGTCACCAACACCTTGTTCATGATGGGAGCCTCGTTCCTGATCGGCGGCTTGCGTCACCACGTGCAGGAATTCAACGCGTCCAGCGCGCGCATCCAGATCGCACTGCTGTTCCTGGCCTCTTTCGCGCTGCTCGCTCCCTCGGCCATGGCGCAGGCCGATTCCGGTCTCGCTCTCGCAAGGCCTCAGCCTCGGCATATCCCTCGTGCTGATCGCCACCTACGGCTTGGGACTGGTTTTCACGCTCGGCACCCACCGCGAGATCTTCAGCAGGCCGGCGCATCACGAGGCTTCCCAGAGCCCGTGGCCGATGGGGCTGTCGCTTGGCGTGCTTGCCGTCACGACCGTGATGGTGGCGCTGGTCAGCGAGATATTCGTCGAATCGGTTACGGGCGCAGCCGAGCCAGCTCGGCCTCACGCCTGCCTTCGTCGGCTTTGTCGTCGTGGCGCTCGTTGGCGGCGCGGCCGAGATGACTTCGGCGTTTTCAGCCGCGGCCAAGGATCGGCTCGACATGAGCGTGGGCATCGCCTTCGGCAGCGCGGCGCAGATCGCCCTTTTCGTTGCGCCTGTGCTCGTCATCCTGAGCTACTTCATCGGCCCGGCGCCGATGGACCTGCAGTTCTGGCCCGGCGCCATCGTGATGATGTTCATCGCGACCTTCACCGCGGCGCTCGTCACGAATGGCGGCAGGTCGGCCTGGTTCGTCGGGTTGTTGATGCTGATGGTTTACGTGGTGTTCGCAATGACCCTGTTCATGATGCCCGCGGCGGCGTGAAGCAGTGACGGGCGAAAAGACATCCAGGCGCGCGCTGGAGCCGATTGACCGGGTCTCGGAAATCCTGTTCGGCCTGATCATGGTGCTGACATTCACCGGCTCGCTCAGCGTGGCCGAATTGGGCCGTGCGGATGTGCGGGTCATGCTGATCGGCGCCATCGGCTGCAACCTTGCCTGGGGCATCATCGACGCGATCATGTACCTGATGGGATGCCTTGCCGAGCGTGGCGCGACCCACCGCACAGTGCTCGCCGTTCGCAGCGCCATCAGCCGGCGGCAGGCGCATGACGCCATTTCCGCCGCCCTGCCCCCGGTGGTCGTACAGGCGCTCGACGAGAACGAGCTCGACAAGATACGCCATGCCATCGATGCCATGGCGGAGCCGCCGCGGCGTCCCCGACTGACCGCGATGGATTTGAAGGGCGCGGCGGGCGTTTTCCTGCTGGTGTTCCTGTCCACGGTTCCGGTTGCAGTTCCATTCCTGTTCATCGCCGAGCCGTTCACCGCCTTGCGCCTGTCCAACGCCATCGCCATTGTCATGCTTGCGGCGCTCGGCTGGCAATTCGGGCGGCTCTCGGGACACAGCCCGGCATTGGCGGGCGGAGCCTTCGTCCTGCTCGGGATTGTACTGGTTGCAATGACAATAGCGCTGGGTGGATAGCCATGAAGCGGCAAGCCAGGACCCGCACGTCACCAAAGCCGTTCAGGCCGATACTTGCCATTGGCGCCGGAGCGTACTCCGCGCTGCGCGAGCCGCACATCGTCATCCTGCTGGCAATGACCATCAGCCTGATCGGTTGCGCGACCGTGTTCTACCGTTGGCAGGAAGGCTGGCGCTGGCTCGATGCCGCCTACTTCTCGGTCGTGACGATCGCATCGGTGGGCTATGGCGATCTCACGCCCAAGACCGATGCCGGCAAGCTGTTCACAATCCTCTACATCTTCAGCGGCATCGGACTGTTCGTCGCCTCGGCTGCCGCTTTCGCCAATCACATCATCCACAGGGCGAACTCGGGCAACAAGACGAGCTAGCCGCCCGTCGCCGCGCTGGTGATGTGGAACAATGGCAGGGCAAGGAAGCCCTTCGCCACGAAGGCATTGGCCAGATCGACGAAGAACGAGCCCGCCAGCGTGATCAGCAGGAAGGCCTTGGGCGAGGGGCCGTAGCGCCGCCCGACCTCGTCCATCGTCGCCATTGCAACCGGCATGGAGGAAAGCCCGAAGCCGAGGAACCCGCCCGAGGTCACCGCCGCGTCATAGTCGCGCCCGAGCAGGCGGAACAGCACGAAATAGGCGATCGCCACGGTGACGACGACCTGGATCACCACGTTCAGCGCCAGCGGCACGATGATCTGCGCCACCGAAATCAGCGGCGTCGCCATCAGCGAAATGACGAGGAAGAGCTGCAGCGCCACCGCGCCGCCCTTCTCGATCGGCGCGAAGTCGAGCTTGTACTTGAACAGGTCGGCAAGGTTGGTGATCAGCACGCCGGCGATCATGGCCGACAGGAAGCCCGGCAGCAGCAAGTCCGGCGTCCCGCGCGTGAGTCGTTGATCTTCTCGCCGATGAACACCGCCAGCGCGATCACCAGAACGCTGGCGAGCAGTCGCTCGATCTGGCCTGGATCTTCGACCGGCGCGGCCTCGGCTTCGCGCGGCTCGGCAAACGTCACGACCTCGCCGGGCTTCAACGCTGAGCGCAGTTCGTGGCGCTTGATGATGAAGCCGGTCACCGGACCCGAGACCAGAGCGCCGGCGATGACGGCCAGCGTCGCCGCGCCGACAGCGACGACCTGCGCGTTTTCGAGACCCGGCTGCCTGCAATTCCTTGGCCCACGCCATCGCCGTTCCCGGCCCGCCGACGAAGGACAGCGATCCGACGAGAACGCCATAGGCCGGATGCGCGCCCCAGGCTAGCGCCAGGAGCGTGCCGCCCGACGTTCTGGGCAACCAGTGCCACCACGGTGACGGCGCACAGGATCAGCAGCGGCTTGCCGCCAGCTTTCAACGCGCTCAGCTTCGCCGACAGGCCGATGGACGTGAAGAAGATCAGCAGCAGCGCATCCCGCAGGCGCGAGCCGAAGGTGACGTTGAAGTCGGCAAAGACTTGCGCGAGCAGGACCAGCACCGCGACGATCATCGCGCCGACGACCGCATTGGGCATGTCGATCTTGCGCAGGAACGGCACCGACTGGCGCACCCTGGCGCCGACTTCGAGCGCGATGATGCCGACGATCAGCGTCGTCAGTTCGTCCAGTTGTAAGTTCATGGAAGGTCCCCCGCTGGGATGAGCGCCGGGAGGGACAGAGTCCCCTCCCGGCATTGCGATGTTACTGGCCGAGCACCATCGCGAAGTAGCCGAACACCGTCAGCAGCACGCCGGAGACGGCGTAGGCGACCGGGAAGCCGATCCAGGGCACGTTGCTCTGGATCTCCACCGCCGCCTCGCGGCACGGGCCGGAGTGGGTGCGCGCGCCGGCGACGCCGCCCATCAGCACCGCCGGGTTGATCTTGAAGACGTGGTAGCCGATCGCCCAGACGATGAACGGCGGGATGCGAGCAGGCGACGAAGCCGACGACGAAGATCTTCAGCGCCAGCGTGCCGGTGAGCTGCGTCAGCAGCGAGTTGCCGGCATTGATGCCGACGATCGCGACGAAGACGACGAGGCCGAGGTCCTCCAGGACGTTGCGCGCCGCGTTCGGCGTGTTGCCGAAGAAGCGCAGCCGCGACACGACCGACGACACGATCACGCCCGAGACCAGCAGGCCGCCGGCATTGCCGAGGCCGACCGAGGCGCCGAATGCCGGGAACTCGATCGCGCCGATCAGGAAGCCGAGGATCATGCCGAGCGACAGCGTCAGCAGGTCGGTCGCGGTGCTGGGACGCGCGACCCGGCCGAACATCGTCGCCGACGCTGCTCGACCGCGCCCTTCAGGCCGACGACGGTGACGATGTCCATGCGCTGCAGCGTCGTGTTGGTGCCGATCGGGATCGGCACGCCGCCGCGCTCCAGCTTCGACACCTGCAATCTGGCCGGCGACTCGGGCAGCGGAACGCATCTGCGCCGGCGTCAGCTTCAATGCCTCCTTGTTGGTGACGAGGATCTCGGCCTGGTCGAGCGGGATGTTGAGCGCCTTGGCGATCGGCGACCTCCGGTCCGATCAGGCCCATCTTCTCGGTCATGCGTCTCCCGTCGGCCGCCGAGCGCGATGACGTCGCCCTTGGCTGCAGCATCGAGCTCGTCGGTCGGCCCCGAGCGCCTCGCCGCCGCGCACGACGTTGACGATGTGGTACTCGGGATTGGCCTTGCAGGAAGTGCGCCGATGGTCTTGCCGGCCAGTCGGCGTTCTCGAGCCGGTAGGCGCGCAGCGCCGCCGGGCGGTAGCCGGTCAGCCCGGCGTCATCGACGTTGGCGACGCCGTGCTCCTTCTCGTATTCCTTGGCGGCCGCCTTGGCGTCGATGCCCCACCAGCGCGGCAGGTACTTGCAGATCAGGATGATGCCGACCGTGCCCCAGATGTAGGTGATGCCGTAGGACAGCGCGATCATCGCGCTGACCTGCTCCGGCCGTCGTGCCGGGCGGCAAGCGTGACGACGCCCGGCGTCACGGCCTCCTCGGCCGAGCCGATGGCCGCCGACATGGTCTGCGAGCCGGCGAGCATGCCGCCGGCGGCGCCCGGCGGCAGGTCGAACAGCTTGGCGCCGAGCGACCACGAGGGCAAGACCGACGACGCAGCTGACGACGGCCAGGAAGCGTGAACTTCAGCCCGTCGCCGCTCAAGGCTGTTGACGAAGGACGGACCGACGCGCAGGCCGACGCCGTACATGAACAGGTAGTAGAACAGCGACTTGGTGAAGTTGTTGAGCTCCAGCTTGATGCCGTAGGCCGACGCCCAGACCGAGAGTCCGCAGCCCACGATGATGGCCGCAGCCACCATGCCAAGGCCATAGCCCGTGATCGATTGCCGGCCGAGCCAGACGGCAAGGCCGACCGTCAGGAACAGCAGGATGAACTGGTTGGCTGCAAGGAAGTTGAAAAAGGCCGACATCGTGATCCCCCTCGATCAGAGTTTTTTCGCGTTGCGCTTCTTCGACAAGGCCGACGGCTTGATGCAGCTTCAGCCCGCGCTCCGCCTGGTAGCCGTGGATCTCCTTCACATCGAGCTTGCGCATGAAGTCGATCGTCTCGGTGGTCAGCACCTGGCCCGGCACCATGATCGGGAAGCCCGGCGGATAGGGAATGACGAAATTGGCCGAGACGAGATCCGGCCCGTCCTTCAGCCGCTTGTCGATCTCCGGCGCCGCGCAGCGGAACGTACTCGCAGTCCTCCTCGTCATAGGCGCAGAAGAAGGCGGTGCGCATGTCGCCCTCGTTGCGTGCCTGGCCCCGGCATCGCCGCGGAAGGCCTCGTGGAAGCGGCTGAAGTTCGGCAGGTCCGGCACGTCGTGCATCAGGCTCTTCACGCGCGCCTCGAACGCCGCCTTCGCGCCCTCGCCGCCATCCTTCAGCCGCGCCTCGATCTCGTGGCAGATCTCGACCAGCACGCGGATCAGATGCGCCACGTCGCTGCGCGTGTTGTTGATGTTGGACTGGAACAGCACCGAGTTGCGCGAGGTCTTGTTGATCTGGATGTCGTACTTGTTGGCGAGCATTCCCTTGAACTGGGTGCCGTCGATACCCGGCAGTGCCGCACACCAGCGTCATGCGCGTCGGGTCGAGATAGAACTCGTCCTCGCGCATCGCCTTGACGAGATCGCCCCAGCTCGCGCCCGGGCGTGAGGATAGTCGACGAAGCCGGATTGCCGGAACTGCGGCCGGGATCATGCTCGTCGGCGCCGAGCACCTTGAAGTATTTCGAGATCAGCGGGTGCGTGTTGACCGCCTGCCGGATCTTCAGCGCGATCGAGATCGCGTTCATGACCAGGCCGTAGCCCTCGAGCTCCATCTGCCGGCGCGCCACGTCGAGGCTGGCGATCAGCTGCTGGTTCGGGCTGGTCGAGGCGTGGGTGAACACCGCCTCCTGGAACTGGCTCTCGACGTGTGGATAATCGACGTCCTTGACCAGGATCATCGAGCCCTGCCGGATCGCCGACATCGACTTGTGGGTCGAGTTGGTCTGGTAGACCCGCAGCCGCACCTTGCGCGGATCGGGAATCAGCCGCGTCTCCAGCAGTTTCTTGGCGGACGGATTCTTGCCCAGTTCCGCCTGCTGCTTTTCGTAGGCCTCGACCGAAGCCGGATCGCGCAGCCATTCCTCGAGCGCCGCCGCGGCGCCCATGGCGGTGCGCGGCCGCAGGAAGGGCGACCAGCGCGCAAAGCCGAACCACGCCTCGTCCCACAGGAAGATGAGGTCCGGCTTGATCGCCAGGCATTCCTCCATCACCCGGCGCGTGTTGTACATGTGCCCGTCGAAGGTGCAGTTGGTGAGATCGAGCATGCTGCACGCGGTCGAGCCGGCCCTCGGCCTTCAGGTCGAGCAGCGCCTTCTTGATCGTCGCGCAGCGGCACCGCGCCGTACATCGAATATTGCGTCAGCGGGAAGGCTTCGACATAGAGCGGCTGGCCGCCGCCAAGCACCATGCCGTAGTGGTGCGACTTGTGGCAGTTGCGGTCGACGATGACGATGTCGCCCGGCTTCACCAGCGCCTGCACCACCATCTTGTTGCGTGGTCGAGGTGCCGTTGGTGACGAAGAACACGTGGTCCGCGCCGAAGGCGCGGGCGGCCATCTCCTGCGCCTTCTTGATGTTGCCGGTCGGCTCCAGCAGGCTGTCGAGCCCGCCGGTCGTGGCGCTGCTCTCGGCCAGGAACAGGTTCGATGCCGTAGAACTCGCCCATGTCGCGGATCCAGTCGGACCGGAACACCGACTTGCCGCGCGCGATCGGCAGCGCGTGGAACGTGCCGATCGGCCGCTGCGCATATTTCTTGAGATTGTCGAAGAAGGGCGTTTCGAAGCGCGCCGCGATGCCCTTCCAGGATCGACAGATGCAGTTCCAGCAGTTCCTCGACTGCGTAGAATATGCGGCGGAGGCAGTCGGCGCTGCGGATCGCCCGCGAGCGCCTCCACATCGTGGTCCGACAGCAGATACACGTCGAGTTCCGGCCGGATCGTCTTCATTACCTTGGCAAGATCGACGCCGGTGGCGCGCTCGCGCGTGCGCATGACGCAGCGGGTCAAGAATCGATGCGCAGGATCGGCGCGTCGTGCAGCGAGCGATAGGGCATGTCGTCGGTCGTCACGACCGCCGCAATGCGCGGATTGGCCATGATGGCGCAGACCGCGTCCTCGAACGAGCCGACGAATGACCGGCTCGTAGACGAACTGGTCTTCGTTGCGCCGCAGCCGGCGGGTATTGTCGATCAGCGCCTGCCATTTCGAAGCGGGCTGTGCGGTCACGAACAGCGTCTCGAACGAGGGGCGGTGATGCTTGCCGCCGCCAAGCGCCGTAGGCACGAGGTCTGGGAACTCCTCGTCTGCCTCCTCGCCGCCCTGCGCCAGCGCGACCTCGCCATTGATCATGATCGCCTCGGCGATGCGCCGGGCCAAGCGTTGCCGCCGCGCCCGCTTCCTGCCGGTCGATGAGGCTACGCAATTCGCGCATCATGCGAATGCCGGGCACCGCGTGGAATTCCTCGATCACCGCGACATTGGCTAGCGCGGCCTGCACCTCGCTGGCCTCGCAATGCTTGCCGGCCCAGGCCTCGCAGGCATCGACGACGGCGCGCCAATTGTCCGAACGCGAAGAGTGAAACGCCAGAAAGCGATCGATTTGCGTATAGGGATTATCACTCATCAGAATTACTCCCATGAAATCGTCTGTCACATGTTGAATGGCAGATGCGCGCTCATCCGGTCAGTGCCCCTTCAAGACGAGCATGGTCACTGGCATCAGGACCGCCTGCAGGCGCAGGATCATCGCATGCACCAGGCCCACGGCATCGATGGCGTGCAGGCCAAAGGCATGGAGCGTTCCAAGCTCTCCTGAGTGCAGCGCCTCGTAATTGCTCGTATAGGCGTTGGCGATGCAGTTGCTGCCCGGCGGCAGGTCGTCGATGCCGCCTTCGTACAACGGCTTGAGAAAGGCCGTGATGGTGCCTGGCTTGCCCATCAGGCTGGTGTCGACCAGCGTGTCCGTCGGCCGCACCTGTCCCGACGCGACCACGTCCTGAACGTCGGTCACCACCATCGGGATGATCTGCATCGGCAGTGCCGGGCAGGCCAGTTCGGCGATCATGCCGACCTTGATCACCTGCGCCTCGATCTGGCCGAAGCCGGCGATCACCGCCAAGCGTTCCAGCCTCCTTCGGGATCAGCACGCCGGCAGCCCGGCTGATCGGATTGACGATGTCGCCCATGCGCAATGCAAATTGCTCGACCTTGCCGTCGACGCCGGCATAGACGGTCATCTTGTCGAGTTCCACCTGCGCCTGTGCAAGGCTTGCTTCGGCGCTCGCCCTTTGCGCCGGCAACAGCGTGCTGAGGCTGACCTCGATGCTTTGCTTGGAGGCAATCGCGGCGTCGAGCGAACCGCGCCGGCCATCGACCACGTTTTGCAGCCGTTCGATGTCGCGCTTGCTGACAGTGCCCGAATCGCGCCTGAACAATTCCGACTTGGTTTCGAGTTCGTCGATCGCCTGCTGGAGCGCGCTGCGCGCCTCCTGGATCTTGCCATCGGCGGAGGCAAGCTCGGTCTGCTTCACCGCAATGCTGGCCTCGACCTCGGCGATCTGCTTGCGGGCGGTTTCGAGCGCAGCCTCCTGCTCGGTGCTGTCCAGCCGGAACAACGGCGTTCCCGCTTTCACTTCCTGTCCCATGGTCACATTGACCTCGGCGACACGTCCAATGCCTTCCGCAAGGATCGGAACCGTGCGGAAAAGCGAAACGGCGTTGGTGGTGGAGGGATGGAAATAGAAAACCGTGGTGATCAGCGAGATCGTCAGGATCAGGCAGGCGGTGATCCCCCAGCGCAATTCGTACCAGACGCTGAAAAGATTGATCTCGTGTCCCGAACCGCTTGCCCTGCACGAACCTGCGAAACAGGAAATCCGGCAGGATTGTCAGCATCGAGCACAGCGTCAGTTCAAGCATCGCTCAGTCCCCCTTGTCCCTGGACTTGCCTTCGGACGGCTTGTCCGGCGCCGGCGGCGAGCGTTCGGGCTTGGTCTGCGAAAGCGCGATCACCTGCGCGACCGGCGCTTCCGCCGGTATGGCGGCGGTCTCCCGGATTTCCGTTCCGTTGCCCTGGCGGCGATCCTCTCGAGCGAATTGGAGATGCTGACAAACGGCGTATGAAAGTCGGGGATAGGCACCAGCGCCAGAAGCAATCCGGCGATCCAGAAGGCATGATTGTGGGTGAACAGCGCGAGCAGGGCCAGGACGGCAACGATCTGGAACTGGATCTTACTCGAGCCGTGCGCGAGATGTTCGGGCAGCGCGTGCAGGCGAAAATAGACGATGCCGATGCCCAGCACAGCGAGCAGCAGGAAAACAGCCATGGCCACCAGCAAACCGTCGGTTTGGCCCGGCGATGTGATGAAGAACGGCAAGTGGTCCGTTGCAATTGGATTCGGCGAAGGCGACATTTTTCGATCTTTCCGAAATCACGCAAGCTTCTTGCATTTATTTGCATGGATAAGAATAGAAATGGCTATACTTCCAAATACTACTCTTCTATCCGTACAACTTACAAAAGCGAAGCACTGACCCTGCATACTAAAGAAGCAGCCTGTACGCGGAACGTAATTCACGTGAAAACTTAACAGTAATATACGTAGACGGCGCAGCACTGGCGTCATCCACGGTGCGGCGCTTTCCGAGGTCGGAGGCTGCGTTGAGCGCGTGATCACCGGTCATGACGCTTTCCCCTCGTCGGCTTGCCGCACTACGAGGCAGGCGGATATCCCGCGCCGTAATCACCGCATTGGTTTGATAATTTACCTTTTCTTATAGTACTTTGATCTTGATCAACTTGAGGTGCCGCGATTGGACGCCTGCTCCAATTTCCCGTCGGCGGGTGTGCGGCGACTTTTCAACTGCCCTGGGCAGGACATGCAGGTAACAACGGCAGAGATTGTGCTAACGTCAGCGAGCGATATCGCACATTTATCCGCTTGAGAAAGACGTCCGAGATGAGTGAGACCGGCAGTTCACGACAGCAAGCCAACAGCAATGTGGCGTTGCTCGAAAAGACAGTCGTGGTGGCGCTTTTCTTGCTGTTGGCGGCCGGCGTTCTCCTTGTTCTTCGCCCGTTCTTCGTGGGCCTTCTGTTTGGGGTGATACTGGCCGTCGCCGCATGGCCAGTGCGCTCCGCGCTTATCCGGCGCGGCTTGTCGAGCACTGTCGCGGCCATGGTGATGCTGCTCGCGCTGTTGGCCTTCGTCCTGGTGCCGCTTGGCAGCGCGGCTCCGGGACTGGCGGTCGACGTCAAGACCCTTGGCGAACGGGCCGTGACATGGCTCGCGACCTCGCCGGACCTGCCGGCATGGATCACGGGACTTCCGCTCGTGGGGGAGAAGATCGGCGATCAATGGCGCGGCTTCGTCAGCGGCGGCGATGAGACGCGCAATGCGCTCGCAACCTATGCAAGGCCGATGCGGCAGTTCTTTACCGAAGCCGCTGTCGGGTTGGCGGGAAGCATACTGCAGATCGCGGTGTCACTCGCCATCGCCACCGCATTCTGGGCGAGGGGCGAAGCCTTGGCGGCCGCGCTGCGCGATTCATTGGACCATCTGGGCGGTGCGGGCCTGGCCAACATGACCGACGTTGCAGGCGGCGCCATTCGCGGAGTGTTCTACGGCGTCGTGGGCACCGCTGCGGTCCAGGGCTTGCTGATGACTTTGGGGCTTTTTGCCGTTGGTGTGCCTGCGGCGCTCCCGCTGGGCTTCGTCACGCTTCTGCTGGCCATCAGCCAACTCGGCGGGATCTTGATCAATCTTGTGTGGGGCGGCGCGGCCTGGTGGATCTACAACACCTCCGGCGCCGGGGTCGCCTTCTGGTTCATCATCGCATGGGGCGTCTTTGTCACGTTCCTAGACAACCTGCTCAAGCCGATGCTCATCGGCGCCAGTATCGACATGCCGATCACCCTGGTCATTCTGGGGGTATTTGGCGGATTCATCTCATTCGGATTTCTTGGCCTCTTTATCGGTCCGGCGCTGCTCGCCCTTGCCTATGCGCTGCTTCGTGCGTGGCGCGATCAAGACCGCCAGGCACGTTCCACAACGGCAGTTTCAACCAGCGCGATTATATGAGTGAAAAAGCGGACATAGCTGGTTGCGCTATGGGAAAATTGCGGTTTTGGTATAAAGATATCGTACACGGACAGGGAGGTGGCCAGAGTGTCGGCAGTTCCGGAAGTTGATCTCGTCAGGGAACAGCTGAGCCGCATACTTGCGTCCACCGACTTCGACGCGTCTGGCCGCAACCGCCAGTTCCTGTCCTTTATCGTCGAGCAGACGATCGCGGGCAACGCCGACCGCATCAAGGCCTACAGCATCGCCACCGACGTGTTTCAGCGCGGCAAGGATTTCGATCCGCAGCTGGATTCGATCGTGCGCATCGAAGCGGGCAGGCTGCGCCGCTCGCTGGAACATTATTACCTGACCGGCGGGGCGAACGATCGCGTGCGGATCACCATTCCCAAGGGTTCATACGTGCCGGTGTTCTCGCACTGCGAACCCGCGCCCGTTGCGGGCGAACCCGCCCGGCCGCCCGCGCCTTCGCGCCGGCCCGAGCACAAGGGGAGAGTCATACTGGTGCGGCCCTTCGACGCGGAAGGAGACCAGAGCGCCTTTCCCTATTTCACGCGCGGCTTCTCCCGCCAGCTTATAGCCGGACTGACGCGCTTCACTGATCTTTTCGTCTTCGCACACGACACCAGCAGCAATATTGCCGGCGCGCAGCACCTTGTCGAGGAACTCGGCGTCGACTTCGTACTCGCCGGCAGCACGGCATTCGAGGGCAATCACGTTGGGGTGGAGGCGCTGCTGATGGACGCCGTGACCGGCCGCTACATCTGGGCCGATCACTACGAGCGGCCGTTGAAAACCCAGGAGATCATCCACATCCGCGACGAGATCGCCAACAAGGTGATACGCTCGATCGCGCAGCCGCATGGCGCCATCTTCCGCAGCCGCGCGCGCGACATGGAAGGCAGGCAGCCGCAGGAGCTTTCCTCGCAGGACAGCGTCGTGCGCTTCTATCAGTATACCCAGACTTACGACCAGGAAATGTTTGCACCGGCATTCGAGGCGCTGCAGGCCACCGTCAGGCGGGAACGCGATTATGCCGAGGCGCATGCCTGTCTCGCCCGGCTCTATGTCGACGGGCACAGGTTCGGGTACATCGCGCCCGAACTGGAGGGCGAGCCTCTTGCAAAGGCGTTGGCCCTGGCGCTGCGCGGGGTCGAACTTGCACCCGATTCGAGCCGCAGCCATCACGCACTTGCGCTAGCCTACTGGTTTCGCGGCGACGTGGAATCGAGCCTCGCGGCTTACCATTGCGGGCTGGAGCTCAACCCCAACGATGCGGAAATCATGGTCGATTACGGCTTCCGCTTCGCCATGCTGGCGCAGTGGGACAAGGCGATGCCCCTGCTGGACGCCGCATTCGAGCGCAACCCGTTCCAGCCCAGCACCTACAGGGTCGCCCTGTCGCTCTTCCATCTGGCGCATGGCCGCTATGCCGAATCGCTGGTCGAGGCCCGCAGGGTGATTGCGCCCGACGTGCCGTATGGCCATTTGCTGCGCGCCGTCAATGCCGCGCATCTGGGCTATGAGGACGAGGTGCGCAGCGCCATTGCCGAAGTACTGCGCATCGATGCCAGGTACGGACAGATCGCCGTCTCCGACATGCGCTCGCGCAACCTCCATCCCTCGCTGATCCGGCTGGTCGTCCTTGGCTTGCGAAAGGCAGGAATGGAGGTCGACCTCAGCGAACTGACGACGTCGCAACCGAGAGTGCAGGTGGTCAATGGCGGCCAGCACCCGCCGGTGCGCGGCCTCAGGCGATAGGCTTGTTGATGCGAGAGCCGCTTCGCAAAAGCCCCGCATGAGCTTCATCTCCCGGCACCTGGCCGATATGCAATTGGCTGTGCGGGCTTCGCTGGCCGCGACCGCCTCGCTCGTGGTCGCCGGTCTTGCCGGCCTCCCCTTCCCGATCTACGCCTTCATCGCCGCTGTCATCGTTACGGACCTTGATCCGGCGCAAACCCGCGAACTTGGCGTGCGTCGGGTGTTGTCGACCATCATCGGCGCGGTCACGGGGGCTGGTCTCAGCCTTCTCCTGCCACCCGGCCCGCTGGCGATCGGCGTCTCGATCTTCGTCGCCATGATGCTGTGCAACCTGCTGCATGTGAAGGGCGGCGCGAGGGTGGCCGGATACATTTGCGGCATCGTCATTCTCGATCACAACGCACTGCCCTGGACCTACGCCGCCTACCGCCTTGCCGAGACGCTGATCGGCGTCGGCATCGCCTGGGCGATCGGCTATGTTCCCAAGCTGCTGGGAGAGCCCGAGGCCAAATCCTGAACTGCCGGGTTCATGCAAGCGTCTTGTTCACTCGATGCCGGCTTCCATGAAGCAGCCAAGCCAACCCTTGGCCAGGAACGTCTGCTTGTCGCACCAGGCGGCCAGCGGATAATAGTCGCCCATCACTTTCCGCGCGCAATCTCCGGCCTCCTCGATGCCCTCCTGGCTTGGCGGGACGGGGAAGTTGAACTCGACGCCGCAGCCATGCGACACCGCTTCCTGCGCCGAATGCGGAAAGCCTTCTGTGGGTAGCGTGTTGCGCATGAAGATCGTGACCGGCGCCATCTGGTCGTCGCCCCACGGCAGCCATCGATATTCGCTCGCCAGCCAGTCGGGCCGGATGATGTCGTCGGTGATCACGACCGTATAGAAGTTATCCTCGTCGCGCGGCGTCTCGGCATCGACGCTGCACCCGATGATCGGCAAGGGCGAAACAAGCGAGGCCGTGCAGACCGACCAGTACCGCAGTTCGACCGCGTCAAAACCCTGCGCCGCCTGCGTCACGGCGGAACCCCGGTACGTATCGGGATAGCCCGGCATCTTGCCACGCACCACGATGAGACGTCCGCGTTGGTAATTGGGCATGAAGTAGGAGATCATGTACTTGTTGTCGGGATTGGGGAGCAGCCGCATTGGCGGCTTGGGGATCGGAGCGAACCGGATGCTGTCCGGAACCTGCGGCGGGGCGGGAGGCGTCTCAAGCACGGGCGGCACGAATTGCGGACTAAGGACCGCCATTTGCGACTGCCGGTTCACCACGGTGCAGGGTGGCAATTCCTCTACCCTGCCATTGCCGTCGGTCACGCTGACGACCGGCAGCGGCACGCCGCCCATCGAGCCTTCGCCGCCATCGGGCAGATAGAGCCGGTAGACAAGCCAGCCGATATCGGCCTTGAGCTTTATGGCGTTCTTGTCCGCCGCGCCGTCCCGCACCACCGACACCGTATAGTTCTTCGCCCCTTCGGCCGGTGCGCCTTCTGCCGCGAAGGGATTGACGCTTCCGGCGTCGGGAACGATCCCGGCATCATACAGCCGGTCCGACAGATCCGTTGCGACCGGGGCGCCGTCGTAAACGGCAATCGAGAAGAAGCGCGCCTTGGGATAGACGCCACTCAGCCTGACCTGCTTCCATTTTGGATCGATCGGCATGTACCACCAGCGGTTTCCCGTATCGGGGAAAAGCCAGTTGCCCAGCCCGAAGGCCGTCCATTGCAGAGGCCAGGCACATTGCGGCGTCGGCAGGGCCTGCGCCTCCGCCTGTGCCGGGGCGGTAAACAGGGCCAGCGCGCCGATCATCGAAGCCGTCAGGCATTGCGCCAGCTTGGGGACGTGGGGGGTTTTCATGCGAACTCCCGCTCCGGGAAAGTGAATGACGGAACGAAACTTTGCACGGCCTGCATCGCGTAACATTGTCTTATATCAAATAGACGATATGTCGCCCCGCGTAAGAGCAGTGACGGCGAGTTGAGCAGCGCCCTCTGATGCGGTTCCCGCAAAAATCTTCAGATTGATTTGAGTCAAATATACGACTTAATATTCACATTAAGCTATATACAAATTGGGAGAAAAACATGGCTATCGTGAGCACACAGGTCAGTTTTGACACAACGAACTCTACAATTTGAATTCCGGTGGCATTATTCGGCGCCGGACTGACCTATGATGGCCAAGGCAATCTGATTGGCGGCGTGATACAGGCGATCGGCAAGGCAGATAATCTGACGAATACAATTCTTTGGCTGATTGAAGATCTTTCGATACCGGCACAGGACTTTGATGCCGCATCGCTGACCACCTCCGGAAGCGACGACATCGCTCTGTTCCAGACGGCCCTGTCGGCAGGCGACTTTTTCTTCCTTTCGGAATTTTCCGACCATGTTTTCGGTTATGCCGGAGATGACTACATCGATGGCGCTGCCGCAGCGGACACGATGGAGGGTGGCACAGGAAACGACTTTTATGTCGTCGACGATCCGCTGGATGCCATCGTCGAAAAAAAGGAAGAGGGCTTCGACACGATCATCTCCCAGCTCGCCAGCTACAGCCTGGAGAAGCTGAAGGCCGTCGAAAACCTGGTCTATGACAACTTCGACGACGCGGATCTGGATTTCACCGGTACCGGAAACAAGATGGACAACGTGATCGTTGGCGGCGATGCAAACGATTTGCTCGATGGCCTAAAGGGCGCCGACATTCTGGCCGGCGGTCTCGGCAATGATACCTATGTGGTGGACAAGTCGGGCGCCGATATCGTTGACGAGACCAGTGGCGATGGCACCGATACCGTCCGCTCCAATACGAGCTTCAATCTGTCCGACCCGCTCCATGCCATTGGCGACATTGAAAATCTGACATTGCTGGGCAAGGGCGATGCGACGGGTAATGCCCTTGCCAATGAACTCATCGGCAGTTCAAGCAAGAACGTCCTTGCGGGCCTTGGCGGCGCGGACTTCCTCGACGGCGGCGACAGCACCGACACGGCCAGCTATGCGGCTTCGCTGGCAGGCGTGAATGTCAGCCTTGCAACAGGATCGGGCAGCGGCGGCGATGCGCAGGGCGACACGATCGTGAACATCGAGAACCTGACCGGCTCGGGTCTCGACGACACGCTGGAAGGCAATGCCGGCAAGAACCGGCTCGACGGCGGTCTGGGCGTCGACACAGTCTCCTTCGAACACGCGCTGGTGCCCGTGACTGTCGACATCGGCAAGGGCGAGGCGAAAGGCGACGGCTCGGATACCCTGGTGAGCTTTGAAAACGTGACCGGATCGAACTTCGCCGACATCATCACCGGCTCGGCATTCGCGAACATGCTCAAGGGGCTCGATGGGGCCGACACGATCAACGCGGGCGCCGGCAACGACTTCCTGTTCGGCGGAAATGGCAGTGACATCCTCGGCGGTGGCACCGAAGCCGATGTCTTCGTGTTTAAGACCGGGGAAACCGGCAGCGACATCGTTACCGATTTCGTGTCCGGCACCGACCGGATCGACCTGTCTTCCTTGTTTGCCTCGATCGGGCAATCCGGCCAGACCTACGATGCCCTGGTCGCTGCGGGATATCTCCAGATCGATACCGGAAACGTTCTCACGGAAACATCGAGCAACAGCGCGACACTGCTGGACACGGAAGTATACTTCGACGCGGACGGCAACGGCGGCGATGATGGCTGGCTGGTTGCAACGCTCGAGGACGCGGTGACCGCCTCGGGTGACTTCATCGTGTGAGGACAAGCGGGGCGGGAATCGTGATGCCCGCCGTCCCGCGCTGTCACGCCCGTGCAACCGCCCTTGGCAACGTCCGCGAGCAGCGCCCGCGCTGTCCGTTGCCTGATCGTCTGGATTGGCTGATCATGGTTTGGTGCCGCTGATAGGACTCGAACCTACGACCCCATCATTACGAATGACGTGCTCTACCAACTGAGCTACAGCGGCCTGCCGCGAAGTGTCGCGAGCGGCTGCCTTATACAGCAGCTGCCCTGCTTTATCATCCGTTTTTTCAGCCGGCGTCGATCGTGCGGCCCGGTGCGATGTCGCGCGCATCGAGCTTGAGGTGAATAAGCGCCGGGCCGTCCACCGCGCGCGCGGCCTTCAGCGCGGCGGGGAATTCCGCATCCGTGACGACCGTGAACGCAGCCGCGCCATAGCTGCGCGCCCAGGCCGCGAAATCGGGATTGCGCATGCGCGTCGCCTCCACCCGACCAGGGAAGTCGCGTTCCTGGTGCATCCGGATCGTGCCGTAAATGCCGTTGTCGCAGATGATCGCCCGCAGCTTCAATCCGTGCTCGGCGGCAACGGCGAATTCCATGCCGGTCATCTGGAAGCAGCCGTCGCCGGCGAACGCGAAAACCTCGCGGCCGCGGTTGCGCAAGGCAGCGGCAATTGCCGCCGGCAGGCCGTATCCCATGGAGCCCGAAGTTGGCGCAAGCTGCATGCCGGGCCGGTAGCGCAGGAAGCGGTGCAGCCAGCTGGCGTAATTGCCTGCGCCATTGGTGACGATCTCGCTGCCGTCCATCGTCGTCGCGAAAATGCAGGATCGTCGCCGACATCGTCACCGCGCCGACGCCCTTTGGCGGCTGAGCGCTCCACGCCGCGTATTCGGCATGGGCGGCCTCGGCCTGCCGGGCGAAACCGGCGACCGCGGGCTGTTCCAGCAACGCCTGGAGGAAGCTGCCGGGCGTTGCGTTGATGCCAAGATGCGGATGATAGATCCGTCCGATCTCTTCGGCGCCCGGATGCACATGGACGAGTTTCTGCCTCGGCGCGGGGATCTCGAGCAACTCGAAGCCCTGGCTCGGAATCTCGGAAAAGCGTCCGCCCACAAGCACGATCACATCTGCATCGCGAACGCGCTGCGCCAGCTTCGGATTGACGCCGATGCCAATGTCCCCTGCGTAGTTTGGATGGCTTGCGCTGAACAGCCCCTGCCTGCGGAACGTCACCGCGACCGGCAATTCCCACCGTTCGGACAAGAGCTGCAAATTGGCGATGGCCGCCTCGTCCCAGCGCGAACCGCAGGCGATCACCAGCGGCTGTCTGGCTTCGGCAATCAGCCGTGCCGCCTCGCCCGCCTGCGCGCTGCCGCACATGGGTCCATCGACGGTCACCATGGGGCCCGGCAGCGCCGCGGTTTCCTCGCGCAGCATGTCTTCGGGCAGGGCCAGCACCACCGGGCCTGGCCGGCCCGACATCGCGACGTGGAAGGCATGCGAGACGATCTCGGGAATGCGCGATGCCTCGCGGATCTCCTCGACCCACTTGGCCATGCCGCCAAACAACGCCCGGTAATCGACCTCCTGGAAGGCGTCGCGGCCACCCATGTCGCGCCCGATCTGGCCGACCAGCAAGATGAGCGGCGTCGAGTCCTGCTGCGCCACATGAATGCCGCTCGCCGCATTGGTCGCGCCCGGCCCGCGCGTCACCATGGCTATGCCCGGGCCGACCGGTCATCTTGCCGTCGGCCTCGGCCATCATTGCCGCACCGCCCTCGTGCCGGGCGGTCACGACGTCGATGCGGCCTCCGTGCAACCCGTCGAGAAGCGCCAGGAAGCTTTCGCCGGGCACGCAAAAGGCCCGTGTCACGCCCTGCGCCTCGAGGCAGCGCGCCAGCAGCGTACCGCCATTCATCGAACTTGCCATGTTGTTGTCCCGTCAGAACAGCCGGAAAGTCTTCTTCTCTTTGACGGTTTCGGGCTCCACGCCCGGATCGTCCGGCACATGCGGCATGTCCTGCCCGTTTGTCGCGGGCGCGGCCGGCGTGTCCGCGACAACGGCCACAGGTTCCGCGTCGCCCCTGCCGGAAAGATTGTCCGCAAACGGCGCGGTTTCCACCACCACCGGCTCGGGCGCCGGACACGGTTTCCGGTTCCGGCTCCGGCAGGGGTTCGGCCAGGTCGTTGAGGTCGTCCATCTCCAGCGGCGCGCCAAGCTGGGCGACCGGCACCTTCCACTCGAACGCGTCGATTTCGCCGTTGAGCGGGGAAACCGGCAGCCAGCGGTCGCTGACATAGCCATCCGCCGTCCAGGCCGCATCGCGCGGGGCACGCACGGCCCGCGCCAGCCAGTCGCGCATCCGGCCGCGATCGCCGTGCTGGCCTTCCTCGATATCGGCCATGATCATGCAGACGCGCTGCGTCGGTCCTGCCGCGATCACCGGCTTCATCGCCTCGCGCGCGGCATTCCAGTCCTTGGCCGCGATCGCGGCTTCGGCGACGGCAATGGCGCTTTCGCGGTGGCCCGGCTGGAGGCTGGCGAGCCGCCTCGCGCGGCTCAGCCGGTCGAGCACCGAATCGCCCGCGCGAAGCGCGACATAGGCCTGCGCGATTTCGGGATGCGGGTCCCTGCCCCAGATGTTTTCGAGCGTCTTGCCGGCCCGGCGGTAATCGCCCTTGCGCGCATAGGCGGTGGCCGCGGTGACTGCCGCCGGCACCAGCGAAGGCGCAAGTTTCAGCGCCTGCGTCGCGTGCTTGATCGCCTTGTCGGGCGCGCCCGCTTCTTCCGTGATCGCCTGCGCCGTCAACAACACAGCGCGCTTGCGTTCTGCCTCGGGCTTGCTCACCAGCCCGGCTGCGCGGTTGGTCTCGAGCGTGCGCAGCGCCGCCTCGAAATCGCCCGTGGCGCACTGGTAGCGCAGCAACGCGCTCCCGGCCCATGGCAGCGATGGCGAAAGCTTCGCCGCCTCCTCCGCATAATGCAGCGAGGCTTCCTTCTCGCCCTCGCGCTCGGCCTCAAGATACAGCCCGCGCAGGCCGACCAGCCGCGTATCGTCGTCGTCGAGCATCTTTCCGAAGCGCTCGCGCGCCGCCTGGCGATTGCCTTCCAGCAGCAAGGTCTGCGCATCGAGCAATTGCACCAGCGCCTCGTTGCCGAGCAGGTTGCGGCTGTCCCTGGCAAGCTTGCGGGCCTTGCCCGCATCGCCCGACGAGGCCGCGATCAGCCCCTGCGACAAGGCGAGGTATCCGCGGTCGCGCCGGCGGTTGCGATAGAAGCGCCGCATCAGCGAAGGCGAGCGCAGGATCACGGAGACGATCCACCACAGGATCATCAAGGCTGCAACGATCGCCACAAGCCCCGCGAGGACCACCATCAGGCTGGTCTGGTAGCGCGTGCCTTCCCACGCGAGCGTGACATCGCCCGGCCGGTCGGCGAACCACGAGAAGCCGAAGGCGAGCGCGGCGACGAGGACGATGAACAGGATCAAACGCAACATTGTAACCGCCTTTTCCTGCTCAGCCTGCGTCCGGCGTCAAGCTCTGCAGCACGCCATCCAGCGCCGTGCCCGCCTCAAGCCTGCGCCTTCAGTTTTTCGCCCCACTGCGCGGACGCCGCGCGCTGCGCCTCGGGCAGTTTTTCCCACAGCGCATAGGCTTCGGCGAGATCGCCCGCCGCCAGCGCCGCGCGAATTTGCGACACGATGGCCTCGGGCGAATCGCCCGCCACCGGCCCCTGCGGCTGCACCTTGATCAGCGACTTCGCATTGGCCAGCAGGCCGTCGACAATGCCTTCGGGCTTGGGCGCATCGACCGCCAAGATCGCATCGGCCGCCGGCTCGAACGAGGCGGCAAGGCTTGCGGAAGTCGCCAGTCCGGTGGCCGCCTGCGCCTTCAAGGCGTCGAGCTGCGGACCCGGGCCGGTCAATGCCTCTACGGACTGGATAAGATCATCGAACGGCCGCCCTTCCGCAGCCGCCGAACGCAGCGCGTTGGCCGCGATCATCTGCGCCGCGCCCTTGCCGCTCTGCGCTTCCTCCTTCGCGGCCTGCGCCATTTGCGAGACCGTCTGCTCCAGCGTCGCCACGCGGTTCTCCACCGCGGCGATCTTTTCGCCGGACTGCGCCATGCGCGCTGTTGACGCTCTCAAGCCCCGCGTCGACCTTGCCGCTCAGCTGTGCGATCACTGCGCTGTCCGCGCCACCACCGGCACCGTTCGCGGAGAGCTGCGAGACGGTTGTCTCGATTTGTTCGATCCGCGAGGCAAGTGCCGGATCGGGTGCGGCAGCGGCAGCGCCATCCGCCGCCGGAGCAGCCGCAAGCCGCTCGGCAAGCTGCGTGGCCTGCGTTTCCACAGCGCCGAGGCGCGTCTCCAGGGCTTCGACCCTCGCCGGATCGACCCCGGAAGCCGCCGGCGCGGGGGCTGATTCAAGAGCGGCGATGCGCTCCTGCAATGCCGCAAGATCCACGCTTGAATCAGTTGAAGGCGGTGCTGCCGCGAAAAGTCCCTTCAAGCCGGGAACGCTGTCGATCGCGCCGGTTGCGTTGAGCGCGCCGAGGCCACCGATGGAAACGACGCCGCCAAGGATTGCGGCAGTCAAAAGCCCCAGCGGACCCGCGCCACGCCTGCGCTCGCTCTTTTCGGCGCGAGCCGTCTGCGCTTCATGCGCCTGCGCGGATCTTTCAACAACGCGCTCTTCTTCCTGCGCGGCCGTCTCGACGGTTTCCGAAACGGCAGACGCGATTGGCGCCTCGCCCCCGCTTTCATTCACCGACTCAGGGGCCGTTTCAGCTGGGCCCTGCGTCTCGCCGGAAGGCTCCTCGACCATGTCCTCGCGGGCCGAAGTCGCCTGCGCTTCTGCGGTTTCAATTACCGCGGAATCGACATCGGCCTCTTGCGCGGCCTGTTCTTTGGCGCGTTCAACTTCTGTCGCGGAAAGATCGATTGTCCGGGGCTTGCCGGGGCGGCGCGGTTGGCCTTTTTTGTCGTTCATCATGTCTTCTTCATCTTCAGGAAGCGCCGGGCCAGCCGCCGCGTTGAGTGGCGGATCGCCAAGCAGTTCGATCATGGCGTCTTCGTCAGGCCTGCCCGCCACAAGAATGCGAAATCGCGCATCGGCACCAGGATCATCAAGAAAACCCGCCCTTGCCGCGCGGGCAGTCTTTTCCGAAATGGCAATCAAAGTCAAACCCGGCAGCGTTTCGGAAGTTGCATGCCTGACTAACAAGTCGACAAAGTGTCTCGCGTTGCGCGGTGAATATAAAAACACGACATTGCTGGCTTTGACTGCCGTGGCAAAGGCTTCTGGCTCCGGGACGAGCAGTTGCGCCTCGTAGGCCTCGAACCGGCAAACCTCCCAGCCCGCCAGCGCCCCCGCAAGGTCGAACCCTTGGCTGGGCTGCGACGGGTGGAGCAGGCGGCCCGGTGCCGGTAACTCGCGCAGGATCAGCGCGGCCAGTTCCTCGCCGTCGCCCTGTGCATTTCGAACGTCGGTGAAGCCAGACTCGCCCGCGCAAAGCGCCGTCGCATCGCCGACGCAGAAGGCGGGAAGTTGCAGCAGGCTTTCCAGCGACGGGTCATTGGCAATGCGGCGGGAAAGGCTTTCGACCGCGGCGGCCGAGGTGAAGGCGATCGCATCGAACGGCATTGCCGGCACCGGTTCGCCGGTATCCCTGTATTCGGCAAGCGGCAGGACGAGCGACCCGTGCCCGGCGCGGGCAAGCTTTGCCGCAGTCTTTTCGCAGCGATCGCGTTCGCGGATCAGCAACACCCGCATGCTTATGCCCAGCTGTCGAAGAAACCCGGTCCCGCTTCGCCGCGAAGGCGCGCCGCCGCTTCATTGCCTATGGCGCGCGCATCCCCCGCCGTGCCCTCGATCCGCGTCTCGTGCGCCTGCGTTCCGTCGGGCGTTATTATCATGCCGTGGAAAGCCAGCGTGCCGCCCTCGATCCGCGCATTTCCGGCGATCGGCGTGCGGCAGGATCCATCGAGCGCCGCAAGGAAGGCCCGCTCGCACGCAAGCATGGTCTGCGTCGGCACGTGGTTGACCGCCCCAAGATAGCTGCCCGTCAGCGTGTCCCCGATGCGGGTTTCGACGCATATCGCCCCTTGTCCGGGCGCTGGCGGAAACTCGTCTACCGGGAGCAGGCTTGTGATGTGATGCGCAAGCCCCAGCCGGCGCAACCCGGCCTCGGCCAGCAGCGTCGCGTCGGCAACGCCTTCCGACAGCTTGCGCAGCCGCGTGCCGACATTGCCGCGAAATCCCACGACCTCCAGATCGGGACGGATGCGCTTGATCAGCGCCTGCCGCCGCAGCGAGGACGAACCCACCACGGCGCCGTGCGGCAACGCCTTCAGCGATCCGGCCTTGCCGCTCAGGAAGGCATCGGCCACGCCCTCGCGCGGCAGGAAGCAGGAAAGCTCGAGCCCGTCCGGCAGCAGCGTCGGCATGTCCTTGGAGGAATGCACCGCCAGGTCGATGCGCCCGTCCGCGAGCTGTTCCTCGATCTCCATCGTGAACAGGCCCTTGCCGCCGATCTCGGACAATGGCCTGTCCTGGACACGGTCGCCCGCCGTGCTGATCACGCAGATCTCGATCTGCGGCTCGTTGCCCGGATTGGCGGCGAGGATGCGCGCCTTCAACTCATGCGCCTGCGCCAATGCGAGTTCGCTGCCGCGCGTGCCGATCTTCAAGGTTGCTGTACCGCTCATTGGGAACTTTCCGCGCCTGGCCGCGCCATTTCCTTTTGGCAGCCCTTCTGTTAGAGCGCCACGAGGATTTGACTAGCGTTTTTGGACCGTCCAGACAATGCGCGTTCTCGGGTTGGAAACGAGTTGCGACGAAACCGCGGCGGCTGTAGTGGCCCGCGATGCGGATGGTCGCGCGCGCATCGCGTCGAGCATCGTGCTGTCCCAGATGCGCGAGCACGCCCCCTTCGGCGGTGTGGTCCCCGAAATCGCCGCGCGCGCCCACCTCACCCACATGGACCATGTGATCGAAGCCGCGATGCGCGAGGCTCAGCTTGGCTGGGACGGCATCGACGCGATCGCCGCGACTGCCGGGCCGGGGCTGATCGGCGGACTGCTCGTCGGCACCATGACTGCCAAGGCGCTGTCGGCCTGCCTCGGCAAACCGTTCCTGGCGATCAACCACCTGGAAGGCCATGCACTGACCGCCCGCCTCACCCATGGGGCCGGATTTCCCTATCTGCTGCTGCTGGTTTCCGGCGGCCACAGCCAGATCCTCGAAGTACGCGGATTGGGGCAATATGAGCGGCTCGCCACCACGATCGACGATGCGCTGGGCGAGGCTTTCGACAAGACGGCAAAGCTGCTCGGCCTGCCATTTCCCGGCGGCCCGGCGGTGGAGCAGGCGGCGCTGCGCGGCGACCCCTCGCGCTTTGACTTGCCGCAGCCGCTGAAGGGGCAAAAGACCCTGAACTTTTCCTTCTCGGGCCTGAAGACCGCAGTGCGCATGGAAGCCGAACGCCTGCAGCCGCTGACGGAGCGCGATGTCGCGGACCTGTGCGCCGCCTTCCAGCAGACCGTGGCGATTTGCGTTACCGACCGCGCCCGCCGCGCCATGACGGCCGCTGCTCGCAAGCCGGGCGATCCGAAAATCTTTGTCGCCGCCGGTGGCGTCGCGGCCAACACCATGATCCGCGCCGGGCTGGAAGCTGCCTGCATGGAACAAGGCTGGGAATTCATCGCCCCGCCATTGGCGCTGTGCGGAGACAACGCCGCCATGATCGCATGGGCCGCGCTGGAGCACCGCGAGGCCGGTCACGCTTCGCCGCTTGATTTTCAGGCGCGACCGCGCTGGCCGCTCGACGAGGAGGCGGCCATGGTGGCCGGATCAGGCAAGCGGGGAGCCAAGTCATGAGCAAGCAGGGCAAGGTCGCCATCATTGGCGCAGGTGCCTGGGGAACCGCGCTGGCGCTCGTCGCCCTGCGCGCCGGCAACGCGGTTTCGCTTTGGGCGCGCGATGCCGAGACGATTGCCGGCATCAATGCGGGCAGGGGCAATGAGCGTTATCTGCCGGGTATCGTGCTCGACAAGGGCATCGCCGCCACCACCGACATCATGGCGGCGCTGGAAGGCGCGGCGACCGTGCTGGTAGCAACGCCTGCGCAGACAATCGGCGAGATCACCGAGGCGCTGGCCGAACTGGTGCGCCCGGGCACGGTCATCGTCTCCTGCGCCAAGGGCATAGACCGCCAGACCGGGGAACTGCCCTGCGAGATTGCCGGAGACAATCTTCCGGGCTGCCCGGTCGCCGTGCTTTCGGGCCCGAGCTTTGCCACCGACGTCGCGCGCGGCCTGCCCACTGCCGTCACCATCGGCGCGGCCAGCATCGGCCTTGCCGAGAAGCTTGCGGCACGGCTTTCCTCGGCCAGCTTCCGCTGCTACGCCAGCGACGACCTCAAGGGCGTGGAACTTGGCGGCGCGTTGAAGAATGTCATGGCGCTGGCGGTCGGCGTGGTGCGCGGCCTTCAGCTTGGCGCGAGCGCCGAGGCCGCTCTTTTCGCGCGCGGCTTTGCAGAACTCGTGCGCCTCGCCACGGCGCTTGGAGCGCAGCCGCAAACGCTGACGGGGCTTTCCGGCCTCGGAGATCTGGTGCTCACCTGCTCAAGCACGCAGTCGCGAAACTTTGCCTATGGCATGGCAATGGCGCAGGGACCGCTGCCCAAGGGCCTGCCGCTGGCCGAGGGCGTGTTCACCGCCGGTGTCGCCGCGCAGATCGCCCGCGAATACAAGATCGAGACGCCTGTGATAGATGCCGTCACTGCGATACTCGAAGGCCGCATCACGGGCGCGCAAGCCGTCACGCTGCTGATGGAACGGCCGCTCAAACCCGAAACCGACAGGGCGTGAAATGCAATACTGGCTGTTCAAATCCGAACCGTTCAAATGGTCGTGGGACCAGCAGGTCAAAAAGGGCAAGGCCGGCCAGCAATGGGATGGCATCCGCAACTACCAGGCTCGCAACAACATGCGCGCCATGCAACTGGGGGACCGGGGCTTTTTCTACCACTCCAACGAGGGCCTTGCAGCCGTCGGCATTGTCGAGGTCTGCACCCTGGCGCACCGCGATGACACGACCGACGACGAGCGCTGGGAATGCGTCGACATACGCGCGCTGGCTCCGATCCCGCACGCCGTGACGCTCGATGCGATCAAGGCCAATCCGAAGCTGGCGGAAATGGTGCTGGTCAAGAATTCGCGCCTCTCCGTGCAGCCGGTCACGGAAGGCGAATGGATGGAGGTTTGCCGCATGGGCGGTATCGACGGCAAGAGCCTGAAGCCGCTCAAGCCGGCGAAATGAGCTTTCCCGCGCAAGACCGCGAGGCGCGCGCCCGGTTCATCCTCGCCAACACGGCGCTGATCGCGCCGCCGCACGTACCGGAGATTTCGCTGCACCTTGCGCACGAGGCGCACGATCTTTGGCAGCGCACCGAGACCGAGCTGCAGGAGATCGGCCTCGAGCCGCCCTACTGGGCATTCGCCTGGGCTGGCGGACAGGGCCTCGCGCGCTTTGTCCTCGACAATTCGGAGACTGTCGCGGGCAGGCGCGTGCTGGACTTCGCCTCGGGCTCCGGCATCGTCGCAATTGCCGCCGCCAAGGCCAACGCAAAGAGCGTCACCGCCAACGACATCGATCCGTTCTGCGAGGCGGCGATTGCGCTGAACGCCGGCGCCAACGGCGTCGAACTGGAGTTCCACGATGGCGATCTCACCGCCGCGCCTTTCAGCGGCGATTTCGATGTGATCCTCGCCGGCGATGTCTTCTACGACCAGAAAATGACGCAGCTTCTGCTGCCATGGTTCGCCAGCGCCGTGGCGCAAGGCTGCCGCGTGCTGGCCGGCGATCCGGGCCGCTCCTATCTGCCGCGCGATCGGCTGCGCGAGATCGCCGTATACCAGGTCGCGGTGACGCGTGCGCTGGAAGACAGCGAGGTCAAGCGCACGACGGTTTGGGAATTTACCGGCTAAGACACGAACGGAGAACTGCATGGCATTCGGCGGCATGAACTATCTGGCGATCATCATCGCGGCGATCGCCGGCTTTGCCATGATACTGCCTTGGGGCCGCTCGCGAATGAAGGCGGGAATGTCTCCCGCGATCCTCGTCACCAGCCTCGTTGCCGCATTGGTGATGGCGATCGTGCTGGCCGGCCTCATCGGGCATCTGGGCGTGGGGCAAGTCACGCCGCGCAACGGCATCATCTCCGGCATGTTCGTCTGGGCCGGCTTCGTTGCCACCACGCTGGCGGTGAACTACCGCCACCACGGTCTTGGCTGGAAGGCAACTCTGGCTGACGGCGGCCGATGGCTGGCCGCGCTGCTGGTCATGGGCGCAATCATAGGCGCACTCGGCGCAAGCTGAGCCTACCAGGTGCGGCGCGGGCCGGTATCGATGTGATAGAAGCCCTGCGGATAGCGGCTGAAGCCGCCCACCTCGCCCTGCGATTTCAAATAGCCGGTGATGTCGCCGTCATAGGTGCTGACGGAGAAATCGACCGCACGGCAACGCAGGTGATAGGATTTCGGCTTGCCGCCCTTCAGCTTGTTTTCCATCGGCCAGCGGTGGGTGGAATGCACCGTCACCGCGCCGTATTGGCGCGACACGCGCCCCAGCACCCGCTTGAGCCTCCACGGCACGCACCAGCTGGTGTCGTTCCACGTCACGCTCGTCGCATAATTGCGCTGGCCCTCGCGAAAGCCGGGCAGCATGGCGCAGCCCGTAAGCATGGTGGCGGCGCAAGCGATGGTGATCGCCGTGCGAAATCGGGTCGCCTTCACGGCTGCAGGCAAGGCCGTCATGGCCGGCTCCATACGCAATACACACTGGAACAAGGAAGCCGCCATTGTCCGCGCCAATGGTTAAGACTTTAATCAATCGCGACCGGGCCGCGGGTGTTTTTTGCAATGCAACAATTGCTGCTTGACTTTGCCTGCAACCGCGCCGATATGACGGCCATAGCCTCTGCTGTCGCGTGAACAGCCCGGCGCCGTTTTTTCAGGTTTCGCTTTTCGAGCCTTGACCAGCCGGTGCAAAGACGCTTCCCGCCATGCCGCTTTCCAAGGCATGGATTTCCCTAGTTCCCAATTCACGCGGGGTCCTGGAGCTTCAGGGCGTTGAGCGGATTACTCCGTTTCCCCGTCCCTCAGGCGCAACCGCTTAGACACCGGCATTTCGCACGCCACAAGGCTGTGCGGACCCTGACCGGCATTGTTTCGCGCGCCTTTGGCCGAGGGCCGGGGCGCGCGCAGAAGGATGCTGATCTTGAACCAGTTCGAAGCCCTCGGGCTCTCCCCCAATGTGCTCTACTCGATCGAGGCGCTCGGCTACGACGTGCCGACCCCGATCCAGGTCAGCGCCATTCCGCACGTGCTTGCAGGCCGCGACATCATGGGCCTCGCCCAGACCGGCACCGGCAAGACGGCGGCTTTCGGCCTGCCGCTCGTGCAGCGCCTGCTCGACGAAAAGACCCGCGCCGAGCCACGCTGCGTGCGCGCACTCATTCTTGCGCCGACGCGCGAGCTCGCCAACCAGATCGGCGACAACATGCGCGGCTTCGTCAAGCGCACGCCGCTGCGCATCGTCACCGTCGTCGGCGGCGCGTCGATCAACTCGCAGACCCGCAACCTGGAAAAGGGCGCGGACATCCTGATCGCCACGCCCGGCCGCCTGCTCGACCTTTCCGAGCGTCGCGCGGTGCGCATCGACAGCGCCAAGTACCTGGTGCTGGACGAGGCCGACCAGATGCTCGACCTCGGCTTCATCCACGCCCTGCGCAAGATTGCCTCCATGCTCGGCGCGCCGCGCCAGACCATGCTGTTTTCGGCGACCATGCCAAAGGCAATCGAGCAGCTTTCGCGCGCTTTCCTCGTGGATCCGGTCCGCGTCGAGACCGCAGTTTCCGGACAAGCCGGCCGAGAACGTCACGCAGTTCGTGCACTTCGTAGCCCAGTCGCAGAAGACAGGCCTGCTGAAGGAATTGCTGCTGCGCGATCCGGCGCATCTGTCGCTGGTCTTCGCCCGCACCAAGCACGGCACCGAGAAGCTGATGAAAAACCTCGTTGCCGCCGGCATCGAGGCCGTGTCGATCCATGGCAACAAGAGCCAGAGCCAGCGTGAGCGCGCCATTCGCGAGTTCCGCGACGGCGATGCGCGGGTGCTGGTCGCGACTGATGTCGCGGCGCGCGGCATCGACATCCCGGGCGTCAGCCATGTCTACAACCACGACCTGCCGGAAGTGCCGGAAGCCTATGTCCACCGCATCGGCCGCACGGCTCGCGCCGGGGCAAGCGGCGAAGCGGTCAGCCTGTGCGCACCGGACGAAAACCACCTGCTGCGCGCCGTTGAAAAACTCACCGGCATCGTCATCCAGCGTCTCAACGCACCAGCGCCGCGCCAGCCGCGCGTCGCCGCGATCAGCGACGTCACCGATGGCAAGCCGGCAATGGTTGAAGCTTCGCCCGAGGACGGCGATTTCGAACCACGCCGCGAATACCGCGGCAATGGCCAGCGCAATGGCAACCGCAATGGCGGCGGTGGCAATGGCCAGCGCAACGGCGGCCAGCGCAATGCAGGTCAGCGCAATGGCCAGAGCAACGGTCAACGCAGCGAAGGCGAACCGCGCCGTTTCGGCGGCGCACCCGCGCCGCGTGATGGCGCCAATCGCCATGCACCGGAAGGCGCCAAGCGCAACGGCCCGCGCAAGGATCGCGGCCATCAGGGCGGCGATGCCCGCTTTGAAGGACGTGGCGAGCACAGGGGCGCACCGCGCGATGCGGAAGCGGCGCACCAGCGCGTCAGCGAAGGCAACTACCAGCGCCGCGGCGATGCCCGTCCTGAAGGTCGCCATGAGGGTCGCCCCCATGCCGGCAAGCCTTCTGGTCAGGGTCCGGTGAAATTCGGCGGACCCTCGAGCGCGGCAAACGGCAATGGCGGCAAGCCCGCCCACGCAAATGCCAATGGCAAGCCCGCCCACGCCCACGCAAATGGCAAGCGTCAGGGCGAGGCGCGCCCGCCGCGCAGCAACCACAAGCAGAACCGCCGTCCGGGCCGCGCCGCGGCATTCTGATCGACAGCGGGTTACATCCAGCAAAGGGCGGACGCAGGTCCGCCCTTTTCTTTTTGCGGCAGCCCGTCCAACATCCCTTGAATGCGTCCGCGCGTGAGGCGATTGTCTAATGGACGACGCATGCCGGCGCGGAATAGAACCGCACCGGTTGCACGGCGCCGGAGCCTTTGTGGTTGGGCAGGCATGCGCGCGGGTTTGTCTGTTGGGAGGATAATCGGATGGACGTGAAGGTTCACAAGGTCAAGGCCGCCTGGAAGAAGGGCGCGCTGATCGACAACGAAACCTATCTCAAGTGGTACGCCGAGAGCGTCAAGAACCCCGACAAGTTCTGGGGCAAGCACGGCAAGCGCATCGACTGGTTCAAGCCCTACACCAAGGTCAAGAACACCTCGTTCAAGGGCAAGGTCTCGATCAAGTGGTTCGAGGACGGCGTCACCAACGTCTCGTACAACTGCATCGACCGCCACCTGAAGAAGCGCGGCAACCAGGTCGCCATCATCTGGGAAGGCGACAATCCCTATGACGACAAGAAGATCACCTATCGACGAGCTCTACGCACCATGTCTGCCGGCTCGCCAACGTGCTGAAGAAGCACGGCGTCAAGAAGGGCGACCGCGTCACCATCTACATGCCGATGATCCCCGAAGCGGCCTATGCGATGCTCGCCTGCACGCGCATCGGCGCGATCCATTCGATCGTCTTCGGCGGCTTCTCGCCGGACGCGCTGGCCGGCCGCATCGTCGACTGCGAATCGACCTTCGTCATCACCGCCGACGAGGGCCTGCGCGGCGGCAAGCCGGTTCCGCTGAAGGAAAACACCGACAAGGCGATCGACATCGCCGCGCAGGCAGGGCGTGATCGTCAAGAACGTGCTGGTCGTGCGCCGCACCGGCGGCAAGATCGGCTGGGCGCCGGGCCGCGACGTCTGGTACCACGACGAGATGGCGGCGGCGAAGCCCGACTGCAAGCCGGAGCCGATGAAGGCGGAGGACCCGCTCTTCATCCTCTACACCTCCGGGCTCGACCGGCAAGCCGAAGGGCGTGCTGCACACCACCGGCGGCTATCTCGTCTATGCCTCGATGACGCATCAATATGTCTTCGACTACCACGACGGCGACATCTACTGGTGCACGGCCGATGTCGGCTGGGTCACCGGCCACAGCTACATCGTCTACGGTCCGCTCGCCAATGGCGCGACGACGCTGATGTTCGAGGGCGTGCCGAACTATCCGACGTCCGTCGCGCTTCTGGGAGGTCATCGACAAGCACCAGGTCAACATCTTCTACACCGCGCCGACCGCGATCCGCGCGCTGATGGGCGCCGGCGACGAGCACGTCACGCAAGACCTCGCGCAAGATCGCTGCGCGTGCTCGGCTCGGTCGGCGAGCCGATCAACCCGGAAGCCTGGGAATGGTACTTCAACGTCGTCGGCGACAAGCGCTGCCCGATCGTCGATACCTGGTGGCAGACCGAGACCGGCGGCATCCTGATCACGCCGCTGCCGGGCGCGACCGACCTCAAGGCCGGGCTCGGCGACGCGGCCGTTCTTCGGCGTCCAGCCGCAGCTCGTCGACAATGAGGGCAAGGTGCTGGAAGGCGCCACCGACGGCAATCTCTGCATCACCGATTCACTGGCCGGGCCAGATGCGCACGATCTATGGCGACCACGAGCGCTTCATCCAGACCTACTTCTCCACCTACAAGGGCAAGTACTTCACCGGCGACGGCTGCCGCCGCGACGAGGACGGCTACTACTGGATCACCGGCCGCGTCGACGACGTCATCAACGTCTCCGGCCACCGCATGGGCACGGCGGAAGTCGAAAGTCGGCGCTCGTCAGCCACCACAAGGTCTCGGAAGCGGCGGTCGTCGGCTATCCGCACGACATCAAGGGCCAGGGCATCTATTGCTACGTCACGCTGATGGCGGGCGTGCATGGCAGCGACGAGCTTGCGCAAGGAACTCGTAAACCACGTGCGCAAGGAGATCGGCCCGATCGCCTCGCCCGGACAAGATCCAGTTCGCGCCGGGCCTGCCGAAGACCCGCTCCGGCAAGATCATGCGCCGCATCCTGCGCAAGATCGCCGAGGACGATTTCGGCGCGCTCGGCGACACTTCGACGCTCGCCGATCCGGCGGTGGTGGACGACCTCATCGCCAACCGCCAGAACAAGAAGGTGATGGCCTGAGGGCTGTTCAAGCACATGTCAGGAAAAAGGTCCGTTTCGCGCGGGCCTTTTTTCGTTTGCGTGCGTGAAAGCGAACCCTCTTGTCACATGGCACAAATCGCCCCACATTGGGTTCGTCATTATCAACCAATCGAAAGGAGGTGATCCGATGTCGAGTGATTTCCGGAACTGCATGGGCTTGAGCGGATCGTCATTCCATCGGAGCAGCCTCTGATCGAATGAAGTGAAGCGCGGACAGGTGCGGGCGTCGGCATTTGCCTGCCCGTACCTCCCACAGGTCCGTCTTCCGACGAAAATCGCGACGCCGCTTCCCCCGGGGAGCGGCGTTTTCGTTTGTGGCGGCTGAGGCTGAACTGGTTTGGGGCTGCTGAAATGAATAAAGCCCGCCGGGGGAGGAGGATCCGGCGGGCTTCATTACAACGTTCCGGCAAGGGAGGAGGATTTGCCGGAACTCAACCGGGACATGGGAGGAGGATATGTCCGGGCCGATCTGATGTTTCAAATATATTCATTTTGCGTTCATTGTGCAGTGCAAAATATTCATTGCTGCCATGCAAAAAAAGGCGAGATAAGCGCCCTTGCGCTCGAACTGCCTGCCGCAGCGTCACCAAATGCCGGAAAAATGGGCAGCACGCCCAATCTATGCCCGCGCGGTCAAACGCAACCTGGCGCAAACTCAGTACTGAATCGGGCTGCACCAGCCCTTGCGGCGTTGCCCGCCATAGGGCCGAACCATCCGATTCGCGAGCAGTACCTGCGCCAGGTCGCTGCCATCGGCCAGTTTGACGTCGGCGAGCACCCGCCCGTAATATTTGTCGCCGTCGATATTGTGCAGGCTGACGTCCTGCATCGCCAGGCGTTCCGTCAACCCCTCGCGCGACTGCCGCGCCAGCCAGCGCTCATGCGGGCACTTGGAGCGAAGCTCCGGTGCGTCGACCCCCCGCACCCTGATCGAAACGGATACGCTGGTTCCGGGCCACACGAGGGCATCGACCGAGAAGCTGTCGCCGTCGAGCACCTTGACCACGCGGGCCTGCACCGGGCCGGCGATGGAATGCGCAGAAGCTCCCTTCGATTGCTCCTGGGCGGGCGCGGCCGCCCCGGCAAGCAGAACGTGCAACAAGGGCAGGACAAGAAATGCATGCAGGCGCACAATGATTCCCCAAGGATTATCTTCCTATAGGGAAAAATTCCTAGGCAATTCAGTACGGGCCGTCAAGCCGCTCAAAAATCGATGGCTATGCCTTTTTTCTCCCAGTCGCCATAGCGGACGGGCTCTGGACCGTCGCGTCCATTGATTTCCGGAGGAAGCGGTGGCCTCGCGTCCTGCTCGCGCCGGCGCGCCTCGGCTTCCGCCAGGGCGCGCAAGGCTGCCGGCGGCAACACGCGTGCCGGGGCCGCGTCCTCGTTCGCCGCATCCTGAGGGTCTTTGTTGGAGCCGTTCAATTTCACCTCCGCGCTTTTTGAAGCGGAAACTTTGCGCCTGCATTCTTGCGCATCGCCTGCTTGTGCATCATTTGAATGCGTGCGGCCATGCCTATTGTGATATAGCCCGAGCCGCGCGTTTGCACAGGCCAGACCCGGAGCTCAATTTCATGAACATCTTGCGCACCGCAATGCTGCTCGCCGCCATGACCGCGCTTTTCATGGGCGTCGGCTATGCCATAGGCGGCCAGTCCGGCATGCTGATGGCTTTCGTCATTGCCGCCGGCATGAATATCTTCAGCTATTGGAACTCCGACAAGATGGTGCTGCGCATGCACCACGCCGTCGAGGTCGGCCCGCAAAACGCGCCCGAATTCCACGAGATCGTGAAGCGGTTGTCGGAGGCGGCAAACCTGCCGATGCCGCGCACCTACATCATCAACTCGCCGCAGCCCAACGCCTTCGCCACTGGCCGCAATCCGCAGAACGCGGCTGTTGCCGCGTCGACGGGACTGCTCGAGACGCTGACGCCCGAGGAAGTCGCCGGCGTGATGGCGCATGAATTGGCGCACATCGCGAACCGGGACACGCTGATCATGACCATCACGGCAACGCTTGCCGGCGCCATTTCCATGCTCGGCAACTTTGCCTTCTTCATGGGCGGCAACCGCAACAATGGCAATGGCAATGCCCTGGCTACGCTGCTCGCCGTGTTGCTGGCCCCGTTCGCGGCGATGATCGTGCAGATGGCGATCAGCCGCACGCGCGAATATTCGGCCGACCGGCTCGGCGCCCAGATTTGCGGCCAGCCGCTCTGGCTCGCATCCGCGCTCGAGAAGATCGCGGTCGCGGCCGGGCGAATCCCCAACCGCGACGCGGAACGCAACCCGGCAACCGCGCACATGTTCATCATCAATCCGCTCGGCCAGCATGCGCGCGACAGCCTGTTCTCGACCCACCCCAATACGCTGAACCGGATCAAGGCGCTGGAGGCGCTCGACGCCGAGCTGCGCCAGATGGAAGCCTCCGAGCCGCGCGGGGAAAACCCGCGCGCGCCCGACGACCAATCCGCTAGCGGTCCATGGGAAGCGCCGGCCAGCAAGGCCGGGCCGGCGGCGCGGCCGAAGGCCTCGGTTCCCAACGCTGGCAACAGCCAGTGGGGCCGCAAGCCCGGCGACGAGCCGCGCGGGCCATGGTCGTGACCGCCTTCAAATGGCTTGAGCCCGTGCTTGCCGCAGGCGGCACGCGGTCGTGAAGCATCCCCAAAAAACCAGCGAGAGAAGGCCCGGTTTCGACGCACGCCAGATCGCGGCAACCCTGATCGGGCGGGTTGTCGACGACCGCCGCAGCCTCGAGGTGCTGACCGACGAGGCGCAGGGGCTCGCCCCCATGCGGGCGCTCGATGCCCGCGACCGCGCGCTGGCCCGCGCCATCGCGGTCACAGCCCTTCGCCATCGCGGCGAAATAGAGCGCGCGCTCGCAAGAATGGTCGACCGCAAGCCGCCGCAAAAGGCGCGGCACCTGCTGCACACGCTTCACGCAGCCGCCGCGCAGATCCTATACATGGACGTGCCCGACAGCGCGGCGGTGGATCTGGCCGTCACCGCCATTTCGCAGGACAACCGAACCACCCGTTTCGCCGCCATGGCCAATGCCGTGCTGCGCCGCCTCGCGCGCGAGAAGGATCAGCTGCACCTGCCTCGCGATGCCGCCACGGTCTTTCCGCCCTGGCTGGCCGCCGAGCTTCGCCGCGACCATGGCCGCGAGAATGCCGATGCCATTGCCCGCGCCGTGCTTGACGAACCGGTCATAGACATCACGCCCTCGCCACGGCTTTCCGGCGATGAAGTCATGGAACTGGCGCGCGCAATGAACGCGACCGTGCTGCCGACCGGCTCGTTGCGGCTGGCGAGCGACGTCGCCGTGCGCGACCTGCCGGGATACCTGGACGGCACATGGTGGGTGCAGGACGCGGCCTCCGCCCTTCCGGTGCGGCTGCTGGGGGATGTCGCGGGCAAGCGCGTCGCCGACCTTTGCGCCGCGCCGGGCGGCAAGACCGCGCAGCTCGCCAGCCTCGGCGCGCACGTCACCGCGGTAGACATTTCTCCGCCGCGTCTTGGGAGGCTGCACGAGAACCTGCAACGGTTGAAACTGGAAGCGACCACCGTTGCCGCCGACATTCTCGAATGGGAACCGGAGGAAAAGTTCGACGCGGTGCTGCTCGATGCGCCCTGCTCTTCCACCGGCACGATCCGCCGCCACCCCGACGTGATGTGGACCAAGACGCCGCAGGACGTCGAGGCGCTGGCAATCCTGCAGATGAAGCTGATCCGCAAGGCAGCAGGCTTCGTCAAGCCCGGGGGCACGCTCGTCTACGCCAATTGCTCCATGCTGAAGCGCGAGGGCGAAAATCTTCTCGCCGCGATCCAGCGCGCGCCCGAAGGCCTGGTCCACAAGCCGCTGCGCAAGGGCGAGATCGCGGGCGCGGAAAACCTCGTCAACGGCCAGGGCGCGCTGCGCACGCTTCCCTTTCACATGCCGGCGCCGCAGGCTTCTGGGAATCAAGCGCCGCAGGCTTCTGGGAATCAAGCGCCGCACGACACTGCGCATGAAGCGAAGCAGCACGAAAAATCATCCACAGGCGGTATGGACGGCTTCTTCGCCTGCCGCTTCGAAATTGCCTGAACCGGCGTAAGCTGTCATTGTGTCTTTGCGGACAGGGGAGCCGGATTTCCGCAAACATTTCACCCTATGAATCACCGCGGCACAGTGGCGGGGGAGGAAAATCGAGCTGATGGCGCTGGCGGATCAGTCAGGATCGTTCGGCATGGCGCTTTCGGGCTTGTGGCGGCGCTTGCGCCGCGGCCTTGCCGGGTCGAACCGTGGCCGCGTCCGCGTCTCCGGGCCCGCGCCCGAGCGCCTTCTGCTTGCCCCGCCGGACCTGCACACGCCCGACCCGACCGTGGCCCAGGAAATCTATGCAGGCAATTTCCATCTTGCCGGAAAGACTCTGGCGACATCGGGCGGCAATCCCTTCTCCATGCCGCCTCCCTCGCCCGCGTTTGCCCGCGAACTGCATGCTTTCGGCTGGCTGCGCCACCTCGGGGCCGCGGGCGATCCGCTATCGGCGACCAATGCGCAGGCCCTGATCAAGGACTGGATCGAGGCCAATCCGCGCCCGCGCGACGATCTGGCCTGGGACGCCGAGACCAGCGCACAGCGGCTGGTGTCCTGGCTCAGCCATTCGGTGCTGATCGTCGAAAAGACCGATCTGGGCTCCTATCGCCGTTTCCTCAAATCCATCGGCTACCATATCCGTTACCTTCGCACCGTGGCCTCGGGTGCACCGGACGGCATGCCTCGGCTGTTGTGTCTCTCGGCGCTCGCCTATGCCGATATTTGCGTATCCATCCCGAAAGGCGCGGCGCGCACTGCGCAAAAGCACCTCGATGCCGAACTCGCGCGCCAGATCCTGCCCGATGGCGGGCATGTCTCGCGCAACCCGGCCGTGCTGGTCGACCTGCTGGCGCTGCTCCTGCCGCTGCGCCAGTCCTTCATGCGGGTCGGCCAGGCGCCTTCGACCCAGCTCGTTTCCGCGATCGACCGCATGATGCTGGCCGTGCGGTTCTACCGGCTCGGCGATGGCGGCATCGCCCGCTTCAATGGCGGCGGGCATACGCCGCAAAGCCTGATTTCCACCGTGCTGCGCTATGACGACGTGATGGGCGCGGTGCCCGACAGCGCGCCATATAGCGGCTATCAGCGGCTGCAGGCCGGCGGCACGACGATCCTGATGGAAGCCGGCAAGCCTCCGCCGCCCGATCTTTCCAGCGCCGCACATGCCGGCACGCTTTCCTTCGAGATGACCAGCGGCGAGGCCCTGCTGATCGTCAATTGCGGGGTTCCCGCGCTCGCACCGCAAACGACGATGCTCGCCGGACGATCCACTGCCGCCCATTCCACGATGACGCTGAACGACACTTCCGCATGCCGTTTCGTCGTGGAAGACCGCAAGGATGCCAACTCACCCTGGTACATCGCCTCGGGCCCGTCCAACGTCCATGTCGAGCGGCGCGAAGCCGATGGCGCGGTGACGGTAACCGCGAGCCATGACGGCTATGCGCGCGCCTTCGGAGTGGTTCACGAACGGCACTTGCGGCTTTCCGGCGACGGCACGGCCCTTACCGGACTGGACCGCTTCCGCCAAACCGGCAAGAAATCGAAGACCGTTCTTCGCGACGCCTACGCGATCCGATTCCACCTGCACCCGTCTGTGGAGGCGCACCACGTCGAAAGCGGCGGCAGCATTACCCTGCGCAGCGCCGATGGCGCGCTCTGGGAGTTTGCCTGCGACGCCGCCACGCCGCAGCTTGAGGAAGGCGTATATTTCGCCGTGCCCGCCGGTTCGCGGCGCAGCCTGCAGATCGTGCTGCGCGGCAATGTCTCCAGCCTCGCCGAATTGCGCTGGACACTCACGCGGCGCTGAGCTGATTTGGCAAGGATAACTGCGCGCCGATGTTTTCGCTCTCTCGCCGCCATGCTAGGTGGAGCGCGAATATCAATCGGAGCCGCCGCATGGCCGTGCAATCCAGGAACCTGACCGCGCCTGACCGCGTACCGTTGCGCCGCGCGCTGATCTCGGTCTCCGACAAGACCGGCATCGTCGAGTTCGCCGCCGCGCTTGCCGGCCATGGCGTCGAGACTCGTCTCGACCGGCGGCACTGCCGCAGCGCTCGTCGGCCGCCGGTCTTGCGGTGCGCGATGTCTCCGAACTGACCGGCTTTCCCGAGATCATGGACGGGCGCGTCAAGACGCTGCACCCCTCCGTGCATGGCGGGCTGCTCGGCGATCCGCGACGATGCCGACCATTCGCAGGCGATGGCCGCGCATGGCATCGAGCCGATCGACCTCGCGGTGATCAACCTCTACCCGTTCGAGGAGGTCTCCGCCGCCGGGGCGCCATGCGGCGCAGGCGGTCGAGAACATCGACATCGGCGGCCCGGCGATGATCCGCGCCTCGGCGAAGAACCACGCCTATGTCGCGATCGTCACCGATCCGCAAGACTATCGCGGAAATCCTCGCCGAGCTCTCGAGGCAACGGCGGCGCCGACCAGCCTGGCGCTGCGCCAGAAACCTGGCCGCCAAGGCCTTCGCCCGCACCGCAGCCTATGACGCGGCCATCGCCGGCTGGTTCGCGCAGTCGCTCGACATTGCCGCGCCGCGCCACTTCGCCATCGGCGGCAGGCTCGCGGAGGAACTGCGCTATGGCGAGAACCCGCACCAGAAGGCCGCGCTTCTATCATCACCGGCGAGCCCGGCCCGGCGTGGCCACCGCACGGCAGCTGCAGGGCAAGCAACTGTCGTACAACAACATCAACGACACCGACGCCGCCTTCGAGCTCGTCGCGAGTTCGACCCGGCCCGGTCCGCCGCCGTCGCCATCATCAAGCACGCCAATCCCTGCGGCGTCGCCACCGGCGCCGACGCTCGCGCGAGGCCTATCGACAGGGCGCTCGCCTGCGATCCGGTCTCCGCCTTCGGCGGCATCATCGCGCTCAACCGCGAGCTCGACGCGGCAGGCCGCGCGAGGAGATCGTCAAGATCTTCACCGAGGTGATCATCGCGCCAGTCGGTCAGCGAAGCGGCGCTCGCCATCCTCGCGGCGAAGAAGAACCTGCGCGTGCTGGTCACCGGCGCCTTGCCGATCCGCGCGGCGACGGCGTCACCGTGCGCACCGGTCGCCGGCGGCCTGCTCGTCCAGTCGCGCGACAATGGCGTCGTCGACGATCTGGAACTCAAGGTCGTGACGAAGCGTGCGCCGACGCAAGCGGAACTCGCCGATCTGCGCTTTGCCTTCCGCGTCGCCAAGCACGTCAAGTCGAACGCCATCGTCTATGCCCGCGACGGCGCGACGGTCGGCATCGGCGCCGGCCAGATGAGCCGGGTCGATTCATCGCGCATCGCAGCGCGCAAGGCGCAGGATGCGGCGAGGCGCGCGGGCCTCGCCGAGCCGCTCGACCCATGGCTCGCGTCGGTCGCCTCGGATGCGTTCTTTCCCGTTCGCCGACGGCCTGCTCGTCGGCCATCGAGGCCGGTGCGACGGCCGTGATCCAGCCGGGCGGCTCGATGCGCGACGACGAGGTGATCGCCGCCGCCGACGAGGCCGGCATCGCCATGGTCTTCACCGGCATGCGCCATTTCCGGCACTGAGCTTCAGCGGGCGTTCGCCGGATAGGGCGTCCGCAGCAGGACATAGGCGCCCACCAGGAAGAACGGAATGATCATGCGCCATGCCGAGGCGGCTGGAGCCACTCCACAGCGTGACGTTGGCGACCAGAAGCGGCGCGAGGAAACTCGTCGCGCGGCCGGCCAGCGCATAGATGCCGAAATAGCGTCCCGTCTCGCTCGGCGGCACGCTGCGCGCCAGATAGGAGCGCGACGAGGCCTGCACCGGGCCGAAGGCAATGCCGATCAGCAGGCCATAGCCGATATAGGCATGCTCGGCCGGCGTTCCGAAGAAGCCGCCGCTGTCGGCCGTCGACAATTGCACCAGGCCGAAGAGCGTGTAGCCCGGACCCGTCGAGACGATGCCGATGGTCGCGAGCAGCAGCAATGCCAGCGAAAACAGCACGATCCGCTTCGAGCCGAGACGCGCGTCGAGCGAACCGGCGACGATGCAGCCGAAGATCGCGACGACGTTGAGGATGATGCCGTAGAGGCCGATCTCGGTCGTCTGCCAGGCGAACATCCCGGCCGCGAAGGGCGCGCCAAGCGCCAGCAGCGCGTTGACGCCGTCCTGGTAGATCATGCGCGCGACGAGAAAGCGGAAGATGCCGGGCTGCTTGCGAACTTCCTTGACCGTGTCGCGCAGGTCCGCGAGCCCGTCGCGAACGGCCGATGTCGTACGGCTCGCCGCGCATGCTGTCCGGCGTGAACATGAACATCGGCAGGATGAAGACGAGATACCAGATTGCCGCGATCGGCCCGGTCAGGCGCGCGTCCTCGCCCGCGGCGATGTCGAGGCCGGGCGAAATGCCGAGCGATGGTCTTGCCGGTCTCCGGCGAGGCGGCAAGCACCGCGACGACGAAGATCAGGACGATCATGCCGCCGAGATAGCCGAGCCCCCAGGCGATGTTGGAGACCTTGCCGATGTCCTTCTTGGAGACCAGCCGCGACATCATCGAATCGTTGAACACGATGGAAAATTCCGCCGCGACCGTCGCCAGCGTGAACACGGTAATCACCCACAACAGGCTGGAGCCGGGAGCGGCCCACCACAACGTGCAGCAGCGCAACGATCTTCATCGCGGCGAAGAAGGCGATCCACGGCTTGCGCGGGCCGGTCTTGTCGGCGATCGCGCCGAGCACCGGCGACAGGACGGCGATGATGAAGCCCGAAGCCGCGACGCCGTAAGCCCACCACGCCTGCCCGGTGGTGTCGTCGGAGGCGAGCCGCGCCACGAAATACGGGCCGAAGATGAAGGTCGTCACCACCGTGAAGAACGGCTGCGCCGCCCAGTCGAACAGCATCCAGCCCCAGATGCCCTTGCGATCTGCCGGACGTATGTCCGCGTTCACCGCCGCCACGTTCATCCGCTTCGCCCTCCGCAAGACCAGGCGAACAATGTCACGCTTCGATTGCCGGGGCTAGAGGATCACAAGCCGGTCCTCGAGTTCGTTGCGGTCGTTTTCGCGAGGCGGGAATTCCTGCGCCAGCCGCTCGCCGATCGTGCCGATCGCCGCAACGAGGCCCTCGGCAACCGCGCCCCTGGATGCGCTGTCGATCAGCCTTGCAACGCAATCGTTCCAGAAGTTCTGGCCCAGCCGGTCGGCAATCGCCTTGTCGGCCCTCACCTCGGCATAGCGCTCCGCCATCGACACGAACACCAGCACCCCGGTGCGCCCGTGCGTGTGGTGAATGCCATGCGCCAGAAACTGCTGCGCGGCGCTGGCATGGGCGCGGCCATAGCGCACGCGCCGCGGAACGAAGCGCACCGCGACCTCGGGAAACGCATGCATCAGCACGAAGACCGTCACGGCGGAAAGGAACTGCGCCAGCGCGAACGCCGGCAGCGGTATGGATATCCAGTGCCGCCACGCGAACACGGCGATGGCGCAGGAAACGGCGATCACCCAGGTCAGCAGGAATGCCGTGGCCGGCAGCCGGTAGTCGCCGGACCGCCGCGCCAGCACGGCGAAGATCTCCGCACTGCTGCGCTTTTCAGCCTCGCGGATCGCGGCGACGATGGCCTCGCCTTGTTGCGGTGTCAGTTCCAGCTTCACCATCCGCCCGACGCCCCTCCTCCACCCGAAGAGCCGCCGCCGCCGGAAAACCCGCCCCCGCCGCTGCTGCTGCGTCCGGACGACCAGCCGCCGCCGCTGCTCCCGCTGCGCGATGCTGCGCGCTGGTCATATTCGATGCCGAGCCACTCATAACGGCCGGGTCCAAGCTTTCTTCCGTAGACCGGCGCGAGGAAGCCGAAGATGATCGAGGCGAAGACAAAGGCGAACCACAGGAGCACGATGGTCGTGAACACCCAGTCGATCAATTTGCCGATGTCCTCCGGCGGGTTGCGCTTGGCCCGCGCCTCCAGTTCCGCCGTGTCGCCCGACAGCACCTTGACGATGAATTGCGTGCCCTGGGTGATTCCGCCCTCGAAGTCGCCGGCGCGAAAGGAGGGCACGATCACGTCCTCGATGATCAGCCGCGAAAGCGCGTCGGTGAGAATTCCCTCAAGTCCGTAGCCGACCTCGATGCGCATCTTGCGATCATCGCGCGCGATCAGCAGCAGCACGCCGTTGTTCTCCTGCGCCTGCCCCAATTGCCAGTGCCGGAACAGCCCGTTGGCGTAGTCTTCAAGCACCGCCCCGTTGAGCGAGGGGATGGTTGCGACCACCACCTGGTCGGAGGACTTCGCCTCGAAGGCCGCAAGTTCGGCCTCGAGGCTTGCCTTTGCCGCGGGGCCGAGCATGCCGGCCATGTCGACCACGCGACCGGTGAGCGCGGGCCAGCCGCCCTCCTGCGCCAGCGCGGGCGCCGCAAGAAGGATGAGAAAGGCGGCAACGAGCCCGATCAGGCGCATGGCGTTCTGCCGGCGTCAGCCGGCCGGCTGCTTGTTGAAGTCGACCTTCGGCAGTTCCAGCTTGTCGGCCTCGACCGTGAAATTCTGCATCGGTTGCGCCTCGGGGTACATGAAGCTGCGCCACCACCGGCCCGGAATGGTCCGCAACTCGGTATTGTAGGCCTGCACTGCCGCAATGTAATCGCGCCGCGCCACCGCGATGCGGTTTTCCGTGCCTTCCAGCTGCGATTGCAAGGCGAGAAAATTCTGGTTCGACTTGAGGTCGGGATAGGCCTCAACCACCGCGAGCAGGCGCGAAAGCGCGCCGGTGAGAGCCGCCTGGTTGTCCTGGAAGGCCTTGAACGCATCCGGGTTCGTCAGCACGTCCGGCGGAATCTGCATCTGCGTCGCCTTGGCGCGCGCTTCCACCACGCTTGTCAGCACGTCCTTTTCCTGGGCGGCATATCCCTTCACGGTCTCGACCAGGTTGGGGATGAGGTCGGCGCGGCGCTGGTACTGGTTCAGCACATCGCTCCAGCGCGCCTTGGCCGCTTCCTCGTAGCTCGGGATGTTGTTGATGCCGCAGCCCGCCAGTGTCAGCAGGGCGATGAGCGCCAATGCAATTCTGGCTGGCACGAGCCCGCCGGCTCGAAGGGCAGGAATGGTCTGCATTGAAGGGCTCCAAAAGCACTTGGAAGGATGGCCGGGCCGCCCCGGTCCGGCGCGACACTATAGCGATTCAAGCCGCTGCGAAAGCAGCCCCCGCTCTGGTATTGGACCTGCCCCGGCGCTAAAGATGACCCGCCACCAAAAGGGAGTCCGGCACGTGACAGGCCAGCCGCCGAAGAGGCGCAGCAAGCAAGACGAGGCTCAGGCCGAGTCGCGCCGCATCCTCGAACGCGTCGAGCGCGATAGCGTCGCGCTGGGCGGTTCGTTTCTGGCGCGCACGGCAGACCGGGCGCGAAAGCATTTCAGCGGAGCCGACAAGCCGCAGGACGATCCCATCGAGGTCTGGGGCACGCGCGCCGGGCGGGTGATCGGCTTCGTCATCTTTGTCGCACTGGTACTCTACATCGTGCGCGCCGTCCTGATGCAATGAACCCGCCAATCCAGCCAAGACCGGCGGTTATCGCCATTTCCAGCCAGGTCGCGCGCGGCGCCATCGGCAACCGCTCCATCGTCCACGCCCTCGAAGCCTTCGGCTACCCGGTCTGGGCCGTGCCGACCGTGCTGCTGCCCTTTCATCCCGGCCACGGACCTTCCACGCGGATCGAGCCGGACCCGGCGCTTTTCGGTCCGTTCCTCGACGACCTCATCGGCTCCAGATGGTTCGGCGAAACCGGGGCGATCATCACCGGCTACATGGCCAATGCCGCGCAGGCCGGGAAAGTCGCCGGGTTCGTCGCCGCCGCAAAGGCCAGGAACCCGAAGATCATGTACCTGTGCGATCCGGTGATCGGCGATGCGGCCGGCCTTTACGTAAAGCTGGAAACGGCGGCCGCCATCCGCGACATGCTCTTGCCGCAGGCCGACATCGCGACGCCCAATATCCACGAGCTCGCCTGGCTTGCCGACCGGCCCGGCCTCGGCGATGCGGCAGCGGCGGTTTCCGCCGCGCGCATGCTGGCGCCGCCGATGGTCATGGTGACATCGACCCCCGGGTTCATGCGCGGCAATATCGGCAATTTGCTCGTCGAGCCCTCAGGCGCGACGCTCGCAGAGCACCGGCTGGTTGCGGGACCGGGCAATGGCAGCGGCGATCTGCTTTCCGGCCTGTTCCTGGCGCTGTTGCTGGAAGGGCTCAAGCCGGCGGAGGCGCTGGAAAAAGCCACCTCCTCGATTTTCGAGGCAATATCGCGCGCGGCCCAGCGCGGGTCCGACGAGTTGATGCCGCAGGCCGACACCAGGAGCCTCGTGCAGCCGATGTCCCCCGTCGCCATGCGCACCATCGCTGTTGCTTCCGCCCGATGACGCCAGTGGCGCATGTCGGGGTGGACGGCTGCCCGGCCGGCTGGATCGCCGTCAGCCGCATCGATGGCGGCGATCCGCGGGTTGCGATTCATGCAAGTTTCGGCGAGCTGCTGACGGCTTATGTCGATGCCGTTATCGCTGTCGACATGCCCATTGGCCTTCCCGATTTCATCGGCAAGGGCGGGCGCGGGCCGGAGCAGGCGGTGCGCCCGCTGCTTGGCGCACGCCAGTCCAGCGTCTTCTCGATACCTTCGCGCCAGTCGGTCTATTGCGCTGACTATCGGCAGGGCTGCGCCGCCGCGCTCGCCACCTCCGACCCGCCGCGCAAGATCTCCAGGCAGGCATTTTTCCTCTTCGGCAAGATCCGGCAGATCGATGCGGCGATGACCCCGCAACTGCAGTTGCGCGTGCGCGAGACCCATCCCGAGCTGGCATTCTGGCGCATGAACGGCGGTCAGGCACTGGCGAACGCCAAGAAGATCAAGGGCCGGCTCAACCCGGATGGCTTTGAAGAACGCTGCGCCTTGCTGGAGAAGAACGGCTTCAGCACGCACTTCCTGCGCCAAAGGCCGCCACGCGGCGCCGCGATCGACGATCTCCTCGACGCCTGCGCCTGCACCGTCACCGCCGCACGCATCGCCGAAGGCCTGGCTGAACCTTTTCCACGCGAGAAGCTTGTCGATGCAAAAGGGCTTCATATCGCGATCTGGGCGTAATACTCAGTGCCGGAAACCTTGAGAAGGAAATGCGAATTGCCAAGGGAACAGGTCGATCCGGTTTTTCCGGTGCGTCTCGACGAAGGCTACAAGGCCTTTCACTACGGGCGGCTGCGCCATGAGCGCGAGCGCTACGAGCAGCTTGCCGCAACCGGGCAGCAGCCTGAGATCATGGTGATTTCCTGTTGCAATTCGCGCGCCGCGCCCGAGACGGTGTTCGACGCCGCGCCGGGCGAGATATTCGTGCTGCGCAACGTCGCCAATCTGGTCCCGCCCTATGCGCCGGACGGCGAATACCATGGCACTTCGGCTGCACTGGAATTTGCCGTGCAGGTTCTGAAGGTCAAGCACATCGTGGTCATGGGCCATGGCCGCTGCGGCGGCGTCCATGTGTTTCGCGAACTCTATGAAGGCAATGCCGCGGAGCCGCTCTCGCCGGGCGATTTCATCGGCAAGTGGATTTCCTTGCTGGAGCCGGCAACGCTCGACATCCGATGCGAGGACGTTGCCTCCGCGGCGGACCGCCAGCGCGCGCTCGAGGAGGCATCGGTGCGGCAGGCAATCCGCAATCTGGCTACATTTCCCTGCGTCAATATCCTGCTTGAAAAGGGCCGCATCGCCATTCACGGCTCGTGGTTCGACATCAGCACCGGTGAATTGTGGTTGATGGACGCCAAGGACGGCAACTTCCGCCCGGCGCTGGCCACGACGAAATGAAGGATGAAAGCGTGACGGCCTCAAGACTTCTCGTGCTGGCAGCCGGTGTCTTCGCAGCTGCGATACTGCCTTGCGCCGCGAGCGCGCAGGTCCTTTCCCCGCCGCCGGTTGCGCGATGGTATGAGGCGCTTCGCACCGCCGACCGCGATGCCTTTTCCAGCCTCATTGCCGAAAACGGGGAAATAGAACTCAAATATCTGGGGCTGGTGCAAAGCCGCGACGAGTTCATCGGTTCGCTGGGCGACTGGGAGCAGTTGGCAAGGGAAGGCAGGATTCTGACCCGGCAGGTTTCCTCGAGCGAGAGTTCCGCCGTGGTCGAGGTGTGCTACCGCTTTCCCGATGCCGTGAAGATGAATCGCGAAACCTTCACGCTGGAAGGCGACAAGATCACTGCGCGTCGTGGAAGAGGAAGCCGGGGCCGATTGCCCCGGCTTCGAGCCCTAGCCTTCTTCGCCGTCGATCGCCAACCCGATGGCGGCAATCGCCTTCTGGTAGACCTGCGCCTTGTTCCAGCCCTCGATGGCCGCGAAATTCGGCTCGCCGGGCTGATAGCCCTGTGCCCGGCTGCCAGCCATAGCCGAGCAGGTAGTTTGCGGTCGACGCCAGCGCGTCGGCGCGCGAGCGGATCATGTCGACCTTGCCGTTGCCGTCGCCATCGGCGCCAAACTTCATGTAGTTGACCGGCAGGAACTGCATCTGGCCGATCTCGCCATGGCCCGCGCCCTTCATCTCCTCGCGCTCCAGCTGGCCCGTCTCGAGAATGTTGAGCGCGGCGTAGAGCTGCTCCTCGAAGAATTCCGAGCGGCGGCAATCATAGGCGAGCGTCGCCAGCGCGCTGAATGCATCCTGGTTGCCAAGGAAACTGCCGAAGCCGGTTTCCATGCCCCAGATTGCCAGCAGCGGGCCGGCGGGCACGCCATATTTCGCCTCGATCTTCTTGAACAGCGCCGCATTCTGCTTCTTCAGCGTGCGGCCCTTGGAGATGATGGTCGAGGCGCCGCGCTTCTGCATGAACTGCTCGTAGGAGAGCTTGAAGCTCTTCTGGTTGCGATCGAGCGAAATCGTCTTGGTCGCGTAGGAGACGCCGCTGAGCGCCTCCTCCACCGTGCGCGGGTTCACGCCCTTGGCAACGGCCTCCTGCTTGAAAGTCTCGACCCAGGCAGGGAAACCGGCGGCGTCATCGCCGCATTCACCTGCCAGCGCCGGGGTTTGGCCAAGTGCCAGAAGAACCAAACCGGCCGTCAAGAATCTTTAATTTGCCAGGCAACATTCGTGATTCCCTCGTTCAAGCCGTTCGCGCGTCGATTGCGTAACGTAATCAGCGTCGATATTGCCTTCTTGCCGTGAAATTTCTACAGCCCCAGAAGGTATTTTTGCGGAGCGCACTCCTGATTGCGGACAATCAAGACGCTTTGATGGCCGCCTAGGCGGCCTTTTGCCTGGCAATAAGTCCCCGATTGACAAGCAGTTCCGCAATCTGGATCGCATTGAGTGCGGCGCCCTTGCGCAGATTGTCGGATACCACCCAGATATTGAGACCGTTTTCGACGGTGGGATCCTCGCGGATGCGAGAAATATAGGTCGCGTCTTCGCCCGCGCATTCGAGCGGCGTGACGTAGCCGCCGTTCTCGCGCTTGTCGACGACGAGGCAACCCGGCGCCTCGCGCAGGATTTCGCGTGCTTCCTCGGCGCTGATCGGATCCTCGAACTCGATGTTGACCGCTTCGCTGTGGCCGATGAACACGGGCACGCGCACCGCGGTGCAGGTCACCTTGATCTTCTTGTCGAGGATCTTCTTGGTCTCGGCGACCACCTTCCACTCTTCCTTGGTCGAGCCGTCGTCCATGAACACGTCGATGTGCGGGAATGACGTTGAAGGCGATGCGCTTGGTGAACTTCTTGGCTTCGAGCGGATCGGCGACGAAGATCGCGCGCGTCTGGTTGAACAATTCGTCCATGCCTTCCTTGCCGGCGCCCGAGACCGACTGGTAGGTCGAAACCACCACGCGCTTGATCCGCGCCTTGTCGTGCAGCGGCTTCAGCGCGACGACGAGCTGTGCCGTCGAGCAATTGGGGTTGGCGATGATGTTTCGCTTGCGGAAGCCCTCGACCGCGTCGGCATTCACTTCCGGAACGATCAGCGGCACGTCGGCGTCGTAGCGCCAGGCCGAGGAGTTGTCGATCACGACGCAACCCTGCGCCGCGATCCTGGGCGACCAGATCTTGGAAATCTCCCCGCCGGCCGACATCAAGGCGATATCGGTGCCGGTGAAATCGTAAGTTGTCGAGCGACTGCACCTTCAAGGTCTTGTCGCCGAAGGAGACTTCCGTGCCCTGGCTGCGCCGCGAGGCGAGCGCCACGACGGTATCGGCGGGAAAGCCGCGCTCGTCCAGAATGTTGAGCATCTCGCGCCCGACATTTCCAGTCGCGCCGATGATTGCGATCTTGTAACCCATGGATGGTCTCCGAATCCGGTTCTGGGGCTGTCCGTGCCCGTTTCACCCTCCCGCCAGCCAACCTGAAGAACGCTTCCGGTCGTGCCGTTCGCCTCCCGTCTCATCCCCGGGAGAGCGTGGGGTGAGGGGAAGGATCAGGATTTGGTGGTTTTGGCGGGTGTCTTCAGCCCGGCAGGAAAATGCCGCGCGCGACCGGCGGCAATGGCCGGTACGATGAGTGCCGAAATGACGAAGCTGATGCTGCGCATGACTTTTTCCCTTTGGGCGATGCTCATAAGCGGTTTTGGCGCGGAGTCAATGCCGGCGAAGGCGGCAGGCCCCAACGGCAGGCCATGGCGCGCGCGTGGCGTTGCCCGGCACAAGCCCGCTCGACCGATGCGCGAACGCTCGCCGTTGTGGCCTGATTCACAAAGATAATCAGTGGGTTGCGGCAGGCTTTGGGGCGTTTCCCCGACTCGTCCTGCTAAAGTCCAATTAAAAGCCCGCTTAGGAGTGTGTTAAGGCTGATCCTCAGGAGGGGCCATGAGGAGAGATGGCTCTGTTCCTTGTCGTCACGGCAGGCCCCTTTGGGGGGTCTCGCGGTCCAAAGGGGAGAGATATGACAGACACGACAGCTGATCGGCTGGGCAGGGCGCGTTCGCGGCCCATGACGGCCGAGGAGAAGAAGGTCATCCTTGCCTCCTCGGCCGGCACCATCTTCGAATGGTACGACTTCTATCTCTACGGCTCGCTGGCCGCGATCATCGGCGCGCAGTTCTTCACGCCGTTCCCGGAAGCTACGCGCAACGTCTTCGCGCTGCTGGCCTTTGCCGCGGGCTTCATCGTGCGTCCCGTTCGGCGCGCTGGTCTTCGGCGCGCTGGGCGACCTCATCGGCCGGAAGTACACCTTCCTGATGACCATCCTGATCATGGGTCTGTCGACCTTCCTCGTCGGCCTCCTGCCCAACTACTACTCCTGGGGCGTGGCGGCGCCGATCATCCTGATCGCGCTGCGCATGCTGCAGGGCCTGGCGCTTGGCGGCGAATATGGCGGTGCCGCGGTCTACGTGGCCGAACACGCGCCTGCCAACCAGCGCGGCTACTTCACCTCCTTCATCCAGACCACGGCCACGCTGGGCCTGCTGCTGTCGCTGATCGTGATCCTGCTCGGTGCAGGGCTATGTCAACGGCAACTATCCCGACCAGCCGGTGCTTGACGCGGCCGGCGTCGCGCTGATGAATGCCGGACGGCACGCCGCAGATGATGAAGGCCTTCAACGCCTGGGGCTGGCGCATTCCGTTCCTCGGGCTCGATCTTCCTGCTGGCTGATCTCGCTCTACATCCGCCTGCAGATGAACGAGTCGCCTGCCTTCAAGAAGATGAAGGAAGAGGGTTCGGCGTCCAAGGCGCCGCTGCGCGAAGCCTTCGGCAACTGGAAGAACGGCAAGATCGCGCTGATCGCGCTGCTCGGCCTCGTCGCCGGCCAGGCCGTGGTCTGGTACTCGGGCCAGTTCTACGCGCTGTTCTTCCTGCAGAACGTCATCAAGGTCGACAGCTTCTCGGCCAACGTCTTCGTGGCCTGGTCGCTGATCCTCGGCACGGGCGGCTTCCTGTTCTTCGGCTCGCTGTCCGACCGCATCGGCCGCAAGCCGATCATCCTGGCGCGGCTGCCTGATCGCGGCGCTCACCTACATGTCCGGTGTTCCAGCTGCTGACGCAGGTCGCCAACCCGGCGCTGCACGCCGCGCAGCAGACCCCGGTCACGGTGACGGCCGACCCGGCCGACTGCTCGTTCCAGTTCAACCCGATCGGGCACGGTGAAGTTCACCAACTCCTGCGACATCGCCAAGGCGCAGCTCGCCGCGCACCTCGGTGAACTACGACGACGGTCGACGGCTCCTGCGGGCAGCGTCGCCGCAGATCAAGATCGGCGACACGGTGATCCCGTCCTATCAACGCCGCCGCCAACGCCGCTGCCATCAAGGCGGCGACGGAGGCGCTCGAAACCGCCAAGGCCGGCACCGACCAGGCCGCCATCGACGCGGCCCAGGCCGCGCTCGACGCGGAGAAGGGCGTCAAGCCGGCCTTCGAGAAGGCCCTGAACGATGCGCTGAAGGCAGCCGGCTATCCGCTGGTTGCGCGGACAACACCACGGTCGCCAAGGCCGCGAACTTCTTCGACATCTTCACCGGCGCAGAAGCTGACGATCATCGCGATCCTGACCTACCTCATCATCCTCGTGACGATGGTGTACGGCCCGATCGCCGCGATGCTGGTCGAACTCTTCCCGACCCGCATCCGCTACTCCGGCCTGTCGCTGCCCTATCACATCGGCAACGGCTGGTTCGGCGGCCTGATGCCCGCAACCGCCTTCGCGATCTCGGCCCAGACCGGCAACATCTATGCCGGTCTCTGGTACGCGATCGTCGATCGCGGTGATGACCGTGGTGATCGGTGCGATCTTCGTGCCGGGCGGCACGCACAAGAAGGACATCTTCGCCGACGACATGCGGCGCTGATATCGCAGGCCATGCCTGACGCGGCGGGCCGGGGTTTCCCCGGCCCGTTTTCGTTTCAGCTGCGCCTTGATCTGGAGATAGGCCTGCCAGGCCAGCCAGAACACCGCGACGATGACCGCATTGACGCCGATGCCCGTTGCAGCGGCCAGCCACAGCGGAACGTCCGGCCTCGGCATGGTGGCTGGGAATGATGACGGCGACGAAGATCACGCCGGCGACCAGCGGCAGCAGCACGCCCGTCTGCGAGCGCGTGCGCTCGGTCGTGTAGATGAGGCCCGCCAGCAGGCCGAGCCGGAATATGTCGGTGAACTGTTGCGCCAGCAGCGTGGAGATTTCCATGATGAGATTTTTCCGCTTCGGTCGGGCCTTCTTATCAAGCCGGCAAGCGCCGTGCGCCATGGAACTAAGGTCGGTGTTCCGCGCGGGGCACGGATATGATGAAGTTCCGACCATGCGGATTGCCCTGATCTCGGATATTCATGCCAATCTTCCCGCCCTCGAGGCCTGCCTGGCGGCGGCGGAGAAACTGCAGGCCGTGACAGCTTGCCTTCCTGGGCGATTTCGTCGGCTACGGGCCGGACCCCGAAGCTGTCATCGAGCGCGTGAGCCCGCTGGTCGAGGCGGGCGCCATCGCCGTCCTCGGCAACCATGACCAGGCCGTGCTGAAATCGGCGAGGGACATGAATTCGACGGCAGCCAAGGTTATCGACTGGACGCGCGGGCAGCTGAGCGACGACCTCGAAATCCTTCCTGGCAAGCCTGCCCTTCGAGGTTCGTTCCGGCGATATCCTGTTCGTGCATTCGGAAGCTTCCGATCCCGCGGCCTGGCATTACGTGACCGATGCCGATACCGCGCGCACCAGCCTCTCGCGCTCTGCCGCCACGGTGACATTTTGCGGACACGTGCATGTCCCGGCCGTCTATTGCCTGTCGCCGACCGGAAAGATGACCGCGCACCGGCCGGTCCAGGATGTCGATACGCCGCTTGCCGCGCATCGCAAGTGGCTCGTGGTCCTCGGCTCGGCCGGCCAGCCGCGCGACGGCAATCCGGCCGCTTCGCTTGCGCTCTACGACACCGGCACGCGGACCATCACCTATCACCGGGCGCCCTATGACGTCGAAAGCGTTTCGCAGCGCATGCGTGCGCTGGGGCTGCCGGATTCATTGGCGGATCGATTGTTGAAGGGGCGCTGAGTGGTCAAGGCAAGGCTGGAAACCGGAACCGTCATCGACGGGTTCCGGATCGACGAACTCATGCATGCGGGCGGCATGGCGCATCTGTGGAGCGTCACGCGCCTGGAAGACGGCGCGACCTTCCTGATGAAGACGCCCGTGGTCTACGAGGGCGAGGATCCGGCGGCGATCGTCAGCTTCGAGATGGAGCAGATGATCATGCCGCGCCTGAAGGGCCCGCATGTGCCGCGCCACGTCGCGAACGGCGATTTCGCCGTCCAGCCCTACATCGTCATGGAGCGGATCGCCGGGCGAGACGCTGCTGCCGCGGCTCAAGTCGCTGCCGCTGCCGCCCGGACGAAGTGGCCGAACTCGGCGCAAGCATCGCCGATGCGCTGCAGTCCCTGCATGAGCAGGACGTCGTGCATCTCGACGTCAAGCCGTCCAACATCATGTTCAGGCCGACGGGCGAAGCGGTGCTGATCGACTACGGCCTCGCCCATCACCGCGCGCTGCCGGACCTGATGCAGGAGGAATTCCGCCTTCCCTACGGCACCGCACCCTACATGGCGCCCGAGCAGGTGCTGGGCATCCGCAGCGACCAGCGCAGCGATCTCTTCGCGCTCGGGGCGCTCATGTATTTCTTCGCCACCGGGACGCGGCCCTTCGGCGATCCGCAGAAGCTCAAGGGCCTGAAGCGGCGCCTGTGGAAGGATCCCGTTCCGCCGCGCAAGCTCAACCCGGACATTGCCGCCATGGTTGCAGGAAATCGTGCTGCGCTGCCTCGAAGTGAGGGCCGGCCGGCGGCTATCCGACCGCGGCGCAGCTCGCCCATGACCTGCGCCACCCGGACCAGGTGACGCTCACGGCGCGCGCGCGAGAAGATGGAGACCGACGGCTTCTTCGCGGCGCTGAAGCGGCGGGGCGAGTCGCCGAAGAGCCTGATCGACAGCCCCCCGCCGCGCGGTCGCGAAAGCCTCGGACGCGCCCATCGTGGGCGTTGCCGTCAATCTCGACGACATGACGCCGGAACTCGCGGACAATGCTGCGGCGCACCGCGCTGCGCATCCTCGAGCGCTCGCCCGATGCCCGCCTCGCCGTGCCTCAACGTGCTCAAGCTCAACCGCATCGCGCTCGACCAGACGCTCGACGAGCAGGGCCACAACAAGCATGTGCAGCGGCTCGTCGGCCTCAAGGACTGGGCCCGGCCACTGAAGCCTGGGCGATGGCCGCATCACCTTTCACGTGCTGGAGGCCATCGATCCGGCGGAGACGATCCTCGAATATGCCCGCGTCAACAATGTCGATCACATCGTCATGGGCGCGCGCGCCAATTCCGCCATGCGCAAGATTCTGGGCAGCGTCTCGGCCAAGGTCGCGGCGGAAGCGCCCTGCAGCGTCACCGTGGTGCGAACCCGCAGCTTCGAGGGGCAAGTCAGCGGCTGAAGCGCGCCTGAACGCGGTAGTCCTTGTTCGGCCCGCGGACCAGATGTTCGATCAGCATCGCCTTTTCGCCGATGCGATAATCCGCGTCGTAGACATCTGCCGCGCACGAATGCGAGGCATGTCCGAACCAGCCTTCGCCATCGCGGACCGGCGTCAGCAGGTGATAGGGCGCGCCGCCATGTTCTTGCGGATAGCGGATATCAAGCTGGCTGTCGGGGCGAAGGAACCAGTCCCACGCCCGCCCCGCCTGCAACTGGGCATCCGGCAAGGTCAGCACGCCTGATTCCGTCAGCCTCAGGCAGTCTTCGGCCATACGCTGGAACAGCGCCGTGCCGGCAAAATGCTGCCCGCCGGACATGGATTTCTCCAGCCGCCAATGCCCTTCCAGACAATGGAACAGGCGCGCGAAGGAACCGGCTGCCGCATCTGGGCTTGCCGGTCCGCCCGCTGTCACGCAGCCAGCGCCCGGAATTCGGAAAGGATGGCATCGCCCATCTCGACGGTGCCGACCTTGCGCGCGCCCTCGCTCATGATGTCGCCGTGCGGATGCCCTTGTCGAGCACCGCGGCGATCGCCTTCTCCAGCATGTCGGCCTCGCGCACCATGTTGAAGGAGTAGCGCAGGCACATGGCGAAGGAGGCGATCATGGCGATCGGGTTGGCGATGCCCTTGCCGGCGATGTCGGGCGCCGAGCCGTGCACCGGCTCGTAGAGCGCCTTGCGCTTGCCGGTCATCGCATCCGGCGCGCCGAGCGAGGCCGAAGGCAGCATGCCGAGCGAGCCGGTCAGCATGGCCGCGACGTCCGAGAGCATGTCGCCGAACAGATTGTCGGTGACGATGACGTCGAACTGCTTGGGCCAGCGCACCAGCTGCATGCCGCCGGCGTCGGCCAGCATGTGCGACGAGCTCGACGTCGGGATAGCGCGCCTTGTGCGTGGCGGTCACCACCTCGTTCCACAGCACGCCCGACTTCATCACGTTGCGCTTTTCCATCGAGCACACCTTGTTGTTGCGGGTGCGCGCCAGCTCGAAGGCGACGGCGGAAATGCGCTCGATCTCGAAGGTGTCGTAGACCTGCGTGTCGATGCCGCGCTTCTGGCCGTTGCCGAGATCGATGATCGTCTTCGGCTCGCCGAAATAGACGCCGCCGGTCAGCTCGCGCACGATCAGGATGTCGAGGCCCTCGACCACCTCCGGCTTGCAGCGAGGAGGAATCGCGCAGCGCCGGATAGCAGATCGCCGGGCGCAGGTTGGCGAACAGCTCCAGGTCCTTGCGCAGGCGCAGCAGCCCGGCCTCGGGCCGCACCTCATAGGGCACGTCCTCCCATTTCGGCCCGCCGACCGCGCCGAACAGCACCGCATCGGCCGCCATGCGCCTTCGCCATGTCGTCTTCGGAGATCGCCTGCCCATGCGCGTCATAGGCGGAGCCGCCGACCAGCCCGCGCTCGGTCTCGAAGCCCGCGCCCATCGCCTCGTTCATGAAGGCGATGATCTTTTCCACCTCCGCCATGGCCTCGGGGCCGATGCCGTCGCCCGGCAGGAGGAGGAGCTTCTTTGCAGCCATGATGATTGTCCTTGAAAAGAAAAACGGGGAACGCGGCTAGGGAATGACCAGCCGGTGCAGGATGCGCCGCACGAAGGGCGCCACCACCAGCACGGCGGGAAAGGCGATCGCCCAGGATGAAACCCACGCGCCGAGCCATTGCAGTGGCAGTGCGGACGTGACGCCGCGCGCGAGCACCGTCGAGATGCCCGAGACAATGAACGACATCATGCCCGAAAGCAGCAGGCCGAACGCGATATGTTCGTGACGCTTGTGAACGAAGGGCTTCATTTGAGGCCGGCTCTCGTCAGACCCAGGGCCGGTGCGATTCCATCCGCTTCTCGAAGGCATCGATCTGCGGCGCCTTTTGCAGCGTCTCGCCGATATCGTCGAGGCCGTTGAGCAGGCAGTGCTTGCGGCCCTCGTCGATGTCGAAATGCACCGTGCCCGCCGTCCGGACCCTTGATCGTCTGGGTTGCCAGATCGACCGTCAGCGTCGCGTTGGCGCCGCGCCGCGCATCGTCCATCAGCTTGTCGAGGTCTTCCTGGCTCACCACCACCGGCAGGATGCCGTTCTTGAAGCAGTTGTTGTAGAAGATGTCGGCGAAGCTCGTCGAGATCACGCAGCGGATGCCGAAATCGAGCAGCGCCCAGGGCGCATGCTCGCGGCTCGAGCCGCAGCCGAAATTGTCGCCCGCCACGATGATCTGCGCCTTGCGGTATGCCGGCTTGTTCAGCACGAAATTCGGGTTTTCCGCGCCGCTTTCGTCATAGCGCATGTCCGAGAACAGACCCTTGCCCAGCCCCGTGCGCTTGATCGTCTTCAGGTAATCCTTCGGGATGATCATGTCGGTGTCGACATTGATGATCGGCAGCGGCGCTGCGACGGCAGTGAGCGTGGTGAATTTCAGCATGTTTACGCCATCCGGTGCTTGGGTTTCAGGCGCACTTACACCAATCGGCCCTGCGGGTCGAGTGCCACGCTCGCCGCTTTTCGGCCGCTTCAAATGACATTGCGTTCGGCAAACGGCCGGTTTGCGGCAATGCGCGAAGGTGCAAACGCCGTGCAATCGATCGTGCGGTAGCCGCCATGCACGATCAGCTCGGCCAGCGCGCGCCCCGCTGCCGGCGCCTGCTGCACGCCATGGCCGGAAAATCCGGTGATGCAATGGATGTTCTCGTACCCGTCATGCCGCCCGATCAGCGCGTTCTGGTCGAAGGTGTTGTAGTCGTAATGCCCCGCCCAGGCGCCCTCCACCCGCAATGCCTCGAAGGCCGGGATGCGGTCGGCCAGCACGGGCCAGATCTGCTCCTCGAAGAAATGATGGTCCGGCTCGAAATCGTTCGGGTCCGCCGGTCCGTCCTCGTGCTCTGGCGGTGAATAGCCGGTGATGAAACCGGCGCCTTCGGGACGAACCCAGACGCCGGTGATATCGACCGTCAGCGGCATGCCCTGCGGCGGGTTGGCGCATTTGATGCGGAACACCGTGCGCTTGCGCGGCTCGACCGGAAGGTCGATGCCGGCCATCGCCGCGACCCTGCCGGAATTCGTGCCGCCGGCATTGACGAGAACATCGCAGCCGATCCGCGTCCCGTCGGCAAGCACGACGGCTGTTGCGCGCCCGCTCTCGACCGTGATGCTCGCAGCCTCGCCCTTGATCTCGACGACGCCGTTCTTGCGGTTCTGCGCCCGCAACTCGCCCAGCACGCTCCACGGATCGAACCAGCCCTCACCCGAAAGCCCCGTCGTTCCGGCCGCGATGCCATGCACCGCCAGCCAGGGATGGCGGCGCTGCAATTCCTGCGGGCCCTCCAGCGCAATGTCGGCGCCGTGGGCGATCTGCAGTGCATGGTTTTCCTTCAGGATCTCCAGCCCGGCGGGCGGCGAAAGCAGCAGATACCCATGCTGCTGGAAACCGGCCGAAACGCCGAAGCGCGCCTCGAAGCCCTTGTAGAATTCCAGGGAGGCGCGTGAGAGTTCGATGTTCTGCGCGATCGAGAATTGCTGGCGGATGCCTGCCGCCGAAAGGGCCGTCGCCGAGCGTGAAAAGCCGGTGTCGCGCTCGATCACTGCGACAGTTCCGGCAAAGCCTTGCTCGCGCAGGTGAAATGCGCTCGATGTGCCCATGATCGCGCCGCCGATGATGACGATGTCGAAGTTTTCTGAAGCGCCCATGCTTTTCACGCCGCCGTTTTTCGTGCCGCCGATTTGCGTGCGGCTTGAAAGCCAATGCATCCGGGGCGAAAATCACGCCCGCCCCGGCAGGGCCTTGCCCTGCGCGCGGTTCCATTCCATGACCGTCAAGCCATGTCCAGTGCGTTAGAGCAGGAAGTTACGATGACGACGATTTACCGCTTCATTACCGGCCCCGACGATTCGGCCTTTTGCCATCGCGTTTCCAAGGCCTTGTCGGAAGGCTGGCTGCTGCACGGCGCGCCCTCCTATGCCTTCAACGCCTCGACGGGCCAGATGCATTGCGGCCAGGCGGTGATCAAGGAAACGGAAGAAGCCTACGATCCGCACCGCAAGCTGGGCGAATACTGAGCCTTTCGGGGCCTAGCCGGCTGCGGTCTCGATCCGCTCCATGTCGTCGTCCGACATGCCGAAATGATGGCCGATCTCGTGGATCAGCACATGGGTGACGATGTCGCCCAGCGTTTCCTCGTTCTCGGCCCAGTAGTCGAGGATGGGCCTGCGGAACAGCGTGATGCGGTTCGGCCACTCGCCGGTTCCCGGATTCCACTTGTCGGCGATGCCGCGCCCCTCGAACAGGCCGAGCAGGTCGTAGGGTGTCTCCAGCCCCAGTTCGTCAAGCACGTCGTCCTCGGGAAAATCGGCGACGCGGATCATGATGTCGCCCGTCAGCGCGAGGAATTCCTCGGGCATGTTGCGATAGGCATGCGCGGCGAGCTGCTCGAATTCGGCAAGCGAAGGCGAAAGCCTGTCATGCCATGAGCGCAACTGCGCGGGATCGTTGATGCTGCCCATGTCAACCCCGTTGGTCCAACGCGGTTCATATAGACCTGCACGGGCAGCTTTGCGAGGGAGGGCCGCATGATACCGGAGCGATAGGAAAAAATTCTCTGCCCGCCGCAAAGACTCTGCTTGACTCAAGGTTGGTGTTCCGGAATCTATAAGAACATAACAGGAACATTTCTCCGCTCCGCACGGTTTGATCCAGACGGTTGAATCAGGGCGGTTTGAATTTGCACATGGAAGGCCCGCAAGGCTTTGCGTGACAGGAAAGGTATTGCCGTGACTGGAACTGCCGCAACGCAGGTGACCGCAACTTCGGCGCAGGCCAGCCCTGCCCGTCCGGCATCGGGCATTGTTGCAGAACTCGGCGCGCGCATCGCGAAAATCGAGAACCGCGCGCCCTCCATGGAAGAGGGCGGCGAGCGCGACACCGGACCTTGCCTTGCGCTCGGCATCGATGAGATCGACGCCATGCTGCGTGGCCGCCATGCCGCCTCCCCCGTTCCCGCCGCCGCCCTGCACGAAGTGCGCGCGCAAACCGGCCTCGATGCCGCAGCCGCCACGGCCTTTGCCCTCGCATTGGGGGTAAGGGCGCTCGAATGCGGCTGCCCGTCCGGCAATCCCAGGGCGATGTTCTGGATCGCCGCAAGCGAGGCTCGCAACGAGGCGGGCCTCCTGTACGGACCCGGCCTTGCCGCGCTCGGCCTTGGCGATGCCGAACTCATCCGCGTCTTTGTCGACAACACCGCCGACGCGCTGTGGGCCGCGGGCGAGGTCGCCGCGCACAAGGGTGCCGGCCTGTGCCTGCTGGAAATGCGGGGCAATCCGGCCAAGGCCGACCTTGCCTTTTCGCGCCGCCTCGCCTTGCGCGCCCGCCAGTCGCGCGTGCCGGTCATCGTGCTGCGCCAGGGCGGCGGCGAGGAGGCAAGCGCCGCCCTCACCCGCTGGCGCGTCGCCCCCGCCCCTTCAGCGCCCCAAGGCCTCGGTGAGGGCGCAGCCCAGGGATCGGGCCGCAAATGGCTGGGCCCGCCCGCCTTCGCCGTGACGCTGGAAAAATGCCGGGGCGGACAGCCCGGCGAATGGATCATGGAGTGGAAAAGCGATGAACGCCTGTTTGCCCCTTTCAAGTCCGGTGCAATGCGCAGCCCCGCTGCCGCTTTCACGCCCGCAGGCCCTGCCGGCGCGCCGCTACCTGTGCATCACCCTCACCGCGCTGCCAACGGACCGGCTGGCGCGGCTGCGCCACGGCCCGGCATGGCGGCTCGCCGCGCCTCCTGAGACCCCGCCGCTGGTGGTGGTGGGCCGGCGCGGCAATGCCATTCGGCTTGTCGCGCTTGACGAGAAGGCGGCATCCGCCGGGCTTTCGCGCGGCATGGGCCTGAGCGATGCACGCGCCATCGCCCCCGCCATCGAGGTGATCGAGGAGGACCCGCTCGCCGACATGCAATTGCTGGAGGCGATCGCCGACTGGGCCGATCGCTATACGCCGCTGGTGGCGCTCGATCCCGGCCCGCAGGCCGACCGTTCCACCCTTGCCGCCGCATCCTCCGATTTCGGCCTCATCCTCGACATCACCGGCTGCGCCAATCTTTTCGGCGGCGAGGGCGCAATGCTTTGTGACATCCTCTCGCGGCTTTTCCACCAGGGCTTCGCCGCCGGCGGCGCGATCGCCGCGACCCCCGGGGCTGCCCATGCGCTGGCGCGCTACCGCCCCTGCGGGGATCAGCGGCAAGCCCCGTCGATAGTTTCCCTTGAGGACACCGCCAGGGCCGTGGCCGCCCTGCCGCTCGCCGCATTGCGGCTGGAGCAGGAGACGGTTTCCGCCCTTGCCCGGCTTGGCTTGCGCAGCATCGGCCAGGTGATGGAGCGCCCGCGCGCACCGCTGGCGCGCCGCTTCGGCAAGGCCCTGCTGCTGCGGCTCGACCAGGCGCTGGGCGCGGTGGAGGAGGCCATTTCCCCGCGCCTGCCCGCGCCGGTGCGCATGGCCGAGCGCCGCCTGGCGACGCCCGTCGTCAGCATCGAGGATGTCGAAACCCTGCTGCGCCGCCTCGCCGTCAATCTGTGCGAGGCGATGGAGCAGCGCGGCGAGGGCGCGCGCATCATCGACCTGGCGCTGTTTCGCGTCGATGGCGCGGTCACCCGCACCGGCGTCGGCACGTCGCGGCCCCTGCGCGACCCGGACGCGATCGCCCGCCTGTTCCACGAAAGGCTGGCGGCGCTGCATGACGATCTCGATGCCGGCTGCGGCTTCGACATTGTCCGTCTTTCGGTGTCGGCCTGCGAGCGCTTCGATCCGGCCGAGCCTTCCTTCGCCAATGCTTCCTTTGATGACGCGCAGGAGGCCGTCGCCGGGCTTGCCGACAGGCTGGCCGCGCGCCTCGGCATCAGGAGCGTGCTGCGGGCCAGCCCTCGCGACACCCACATTCCCGAGCAGGCCGAAAGACTGCTGCCCGCAAGCGAGGTTCCGGCCCAAGCCTCCCATCCTGCGCAAGCCGTCCAGGACCTTCCGCCGCTGCGGCCGCTGCGGCTGTTTGCCCGGCCCGCAGGCGGTGGAGGCGCTGGCCGAGGTTCCGGACGGGCCGCCGCTGCGTTTTCGCTGGCGCCGCCTGCTGCACGACGTGGTGCGGGCCGAAGGGCCCGAGCGCCTGGCCGGGCAATGGTGGCAGGGCGATGCGCGCGCGCGCGACTACTACCGGATCGAGGATTCGGGCGGCCGCAGGTTCTGGCTTTTCCGCGAGGGCCTGCATGGCGAGGGCGACGCGCCGCCGCGCTGGTTCGTGCACGGGCTCTTCGCATGAACGCTGTCGCAAGTCATATGTCGAACTGGCGGTCGCGAGCAATTTCTCGTTCCTGCGCGGGGCCTCGCATCCCGAGGAACTGGTGGTGACGGCTCAGCGCCTCGGCCTTGCCGGCTTGGCGCTCACCGACCGCAACACGCTCGCCGGCGTCGTGCGCGCCCACATGGCCGCCAAGGAGGCGGGCTTGCGCTACCAGCCGGGCTGCCGCCTCGCCTTCACCGACGCAACGCCCGACTGCCTGGTGTGGCCGCGCGATCTTTCCGGCTGGAACAATCTGTGCCGCCTGCTGACCCTTGGCAATCGCCGCGCGCCCAAGGGCGAATGCTGGCTGACGCTCGATGACCTGCTGGCCCATGGCGACGGCCTTGCCATGGCCTTGCTGCCCCGCACACGTGCTGGAACCGCAGGCGCGGCAAGCCGCCGCCGAGGCGCTGGCAAGGCTCGTCGCGCGCCTTCGGCAAGCAGGTGCGGCTGGCGGGCGCGGGTGCATACGGCCCGCTGTTTTCGCGCGAAATCGCCGCGCGCGCGCAGATGGCGAGGAACGCCGGGCTCGCTTTCCTCGCCACCAATGACGTGCTCTACCACCGCCCGCAGCGCCGCCGCCTGCAGGACGTGCTGACCTGCATCCGCGAACACCTGACGATCAGCGAGGCAGGCACCCGGCTGGAGGCCAATGCCGAGCGGCACCTCAAGGACGGCGCGGAAATGGCGCGGCTGTGGCGCGATCATCCGCAGGCGATCGCCGAGGCCGCGCGACTCTTTTCGAGCCTCACCTTCTCGCTCGACGAATTGCGCTACCAATATCCCGACGAGGCCCCGCCGGGCGGGCTCACCTGCCAGCAGGAACTGGCGCGGCTGGCGCATGAAGGGCGCGGCCAGGCGCTACCCGCAAGGCGTGCCGCAGCGCGTGCTCGAACAGATCGGCCATGAACTGAAGCTGATCGAGGAGCTTGGCTATGCCCCCTATTTCCTGACCGTCGAGGACATCGTCCGCTTCGCCCGCTCGCAGGGCATATTGTGCCAGGGCCGCGGCTCGGCCGCCAATTCCACCGTCTGCTATTGCATCGGCATCACCGATGTAGACCCGGCGCTCACCGACCTGCTGTTCGAGCGCTTCATCTCGCCGGAGCGGCGCGAGCCGCCCGACATCGATGTCGATTTCGAGCACGAGCGGCGCGAGGAGGTGATCCAGTACATCTACGACAAATATGGCCGCGAGCATGCCGGGCTCGCCGCCACGGTCATCACCTACCGGGCGCGCTCGGCGGCGCGCGAGGTCGGCAAGGTCTTCGGCCTGTCGCAGGATGCGCTCTCGGCGCTGGCCGGCACGGTCTGGGGCCATTCCTCCACGCAGCCTCGGCGAGCGAGAGGCAAGGGAAAGCGGCCTCGACATGGCCGACCCGATCGTTTCGCAGGTGCTGGAGCTTGCCAGCGAAATCATCGGCTTTCCCCGCCATCTGTCGCAGCATGTCGGCGGCTTCGTCATCACCCGCGACCGGCTCGACGGCATCATCCCGGTGATGAACACCGCCATGGAAGGCCGCACCATGGTGGAGTGGGACAAGGACGACCTCGAGGCGCTGGGCATCCTCAAGATCGACATCCTGGCGCTCGGCATGCTCACCTGCCTGCGCAAGGCCTTCGATCTGCTCGAGCGCGCATTACGGCGAAAGGCTCACGCTCGCGACGATGGAGAAGGAGGACGGCGCACCTATGCGATGATCCAGCGCGCCGACACGCTCGGCGTCTTCCAGATCGAGAGCCGCGCGCAGATGTCCATGCTGCCGCGCCTCAAGCCGCGCGAATTCTACGACCTCGTCATCGAGGTGGCGATCGTGCGCCCCGGCCCGATCCAGGGCGACATGGTGCACCCCTATCTGCGGCGGCGGCAGGGCAAGGAGAAGGTTTCCTTCCCCAGCGCAGAGCTGGAGGCGGTGCTCGGCCGCACGCTCGGCGTGCCGCTGTTCCAGGAACAGGCGATGAAGATCGCCATCGTCGCCGCCGGTTTCTCGCCCGGCGAGGCCGACAAGCTGCGCCGCGCCATGGCCACCTTCCGCCGTGTCGGCACCATCCACACCTTCCAGCGCAAGATGGTGGAGGGCATGGTGGCGCGCGGCTATGACGCGCGAATTCGCCGAGCGCTGCTTCCGCCAGATCGAGGGCTTCGGCGAATATGGTTTTCCCGAAAGCCACGCCGCCAGTTTCGCGCTGCTGGTCTATGCCTCGTGCTGGCTCAAATGCCATTACCCCGATGTCTTCACGCGCGGCGATCCTCAACTCGCAGCCGATGGGATTTTATTCTCCCTCGCAACTGGTGCGCGACGCGCGCGAGCATGGCGTCGAGATCCGCCCGCCCGACGTGAACCTTGCCGCATATGACTGCGAACTGGAGCCGGTGGCGGCTGCAAATCGGGGCGGACTCTCCACCCTCGCCACCGCGAAATGGCGCGCGACATCCGCTCGCGCCATGCAGTGCGGCTGGGCCTGCGCCATGCCAAGGGGATCGGCGAGAAGGAGGCGGAGCGCATCATGGCCGCGCGCGGCTTCGGCCGCTTCGAAAGCGTGCGCGATCTGTGGCGGCGCTCAGGCCTTTCGCGCGGTGCGCTGGAGCGGCTTGCCGATGCCGACGCCTTCCGCTCGATGGGCCTCGACCGGCGGCAGGCGCTGTGGCAGGTGCGCGCGCTCGACGCGGAAAACACCACCACCGCCATGCCGCTTTTCGATGCGGCCGGAAATGCCGATCCGCTCAACGAGGTCGAGACGCATTTGCCGAAAATGCCGCCGGGCGAAGAGGTGATCCAGGACTACCGCGCGCTGTCGCTGTCGCTGAAGGGCCATCCGGTCTCCTTCCTGCGCGAGGTCCTGACCGGCAAGCGCGTCGTGGCGAGCAGCGCGATCGAGAACATCGCCCATGGCAGCCGCGTCACCGTGGCCGGCCTCATCGTCGTGCGCCAGCAGCCGGGCTCGGCCAAGGGCGTCGTCTTCATGACGCTGGAAGACGAGACGGGAATCGTCAACACCATCGTGTGGCCGAAGATGATGGAGAAATATCGCGCGGTCGTGCTCGGCGCGCGCCTCGTGCTGCTGCGCGGGCAGGTGCAAAAGGCCGATGGCGTCACCCACGTCGTCGCGCATCATCTGGAGGATGCCACGCACATGCTCGGCGGACTGCTTGAGGAATCGGCGAACCGCGGCCCGGACCTGCCGGGCGTGACCGGCACCGCCGCCATCATGGAAATGGGCGGCATCGCCAATGCCGACGAGATGCGCCGGCCGGTCGATGGAATCGCGCTCGCGCGGCAAGATGAAGGCGGAGATGAAGCGCATCCTCAAGGACGCGCCGGAGCTGCGCCAGGACTATGAGCGCATCGCGAAGAAGGCCATGCCCAAGGGCCGCAACTTCCAGTAGGCGCAAAAAAGCCCGGCCCCGCAGGACCGGGCATTCTTTTGTACCGAAACCTCAGGCCGCCTTGATGAACGTGCCGGCCTGCAAGTCGCGCATCGCCTGCATCAGTTCCTCGCGGGTGTTCATGACGATCGGCCCGTGCCAGGCGATCGGCTCGCGGATCGGAGCGCCCGAGACGAGCAGGAAGCGCACCCCCTTCTCGCCCGCCTCCACAACCACCTCGTCGCCGGAGCCGAACAGCACCATGTGGCGGTTGCCGGTCTGGTCGAGCAGCAGGATTTCCTCGCCCTCGAACTCCTTCTCCGTCAGCACGCCCTGCGGCCCGGAAGCGCCGGCGAAACGCGCCGAGCCCTCGAAGATATAGGCGAAGGCCTTGCGGTGCGTATCGACCTTGAAGCGCTTGCGCTTGCCGGCCGGAATGGAGATGTCGAAATAATTCGGCTCCGCCGCGATGCCGTCCACCGGCCCGCCAACGCCCTTGTAATTGCCGCAGATGACGCGGATCGCCGTGCCCTCGTCATCATCGGACAAGACCGGGATAGCGTCCGACTTCACGTCCTGATAGCGCGGATCGGTCATCTTCAACGACGAAGGCAGGTTCGCCCAGAGCTGGAAGCCGTGCATGCGCCCGAAGACATCGCCCTGCGGCATTTCCTGGTGCAGAATGCCGCTGCCCGCCGTCATCCACTGCACGTCGCCCGCGCCGAGCACGCCGCGATTGCCGAGGCTGTCGCCATGCTCGACCTGTCCGGCCAGAACATAGGTGATCGTCTCGATGCCGCGATGCGGGTGCCAGGGGAAGCCCTTCATGAAATGCGCCGGCTGGTCGTTGCGGAAATCGTCGAACAGCAGGAACGGGTCGGCCATTTCCGGCTCCGAAAAGCCGAAGGCACGGTGCAGGTGAACGCCGGCGCCCTCCATCGTGGGCTGGGCCTTGATGACGCGGTTTGCGGGTCTGATCGACATGGAAAGTCCCTCGGATTTCGTCTGGCCTGCATATGGCAATGCGGACGGCAACGCGAAAGTGTGCCGCCGCGGACGATCCGTCAACCGGGGATGAACGAGCAATGCGCGCGCATGCGCCGGTCCCGTTGCCGGGAAATCGCTCTGGCCTGATCGAAATGGGAAAAACTGGAGCGGGCGAAGGGATTCGAACCCTCGACCCCAACCTTGGCAAGGTTGTGCTCTACCCCTGAGCTACACCCGCTCACGCGCCGGCTTGCGCCGGACGGACAGTGCGGCGTGTATGGCGCAAGCCAATTTCGAATGCAACAGGAATTTTGTCGGCCGCACGCCATGCCAAAGCGCCGTACGCAATGTTGATCAATTGCCGCGCAATGACTAGACCATGGCGACGTTTCGATTGATCGCACCGGATATCCGCATGAGCGACCACGCATCCAACGCGCACCTGACGCCGGCCGGGCTGCTTGCCCGCCTTGGCGAACTCGCCATCCCCTTCAAGAACCACGAGCACGAGGCGGTGTTCACGGTGGAGGAGAGCCGGCACGTCAAGGAGGCGATCCCCGGCGCGCATACCAAGAACCTCTTCGTCAAGGACAAGAAGGACAATTACTTCCTGATCGTGGCGGAAGGTTCGGCGCAGATCCCGATGAACCAGGTGCACAACCTCGTCGGCGGCAAGAGCCGGCTGTCCTTCGCCAATGCCGAAAAGCTGATGGAATATCTGGGCGTCACGCCGGGCTCGGTCACGGCCTTCGCGGCGGTCAACGACATCGGCGGCAACGTCAAGGTCGTGGTCGACGAGGCGCTGCTTGCAAGCCCGCTCGTCAACTGCCATCCATTGACGAACACGATGACAACCACCATTTCGAGGGAAGACCTGCTGCGCTTCCTGGAAGCCTGCGGGCATGCGCCGTTGATCGCGGCGCTGTCGCAGGCGCCGGAAGCGGCGAGCACGGGTGAGGGACAATGAATCGGAGCACGCAATGAGCGCGGACAACACCTATTCCGGCGGCAATGGCGGCCAGTTCGGGGCGAGCTGGGGCGCTTCCTTCGGCGCGCAACCGGCATCTGCCGCTCCTGCCGGACCCGAGCCGGTCAAGGACATCAGCACCGCGCAGTTCATGGCCGAGGTGATCGAGGCATCGCACCAGCGCCCCGTGCTGGTCGATTTCTGGGCGCCGTGGTGCGGCCCGTGCAAGCAGCTCCAGCCGGCGCTCGAGCGAGCGGTCAGCGCGCTTCGCGGCGCGGTCAAGCTGGTCAAGATGAACATCGACGATCATCCCGAAATTCCGGGCCAGATGGGCATCCAGTCCATTCCGGCGGTCGTCGCCTTCGTCGACGGCCGGCCGAAGGATGCCTTCATGGGCGCCAAGCCCGAGGGCGAGATCAAGCGTTTCCTCGAAAAGCTGACCGGCCCAGCCGGTCCCTCGCAGGTCGAAATGGCGCTCGAAGACGCGGCAAGGCTCGCGCAGGAAGGCCAGCCGGCCGAGGCGGCGAACCTTTACGCCGCGATCCTCCAGCACGAGCCGCAAAATGTCGCGGCCATGGTGGGGCTTGGCGGGCTTTACCTCGACATGGGCGAGATCGAGCAGGCCAAGGGCATGCTCGCGGCGGTGCCTGCCGAAAAGGCGGGCGATCCCGCCGTTGCCTCGCTGCGCGCGGCCATCGACCTTGCCGAGCAGGCCGCCAAACTCGGCGACCCGACTGCCTTGCAGCAGCGCATCGCGCAGAACCCCAAGGATTACGACGCGCGCTTCGACCTTGCGCTGATCTACAATGCCATGGGCCAGCGCGAGGAGGCGGCGGACGAACTTCTCGCCATCGTCCAGCGCGACCGCAAATGGCGCGACGACGGGGCGCGCGCGCAACTCGTGACCTTCTTCGAGGCTTGGGGTCCGGCCGATCCGGCGACGCTTTATGGCCGCCGCCGCCTTTCATCGCTTCTGTTCTCTTGAGTTTTGCCGCGCTTGCGCCAGATTAGGCTCTCGCCGGCCATGAGGGGCCGGCCAAGGAGACCATAGATGAAAGCCGGCAACGCCAGTTATTCAACGCCCGCAGACATCCCGGCCATCGTTCCGGTCTTCCCGCTCTCCGGGGCCCTTCTCCTCCCCGGAGGCCAGATGCCCCTCAACATCTTCGAGCCGCGCTACCTCGCCATGATCGATGACGCGCTGTGCGGCGACCGCCTCATCGGGATGGTGCAGCCCAAATCCGCGCTCGGCGCCGAACAGGTCGCCGACGGACCATCCGGCCCTGCCCTGTGCGAGCTTGGATGCCTTGGCCGCATCACCGCGTTCCAGGAAAGCGGCGACGGGCGCTACCTCATCAATCTGTCCGGAGTGGCCCGCTATCGCATCGTGGGCGAGGAAGTCACACTGCGCGGCTATCGCCGGGCGCGGGTCGAAATTCTTGCCGACGATCTGGAAGAGGACGACGCCGGCAGGGCGGTGGACCGCGGCAGCCTGCTCGAGACCTTCCGCAAATACCTCAAGGCCAACAACATGGAAGCCGACTGGGACAGCATCAAGCGCGCCTCCAACGGCTCGCTGGTCACCGCCCTGTGCATGATGAGCCCCTATGGCCCGGCGGAAAAACAGGCGCTGCTCGAAGCCAGCGACCTGCGCACCCGCGCCGAAACGCTGATCGCCATCACCGAGATCGCTCTTGCGCGCGGCTCCGACGAGCCGGGCTCGCGCATCCAGTAGCACTTGCCGCCATGCGCAAGACCGACGGCCACGAGACCGATCCGAAGCTTCTGGAAATGCTGGTCTGTCCGCTGACACGCTCGGTGCTGCATTACGACCGCGAAAAGCAGGAACTGGTCTCGCGCGCCGCGCGCCTCGCCTATCCGGTGCGCGGCGGCATTCCGATCATGCTGGCTTCCGAGGCGCGCCAGCTCGAAGACCATGAAGGCCGGCCCTGAGCCCGTTCAGATCGGCTCGCCCTGCAGCAGCCTTGGCGGAACCGCTTTCGCGCCCCGCCGCCTGGTTGATGAACTGCTTCTTCAGCCCCGGCATGCGGTCGACGACGCCCAGCCCGAAGCTGCGCGCCGCGCGCACCAGCGGATTGTCGTTGGAGAACAGCCGGTTGAGCACGTCCGTGATGACGCCCATGCGCACCGTGTCGAAGCGCCGCCAGCGCTCGTAGCGCTCCAGCACCGCCAGCGAGCCGATGTCGAGGCCGAGCCGGTCGGCCTCGACGATGGTCTCCGCCAGCGCCGCGGCGTCCTTGAAGCCGAGATTGAGGCCCTGTCCGGCGATCGGGTGGATGCCATGCGCGGCATCGCCCGCCAGCGCGAAACGCTCGCGCACAAAGTCGCGCGCCAGCGTCAGGCCGAGCGGATAGGCGCGCGGCTTGCCCTCGACCGAAATCTCGCCGAGCTTGTGGCCGAAGCGGCGCTCCAGCTCCAGCCTCGAAGGTGAACTCGTCCGCCTCCAGCAGCCGTTCGGCGTCGTCGGTGCGCTCGGTCCAGACGAGCGAGGAGCGGTTGCCCTTCAGCGGCAGGATCGCGAACGGACCGGCCGGCAGGAAATGCTCCTCGGCCCGCCCGTGATGCTCGCCGCTCGTGCTTGACCGTCACGACGATGCCGGACTGGCCGTAGGGCCAGTGCACGGTGCTGATGCCGGCAAGCTCGCGCAACTGCGAGCGCACGCCGTCGGCGGCGACCAGCAGCTTGACGTCGCGCGTGCCGCCCGAGCCGAGCGTCACATGCATCGCCGCTTCGCCCGTGCGAAAATCCGGTGACCCGCTCGTTGTTGAGAAGCTCGACGCCCTCCTCCTCGCACGCCGCCGCAGCACGGTGACGAGGTCGCGGTTGGCGATCATGTGCGCGAAGGGCTCGCCGGGCGCCCGCCGGCCGTCGGCTCGTCGGCGAAGGTGAGGAATACCGGCCGGACGGGATCGTTGAGCCGGCTGTCGGTCACGATCATCTCGTTGATCGGCTGCGCATCGGCGGCAAGCTGCTGCCAAACGCCCAGCTGTTCGAGCATGCGGCTCGCCGCCGCCGCGATCGCCGAGGCGCGCGTGTCGTTGACGGCGGCGTCCGCTGGCGCAAGATCGACGACCGTGACACCAAGGTGCGGCGCCGAGACCTTGACGGCCAGCGCCACGCACAGCCCGACATAACCGCCGCCGGCGATCAGAAGGTCGCCGGCGCGCGCGGATGCTTCGCCGGCATTGTTCGCATTGTCGATGGAACTGTCCATGCGTTCGTTTGCCATTGCGGTTCCTTTCGGCTCACGGCTAGCATATGGCATGGCGCGGCGCCATTGATCGTGTCGCCGCACCGCCGCCGTTTCCGGAGCCGCAATGACTGCGCCAAAGTCCAATGCCGTCGAAACCCTCCTGCACACCCTCGATCTGGAAACGCTGGAGAAGAACCTGTATCGCGGCATGAGCCCGCAGGTCGGCTGGCAGCGCGTGTTCGGCGGGCAGGTGATCGGCCAGGCGCTGGTCGCGGCGCAGCGCACCGTCGAAGCGGACCGGCAGGTGCATTCGCTGCATTGCTATTTCATGCGGCCCGGCGACCCGGCGGTGCCGATCATCTACGAGGTCGACCGCACTGCGCGACGGCGGCAGCTTCACCACCCGCAGTGTCGTCGCGATCCAGCACGGACAGGCGATCTTTTCGCTGCTGGCCTCCTTCCAGATCGACGAGCAGGGCCTCGAGCACTCAGATCGCCATGCCGGCCGTGCCGATGCCCGAGGACCTGCCGAGCGAGAAGCAGCTTGCCGAGCAGTTCATCGACCATGCGCCGGAAAACGTGCGCCGCTACTGGCAGCGCGACCGGCCGATCGAGCTGCGGCCGGTCGACCTCGAGCACTATTTCTCGCGCGAGAAGCTGGAGCCGAGGCAGAACATCTGGTTCCGCGCCACCGGTCCGCTGCCGGAGGACCCTGCCGTACAGGCCGCGGTGCTGGCCTATGCCTCCGACATGACGCTGCTCGACACCTGCCTGTTCGCCCATGGCACCTCGGTGTTCGATCCGAAGCTGCAGGGCGCGAGCCTCGACCATGCGATGTGGTTTCACCGGCCGGTCGACATGGACGAATGGCTCCTCTACACGCAGGACAGCCCCAGCGCCGCGGGCGCCCGCGGCTTCAACCGCGGCATGATCTATGCGCGCGACGGCACGCCTCATCGCGTCCGTGGCCCAGGAAGGCCTTATTCGCGTGCGCAAGGAACAGCCGGGAGCATAGCCTAAAAATCGGCATTTTTGCAAAATTGCATAATCCTTGTGCAGTTATGGTCGCTGCACCAATGCGCAATCCGCTCGCCTTTGCGCCAATTGCCTAACAAATCCTAAAGATTTCAGTTGCTTGCCGCAGCTGCGTTGCGACTGGCACGGGGCTTGAATGCACGATTGCCTGGCCGGGCGGGGAAATATTGTTCCCGGCCTGAACGCAATCGGGAGTTGTCTGCTCCCCCATATTGAATGGGTGTTTGAATGAAAATCGTCATGGCTATCATCAAGCCGTTCAAGCTCGACGAGGTGCGCGAAGCACTGACAGCGATCGGCATCCAGGGCCTGACCGTCACCGAGGTCAAGGGTTACGGCCGCCAGAAGGGCCACACCGAAATCTACCGCGGCGCCGAATACGCCGTCAGCTTCCTGCCCAAGCTGAAGATCGAGGTCGCGGTCGCCTCCGACATGGCCGACAAGGCGGTCGAGGCGATCGCCGCCGCCGCCAAGACCGGCCAGATCGGCGACGGCAAGATCTTCGTCTTCGCCATCGAGCACGTCGTGCGCATCCGCACCGGCGAAACCGATGCAGACGCGCTCTAAGCGCTCAAGAAATCAGGGATTACCGCAAATGTTGAACCGACTTCTGAAGACTTCACGTGCGCTGGGCGGCGCGGCAACGCTGCTGTCTGGCGCGATCGCCTTCGCGCAGGAAACCGCGCCGGCCGTCGAGGCGCCGGCAGCCGATGCCGCGGCCGCGGTCGCCGACACCATGGACAAGGGCGACACCGCCTGCATGATCATCTCGACGATGCTCGTGCTGTTCATGATCCTGCCGGGCCTGGCGCTGTTCTACGGCGGCCTCGTGCGCGCCAAGAACATGCTCTCCGTGCTGATGCAGTGCATGATGATCACCGCGGTCGTGATCGTCATCTGGGTCGTCTACGGCTACTCGCTTCGCCTTCGGCGGCGGCGACAGCCCGTGGTGGGGCGGCATCGGCCAAGATGTTCCTCGCCGGCGTCACGATGAGCTCGGAATCGGCGACCTTCTCGGCGGCGTCGTCATTCCCGAATATGTCTTCATCTGCTTCCAGATGACCTTCGCCTGCATCACGCCGGCGCTGATCGTCGGCGCCTTCGCCGAGCGCATCAAGTTCTCGGCCGTGATCGCTCTTCGTCGTGCTCTGGGTCACCTTCGTCTACTTCCCGATCGCCCACATGGTCTGGGACGCCAACGGCTACCTCTTCAGGCTCGGCGCGCTCGACTTCGCCGGCGGCACGGTCGTTCACATCAATGCCGGCATCGCCGGCCTGGTCGGCGCGATCATGATCGGCAAGCGCGATCGGCTTCGGCAAGGACATCATGGCGCCGCACAACATGACCTTCACCATGGTCGGCGCGTCGATGCTGTGGGTCGGCTGGTTCGGCTTCAACGCCGGCTCGAACCTCGAAGCCAACGGCGGCGCGGCGCTGGCGATGATCAACACCTTCACCGCCACGGCGGGCGCGATCATCGCCTGGGCGGCGCTCGAAGCCATCGCTTCGCGGCAAGGCATCGATGCTCGGCGCGGCGTCGGGCCTGGTCGCCGGCCTCGTCGCGGTCACGCCGGCGGCCGGCACCGTCGGCCCGGTCGGCGCCATCGTGCTCGGCGCGATCGCCAGCGTCGTCTGCTACTTCTTCGTCTCCACCGTGAAGAACAAGCTTCGGCTACGACGACAGCCTCGACGTGTTCGGCATCCACGGCGTCGGCGGCATCGTCGGCGCGATCGGCACCGGCATCTTCTCCGCGGCGTCGCTGGGCGGCGTCAAGGGACGACGACTACTCCATCGCCGGCCAGACCATGATCCAGATCCAGGCCGTGCTCGTCACGATCGTCTGGTGCGGCATCGTCTCGATCATGCCTTACATGATCGTGAAGTGATCTTCGGCCTGCGCGTCTCGCGTGAAGCCGAGCGCGACCGGCCTCGACCTCACCTCGCATGGCGAAGCCGCCTACCACAGCTGATCGGCTTCCGGCGCCCGCGGGCGCCGGTCTTGCTCCCGTCGGAACGCCTGCGTTCCACGAACTGGGCCCGGATTCTTCCGGGCCCTTTTTTGTTCGCGGTCATGACACCCGCAAGGTTTCGTCCATGGTTAACAGGCCCTTAACCTTCCCCGCTTAGGTTCTCACCCGGGGCGAACCATGCCCCGGCCACGGCAATGCGGAGCAGGGCATGCAGATCAGCCAGATTTCCCCCGGACCCCGGGCAGGTTACGAACGGGGCTCGTCCGGCAGGACCGGCAGCGCCGGATGGCTCAGCGGACAGCTCGGCGTGCTCGCGGGCCTCGCCATCATGGCCGGCGTCGCATTCTGCTTTGCCAGCCTTGCGACCTGGTCGGTCGACGATCCGAGCCTTTCCAACGCCAATTCCAATATCCCCCACAATGCCGGCGGCTTCATCGGCAGCACGCATCGCCGACCTCCTGATGCAGTTCACCGGACTTGCCAGCGTCGTGTTCCTCGTCGTTCCGGCCGGCTGGGCCTGGCTGAAGATCGTCCAGCGGCCGATCTACCGCATGAAATCGCGCCTGATCGCCTGGCTTCCGGCGACGATCCTTGCGGCGGCGGCGCTTGGCTGCTTCGGGCGGCCCGAAACCTGGCCGTTGCCGACCGGCCTTGGCGGCGTTGCCGGCGATCTCGTCCTGAAGATTCCCGCAACGCTGATCGGCCACTATCCATCCGGCATCCTCGCCACGCCGTTCATCCTGTGTATTCGCCGTGGTCTCGCTGCTGCTGACCCTGTTCGCGGCAGGCCTGATCGTGCGCAGCTCCAACTCGGGCGATCTGATCTACGACCCCGAGACCGGCGAGATCATCGACGAGGACGACGACGAGGCGGGCGTCGTGCTCGGCGCGCTGACTCATTGGTATTACCTGTTTCGCGCGCAGATGCGCCGCAGGCAGGGTGGCCAGCACGCAACAGCGCGCGTGCGTGGCGGGGAAATGCACGCAGGACCCCGCGAGAAGCCCGGAATGCTGGCCCGCGCCCGCAAGCTCTGGGCCGAGCTCGTCAGCCCCCCGGACGATGGTCTGGAGAATTTCACGCCGGCGGGCAGGCGCGAGCCGGGCTTCGGCGCGCCCGCGCACCATTCGGACCCCGATCCGCATTTCGACATGGACGATCCCGGCGCGGGCGAGGATGATGATCCGGACTATCTGCGCGCGCCCGACATGGCCCCCGGCTATGGCGAGGAAATCTACGACGACGAGGAGGAGGAGGCATTCGAGCCGGCGCCAAGGCCTGCCGCGAGCCAGCACGGCCGCGCACAAGCCGGCGCTCGTGCAGCCGATGAAGCAGAAATTGCAGCCCGGCAGCCGCGTCGCGCGCGAAGCGCAGGCTCCTTGATCGGCAGCGGGATCTTCGAACTGCCCTCGCTGCACCTGCTGGCCGAGGCCAAGGCGGTCGGCCGCGACGCAACCCTTTCCACGGAGGCGCTGGAGCAGAACGCCCGGCTGCTCGAAGGCGTGCTGGAGGATTTCGGCGTCAGGGCGAGATCATCAATGTCCGCCCCGGCCCGGTCGTCACGCTCTACGAGCTCGAGCCGGCGCCCGGCATCAAGTCGTCGCGCGTCATCGGCCTTGCCGACGACATCGCCCGCTCGATGAGCGCCATCGCCTGCCGCGTCGCCGTCGTGCCCGGCCGCAACGCCATCGGCATCGAACTGCCCAACGCGCGCCGCGAGACCGTCTATCTGCGCGAACTGCTCGCCAGCAAGGACTTCGAGAGCACCAAGGCCAAGGCTCGCGCTGGCGCTCGGCAAGACCATCGGCGGCGAGCCGGTGATCGCCGACCTCGCCAAGATGCCGCATCTGCTCGTCGCCGGCACCACCGGCTCGGGCAAGTCGGTCGCGATCAACACCATGATCCTGTCGCTGCTCTACCGGCTGACGCCGGAACAGGTGCCGGCTGATCATGATCGACCCGAAGATGCTGGAACTGTCGGTCTATGACGGCATTCCGCATCTGCTCACGCCCGTCGTCACCGATCCGAAGAAGGCCGTCGTCGCGCTGAAATGGACCGTGCGCGAGATGGAAGACCGCTACCGCAAGATGTCGAAGCTCGGCGTGCGCAACATCGACGGCTTCAACGCGCGCGTCGAGCAGGCGCAAGAAGAAGGGCGAGCGCTCACCCGCACCGTGCAGACCGGCTTCGACCGCGCAGACCGGCGAGGCGATCTACGAGACCGAGGAGCTCGACCTCGCGCCGATGCCCTTCATCGTCGTCATCATCGACGAAATGGCCGACCTGATGATGGTCGCCGGCAAGGACATCGAAGGCGCGGTGCAGCGCCTGGCGCAGATGGCGCGCGCCGCCGGCATCCACGTCATCATGGCGACGCAGCGCCCGTCGGTCGACGTCATCACCGGCACGATCAAGGCCAACTTCCCGACCCGCATCTCCTTCCAGGTCACGTCCAAGATCGACAGCCGCACCATCCTCGGCGAACAGGGCGCCGAGCAGCTGCTCGGCATGGGCGACATGCTCTACATGGCCGGCGGCGGGCGCATCCAGCGCGTCCACGGACCCTTCGTCGCCGACGACGAGGTCGAGGAGGTCGTCGCCCACCTGAAGACGCAGGGCGCGCCGGAATATCTCGAAGCCATCACCGAGGAGGACGAGGACGGCGAGGACGGCTGTGCGGGCGGACCGGCCGGCACGCTGGAACTTTCCGAATTCGAACGATCTCTACGACCAGGCCGTCGCCGTCGTGCTGCGCGACCGCAAGGCCTCGACCAGCTACATCCAGCGCCGGCTCGGCATCGGCTACAACCGCGCCGCCTCGATGATCGAGCGGATGGAGAAGGAAGGCATCGTCGGCCCGGCCAACCATGCCGGCAAGCGCGAGATCCTGGTGCCGGGCGAGAACGAGACCATCTAGCGGGGCAGCGGCCCGCCATCATTCCGACATAGGAAGCGGGCACCAGCCGCGGCAGGCAAGGCCGCCGAACAAGAGCAAGACAAAGGATGCCGGCATGCGAAGGCTGATCGATCTGTTCACGGCGGTTCAACGCTGCGGCAAGGCATGGCGCTCTTCGCGCATTGCTGCAACGCTGCGTCGTCCCTTCGCTGGCGCAGGCGCAGGCCGCCAAGGAAGAGACCGTCTGCACAGCTCAGCCGGCATTTCGCCTCGGTGCCGACGATGAAGGGCGAGTTCGTGCAGTTCGGGCCCAATGGCGAGCAGACCGGCGGCATGTTCTACATCGAGCGTCCCGGCAAGATCCGCTTCAACTACGAAAAGCCCGCCGCCGTCGAGGTCATCTCCAACGGCAAGACCGTTGTGGTCCACAACAGCAAGCTGAAGACCTGGGATTTCTATCCGCTCTCGACAAGACGCCGCTGAAGCTGCTGCTGTCGGACAAGATCAACCGTTGCCGACAAGACCATCCGCGACGTCATAGCCGAGCCGGACCTGACCACCATCGTGATGGGCGACGACAGCGTTTTCGGCAATGCGGTGATCACCTTGATGTTCGACCCGGCAACCTTCGACCTGCGCCAGTGGACCATCAAGGATCCCAAGGGCAAGGAGACGTCGGTGATGGTCTTCAACGTCGCAGAAGAATGTCGCGATTCCGGCGAAGCTTTTCGAGTTCAACGAACTGGAAATCCGCCGCGGCCAGTCCGACGCCAAGAACCGCGGCTGAACCCGCTTTACCGGTGGACCGCCGGCGGCGAGCCGATATCAACACTTGCGCTGCGCGCTGATTGTCTCCCATTTTCGGGCGTTGACGCCCTGAAGATGGAACCCACGCGCCAATGCCGCTTTCGATCGCCACCTGGAACATCAATTCCGTGCGCCTGCGGCAGGGGCTCGTCGAGAAATTCCTGGAGGATCACCAGCCGGACATCCTGTGCCTGCAGGAAATCAAGTGCCAGAACGACGAGTTTCCCGGCAAGGCGTTTCGCAAGCTTGGCTATGAGCATCAGGCGGTGCACGGCCAGAAGGGCTATCACGGCGTCGCCATCATCTCGCGCCGGCCAATCCTCGAAAGCCGTTCCCGCGATTTCTGCAACATGGGCGACTGCCGCCATGTGAAAGCCTATTTCAAGGCCGGCGGTCAGACCGTTCGCCTGCACAATTTCTATGTTCCGGCCGGCGGCGACGAACCCGACGTCACGATCAATGCCAAGTTCGACCACAAGCTGCGCTTCATCGAGGAGATGCACGACCTCCCGGCCGATGGAGAACGGCATTCCCTCGATACTGGTCGGCGATCTCAACATCGCGCCGCTCGAAAACGACGTCTGGTCGCACAAGCAGTTGCTGAAGGTCGTCAGCCACACGCCGGTCGAGACCGAAGGGCTGACGCGCCTGTACGAGCGCGGCGGCTGGAGCGATCTGGTGCGCCGTCTCGTGCCGCCGCAGGACAAGGTCTACACCTGGTGGAGCTACCGCGCACGCGACTGGGCGGAGGCGGACCGCGGCCGCAGGCTGGACCATGTCTGGGCAGCGCCGGCCATTGCCGACCGGCTCACCAGCTACAGCATCTTGCGCGAGGCACGCGGCTGGACGCAGCCCTCCGACCATGTTCCGGTCATGGTAACCCTCGACATCGACTGAACCTCAGCCTTCCTTGCGTGCCGGAAATCTCGGGGCCGATTCCATCGTGTCGTGCAGTTTTTCCAGCTGCTGCAGCATCTGCAGCACCGATTGCGAAATCCGCTGGTGCAGCACGGCCGCCGTTTCGGGAAATGCATTGAGCATCCGGTGGAACAGCATGCGCGGAATGAACATCGCCTCGCTGTTGGTGCGCGCCACCGCACTGGTCGTGCGCTGCGCCGGCGTGATCAGCCCGAGTTCGCCGATCAACGACCCCTCGTAGCGCGAATCCAGAAGCACCTCCCGGCTGCCGCGATAGATCACCAGATCGATCTGCCCGCCCGCGATGACGTAGCCGCCTGAACTGACGTCGCCCTGCTTGAAAAGCTCGCGCCCGGCACGCAGCAATTCGCGCTCCGTGCCGAATGCCAGCAGGCGCAATTGCTCGGGCGGAAAGCCCGCGAACAATTCGACGCGCGACAGGAGATGCAAATCGTTTTCGAGCGACATGCTTCAACCTATCCCCCTGCGCTTGTGTTTCGTCAATCGGCCCAAACAGGTTGTAAACCGGCCTGTTCCGGCAATTGAGGTATTGTAAGCGACTTTGTCATGAACTCTTCCCGGCCGGCGGGTCTTGCGCCGGTTGCAATCTGGCGGCATGTGCCGCAATTTCATGCCGGTTGCGCATCCGGGGGGCTGCATGGTTCGTGATTGTTTGGCCGTTACGGCGCTAGCCATGGCCGCGATGCTTCCGTATTCCGGCGAGGCGGGGGCGGTTACACTGGCGCAACTGAACGCGAAAGCGCCTCAACTGCGGCTCTGCCCAAAGCCGTCCTGCCCCGCTGTGGCGGCTGGAGCCGTCGGCTCGGGCGGCATGGTCCCGGTCTTCGAGTTCAGCGGCACCTTCGCGCGTGTCGGTCCCTACATGACCAGGGAGGCGGCCGCGGCGCATTTCCCCGGCGCCGATGCATCCAGCCTGCCGGAAAATCCGGCCCTGTGGATTGCGCGCGCCATGATTTCCACCGGCGACGCGGCGGCTGACCTTGCTGCCGCGCAAACGCCGGAAGAGAGCGAAAAGCTGCCCGCCGCAAAACAGCGGCTGACCAGGCCTCCCGTTCCCGAACCATCGCCGCGCCAACGCACCCTTGCGGCCCAACCGGCGGCCGAACCGGCGGCCCAGGCTGCGACCAGGCCGCAAGGACCTGCCCGGGACGCTGAGCCCTTGCTGCCGCAAATGCCGGCCGCCTCCACGCAGCTTGTCGCGAGTGCACCCCCGCTGTCGCCCCTGCCGGTCAAGGCAGTGCCGGCAGCCGCAGAGCCTGCGCCGCAGGCGCTGGCGACGCCCGGCAAGCCCGAAACGCTCACACCCGAGTTGATGGACAAGCGGCTGAAGGTTCTGCCCTCAAAGCCAAATGCCGACTACACCATGGCGCAGGTCGTTGCCCTGCGCAGGCAAGGCCTTGCCTACCTGGACGACGGCTCCTGCACCGGAATCAAGGAAGGCGGCAAGACGCTGACCTCCGGATTTCTCTATCTGGTCTGCGATGGCGACGAAGCCTGGCGGCAGTTCGCGCAATAGCGCTTACGGGACCAGCTTGTAGCCGCCGCCTTCGGTCACGAGCAGCCGCGAGTTCGACGGGTCCTTCTCGATCTTCTGGCGCAGCCGGTAGATATGCGTCTCCAGCGTGTGCGTAGTGACGCCGGAATTGTATCCCCAGACCTGTTCCAGCAGCTCGTCCCGCCCGATGATCTTCTGCTCGGCGCGGTAGAGATACTTGACGATGGCCGTTTCCTTTTCGGTCAGCCGCACCTTGCCGCCATTGGCCTCCACCAGCATCTTCTGCGCCGGCTTGAAGGTGTAGGGCCCGACGGTGAAAACCGCGTCCTCGCTTTGCTCATGCGTGCGAAGTTGCGCCCGCACCCGGGCCAGCAGCACGGCGAAACGGAACGGCTTGGTCACGTAATCATTGGCGCCCGCCTCCAGGCCCAGGATCGTGTCCGAATCGGTGTCGTGGCCGGTCAGCATGATGATTGGCGCCTTGAACCCTGTCTTGCGCAGCAGTTTTACCGCCTCGCGTCCGTCCATGTCCGGCAGGCCCACATCCATGATCATCAGGTCGACGCGCCCGTTGCGCGCTGCATGGATGCCCTTGGCCGCGCTTGCCTCGCAACTGATCGCAAATTCCTCGTACAAGGAGAGTTGCTCCGTCAGCGCGTCGCGCAGCCCGTCATCGTCATCGACCAGCAGTATGTGTCTCGACGTCATGAAGTCCCCCGTGATACGGGCCCCTGATTGTGCAATCATGGCGACTGCGCGAAAGCTTTCTAAAGGCAGAGTTGGGCATGCTTGCAGCCACGTTTTACACCAGTTTGATCAACCCTTTGTGATGAAATTTAGCCTTTGATCCGCGCACCCTTCCAAAGGAACCAGTCAAGACACCGGCAAGACCCCGCTTCTAAATGGGTCGTGACGCGCGCACCGGGACCTTATACGCATCGCGGATTGCTGCGGATTGCCGATGCCGTCCACCCCTGCATTCTTGGCTCGGCAGGCATTTCCGTGTTGAAGCGCGAGGGCGACGGAGCGACGCCTTCGGGTCATCTTTCCGTGCTTGGCGGCTATCGCAAGCCCGCCCGCCACGGTTTCGCACCGGGATTGCGCAACCTCCGCCTGATCTCTCCCCGTCTTGGCTGGTGCGACGCACCGGCAAATGCCGCCTATAACAGGCCGGTAGAGCTGCCGATTGCGCGCCAGTCATGAGCGCATGCTTCGTCAGGACCGCCTCTACGACATCGTTCTGGTGCTGGACTGGAACATGACCCGCCGCGCACGCAATCGGGGCAGCGCCATATTCATGCACATGACGCGCCCCGATCACGGCCCGACGCAAGGCTGCATTGCGCTCGATCCGAAGCTGATGCGGCGTCTGCTGCCACAGCTGCTTTGTGGCGTCACCATCAAGGTTCTGCCCTAGCGCGCCCCGAAAATGGCGCTGCCGACGCGCACATGCGTCGCGCCATGTTCGACCGCCGTCTCGAAATCGCCGGACATGCCCATGGAAACCAGCGGCAGCCCGCACTCGCGCGCAAGCCTCGCCAGCATGTCGAAATGCGGCGCGGGATCCTCCTCGACCGGCGGAATGCACATCAGGCCGCTGATTTCGAGCCCGTGCCTCTCACGGCAGGAACGCACGAAACCTTGCGTCTCCTGCGGCGCGATGCCTGCCTTCTGCGGCTCGTTGCCGGTATTCACCTGCACCAGCAGGACGGGATGGCGGGCCTGCGCCTTGATCTGTGCGGCGATGGCGGCCGCGATCTTTTCGCGATCCACCGTCTCGATCACATCGAACAGCGCCACGGCTTCCGCCGCCTTGTTGCTTTGCAACGGTCCGATCAGATGCAACTCGATGCCGGGGAAACGCTCGCGCAGGCCGGGCCATTTGCCGGCTGCCTCCTGCACCCGGTTCTCCCCGAAGACGCGGTGACCGGCTTCCAGGACCGGCTCGATATCGTTCGCGGCGAAGGTCTTCGTCACCGCGACCAGCACCGTTGCGCCCGCCTTCCGGCCCGCCCTTTGCTCGGCCGCCCGGATTTGCGCCGTGATTCGTGCAAGGTTGTTTACCGCGTGGTTCATGCGCGCAGTGCCTCCGCTGTTGACCCCTGCGCCAAATTCTGATTGACCACCGGCCTACCTCCTTCGGAACAATCCCGCAGAGTTCAGCGCATATGGCAAGCATCCGCTACAACGCAAGCGAAACCGAGGCCCGCTGGCAAAAGCAATGGGACGAGCGCAAGCTGTTCGAAACGCCGCGCGGCATCCCCTCGGGCAAGCCGAAATATTATGTGCTGGAGATGTTTCCCTATCCCTCCGGCCGCATTCACATGGGCCATGTGCGCAACTATGCCATGGGCGACGTGATCGCCCGCTACATGCGCGCCAAGGGCAACGAGGTGCTGCACCCCATGGGCTGGGACGCTTTCGGCATGCCGGCCGAAAACGCGGCGATGCAGAACAAGGTGCATCCCAAGGCCTGGACCTACGAAAACATCGCCACCATGCGCCGCCAGCTCAAGACCATGGGCCTGTCGATCGACTGGTCGCGCGAATTCGCCACCTGCGACGTCGAGTATTACGAGCAGCAGCAGCGGCTCTTCCTCGATTTCCTTGACGCGGGAATAGCCTATCGCCGCAAGTCCAAGGTCAACTGGGACCCGGAAGACCAGACGGTGCTTGCCAACGAGCAGGTGATCGACGGGCGTGGATGGCGCTCGGGCGCGCTGGTCGAGCAACGCGAGCTGACGCAGTGGTTCCTGAAGATTTCCGACTATTCCGAAGACCTGCTCGACAGCCTCGACCATCTCGACCGCTGGCCCGAAAAAGTCCGGTTGATGCAGAAGAACTGGATCGGCAAGTCACGCGGACTGCAGTTCTCCTTCCGCACGCGCGGCGCGCCGGCCGGTTTCGATGCGCTCGAGGTCTATACGACCCGGCCCGATACGCTCTGGGGAGCAAGCTTCGCGGCAATCTCGCCGGACCATCCGCTGGCGAAGGAGTTGGAGAAGGCCAACGCGCAAGTCGCCGCCTTCTGCGCCGAATGCCGCCGCCTGGGCACTTCGCAGGAGGAGATCGAGCGCGCCGAGAAGAAGGGCTTCGACACCGGCATCAAGGTGGCCCATCCCTTTGATCCTGCGTGGGAATTGCCCGTCTACATCGCCAACTTCATCCTGATGGACTATGGCACCGGCGCAATCTTCGGCTGCCCGGCGCATGACCAGCGCGACCTCGACTTCGCCCGCAAGTACGAGCTGCCGGTGATCGACGTGTTCGAGCCGGGCGAGGGCGGGTCGAGCGTTGCCGACATCGCCTACGTGCCGCCCAAGAGCGAGCCGGTCCACTTTCTGCGCAAGGTCGCCGGCGAGGACGTCATGACCGGCGAGGAGGCCGTGGAGGCGGCGATCCGCCATTGCACCTTGATGGGCATCGGCGAGGCCGTGACCAGGTTCCGGCTGCGCGACTGGGGCATTTCGCGCCAGCGCTACTGGGGTTGCCCGATTCCCGTTATCCATTGCGAGGCCTGCGGCGTGGTGCCGGAGAAGCGCGAGAACCTCCCCGTCCGCCTGCCCGAGGATGTCGAATTCGACCGGCCGGGCAATCCGCTGGACCGCCACCCGACATGGCGGCAGACGCATTGCCCCAAATGCGGCGGCGCGGCACTGCGCGAAACCGACACCATGGATACTTTCGTCGAACTCGTCGCTGGTACTACGCCCGCTTCACGGCGCCGGAAGCGCCGCAGCCGACCGACCCCGAGGTGGTGAGCCACTGGCTTCCGGTCGACCAGTATATTGGCGGCATCGAGCACGCGATCCTGCACCTGCTATATTCGCGCTTCTTCGCGCGCGCGATGCGCCGCACCGGTCATGGCGGGGTGGACGAGCCGTTCCGCGGCCTGTTCACGCAAGGCATGGTGGTCCACGAGACCTATCGGGGCAAGGACGGCAAATGGCTCTCGCCGGCCGAGGTGCGGGTCGAGGAAAGCGAAGCCGGCCGCAAGGCGGTGCTCGTTTCAGACGGTTCGCCGGTGACAATTGGCGGCATCGAGAAGATGTCGAAATCCAAGCGCAATACCGTCGATCCAGACGACATCATCTCCAGCTACGGAGCCGACACCGCGCGCTGGTTCATGCTGTCGGATTCGCCGCCCGACCGGGACGTCATCTGGACGGAGGCCGGCGTCGAAGGCGCGCACCGTTTCGTGCAGCGGATCTGGAGGATAGCCAACGGCGTGGCTCAAACCGGGGATGGTTCCGGGTCCGAATCGGATGATCTGCTGCGCCTCGCGCACCGCACCCTGTCGCGGGTCGACCAGATGATCTCGGAATTGCGCTTCAACAGCGCCGTTGCGCAGATCTACACGCTCGCCAATGCCATCGAGGAAGCATTGCGCCAAGCAAAAGCAGGCAAGCCATCGGCCCATTTGCGGCCGGTTACCCGGCTGATCATCCAGATGATCGCGCCGATGATGCCGCATCTGGCCGAAGAATGCTGGAAGGTGCTCGGGGGCGAAACGATGGTTGCGGCAACGTCCTGGCCTGTCGCGGATCCACATTTGCTCGCAGAAACCGAAATCGTCGTTGCCGGTCCAGGTCAACGGCAAGAAGCGCGCCGACCTCACCATCGCGGCCTCTGCGCCGCAGGCAGACATTGTGGCTGCAACGCTGGCGCTCGATGTGGTACAGAAGGCGCTTGATGGCGCCGCGCCGCGGAAAGTCATCGTCGTGCCGGGAAGGATCGTCAATGTCGTCATCTAGCGCCCATGCGTCCGGCTCGAAAGCCGGGGTTTCGCAAACGCGGGGATCGCATGTTCGCAGCCCGCGGCTCGCGGCATCGGCAGCGCTGATTGCCACCGCTTTCCTTCTTGGCGCATGCACCTGGCAGCCATTGTATTCGACCAGCGGACGGGCCGATACCTCGCTGGCATCAAGCCCGCTCTCGCAGGTCTCGGTGACGCCGGTGGATACCCGCGTCGGCCAGCAGGTGCGAAATCACCTGATCTTCCTGTTGCAGGGTGGACGTGACGCGCAGACGACGCGTTACCGCCTGCAGTTGCGTGTCAGCGATATTCGCAACGAATATGCTGCCGTCGAGAACATTCGCGACTTCACCGCCGGCTCGATAACCGTGACTGCGAGCTACGACCTGATCGACACGACGACGAATACCCGCGTCGCCGGCGCGAGCCGGGTAGCGACCGCGACGTATGACCGCACCGGCCAGAGCTTCGCCAACTCGCGCGCCAGTCGCGACGCCGAAAATCGCGCTGCTCGCGAGGCTGCGGAACAATTGCGTCTCGCCATAGCAGCCGACCTGAAGGCCTGAGCCGGGAATGGCGGAAGTCAAGTCCGCCCAGGCCGACGCCTTCGTCGAGCGGCCCGACAAGGGCATCCGGATTTTTCTGCTCTATGGGCCTGATGCCGGCCTTGTTTCCGAGCGGGCCGACACTTTGGCCACCAAGTTCGGCGTGGCGCTTTCCGATCCCTTCGCATTGATCAGGATGGATGCCGACAACGCCGCCGAGCCCGGCCGCCTGATGGACGAAGCCGGAACGATCGGCATGTTTGGCGGCGCGCGGCTTATCCGCATCAGCGGCTCGACGCGTCGAAACCTTGCCGAGGCGGTGAGGCCGGTGATGGATTATCCGCCGGTCGATTGCTGGATCATCATTGAGGCGGGGGATCTGAAGAAGGATTCGGCCCTGCGCAAGATTGCCGAGCGCTCGAAATCCGCAATGGCGATCCCGTGCTACCCCGATGACGACCGGGCGCTTGACCGGTTGATCACCGCGCAAATGCAGTCGGCCGGCCTGTCGATCGACACCGAGGCGCGGCAGATGCTTCGCTCGAGCATTGGCGGGGACCGGCGCACCTCCCGCAACGAGATTGAAAAACTGTGCCTTTATTGCCAAGGCCGTGGCCGCGTCACCGCAACCGACGTCGCGGCGATTATCGGCGACACGGCCGCGCTGGCAATGGATGACGTCATCGATGCCGTGGTGACGGGAAGCGTCGTGAATTTCGAGGAGCGGCTGGCGCGCCTCATCGCCACCGGCACTTCGCCGGACATGATCGTGCTTGCCGCCTTGCGCCAGTTCCAGGCCCTGCATCTGGTTCGCTACAAGATGGAGGCGCAGCGCGTTCCGGCCGATCAGGCCGTAGCCGCCTTGCGGCCGCCACTGCATTTCTCCCGAAAAGACAATTTTGTCAAAGCCTTGCGGCTGTGGAACATGCCGGCGATCAATCGCGCGCTCGCCCGTCTCGACCATGCCGCGTTGGAGGCAAGGGCAAAGCCCGGCCTTGCCCCGGCGCTTGCGGGTACCGCCTTGCTGGCGCTCACCTTCGAAGCGTCGCGTTCGGCGCGCAGCTGACGATCAGCGACCGTTTTCGAGCCTGCGGCACACGCCTTCGAGCTGTTCCAGCGTGCGGTAGCGGATCTTGATGTCGCCGTTCCCGGCATCGCTCCAGTTGATCGTCACCTGCAGGCCAAGCAGGTCGGATAGCCGCTGTTCCAGCGCGGCGGCGTCGGCATTCTTGACCTCCGGGGCGCGCCCCGGCTTCGCCGGCTTGCCGCCTTCCTGCTGCGTTTCCTGCGCAAGCATTTCCGCCTGGCGAACCGATAGCCCTTCCTTGACGATCAGCTCGGCAAGCCTGCGCGGATCATCCGCCGTTACCAGCGTACGCGCGTGTCCGGCGGACAAGGCGCCCGAGTTCACGAGCTCCTGTACTTCCTTCGGCAGTTTCAGCAGGCGCAGCGTGTTCGCCACATGGCTCCGGCTCTTGCCGATCACATCGCCAAGATCGGCCTGGCTGTACTTGTATTCCTCGATCAGCTGCTGGTAGCCGCGGGCCTCTTCCAGGGCATTGAGATCCGCGCGCTGGATGTTCTCGATAAGCGCAAGTTCGAGCGCTTGCCGGTCCTCGACTTCGCGCACGACGATGGGAACCTCGTGCAGGCCGGCGCGCTGCGCCGCACGCCAACGTCTTTCGCCGGCTATTATTTCATATCGGACGGAACCGCCGGCGTCGGAATTCCTGGCCGTTCGCACGAGGATCGGCTGTACGATGCCATGCTCCTTGATCGAACGGGCGAGGTCGTCGAGATCGGCGTCGTCGAAATGACGGCGCGGATTATTCACATTTGCACGAAGATGTTCGATCGGAGCCTTCCGGTCGGAACGCTGTTCACTCGACGGGCGGGACAAGTTCGATCCGGCGGCATCGCTGTCACCGATCAGCGCCGCCAGGCCACGGCCAAGCCGCTTCCTCGAATTGTCTTCCGCCATGTTCACTCCGTCTATTTTGTTCCGGCTGCGAATCGGTTCACGCCGCGGCGAGTTTGCGCTCGCGCTTGATGACTTCAGAGGCCAACCGCAGATAAGCCTGACTGCCGGAACACTTCAAATCATAAAGGATAGCCGGCTTACCATACGAAGGCGCCTCGGAAATCCGCACATTGCGCGGGATCACGGTCTCATAGACCTTGTCGCCGAGAAACTGGCGCACATCGGCTACCACCTGGTCCGACAGATTGTTGCGGCTGTCATACATCGTAAGCACGATGCCCTGTAGTTCGAGCTCCGGATTGATGCTCCCGCGGACCTGCTCATAGGTTTGCAGCAACTGGCTCAGGCCTTCCAGCGCGAAGAACTCGCACTGCAACGGCACCAACAGCGCATGGGCGGCGGCCATTGCATTGAGGGTCAGCAGGTTCAGCGATGGCGGGCAATCCATCAGTATGTAATCGAAAGCCAGGTCGCGTGGAATATATTCCTCGATCACCCTCCGGATGCGATAGGCACGATCCGGAAGCCCGGCGATCTCCATCTCCACGCCCAGCAGGTCGAGCGTCGATGGGGAAACATACAGCCGCGGCACGACGGTCTGGATCAACGTGTCCTTGAGCGTGCAATTGCCGGTGAGAAGATCGTAGGTCGACCGCTCGCGCGAATTCTTGTCGATGCCGAGTCCCGTCGAGGCATTTCCCTGCGGATCGAGGTCAAGGATCAGGACGTTCTTGCCCACCGCCGCCAGCGCCGTGGCAAGGTTTATCGTGGTCGTGGTCTTGCCGACGCCGCCCTTCTGGTTCGCGACGACAATCACCCGGGTCGATGTTTTTGCAGCCATGTTTCCGCGCCAGGCAAGATTGCGTTCAAGATCGAAACTGCAACGGCTTCAAGGTGTTAGCCGTTCCAGGTTTGCCACTTCGAGAAGGACCGAACCGGTCTCGACCTTGCTGTCGTGTACTACCAGATCGAACCGCCACAGACCATTGCATTCTTCGATCTCGCGCACATATTCGCGCCCCTTGTGGAACAAGCCCTTGGCGCCGGCCTTGAGCAGCGGCTCCGCCAGGCCAAGCAATGTCCTGAGCGGCGCCAAGGCGCGGGCAGTCACAACCTGTGGCGGCAAGGCAAGCGTCGCGATCCGTTCCGCAGCCGATTCGATACGCTCGTTGTGTATCGTCACAGACGCGCCGGTCTCCCGGGCCACGCTGCGCAGGAAGGCGCACTTCTTTGCAAGGCTCTCCACCAGATGGTGCTCCGCGCCAAGCAATCCGACATTGGCAATGGCGATCACCATTCCGGGAAAACCGCCGCCGCTGCCAAGGTCGGCGAACCGCCGCGTATCCGCGCATAGCGCCTTCACTTGCAGGCTGTCGGCCACATGCCGCGACCAGAATTGCGGCAGCGTGTTCGGCGCCACCAGATTTGTCTTGGCCTGCCAGGTCTCAAGGAGGCGCCGATAGGTCTCCAGCCGGTCCAATGTTTCACGTGAAACCGGATAGATCTGTTGCAGCAACTCCAGCTCGGATTCGAGCGGCAAGGCCATCTAGTTGGCTTTGCGCGCGCCGCCGTCGCGCTCGCGCTTGAGATGTGTCAGGATCAGCGTCAGCGCCGCAGGCGTCATGCCTTCCATCCTGCCAGCCTGACCAAGGCTCGCCGGGCGCACGCGCTCCAACTTCTGCACAAGTTCCACCGACAGGCCCGAGAGGCGGCGATAATCGAATTCGTCCGGAATGGAGAAGCTTTCCTCGCGTTCCACGGCCTTGATCGCACCAGCCTGACGCTCGAGATACACGGAATAACTTGCCTCGATCTTCAGTTGGCCGCCGATCTCCGGCTCGATCGCGAGAAGCTCCGGCCATAGCCCGGCAAGGGTGTCGAACTCGATGTCCGGATAGGAAAGCAGGTCCCAACCGGTTCGGCGAATGCCGTCCTGGTTAAGTCGAATGCCGCAGTTCAAGGCCTCGTTCGGCGTGATGGCGAGAGCAAGCAATCGTTCCCGCCCCGAATCGATTGCCTGCAATTTCTGCTGAAAAGCTTTTTCCCGCTCGGAGCCTACACATCCAGCCACAAGACCGAACGGAGTGAGCCGCTGGTCGGCATTATCCGCCCGCAGGGAAAGTCTGTACTCGGCACGCGAGGTAAACATGCGATAAGGCTCGGAAACGCCTCTGGTCACCAGATCATCGATCATCACACCGATATAGCTTGCGGTGCGGGGGAACTGCAGCGCGTCGACATTGCCGGCCTTCCGGGCTGCGTTCAAACCTGCAACCAGCCCCTGGGCCGCCGCTTCCTCATAACCTGTAGTCCCGTTGATCTGGCCGGCCAGGAAAAGCCCTTCGAGCCGGCGCGTCTCCAGGCTCGGCCGCAATTCACGCGGATCGACATGGTCATATTCGATGGCATAGCCCGGCTGGATGATCACCGCTTTTTCAAGCCCGGGAATCGTGGCGATAAATTCGCGCTGCACTTCTTCAGGCAGCGAAGTCGAGATGCCGTTCGGATAGACAGTGTGGTCGTCCAGTCCCTCCGGTTCGAGGAAGATCTGGTGACCGTCGCGCTCGCCGAAGCGCACGATCTTGTCCTCGACCGAAGGACAGTATCGCGGCCCGACACCGGCAATCTGGCCCGAATACATGGCGGAGCGGTGAATGTTTTCCTCGATGATCTTGTGCGTCCGGGGCGTGGTTCGGGTGATGCCACACTCGATCTGCGGGTTCTGCAGGCTCTTCGTGAGGGTCGAGAACGGCTCAGGATCATCGTCACCCGGCTGCTTTTCAAGGCTGTCCCAGTCGATGGTCCGCCCGTCCAGTCGCGCCGGCGTTCCGGTCTTCAGCCGGCCGAGCGCAAACCCTGCCCGCTCCAGCGTTGCCGAGAGACCGCTGGCCGGTGCCTCGCCCATGCGGCCGGCGGGAATCTTGCGCTCACCGATATGTATGAGCCCCCGCAGAAACGTGCCCGTGGTGAGCACCACCGCTCCGGCATGGATCGATTTCCCGTCGGCCAGCACGACGCCGCAAACGCGGCCCTGCTCGATGAGCAAATCTTCGACAGCACCTTCCACGACAGCAAGATCGTTCTGGCTCCGAATCATTTCCTGAACGGCGAGGCGATACAGCTTTCGATCGGCCTGCGCCCTTGGGCCGCGCACAGCCGGACCCTTGCGGCGGTTGAGCATCCGGAATTGTATTCCGCCCAGATCCGCCGCCCGGCCCATGATCCCGTCCAGCGCATCAATCTCGCGCACCAGATGTCCCTTGCCCAAACCGCCGATCGCGGGGTTGCAGGACATCACCCCGATCGTATCGAAGCTGTGCGTAACCAGGGCCGTACGCGCACCCATGCGTGCGGCCGCGCTTGCGGCTTCGGTGCCGGCATGGCCGCCGCCGATCACGATGACATCGAAACTGCCGACTGTGCCTGGCATGAAATATCCGCTGCAGATTGGAGGCGCGCTTCTACTCCAATTCCATCACACCGTCAAAGCGCGGTGATTCACGTGAAACACATGCGGCACTCGACCCCGCCGGCGTTTCACGTGAATCACTTGCCGATGCAGAACTCGGCGAAAATCCGGTCAAGCAAGTCTTCCACATCCACCCTGCCGGTGATGCGCCCGATCTCGTCCGCCGGCCGCGCGCAAGAGCTCTGCCCTGATTTCGAGCGGCACATCTGCCGCATTGGCAGCCGCCATCAGGTTACCAACGCATGCGGAAAGGCTCGCGCGATGGCGGGCGCGGGTAACAGTGCCGGATTCCCCAGCCGCAACAGCCTTTTCCACAATGGCCTCAATCTTGCCAAGCAGCCAGTCGAGACCGTCCTCGCGCTTGACCGAAACCGATCCGGATCGTAACGCACGCGAATTGTCTTTCGTGCAAACCATCAGCATCGCAGTGCCGATATCGGCGGGCGGAACCGAAGGCTCGTCGGCAGGGAGAGAGCCACAATACCAGATCGGCCATACCCGCCCTTTCCCTGGCGCGACGCATGCCTTCCTGTTCGATCAGCCCTTCCGTCTCACGGATGCCCGCTGTGTCGACCAACACGACACGATAGCCGCGAAGATCGAGCGAAACCTCGACAAGATCGCGCGTGGTGCCCGCCTCAGGTGAGACGATTGCCGCATCCCTTCGAGCCAAAGCATTGAGAAGGCTCGATTTTCCAGCATTTGGCGGCCCCATCAGCACGATCTGGAAACCGCTCCGCACGATTTCACCGGCATGGCCATCATCCAGAAAGCGCCCGATCTCGTCCGCCAGCTGCCTGGCATCGCTCCATACATTAGCCGCCGCGTCGTTCGGCACGTCTTCTTCATCGGAAAAGTCGAATTCCGCTTCCACGGCAGCTCGCATGGCAATGATGCGCTCCCGCCAACCCTCCAGCCGCCGTCGCAAATGCCCTCCGGCCTGCGCCACGGCCTGGCGCCGCTGCGCCTCGGTTTGCGCCGCAACGAGGTCCGACAGGCCCTCCAGCTCCGTCAGGTCCATCTTGCCGTTCTCGAATGCCCGGCGCGAGAACTCCCCCGGCTCGGCCAGCCGAAAGCCCGGCAGACCGCCGAGCGCCTCCAGCATCGCCTGAACCACGGCCACGCCGCCATGCACCTGAAACTCGGCGCAGTCCTCGCCCGAAAAACTGTCCGGTCCGGGAAACCACAGCACAAGCCCGCGATCGATCTCCCGGCCATCCAGGGGATGGCGGAGCAACGCGCAACGCCGCAACGCGAGCGTGGGGGACGATGCCAGCAATCGTTTCGATTGCGAATCGGCTCCCGGGGCCCGAAACCCTCAGCACCGCGACGCCGCAGGGCGGCAGGCCGCTCGACAATGCAAAAATCGTGTCCAAATCGAAAAGACCTGCCTATATCCCTTGTCAGGGCAACAACGGAAGGCCGCGTCAATGAACCATAGTTTTCCAGCGCGCAACCTTCTGGGCCATGAATCAAGCCCTTACCTGCGCCAGCACGCCGATAATCCTGTTCATTGGCGTCCCTGGGGCGAGGCTGCCCTGGCGGAGGCGCGAGCCACCGGCAAGCCCATCCTGCTCTCGGTCGGCTATGCCGCCTGCCATTGGTGCCATGTCATGGCGCACGAAAGCTTTGAAGACACGGAAATCGCCGCGATCATGAACGAGCTTTTCGTCAATGTGAAGGTCGACCGCGAGGAACGACCGGACATCGACCAGATCTACATGGCCGCGCTGCATGCCTTTGGGCGAGCAGGGAGGCTGGCCGATGACCATGTTCCTCGATCCCGACGGGCGCCCTTTCTGGGGCGGCACCTACTTTCCACCGCAAAGCCGTTATGGCCGCCCGGGCTTTCCGGACGTGATGCGGGCCATTTCCAAGGCATGGCAGACCGAGCGCACCAAGCTGCTCGACAATGGAACGGCGCTGCAGAACCATCTGGACGCTCTTGCACAATCGGCATCCAGCGCCGGCCTGCCGCGGCCCGGCGATACGGCAAGCTTCGCCGCCAACCTGCTGAACCTGTTCGACCCGGTGAATGGCGGCATCCGTGGCGCGCCGAAATTTCCCAATGCACCGCTGACCGAAGCCTGGCTGCGCGCTGCACGCGGCGATGCGGCATCGGATTACGGCAAGGCCTACCTCCACACCTTCGAACGCATCAGCCAGGGCGGCATTTACGACCATCTCGGCGGCGGCCTCTCGCGCTACAGCGTCGATGACCGCTGGGTGGTCCCGCATTTCGAGAAGATGCTTTACGACAATGCCCACTACCTGCGTGGCCTCGTCTGGGCATGGCAGCTCGACCAGCGCCCATTGTTCCGGCAGCGAATCGAGGAAACCATACACTGGGCCGAACGCGAGATGCTCATGGCGGGCGGCGCATTCGCATCGAGCCTCGATGCCGACTCGGAAGGAGAGGAAGGCAAGTTCTACGTCTGGAGCCAAGCGGAAATCGACGCACTGCTGGGCCCCGATGCCAACCTGTTCAAGCTGCATTACGATGTCTCGCCGGAAGGCAATTTCGAGGGCCAAACGATCCTCAACCGCCTGGGTGCGCCCGCAGCCGATGAAGAAACCGACGCCAGGCTGGCGCAGTTGCGCTCAACGCTGCTGGACGCCCGGTCAAAACGGGTACGGCCAGGCCTCGATGACAAGATCCTTGCCGACTGGAACGGCTACTTCATCCGCGCCTTGGGCGAAGCCGCGTTCGCCTTCAGGAACGATCACTGGCTCGGATTGGCGCGCAGCGCGTTTCGTTTCATTTCCGAATCGATGAGCGATGGCCGCGAACTGGCCCATTCATGGCGCGAGGGCATCGCAGTTAGACCGGCCATGGCGACCGATTACGGCGCAATGATAAACGCCGCCCTCACGCTGTTCGAAGTGACGGGTGAGGAGGAATATCTCGAGAAGGCCAAGGCGTGGCAAGCCGTCCTCGACGCCGATTATGCCGATGGCGCCGGCAATTACTACCTCACCTCGATCAGGGCCGAGGCTCTGATCACCAGGCCACGGGCCAATAGTGACGAGGCGAACCCGTCCGGCGCTTCGCAGATACTGGAAGGCCTCGTGCGCATGGCGACACTCGCTGGGGACGAGACACTGCTCCAGAAGGCGTGGTCGTTGACGGAAAACCTCCACGCCGTTTCACGTGAATCGCGCTACGGCGTGGCCGGGTACTACAACGCGGTGGACACGCTGCAGCGCCAGCGTCACGTAACCATCCAGTGCAGGGATCGTGACGCAGCCGAATTGTTCCTCGACGTACTTTGCAAGATTGCCGACCCGGCGCTGACCTTCGAGGTAATCACGGGCGGCAGGCCGGCCGTGTTTTTCGGCTCCACCATCACCACGGCAGCCGATGCGCCGCAGGCAATCCTGTGCACGCAACAGGCATGTTCGGCTCCGATCACCGACCCGGCCGAGCTGGAGGCGATGCTGCGCGCCGCCCCCCCAGCCTGATCACGTATTCATCGTGTCGAAGAACTCGGCATTGGTCTTCGTCTGCTTCAGCTTGTCGATCAGGAACTCGATCGCATCCGTCGTGCCCATCGAGGAGAGGATGCGCCGCAGCACGAAGATCTTCTGCAGATCGGCACGCGGCACCAGCAGGTCTTCCTTGCGGGTGCCGGACTTGAGGATGTCGATCGCCGGGAAGACGCGCTTGTCCGCGACCTTGCGGTCGAGCACGATTTCCGAGTTGCCGGTGCCCTTGAACTCTTCGAAGATGACTTCGTCCATGCGGCTGCCGGTATCGATCAGCGCCGTCGCGATGATGGTCAGCGAGCCGCCTTCCTCGATGTTGCGAGCCGCGCCGAAGAAGCGCTTGGGCCGCTGCAGGGCATTGGCGTCGACGCCGCCGGTCAGAACCTTGCCCGAGGACGGCACGACCGTGTTGTAGGCGCGGCCAAGGCGCGTGATCGAATCCAGCAGGATGACGACATCACGCCCGTGCTCGACCAGGCGCTTGGCCTTTTCGATAACCATTTCAGCCACCTGCACGTGACGCGCGGCCGGTTCGTCGAAGGTCGAGGATACCACCTCGCCCTTCACCGAGCGCTGCATGTCGGTCACTTCCTCGGGACGTTCGTCGATCAGCAGGACGATGAGATAGCTCTCGGGATGATTGGCCGTGATCGAATGGGCGATGTTCTGCAGCAGCACCGTCTTGCCGGTGCGCGGCGGCGCCACGATCAGGCCGCGCTGGCCCTTTGCCGAGCGGCGCAACCAGGTCGATGACGCGCGCCGACAGGTCCTTGGTCGTGGGCAGGTCCACTTCCATCTTGAAGCGCTCGTTGGGGTAGAGCGGCGTCAGATTGTCGAAATGCACCTTGTGCCGGATCTTTTCGGGATCCTCGAAATTGATCGTGTTGACCTTCAGCAAGGCGAAGTAGCGCTCGCCCTCCTTGGGGCCGCGGATCGGACCCTCGACCGTGTCGCCTGTCTTCAGCGAGAAGCGGCGGATCTGCGAGGGCGAAATGTAGATGTCGTCCGGACCCGGCAGGTAATTGGCGCTGGCCGAGCGCAGGAAGCCGAAACCGTCCTGCAGGACCTCGACGACGCCCTCGCCGATGATCTCGACGTCCTGTTCCGCCAGGCTCTTGAGGATCGCGAACATCAGCTCCTGCTTGCGCATCGTGCTGGCGTTCTCGACGCTGTGGCCTTCCGCGAAACTGACGAGGTCAGTCGGCGTCTTGGCCTTGAGTTCCTGCAATTTCATCTGTTCCATGAAGGAAGTTCTTTCTGCGCGAATATGGAAATGGGGATGCGTATGGGAGGAAAAATGCCTGTCCGCCAAAGGGCCATCATGCGACTGTGGCGTCGCCGGCCGGATGCGGTGCATTCGGGAAAGAGAAGCTGAAAATAGACGCTGCGCGTGATTCCCTCAAGCGGAAATTTGCAGCCGCCCCTCAGAACGGTTTTACGACCACGAGGATGACGATCAGCACCATCAGCAAAGTGGGGATTTCATTGACGAAACGGTAGAAGCGCTCCGGCCGCCTGCGCTCGTCGCGTGCAAATTCCTTCACCCAGACGGCACAAAATCCATGAAAAGCGCTCATGATCAGCACCAGGAACAGCTTGGCGTGAAACCACCCCTGCTCCCACGCGCTGATTTCCCACATCACCCACAACCCGAACACCCATGAGGCAATCATCGAAGGCGTCATGATCGCCTTCAGCAGCCGGCGCTCCATCACCTTGAAGGTTTCCGATTGCGCCGAGCCCGGCTCGCTGGAGACGTGATAGACCATGAGCCGCGGCAGGTAGAACAACCCGGCCATCCAGGCGATGATCGCGATGATGTGCAGGCTCTTCGCCCACAGATAGCCATCCATGGTCAGCCCCTGATCCGCTTCAGCATGCGCTCGACATTGGCGATCGGCGCTTCCGGCGTGATGCCATGGCCGAGATTGAAGATCAGCGGGCCGTCGCGCAGAGCCTTCCAGGATCGCGTCGACGCCCCGGTCGAGCGCATCGCCCCCGGCAACGATGCGCATCGGATCGAGATTGCCCTGTACCGCGCCGCCCTTCTGCAGCTTGCGCGCAAATGACGAGCGGCACCGCCCAGTCGAGTCCCAGAGCGCGTCGACGCCCGTCTGCTGGCGATAATTCTCGTAGAGGAAGCCCGCTCCCTTCGGAAAGCCGATGATCGTGCGCCCGGACACTTGCCTTGCGCACCGCATCGACGATCCGTTTCACCGGCGCGACGCACCAGCGCGCGAAGTCTTCCTCGCCAAGCACACCGGCCCAGGAATCGAAAATCTGCACCGCATCGGCGCCAGCCTCGATCTGTGCGACGAGATAGCGCGCCGAAACATCGGCAATGAGGTTCAGCAGCTTGTCGAAAGCCTCTGGTTCACGGTAGGAGAACAGCCGCGCTGGCGCCTGGTCCGGCGTCCCGTGCCCGGCGATCATGTAGGTCGCCACCGTCCAGGGCGCGCCGCAAAAGCCGAGCAGGGTCGTCTCGCCTGGCAAGCGCCGCGCGAATCCCGCGCACCGTCTCGATCACCGGAGCGAGATGCTCCAGCGCGCCCTCGCCGTTCAGCTCGTCGATTTCCATGCGCATTGATCGGATCGAGCAGCGGTCCCCGGCCTTCCTCGAAATTCACGCTGCCTTCCAAGCGCATCGGGAATGACGAGGATATCGGAGAACAGGATCGCCGCATCGAAGCCGAACCGGCGGATCGGCTGAAGCGTCACCTCGATGGCATGTTCGGGCGTATAGCAAAGATCGAGAAAGCTCCCGGCCTTCTTTCGTGTCTCGCGGTACTCCGGCAGATAGCGGCCTGCCTGGCGCATCAGCCAGATCGGCGGCACTTCCTGAGCCTGCCCGTCCAGCACGCGGACAAGCTTGCGCTTCGAGGCTTCTTCCACAGGGCTCCCCCTTTAAAGAAATACGGCTTGTTGCCGATTCTGATTCATAGAGTCTGTGGATAGCGGCAATTGTGGTGACGCGCCATATCCGCCGCGCCTGGCTGGCGGGATTGGCGACCGGGAGAAAATCGCCCCTGCATCTTCCAACTGCGGGGATAACGCCATTTTACAAGCCTGTTCAATAGCTTGCATCAATGTTAATGCACCTGCACCAAGGGAAAAGATCGGGCGCGACTGGAATGAAACTTCTTGCCCGCTATTCACAAGCACGCCTTGATGCGGTTTACAGGCTTGCGAATGTGGCGCCTGTCCGGCCACAGCGGGCATGGTTTCGCCCGCCACCGGGCGCGCGGCGCTTTCATCCCCGATTGTCCACAGGGCCCTGAAATGACCGGCGCCGAGACCTGGTTCCACCTGCATCTGATTTCCGACGCGACCGGCGAAACGCTGATTGCCGCGAGCCGCGCGGTCACATCGCAGTACAAGGGCACCCATGCGATCGAGCACGTCTACCCGCTGATCCGTAACCGGAAGACGCTTGAGCGCGTGATCGGTTCCATCGACCGCCAGCCCGGCATAGTGCTCTATACCATCGCCGACAGCGAACTCGGCCGGCACCTGGAGGAAAGCTGCCGGCGCATGGGCACGCCCTGTACCTCGCTGCTGGAGCCGATCTTCCAGACGTTCCAGTCCTATCTCGGCATTCCGGCGGCTCGAAAGGTCGGCGCGCAGCATGAGCTCAATGCCGAATACTTCGCCCGCATCGATGCACTCAACTTCACCATGATGCATGACGACGGCGCATTGCCCGAGGATCTGGAGGAGGCCGATGTCGTGCTCATCGGCATCAGCCGCACCTCGAAGACGCCGACGAGCATCTATCTCGCCAATCGCGGCATCAAGACCGTCAACATACCCGATCGTGCCGGGGGTCGAGCTGCCGCCGGCCGTGTATGCGGCAAGGCACCCGCTGGTCGTCGCGCTCGTCGCCACGACCGACCGCATCTTCCAGGTGCGCCAGAACCGGGTTCTTGCCCACGACATAGCCACCCCCAGCCCCTCTTATGTCGACCGTGCATCGATCGCCGAGGAACTTGCGCACACCAGAAAGCTTTGTGAGCGCAGGGGTTGGCCGATGATCGATGTCTCGCGCAAGTCGATCGAGGAAACGGCTGCCTCCATCCTCAGCCTGCGGGCCGAGCATCTGGCGCGTTTCCATGGCGGAGGTTATGAAAAATGAACGCGGTTTCGAAAGTCCGGCTCATCCTTGCATCGGCCAGTCCCTGGCGCGCGGCAATGCTTCGCAATGCCGGGATAGCGGTGGAAACGATTCCGGCGCGCATCGACGAACGCGCCGTCGAGGAAACGCTCGAGGGTGCCGAGCTCGGCCCCGACGACGTGGCGCTGGTGCTCTCGCAGGCCAAGGCCGACGAAGTTTCGACCCGCAACCCTTCCGCGGTCGTCATCGGATCGGACCAGACGCTGAGCCTGCAGGGCGAAATCCTCCACAAGCCACGCAACCGGGACGAGGCCATCGACCGGCTGCTGCGGCTTTCTGGCCGTACGCACCAGCTCAACTCGGGCGTCTGCCTGGTGCTCGATGGCGAAACGCTGTGGTCCCATGTCGAGGTCACGCACATCACGTTTCGAAAGCTCGACGCCGCTTTCATCGGGCGGCATCTGGCGCAGGTCGGCGACAAGGCCCTGACCAGCGTTGGCGCCTACCAGGTCGAGGGCGAGGGCGCGCAATTGATAGAGCGCATAGACGGCGATTTCTTCTCGGTCATCGGCCTGCCGCTGCTGCCGCTGCTTGCCCAGTTGCGCGAAAGGGGATTTATCGATGGCTGAACCGGAAGGTATTACGGAAGGAAACATCGATTGATCAAGGCTTTCGTGACCGGCTGGCCGGTCAGCCATTCCCTCTCGCCGGCCCTGCACGGCTTCTGGCTGAAGCGCCACGGCATCGACGGCTCCTATGAGGCGCTGCCTGTAAAGCCGGAGGATTTCATGGCATTCCTGCGCAACCTGCCGCGCAGCGATCTTGCCGGAGGCAATGTCACCATTCCCCACAAGGAAGCCGCCTTCGCAGGCTGCGACGTGCTCGATGGCGAAGCGAGGGCAATAGGCGCCGTCAACACGCTCTGGGTCGAGGACGCGAAGGTGCATGGCTCATGCACGGACGGCTACGGCTTTGCCGCCAATCTCGACCAACATTGCCCGCGATGGCGCCAGGCCGGGACCGCGCTCGTGATCGGCGCGGGCGGCGCGTCGCGCGCGGTCGTCCACGCGCTGCTGTCGGGCGGCATCGAGCGGGTCACCGTCGCCAACCGAACGCTTGAGCGGGCGCAGGCGCTGATCGCTAGTTTCGACGGCGATCTGCAAGCCTGCGGCTGGGACGGCATACCCGCTGCCGTTCGCGACGCCGGATTGATCGTCAACACGACCTCGCTCGGCATGAAGGGGCACGGCGGCGACGATGCATGGATCGACCTTGCCCCCGCGACAGACGGCGCAATTGTCACCGACATCGTCTATGTGCCGCTGGAAACCCCTTTTCTGCGCAGCGCGCGCGATCGCGGCCTTGCAACGGTGGATGGTCTGGGCATGCTGCTGCATCAGGCGGTGCCCGGCTTCGAGCGCTGGTTCGGCGTGCGCCCGCAGGTCGATGCGGCGCTTGCGCGAGCACCTCATCGGCGTGCTTGCCGCGCGGGAAAACCAGCCATGAAGGTCCTGGCGCTCACCGGGTCGATCGGCATGGGCAAGTCGACGACCGCCGCGATGTTTCGAGAGCTCGGCGTGCCCGTCCATGACGCCGACGCCGCCGTGCACGCGCTTTACGCCGGCCGCGCCGCGCCGGTGGTCGAGGCGCTATTTCCCGGAACGACGCGCGACGGCGTCGTCGACCGGGCGCTGCTCTCCGCGCAAGTGATCGGCAACGAGGCCGCCATGCGCAGGCTCGAAGCGGCTGTGCACCCGCTGGTGCGCGAGGAAGAATCCGCATTTCTGAGGGCCGCCAGCGCGAGCGGCGTGCCTTTCGTCATCCTCGACATTCCCCTGCTGTTCGAGAAAGGCGGCGAAAAACGCGTCGACGGCGTCATCGTCGTCACCGCCGGCGCGGACGAGCAGCGCCGCCGCGTTCTCGCGCGGCCCGGCATGAGCGAGGAGAAGTTCGAGGCGATCCTCGCGCGCCAGACCTCCGACGCGCAAAAACGGGCCAAGGCCGATTTCATCGTCGACACCGGCGAAGGACTGGACGCCGCCCGCGCGCAGGTCGAGCAAATCGTCGCCCGCATCCGCGCCGGCGAGTGGCAGCCTCGCGAGCGAGATCATGGTTAATGCGGGATTAGCCATGTTTCCGCTTGAGCGAACCGGTGCAAATCAGCGAATATGCAGGCGCAAACTCCGCCGGAACTCGCAATGCGTGAAATCATCTTCGATACGGAAACCACCGGGCTGAGGCCCGAGGATGGCGAGCGCGTCATCGAGATCGGTGCGGTGGAGCTGGAGAACCGCTTCCCCACCGGCCGCAGCTTCCATGTCTACCTCAATCCGCAGGGCCGCCCGGTGCATCCCGATGCGCTGCGCGTCCACGGCATCACCGACCAGTTCCTGGCCGACAAGCCGGCCTTTTCCACGATTGCCGCCGAGTTCATGCAATTCGTCGACGGCGCGCATCTGGTCGCGCACAATGCCAGCTTCGACATGGGCTTCATCAATGCCGAATTGGCGCGCATCGGCCTGCCGCCGATCCATGCCGACCGCGTCGTCGATACGCTGCAGATTGCGCGGCGCAAGCACCCGATGGGGCCCAATTCGCTCGACGCGCTGTGCAGCCGCTATGGCATCGACAATGCGCACCGCACCAGGCACGGAGCCCTGCTGGACGCGGAATTGCTGGCCGAGGTCTATATCGAGCTCAATGGCGGCAAGCAGGCGGCGCTGATACTCGATGTAGAGTTGCAGGCGAGCGTGACGGCCGGCGGCGACATGGAAGTCGTCATTGCCGCCCGGCGCCAGCGTCCCGCCCCGCTGCCACCCCGTCTCGACGAGGCGGTCATTGCACGCCACGCCGCTTTCATCGCCACCCTGGGCGAAGGCGCATTGTGGAAGCGCTACGGCTGAGACAGCCGGTCAGTTTGTCTTGGGCTTGGCCTGCTCGCTCATGCGCGACTGGTAAAGCCGGGCGAAGTCGATCGGATCGATCATCAGCGGCGGGAAGCCGCCATTGCGCGTCGCCTCGGCAATGATCTGCCGTGCGAAGGGAAAAAGCAGGCGCGGGCATTCGATCAGCAACGCGGGCTGCAGCGCTTCCTGCGGAATGCCCTGGATGCGGAAGATGCCGCCATAGGTCAGTTCCGCGTTGAAAACCACGCCCTTGCCGTCGGTAGCCTTGGCGTCCGTGGCCGCCGCCTCGATCTGCAGCACCACCTCGAAATCGTTCTGCGTTATCGCGTTGGCGCTGACATTGATGTTGATGTTGATTTCCGGCGTGGTTTCGCGCGGGCGAAGCGAATTGGGCGAATTCGGGTTTTCGAACGAGAAATCCTTGATGTACTGCGCCAGCACGCTCAGCATCGGCTGCTGCGCCGCTTGCGGCTGTTGCGGTGCGGAGCCGTTATCGTCTTTCGTGGGTGCCTTGGCCATTCAGTTCACCTGTTCGCGGATCGTTGCCGGCGCGGCATTCTCCCGCCGCCCGTTTTCGTTGCGGCTGGCTAGCACGTCATATCCCGCATAACAAGATCAGCGAACGCGGTCGAGCCAGGGCGAGTCCTTGCGGGTATCGCCGCGTGTTTCGGTAAACTCGCCCGGTTCAAGATCGACCACGCCCTCGCGCTGTCCGTCGCTGCGTGCCCCAAAACCCTGGGAAAAGCCGGCGCCGACGATGTTGACGCGCGCGCGCAGGAATTGCCAAGCCCGCTCGCGCACCGCCGGAATGAAGAGCAGCAGGCCAAGCGTATCGGTGACGAAGCCCGGCGTGATCAGCAGCAGGCCGGCGGCAAGGATCATCGCGCCATTGCCAAGCTCGCGGCCCGGCAGCGCACCTGCCTCCAACTGCGTCCGGATGCGCGAGAGCACCCCGAAGCCCTGCACGCGCAGCAATGTCGCCCCTGCCACCGCGGTCGCCAGCACCAGCAGGATGGTCGGCAACACGCCGATCCGGCTGCCCACCATGATGAATACGGTGATCTCCAGCACGGGCAGGGCCAGGAAAATGAAGGGCAGCAATTTAAGGGGCATCGACGACTCCAGGTGCGCGCGGGCACGATTTTCGCCGCCCGGCCGCATCCCCTAGATGGGGTTTGCGATCTTCCGATGGAATGCTTGCTTTGAAACTTTTGCCAAAGCGACTATATCACTCCGATAACGAGGATCCGCGGCGCATCATGAGCATTTTTAACGATCTGACGACTCTGGTGACACTTGGCATTATAGTGTTCGTCTTTTTCCGCCTGCGATCAGTGCTCGGAAAGCGAACCGGACACCAGCCGCCGCCGCTCGATCCCCGCGATACCAAGGAATTGCCCGGCGCGCGCCGCACGGCCAAGGGGGACAAGGACGCACGCGACAACATCGTGACGCTCCCCCGCCGCAGTGCGAAGGATGCGGCCGTCGAGGACGCTGGCCGCATCGTTTCGCGCGCACAGGCCGTGGTCGACGAACTCGCCAAGCCCGGCACCAAGCTCAACACCGGCCTGCGCGAGATCGTCGCGGCAGACCCGTCCTTCGAGCCCGGTCCGTTCCTGGATGGAGCCAAGATGGCCTATGAGATGATCGTCACCGCATTTGCCGACGGCGACCGCAAGGCGCTACGCAACCTGCTCTCGAAGGAAGTCTTCGAAGGTTTCTCGAGCGCCATCGCCGAGCGCGAATCCAGGGGCGAGCAGGTGCGCTCTTCGTTCGTCGGCATCGATTCGGCCGCCATCGTCGGCGCGGAACTGCTGCGTTCGGATGCGCAGGTGACCGTGCGCTTCGTCAGCCAGATCGTTTCCTCGACCCATGCCGCCGACGGCACGCTGATCGACGGCGATCCGGAGCAGGTTGCTGAAGTCACCGATGTGTGGACCTTCGCCCGCGATGTCCGTTCCAAGGACCCGAACTGGAAGCTTGTCGCGACCGAAGCTGGCGCGTGACGCGGTTCGGGACAAGGCGGGAATTGCGATGGCGCAGGACACACCGCCGGCCCGGAAACCTGCCGCACTGATTCCCCTCTCCTATGGGGAACTTGCGGGCTGGGGCGAGGACGATCACGCCGCCGCCCTTGCCTGCCTGCGCATTAGCGCGCGGCGCACCGCGCTCAAGCCCTATACGACGAAGGCGCTCGGCACCGATGCGGCGCAACTTGCCCGCATCAACGCGCTGGCGCTGTCGCAAGACTTCTCGCCATCTGGCACGCGCGCCTTTTTCGAGGAGCATTTCCGGCCCTTCCGCATCGAATCGGCCTCGGGCGGGACGGGCTTCGTTACCGGCTATTTCGAGCCGGAGCTTGAAGCCTCGCCGGTGCGCACGCCGCGCTTCACATATCCGCTTTATGCCCGCCCGCCAGACCTTGCCCAGGTCGACGAAACGACGCGGCCGCCGGGCATGGACCCCTCGTTCATGTTCGCCCGGCGCACCGCTGAGGGCTACTCGGAATATCCCGACCGCGCGGCGATCGAGGCGGGGCTGCTTGCGGGCAAGGGGCTCGAGATTGCCTGGATCGAGAGCCCGGTCGACGGCTTCTTCATCCACATCCAGGGTTCGGCGCGGCTGCAAATGCCCGATGGCGCGATCTGGCGCATATCCTATGCGGCCAAGACCGGGCACCCCTTCACCCCGATCGGCGCCTGGCTGGTGGCCAATGGTCATCTGAAGCGCGAGGACGTGACCATGGACACGATCCGCGACTTCCTGCTGGCCGACGAAAAGCGTGCGCGCGAACTGATGAACCGCAACCGGTCCTTCATCTTCTTCCAGCGCACCAGCCAGGAAAATCCCGATCTCGGCCCCGTCGCCGCCGCGGGCGTCGCGCTGACGCCGGGCCGCAGCCTTGCCATCGACCACCGCTTGCACACCTTCGGCACGCCGATCTTCGTCGCGACGCATGAGCCGCTGCCGCAGCAATCGGCGCCATTCCGGCGGCTGATGTTGGCGCAGGACACAGGCTCGGCCATTGTCGGCCCGGCGCGCGGCGATTTGTTCATCGGTTCGGGCCGCGAGGCGGGTTCCGTCGCCGGCGGCATCAAGCATCGCGCCGATTTCACCGTGCTGGTGCCGCGTGCGCAGGGCCTGCCGCGATGAGCCGCCGCAAGCGTCCGCTCAGCGCCGAGGACAAGGACCTCTGGGGCCTCGTGCGCAAGACCGTGACGCCGCTGAAGGGCAGGAGACTGGTCGACGAGGAGCTTGAGAGCTGGATGGAGCATGTGACGGCGGCTGAGCCTGCCCCGCCGCCCGCAGCGAGCGCACCGCTCTTTCCATCAACCCCGGTGAAGCCATTCCTTCCGGCCTATGTGCCGCCGGTTTCGCAAAAGACCCCCGGCGCGCCGGTGCTCGACGACATCACCATGAAGAAGCTGCGCAAGGGAAAGCTGGAGATCGACGCGCGCATCGACCTGCATGGCATGACCGAGCATGCCGCGCATGACGCCTTGTTGCGCTTCATCAAGCAGGCCCGGCGCGAAGATGCCCGCATCATCCTTGTCATCACCGGCAAGGGCAAGGCCGGCGAGGGAGTGCTTGCGGCGAACCGTGCCGCTCTGGTTTGCCGAAGCCGCGTTCAAGCCGCTGGTCGGCGGCTGGCGCAAGGCGCATCCGGCCCATGGCGGCGAAGGCGCGCTCTATGTGCGCTTGCGGCGCGAGGCGAGGGCGTGAGGCGATGACGCCCTTCGGCCGTCGCGTGCGCGAATTGCGCGATGCCAGGGGCGTCACCCAGAAGGAAATGGCGCAGGCGCTCGGCGTCTCCGCCGCCTGGCTTTCGGCGCTGGAAAACGGCAAGCGCGGACGCCCCGGCTGGGAATTCATCCAGCGGGTGATCTCCTATTTCAACGTGATCTGGGACGATGCCGACGAACTGCAGGAACTGGCGCGCATCTCGCATCCGCGCATCGTGGTCGACACCGCCGGGTTGTCGCCGGAAGCGACCGAATTCGCCAATCTCGTTGCCGAGCGCATCGGTTTGCTTGCGCGCGAAGACCTTGTGGAGCTCGTGTTCGAGGTGAAGCGCCGCTCGCAAAGACGCAGGCGCTGAGCTACTGCACCAGCGGCTCGAGTTCGGCGAGCTTGTCGTTCACCAGCCAGCCATAATAGTTTTCCTGCGGCATGCCGCCCTTGCGCTTCAACTCGGCCGCGCGCTGGCGAACATCGCCAAGATTGTAGAGCGTCGCCGTGATGCCGGGATTGCCGGAGATGTCGACGCCGGCAGTCTGTGCATAGGCATCGATCGCGGTGCGGATGACCGCCGCCATGTAATGCAGCGTCGTGTCCGGGTCCATGATCGCCTTGTAGACGTCCGGAGCCTTGGCCGCGTTCAGAGATTTGAACCCGCTGACCTTCACCACCATGTCGTTGACCTGCAAGGCGGTGAGCGGATTGAGCTGGCCGAGGCCGAAGGTCTGTCCGGCATAGAGCGGCTGGAAGAACACCGCGCCCGAACCGGTCGTTCGGCCAGGCAATGCCGTCGACCGTCTTGCCGCGGAACTGCTTCTGCCAGACGTCCTCGCGGCACGACCACAGATCGTAGCTGTCGGTCAGCGCCTGGCACTGCGGCAAATTGCGGCCGCGCCACGAAGTCGAGCACCTTCTCGCCGTCGTGCTGAAAGGTAAGGTCGGAGCCCAGATAGGACGCCGCCTTGACGAGATAGGTCTGCAGGTTGTCGAAGGCGTCGACATTGTAGGTGTGCTCGCCGACCAGCGCGCCGACGATGTGGATCGGGGCGATGCCGTAGCGCTTGCGCCGCGGTCTTGATCTTCTTCTGCAGTTTCTTGTCGCGCGCGATCAGGTCGCGGATCTTCTCGTACTTGCCCTCGAAGCTGCCCTTGGTGGCGCGGGTGCGCGACACCGCCCCTGCCGGAATGTCCGGCTGGCTCGGCATTGCGATTGCCGGGCGGCACGGTTTCAAGCGCCATCGCGCCCACGGGAGCAGACGCAAAAGTAGCGCGAGCCACACGGCTGCGAGTGCAAGCGAACAGCCTAGCGGCGCTTGCGATCTTCATCGGCGTTCAGTCCGTCTGCGGCCGTTCTTGCAGGGCCAGCCAAGGTCGACCCAATGGCGACCCCGGCCCGTTCATGCGGCGCGAATGTGCCGCAAACACGGCGCGGAGTCGAGATGCGGCTTGCCTTAGAGAATGAACCGCGACAGATCGGTATTGGCCGCGATGTCGCCGACATGCTTGCGCACATAGTCGGCGTCGATCTGCAGCTTCGTGCCGCCCTTGTCCGGCGCGCTGAACGAAATCTCGTCGAGCACGCGCTCCATCACCGTCTGCAGCCGCCGCGCGCCGATGTTCTCGACCGTGGCGTTGAGATCGACGGCGATGTCGGCGAGCGCGTCGATGGCGTCGTCGGTGAAGTCGAGCTCCACGCCCTCGGTCTCCATCAGCGCGATATACTGCTTGATCAGGCTCGCCTCCGGCTCGGTCAGGATGCGGCGGAAATCGTCCTGCGTCAGCGCCGACAGCTCGACGCGGATCGGCAGGCGGCCCTGCAGTTCCGGCAAGCAGGTCCGACGGCTTGGCGACGTGGAAGGCGCCCGACGCGATGAACAGGATGTGGTCGGTCTTCACCGGCCCGTACTTGGTGGCGACCGTCGTGCCCTCGACCAGCGGCAGCAGGTCGCGCTGCACGCCTTCGCGCGAGACGCTGCCGCCCGATCGTCGCCGTCGCGCGCGCGCGATCTTGTCGATCTCGTCGAGGAAGACGATGCCGTCGTTCTCGACCGACGCGACATCGCCTCGCGTCACCACCTGGTCCTTGTCGAGCAGCTTGTCGGATTCGTCGGCGATCAGCAGGCCGTAGGACTCCTTCGACCGTGGTCGTGCGCGTCTTGGTGCGCTGGCCGAATCGCCTTGCCGAGCATGTCGTTGATGTTGAGCACGCCGATATTGGCGCCGGGCATGCCGGGAATCTCGAAGCCGCCCATCGGGTTGCCGCTGTCGGCGACCTCGACCTCGATCTCCTTGTCGTCGAGTTCGCCCGCCGCGCAGCTTCTTGCGGAACGAATCGCGCGTCGCCGGGCTGGCCGTCTTGCCGACCAGCGCGTCGAGCACGCGCTCCTCGGCGTTCAAGATGCGCCTTCGCCTTGACCTCCTCGCGCTTCTTCTCGCGCACAAGCTCGATGCCGACCTCGACCAGGTCGCGCATGATCTGCTCGACGTCGCGGCCGACATAGCCGACCTCGGTGAACTTGGTCGCCTCGACCTTGATGAACGGCGCGCCGGCGAGCTTCGCCAGGCGGCGCGAAATCTCGGTCTTGCCGACGCCGGTCGGCCCGATCATCAGGATGTTCTTCGGCATCACCTCCTCGCGCATCGGGCCCGTGCAGCTGCTGGCGCCGCCAGCGGTTGCGCAGCGCGATGGCCACGGCGCGCTTGGCGTCCTTCTGGCCGATGATGTAGCGGTCGAGCTCGGAGACGATCTCGCGGGGTGAAAAATCTGGTCATGATTTCAGGTCTCTTCCAGCATTTGCGTATTGTCCAGCGCCATCAGCAGCACGGGACGCGATTGACAGGTGCGCGTGCCGAGCGGCACGAATCCGGCGTTGCGATAGGCTCTTCACCGCGATGGCGTTTTCCGGATCGGGATCGGTGACCAGCCGCGGCGTGCCTTCCTCGAACAGCAGCTGCGCCAGCGCCGCGACGAGTCCCGCGCCATGGCCCTGCCGCAGCATGGAGGGCTCGCCGATCGAGGAAATCGATGCCGAGCGTTCCGGTGGGCTGGTCCTGGTACGGATGACCATCCTCCAGATGCGGATCATACGCCTGGACATAAGCGAACGGCCGCCCGTCATGTTCCACGATCATCGGCTCGGTCGAATGGCTTTCCATCGCCTCGCGGATTTCCGCCAGCGCGGCCTGCGGATCGCCCCACCATTGCCGCACATGCGGTTCGGCAAGCCAGCGCGCGACGAGCTTCAAGTCGCCTTGGCTCCAGGGCACGAAAGTCAGGATCCATCGGCATCGAGTGTTTCGACGATGACGTTGGCATTGGTGTAGACGCAGATCTCGGCGGCGATCTGCATGGCCTTGCGCGCGATTTCCTCGGCCGACTTGTCCGTGTCGGCCAGCGCGCGCGCCGCCGACAAGGCGTAATTGCCGCCCGAGCCGATCGCCATGATGCCGTCCTCCGGCTCCAGCACGTCGCCGGTTGCCGGTGAGCGCCAGCGTGACGGACTTGTCGGCGACCAGCATCATCGCCTCGAGCCGGCGCAGATAGCGGTCGGTGCGCCAGTCCTTGGCGAGCTCCACGCAGGCGCGCATCAACTGGTCGGGATATTGTTCGAGCTTGGCCTCCAGCCGCTCGAGCAGCGTGAAGGCGTCGGCGGTTGCGCCGGCGAAACCGGCGATGACATTGCCGCCCTTGCCGATGCGCCGCACCTTGCGGGCATTGCCCTTCATCACGGTCTGGCCGAGCGAAACCTGGCCGTCGCCGGCGATCACGACCTTGCCGCCCTTGCGCACGGTCACGATGGTCGTGCCGTGCATGATGATTTCGTTTGCCATCGAACCTCGCAGTAGCGCACCAAAGCAGTGCATCGAATGCCCTCATGTATGTGCTTTGGCGGTTATTGCAATCGGCGCCCCTTTCGTCGGGTCGAGCCGTTATGGCTTTTTCAACCCTGCGATGCTATCAGCAGCCGCGATTTCCCGCCGCATCAGCATGAAGGTTGCCATGGCAGCGCACAAGCAACGGACCGCCAGGCTGGTCCGCAACACCAACGAAACGGCGATCGAGGTCGACATCGATCTCGACGGCACGGGCCGGTTCGACATCGCCACCGGCATCGGCTTCTTCGATCACATGCTGGAGCAGCTTTCGCGCCATTCGCTGATCGACATGACGATCAAGGCCAAGGGCGATCTGCACATCGACGACCACCACACGGTCGAGGATACCGGCATAGCCATCGGCCAGGCGATCTCCAAGGCGCTGGGCGACCGGCGGGCATCAGCCGCTACGCCTCGCATCGACCTTGCCATGGACGAGACGCTGACCCGCGCGGCGCTCGACGTTTCCGGCCGGCCGTTCCTGGTCTGGAACGTCGCCTTCAGCCGTCCGAAGATCGGCACGTTCGACACCGAGCTGGTCCGCGAATTCTTCCAGGCGCTGGCGCAGAATGCCGGCATCACGCTGCATGTGCTCAACCATTACGGCGCCAACAACCACCACATCGCCGAGACCTGCTTCAAGGCGGTGGCCCGCGCGCTGCGGGCGGCGCATCGAGATCGATCCGCGCCAGGCCGGCCGCCATTCCCTCGACCAAGGGCACGCTGACCGCCTGAGCCGCTTCTTGTGCAATGCGGCATCGGCGGCTAATAGGTTTGCCATGGCAGTTTTCACCGCATATTTGCCGCCGGACGGCAATGCCGCAGACGCACGCTTCCTGGCTGACCGTCCCTCGCTGCTCGCGCTGGTCTTGCCCGCCGCTGTTCCTGGTGTGGCACCGCCTGTGGTGGCCGCTGGTGCTCTATGTCCTGGCCACCATCCTGCTGATGGTGATCGGTGCCGCGGTGAGCGAAGGCCTGTCGGCGGCTCTGGGAATTCTGCCCGGTCTCTTTCTGTTCGTGCACGGCCGCGAGCTGGTCCGCGGCAACCTGCTTGCGCGCGGCTGGCGCGAGGCTGCGGCGATTGCCGCCGATGATGCGGGCGAAGCCGAGCTGCGCTTCTACATGGGCCGCGCCGGCAGTGCCGCCGCGCCGCGCCGGTTCCGCCGCGCCCTTGCCGCCGAACGATATCGCAGGCGCCGCGGCCGCAAGCCGGTTCGCTCGGAATTTTTCCGCAATGAAGGTCGCGATCATCGACTACGGGTCGGGCAATCTGCACTCGGCCCACAAGGCCTTCGAGCGCGCCGCGCGCGAGGCGGCATCGCGGCGCGAGATCGTCCTGACCGACGAGGCCGAGCGCGTGCGCCGCCGCCGACCGCATCGTGCTGCCGGGCGTCGGCGCCTTTGCCGACTGCCGCGCCGGCCTCGACGCCGTGCCCGGCATGGTCGAGGCGCTCGCAGGAGAGCGTCATCGAAACGCGGCCGGCCGTTCCTCGGCATCTGCGTCGGCATGCAGCTGATGGCGGCGCGCGGGCTGGAAAAGACCGTCACCGCCGGGCTTCGGCTGGATCGAGGGCGACGTGCGTCGAGATCGACGCCCGCCGATCCGGCGCTCAAGATCCCGCAGATCGGCTGGAACACGCTCGACGTGTCGCGCGCCGCATCCGCTGCTCGACGGCATCCCGACCGGGCCGGACGGGCTGGCACGCCTATTTCGTGCACTCCTACCATCTCGTCGCCGAAGGACCCGGCGCACCTCGTCGCCACCACCGACTATGGCGGGCCGGTCACGGCGATCGTCGGCCGCGACAACATGGTCGGCACGCAGTTCCACCCCGAAAAGAGCCAGACGCTCGGCCTCGCGCTCATCGCCAATTTCCTGCAGGTGGAAGCCGATGATCCTGTTTCCCGCCATCGACCTCAAGGACGGCCAGTGCGTGCGCCTGAAGCTCGGCGACATGGCGCAGGCGACCGTCTACAACGACGACCCGGCGGCGCAGGCGAAGGCCTTCGAGGAGCAGGGCTTCGAATGGCTGCATGTCGTCGATCTCAACGGCGCCTTCGAGGGCGCGAGCGGTCAACGGCGCGGCGGTCGAGGCGATCCTCGAAGCGCGACGAGAAATCCGGTGCAGCTCGGCGGCGGCATCCGCAACCTTGGCGCAGATCGAAACCTGGCTCGGCAAGGGGCTGGCGCGCGTCATCCTCGGCACCGTCGCGGTGCGCGATCCCGGCTCTGGTGCAGCGAGGCCTGCCGGCTGTTTCCCGGCAAGATCGCCGTCGGCATCGACGCCAGGGGCGGCAAGGTGGCGGTCGAGGGCTGGGCCGAGGCGTCGAACTCGGCGTCATCGAACTGGCCGCAGCGTTCGAGGACGCCGGCGTTGCCGCGATCATCTACACCGACATCGACCGCGACGGCGTGCTGGCCGGCATCAACTGGGAGTCGACGCTCGACGCTCGCCGATGCCGTCGTCGATCCCGGTCATCGCCTCCGGCGGCCTTGCCTCGATGGACGACATCGTGCGCATGACCATGCCCGACGCGCGCAAGCTCGAAGGCGCGATCTCCGGCCGCGCGCTCTATGACGGCCGCATCGACCCGGCGGAGGCGCTGGCCCTGCTGAAGGACGCCGCCTGATGCTGAAAGCCCGCGTCATTCCCTGTCTGGATGTGAAGGATAGCCCGCCTCGCCCGCAGCCGCTTCGCCGCGAGGACGGGCAAACAAACAAGGGCGGACATCCTCATGCTGAAAGCCCGCGTCATTCCCTGTCTCGATGTGAAGGATAGCCCGTCGCCCGCAGCGGCTTCGCCGCAAGGACGGGCAAACGAACAAGGGCGGACATCCTTCATGCTCAAAGCCCGCGTCATTCCCTGTCTCGACGTGAAGGACGGCCGCGTCGTCAAGGGCGTCAACTTCGTCGACCTGATCGATGCGGGCGATCCGGTCGAGGCGGCCAAGGCCTATGACGCGGCCGGCGCCGACGAGCTCTGACTTCCTCGACATCACCGCCTCCTCCGACAACCGCGAGACCATCTTCGACGTGGTGCGCCAGACGGCCGAGCATTGCTTCATGCCGCTGACCGTCGGTGGCGGCGTGCGCGAGATCGCCGATATCCGCAAGCTGCTGATGGCCGGCGCCGACAAGGTCTCGATCAACACCGCCGCGGTGAAGCGACCGCATTTCGTCGCCGAGGCCGCCGACAAGTTCGGCAACCAGTGCATCGTCGTCGCGATCGACGCCAAGAAGGTGTCGGCGCGGGCGAGGCCGCCGCGCTGGGAGATCTTCACCCATGGCGGCCGCGAGCGCACCGGCATCGACGCGGTCGAATTCGCGCGGCAGGTGGTCGAGCGCGGCGCGGGCGAAATCCTGCTGACCTCGATGGACCGGGACGGCACGCAAGAACGGCTACGACATCGCGCTGACCCGGGCGGTCGCCGATGCCGTGCGCGTGCCGGTCATCGCCTCCGGCGGCGTCGGCACGCTCGATCACCTGGTCGAGGGCATTCGCGACGGCCACGCCGCGGCGGTGCTCGCCGCCTCGATCTTTCACTTCGGAACCTATACGATCGGCGAGGCCAAGCGGCATATGCACGCGGCCGGAATTCCGGTAAGACTGGACTGAAACCGCCGCCCGCTTAGCGTGCACGACGGCGGCGCTGCAGGAAATTGGCGTATGGCGTTCTCCCTCACCGAGCTCGAAACGCATCGTGGCGGACCGCGGGTCGGTGACGCGATGGCTCCTCCTATACGGCGAAGCTGCTGGCCCGCGGCCCGGCCAAATGCGCGCAGAAGCTCGGCGAGGAAGCGGTCGAGACGGTGATCGCCGCCGTGTCGCGGCGACCGGCAGGAACTCACCAAGGAGGCGCCGACGTGCTCTACCACCTGCTTGTTCGTCCTGCGCGCATGCGAGCTGCCGCTTGGCGACGTGATGGCCGAGCTCGAGCGGCGCACGGCGCGTTCGGGCCTTCAGGAAAAGGCCGCGCGCGACCCGTCGGCGTCCTAGGCAGCGTGCGGAGCGGTCGATGAACCAGGCCTTCGAATTGCGCGACGAGGATTTCTGGGCGGTGGATCCCAGCAACGGAAAGCCGCGCATTTCGCCCTACCGCTTTTTCACCAGCGCGCAATGGGCCGATTTCCGCGCCGACACGCCGCTGACGCTGACACCGCCGATGTGGAGCGGCTGCGCTCGATCGACGACCCGATCGCGCTCGACGAGGTCCGGCGCATCTACCTGTCGATGTCGCGCCTGCTCTCGGCGCATGTCGAGGCAAGCCAGGTGCTGTTTCGCCAGCGCAGCCAGTTCCTCAACGCATCGGACCGCGCCAAGACGCCCTTCATCATCGGCATTGCCGGCTCGGTGGCGGTCGGCAAGTCGACCACGGCGCGCATCCTGAAGGAACTGCTGAAGCGCTGGCCCTCGAGCCCCAAGGTCGACCTCGTCACCACCGACGGCTTCCTGCTGCCGAACGAGACCTTGCGCGAGCGCAACCTGATGGACCGCAAGGGCTTTCCCGAAAGCTACGATGTCGGCGCGCTGCTGCGCTTCCTGTCGGCGATCAAGGCGGGCGAGCGCGACGTGAAGGCGCCGCTCTATTCGCACCTGACCTATGACGTGCTGCCGGGCGAGTTCACCAGCATCGACCGGCCGGACATCCTGATCTTCGAGGGCATCAACGTGCTGCAGTCGCGCGAACTGCCGAAGGACGGCAAGGTCGTCCCGTTCGTCTCGGATTTCTTCGATTTCTCGATCTATATCGATGCCGACGAGAAGCTGATCGACAACTGGTACGTCGCCCGCTTCATGCGGCTGCGGGAGACCGCCTTCAGCGATCCGCACTCCTTCTTCCACCGCTATTCATCGCTGAGCGAAGAACGCGGCGCGGGACATCGCCGAGAACCTGTGGGACAACATCAACCTGGACAATCTGCACGAAAACATCCTGCCGACGCGGCCGCGCGCCGACCTCATCCTGCGCAAGGGCGCGGATCACCTGGTCGAGCAGGTAGCGCTGCGGCGGCTCTAGCCGCGGAAAGCGTGACCCGGCGCGGCCTTGGTGGATGGCCGTCCGGCGGGTCTGTGCCTTGGCGGCGCGCAATGCTGCGCTTCGCCGGGGCAGGCCGGCTCGTTGGTCTTGATGGTCGAGAACTTTTCCATGGCAAGGCCTCAACGCACGATGGCCGAGCCTGTTGCATGGCGATGGCATTTTGGTGGCGGCCTCAACCGGTTTTCGTGACCCGCCGCAAGGTCAGGTTGATGCGCCCGCCATTCTTCAGCAAGGTCGAAGTATCGGGGTAGATCCGGTCGACCCCGTGAAACGCCAGCCGCCCCTCCCCCGCGAGAATGACGGCATCGCCGCTTTGCAACTTGAACGAGGTCGTGCGGCCCTCGCGCGTCTTCTCCCCGACGCGAAACAGGCAGGTGTCGCCAAGCGAGATCGAAACCACGGGCGCGCTCAGGTCCTCCTCGTCACGGTCCTGGTGCATGCCCATCTTCGCGCCCTCGTCGTAGAAATTGACGAGGCAGGCCTGCGCAGGCGCGGGCCATGCCGCGAGTTCCTCCCATATGCCAACGAGGCTCGGCGGCATTTGTGGCCAAGGCAGGCCCGTCACCGGATGCACCGGCTGGTAGCGATAGCCGCGCTCCTTGTCCGTTACCCAGCCCAGCTCCCCGCAATTGGTCATGCGCACGCTCATCGGCTTGCCGGTGCGTGGCATTTGCGGCTGGTAAAGCGGCGCCTGCGCCACCACGGAGCGGATATCCTCGACCAGCGCCTGCTGCGCGGGCCGGTCGAGGAATCCGGGAATCCAGTGAATGCCGTTTGGAAGTACCTGCATGGTTAAGGCCATATTAGTTTGAATGCGGCATGGTAGGCCATACCGCAATATCAAGGCCGCCGCGTTGCAACCCGAAACCAGAGCCCACCTGCAAATCGCGCTGCTGATCACGCTTGCGACTCTTGATGCTGGCCATTCCTTTTGTTGGTGGAAGGCTTGCAGTTCTGGCGACGGATCTTGCCGCTCCCGGCATCGGGCGACATATCGCCAATTCCGATTTCGTCAACTACTGGATGGGCGCGGTGCTGACGCTCGCGGGCAGGAGCGCGCTGCTGTTCGATCCGCAGGCCTATCAGAACCATCTGGAGGTCCTGTTCGGGCCGGACTATCCGCCGCATGCATGGTCCTACCCGCCGCATGCCCTGCTGCTGTTCTGGCCGCTGGGCCTGCTGCCCTACAAGGGGGCAATGGCGGTGTTCCTCGGCGCCACCCTCGCGCTGTTCCTGCTTGCGGCAGATGCGTTTCGCAGCATGGTCGCACCGCAGGCTTCCCGCGTCCTGGTCTTGGCCGGCACTGCTGCCATTCATCCTGATGAACCTTGCCTCCACGCAAAACGGATTTCTGATTGGCGCGCTGGTACTTGGCTTCCTCGTCTGGCGGTCGGACAAGCCCGCCTCCGCCGGGCTTTGCCTCGCGCTGCTGACGATCAAGCCGCAGCTGGGCGTGCTCATTCCCTTCATGCTGGTGTTCGCCGGCGCAGTGGCGCACGATCGCCTGGGCGGTATTGTTCACCGCGATTCTTCTCGCCGTGTCGGTGGCTGTCTTCGGCGTCAAGGACTGGCTCGCCTATGTCGACGTGGTCGTGCCCTTCCAGCACGATATCATGCTGGAATGGGGTGGCATCATGCTGATGATGATGCCGACCGTCCTGTCGGGGCTGAGGCAGCTGGGCGTCGAGGCGGATCTGGCGCGCAATTGGCAGATCGCTTTCAGCCTCGCGTGCCTTCCCCCGCTGGTGTACGCGCTCTGGCGGCTGCGCGGGCCCGGAAATGAACTGGCGGCGGCGCTGGTGCTGACCGGCGGCACCTTCCTCGTCACGCCCTATTCCTTCAACTACGACATGGGCGCGCTGGCGGCTGTGGCGGCAATCGCCTTCGCCGGATCGCTGGCCGCGCGCGCGCAAGGCGCGTCGACGTATGCCGCGGGCGAACTCGCCTGCCTCCTGCTGTGCCTGCTGCCCGTCGCGATCATGCTGATGGGATGGGCCAGAATTCCGCTCGCCGCACCGCTCATCGCCGCCTGCCTGCTGCTTTGCCGCGTGACCGGCGGCGCGGTTCACGCCGGCACTGGACGTTTTCCTCATTCGCGCGCCAGATAGCGTCCTTGCAGGGCTTGCGCTGCGTCCTTATATAGCGCCCAACACGGTCGCGATATTCGCGGGCGTTTGAACTTCCAAATAGGATCGGCCAATCGGAACGCCTGTAAGGGTCCGGGCCGCTCGCTGAAAGGAGCACTCTTATGGCTAAAGTAATCGGTATCGACCTTGGCACCACCAATTCCTGCGTTGCGATCATGGATGGCAAGGACCCGAAGGTCATCGAAAATTCGGAAGGCGCGCGCACCACGCCTTCCATGGTGGCCTTCACCGACGACGGCGAGCGTCTTGTCGGCCAGCCGGCCAAGCGCCAGGCGGTCACCAATCCCGAAAACACGCTCTTCGCGGTCAAGCGCCTGATCGGCCGCCGCTACGACGACAAGACCGTCGAGAAGGACAAGAAGCTCGTCCCCTACGAGATCGTCCGCGCCGACAATGGCGATGCCTGGGTCAAGGTCGAGAACGAGAAGTATTCTCCTTCCCAGATCTCCGCGATGATCCTTCAGAAGATGAAGGAAACCGCGGAAGCCTATCTCGGCGAGAAGGTCGAGAAGGCCGTCATCACCGTTCCCGCCTATTTCAACGACGCCCAGCGCCAGGCCACCAAGGACGCCGGCAAGATCGCCGGCCTTGAAGTCCTGCGCATCATCAACGAGCCGACCGCGGCCGCGCTTGCCTATGGCCTCGACCGCAAGGAAGGCAAGACCATCGCCGTCTACGACCTTGGCGGCGGCACGTTCGACATCTCGATCCTCGAGATCGGCGACGGCGTCTTCGAGGTGAAGTCGACCAACGGCGACACCTTCCTCGGCGGCGAAGACTTCGACATGCGTCTCGTCGACTACCTCGCCGACGAGTTCAAGAAGGAGAACGGCATCGACCTGAAGAGCGACAAGATGGCCCTGCAGCGCCTCAAGGAAGCCGCCGAAAAGGCCAAGATCGAGCTGTCCTCGAGCGCCCAGACCGAAATCAACCTGCCCTTCATCACCGCCGACGAGACCGGCCCGAAGCACCTGACGATGAAGCTGACCCGCGCCAAGTTCGAATCGCTGGTCGACGACCTCGTCAAGAAGACCATCGAGCCCTGCGCGGCGGCGCTCAAGGATGCCGGCCTCAAGGCTGGCGAAATCGACGAGGTGGTCCTGGTCGGCGGCATGACCCGCATGCCCAAGCATCCAGCAGATCGTGAAGGACTTCTTCGGCAAGGAGCCGCACAAGGGCGTCAACCCGGACGAAGTCGTCGCCATGGGCGCGGCGATCCAGGCCGGCGTTCTGCAGGGCGACGTCAAGGACGTGCTGCTGCTCGACGTGACCCCGCTGTCGCTGGGCATCGAGACGCTGGGCGGCGTGTTCACCCGCCTGATCGACCGCAACACCACGATCCCGACCAAGAAGAGCGCAGGTCTTCTCCACCGCCGAGGACAACCAGTCGGCCGTGACCATCCGCGTCTTCCAGGGCGAGCGTGAAATGGCGGCCGACAACAAGCTGCTCGGCCAGTTCGACCTGATCGGCATTCCGCCCGCACCGCGCGGCGTGCCGCAGATCGAGGTCACCTTCGACATCGACGCCAACGGCATCGTCAACGTCTCGGCCAAGGACAAGGGCACCGGCAAGGAGCAGCAGATCCGATCAAGGCATCGGGTGGCCTTTCCGACGCCGACATCGAGAAGATGGTCAAGGACGCCGAGGCCAATGCCGAGACCGACAAGAAGCGCGAGGCTGTCGAGGCCAGGAACCAGGCCGAATCGCTGCTGCATTCGGCCGAGAAGTCGCTGAAGGAATACGGCGACAAGGTCACGGCCGACGATCGCGGCGCGATCGAGACGGCGATCGCCAATCTGCGCTCGGCCGATCGAGGCCGGCGACGCCGCCGACATCAAGGCCAAGTCCGAGACGCTCTCCGAAGTTTCGATGAAGCTCGGCGAGGCCATGTACAAGGCCGCGCAGGCCAGCAGGAACAGCAGGCCGAAGCCGATGCGGCCGCCAGCGCGCGCAACGAAGACGTGGTCGACGCCGATTTCGAGGAGATCGACGACGACGAGGACAAGAAGAAGTCCGCCTGATATTGTTGCTCGGGCAAGGCCGGCGGAGAAATCCGCCGGCCTTTTCTGCGTGCCGGCCCTTTCTGCGTGACTGGTAGGGGCCGGATTGCAAATGTGGTATTTCCGTGGTCCTGAAGCGGGATTGCGGAGTGGCGGGCCCGCCGATAACCGGGTTCAAGGGATTCGATGGCAAAGGCTGATTATTACACACTCCTCGGCGTTTCGAAGGGCTGCGACGACAAGGAACTCAAGAGCGCCTTTCGCAAGCTGGCGATGGAGTGCCATCCCGACCGTCATCCTGACGATGAGGCCGCCGAGCAGCGCTTCAAGGAAATCAACGAGGCCTACGAGATCCTGAAGGACCCGCAGAAGCGCTCGGCCTATGACCAGTTCGGCCATGCCGCCTTCGAGCGCGGCAATGGCGGCGCCGGCTTCGGCGGCTTCCCCGGCGGCGGCGGCTTCTCCGACATCTTCGAAGACATCTTCGGCGAGATGATGGGTGGCGGCCGTGGCCGCCGCGGTTCGGGCCGCGAGCGCGGCGCGGACCTGCGCTACAACATGGAGATCACGCTCGAAGAGGCCTATGCCGGCAAGAACGCGGAGATCTCGCGTTCCGACCGCGATCACCTGCGAGGCCTGCTCCGGCACGCGGCGCCAAGCCCGGCTCCTCGCCCAAGCCATGCGCCACCTGCAGCGGATCGGGCCGCGTTCGCGCCGCATCCGGCTTCTTCTCGATCGAGCGCACCTGCCCGACCTGCCAGGGCCGCGGCGAGATCATCTCCGATCCCTGCGGCAAATGCGGCGGCCAGGGCCGCGTCACCGCGCGAGCGCTCGCTTTCGGTCAACATTCCGGCCGGCATCGAGGACGGCATCCGCATCCGCCTTGCCGGCGAAGGCGAAGCCGGCGCGCGCGGCGGACCGGCCGGCGATCTCTACATCTTCCTGTCGGTCAAGCCGCACGAGTTCTTCCAGCGCGACGGCGCCGATCTCTTCTGCCGCGTGCCGATCTCGATGATGACGGCGGCGCTCGGCGGCCAGTTCGAGGTCAGCACCCTTGACGGCACCAAGGTGCAGATCAAGGTGCCCGAAGGCACGCCAGACCGGCCGACAGTTCCACCTCAAGGGCAAGGGCATGCCGGTGATGCGCTCGCCAAACATGGGCGACCTCTACATACAGGTCGGTGACGGAAACACCGCAGAACCTGACCCGCAGGCAGCGCGAACTGCTGGAGGAATTCGCCAATTCGAGTTCGCCGCAGAACAATCCGGAATCGTCGGGTTTCTTTTCGCGCATGAAGAATTTCCTCGACGGCCTTGCCGATTAGGCTGGCGTCTGGATGGCGGTGCGCGCATCTTGCGCGAACTGAAGGGGCGGGACGACATGATGGAATTGCCGGCAATTTGCGCCTCGCCCCTCAAGGACGGGTTGCGCTTTCTCAAGGGCGCGCTTGCCAATCCGGGGCGCATTGGTGCTGTCGTGCCGAGCGGAGCGCAACTGGCGCGCGCCATGGCGGCACAGGTTCCGGCCCAATCGGCGCTGCCCGTGCTGGAGCTTGGCCCCGGCACCGGCTCGATCACCCGCGCACTGCTTGAAAGGCTGGCCGATCCCGCCCGGCTGGTCCTGGTCGAATTCGACGCCGGCTTCCATTCCCGCCTTGCGGCGCGGTTTCCCGGAACCCGCATCGTACGCGGCGATGCGTTCGATTTGCGCGCGGCGCTCGAAGGCGCCCCGACGCGCTACAGCGCCATCGTCAGTGGCCTGCCGCTGCTGAATTTCCCTGTAGCCAGCCGCCAGAAGCTGCTGCGCGACTGCTTTGAGCTGCTCGAGGAAGGCGGCGTCTTCGTCCAGTTCTCCTATGGCCGAAAGCCGCCTGTGGCCCCGGTCGAGGGCTTCTGGCAGGTGCGTTCCGGCGACTGGCTGGCGATGAACATGCCGCCGGCCCGCGTCCACGTCTATCGCCGCTGCATGGCGGCAATGGCGGGAGACGCCGTGTGAGGCGTCCTCGCATCCTTGTATTTCCCGGCTCCAACCGCACGGGCTCCTGGAACGCCATGCTCGCTGCACGGCTGGTCAGGTCGCTGTCGGAACTCGACTGCGATCCGACGCTCGTTTCGCTGCGCGATTACCCGATGCCGATCTACGACGCGGACCTGGAAGACCGCGAGGGGCCGCCGGAAAACACGTTGAGACTGGCAAGGCTTTTCCACGAACATGACGGCGTCGTTATCGCCAGTCCGGAATACAATTGCTCCGTAACGCCGCTGGTAAAGAACACGGTCGACTGGATAAGCCGGGTCAAGGCCGACGATCAGGGACCGCTCAGCCCCTACCGGAAGAAGGTATTCGCCCTCTCCTCGGCCTCTCCGGGCAAGTTCGGCGGCATTCGCGGCCTGTTCCATCTGCGCGCAACGCTGGGAAATTGCGGCGCTTTCGTCATTCCCGAGCAATGCGCCATAACGTTGGCGGAAAAGGCGTTCGGCGAGGACGGCGAATTGAAGGACGAGGCGAACCGGCGCCAGCTCGAGAACTTCTGCCGCGCAATGGTGGAGACCACCGGCTTGTTGATGGGGCGCGCCTGATGGAAGCTCGCGAACGGATGATCGTGGCGCTCGATGTCGCCAGCGTCGGCCAGGCGCGGGCCATCGTCGATGCGATCGGCGGGGAGGCCGGTTTCTACAAGGTCGGGCACCAGCTCGCCTTTGCCGGCGGACTTGATTTCGTGCGCGAACTCAAGCAGCGCGGCAAGAAGGTGTTTCTCGATCTCAAGCTGCTCGATATCGACAACACGGTCGAAAAGGGCGTGGAAAGCGTGCTGGCGCTGGGCGCCGACATGCTCACGATCCACGCTTATCCGCAGGCAATGGCCGCTGCCGTTCGCGCCGCGGCGGGCTCGCAGCTGTGCCTGCTTGCCGTAACCGTGCTCACCTCCATGGACGACGGCGACCTTGCAGAGGCCGGCTACGCCTTCGGTGCGCGCGAACTGGTGCTGCGCCGGGCTTTGCAGGCGATGGAATGCGGCATGGGCGGCATTGTCTGCTCGGCGCAGGAAGTCGGCGCGGTGCGCCAGGCGGTAGGCGGGCACATGGCGCTGGTTACGCCCGGCATCCGCCCGGCAGGGTCGGACAAGGGCGACCAGAAGCGCGTCATGACGCCGGCGCAGGCGATCGCCGCCGGATCGACCCACCTCGTGGTCGGCCGTCCCGTCACCGGCGCAGCCGATCCGGCCGAAGCGGCGCGCAAGATCGTTGCGGAAATTTCCGCAGCTTCATGACGCCCGGCGCGCGCTAGTCGGTCACGCCGTCCCGTCCTTCGATGGTCATCAATGTTGCGCTGAGGAAGGCGACGAGTTTTTCGTCCCGGCCTATTTGCGCGAAGACTTCGCACAATGCCAGCGTCAGCCGCCTGCCGGATTTGAGGACGCGCCCCCTCGCGATGATCGTTTCGCCGTCCGCCGGGGCCACGAGGTTGATCTTGAATTCCGTCGTCAGCACGCCTGTCCCGCGCGGCATCAGCGAGAGCGCGGAATAACCCGCCGCCGAATTGGCGATTGCGGCGACGGCCCCCGCATGGACGAAACCATGTTGCTGGGAGACGGCGGCGCCTGGCGCAAGCGCGATTTCCACGGCGCCCGGATCGATCCGCACGATCGAGGCGCCGAGCGTCCGCATCAGCCCTTGCCGGTCGAAACTTGCCTGCACCCGCGCCTTGAAGTGTGGATCTTTCGGCTGGATTGCGGTCATTTCCGGATCGCCTCTCCCGCTTGTTTGCACAACCATTCGCGACCTGGTGGGTTTTGCCACGCGTTTTTGTCTTAAAACCTTCGCGAATCAGACAATGTATTGGCCGAAAGTCTGGACTTGCAATGCTTGTGCAGCGCACAATAACATATACGGTAGCTGTAGTGCCGTTCAGGCATTCCAGCGCTCAGAGCCTGAAACGGCCGGATGAGACGGGATTGTGACCATGTATTACAAGCTATACGAGATGTCGCATGCCGCGCTGGCGCCATGGCGCGCCGTGGCCGACGCGACGCGGCTCTTCTATTCCCATCCGGTAAATCCGGCCAGCCACACCCATTTCGGCAAGCAGATGGCTGCCACCGCCGAGCTGTTCGAGCGCACCACGCGCCGCTATGGCAAACCGGAGTTCGGCATTGCCAGGACGTCCTACAAGGGCATGCCGGTAACGGTGAGCGAGGAGATCGTCTGGGAACGGCCGTTCTGCAAGCTTATCCACTTTGCCCGCGCATTGCCCGCCAATGCCGAGCCGGCGCGCAAGCTGCTGATCGTCGCGCCAATGTCGGGCCACTACGCCACGCTGCTGCGCGGAACCGTGCAGACGATGAGCCAGTATGCCGATGTCTACATCACCGACTGGATCGATGCGCGCATGGTCCCGCTGGCCTCGGGCAGCTTCGACCTCGACGACTACATCGACTACGTCATCGAGATACTGCACCACCTGGGTGAGAACACCCACGTGATGGCGGTGTGCCAGCCCTCCGTGCCGGTGCTTGCCGCGGTCGCAGTGATGGAGGGGCGCGGCGACCCGTTCGCGCCCGCCTCGATGACGCTGATGGGCGGCCCGATCGACACGCGCGAGAACCCGACCGCCGTCAACAAGCTTGCCGAATCGCGCGGCATCGACTGGTTCCGCGACAACGTCGTGATGCCGGTGCCGTTTCCCGCATCCGGGCTTCATGCGGCAGGTCTATCCCGGCTTCCTGCAGCTTTCCGGCTTCATGTCGATGAACCTCGACCGGCACATCGTCGCCCACCAGGAATTCTTCGCCCACCTCGTCAAGGGCGATGGCGACAGCGCCGAGAAGCACCGCGATTTCTACGACGAATACATGGCGGTGATGGACCTCGACGCCGCCTTCTATCTCCAGACCGTCGATACGGTCTTCGTGCGCCACTCGCTGCCAAAGGGCGAGATGCTGCATCGCGGCGAGCGGGTCGACTGCTCGAAAATCCGCAATACCGCGCTGATGACCGTCGAGGGCGAGAACGACGACATTTCCGGCCTGCTGCAGACACGCGCGGCGCACAAGCTTGCCACCGGACCTTCCGGACGACCAGCGCGTCCACTACATGCAGCCCAAGGTCGGGCATTACGGTGTCTTCAACGGCTCGCGCTTCCGCTCAGAGATCGCCCCGCGCATCGTCGACTTCATGGCGAGCCACGACAGCAAGCGCGCCAAGGCGCCGCCAAGGCTGAAGGTCCTGCAAAAATAACGGGCCGATTCAACCGCTTGTCCGGTTTTGCCCCGAGCGGTCCGGGTATTTCTTGAATAGTACTTTTGTCATTCTTAATTGGGGGTGGAAGGCGATTGGCCTTCTGTCAGCAAGGGGTTTTTGCAAATGACAAAGACTGCAATGATCCGTCCGGCATGGACGCCGGCGACCATCGGCCTCATGGTCATTGGCTTCATGGTGTTCTGGCCGCTTGGCCTGGCCATGCTCGCCTATGTGCTTTGGGGCGATCGCCTCGAAACGTTCAAGGGCAATGTCAATCGCGCCACCGACCGGTTCGCCGGCAACTGGGGCGCATGGGGCCGTCATTCCCGCGGCGGCTTTGCCGCGCGCACCGGCAATGTCGCCTTCGACGATTGGCGTGAAGCCGAACTGAAGCGCCTCGATGAGGAGCGCCGCAAGCTCGACGATCTCTATGCGGAGTTCGACGAATATTCGCGCGAGCTGCGCCGCGCAAAGGACCAGGAGGAATTCAACGCCTTCATGTCCCGCCGCGGCCGTGGCGAGGGCAATGCCCCGCATTCGGGTGCCTGAAAAGCGCCGCATTGACCATGAAGATGATGAGAACGGGGCCTTTCGGCCCCGTTTTCGCTTGCCAAACAGTATCTTGCGCCAACGCAGCGATCTTGTTCCGCGGCACGAAGAATTGGATATGATGAAACCAAAGGCCGGTCCCGGCCTTTTGTATTGGCGTCAAGGGAGCCGGCTTCATGGTCTTCTCCGCCCTCAAGCGGCGAAAAAGCATTTCCCCGCGCCGCGAGCGGCAGGTGGAGGCCTGTGGGCGCACCCTGCCGGTGACGGTGGTGGAGAACGCCCGCGCCAAGCGGCTGACCCTGCGCATCGTGCCGGGCGGAAAGTCGCTGCGGGTGACGATACCGCCCCATGTAAGCGAGACGCAGGTCGATCATTTCATCGCGCGCAACCGCAACTGGGTAGCCGTGCGCCTCGAGCGCCTGCCCGAGCCGGTTGCGGCGCAAGGCCGGGGCCGTGATTCCCTATCTGGGCGTCGACCACCGCATCGTTCACACCAGGAAGCTGCGCGGCATTGTCGAACCGGGGCACTTTGCCGGCAAACCTTCCCTGCTGGTGCCCGGTGAGCCTGAAAATGTAGGCCGCAAGGTGGGGGCATTCCTCAAGCGCCAGGCGCGCAAGGAGATCGACGCCGCCGTCGCCCGGCACACCGCGACCTTGGGCGTGCGCGCCAAGGCGATCCGCATCACCGACACCACCACGCGGTGGGGTTCGTGCTCCACCACGCGCACGCTCTCCTTTTCGTGGCGCATCGTCATGGCCCCGCCCGAGGTGCTGGATTATCTCGCCGCGCATGAAGTGGCGCATTTGCGCGAGATGAACCACAGCGACCGGTTCTGGGCGCTGGTGCGCAAGCTGTGCCCGCAGATGGAAAAGCACAAGACCTGGCTGAAGCGCAACGGCGCCCGCCTGCATGCCATAGAGCCGCAATAGCCGCCCTTTTCATGGACTCCGCCCGGGATTTCTGGCAGGTGTGAAGCCACGTCGCAGGACCGGAGCCACATGCCGCTCGACATCAAGATCTGCGGGCTGAAGAAGCCGGAAAGCGTTGCCGCGGCCCTTGCCGGCGGGGCGACGCATCTCGGCTTCATTTTCTTTGCGAAGAGCCCGCGCCATGTAACGCCAGAAGTTGCGCGGCGATCTGACTGCGGCTGCAAGGGCGCGAGCCGTCACGGTTGCCGTCAGCGTGGACGCTCCCGATGATTACCTGGACGAGATCGTTTCGGTGATGCGACCCGGCATGCTGCAATTGCATGGGCACGAAACGCCGCAGCGCGTTGCCGAGGTCAAGGCTCGTTTCGGCCTGCCGGTCATGAAGGCATTTTCCTTGCGCTCGCGCGATGATCTTGCCGCCATCGCGCCCTATAAGAGCGTTGCCGACAGGTTCCTGTTCGACGCCAGGCCGCCGCAGGGCGCGGAGCTTCCCGGCGGCAACGGCGTTTCCTTCGACTGGTCGCTGCTGCACGGCCTTGACGGCAGCATCGACTACATGCTTTCCGGGGGCATCAATGCCGCGAATGTCGAACAGGCCATTGCACAAACGCGCTGCAGCGGCCTCGACGTTTCCTCGGGCGTCGAAAGCGCCCCGGGCGTCAAGGACGAACGGCTGATTTCTGAATTTCTGGCGCTGGTGCGCAAGGCCGAAGGGGCGCATGCCGCCCCGCAGGGCATGGATAAGGTAGGGTGACGTGACGCAGGCAGTGATACCCAATTCCTTCCGGACAGGTCCGGACGAGAACGGCCATTTCGGCATTTTCGGCGGCCGTTACGTCGCCGAAACGCTGATGCCGCTGATCCTCGAGCTCGAGCAGGCCTATCGACGAGGCCAAGACACGATCCGGCCTTCAAGGCCGAGCTCGACGACCTCAACAAGCATTACACCGGCCGTCCCATCCCGCTCTATTTCGCCGAGCGGCTGACGCAGCACCTCGGCGGCGCGAAGATCTATTTCAAGCGCGACGAGCTGAACCACACCGGCAGCCACAAGATCAACAATTGCCTCGGCCAGATCCTGCTCGCCCAGCCGCATGGGCAAGACGCGCATCATCGCCGAGACCGGCGCCGGCCAGCACGGCGTCGCCACCGCCACCGTCTCGGCCCGCTTCGGCTTTCCCTGCGTCGTCTACATGGGCGCGACCGACGTCGAGCGGCAGGCGCCCAACGTCTTCCGCATGAAGCTGCTCGGCGCCGAAGTCGTGCCGGTGACCGCCGGCGCGCGGCACGCTCAAGGACGCGATGAACGAGGCGCTGCGCGACTGGGTCACCAATGTCGACGACACCTACTACATCATCGGCACGGCGGCCGGCCCGCATCCCTATCCGGAGCTGGTGCGCGACTTCCAGTCCGTGATCGGCCGCGAGGCGCGCGAGCAGATGCTGGAGGCCGAAGGCCGCCTGCCCGACATGCTGGTCGCGGCCGTCGGCGGCGGCTCCAACGCCATCGGCCTGTTCCACCCCTTCCTCGACGACAAGGACGTCAAGATCGTCGGCGTCGAGGCCGGCGGCCACGGCCTCGACGGCGAGGAGCATTGCGCCTCGCTGACCGCCGGCTCGCCCCGGCGTGCTGCACGGCAACCGCACCTATCTGCTGCAGGACGACGACGGCCAGATCAAGGAAGGCCACTCGATCTCGGCCGGCCTCGACTATCCGGGCATCGGGCCGGAGCATTCCTGGCTGAAGGAGACGGGCCGCGTCGAGTACGTGCCGATCATGGACGACGAGGCGCTCGAAGCCTTCCAGCTGCTGTGCCGCGTCGAAGGCATCATCCCGGCGCTCGAGCCGAGCCATGCGCTGGCCGAGGTCGATCAAGCGCGCGCCCGACGATGCGCAAGGACCAGATCATCGTGATGAACCTGTGCGGCCGCGGCGACAAGGACATCTTCACCGTCGGCAAGATTCTCGGCGTGAACATGTGAGGCGGGAACAATGACGACCACACGCATCGATACCCGCTTCGCGGCTTTGAAAGCCGAAGGCCGCCCGGCCCTCGTCACCTTCGTCACCGGCGGCGACCCGGACTACGAGACCTCGCTGAAGATCATGAAGGCGCTGCCCGGCGCCGGCGCCGACGTCATCGAGCTCGGCATGCCGTTTTCCGATCCGATGGCCGACGGCCCGGCGATCCAGCTTGCCGGCCAGCGCGCGCTCAAGGGCGGCCAGACGATGGTCAAGACCCTGGAAATGGTCCGCGCTTTCCGCAAGGGCGACGGCAAGACCCCGATCGTGCTGATGGGCTACTACAATCCGATCTACATCTACGGCGTCGATCGCTTCCTTACGGATGCGCGCGAAGCCGGCGTCGACGGCCTGATCATCGTCGACCTGCCGCCGGAGGATGGACGAGGAGCTGTGCATTCCGGCCGTCAAGGCCGGGCTCAACTTCATCCGCCTCGCCGCGCCGACGACGGACGACAAGCGCCTGCCGCGCGTGCTGCAGAACACGTCGGGCTTCGTCTACTACGTATCGATCACCGGCATCACCGGCTCGGCGACGCCGGAGCCGGACAAGGTCGCGGCCATGGTCGGCGCGCATCAAGGCGAAGACAGACCTGCCGGTCGCGGTCGGCTTCGGCGTCAAGACCGCCGAGCAGGCGAGGGCCATCGGCTCGGCTGGCGATGGCGTCGTGGTCGGCTCGGCCATCGTCTCGGCCATCGCCGGTTCGCTCGACGCCCACGGCCATGCAACGCCTGCGACAGTGGGCGCGGTCACCGCCCTCGTGCGCGAACTGGCGGCCGGAGTTCGAATGGCGACTCGCCGCAGCGCCGCTTGAGCGCAGAGTCGGCATTGCGTCTTGACCGGGCTGGCGCGCCGTCGCAATACGGCCATGCGCGCAGTGCAAACCATGCCTATATGTGCCCTGTGTAATTGACCGGCGCCTGACGGCCCCTGAGAGATGCCATGAACTGGATCACCAACTACGTCCGCCCGAAGATCAACAGCCTCCTGCAACGCAAGGAGATGCCCGAGAACCTGTGGGTCAAGTGTCCCGAAACCGGCGAGATGGTGTTTCACAAGGATCTGGAAGCCAACATGGGGGTGATCCCCAATTCCGGCTACCACATGCGCATCACCGCGAAGGAGCGGCTCGGCTATTTCTTCGACAATGGCGAATACGCCCTGGTCGACCCGCCCAAGGTGGCGACCGATCCGCTGCGCTTCCGCGACAAGTCGCGCTATGCCGACAAGCTGAAGGAACACCGCCGCAACACCGACGATGGAAGATTCGGTGCTCGCCGCGCGCGGCAAGTCCGGCGGCATCGACATGGTCGCCATCGTCCACGACATGCGCTTCATCGGCGGCTCGCTCGGCATGGCCGCTGGTGAAATGATCATCAAGGCCATGGGCGTTGCGACCCAGCACAAGCTTCCGGTCGTGCTTTTCGCCGCATCGGGCGGCGCGCGCATGCAGGAAGGCATCCTATCGCTGATGCAGTTGCCGCGCACCACCGTGGCGGTCGAGATGCTGAAGGAGGCCGGCTGCCCCTACATCGTCGTGCTGACCAACCCGACCACCGGCGGCGTTTCCGCTTCCTACGCGATGCTCGGCGACATCCATATCGCCGAACCGGGCGCTGTCGTCGGTTTCGCCGGCCGGCGCGTCATCGAGCAGACCATCCGCGAGAAGCTGCCCGACGATTTCCAGACGGCGGAATACCTGCGCGAACACGGCATGATCGACCTCGTCATCCCGCGCAAGGAGCTGAAGGATACGATTTCGCGTCTCGTCGGCATGCTGCTGAAACGCCCGGTCGAGCCGATCCTGCTCGATTACCGGCCAGTGGCCGTGACGCCGATGGCGGAACCGATGGCGCAGGCAGGCTGACGCTCCCGCGCTGCTTGCCGCATCATGCGGCAGTGCAAACCATGTTCACCACCAAGCAGGCGGATTGAAATGAGCGCCGGAAGCCTCATCGACGCGCTCTCGGCGATTCACCCCAAGGGCTACGACCTGTCGCTCGGGCGCATCCAGCGCGTGCTCGCGATCATGGGCAATCCGCAGGACCGCATTCCCCCGGCAATCCATGTCGCCGGCACCAACGGCAAGGGTTCCACCTCCGCCTTCTGCCGCGCGATCCTCGAGGCCGGCGGCAAGACCGTCCACGTCCACACCTCGCCCCACCTCGTCAACTGGCACGAGCGCTACCGCCTTGGCGCCGCAGGCGGCGGCAAGCTCGTCTCCGACGAATTGCTGGAAGCAACCATCGCACGCGTCGCAAAGGCCAATGACGGCGCGCCAATCACGGTCTTCGAAATTCTCTCGGCGGCGATGTTCGTTCTGTTTTCCGAGCACAGGGCCGATTACTCGATCGTCGAGGTCGGCCTTGGCGGGCGTTTCGATGCGACCAATGTCATCGACAAGCCGCTCATCTCGGTCATCACCTCGATCGCGCTCGACCACATGGCCCATCTTGGCGATCGCGAGGAGCTGATTGCCTTCGAAAAGGCCGGCATCATGAAGCCAGGGCGGCCGGTCGTCGTTGCCCCGCAGCTTGATCGCGTCGTCGAGGTGCTGGAAAAGACGGCTCGCGAGCGCCGTTCGCCGGCCTGGTTCGCCGGGCAGGATTTCACCTTCCAGCAGCACGCGGGCCGCTTTGTCTACCAGGACGATTTCGGCCTTCTCGACCTGCCGCTGCCGCGCCTCCGCGGCATGCACCAGCTTGCCAATGCCGCGACCGCCATCGCCGCCTTGCGCTGCGCGGGCATCGAACTCCCCGACAGCGCCTTCGAGACCGGCATGGAAACCGTGCGCTGGCCCGGCCGCATGGAGCGGCTCAAGCCCGGACCGTTGCAGGCCCGCGCGCCGCAGAACAGTGAATTGTGGATCGATGGCGGCCATAACCCGGCAGCGGGCGAAGTCATCGCCTCCGAGCTTGCCAATCTCGAGGAACGCGCCCCCATGCCGGTCTTCATCATCGCCGGGATGCTGACGACGAAGGATCCGAGGGGCTTTTTCCACGCCTTCGTCGGCCTGGCGGAGCGCGTCTTCACTGTGCCGATCCACGACAGCGAGCAAGGCTTCGGCGAGCGCGAGTTGGCGCAGATCGCGGGTGAATGCGGGCTTGACGCACATCCTTGCCTTACGGTGGAGGATGCGCTGGGCGCGATCTCGGGCCTGCTCGATCCCGCTGAACCTTGCCGGATACTGATTTGCGGCTCGCTTTACCTTGTCGGCGAAGTGCTGCGCGAAAACAACGAAGCCCCGCAATAGCCGGTCACAAGCCATGAAAAAAGCCCCGGATGCTGCCATCCGGGGCTTTCGGCAATCATTGCGCAATCAGCTGGCGCTCTTGATCCATTCGCTCAGCGCCCCCTTGGGCAACGCGCCCACCTTCATGGCGGCTGGTTCGCCGTTCTTGAAAACCATCAGGGTCGGAATGGAGCGCACGCCATACTGCGCGGCGAGGTCCTGGTTCTCGTCCACGTTCAGCTTGGTGATCTTCACCTTGTCCGGCCATCTCGTTGGAGATTTCCTCCAGGCTCGGACCGATCATCTTGCACGGACCGCACCATTCGGCCCAGAAATCGACGACCACCGGAACGTTGGAATCGAGGACGTCCGATTTGAAATTGCTCTTGTCGACCTTGACGGTTGCCATGTTTTTCTCCTTCGCCGGCACGGGCGGCTATACGCGTGTCCGGTATATATATTAGCGATTCATAATGTTTCAAGTTCAGCCTATTCGGCGCAACAATGCCAGTCAACGCCGCTGCCTGCCTTGAAGCTTCACTCTATCGTCATGGCTGCCGTGGCCGCATCCATGGCAGCATCGCCGATCACCGAAACGGTACCGTTGCGCGTCCATACGAGCCGGCAGCAGACTTCGCAGTTGGGGTAAATCTGCCGCAGCAGGTCGCGGTAAAGCGCCAATTGCAGCACATAGGCTTGCGGGGCATCCGCCGGATCGGCGGGTATCTCACGGTTCGTCTTGTAGTCCGCGATCTCCACGCGCTCGTGCGTTACCGCCAGCCGGTCGATCTGGCCCGAGACGAGCACCTGCCGGCCGCCTATGCGCACATTGCCGGCGACATTGACCTCCGCCCGGCTGTCCGGGCCGAACAGCACGGCGTTTTCGTCCGCCTCCAGCAGCGCGAAGACCTCCGCGAGTGCTGCCTGCCGTTCGTCCGGCGGCCAGTGCGCGGCGGCGCGCTTCATGAGTGCCTGCGCCAGTTCGCGCCGCTGCGCCGGGTCTACATCGGGCAGGTGCTGCAGCAGGCGGTGGGTAAGGGTCCCGCGTTCCAGGGCGAATTGGCGGCGGGCATCGCGTTCGGCCAGCATGGTGGCGTCGAGCGGTGTCTCGTCCGGTTCGACGAGCGGCAAGGGCGTCAGCAGCGCCGCCGCGCCAGAAGGGGTAAGCGGTCGCGGCACCGGCGGCTCGCGAGGCACCGGTGCGGCAAGCCATAGCGGCAAATCCGCATCGGCCGGCGTTTGCGCCGCGGCGACATCGCTCAACGGCACTTCGCGGCGGGCATCGACCACATCCTGCTTCTTGCTGGTCCAGCGCAGGTAGGACCAGCCCTGCCCGCTGTCGATCGCCTCGCATTCGGGCAACAGCGCCTGTTCCACCATCGAATGCCAATGCGGCGGGACAGGCGGGCGCAGTTTGTGCCAGCCGCAGACGATCAGGCGGTCCGCGGCCCGCGTCATGCCGACATAGAGCAGGCGCCGGTATTCTTCCTCCGCCTCTTCGGCAATGCGTGCATCCTCGCCCGCGATGGCGTCGATGCAGTCGCGCGCGCCGTTGGCCCAGATGAACTGGCGGCCCTCACCGGGCAGTTCCGGCTGCACGAGCGCAGGCCGGTGACTGCTGTTGTAAGCCGGCGTACAAGGATCGACGAGGAAAACGATCGGCGCCTCCAGCCCCTTGGCGGAATGTACCGTGATCACCCGGATCTCGTTCTCGCGCATGTCCACCTCGCGCTTGATCTCCGGCGAGGCGCGCACAAGCGTAGCGATGAAGTCCTCCAGCCCCTTGCCGCCATTGGCCGGGTGGTCGAGCGCCGCCTGCTCGAATGCGTCGAGTACGTCCTCCGCCTCGGTGCCGAGGCGCGAGGCAAAGGCGCGCCTGCCGCCGCCGCGCCCAAGAACATGAGCATAGAACCCGTACGGATTGCTCCGCTGCGAGATTGCCTGCCACTCCAGCAGCCGCGCCTTGATTTCGGCGACACGTTCGCCCAGCGCCCCGTCACTATTGGCCACATGGTCGAGATGATCGAACAGCGTCTCGCCGCCACGCTCCATTGCCAGCTCGATCAGGTCGTCATCGTCGAGGCCGAACAGAGGGCTCTTCAGAACGCAGGCAAGCGAGAGGTCGTCCTGCGGCATCAGCATCACACGCCCGAGCGCGATCAGGTCTTCGACAGCGATGTGCTCGGTCAGCTTCAGCCGGTCGGCGCCGGCAATCGCCAGTCCCTTTTCCTTTAGCCGGCGAATTATTGCGCTGGAGAACTGGTCGCGCTTGCGTACCAGCACGAGGATGTCTCCGCACCTGATTGGCTCGGCACGCCCGGGCAGCTTTGCGCGGGAGCCAATCCACCCGTCGATCGTTGTGGCAATCCGGTCCGCCAGGACCTCGGCGGGATGCCCCTCGCCGGTATGGTCGAGCGGTTCCAGCCATGAATCGGGCTCCGGCGCCTTCTCCATGCGGCACAGTGGCCAGATCTGCACCTCTCCGGGATCGCGCCTGCGCACGGCTTCGTGAACCGTGCCGCGCTCCACCGTGCTCAATCCCTTGAAGTTGGCCTCGTCGGCAAACACCCTGTCGACGGCGAGGAGGACATCGGGCACCGACCGGAACGACAACTGGAGCGCCACCTGCTCGAATGCTTTGCCGGCGTCACTTGCCCGTTTCTTCAACGCGGCCGCTTCCTGCGAGAATTTCTTCGGGTCCGCGCCCTGGAAGGAGTAGATCGACTGCTTCTCGTCGCCAACCGCGAATACCGTGCGCACGCGACTGCTGGCGCCGGCTCCGGCATGAAAGTCCTCGACCAGCGCATTGATGATCTGCCACTGCTGTGGACTGGTGTCCTGCGCCTCGTCGATCAACACATGATCGATGCCCTTGTCCAGCTTGTACTGAACCCAGTGCCGGACGTCGGAACGGGTGAGAAGTTTGCCGGCTGCGGAAATCAGGTCGTCGAAGTCGGCCAGGCCCCGCCGCCTTTTCAGGCGCGAAATAGCGCGACAGGACCGCCTCGCCCACCGCGAACAGGGCCTGCGAGGAGGCAAGCACACGCCACGCCTGATGTTTCCTTAGTTGGCTAAGGACATGCGCCTTTTCCCGCTCCAGCCGGTCGGCGAGGCCGGGATTTGCGAGCAGGACCGGCTTTGTGAAGATAGTGGAGCGGAATTCGTTCTTCTGCGTCAGGAAGATTCCGTTCCTGATCAGGTAGCGCTGGCGCGGATCGCTGCTGGCCAGCATGGCCTTGAACCGCTCGGCCATGGCGACGTTGCTGGTCTGCCCGGACAACTCGGCAGCCGCTGCCAGCCTGTGCAACTCGCTGTCGCTGAATTCGCTTTGCAAAAGGCCCTGTGCGATCACGTCCGTTTCATAAGCACCAGGCGCGATGCCCTGCGCCCGCCACAGCGGCTCCATGGCGTCGGCGACGTCGCCGCCAGTCCATTCCAGGAATTCTTCGCGATGGTCGATGAGTTCGCCAAGGCCCTTTTCGATCGCGGCATCGCTTGCAAGCGTCAGCAAGGATGCGAATGCTTCGCGCAGGCTGGCGGCAGCGCCCGTGCCCGTCTCCATCTCGAGGATTACCTGCCGGCGCGCTTCCTCGATGAGGGCCTCGCGAACCGCATCCTCGATCACCGTGAAATGGCCCGAAACATTGGCCTCCAGCGGAAACTGGTGCAGCAGCGCTTCACAGAAGGCGTGGATGGTCTGGATTTTCAGCCCGCCGGGGCTGTCGAGCGACAGCGCGAACAAGGTGCGGGCGCGCCGCTTGTCGGCGGCCGCCGGCCGTTCGTCCGTCAGCTCCTGCAATTCCGCTTCAAGCGCGGCATCGTCCAGCGCCACCCATTTGCCCAGCGTCTGGAAGACACGGTTCGACATTTCCGCGGCGGCCGCCTTGGTGAAGGTCAGGCACAATATGCGCGAGGGCTCCACGCCCGAAAGCAGCAGCCGGATCACCCGGCGCGTCAGCACGAATGTCTTGCCGGAACCGGCATTGGCCGACACCCAGGCGGAAATCGCCGGGTCGGAGGCGGTTCGCTGCTGGCGCTTTGTCTCGAGCGGTATTTCGATGCGCTCACTCATCGCCGCCCTCCTCTGCGCTCGACCATTCGCGCACCCGTGCAAGGTGGTCGTAATCGCCGGCGACATCGCTCTCGTGCGAAGGCGCGCGGCGCGACAGATAGCCTTGCTCGCGAATGCGGAAACCCGTGATCAAGGATTGGAGCTGCTCGAAGGCGCGGTCCATCAGCGCCGCCGGCTCGACCGGATCTCTGCCGCCGCAGATTTCATCGACCTTGAGTGATTCCCCGGCGCGAAGCCGTACATAGGCAAGTTCCCCGACCCGCTTTTGGAGAAGCGCGCCGAAAGCGCCCAGCGCCGCCATCTTGCCTTCCAGCGCCAGTTGCGGCGAAAGATTGCGCGCCTGCTTGATCGAAGGCTTCATGCCGGTCTTGTAATCGATGATCGAAAGCTGCCCGCCGGTGGTGATGTCGATCCGGTCCGCCCGTCCGCGCAGTCGAAAACCGTCGATTTCGATCCGCCCGCTGATCTCGCAATGGCTGGAGGCGATGCCGTCGCGCCGTCCGTCCTCCCATGCGATGAACAGCCGCGCCGATCGCCATGAAGCGCGGCAGCCATGTGGCCGCGACTTCCCTTGGCACGTTGTATTCCGCGAAGACCGCGCGCGCGATCTGCTCCATGCGCGCGCCCGAGCTGCCGGGCTCCTGGCTCGTGACGAACCGGGCGAGTATCTGGTGATAGATCTGCCCCCGCAGCATGCGGATCGGCCTTGCGCTCGAGCGGCGGCAATGGCCGCAGGTCGAGAATGTGCTTGGCGTGAATGGCATAGGGGTCTCGGATCCAGGTCTCGATCTCCGTCACCGAAAGACCGGTGGGCCGCATCGCGACCGGCGGCCTGGGATTTGGCCGCGCAACCCTTCGCGCCTTTTCCGTCGAGCGATCCGCGGCCTTTGCCAAGAAAAGATACCTGCGCGCCGGCGGCTCGCATGGCCTGCGCCCGCCTTCCTGCCGGCGACCACCATCAGGCGCTGGAGCCAGCGAGATGCCACCGTCGGCGCATTGCCCGAGCGCAGCGAGCGCGTGTAGATCAACTCGCCCGGCCCGCTCAACTGCTGGAAATCATGCGCCGCCTGCCCGATCCGCCGCTCCGGCGTCGATAGGCCCATGCCTGCCCGCATCGGACGGTTGAGAAACGGATCATTGCGCGATTGCCCGGGCCACGTGCCCTCGTTCAGGCCGCCGAGAATGACGCGGTCGGCGCGTTGCAGCCGCGCTTCCAGCGGACCAAGGATGGCAGAGCCGCGGATGATGGGCGCGCGCGTCCGCACGCTTTCGGATTCGAGCAAGGCGTCGAACACGTCGGCGAACTCATGGGGCGCGATATCGCAGCCCCGGATCGTCCATCGCGCTGAAACTGTCGAACAGGCGCTGCAACGCGCTCGCCCCCGGCAGCGACAGGTAGCGCTGGCGCGCCTCGCCCTCGAGCAGGTTTCCGAGCGAAAGGCGAAGCGCCTCGATCATCGCCGCCACCGGCACGTTTTCACCGCGCGCGGCGATCTGCGTCAGCGGGGACAGCGCCGTGTCGAACCTCGCGCCCAGAGCATATGACCGCTGTCCGTTCCGGCAGGCGCCATTTCCCGCACTTCGGCTGGTGCGTGCGGGTTGCTGTCATGCGCCGCCAGCGCGGCCTTGGCGGCAGCCTCAAGGCCACCTGGCTGCGGGACGATGATCGCGTCGCGCAGCACCGCGAGCTCGAACAGTCGGGCAATGCGTGCCGACGCGCCCGTCGCGGCGAACCGCAGATTACCGGATGCTTCATCAAGGCCACCAGCGTCACGGGGTCGGCGAGCCCGCCGGATGGCGGCCGCACAGGCAGCCAGCGCGAGCCGGGCCAGCGTTGCGGGCGGCGCTGCCCGCAACGGCGTGCCGCCGCTGTCGTCGATGGCTATGCCGAAGCGCCCGAGCTCCGCGGCGACGCGCTGCGCCAGCATCCGGTCGGGCGTCACCAGCGCCGCGGTCTTGCCGGGGGTCTCCAGCGCCTCACGCAGCGCGATCGCGATCGACAGCGCCTCCATCCGCCCGTTCGGCGCCTCCATCAGCACGATGCCCTGGGCATCGGCAGGCGCCTGCCCCCGGATCGCCCAGCGCTCGCTGGAGCCCGCCGGCAGCATGGCGCGCCCGATCATGCGCATGCGTGCCGCGCGATCCGTGTGCCCGATCTCCACCACCTCGCGCCGGTCTATGCCGATAGCGCGCAACAGCCGCGCCAATCCGTATTGTGGATGGGTGCACAGGGCCAGCGTGCCGTCCTGCGCATCGCCGGCGCAAAGCGCTTCCCACACATCGCCATCGAGGTTCGTGTCCAGCCCCGGCAGCACCACGGCGCCATTCGAAAGGCCGGCGATGCACTGGATAAGCCGCGAGGTCGCCGGGATCGAGCCGGTCGAACCAGCCGCGATCACCGGTCCCTTCGATCCGTGGCGCAGCAGGCGCGTGGTGCGCATGCCGAGCAGCCGGCCGCGATGGCTTGCCGGATCGCTGCGCTGCCTTTCGCGCAGGAAATCAGGCCAGTGCCGCCGCACGATATCAAGGAACTTGAGCGTCAGGTTCCACCATTGCGCCCAACGCTCGGGAGTGTCGTCCGGGCCGGGCTGGCCGTCGATCAGCGCCAGCTTCTCCCAGCCGATTTCCTCGGTCTCCATCGCGTCTATCAGCCGCGCCAGATCGCCCGACATGCGGATCGCCTCTGATGCAGAGGACGGGATGACGATGTCCTCGTCGCCGAAAAGATCGCGCGTCGACTGCGCCAGGGCGCCGGTCCAGCCGCGCACCAGCCGCGCCAGATGCAGACGCCGCTCCAGATCGCCGATCGGCGGCGGGAGCTCGCACGCGGCTTCCTCCCCGGCGGTGAAATCGAACTCGTCGGCCTCGCCGTCGCCCAGCGTGCGGATCACCGGCAGCAGGGCCGCCTTGCCGCCGAAGGCGTCGATGAACTCGGCGCTGAGCGCTCGGGCGGCGCGGCGCGTCGGAAGGTAGATCGTTGCCGTCGGCAGCAGCAGCGGATCGTTTGCCGGAACGAAGCCCGGCACAAGACTGCCGTCGATCAGCGCCAGCGCCAGAACCTTCAGGAACGGGGCGCCCGGCGGTATCGAGAACACGCGCATGCTGGTGGCGTGCCCTTGCGGGACACCGCTGTCCACATTCCCGGTCTGATCGTTTGCCTGCGTCACTCTTCTTCCCGTTCATCGTCCGCGCGCACCCGCCGGACGGGGAAGGGTCAGGCGGTGCTGCGCGCTATCGCTTCCTCTGCCTCGGCAATCGAATCGGGCGTGCCGACATGCAACCATAGCCCATCGAGGCGAATTCCAAACAGGCGCTCCGCCTCCAATGCACGGTCAAACAGCAGGTTGAGCGAAAACGGCTCCAGGCGGCAGGTCGGTGAAGATGGCCGGGTTGCAGATCGCCGCGCCGGCATAGGCGAACGGCGCAACCTGCCGCTCCCTGCGCCGCACCAGCCGGCCTTGGGCATCCATGTTGAAATCGCCTGCCCCGCCATAGCCGACCGCCGCCGGGGTCGATGCGAGCAGCAGCAGCATGTCCATCCGCTCGCCAGTCCCATTGCTCCGCAAGGTGCAGCAGGTTCGGACGGTAGCCCTCGACCCAGAACGTGTCGGAGTTGAGTATGTAGAACGGGTCGTTGCCGATCAGCGGCAGCGCCTTGGCGACGCCGCCGCCCGATTCGAGCAGGGCCTCGCGCTCGTCGGAAATGACGATCTGCGGCGCTGGTCGCGCGGCCAGATGCTCCTCCAGCTGCTGTGCCAGATGGTGCACGTTGACGATCGCCCGCGCCACGCCGGCAGCCGCCACCGCATCGAGCGCATGGTCGATCAGCGCCTTGCCGTGCACGCGAACCAGCGGCTTCGGCAGCTTCTCGGTGATCGGTCGCATGCGCTTGCCAAGCCCCGCCGCCAGCACCATCGCGGTCTGCGGCACCGGCTTGGCCGGCCGGGTAAATCGGGATGTCTGGAGGCTGCTGTTCATGGATGTGCCTGTTGCATCGCGCCGTCTGTAGCGCGCCGGTGTTTCATTTCGATGACGCTCTCAGCCCTTGCCGGGTCCCGTTAGCGCCTCGAACCATGCCTTGTAGCGCGCCAGCGCGGGATGCTCCAGATTGCGCGCCAGATAGCCGCGCATGCGCGGCAGGTGCCGCAGGTAGCCGGGCTTGCCGTCACGCTGGTTGAGACGCACGAAAATGCCGAGGATCTTGGTGGCGCGGTGCGCCGCAAGCACGGCGTAATCGCGCAGGAACGAAGCCTCGTCGAAGCCGCCCTGCGCGCTGCGCAATGAAAGGTATAGCGACAGCATCTCGGCCTCCAGGTCCTGCGGCACGTCGATGCGCGCGTCCTGCCCGACCGAGGCAAGATCGTAGGCTTGCGGCCCTATCACCGCGTCCTGGAAATCGATCAGCCCCAGATTGCGCGGGAAGGTTTCGCCCTCGCGCCAGATGAGGTTTGGCGAGTGGTAGTCGCGCATCACCAGCGTCGGCATGGAGCCCTCGATGCTGGCGATCAGCTCTTGCCAGATCGCATCGAATTCGCCGCGTTCGCCGGAGGTGAGCGCCCGGCCGCTTTCGCGCGGTGCATACCAGTCGACCAGCAGGCTCGCCTCGATCATCAGTGCGTCGCGGTCGTAGGGCGGCACTGTGTGGGCCAGCGGTCCGGCGGGCGTCGACACGATCATGCTGCGCGGCCAGTCGCGGCCGTGGAACATGGGCGAGCAGCCGCGCCGCCTCGAGGAAGCGCTCGCGCGATCGGCCGGCTCTGCGCATCGACGATGCGCCCGTTGCCCAGATGTTCGATCAGCAGCAGGCCATCGTCCGACCGACCGCGCGTGGATCTGCGGCGCGGCAAAGCCCGCATTGCGCAGCGTCTCGGCCGATCGCCATGAAGGGAACCACGTCCTCCGCCAGATGGGCGATGCGGCTGTAGGGCTTGCCGTCGCCTGATCGGCGGTCCGTCCGGGCGCCGCGGCGAATCCATCAAGATGCGCGTCTCGCCTGCCGCGTGCGCCGTCTCGTAGCGCCGCGAGGAAGCATCGCCCTGCAGGAAGCGGCGCTCGGCACCGGCCTGCCATTGCGTGTCGAGGAAATCGCGGATGACGAGGCTGCGGCCCAGCCGCGCCGACAGGCTGCCCTCGCCACTCCCGCCGCCGCGTGATCATGCGCGATGCGGCCGCCGTCCGCGGTCCATCGAGAGCTCTACGCGTAGCGTTGTCGCCCGGCATGCGGTCGCCGGCGCGCTGCGGCCACTCCGATCACCGCTGCTCCTGTTTCGATCGCCTCCTCGAAGCCGAGTTCGTCCAGATCGCCCGGCCCCGAAAGTCCGGTAGAAATCGAAATGCGAGACCGGGAAGACCAGTTCGTAGCGCTGGCACAGCGTATAGGTGGGGCTTGGCACCTCCAGCGCCGGATCGGCGGCAAGCGCCCGCAGCATGGCCCGCGCCAGCGTCGACTTGCCTGCGCCCAAGATCGCCGGACAAGCGCCACGGCATCGCCCGGCCGCAGCGCCATGGCGATGTCCTGGCCAAGCAGGGGGTCGAGGCCTCGTTGCGGCAGTTCGCGCGTCACCGCTTCCATGGGGCGGCGCCTTCAGGCCGCGGCGCGGCCGGCATGCGGCATGGCCGGAAGGCGGAGCACGAACCGTGCGCCGCGGCTTTCCGCGTTCTCGACATGGACGCTGCCGCCATGCAGTTCGACGAAGCTTTTCACCACGGAAAGGCCCAGGCCCGCGCCGCGCCGCCGCTCGCCGGAATTGCGGCCTTCGAATCGCTCGAAGATGCTGCCGCGCATTTCCTCCGGCACGCCCGGCCCCTCGTCGATCACGGCGACTTCGAGCGTCTTGCCGGCAATGTTGCGCGCTGACCGTCACCAGGCCGCCGTCCGGCGAGAAGCTCACCGCGTTCGACAGCAGGTTGAACAGGATCTGCCGGATGCGGCGCTTGTCGCCCATTGCCGGTGCGACGCCGTCGAGCGAAACGACTTTCAGCCTGATCCCGCGCAGCGCCATGGCGTCGGCAAGCTCGGAGCGGCAGGCCTCGATGATCTCGTCGAGGTCGAGCGGCTCGAAATCCAGCGTCATCGCGCCGGCATCGATGGTCGCAAGGTCGAGAATGTCGTCGATGATGTTCTTCAGCACGTCCGCCGACGTACTGATGTGGCCGACATATTCCGATCTGCTTTTCATTGAGCTTGCCGATCTCGGGCATGTGCAGCAGTTCGGAGAAGCCGGCGATGGATGTGAGCGGCGCGCGCAGTTCGTAGGAAACATGCTGCAGGAAGCGGTTCTTCAGCTTGTCGGCCTGCTCCAGCGCCTCGTTGCGCTCCTTCAGCGCCCGCTCGACATTGACCGCCGCGGTCATGTCGACGACCGCCAGCATGGTCTGGCCCTCCGGCAGGCGCACCAGCGCGTAGTCCACCACCTTGCCGTCGGCCATGTCGAGCCGGCCCGATAGATCCCCGCGCATGTCCTCGAAGGTGGTGATCGAATGGGCGATCGCCTCCCAGTGCGTCGGCGCGGCGAGCCGGTCCGCGCAAGGTTTGCGAAAGCTGCGAGATATGCGCCCCGCTTTCCACCTGTCCCTCCTCGCAGGTTCCAGATCGACTGGAATGCCGGATTGCACAGCTTCAGCCTGCCGTCCGAGCCGAACACGGCCACCGCCTCGCTCAGATTGTCCAGCGTCTCGCCCTGTATCTGCATCAGCGAATTGTAGTTCGTGCGCAGTTCCAGCTGCTCGGTGACGTTCTCGAAAACCCAGGTCGCGCCGCCCTGGTTGTGCGGATTGACGACGACGCGCAGCGTGCGCCCGTCGGGCATGTGCCACCAGTCCTCGCGCGCCTCCAGCGCCTTGTAGATCTCGAGCTGCCCCTCGCGCCACTTGCGCCAGTCCGGCACCTCCGGAAGCTTGCGCTCTGCCCGGATCGCGTCGAGCACCTGGGCATTGTCGGGCTGCGATTCGAGAAAGGAAGGCGCCAGCCCGAACAGCTTCTGGAAGCTGGAATTGTAGAATTGCAGCCGCCGGTCCTTGTCGAACATGGCCACCGCCGTCGCCAGGTGATCGAGCGTGTGGGCATGCGTGGCGATCGTCTGCTTCAGCGTGGCGCGCACCGATTCGACCTCGTTGCGGTCGATGGCGATGCCGGCATAGCCGGCCTGTGTCTTCACCTCGGTGATGTCGAGCGTGGCGGCGGTCGCCGGACATGATCGCCGGGAGCGCCCCTGCGAAGAAGCCGTCGTCGCGCTGCTTGCGGGCGACTTCGTTGCGCTCGGCACTGTCGAGCAATTGCGCGCGGTTGCAACACCGCCTGCTCGCCATCGGCGCAATCCACGGCCTGCGAATAGGCCTTGTTGACCCAGAAGAGTTCGCCGCCCGCATCGCGCAGCCATACCGGCACCGGCAGCTTCTCGAACAGCAGCTGGATGGAATCGAAGGTAGCCATCAGCCTGGCGTGCTCGGCCTCCAGCCGTGCCAGCGCCGAGCGCTCACCGGAAAGCTCGATGAAGCGCACGAAGGCATGGCTGCCCGATGTGCGACCCTGCGCCTCGATGACGCCGCGTGCGCGTCGTCAGCGGCAGGTCGAAGGCCTCGGCATTGAGGCGCAGCCGCTTCAGCGCGCCCTCGAAGCTGATTGCCGAATTGGCCGTCAGCCAGCGGCCGAATGCCAGGAAGGCCCCCCGGTCGGCGGGCGCGCCGCTCGATTTGGAAAGCTTGCCGAGCATCGCCGGCTTGTCGTCCGTTCCGTTCCACACGACGATGCGCTGGTCGCCGGAATTGACCAGCGCCTCGAGCCGCTCGTGCGAGGCGCGGATATCGCCGATCCGCGCCTTCAGCAGCGCGTTTTCGCCGGTGATGCGGGCGCGCTCGCGAATGAGCCAGGTCGCCGACAGGATGGCAAAGCTCATGGCGCCGCCGAAGATCGCCAGCAGCATGATGTCGGTCGAGTTGAAGCGGACTGCCGCTGCGCCTTCGCCGGTCTCCAGTGCCAGCGCGGCTGCCGGAAAGGCGATTGCCGCGGCCATGGCCGTGGCGCGGGCCAGGTGGGTGCGCAAGCGGGCAAGCGGTGAAAGCCCTGCCATGGCTCGCCGATCCGCCGGTCCGGTTCGCTGCCGGTGCGTTGAGGGGCGTTTCCCCGGGCATGTCCTGGTCCTCTCGCCGCACGATTACCAGGCGCATCATCCCGCCGGCCGCCGCGCGGCCGCGCCATGACGCGCGGTTGACAAATCCCGCCCGGCTTGCCGCTCGAACACGCCGGTCCGCCCGCGGTAACCGCCCTGCCTGTTGCGCCCGTATGTACCCTTTCGGGCCGGGACTTTCACCTTGATTCGGCTGAAGCTTAGCCAAAACGCCGAATTGGCGAACAGTCATTTCGGGGCAAAAAGAAAGGCTGCCGGACAGTCAATCCGGCAGCCTCAATATGTTGTGAAAATGGTTAAGGAATTAATACCGGTAGTGCTCGGCCTTGAACGGCCCGGTCGGGTTCGACGCCGATATAGGCGGCCTGTTCCCGCGAAAGCTCGGTCAGCTTCACGCCGAGCTTCGACGAGGTGCAGCCGCGCGACCTTCTCGTCGAGGTGCTTCGGCAGCACGTAGACCTGGTTCTGGTAGTTCTCGCCCTTCGAATAGAGCTCGATCTGGGCCAGCACCTGGTTGGTGAACGAGGCCGACATCACGAAGCTCGGATGGCCGGTGGCGTTGCCGAGATTGAGCAGGCGGCCTTCCGACAGCAGGATCATGCGCTTGCCGTCGGGGAACTCGATCATGTCGACCTGCGGCTTGACGTTGGTCCACTTCAGGTTGCGCAGCGCCGCGACCTGGATCTCGTTGTCGAAGTGGCCGATATTGCCGACGATCGCCATGTCCTTCATCGCGCGCATGTGGTCGAGCGTGATGACGTCCTTGTTGCCGGTGGTGGTGATGAAGATGTCGGCGGTCGGCGACCGCGTCCTCGAGCGTCACCACCTCGAAACCGTCCATGGCGGCCTGCAGCGCGCAGATCGGGTCGACTTCCGTGACCTTGACGCGGGCGCCGGCGCCGCGCAGCGAAGCGCGCCGAGCCCTTGCCGACGTCGCCATAGCCGCAGACGACGGCGACCTTGCCGGCCATCATCACGTCGGTGCCGCGGCGGATGCCGTCGACCAGCGATTCCTTGCAGCCGTACTTGTTGTCGAACTTCGACTTGGTGACGCGAGTCGTTGACGTTGATCGCCGGGAAGGGCAGCAGGCCCTTCTTGCTGCAGCTGGTAGAGGCGGTTGACGCCGGTCGTGGTTTCCTCGGTCACGCCGCGGATCGCGTCGCGCTGCTTGGTGAAGAAGCCCGGGCGATGCCTGCATGCCGCTTCTTGATCTGGGCGAACGAGGATTTCCTCTTCCTCCGACTGCCGGGTTGGACAGCACGTCCTCGCCGGCTTCGGCGCGCGCGCCGATGCAGGATGTACATGGTGGCGTCGCCGCCATCGTCGAGGATCATGTTGGACGAGGCCGCCATCGGCCCACTGGAAGATCTGGTCGGTGTAGTTCCAGTATTCCTCGAGCGATCTCGCCCTTGACGGCGAAGACCGGGATGCCGGCGGCGGCGATCGCCGCGGCGGCATGGTCCTGCGTCGAGAAGATGTTGCACGAAGCCCAGCGCACGTCGGCGCCGAGCGCCTTCAGCGTCTCGATCAGCACGGCCGTCTGGATGGTCATGTGCAGCGAGCCGGAGATGCGCGCGCCCTTGAGCGGCTGGCTCTCGCCGAATTCCTCGCGGCAGGCCATCAGGCCCGGCATTTCGGTTTCGGCGATCTCGATTTCCTTGCGGCCGCAATCGGCGAGGCCAATGTCCCTGACTGCATAGTCGGTCATGGTTTTCTTTCCTGAATGGGTTCTGCCCGAAAGGGGCTCTCCCGGCCGCCGTGCAAGCAACCCGCATGTGGCGCACGCCAAAAAGCGAATCGTTTCGGCAAGCCGGAAGCGGACACCACGTCCGCTTGTACGCCGGTCAATAGCAATTATCGGCCGGGTTGACAATCAGGATATAAAGAAATCTTTATGCCGGTATATGAGTCGTTCCAAGGCGTTCACTCGCCTTCGCCGAACTTGTCGTAGATCAGCGCCTCCAGCGCTTCGAGCGCCTGCTGCGCCTGCGGCCCGCTGGCGCGTCACGTGGATGTCGCTGCCGTTTCCCGCGGCCAGCATCATCAGCCCCATGATGGATGTGCCGCCGACGACGTGGCCGTCCTTGCTGACCTTGATGTCGGCCTCGAACTGCTCGACGCACTGCACGAACTTCACGGAAGCCCTGGCATGCAGGCCGCGCTTGTTCGAGATCTTCAGAACGCGGACCGCACCGGACATGCCTGTCATTGCCCCTGCAACAGCCGGCTGGCGATATTGATGTATTTGCGGCCCGATTCCTGCGCGCAGTTGAGCGCGCGCAGGCGTGCCCAGCACCGCGCCGTCCATCGTGCGTGTGCTCGAGTCGTCCGGCAGCGCGACTTGCTCCGTGCGCACGGGGATGTCCGGCAAGCCAGCGACCTTGGAGAGGCCCCAGTCGAGCGCGTAGATCTCGCCGTAGTCACCGATCATGATGTTGCTCGGCTTGAGATCGCGATGCAGTACGCCGCGCGTGTGCGCAAAGTCGACCGCCAAGCACGCCGCTGCGAAGTTGCGCAGCAGCTTTCTGCGCGGGTAGCTGTCGATGAACGCCTTGTCCTTGCGCGACAAGCCATCGACGATTTGCTCGATCGTCTTGCCGCGCACGCGCTTCATCGTGAAGCACACGTCGCCGTTGGGGCGACGCATCAGGTCGTAGACGGGAACGATCGACGGATGCTCGAGTTGACCCTGAATGCGTGCTTCGCGCACGAAGCGAGCCAGCGTGTCGGGCTGCTTCGAATAGCGCGTGCGCAAGACCTTCATCGCGACGTCGCGACCGATGCGGCCGTCGTTGAACAGGAAGATCCTGCCCATGCCGCCTTCGCCGAGCAGCTCGCGCTCCGCGTAGCGATTCTCGTCGTGGATCGCATCGAGCGGCAGGCCGCTGGCGTCGACCAGCGCGGCTTCGTCGCCCGCGGCGCGCTCTGCGAACGCCGAGGAGGCGCGCTCCTTAGTCACCACGTTCTTGCGGCCGGAGGGCGGTTCCGGAAGCTTGACGAAGGTGATGCCGTCCTCGTCCAGCTCGCTGTGTCTCTCCTCGGCCATAGTGCAAAAGTCTAAGCGCTCACGCGCGGCAGGACCAGCCCGCCGCTTGGCAGCGATGGTCGTTCCCCGATTGACGTATCCCCATGCGTGCCAACCAGCGCTACGCGATCGGCTCGCGTGACTTCTCTACTCTTCTGGTTGTGATTCGCAAGATCTCTGCCCGTAAACTCTTCGGGTCGTAGGCCTGCGTGCGTCGCGTCGCGCGATGTGGACGGGGTGTGAACGAAACCCACGCATGAGCGAGCGCGGCAGCCGAGCGCGCGAGAGTCCGTATCGCGGCGCTCTTCTGTGTTTTCCAGGTTGTCACGGAAGCTGATCGCGCGTGAGCCCGCGCTCGGACCAGGGCGCCGGCGGCACGCCCAACGCGGCGTACGAACGCTCGCGATCGCGAAGGATGGAGTCGAACAGGGCGTCCACGGCAGCCGGGCCCATGCGCTCGACCGTCTTCTTGTTGTTCTGCGCCACGCGTGCCGACAACGACGGCGCCTTCGGCTGGGCCGCGAGCAGTGTCTCGAGCGAGAGATGCTGCATGTCGATGAAGTTCGTGCCCTGATCTTCGCTGAGGCGAACGCGCGACAGTGCGTCCTTGCGCACGAGCTGGATCGTCGGATCGGGTGAGCGTCGAACGAAGGGCACCATGCGTTCTGCGGTGCTCATGTCGAGCTGCGCATCGGGATGAAAGTCCGCCATGGCGACGACCACACCGCCGAGTGGCTTGCGTGCGGCATCACGTGTTCGCACGTCGGCGACGAAGCGCGAGAACGGCAGGCGCTCGAGCGTCGTGAGCGGAAAGACCAGCAGGCCGATCTCGATAGTCGGATCGCTCTCCATTCGATCGATGGCCGCAAGCGCGCTGCCTTCACTCGGCGCATCGTCGAAGCAAGGCATGATCTGGACGTGGCCACGCAAGCGCGCTTCTTCGGCCCAAGGACAGATGCCGAGCCCCTCGACGATCTCCACGCAGTAGCGCAAGTGGACACGCGTGACTTCTTGCCGCAGGCGGTCGAGGTCGATCATGACGAGGTGATCCATGATAGCCGAGCTCGCGCGTGAGCTGCGCGCGGCGCGCGCAGCTCGTCACGTACATCGAGCACCAGACCGCAGCCACGACGCGCTCACCGGCGAAGGGCACGAGCAAGGCCACGACGCCGGCTGTCTGCCCGCGTCGTGTGCGTCCGCTACAGGCAGCCCTCAGTGAGCTTCTTCGGTGCGCTTGGGACGCTGCGAGCAGTTGAGCACCTTCTTGCGGATGCGCACCGCGTCCGGCGTGATCTCGACCAGCTCGTCCTGGTCGATCAACTCCAGGCGCCGTCTCGATGGTGTGCAGCCGCGGCGGCGTGAGGATGATGTTCTCGTCCTTGTCCTGCTCGCGGATGTTGGTGAGCTTCTTCTCGCGGACGGCGTTCACGTCGAGATCGTTCGGCGCGGTTGTGCTCGCCGACGATCATGCCCTCGTAGACCTCGTCGCCCGGCCCGACGAACAAGCGGCCGCGCGGCTGGAGGTGCGAACAGCGCGTACGGGGTGGCGGTGCCCGGTGCGGTCGCGACGAGCGCGCCGTTCTTGCGGCGCAGCATCGGGCCCGCCGTAGGGCAGCCAGCCCTCGAACAGCGTGTTGAGAGGCCCGTGCCGCGCGTCTCCGTGAGGAACTGCGAGCGGAAGCCGATGAGCCCGCGCGACGGCACGACGAACTCGATGCGCGCGCGGCCGAAGCCGAGGTTGTGCATCTTGTCCATGCGGCCGCGGCGCTCGCCGAGGCGCTGCGGTGACGGTGCCGACGTACTCGTCCGGCACGTCGACGACCACGCGCTCCGACGGGCTCGCATCATCTCGCCGTCGATCTCCTTGCACGACGACCTCGGGGCTGCCGAGCGCGAACTCGTAGCCCTCGCGGCGCATCGTCTCGGCAAGGATCGCGATCATCAGCTCGCCGCGGCCGTACACCGACGAAGACGTCCGGCGTGTCGGTCTCCTCGAAGCGCATCGCCAGGTTCTTGCGCGCCTCGCGCTCGAGGCGGTCGCGCAGGTGGCGCGAGGTCACGCACTTGCCGCTCTTGCCGGCGAACGGCGAGGTGTTCACGTGGAAGCGCACCTTGATGGTCGGCTCCTCGACCACGATGCGCGGCAGCGCGTCGGGTTCGTGCGGGTCGCGCGATCGTGTCGCCGATCGTGCACCTCGTCGATGCCGGCGACAGCGACGATGTCGCCGGCGCCGGCCTCGTCGCGCTTCACGCGCGTCAGGCCGTCGAACGCCGAAGAGCTGCCGATCTTCGCGTTGCTGCTGGCCGGCCTTCTGCATGCAGCGCGGCGACCTGGTCGTTCGGCGCGCACCTTGCCGCGCATGATCCGTGCCGACCGCGAGGCGGCCCGACGTACTCGTCGTAGCTCGATGTTGGTGACGAGCATCTGCAGCGGCGCCTCGAGCGTCGCCCTTGGGCGGCGGCACGCGCGTCGCGAATGGTCTCGAGCAGCGGCGTGAGGTCCGTGCTGCTCGTCGCCGAGCTCGCGAGTGGCGCCTCGCCGCTTGGCGATCGTGTAGAGCGACGGGAAGTCGATCTGCTCGTCGCTGGCTTCGAGCTCGCAGAACAGGTCGAAGATCTCGTTCAAGCACCTCGTCCGGGCGCGCGTCGGGGCGGTCGATCTTGTTGATGACCACGATCACCGGGATGCCGCAGCTCCAGCGCCTGCTTGAGCACGAAGCGCGTCTGCGGCAGCGGGCCCTCGGCCGCGTCGACCAGCAGCAGCGCGCCGTCGGCCATCAGCAGGGTGCGCTCGACCTCGCCGCCGAAGTCGGCGTGGCCGGGCGTGTCGATGATGTTGATGCGCACGTCCTTGTAGACGGACCGACGTGTTCTTCGCGAGGATGGTGATGCCGCGCTCGCGCTCGAGGTCGTTGGAGTCCATGACGCGCTCGACCACCGCTTCGTTCGCGCGAAGGTGCCGCGTCTGCTTGAGCATGGCGTCGACCAGCGTGGTCTTGCCGTGGTCGACGTGGGCGATGATGGCGATGTTGCGGAGAGATTTCGGTTCGAGCGCTGGCTGCTGCTATTCCGCTCGGGGTCGCTCGGGGTGCGGGGTGTTAACACGCACCTGAACAATCGCGCAACCGGACGGGGCCCGTTGCCGCGGACTGCTAGCCGTCACGAAGTGGGCGTCACCAGGGCACTCCGAGGTATGCTACCTTGGCGCTATGCAACCGCAGAGTCCTGCCAACGCGTCACGACCGAGTCCACGACCGCGTAGCGCGACGTGATTTCCGACTTACCAAGATCATCTGCACCATCGGTCCCGCCAGCTCGCTCCTCGCGAGATGATTGAGAAGCTGGCCAACGCCGGCATGAACATCGCGCGCCTCAACATGTCGCACGGCGATCACGCCAGTCGCACCTGATGATCGTGCGGCGCATCCAGACGCCTGAACCGCACGCTCAACCATCCGATCGCGATCCTGCTCGACCCGAAGGGCCCCGAGATCCGCACCGGCGAGATGCGAGAGCAACATCGACCTGAAGGTCGGCGAGATCTTCTCCGTCACGGTGATGCCCGAGCGAGAACCCCGAGGAGAAGAGCATCCACGTCAACTACCAGGACATGGTGCAGGACCTGAAGGTCGGCGACCGGGTCACGGTCGACAACGGCCTCATCAACCTCGAGGTGCTCGAGATGCGCGAGCACGACCTGCGCTGCCGGTGCTCGACGGCGGCACGCTCGGCTCGCGCAAGCACATCAACCTGCCGGGCGTGCGCGTGAACCTGCCGTCGATCACCGAGAAGGACAAGGCGACATCGAGTTCGGCATCGAGAACGACGTCGACTTCATCGCGCTGTCGTTCGTGCGCTCGCCGAGGACGTGCATCGAGGCGCGCGAGATCATCGACGACGAGGGCGGCCATCACGCGAAGATCATCGCCAAGATCGAGAACCAGGAGGGCGTCGACAACTTCGACAGATCCTCGAGGTGCGCCGACGGCATCATGGTCGCGCGCGGCGATCTGGGCGTCGAGGTCGACTTCGACGAGCTGCCGCGTCATCCAGCGCCGGATCGTGCGCAAGTGCGCGATCGCCGGCAAGCCCGTGATCGTGGCCACCCACTTGCTCGAGTCGATGATCCACAACCCGACGCCGACGCGCGCCGAGGTCACGCGACGTGGCCAACGCCGTCTACGAGCAGGCCGACGCCATCATGCTCAGCGGCGAGACCGCGCACCGGCAAGTATCCGGTGCGCTGCGTGCAGATGCTCGACCACATCGCGCGCCGCATGGAGAAGGAGCACGGGCCTCGGCTTCGTCGAGGAGCGCAAGCCCGTCGACATCCGCGACGAGCTGGCGCGCAGCGCCTGCCGCCTGGCCGACTCGATCGATGCGCCCGCCATCGTGGTGATCACGCGCCGCGGCATGCTGGGGCAGCTGGTGGCGAGCTACCGGCCCGAAGCGAGCGATCATCTACGCCTTCACCAACATGAGCACGACGCGCCGCAAGCTCTGGCTGCACGCGCTCGGTGGTGCCGTTCAAGATGGACTTCTCGAGCGACCCGGAGAAGACGATCCGGCCGCGCTTCGAGCGCCTGCGTAAGCGCAACCGCGTGCTGCCGGGCGACCCGATCGTGGTGGTCTCGGACGTCGCGGCCGGCGACGAGAGCGTCTCCGCGATTGCAGGTGCGCGTCTTCGAGTGACCGAGTGACGCCGTGTGACCCGTGGGGCGACGGCCCGTACGGCGACGCTACGTCTAGGGTGCGTGGCCTTTGGTCAGCAGGCGCTCGATCAGGTGCTGCGAGTACTGGCTGAGCTCGCGTGAAGACGACGCCCATGCCGGGCGGATCGTCCTGCACGCGCACGACCTCGCCGATGCCCTCGATGCGTCTCGATGTCGTCCATGATCACGGTGAACCTGAGGTTCACCTTGGTGCCGATCGGGAGCGGCGTCTTGCGCTGGACGAACACGCCGGTGCGCGAGATGTTCGTCACGTACTCCTGGATGAACGCGTCGAACGACTCGAACTCCTTGTTGATCGTGACGCGCTCGTCGCGCCGCTCGTCGTCGTCGTCGCTCGTCGCTCGGCATCGCTGCTCACCTGCCCTTGCAGGTCGAACTGCTCGAGGTGGTACTCCTTGCGCGGCGACGAGCACGATCTGCCGCGTGAAGCGGCGCTCGGCCTCCTGCACGCGCGTCCTTGCTCGCTCGCGCTTGCAGCACGTCGCACGACCGCCGGGTGCGCGTTCACGACGACCTTGTAGCCCGGCAGCGTGTCCTCGCTCGCGGCGGATCTGCCGCAGGATCTCGTAGGCGATCGTCTGCTTCGACTGCAGCTGGCCGGTGCCGTCGCAGTAGAAGCACGGCTCGTGCAGCGTGCGCCCGAGGCTCTCGCGCGTGCGCTTGCGCGTCATCTCGATGAGGCCGAGCTCGCGAGATGCGGTTGAGCGTGGTCTTCGCCTTGTCCTTCTGCGAGCAGCTCTCGAGCGCGCCGGAGACCTTCTCGCGGTTGCGACGCGCGCTCCATGTCGATGAAGTCGAGGACGATCAGGCCGCCGATGTTGCGGAAGCGGAGCTGGTAGGCGATCTCCTTCGACGGCCTCGAGGTTGGTCTTGAGGATCGTCTCCTCGAGGTCCTTGCGCCCTTGCCGACGAAGCGGCCGGTGTTGACGTCGATCGCGGTGAGCGCCTCGGCCTGATCGATGATCAGGTAGCCGCCCGAGGGCAGCGGCACCTTGCGCGACGAGCGCGCGCGCGATCTCGTCCTCGATGCCGTACTCGTCGAAGATCGGCTCGTCGCCCGTCGTAGAGCTCGATGTCGCTTCGACGCGCTCGGGCATGAACATCTCGACGAAGCGCGCAGAGCCGCTCGTACTGCTCGCGGTCGTCGATGACGATCTTCGTCGACGTCGTCGGTGAAGAGGTCGCGCGCGGTCGTGCAGCACGAGGTCGAGCTCGCTCGTAGAGCAGCGCCGGCGCGCGCTTCGCGCCGCTCGCGCTTCTTCGGCGATCTCGCCCCACAGGCGCACGAGGTAGCCGACGTCGGCCTTGAGCTGCTTCTTGGTGAGGCCCTCGGCGACCGTGCGCACGATGAGGCCGCCCTGCGGCGGCTTCATCGCCTCGATCGCCTCGCGCAGGCGCTTGCGCTCCTTGTCGTTGCCGATGCGCTTGCGAGATGCCGATGTGATCGACCGTCGGCAGGTACACGACGTAGCGACCCGGCAGCGAGATGTGGCTCGTGACGCGCGCGCCCTTGGTGCCGATCGGGTCCTTGCGTGACCTGGACGATCGATCGTCTGGCCCTCCTTGAGCACGTCGCGGATCGGCGTCGTGCGCGTGACCTTGCGCGCCTTGCGCTTGGCCTGCGGCGCTCTTCGCCGGCGTCTTCGTCGTCTTCGCCTCGTCGCGCTCGTCGCTCCTCCTCGCGCTCGAGCAGCTCGTCCATGTCCTCTTCGGGCACCACGTCCTCGACGTGGAGGAACGCCGCGCGATCGAGGCCGATGTCGACGAACGCCGCCTGCATGCCCGGGCAGCACGCGCGTGACCTTGCCGAGGTAGACGTTGCCGACCGGGCTGCGGTCCTGCTCGCGCTCGACGATAGAGCTCGGCGAGGCTGCCGCTCTTCGATCAGCGCGACGCGGGTCTCGGCGATGTCGACGTTGATGACGAGCGTACTGTTGCCGCCATGAGGCAGAACGAAAATCTGGGGGAGAAGTGGTTCGCGCAACGCGATCCGTGTCCGATTCGGCCGCAAGGCTCGATGAACGTCGCCGCAGAAGCGCGGGTGGGGTCGAGGACCAACGCGGTCAGGGTGGCGACACGCGTCCTGACGCTCCCTCCATTCCGAGGAAAGCGCGCGCACCGAGCGACCCAGACGATAGGTGAGCGGCGCGCCCAACAGCGCAGCCATCACGGCCAATCCGTCGAACGGAAGCGCATGCGCGACTCCGCTCGCAACCATCGGGAAAGCTGCGCCGATGCGAAACGTGACAGCTCGCGCGCGTGCGCGCGCTGTGTCGGCTCCGCAGCTTCGGGAACGCACGCTTCCAGAGCTCGGGGACCAGCGTCGCGAGACGGCGCGCCGTACCCACGTAGCCCGACGATCGCAGCGAGCACGGACACGACGACGAAGCTGACCGTCGCATCGGCTTCGCAGCGTGCTGCCGACGAGCGTGGCGATTGCCGCGATGCCGCCAACGGCTGGCCACGTGCACCGGCGGATCGGGCAGCGCCATTCGCGTGCGCGCACGCCGTCGACAGGCGCGCCATGGCCGCTCGGGCCAGCCATCAGCTTCCATGTGAGCGAAGCAGCAAGATCCAAAGCTCCCGCGGAGAGCCGCGTTGCGCATACGCGACCGACGAGCTCCGAGAGGCCCCCTGCACGTGCAACACGCGTGGATCGAGCACCGAGAGCGTATTCGCTCGCAGATCAACGAAAGGCGCTCGCGCGTGCGCGGCGCCGCTCAGTTGCTGACGAAGATCGCCTCGATCTCGGTCTTGACCTTCTCTTCGGTCTGGTCGCGCGCGATCGCGATCTCCTTCACGATGAGCGTGCGCGCGGTGTCGAGCATGCGGCGCTCGCCGAACGAGAGCTGCTTGTCGGTCTTGAGGCGGTAGAGATCGCGCAGCACCTCGGCGACGTCGTAGATCGAGCCCGTCTTGATCTTGTCCATGAAGCCGCGATAGCGGCGGTTCCACGTCTGGTTGTCGAACGCGATCGTGCGCTCGCGCAGGATGTCGAAGATCTCGCGGATCTCCTGCTCGCTGATGACCTGGCGCAGGCCGACGGCGCTCGCGTTGGTGACCGGGACCATGATCTTGCGGTCGGTGTCGAGGATGCGGAGGACGTAGAAGCTGGGCGGTTGCCGGCGATGTCCTTCTCCTCGATCGTTCACCTCGGCCACGCCCTGGGCCGGGTAGACGGCCTTGTCGCCGACCTTGAACAACTGCTTTTCGGCACGGGCCTGCATGAAGCACTCCCTCTTGAGTTACGCGTGAGTTACGCGGATCAAAATTCAAATCGTATGTTCCGGCTCGCCTAGTTCGCGGTCTTCGAGTCGGCGTGCCTGCCGCTTGGTCCCTAGCGATGACGTCATTGGACGTAGCATTCGCTGGATCGCGCGCCGAGCACGGGTCGCAGGAAATCCTACTCAAGACTACGCAAAGGGTCAATCTCAAAATGGATGAGGACACTGACCGCGAGACCCATGCGCACGCCGCCGTTCGACACAATGATTTCCGTGGCTTGCGCGCGTTTCACTACGCCGGCGAGCACCGGCGCACCGGCAACAATTACGTCGGCGCGGCGGCTGTCGAGCCCGGGGATCTTTGCGCGCTCGTCCATGGGGAGCGCCGCTATGCGCTGCACCAGGCGGTCGATCTCATCACGAGCGATAGACGTGCGCCGTGGATGCGCGTGGGGTCGTAAGGGTCGACCTCGCCGCTGATGGCTGCAAGCGTGGTGGCCGTGCCCGCGATGGCAACCAGCGGCGCCGAAGGCTGGACGTCGCTCGCATCGATGGCAGCGAACACGTCGCTGCGAATCGCCTCGAGCTGCCGGGTCTCGCGGGAGCGCTGACCGCATGGCGTTCGAACAAGCGCACCGAGCCGATGTCGACGCTGGTGCGCGCGACGACCTGCCGCCCGTGCCACGGACGATCTCCGTGCTGCCGCCGCCGACGTCGACGACGCACGAGCTGCCCGGCCGAGTGGCAGCCCCTCGATCCCGCCCGCGTACGTGAGCTCGGCCTCCCGCGCCCCGATGATTACCTCGACGGGAGCGCCGAGGGTCTCGTGGGCCGCCTCCGAGAAGCGCGCGGCGTTCTCGGCGTCGCGCAGCGCGCTCGTGCCGACCGCCATGATCGGCGCGCCATGCGCATGCGCAATTTCGGCGTAGTTACTGAGCGCCGCGAGCGTCCGCGCGATGGCGTCCTCGTGCAGGGCCCGTGTGCGATCCACGCCCTGTCCCAGGCGCGTGATCGTCATGAAGTCATCGAGCACATGCAGCTCACCGCCGGCGCTCGCCTGCGTCACCTGCATCAGCACGGAGTTCGTGCCGACGTCGATGGTGGCGAGCACCCGGGGCGGTGGCTGTTGCACGTGCGACGACAAAGGCGCGTGCTGCCTTAGTTGGTGATGTCCTTGAGCTGCGAGAGGTCGGGCAGCTCGTCGAGGTTCGGCATCAGCACGATCTCGATGCGGCGGTTCTGCGCACGCCCTTCGGGCGTGTCGTTGCTGGCTGCGGGCTGTGTCTCCGCGTAGCCGGCCGCCGACAGGCGCGTCGGGGGCACGCCCTGCTGCGCCAAGGACGCGCGCGACGGTCACCGCGCGCGCCGTCGACGAGCTCCCAGTTCGACGGGAACTTGCGCGCTCTTGATCGGCACGTTGTCGGTGTGGCCAGCGATCTGGAAGTCGCGATCCGGAATCGACGCGAGCACGCGCGGCGACCTCGGTCAGCGCCGTCTGGCCTTCCTTCTTCAGGTCCGCCTTGCCCGAGTCGAACAGGATGTTCTCCGACAGCTCGACGACCATGCGGCCGCGCACGATGCTGCACGCGCAGCTGGCCGGACTCGATCATCTTCCTGAAGCTTCTCGAGCATGTTGCGGAAGGTCGCCAAGCGCGCCTGGGCCTGGCGCTCCTTGGCGCGCAGCTCCTCGACGATGCGTTCGAGGTCCCGTCATGCGCTTCTTCGAGTCCTCGACGTTCATGCCCATCTGTCTGCCAGCTGCTGGCTCATAGCCGGCGTTCTCCGCGCCGCAGGACGCGGAAGCGGTCCTGCAGCTCGCGCGTGCTTGCTTCCAGGGCTTGTCCAGGGCGCGGTCAGCTGATCGATGCGGTCGCGCTTGACCTGCATCTCTTCTTCTGAATAGCCGCAGCCGACGGCCAAGAGCGTTAGCAGGGCTCCGAAGAGCCAAGTGTCTTCATCGCGTTCATCGCGTCTCCTTCTCAGGGTTGAGACGGGCTCCAGAACGCAGCAGCCCGAAAAACGGGGCCGAAGTTAGGTCTGTGGCGTTCGGCTGTCAACGATCCGGGCCGTTTCGGAGCTGGGGATCGCGTTTCGAAGCACAAAAAGCGCGTTCACAGCCGAAATGCGGTCTCCACGCAATCGAAAATCACGAATGATTTCAGTGGTTTACAAAGGCGTGCGGTCAGTGATCGGTCAAAGACCGATAAGTTATGTATAAATTATGTGTTTGAACGCTTGACACGTGGCAACACACTACAATAGGTTACTTTCATCCTACGACCATAGGAGGGTCCGTATGGCAGCCAAGAAGAAGGAAGGCGGCCAAGAAGGCCGCTAAGGCGACGACAAGGGCAAGCGCAAGGGCGCGAAGAAGAAGGGCGGCAAGCGCAAGGCCGCCAACAAGGCTGCTGCAAAAAAAAAGTAGCGAAGCCTAAGGGCCCGGCCAAGAAGGTCGCAAAGGCGGGTCCCGCGAAGAAGAAGGCTAAGGTTAAGAAGAAGGCTGAACCCGTTCAGCCCGAACCCACGAGCGATACGTTCGATGCGCCTCCGGCGCCGAGCTTCGCCGGGGAACCCGACTTCTCCTCCGCGAACTGAGAGTGCCCTGCTCTCAAAAAACTAGAGCGACTGTGCACTAGCCGTCGGTACACCTCGCGTGTACCGGCGGTGGTGCGCTTAAGGACCCTGCAAGTCGTCTCGCGCTTCGCTCAGCGCGACAGCTCACTCGCCAGCAGCTCGGCGAGACGCGTCGCATCGCGAGTCAAGCGCAGCACCTTCTCGCGCTCGGTCGATACGCTGCCTGCAGGCGAGCCCTTTGGTTTGCGCACGTAGCGCCGGGGGACGTAGATCACGTCCAGGTGCGGCTCGTTGCGAGCGTCGCTGAAGTGCGCGGCGAGCAACGCCGCGTCGCGTAACAGCTCGGGCGGGCAAGCCTCGTCGCGGTCGAGCGGGACGACGACGTGTGCACCGGTGACATCGCGCGCGTGCAGCCACAGGTCGAACGGTCGCGCGTGCATGAGCGTCAGCGCGTCGTTGTCCTTCGCGCCGCGTCCGACGAGGATCACGCGCTCGCGAAAGCCGCGCAGCTCGCGATACGGCTTGCGCGTCTTCTTGTCGGCCTTCTCGCGCGGGCCCGTGCTCGGCATGCGTAGGCGCAGCTCGGCGAACTGCGGCTCGAGCGCTGCGAGCGCTGCAGCGTCGGCCGCGGCAACGACTGCTTCCTGCAAGCGCTCCAGCCCCTCGATCTCGATCTTCGTCTGTGCATGGCGCTCGGCGGCAAGCTTGGCCCCGCGGTCGAATCTGCGCGCCTGTTTGAACCAGGCCTCCGCTTGCTCGCGGGCCGTCTTCGCCGGATCGAGATGGAGCTCGACCTCGGTCGGTGGATCTTGCGCGTAGTCCGTCAGCGTCACGCTGCGGCTGCCGCGCGGTGCGCGATGCAAGTTGGACGAAAGCAGCGTGGCGTGGGCGCGCAACGTCGTCGCTTGCGCAACGCGTGCTGCATCGCCTGCAATCGCCGCCAGTCTGCGCACCGTGCGCTTGCGTGCTGCTTTGATCGACGCAGCCAGCTGCGCACGCTGGCTTTCGAACGCGGCGTCACCGCTCTGCGAAAGCAGCGCTTCGCCCAGCGCCTCGAGTGCTTCGATCGTCTGCGGAAAATCCGCGTCGCTAGCGGCTTTGGCGAGCAGGTACGGTGTAGCGCGCGCTCGCGGTGAGAGGTTCGCCAACACCTGGTCGTCGGCGTCGAGCACGAGTAGGTCGAGCGCGCCGAGGTCGACCACCAAGCGCTTCTGCTCGGGTCCGCGTTGCAGCATGAAGGCGATGCGCCCGCCCTCGTGCACGGACAGTGCGTCGATGCGCGAGCCGTCGAGCTCTCGGCGGAGCTTCTGAACGAACCCACTCGCAGGCAGTCCTTGCGGGCGCGTCGCGACTACGCCTAGGCCGCGCGTTTGCGCTTCCAGCAGGGCAATCAGCACGCCGCGCCACGAGGCCGACGAGAGCGTGAAAGCAAACAGCGAAGGCGAGGGTGCATCCACCCGGCGTATGCGGGCTCCGATCAGCTCGGAGGGCCCCGTCATTGCGCGTCGTCGTCGTCTTCTTCGTCGTCGTCGTCGAGGTCGCCTTCGAGATCCTCGTCTTCGCCCGCTTCGAAGTCTTCGCCGTCGTCTTCGTCGCCGGCTCCTTCGTGCTTGGCGTCACGCTGGCCCGCAATGGCGTCCGGAACGTCGATGCCACGTTCGATGGCGAGCTGTGTCAGGCGCTTGGCGACGTCGAAACCGCGGGGCGAGTCGATGTTCACGAACGCTTCGGTCGTCTCGTCGCTCATGATGACGGACAGCGCGTCGTCCAGCGCGGCCAGCGAAAATCCCGAGCGATGCCCGAGCGCCCGCAGCTCCGCATACACGACCTTGCCTGCCGGTCGCGTGGGCGTCTGCAGCGGATCGAACGCGCGAACGAGGCCGACGTCTGCGCAGACCGCGTCGATCTCTTCCGGCTCCCAACGCCGCTCGGAGCCCAGACGTAGTGACGGCCCTCGACGCGCGGCAGATTGTCGACGAAGGCCTTGAGCAGCTCGCGGCTGCGTGCACCCGGGGTGAGCTCCGACGGCGTCGGCAATACGAGTGCGCGCACTTGCAGCGCGCCCGCGAGCTCGAGGGTCGTGGCCAGCGCAGCAGCGGTCACTGCATCGCTGCGCAGAGGCCCGACCTTCGACACGAGCGCAGCACGCGGCGCACGCAGCGAAAGCGCGAAGTCCTTGGGCAGCGCGGCACGCCAGCCGGCCAGTGTCGCGGCACGCGGCAACGGCGCACGCAGGCTGAGCTCGGCGAATCGCAGAGCCGCGACGTACTTGCGCCCGGGAGCGCGATCGAGAGGAGAGCCAGCAAATAGCATCGCGGGCGGAGACTTGCAGAGCGGACGCGCCGCGTCCACCCGTAAAGCGTGCGCCTGGCAGTGTTCGGCGTGCGTCCTCGGCTGCGGTCGGCTTGCGAGTCTGCAGGGGGCGAGGTCCGCTGGCCGCTAGATTGACGCCCAGCGCCCCGTTCCACTATAAAAGTCGCACACATGGCGATCGCAAAGGATCGCAGCCGATGAACCAGGGGGCATACGCTGGTTCGCCATCGGATCAGGTGCAGCAGCGGGCTCGAGGCACGCACACCGCGAGGGGACGCACGTCGAACATGGAAACGGCAGTTGGGATTGCGTGTGGCGCATGCGACGCATGGAACGCGCTCTCGGCTACCGCCTGTGGCTTGTGTGGCCACGATGTTTCGTATCTGGGGGAGCAAAAACCGGCTCGTGCGGAGCCGCGACGAAGCGTGGTATCAAGCGCCCCTGACGCTCGCAGCGCGAGCCCGGCCCCCGCACCGCTGTCTCCGGCCCCTCTGTCTCCGGCCCCCTCGTCTCCGGCACCGTTGTCGAAGGAAGAAGTCATGGAGCAAGCACGTAACTACGTTTGCAAGGAGTGCTCGACCCCGGTCCCGTCCGGGCCACAAGTTCTGCGGCACCTGCGGTGCGGCGGTTCCGCCCGAGATCGTCGAGCTGCGCACCAAGTACTTCGGGCCGATGCAGACGCCGGGCAAGGCGCGCCTGATCCTGATCCGCGGCGACGCGGGCGTCGACGGCCTCAGCTACATGCTGCAGGGCACCGAGCACGTGGCGGGCCGCGAGGACGGGCAAATCCTCTTTCCCGAAGACACGCTGGCTCAGCCCCGCGCCACGCCAACTTCGTCTACGAGAACGGCCAGCTCGTCGTGCGCGACGAAGGCAGCCTCAACGGCGTCTACGTGCGCGTGCGCGGGCAGACGCCTGCTCGATCACGTTCGGCGACACGTTCCTGTGTGGCGAGCAGCTGTTCCGCCTCGAGCGGCCGCCCGAGGACACGGCAGGTCCCGCGCCCGACAGACCTACTTCTATGCGTCGCCGCGCAAGCGCATCCGTTCCGCGTCGTGCAGATGCTTGCGGGTGGCGGCGCTGGCATGGCGTTCTGCGCGACTGGGCCTTCGAGTGACAGGTCGGCCGCGAAGAGTGCGACCTCAACTTCCCCCTCGACGTGTACATGTCGGCACGCACGCGCGCGTCGAGACCACGCGCGGACGGCGGCTTCGTCGCTGGTCGACATCGACTCCAAGAACGGCACCTACGTGCGCGTCAAGAGCGCGCAGCCGCTGCACCACGGCGACTACCTGTTCCTCGGGCGCCAGCTCCTGCGCGTGGAGATCACGGCGTGATGAACTCCGCGACCGCGACGCACAGCATGCAATCTTTCGACAACGGCGCACGCCAACGCCATGCCTACGCCAAGCCGCGCTCCGCGCGCGATGTGCGGGCCACAGGAGGCTCCTGTGATTGTCTGCCCACGGTGCAGCAAAGAAAACCAGGACCACTACAAGTTCTGCTTGGGATGTGGTGCCGAGCTCCCGCGTGAAGCGGCGGCTCCCCGTAACTTCTCGGCGCGTACACCGCCTTCGGCGATGCCGGCAGTGAACGCACCGCCGATGGCCGCGGCGTCGGTCCCGCCGCGTGAAGCAAAACCGCAGGAGAAGAACCTGCAGTTCGCCGCGACGCAGCAAGGTGACGTGTCGTATCCGCCGCCGCGCGCATCGGTCGCGCAGCCTGCGCCGATTGCCGCGCCTGCGCCGGCACCCGCGCCGGCACGCGTGCCTTCGGCGCCCGCGCCCGCTCCCGTCGTCAGTGCCGTCCACAACTGCCCAAGCTGCGGCAACCCCGTGCCGCTCGACTTCAAGTTCTGTGGCACGTGCGGCCATCGCATGACGCCTGCAGCTGCGGCCGCGCCCGCACCGGCTCCCGTCGCCGCACCGGCGGCTGCGCCTGGAGCGTCCGCGCGTCCCAGCCGCGGCATGCTCGTCCTGATCAATCCCGACGGCTCGGAGGGCGACAGCTTCCCGCTCTGCGACGGCGCGACCGCGATCGGGCGTGAAGCCGGAGCGCTGTTTGCCGGTGACGCGTACCTCTCGCCGCTGCATGCGACCTTCGCGTTCTCGGGTCCCGGCTGCAGCGTCAAAGACGAGAGCAGCCTCAACGGCGTGTACATCAAGCTCAGGCGAGATGTGCCGGTGAAGCTCGGCGACACCGACGTGTTTCGAATCGGCCAGGAGATCCTGCGCTTCGAAGCGATGCACCACGCCGCAGCTCGTCGACGGCGTCGAAGTCATGGGCAGCCCGAACCCGGGCTACATCGGTCGGATCGTGCTTGGTCATCGGTCGCGAGTCGACCGCGAACGCGTATGCCATCCCGCCGGACGGCATGCACCTCGGCCGTGAGCGCGGCGACGTGATCTTCCCCGAGGACGGCTACGTCTCTGGCTTGCACTGCCGAGTCCACCACGACGGCAGCGGTTCGTGCTCACCGACGTCGGCAGCTGCAACGGCACCTTCGTGCGCATTCGTGGCTAGCGTCAGGTCGTGAGCGGCGACTTGCTGCTCATGGGTCAGCAGCTGTTCCGCGTTCAGTTCTGAGCGCGAGCGCGGGCGCGAGTCAGTGCCCAGCAGCCGCTAGGCCGCAATCATTCACGGTACGGAGGCGAGGAACTCGTCGACGTACTGGTTGATGCGGTCCGGCTGCTCCGTCGGCGCCGCGTGACTTGCACCAACCAGCTCGTGGTAGGTCGCGCCCGGAATGCGCTTGGCCATGTCTTGAATGATGTCGCGCGGAGTGAACGTGTCGCGCTCGGCTGCGATGACGAGCGTTGGTACCTTGATCTCCGACAGCAAGTCCTCGGCGCTGTGGTCGCCGGCTTCTTGCAGCAGCGTCAGGTACAGATCGAGCTCGATGTCCGAGAGATGCTCGACGTACAGGCGGAAGTCGTCGGCGGGCAGGGAGCGCCCATCGATCTCGCCGAGCCAGCCCGCGACGCGGTAGCGACAGTGCGGCGGCAGCCGTCCCCACAACGCGCGCGCGATCGCTTCGTGCTTCGCACCTGCGCGATCAGCGTCGGCAGCACGCGGTGCAGCCAGTCGTTGCCGTGGAACGTGTGCGTGACGCGGCCGTAGTGCCGCAGACCAAGCATCAACGCGCGCACGCGCTCTGGAGCGCGCCGGTAGATCTCGAGCGCGACTTGCGTGCCCATCGAGTGCGCGATCAACACCGCGTTCGACAGCTCGGCGGCGTCGATCACCGAGACGACGTCGGCGCGCAACGTGTCGATGTCGGTGGCTCGAAGTCACCTGCAGCGCCACTGCGACCGTGGCCGCGGTAGTGCGCGTGCACCACGCTTATGGTGCAGCGCGAGATGCGGCTGGACTGTCCAGCCAAGCCCATCCATCGCAACCGATCCCGTCGAGTAGGCACCGCACCGGGGCCTGGCGCCGCGAGCTCCGTAGAAGAGCTTGGTTCCATCAGCCGCTTTGGCGAGCCCGCGCGTGGTCGTAGTCCATCACCCTGAGACCCGTGCTTACCGACAAACAGTTAAACGACGAAGAGCGGTGAGCCTACGCCTGCGCGTAGGCGAACGGCTCGTGCAATCACTTCGTCGATCGTCGTCTTCCGGCCGTCCGCAATGTCGTTGACCGACGGCAGCGCGAATATCGGACAAACCGATCTTCACGCAACGCTGAACGATCCAGGACAAGGAGCGATCCAGCCGAGCAGCCTCCTTCTGAATCTCCTGCAGCATGCTCTCTGGGAAGTAGAGGCTCTGCTTTCGCTTATCTGTAGCCGACATGCTCCCCATTCTCCTTACCCAGAACGAAAGTGAATGAAATCTGATGAAGAACGCAAGTAGCTCGCGAAGGGTGTCGCTTATGCGAACTCTTGCGACGTCAGTACATTAGAGTACGACACGACATGCGTGTCAACGAAACGAATGGCTGTCCGCACACAGATCGTAAGCTCGCGTTCGCACTTTGCATTGTCGCTGCGCCCTGACGATCGTACGCGCGGCAACCGCGCAGGCGCAAGCAAGTGCCGGATCGCTACTCGCGTCTGGAGATCTTCGCGCGCGCGCTGGCGCACGTGGAGCAGAGCTACGTCGGAGAGCTCCACCGGTGACACGCTCATCGACGGTGCGATACGTGGGATGCTGAGGGTGTTGGACCCACACTCCGCGTACCTCGACCCGCATGAGGTGCACGATCCTGCACCAGCGACTCCGAAGGCCGTTACGGTGGGGTCGGGCGTCGAGATCGACGTGCGCGATGGCTGGCTGACCGTGGTGCGTGTGTTGCCGGAAGGCCGGCTGACGCGCGGGCGTGAAGCCCGGTGACCGCTTCCTCGCGATCGACGGGCATCCCGCACGCGATCTCTCGATCGAAGACGCGCATCCTGCGCATGCGGGGCGAGCCCGGGACGCAGGTTCGTGTGACCTTGCGCCGGCCCTCGGCTGAAGCGGCGATCGAGCGTGTGATCACGCGGGCCGTGATCCAGGTCGCCCCGGTCGAAGGTCGCGTGCTGCGCGATCGCGTGGTCTACGTCCACCTGCGCATGTTCCAGGAAGACACGGCCGATCAACTGCGGCGCGTGCTCGACGAAGCTGTGGAGCGCACTGCAGCCCAAGGCGGCGTGCGCGGTGTGATTCTCGATCTACGAAATAACCCAGGCGGCCTGGTGAGCTCGGCAGTGCTGGTCGCCGACGAGTTCCTGCGCGACGGGCTGATCGTCTCGACGCGAGGTCGCGGCGACAAGCTGCTGCGTGAAAACCGAGCGACTGAAGCCGGCACACGCCCGAACTGGCCGATGGTCGTGCTCGTCAACGGCTACTCCGCGAGCGCTTCTGAGATCGTCGCAGGCGCGCTGCACGATCACAAACGCGCGGTGATCGTCGGCACGCGGACGTTCGGCAAAGGCAGCGTGCAGAACGTGATCGAGCTGCCTGATGGCAGCGCGCTGAAGTTGACCACGGCGCTTTACTACACGCCCTCCGGGCGTTCCATCCAAGCGCAAGGCATCGAGCCCGATGTGGTCATCGAGCAACTCGACGCGAACGTGCTGCGTGAAGCGCGCCTGGGTGGCGATGGAGCGGGTGAGGCCACGCTGGAGGGGCACCTCGCCGGCACGCTCGCGACAGAGGCCGTTCGGAGCAAGGTCGAGAGGACGGCGCCTCGCGTTGCACCGGCAGCCAGCGCCGACGCCGAGCTCAGCGACGATTACCAGGCACAGATGGCCCACCAGATGCTCAAGGCACTGCTCGCGCGCTAGCGCGCGTGAATGCTGATTGCGGCTTTCTTTAGCGCGCCGCGCTGCGCCGCTAGTGTCGCTGGCGTGCGCTTGCCATCGCCGACGAACAGGCCGAGTCATCGCTGCGCTGCCGAGCTGCAGCGGATGCGGCGGTCTGCGCGCGCCTTTGCCACGCTCCCATGGCTGGCGTGCGTGTGTCTGCTCGCGGCTTGCGGCACGCGCGAAGCGGGGCTCGGCGAGGTCGCTGCGGCTTTCACGCCGCGCCGCGAGTCGTTTGCTCGCTTCAATCGCTGGGCGCGTCAGCTGCAAGGGTCGGACGTATCGTTGCGTTCGCGCGCTGCGCTAGGCGAAGCCACGTTCGCACCGCTGCGCGGGCAAAGCGACGTCCTGGCCGCACGTGTCACGATGTTCGACAGCAGCGGCGAGGGCGAACCCGTCGTCGTTGGGAAGCCGCTCGAGCTCGTCGAGGGCTGCGAGTGGCCGGCCCACGAGATGGTCACGATTCGCGATGCGCAGCTCGGCGCGATCCAGGTGGCTGAGCACACCCAGTGCGGCTTCGGCCGCTCCAGCCCCGACAAGGCTCACCTGCCGTGCATCATCGTGAGCAAGCGCGCGGCGTCGTCCGAGAGCGGCGCGCTCTTGGAGGTACGCGTGGCGTACCGGTCGGAGCAGGGCTCGCGTTAGCTCTCTTTAGAGCAGGCCCATGTACCAGGCAGCGCCGAAGCCAATGGCGCCGATCAGGAGCATGCCGGCGATGCTCAGCCACACCAAGAACATCGGATTGCGTTCGGCGCGCGCTTCGAGGCTCGCCACGTGACGGCTCTGCGATCGCGGGCGCGCTGCGGGCGTCGGCGCCATGGGGTCGCCGGGGAGATACTTCTTCTCGCCGCTCGCGCTCGGCTCCATCACGGACTTGTCCGAGGCGACGACTTCAGCCTTGGCGGGTTCAGCCTTGGCGGGTTCAGTCTTGGCGGGTTCAGCCCTGGCGGGCGCGCTCGGAGGCACGAACGCTTGCAGAGGCTGCGTGGCTGCAAAGGCCATCTTCTTCTTCACGTCCTCGGCCGCGCCGACCATGCCTGCCATGGGTGGCACGGCGATGTTGGCGCCGACCATGGTGGCCTTGAGGCCGGGCTTGGGCACGGCGGACCCCGCGGGCGTAGGCGTCTCCGCCGCAGGGGGCGGGGCTGCGGGCACGGCGGCCGGGGCAGCCGGAGCCGCCGGTGTTGCTGGAGGCGCCGCGTCCTTCTGCACGGGCGCGCTCATGATCATCGTGCCCTTGAAGCGCGCTTTCTCGGGTTTGGACTTCGTCCCGAGATCGAACCCGCAGTGCACGCACTTGCCGCCTTCGGCAGTCGCGGACTTCCCACATTCAGGACAAAAGGCCATCCACGTGTGCCTCTGAAGCGCGGGTCTCGGACGTCACTGCGAGCGCTTCGCAATAAGAGAGTTAATGGCGAAGATCGTAACGTGTCCAGATTTCGTAGGGAAGGGGCCGTTTCGAGCCGTAGCGGATGCATACCGCAGCGCTCCTTCGCGCACGTTGTCGCAGGCTTCGGCGAGCACCTCGGCGATCGCATCGGAGCCGGATCGGCGCCTCCACTCACGCCGCGCAACAGCGGCGAAATGCTCCGCATTTCGCGCAGCTGCGCCCGGCATCTCGTCCTTGACAGACATGTTACCTGCGGCCTAGCGTGCGACCCCGCAGCCTCGGACCGAAGCGCGTACGAGCGCACGTCGTGTGCGTCATCGTTCGATGCATGCGGCCCGAACCGAGTGGAGCCGAGCCGCTGGCCATGTCGTTTACGCTCTCTGCCGAATCCGAGAAGATCGTCGACGAGCTTCTCACTCGCTATCCGACGAAGCGCGCAGCCTGCCTGCCGCTGCTGCACCTGTGCCAGCGACAGGAAGGCTGGGTGAGCCCAGACGTAATCGACTACGTCGCCCAGCGCTTGGAGATGCCGACGAGCGAAGTGCAGGGCGTCGTCACCTTCTACACGAGCTTCCACCAGGAGCAGGTGGCGCCGAACGTCGATCTGGGTGTGCCGCACGCTCTCGTGCGATCTGCGCGGCGCGCAAGATCGTCCAGGAGCACCTCGAGAAGAAGCTTCGGCTGCCACGCCGGGCGAGACCAGCCAGGACGGCAAGTTCACGCTGAAGAAGGCCGAGTGCCTCGCCGCCTGCGGCCAGGCGCCGATGGTCCAGATCAACGACGAGTTCTACGAGAACCTCACGCTCGAGAAGCTCGACCAGATCATCGCCGAGGTACGCACGAGAAGACGCCCGCCGCAGCGTCGCCGACGCGGCGCACGCGCGAGGACTAGACCGATGGCCGGAGTTCCAACGCATCCTGACCGATCGCTACGCGCTCGACGAACAGCCACACGCTGCCCGGTGGCCGAGAAGGCACGGCGCCTACGCCACCGCTCGGCGCGCGCTGCATCACGATGAAGCCCGAGCAGATCCAGGCCGAGGTCAAGGCCGCGAACATCCGCGGCCGCGGCGGCGCCGGCTTTCCCGCGGGCGTGAAGTGGAGCTTCATCGCCAAGCGCGAAGGCGACAAGCCCTACCTCGTGATCAACGCCGACGAGGGCGAGCCCGGCACCTTCAAGGACCGCACGATCATGGAGCTGGATCCGCACCGGCTGATCGAGGGCTGCATCATCGGCTGCTACGCGATCGGCGCGCACGTCGGTTACATCTACGTGCGCGACGAGCTCGTGCAGTCGAACGAGCGCCTCGAGCGCCGCGATCGAGGAGGCGCGCGCCAAGGGCTACCTCGGCAAGCGCCCGTTCGGCATCGACTACGCCGTCGAGATCTACGTGCACACCGGCGCGGGCGCGTACATCTGCGGCGAGGAGACGGCGCTGCTCAACTCGCTCGAGGGCAAGCGCGGCGAGCCGCGGCTCAAGCCGCCGTTCCCCGCGCGTGGCGGGCGCGTTCGGCGCGCCGACGACCGTGAACAACCTCGAGACGATCGCGGCGGTGCCCGACATCGTGCAAGATGGGCGGCGAGGACTTCTCGCAAGCTCGAGCCTGCTTGCCCGAGCGACGGCGGCGCGCGCCTCTACGGCGTGAGCGGCCACGTGAAGAAGCCCGGCGTCTTCGAGGCGCCGCGTCGGCCTCACGCTGCGCGAGCTCATCTACGACCTCGGCGGCGGCATGCTGCACGACGATCGCCCGCTCAAGGGCGTGATCCCCGGTGGCTCGTCGACGCCCGTGCTGCGCCCCGACGAGATCGGTGCACGCGCCCGACGAGAAGCACCCGCTCCACGCCTGGCACGGCAAGAGCGTCCTCGACGTGCCGATGGGCGTCGACACGATGCCGCGCGCTCGGCACGATGCTCGGCACCTGCTGCGCGATCGTCATGGACAGCTCGGTCAACATGGTCGATGCCGCGCGCAACCTGATGCGCTTCTACGCGCACGAGTCGTGCGGCCAGTGCACGCCGTGCCGCGAGGGCACGGGCTGGCTCGCCGACGTGCTCGAACGATCGTGCGACGGGCAAGGGCAAGGTCGAGGACGTCGACCTGCTGGTCGACATCGCCAACAACATCATGGGCAACACCATCTGCGCCCTCGGCGACGGCACGGCGATGCCGATGCTCGGCTTCCTGCAGCAAGTTCCGCGAGAGTTCGTCGCGGCGCAAGAGCGGCGGCGTCGGCAAGCCTGCGCGCTCGACGACGGCGTCAAGGCGCTGCTCGCCGGGAGGGCGCGCATGAGCTCGGCGGGTATCGTGTTCTTCGTCGCTGTGCGCCGCGGTCGCGCTGCTCGGCGCGTTCGGCACGATCGCGCTCGCGCAGCCCGATCCGCGCGGCGATGTGCCTGCTCGCGCACATCCTGTCGCTCGCCGGCCTGTACCTGACGCTGCACGCGCACCTGCTCGCGGCGCATTCAGCTGATCGTGTACGCGGGCGCGGTCGTCGTGCTCTTCGTGTTCGTGATCATGCTGATCGGCCCTGCTGTGCGCCGAGCCAGCGCACGACGCGCGGCATGGTCGATGAAAGCCGTGGTCGCGTCGCGGTGATGGGCATCGTCACGGCATCCTCGCGTTGCGTCGCTCGTCGCCCGCCGAGATCCTGGACGTGCCGGAGATCCGCGCCTGCGCGCCCGAGCAGGGCGCCGAGTGCAGCCAGTTCGGCGGCGTCGCGGCTTCGCGCAGAGCTTGTTCATCGGACGCGGTCGTGCCGTTCGAGCTGATCTCGGTGCTGCTGACCGTCGCGATCGTCGGCGCGATCGCCGTCGCGCGCACTCGCAGCGCGGAAAAGGTGGAAGCGTCTTTCCTCCCCTGGTGGACACTGTCGCATTCTGGGCTTGTTCATGCGGTTCGGACCACCTCGACGTCCGGCTCGGACTTCGATTTCGACCGGTGCCGCCTCGCTGTTAGCCGGATAGGCGTCCGTGAATCAGTCGGCCGCCGATCGCCCAGGGCGGCGGACGGTCCCTGGAGCGGCGAGCGCCCCTTGGGATGCATGGTCTCCGGCCGAACCTCACGCCGGCCCGCCGGTCATCCGATAAGGGAAGCCGTGGGCCCAATCGCGAAGCTGGCTGGAGCACTCGCCGCCGTCTCGGTGTGCATCGCCGTCGCCGGCCTCCTCCTGGGCTGGGCGTGGTACCACGACGACGCCTGCACGATCGAAGAATGGAAGTGCGATGTCGGAGGCATGGGCTTCGCGCTGGCCATCTACTCGAGCGTGGCAGCGGTCATCCTCCTCGTGGTGTGCGCGGTCGCAACAGCGATCTCGTTCACTCGGCGCCGATCACGCCGAAACACCGAATCGCTCGAGGGAACCGGCGTCCCTCCCGGCGGCCCCGGATAGGCTCTCACGATCGGTGCCCGCGGAGAGGGGCACCCGGCACGAAACGTGGAGGGAACAACGGAATGAGGATCAAGCACGCGACGAGAGCGGCGACCGCGGCGCTCGTGATCGCCTCGGCCTTCGCGCTGCTCGGGCGCGGCGACGCCGACGCAGCCAGTTGCCGGCAGCCCAGGGCAAGCTCGAGCCGCCCTGCAACCCGGCGCTCGCCCAGTCGCCGTGGAGCGGCTCGCACCGGTCGAGCTACGCGCAGGCGTCCTCGCCGTATCGCGGCATCGAGAGCGCCGACGTCCGCGCCCAGCACATCGACCTGCCCGGGATCCCGATCTCGATCCAGTTCAGCAGCAAGTACGACGACGGCGGCCGGGTCGCCTGGGGCTCGCTGATCGACGGGGCCGATCGCCGGGCCTGTTCAAGGTCGACGCCGAGAGCGGCAAGGTGATCGACATCTACGTCCCGGCCGAGCGCGAGAGCGAGCCGCCGCCGGTCTCCGGTGCCGCCGGAATCACCGGGGCCTACAACATGCTCGACCGCTCGAATCGCTTCATCGTCCCGCGGCTGACCTGGTTCGACGTCTATGGCGACGCCCGCCGCGGCGACAGCGACTCGCCGATCGAGCTCCGCAAACGCTTCGTGCTCCCCGATCGGCCCTCTGCGGCTCGGACGACAAGCTCGTCGGCGCGGTGATGACCTACGACGGCTACATCGCCTTCGTGACCGAGAACGGCGTCGTCGGCACGATCCCGCGGCAGCCGTCGCGGATGAAGACGACGAACCTGCGAACTGTCAGCCTCAACCGCGCCGCGGCCTGCGCCGCCGCCGCCGATCCCGGCCACCGACCTGCAGACGGTCTCGAACAACATCGCGGCCGACGAGAACGGCGGCATCTACATCGTCACCTCGAAGCGGATGGTGCGCGTCAACCACGATCCCGAGAGCGGCGACCTCGAGCCCGCCTGGTCGGCGCCCTACAACGCCGGATCGGAGGTCTCGGAGATCCGCCTCGGCGAGGGGTCGGGTTCGACGCCGACGCTGATGGGGACCGGCCGCGGCCAGGACAAGTTCGTCGTCATCACCGACGGCCAGGACCTGATGCACCTGGATCTCTTCTGGCGCAACGGCGTACCGAATGACTGGAAGGGCCTCGGCGGCGAATCGACCGCGACGGATGGCCTGCGAGTACCCGGTGACGTTCGGCGATCCCGATGCCACGGTCTCGCTGTCGGAGCAGTCGGTGGCGGTCCGCGGCTACGCGCACCTTCAACGTCAACAACCTGCTCGACTACGACTTCCCCGACGGACTGCCGGCGGTGCTCCTGAACGCGCTCGCCGCCGCTCCGCGGCGGCGATCCGGCGGCGACGCCGCACGGCGTCGAGCGGATCGACTGGAACCCGCGCACTCAGCGCTGCCACTCGGTCTGGGCGAACCCGCGGGTCTCGATCCCGAACGGCATCCCGTCGGTCAGCCAGCGCAGCGGGCTCTTCTACGGGATCCGGCTCAAGCACGGGGAGTGGGGGGTCGGCGGGCTCGACTGGCGCACCGGCCGCTCGCGGTTCTTCGCCGCCTCGCCGGGCGGGCCGTGCTCGGAGACCGCGATCGGCTACCTCGAGCAGTCGGGGACGCTGCCGATCCTCGGGCCGGTCCTCGACGAGCTTCCGAACAGCTGCGAGAACTCGTTCTACGCGGCGACCGAGATCGGTCCGAAGCGATCGATCTGGACGGGCACCTTCCTCGGCCTGACGAGGTACGTGCAGAAACGCTGACTCCGGCCGCTGCCGGACCGGCCGGTTCGCGCCGGGACGAGCTACTTGACGGCCGGTGCGCCGAGCGCGGCGAGGACGCGCTCGGCGACGGCCTCGCCGGTGAGGCCGACCTCCTCGCGCAGCAGCGCCGGCTTGCCGTGGGTGACGTAGCGGTCGGGCAGGCCGATCCGCAGGACCCGGGCGCGGTCGGGCGCCGCAGGCGTCCTCGAGGTGCTCGAGCACGGCGGAGCCGAAGCCGCCCGGCAGCACGTTCTCCTCGATCGTCACGACCAGGTCGTGCTCGGCGGCGAGGCGCTCGACCAGCTCGGCGTCGAGCGGCTTCGCGAAGCGGGCGTCGGCGACGGTCGGCTGCGAGGTCGTGCTCGGCGAGGATCTCGGCCGCGTCGAGGGCGACCTGGACGCCGTAGCCGTAGCCGAGCAGCGCCACCCGCTCGCCCTCCTGCAGCAGCTCGCCGGTGCCGATCGGGATCTCGCGCGGCGGCTCGGGCAGCGGCACGCCCTCGGCGGCGCCGCGCGGGTAGCGGAGCGCGACCGGGCCGTCGTCGTGGGCGATCGCGGTGCGCAGCATGTGGACGAGCATCGCCTCGTCGCGCGGCGCCATCAGGACGACGTTCGGGAAGCGGCCGGAAGTAGGAGACGTCGAAGGCGCCGTGGTGGGTCGGCCCGTCGTCGCCGACGAGGCCGGCGCGGTCCATCGCGAAGATGACGTCGAGCTCCTGCAGGCAGACGTCGTGGACGATCTGGTCGAAGGCGCGCTGCAGGAAGGTCGAGTAGATCGCGCAGACCGGCTTCGCGCCCTGGAGCGCGAGGCCGGAGGCGAACAGCACCGCGTTCTGCTCGGCGATGCCGACGTCGTAGTACTGCTCGGGCACGCTCGTCGGCGAGCTTCTCCAGCCCGGTCCCCCCCGCCATCGCCGCGGTGATCCCGATCACCCGCTGGTCGCGCTGCGCCTCGGCGACGAGCGCGTCGGCGAAGACCGGCGTGTACTGCGGGCGGCGCCGGCTCGGCGGCGGCTTCTCGAGCTTCTCGGGCGCGATCGACGCGGGCGAGTCGGACTCCTGTGACCGGGACCAGCTTCGGCTTCGGCTGTCGGCGGCGCCGGCTCGCGGTCGACGATCGAGCCGGGCTTGGCCGCGTGCCACTTCTCCATCCCCTCGAGGCCGCCCTCCTCGGCCGGCGCGAAGCCCTTGCCCTTGACCGTGTGGATGTGGACGACGACCGGGCGGTCGGCCTCGAAGGCCTCGCCGCAGCGCCCCGCGCAGGGCGTGCACGTCGTGGCCGTCGATCACGCCCATGTAGGCGAGGTCGAGCTCCTCGAAGAACAGGCCGGGCGCCCAGTAGGCCTTGATCGCCGACTTGATCTCCGGGCCGAGCCGCTCGATCCGCTGGCCGAGGCCGAGCGGCAGCTTCGTCAGCCGCTCCTCGACCTCCTCGCGGGCGTGGTAGAGGCGCGGGTTGAGCCGGACCCGGTTGAAGTAGCGGGAGAGCGCGCCGACGTTGGGCGAGATCGACATGCCGTTGTCGTTGAGGACGATCACGATCGGCGTCTGCAGGCCGCCCGCCTCGTGCAGCGCCTCGTAGGCGACGCCGCCGGTCAGCGCCCCGTCGCCGATCACCGCGACGACCTTGCCGTCCTCGCCGATCCCCGTCGCATCGCCTCCTTGAGCCCGACCGCGTAGCCGATCGAGGTCGAGGCGTGGCCGGCGCCCATGATGTCGTGCTCGGACTCGAAGATCGAGCAGAACGGCGCGAGGCCGTCGTACTGGCGGATCGTCGGCAGCCCGTCGCGGCGGCCGGTGAGGATCTTGTGCGGGTAGGCCTGGTGGCCGACGTCCCAGAGGATCTTGTCGCGCGGCGAGTCGAGCAGGCTGTGCAGCGCGACCGCGAGCTCGCAGGTGCCGAGGTTGGCGCCGAAATGCCCGCCGATCTCGCCGATCGTGTCGATGATGTAGCTCGCGCATCTCCTGCGCGACCTGCTGGAGCTGGTCGTCGTCGAGCCCGTGCAGGTCGGCGGGTCTCTCGATGCCGGCGAGGAGGTGCGGGTTGTCGGTGCGGTCGCTGTCGCTCATCTGCCCGGTGAGTCGGTGCGGCCCGCGGCGAGCGGGCCTCCAGGATTGTCACAGGTTGCCCGCTCCGGGTCACGGTCAATCGGGCCGGTTGCAGGGTCCGGCTCTACGAGGTGCGGGTGAAGATGAAGTCGGCGATCTGGTGCAGCGACGCGGTCTGGCCGCTCGCGTCCTCGAGCGCGGTGAGCGCCTCGCCGTGTGACTCGACCGGCGAGCTGGGGCAGCGACGCGTCGCCCGCACCCGGCGTGCCCAACCAGAACTGGACGGCGACGCTTTCCACGTCGGCATTCTTCTATGCTGGCATCTACCAATTCCAGATTACGGCCGACGACGAGTTCCAACTCACTGTGAACGGCGTCCTGCAAGGCAGCACCATTGGACAGGGCCAGGCCGGCAAGACACAGGTCTACAACATCCCCTTCAACCAGGGCAACAGTACGGTCGTGATCAACTTCCGGCAATTCACCGGCCCAGCCTATCTCAGCGTCAATTGGACGCTGGCCAAGGGGTCGACGCCGCCACCGCCTCCACCGCCGCCACCGCCGCCGCCCGGACAGTCGACGTCGGGCGCGCCCCAGCAATTCCCGCCGCCGTCCAGCCTCACCACCCAGTTCGGCAACTACACCAGTTGTGCGCAGCAGCAGATTCACCAGTCCAACTGCTTTGTCTCCAACGGCGCCTGGAACGCGCCCAACATGGGGTCAATCCAGATGGAGCCGATCATTGTGCTCTGGACGAACTGCACGGCGGATGCAGTGCAAAACGTGCAACTGTACACCAACCGGCCGGCGCAAAGCGCAGCATGTTCCAAGACAAGGCGGGGTGGTTCGCCCGCTGATCGTAGTGTCATCAAAGTTGAAATCGAACGCGGACACGCTTTGTCAATCGGCAATATTGCCAAAGGGCGCCGTTGAAGAGGAGAGCAGCAAAGATGGCGGCTGACCCCTTGAACGATGTGCCATAGTGAAGAAGGCGAGTCGAACATGTCGTTCATGGTAGCCGAACAAAAGTGAAACGGTTAAGCGAAATTAGGTGAGCAGGCTACGACATCAAGCCAGCGGTCGGCGCCGTTTGGCACGATTCTGGAGGTGGATAGCCTCGTCGTAGCACACTCGTTCCTGCCAGAGCTTCCAAGCAACGGCAAGTAGCCGGTTGGCAACACAGCGATAAGCATGGCTAGCGGGAATCCGCCGTGCTGCGAGCGTCTTGATAGTAGGTGGTGGCCCAGGCCGACTGGGCGACCGCACTGCGTGCCCAGAGTTGGGCGATCTGTCGAAAGGAGTGGTCGCAGCTACGTCGGAAATAGACGGAATCCTTCTTTCCACTCTGGCTGGTGGCAGGACCGGTACCTGCCAGGGACTGGAGGGGTTCCGGCGAAGCGAAGCGTTGGCGGTCCTCGCCGAACTTGACGAGCAGCGCAGGCGCCAGCCACTTGCCTGTGCCAGGCAAGGAGGCAAAGATCGCCGCATCTGGATGTTGCCCAAAGAGTGCCTGTAACTGGTCGATGTTCTCTTTCTCGTTCTGGAGTGAGTGGAGCAATGCATGCGCCAGAGGGACTGCTTCAGCGGCGCCGCTCATCACCACCGCTGGCTGGGCTGCCGGATAGGCAACACCGAGGCGGTCGTAACAGCCTGGCAGCAACCGTGGTTTGGGATAGCGATGCGCCTTGCCAAAGGCGATGAACTCATCCACGCTCAGTCTGCTGGCCGCCGCCGGCGTTGGATAGTCGATGATAAAGTGACAGACAATCGACGTTGGCCAACTCGGAAAGAGCGCAAGCGCCTGCGGATAGTAGCGGAGGAGGATCTCCTCCAGCCGGTTTGCCAACCGCGTGCTCTCTGGGTCCAGAACTCACCTTGACTCACGCGCCGCCGCATCTGCTGCAGGAGGATACTGCCAGGCTGCCAAGGATGGAACTTATGCCGGTCTGTCATCAGTGTT
>CAVONR010000017.1:0-69650 GCA_963697325.1 uncultured Alphaproteobacteria bacterium | reverse complement strand
TCGACGACGAGCCGCTCATCCTCATGAACCTTGTCGACATGCTCGAGGACCTCGGTCACAAGGCCGTTTCGGCCGGCTCGGGACAATCCGCGATAGCGGAAATGGAAAAGAACGTGTTCGACCTGCTGGTAACCGACCAGTCCATGCCGAACATGACCGGGGCAGACCTGATCCGGGAGGCGCGGGAGAAATTCCCACAGATCGCGGTCATCCTGGCGACCGGGTATACCGACGTGCCGGAGGAAACCGGCGGCAATGTCGTGCGGCTCGGCAAGCCGTTCTCGACCGAGGATCTTGCTCGCGCACTGCAGCAGGTACGCTTGCCCTAATCCAGGCCGGCGAAGGGTTCGCGCCAGGCGTCGATTTCCATCAGCCTGCCGTGCCATTTGCGCACGTTCGCGAATGCCTCCAGCGGCAGCCGCGCCGCCGGGGCGAAGGGTAGCGACGTCGCCACGCGGAAGTCGGCATAGGAAAGCCGTCCGCCCACGAGCCAGTCACGGCTTGCCAGCGCATCGTCGAGAATTCCTGCGAACTTTTCGAAATTGCGGAGCCCCTTTTCGATCTCGTCCTGATCGCCCGGCACGTCGGAGAAACCAGGCCGCACGACCCGATCGAAATAGGCAGGGTCGGCGGCGCGGGTGAGATGGTGCGTAGCCCAGCTGACCCACATGATCATCTGCGGCAGCTCATCACCGCTTCGCCAGAAGTCCGAACCTGCAAGCATGGAAAGACGGCAGGCGATCGCGTCTGTTTCCCACAGGGTGTTGTCCTCCTCCACCAGCACTGGACAAAGCGTGTTTGGGTTGATGGGGCGGAACGCATCCTCCTGCGCCGGGTGGCGCGGGGATGCCCTGATGAATTCGACGGGCGAACGCAGATGGCGCGCAACTGCGACGGCCACGCGCGGGTTCAGATTGTGGGTGTAGTAGAGTTTCACCGCATTGCTCCTCAACGTTTTCGGCATCGATAGCATGCAGGTGGGGCTGAGGTGAGTCGGCTGCTCTATTGCCCCTGGCAAAATCGACCAGCCGACTCTGTTGCCTCAGCCCGTCCAGATTGGGATCAGAGTGTTAACAAATCCTGAATATTCCTGCTCTTTGACGCATATCTTGCAGTGTGTCCAAATGCACAGCCGATCCGCCATTTATGTGGCATTTTTCATTCAACATCTGGAAGGCGCAGTTTCGAGATATCGGATTGCTGATGTTGGAGGGGGAGCTGGGGCTTCCTCCGCCTTCACTCACGGATTGAATGACACTCACGCCACCGGCCTGGCCGGTGGCGTTTCTTTTTCACCACGCGCTCCACAAGCCGATCGTCCCGACGAATACCAGGCTGGCGGCCCAGATCGTTTCCAGGTTGAACCAGCTGCGTGAAATGAATGCAGGTCCAAGCCACAGATATACCGCGAACGCCATTGCCGCACCGCCGGCCAGCATGGCCGCCGTGTGGACGAGCGCAACGGTCAGGGCAGTCACTGCATTGGCGCCCATCAGCGCGGCGGCGGCCTGGTGTCCGGCATCGAGTTCACTGGTGCGGCAAAGTCCAAGATAGATCGGCACCAGCATGAGGCCGGCGCCATGCGCCGTGGCCACCGCAAAGGACCAGAAGGTCAGCTGCGCGGGACGAATTCGCGCGAGAAATCGTGGATGCCGCCGGTTCACCAGCAGGTAGATGCCGGCTGCGATGACGATCAGCGCGGCGCCGAGCCGTATGCCACGCTGCCATTCCACCAGGACGGCCATGAACGCGAATGGCAGCAAGATGCCCGCCATTGCCACCAGATGGCCGATGGCCAGCGCCAGCAATGCATGAGCAAGCGCAGGCGTGCCCCGTGACTTTGCCTCGCCCCTGGCGACAAGCCCTGCGGAAACAGCCAGCGGCCAGCCCATGCCGGGATTGACGCCGTGATAGAGGCCGCTTGCGACCACGGCCAGCCACAACAATGCCGTTGGGCTGGCCGTGATCCACTGGCTTGCGTCCAAGTTCAGACCGACGGGTAGCAGAACGAGTCGGTCGAGCAGTCGCCTCCCTCGAGCCGGATCTGGTGCGAACGGTAGTGGCCCGGGAACTCGACGTAGAAATTGCGGTCGAGTGTCAGTCCGCCATTCTCACCTACGTCCGCCTTCACCATCGCTCCGGGAATGCCGTTCGGATAGAACTGGGCGTCCCATGTCGAATAGAGCGAATTGGTCCAGTAGACGCGCTTGCCGTCGCGGCTGATCTCGACCATCTGCGGCCCGCCCAGATAGTTGCCGCCGCCCGGATGCCGGGTCCGGCGCGCGATGCCGCCGATATGGACCGATCCGGCAAGTTTCGGCTTCATCGGGTTCGAGACGTTGTACTGCCGCATCTCGCCGGTGCCCCAGCACGAGACGTAGAGGAAGCGGTCGTCGAGCGACAGGTCGATGTCGGTGACCAGCGGAGGAACGGCCCCGAAGCCCTGCAGCAATGGCGGCAAGTCTTCCTTCGCCGCCGGCTCGGGCGGTATGGTCGCGGTCTTCTCGCAATGAAACTTGCCGCCCTCGCGCCACCAGGTCCAGATCGAGCCTTCGAGATTGGTGGTATCGACGACAACGCCGAGGAAGCCGTATTCCTTCACCGGATCATGCGCCGGGCGTACTTCCAGAGCCATCTGGTGGTTCGCGCCCAGATCGATGGTCTGCACATTGCGGCGCTCGCGCAGGTTCCAGAAATGGATGCGATGGCCGTATTTGTTGGAAAGCAGGTCCTCCGGCACGATGCCGTTCTCGAATTGCGGCGGCAGCGCCCATTCGCTCGACACCATGTAGTCGCGCGGCAGGTTCCACCAGAAATCGTAATGTTTGTCCTGTGGCCCGCGATCGATCTCGTACCGGCCGATCACGTCGAAGGTTTCGCAGTCCATGATGAAGATGCCCGGAGGTCCGTCGGTGCCATCCTTGCCGCCGCCGCCCAGCGTCGAGACGTAGATGCCTTCCGGCCCGCAATGAATGGTGTGCGGACGCGAATATCCGGTCTTGGCGAAGACCTCTTCCGGCTCGATGATCTTGTGGATCTTTGCCTTGGTCGGCCCCTCCTTCGTGTCGATGACATAGATGCGCGAGGATCGGATGCCAGGGATGATGAGGTAGCGCCGTTCAAGGAAAGCATGGCCGCTCATCGGCGAGAGTGCCGAGGAACACGCGTTCCAGCCGAAATGGTGAAACTCGTCGCCCTTGTAGGGCATGATCACCGTGTGGACGATCTTGCCGTAGCTGCGCGAGGCCGGGTCGACATCGACAACCGCGAGCCCATCCGGCTCGGAGAAATCGGGGCTGAGCATCAGCGTGTATGCGTATTTTTCCGGCGGCGCCTGCATGGCCAGTTTTGCAGTCGCGTGAAACGTCGGATCCGGTCGCAAGGTCATCGTTCACCTCCCTGGGTAAATGAAGCCTGCATGAAGCGGGATGCATTCCGCGTTTATTGTTTGAGGCAGTTACGTCTGGATATCAAATCCCGCCGGATACAGGCCGTTCAACAACCAGGAAAGGTTTCCACAAAATGTCATTTTTTGCAAATGAAGAAGGGGCCGTAGCCGGCCCCTTCCCGCTTTGACAGTCGAGCAGTCAGAAGGTTTGCACCATGTCGCAGACCTTGCCCATGTCGGCCATGCTCACCGTCGTGGTGGTGGAGGCAGAGCCGGAGCCGGTCGTAGTCGTCGTGGTGGTGCCGCCGGTGGTCGTCGTGTCCGTCGAACCGCCGGAAGCTGCACGGTACTGCGTGCAAGTGGTGCGGATCTGCGCCTGCTGATCAGCCGGCAGCGCCTGGAAGCGCGTCTTCGCTTCAGAGCTTGTGCGAAGCGTACCCTTCTCGTCCATGAAGACTGCGCTCTGGGTAGCGTCGAAGGTCGTGGTAGCCTGCGCAAGCGCGCTGGCGGCCATCATCAGGGACAGTGTCGTTGCGGCAATTACCTTATACATTTCAAGCCTCCTCGCTTGATTGTTGATGTGCCGCCTAACCAAGTTCGCCCCTCCGGGTTCCGCCGTTTTCACACGGTTTTTTCCTCTGCCGGAGTTTACGCTGGAAGAACCGCCGGACGATTGGCGACATCTTGACTGCGGCAATTGCGGGTTTTCTTGCTTCTGGACGGGCACAGGCATTCTGTGTATGCACACGCTTGGCAAAGGGGAGCCTTGCGGGTGAGTGCTGTCCACGAAAGAACGTCCGTCAAGGACGACACGCAGATGGGTTCGAACCGATCGTTCGGACTGGTCTTCGCTGCGGTTTTCGCGCTGATCGGATTGGTGCCGCCGCTGCATGGTGGCCACATTCGCTGGTGGTCGGTGGCGATCTCGCTCGCGTTCCTCGCCGTGGCCTTTGTCGTTCCCGCCGTGCTTTCGCCGCTGAACCGACTTTGGTTCAAGTTCGGCATGCTGCTGCATCACGTCGTCAATCCGGTGATCCTGGGGTTCATCTTCTTCGCAATCATCACCCCGATGGGGGTCATCACGCGGCTGCTTGGCGGCAAGCTGCTGACGCTCGGCTTCGACAAGGCGGCGTCCAGCTATTGGCACCGGCGCACGCCGCCGGGACCGGATCCCGAAAGCGTCCGAAACCAGTTTTGAACGGTTGAGCTCATGTCCTTCGTCATGGAATTGTGGGCTTTTGCCCGTGCCCGCAAGAAATTCTGGCTGTTGCCGCTGCTTCTGATACTGGGGCTTTTCGGCGGCCTGCTGATACTTGCCAAGGGCAGCGCCATCGCGCCCTTCATCTACACCATTTTCTGAGGCGGCCGGTCTTGCGCATCCTAGGCATCTCGGCCTTCTACCACGACAGTGCCGCCGCCCTCGTCGCCGACGGCAAGATCGTGGCAGCGGCTCAGGAAGAGCGCTTCACGCGCATAAAGCATGATTCAGGCTTTCCGGCGCACGCCGTGCGCTATTGCCTGGAAGAGGCCGGCTGCACGCTGCGCGACATCGACCACATCGTTTTCTACGACAAGCCATTCCTGAAGTTCGAGCGATTGCTCGAGACCTACCTCGCATTCGCCCCAAAGGGGTTTGCCTCGTTCAAGATGGCAATGCCGGTGTGGCTGCGCGAAAAGCTGTTCCAGAAGAATCTGTTGGGCAAGGAACTTCGAACTATTGATCCGGAGTGGAATGACAGCGCCAGGCTGCTTTTCACCGAGCATCACGTCAGTCATGCGGCGAGCGCCTTCTTTCCATCCCCGTTCGAGGAAGCCGTGGTGCTGACCATGGACGGCGTCGGCGAATGGGCCACGACCTCCGCCGGAATCGGGCGCGGCAGCGATCTGAAGATCGATCGGGAAATCCACTTCCCGCATTCGCTCGGGCTGATCTATTCCGCTTTCACCTATTTCACCGGCTTCAAGGTCAATTCCGGCGAATACAAGCTGATGGGCCTGGCGCCGTACGGCGAGCCGCGCTTTGCCTCGATCATCCGCGACAATCTGATCGACGTTAAGAGCGACGGATCGTTCCGGCTCAATCTCGACTATTTCGACTACGCGACCGGCCTGCGCATGACAAACGCGAAGTTTGCTTCCCTGTTCGGAGGGCCGGAGCGGCAGGCGAGCCAACCGTTGACGCAGCGCGAAATGGACCTTGCCGCTTCGATCCAGCTGGTGCTCGAAGAGGTCGTGCTGGCGCTGACGCGAGACCTTGCGCGCGAGAGCGGGATCAAGAACCTGTGCCTTGCGGGCGGCGTGGCGCTCAACTGCGTGGCCAATGGGAAGATCCTGCGCGACGGAGCCTTCTCCAACATCTGGATCCAGCCGGCGGCAGGCGATGCGGGCGGCGCGCTCGGCGCGGCATTGGCGGCATGGCACGGGATTGCCGGCGGCAAGCGGGTCGCGCCTGCCAGGGGCGATGCGATGAACGGCGCGTATCTGGGGCCTCAATACAGCCAGGGCGAGATCGAGAGCCGCCTCACCGGCGCCGGAGCAAAGTTCGACGTGTTGGGCGAAGACGAACTGATGGCGGCCACGGCCGACGCGCTGTGCGATGGCAAGGCCATCGGATGGCACCAGGGCCGGATGGAGTTCGGCCCGCGGGCGCTAGGCAACCGCTCGATCCTTGGCGATCCGCGCTCGCCGGCGATGCAATCGGTGCTCAATCTCAAGGTGAAGTTCCGCGAATCCTTCCGCCCCTTCGCGCCTTCCGTCTTGCGCGAGGACGTGGCGGACTGGTTCGAGATGGATACCGACAGCCCCTACATGCTGCTGGTCGCCGATGTCGTGAAGGATCGCCGCCGCGCCATGACGGCGGACGAGGAAAAGCTCTTCGGCATCGACAAGCTGAACGTGCCGCGCTCGGACATTCCGGCGGTGACGCATGTGGATTATTCCGCGCGCGTGCAGACCGTGAGCCCCGACACCAACCCGCGCTATCACGCCCTGATCTCTGCGTTCAAGCAACGCACCGGATGCCCGGTGGTGGTCAACACCAGCTTCAACGTGCGCGGCGAGCCGCTGGTCTCGACGCCGGAAGATGCGTTTCGCTGCTTCATGGGCACGGATATCGAGGTGCTGGCTGTGGGCAATTGCTTCCTGCGCAAGGAAGACCAGGACCCCGCCTTGAAGCAGTCCTACGAGAACCAGTTCGAACTCGACTAGCCCGCTCGTCAGCGCGCCGGCAGAGTGCCCGCGAGGAAGTCGCCGAAGACCTTGTGGCCGGCGGCGTTGAAGTGATTGTCCTTGCCGTTGAAGAGCTGCGTGCCCGCCCTGGCCTGCGCAAGAAACGCCGCATAGGGGGAATGGTGCTTCACCCCCAGCGCATCCAGCCGCTCGTTCAATGGCGCGACCAGCGGATGGTCGTAATCGACCTGCGCCAGGATGTGCGGCTTGTAGGGAATGAAAACCACGGAGAATTGTGCGCCCCTGGCTTCCACCTCGTCGCGCAACGCCGCGATGATGGCTGCCGTCAGGTCGAGGCCTCGCAGTTCCTTCTCCTTCAAGGCGCGCGGCTCGCGAACTTTTGCGACTGCCTGCGAGAAGTCGTCGCCGCCCCACCACGACGCCACCAGATAACGAATGTTCAACAGACCGGTGCTGACCAGCGCTGCCGCCTTGCTCTTCGTCAGGAGATCGTTCCAGACGCTGCGGATGGGGCTGTCCCCGATGTTGTCATCATGCAGCACAAGCCCGTTTTCCAGCGTGAAATAGGGCTTGTCGTAGCCGTAGACGTTCTGGCTCAGATTATCGCTGATATCGTTGTAGGCGTTGAATGCCAGCACCACCGCATCGACATCGAACCTGCTTCCGAACTGGCGGTAAAACAGCAATTCCTGGTCGGTGCCGTATCCCGAGACGCCCAGGTTCACCAGTTCGAGATCGTCGCGGCCATGGACAGCCCCATTGGTGAAGATGTCGCCCTGCTGCGCGCCATAGCCCCATACATAGGAATCGCCGAGCACGAGCGCGCGGTATTTGCCATTGGTGCGCGCCATCCCGATTTCTTCAGGCGCTCGCAGGCCAAGGCTGTTCTGCTCGACCAGCACGGAGAAATCCTGGTCGGAGTGGTATTGCCGCACGGAGGGAATCGGCGACCAGCCGAGCTTGGGATCGAACCTGGAAAAGAAGCCGCGATCGCCGCTGGCGCTGCCGACGAAATCCAGCGGCACGATGCGCAACATCGCCTCGGCAAGGGCGAAGGCGAAAGCGATACTGGCGAGCGTCAGGGCCAGATTGCCCAGGGACTGACGCAAGCGCTTCGGGCCTTTGGCCGGCGTCTCGATTGGTGCTGCCATCGTATGATCCGAAAAGAGCTGAGCCGTTGGTGAGAAGCGGGACGGCGCCGCATGCGGCTCGTGATTAACACCGGGCCTTGCGGGCGGCAACGCCGCGAACTCTGGACCGTGTGCATAAAAAAACGGCCTGCCGCAGTGCGACAGGCCGTTGTTTTCAACCCGACACGATTACTGTGTGGTGTTGGTGGTGGTGTTGCCGGTCGACGGCGTCGTTGCCGGCTGCTCGGTCGTCGTCGTGGTGGTTGCAGGCTGCTCCGTCGTGGTTGTCGTCGTGGCAGGCTGCTCGGTCGTGGTGGTTGTCGTTGCTGGTTGCTCGGTGGTTGCCGGGGCTGCCGCCTCCTTGGGAGCCGTGCCGCCGAACCAGCCGGCATACATGCCGATGAGCACCAGCACGATGACCGCCACGATTACGCCTACGATTGTATTTCTGTTCATATGATGTCCCTCAATTTACCTACAGTAACCCAAATATGCATTATCATCATAGCATTCAACAGACAGTTTTGCTGCTACTCATTTGGCTTGCAGCAAAGCCTCGATTTCAGCCGGAAAACGTAACATTGGTGACAGCGCACGGGCAGCTTTTGCGTCGGCGGTCGCGCCTGCCATGTCTCCGGTGAGATAGCGCCCGATCGAGGAGAGGAGCCAGGCATCGCCATTGCCCGGCTCCAGTGCCGCGAGCCTGCCGGCGGCCTCGATTGCGGTCTTGCCGTCATTGCTTCGCAGTGCGGCGGAGCCCAGCTGCATCCATGCATCTGCCCGCTTTTCGTCGATTGCCAGAAGCTTGCGGTACCAGTCCATCGCACCTGCGTCATCCCCGCCACGGGCCAGCGCATTCGCCCTCTCGAACATCAGTTCGGTGCTGCGTGGCACCTTCGAAAGACCCTGTTCGATGTAACGGCTGCTGCCTTGCTCGTCGCCCAGCGCCGAGCGCAAACGTGACAAAATGACCCACGCCTGCTCGAGTTGCGGATCAAGCTCCGTTGCGTGCCTGAACGCTGCTTCGGCAGCCTCCCAGCGGCGCATGCCCAGCGCGGTTCCGGCAATTGCCATATGCGCCTCCGGCAGGTCGGCATTGGCCTGGCGTGAGGCGAGATATTCGCCCAGCGCCTTCTGCATCTCGGCATATTCGTCCGCAGCGAAAAGCGATGGATCGCTGGAGGAAAGCTGAGTGGCCGCGGCGTGCCGGACGGCGCGAACAGGGTCTTTCAGCAGCGGCTTGAGAAGTTCGGCCCGCGCTGCGGGTTCGGCGTCGCGCGCCAGCCCGGCGGCCGCGGCCCGCACCAGGTCGCTGCGGTCGGCCGCAAGTGGGAACAGTTGCTGCCGCAAGGCCGGATCTGAGGCTTGCGACAGCATCTCGATGCCCGTGGCACGAACGATCGCGGGCCGCGACAGGTCCGCAACATAAGCAGCAAGCGCCTGCGCGGCGGCTGCATCGCCATTTCCATTGGAAAATTCGATCAGCGCCGTCCGGTCCTGCCACGAGCGGTCGAACTGCGGAAACCATTGCGCGATCTCACCGGCTGCCCAGTCCTGCGACTTGCCAGCATGACAACTCGTGCAGGCATCGGGGGAACCCGCCTGCTTCGACTGCGCCGGATCGGGGCGGCGGAAGAAATGATCGCGGCGCTTGTCCACCTGCATGTAGGCAGTGTCGGGCATGTGGCAGCTGACGCATTGCGCGCCCTCGCTGCCCGGCTGGTGATGATGGTGCTCGGCGCTGTCGTAAAGCCTGGGCTTAAGCGTGGGGAAATCCTCGCGGCCCGCCTCGTTGTGGCATTGCGTGCAGACGGCATTGCCTTGAGCGATCAGCTCGCCCCCATGCGGCTCATGGCAATTGGAGCAGGTGACGCCACGCGCGCTCATCTTCGACTGCAGGAATGAGCCGAGGATGAAGACCTCGTCGCGCTGCTGGCCATCGGGAAAATACAAGGGCGGATTGAGCAAGGCGAGGCTGTAGTGGTCGCCCAGCGGACTGCCGACCGGCGCGTTCATCTGCGAGAACGCCTCTCGCCGTGCATGACAAGGGCCGCAAACTGCAAGCTCGTTCGCCTGCTCGCCCGGTCCCATCTTGTCATCGGCGGCAGCATGGAACCTGCCTCGCCCCTGCGGGCGCTTTCGACATGAGACGCCGAGGGGCCGTGGCAGGATTCGCACGAGATGGAGAGCTCTGCCCAATGGCTCTTGTAGGTACGGGACTGGAAATCGAAGCCCTTGTCGAAGCCGGTTTGGTGGCATTCGTGCGCAACGGCCCTGCCAGTTCTTGTAGGTGCCGGTCCAGTGCAGGCCGTTGCCCGCGCTCACATCGCTGTCGGGATAGAGGTGCAGCCATTTGCGCTCGCCAACATCCCAGACAAGGTCGAGCGCCTGCAGGCGGCCGCCATCGGTTTCGACGAGGTATTGCTGGAGCGGGCGCACGCCGACCGTATAGCGCAGCCTGTAGCGCTGCAGCTTGCCGTCCGGGCCATCGGTCTCGATCCAGTATTCGCCGTCTTGAGTGGTAAAGCGGCTGGTCACGCCCTCGTGGGTGAAGCTGGCATTGTCGAAGTCGCCAAGCACGCTTTGCGGCGTCTGGCTCGCGCAGCGCCCAGAAATGGTCCGATCGCGCCCAGGCCCTGGTCTGCGCATCGTGGCAGGTTGCGCAGCTTTCGCTGCCGGCGAAGGACTGCTGCTGCTGCGCGAGCGCCAGCGGAGCCAATAGGAGCACCAGCACGCCCGCAAGCAGGATGCGAAGCAGGCGTGACGGCAGCGGAAAAATCATTGTCCGGGGAACACCTGTTTCCAATCGTTCTTCATGTCGATCACCACCCAACCGGCCGCAGGCGCGGCATCCAGCGCCTTGTCGAGCCGGCCAACGGCGGATGCGCGGTCATAGGCGAACTCCCGCGCCGCGTCCGTGTGGTGTACGATAACACCCAGAGTCGGCCCATTGCCAGCCGTCGTCCATTGCAGCATCTGCAAATCGCCATCGGAATTGCCTGCCGCGAACACCGGCCGCTTGCCGATGAACTTGTTGATGCCGACGGGCTTGCCGTCCTTGTCGTCGATGAAGTCGATCTTCGGCTGGCGGATCAAAGCCGGGTTGCCGTCGCGCATCTCGAAGGTCGTGACGATGGTCGAGCCAACGATCTGTTGCGGCGGAACGCCATAGGTGCGCTCGGCGAAGGTGCGAAGGAATTCGGCGCCGCCGCCCGAAACGATCCAGGTTTCAAAGCCATTGGCTCGCAAATAACCCAGAAGCTCCACCATGGGCTGATAGATCAGCGTGTCGAAGCCGCGTTGCAATGTCGGGTGCCGTGCAGTCTTCATCCAGTCGGTGACGATCGACTTGAATTCATCGACGCTCATGCCGGCATGGGTCTGCATCACGATCTCCAGCAGGCCGTGCTCGCCCTGCTTCGCCAATCCTTCCAGATCGCCCGCAAGGATGCTCTTGTAGGGCTCGGTGTCCTTCCATTCGGGATGGTCGGGCGCCATGGCGCGAATGCGGTCGATCGCGAAGAACAGCTGGAAATAGGCCGGCTGCTCTGCCCACAGCGTGCCGTCATTGTCGAAAACGGCGATGCGTTCGGCCGGGGCGATGTAGCCCTTGCCGCCCTCCTCCACGCTGGCGGTCACGAAAGCCGTAATCGCCTGCCTTGCCGCCCCGTCATTCCAGGAGGGCAGCGGATCGTCCATCGCCAAGGCCGGCAAGGCGGTCAACACGACAAGGCCGATGGCGAGGAACGCGCCGCGGATCATCCGTCCGAATGCAATCATTGCCGGGTTCTCCTGGTTCAACGAAGCGAGGCCGGACATGAATCCCGGCCTCGCATCTCGTTTGAAGGGGCGGCAGATCAGTTGCCCGCACCCTGCGGCGACATCACCGCTTCCATGACGCGCTCGAGGTTGAAGCTTCCCGGCTTCTGGCGCGGCGGGAATTCCTTGAAGCTTTGCAGCCAGTTGGCGACATAGGCGCCCGCCGGTGCGATCAGGAACATGCGCTCCATGTACCAACGCTGGTAGCCCATCGCATTTTCTTGCTCGGCCCGCTCGAAGGGGTCCATGCGCAGGTTCGTGACCTTGGGGCGCACGCAGCTGCGTGAACGGCTCCTGCCACACCTTCAGGCCTTCTGCGGGCTGCTCCAGGAAGGTGATCTTCCACGGGCCGTAGCGCAGCGCCGCGACGCTGCCGTCGTCGGTCCAGTAGAGGAACTCCTTGCGCGGCCACTCGCCCTGCCCCTTGAGGGCGGGACCAAGGTCATAACCGTCGAGATGCACCTTGTAGGTTCGGCTCGCCGATCTTCTTTCCGGTCAGCAGTTCCTGCTTGGCATCGGGATTGCCGGCCGCGGCCACCAGCGTAGTCAGCATGTCCTCGTGCGCGCCGATGTCGTTGACGATCGTGCCCGGCTTGATGACGCCAGGCCATTTGATCATCGTCGGAACGCGGTAGCCGCCTTCCCATTGCGTGTTCTTCTCGCCGCGGAACATGGTCGTGCCGCCATCGGGCCAGGTGAAGGTCTCGGCGCCGTTGTCGGTCGAGTACATCACGATGGTGTTGTCCTCGATGCCCAGCTCCTTGAGCTTGGCCAGCACCTGCCCGACCTGCCCGTCATGCTCCGCCATGCCGTCGGCATAGATGCCAAGGCCGGTCTTGCCTTCGGATTCGGCCTTCAGATGCGTGAAGACGTGCATCCGGGTGGAGTTCCACCAGATGAAGAACGGCTTGTCGTCCTTGACCGCCTTTTCCATGAAGGCGAGCGCCTTGGCGTTGACCTCGTCGTCGATGGTTTCCATGCGCTTGCGCGTCAGCGGACCCGTGTCCTCGATGGTCTGCGTACCGTCGGCCTTGGCGAAGGAATGGATGACGCCGCGCGGACCGAACCGCTTCTTGAAGTCGGGGTCCTTCGGATAATCAGGGTTCTCCGGCTCTTCCTCGGCATTGAGGTGGTAGAGATTGCCGAAGAACTCGTCGAAGCCGTGCATGGTCGGCAGCATTTCGTCGCGGTCGCCGAGGTGGTTCTTGCCGAACTGGCCGGTGACGTAGCCCTGCTCCTTCAGCAGCGTGGCGATCGTCGGATCTTCGGGCTTCATGCCTTCCGGCGCGCCGGGCAGGCCGACCTTGGTCAGGCCGGTGCGGATCGGCGACTGGCCGGTGACGAAGGCGGCGCGACCGGCGGTGCAGCTTTGCTGGCCGTACCAGTCGGTGAACAGCGCGCCGTCATTGGCGATGCTGTCGATGTTGGGCGTCTGGTAGCCCATCATGCCACGGTTATAGGCACTGATGTTGAAGCCGCCGATATCATCGCCCCAGATCACCAGGATGTTGGGCTTCTTGTCCTGCGCCGCAGCGCCGCCCGCGGGCGCAAGGGCGAACACCCCCACGCATGCGGCAATCAGCGCGACAACGCGCGCGCTGCCTGTCCACGAAACATTGGTAGTCTCCTCTGTTGGCTTTTCCGCGATCTCCGGAATTCGCGACAGAGTAACAATTCATAAGATTTTGTCCAATAACCCACAGTTATCGATCAATCAATCACGCATATTTCGAGTAATAATTCGTGGCTTCGTATCGATGCACAAAATGTATATTGAGCACGACTGTGAAAAACGGGCGAAAAATATCCGCCGGAAAATTCAATTTTCCGGCGGATCTTGGACTTGCTGGTTCAGCAATAGTAGACGCCGACCGCGCAGCGGCGAACTGTACGGCGGGCCACGCCGGCAACACTGACCGGCGTGAGCGGGCGTCCAACGATTGCGTATGCCTGCGAAACCGACGCCGTGAACGCCGGGTATCGACAGGCTCTCGCCCAGGCCCATGCCGCCGGCGGCGGTTGCCAGCGCCAGGGTCGCGAAGAAGATTTTCCTGATCATGCTCATTCTCCGATCTTGAAGTGTTCAGGCAGGTCGCCGAGCTCGCGCATCGCCTTCAATTCGCTGACGTCGAGTTTCTTCGCGCCTTCGGGCGGGGTGAAGGTAAAGTCCGTCGTTCCGCCCGCCTTGAACTCGCGGATATCGATCATGAATTGCGGCGCCTGGTCGGCCTTGGTCGAGGTGATCACATAGCGGCAAGGATAGGGCTGGTCGCCTTGCGCGATCCAGATCTGCCAGTCGAGTTCGGCCGTGCGGAACGCGAGATGGTCGCATTCCTTGCCGCCGATCACGCCGGAGCCCAGATCCTTGACGTCGGTGACGCCTTCCATCAGCACGTCGTTGACGTTTTCGGCCAGAAGGTCGGCGCCCGGCAGCGGCTTGTGGAACTTGTCGCGCAGGTCGTCGATCAGCTGGTAATAGGTGCCCGGCATGTCGGCCTGGACATAGACGTTTCGGTTCTTGCCCAGAACCGTCAGCGTCTTGCCGTCGAAATTGAACTCGACATCGGCAAAGCCGCCGGTGCGGGTGACGCGAAGCTTGTCGGGCCGGCTGGCCGCCATCGTGCCGGAGCTTGCCAGCATGAGCTTCTGCTTGTCCGTCGTCACCACTTCGAGGCTGGTGTCGTATGTCATCGAGAACGTCTGTCTGGCTTGCCATGTAGTCCGACATTGCCTTGAGCAAGGCCTTGGCGTCCGCCTCGGCGGCCAGCGCACCTGGTGAACGAGGCCATGGCTATTGCGCGCCTGCGCGAGGCGAATGCGAAGGCTTGTTGTCACGGAACGCCATCCGTGGTTGAATCATCTTGTCCGCTCGGCACTTCGATTCCGTACAGTTTCGCCACGAAAGGATCTTCCCTGATCAGCGTGCCTCCTGCCGTGAAAGTCTACTTCATTCACGTCGCGCCTGTAATGTTGCGTACAGGTATCCAATTCAAGTGATATGATCAGGCGACAATTTCTCTGCTTCTGACGGCCGATGTTCCGGCCCGTGCCAGCAGCCTCTATCGAGCGAACGATTTCCATGAAAGCGAGCAGCGGAAGGCGGAAGGCTGCGCCCGCGCCGCCAGATGAAGCCGTAATTCGCCTTCATCCATGGCACGTCCCTACGTGCAACTCGACGATCGGCCGCGCTTGCCATGTCCGCCTCGAGCAGGTCGGCGCGGGCGCGGCGCAGATGGCGTTACCGGTCTTCACGACCCGCAGCATCGAGGTGAAGTTCTCCACCACGATGCGCGGCACGTCCGCGCGGTCGCTGCGCTCGTCTATCAGCCATACGACGGCTCTCCTGCGGAAAATTGGCGCGCCATGAGCGCGGCAGGCTGGTGCCGACCCAGGGGATACTCCAGCATGTCCTTGAAGCTGACCTGCCTGCGCCTGGCCAGCGGATGTTCGGCGCGCACGAAAACGACCAGCCGCTCCTCGCAGACCAGTTCGGTCTCGAGGTCAGGATGATCCTTCGCGTCGCTGATGTCGGCAAATCCGAGATGGCTGCTGCGATTGAGGACATCGTCGATGACCGCGACCCAGTCCTTGACGAACAGCGCGCAGCGAAGATTGGGATGAAGCAGGCGAAAGTGCGCCGACGGCCTGCTGGGCCGGATGCCTCCGCGGCAAAGATGCCGGCGCTGATGAGCAGGTTGCCCTTGTCGAGGCCCTTGGCCATTTCCAGCTCGTGCTGAAGCTCCGAAGAAGCCATTGAGGATCGCGCCGCTGTGGGCCAGCACGATCTCCCCGAACTCGGTCGGGGTAACCGTGCCGTTTCGGTCGAACAGCCGCACCCCGATGGTTTCCTCGATGTGGTTCAGCCCCTTGGAAAGCGCCGGCTGGGAAATGCCGAGCGTTTCCGCAGCGCGGCCGAAATGCCTGTGTTCCGCCAGCGCGCGGACGATTTCCAGGTGGCGCGCCGAATGCATCATGACCATGAAAAAGAGTTCCCCGCCAATGCTTCCCGCAGGGTTATGCATACATCAAATGCAACACTGTCGCAAATTGTACTTTAGATACAAAGTCACGAACCTGGGATGAACAAGAGTTATCCCTTGGCCTTGGCTGCGGTTTTTTGCTGCGTCAGCTTGCGCGCGACGGCGGTCTTCACCGCTTCATCGTGCGGCGCATCGCCTTCATCGGCGATCTTTACCGTCGGGTAGGCGAACACGATTCCGTTTTCCTCGAAGCGCTGCTTGATCAGCGGATAGGCCTTCTTGCGCACCATGTATTGTCCGTTCGGCACGCACATCATCTTCACCTTGATCTGCACGCCGGCATCGCCGAGATCGCCGATCGCCTGCATCTTCATCGGCTCGAGGATGAGCGGGGCAAGTTCCGGATCGGCGGCCAGTTCCTTGCCGATGTTCTTGAGCAGGACGCGCGCCTTTTCCACATCGCTGTCATAGGTGATGTTGAGCACGAACTTGTCGATGACGAAGTCGCGGCTCAGGTTCTGCACGGCGCCAAGGCTGCCGAACGGTACGGTGTAGATCGGTCCGCGGTGATGGCGAAGGCGCACCGAGCGCAGCGAAAAGGACTTCACCGTGCCGCGGTAATCGCCCGCAACGATGTATTCACCGATACGGAAGGCATCGTCCATCAGGTAGAACATGCCGGAGATCATGTCCTTGAACAGCGTCTGCGCGCCAAAACCAATCGCCACGCCGACAACGCCGGCGCTGGCGATCAGCGGCCCGATTTCCACGCCAAGCGTCGACAGCGACATGAAAATGGCAAGCGTGACGAGGAAGAAAAGCGTGATGTTGCGGATCGGAGGCAAGAGCGTGCGGATCTTCGAGCGGCGCACCTCCTCCGCGGTTCCCGGGAGCCCGGGCGTGCGTGACTTGTCGATCGCCGCGTCGATGATCGTTTTCAGAAGATGCCAGACGAGGTCGAGCGCCAGCAGGATCATCAGCACGATCACCATGGAGCGGCCAAAGCGATTGAGGCTGTCGGCTTCGGCGGCGAGTGCGGAGAAACTGACGTTCCACCCGGCAGCGACCGTGAAGATCGCGCCAAGAATGATCACGGCGCGCAATACGCGTTCCACAAGGGCAGCCATCACGCTCGGCGCGCCCGAAGGCGATGCTTGAGGCGCTTCGGAGGGTGAAAAGATCGAGTAGACGGCGCGCCGCATTTGGCGGATCAGCACCGGAACGATGAGCAGCGCCAGTACCAGCCAGAAAATCCTGAGGAAGCCCAGCACCCACATCGCCCAGATGGAGACGAACATGATCGAGAAGGCCCAGTTACTTGCCGTGCGGCGGCGGACCGGTTCGGCTGGCCTCGCTTCCGCCGCTTCCGCTTTGACGGGGCGCGGGCGCTGCCAGACCGTTTCCAGCGCGATGGCAAGCAGGCCGAGGCCAAGCACATAGGCTATGAGCTGCGCGACCTCGCGATCGACGCCCAACCCGCGCAACGCATCGACGAAGGCATAGCCGAATGCCAGCCACCCGACGAACAGGGCGATACGGTTGCGGAAAAAGCGGGCGGCCGCGGCTGGGATCGGTATGACGCGCGCGGCATCGTTACCGGGAGAGAGAAGCAGTTCCAGCAGCATCCAGGCCAGCTTGGTCGTCAGGGCGGCGAGCAGGAACAGCACCACCACGTATTTCATCAGCTCGGGCCAGGCGAAGGCGAGGAAGACACCGATGCTGGCGAGCGCAAACACGGTGAGCCCGCCGAATCCCAGGATGAAGCGGGCAAACAGGCGAACCAGCCGCTCGCGCGGCGTTGCGGCGGGGTTCGTCTCGGCGCGGTGCTGGACCTTGGCGACGGCCCTGCGAAATATCCACTCGGCGGCGAAGCCGGTGACGAGGAAGCCGAGCACGAGAAGCATCGCGCCGATGCCATCTGTCTGGCTGCGCTCCCGGTGCACCCGCAGCACTGCCGTGGCGATTTCGCCATGCACCCGCGGCACGGCGGCAACCATGTCGGCAAGATGGGCTCGCAGGCCGGTCAGGCGCCGCGAAAGATCGGAGCCGACGGATTCCATCGCGTGCTCCTCGATCAAGGCGAGATCGGGCTTTTCACCCACAGGGGGTGCCGTGATCTGCGTTTTCAACCAGGCTTGCACGTCCGGGTCGGACAGCAATTGCATGAACTGGCTGATCTTCGCATTGTCGGGAGAATTGCCGGGCGCTGGAGAAACTTGCGCGAATGAGGCCACCGCTCCGGCCAGCAAGAGCGCCAGAATTGCGGAAAGCAGCGCAATGCGCGAGCCGCTCAACCGCGTAAATCCCCCAATTGCGATCATTTCCACTCCGCCCCGCGATGAGCGCCCTGCCCATGGTCAGGAAGGTCGCACGTTGGGCGATCAAATAACGGGAATTAGTACAATGTGCAAAATCTAAATACTCCGCAGAGGCACGCGAAATCGTTGTTCATGCCGTCAGTGGGCCCCGTGGCGCTTGCCGCGGCAAGGCCAGTGCCAGGTGCGGGTCGGACCGATATCGACATGTGGCGGCGAGCAGCCATAGGTGCCAGTGCCGCCTCCACCATTCGCACGCCAGTAGTTGACGATCCTTGCCGTAGCCACACCGCTGATGCGCACATCGGCAGCCATGCATCGCAGGTGATAGCTGTTCTTGACCCCGCGATTGTTGCGACGGTTGCGGCAGCCGGACGTCACTGTGATTGTCCGCCCGAAATTTGCCGACATCGAGCGAAGGCGCTTGGCAAGGGTGGGATGAAGGCCGGCGGTCTTTCCCGCGAGCGGCGCCAGCGGTATCGCCTCGCTGGGCACAACGACCACCAGCGCTGCGGCAAGGCCGACACGTAGGATCATCATGCTTTCCTCCAGCTGACGCCGGCCTCAAACACGATGGTGCATGGATTGTTCCGCAGCGTATTCCGCAGGGTTTTCCAGATCGCGCAATGCGTTGTGAATGGCGGTCGCGGCGATGGCGGCCTGCCCGAAGCCGACGGCGATCTGGTTCAGTGCATGAACGGCATCACCAATGGCATATACTCCGCGCTCCGAAGTCTGCTGGTGCGCATCGACCCGGATGTATCCATTGCTGTCGCGCTGGGCGCCGATCGCGGCGGCCAGGCGCGAACGCACATCGACGCCGAGTGCCGGGTATACGATCTCGAAATGGATGCTCTGCCCGCCGGACAGGGCGAAGCGATAGCCGTTGCCCTCGCGCGTCATTGCGCCGCTCGTTTCGAGCACGGTTATGCCCCAGGCGGCCGCTTCGTTGCGAAAGCCGCCCGCCGGCCTTTGCGCCAAAAGCGTGACGTCGGCAGCAAAGCGTCGCAGGAATTGGGCCTCGCGCAGCGCGTGCTCGTTCGAGCCCATCACGGCAATGCGCTTTCCCTGCGTCTCGTAGCCATCGCAGATCGGGCAAAGCCGCACGATGCCTTGCTTGATGGCTTCCTTGATGCCGGGCACGTCCGGCTTGCGGTCGACGACACCGGTTGCGATCACAATCGTGCGGGCATGGAAGGTCGAGCCGCCATTGAAGGCAACGAAGCCTTGCGAGCCGCCAGGGAGACTTGTCCGCTCTATTCGCGAGATGCCGCATTCAATGATCCGCGCGCTGTAGTTGCGAGCCTGCCGGGTCAGCCGCTCGAGCAAGTCGCGCCCTGAAATTCCATCGGGAAAACCGGGACAATTATGCGTTCTGGGTATCAGCATGGCACGGCTGTCGCCTGTATGGGCAAGCAGCACCGATCGCTTGAACCGGCCAAGGTATGTTGCAGCGCAAAGGCCGGCAGGGCCGCCTCCAACGACAAGGCAGTCTGCAATCTCATCACGGCAGGGCAGGTGTTCGCTCATCGTGCGACAACAGCGGCACCGGTCACAGGTTCCATTGCCGGCGAAGCGGAACCAGGAAGATGCCGATGCGTTTCGCAGGACTGGCCACTGGTTTGGCAGACAGGGCAAGGGGGAATGATAAATGCTGGTGCGTGTAGGATCGTTTGTGGCAATTCAACTCTCAATCATCTCCCTGGCCTTGACGATTTACAGTCTTGCATGAAATGGCGGGGAATGACGCGAAAGAGGCGGCAAACGCCGCAGCGACCATTCGGCTGCGGTTGGCTGTGCAGGCTGCAAGGCTTGGCGTCTGGGACTGGGATCTGCTGGGAAACACATTCGAATATTCGCCGCGCGCCCGCGAGATATTCGGCTTTGGCCCGGATGAAGAGATTACCCTCGACGCATTGAGGGCGCTTACCCACCCCGCGGATTTGCCCATGACTTCGGCCCAGGCCAAGGCCGCGCTCGACCCGCAGGCGCATGTCAATGCACCGTTCGAATACCGCATCGTGCGCAATGGCGAACTGCGCTGGGTGCGCGCCCATGGTGAAGCAATCTTTGCCGACTTCGAGGGGCGCAGGCGCGCCGTTCGCTTTGTCGGGACTGTTGAGGATATCACCGAGCGAAAGGCCGCGGAGGAGGCGGCAACCGAAAGCGCGCGCAAGCTTCGGCTTGCCGTTGAAATCGCCAGGATGGCCATATGGGAGGTCAACGTCACCACCGGCGAACTCACCGTAACGCCGGAACTCAACGCAATCTTCGGTTTTCCACGCGATGCGATGCCCGGCATCGAGGCCTTTCGCGCTTGTTATCTCGACGGGGAGCAGGACCGCATCAGGCGCGCGGGTGAAGAAGCCATGGCGGCAGGGCACACCAAGTTCGAAGTCGATTTTCGTATTCGCCGTCTCGACAATGTTGTGCGCTGGCTGCTCCTGCGAGCCGAAGTCCTGCGCGATGCCGGCGGAAACTACAGCCGCGTGGTCGGCGTATTGCTCGACATCGACGAGCAGAAGCGCAACCTCGAAAGGCAGCAAATGCTGGCGCGCGAGCTTAGCCACCGGGTCAAGAACTCGCTGACGGTCGTGCAGGCCCTGGCCGGCCAGACCTTTCGCGAGAACTATCCCGTCCTCAGGTCGCTCGAGGAATTTCGCGGCCGGCTGCAGTCATTGGCATTTGCCAACGACATTCTCGTCGCCACCGAATGGCAGGCTTTTGGTTTGCGGGAATTGCTGCTGCAGGTGACGCAACCCTATCGCAACGACAATCAGTCGCCGTTTCAGATCGAGTGCGAGGAGCATTCCCTGCATGCGCGCCTCAGCCAGCCGCTGGCGCTGGCGCTGCATGAGCTATGTACCAATGCCGCCAAGTACGGCTCGCTTTCCGTGCCCGACGGGCGCGTACGCGTGAGGTGCCGCGAAGCCGCCGGCAAGATCGAAATCGAGTGGAAAGAAAGCGGCGGGCCAAGGGTACCGCCCTCACCTGGAATGGGCTTCGGCACCCGGCTGCTGACCTCGATCCTGGTGCAGGAACTGGGAGCGCTGGAACTGCGGTTCGACCCCGACGGGCTTTTCTGTCTCATCAGCATACATCCGCCTTCGCCGCCCAAGTCGTTTGCCGTGCGCGAGAGCTAAGCAGACGGTGGCTGGCGCGCTCACGCCAAGCCATGCATGATGACGGCGCGAAACGGGAGACGGTCGTGCTCACCAATGCTGACATTGTCGAACTGACGGACCTGCGGCACTTTCTGCATGCCCGGCCCGAACTCTCCGGTGAAGAGCGCGAGACCGCGCGGTTCATCGCGCAGGCGCTTGCGCCAACCGCCCCCGATCTGGTGATCGAGGGGCTTGGCGGCCACGGGGTCGCAGCCGTCTACAATGGCGCGCAGCCCGGGCCGACCGTTATGTTTCGGTGCGAACTGGATGCGCTGCCGATCGAGGAATTGACCACCCTGCCCTACCGCTCCGGGGTGGCGGGCCACGGCCATCTGTGCGGCCATGACGGCCACATGGCGATCATTGCGGGACTTGCGCGGCTGACCGGCCGCCAGCGTCCGGTACGCGGCCGAGCCGTCCTTCTGTTCCAGCCAGCCGAGGAGAACGGCGCGGGCGCCGCTGCGGTGGTGTCGGACCCGCGCTTCGCCCAAATCGCTCCCGACTATGCCTTTGCGCTGCACAACATGCCCGGCCTGCCGTTTGGCAAGGCGGCGTTGCAGGCGGGGCCGGTCAACTGCGCCTCCCGCGGATTGCGCATCGTGCTGACAGGCAAGACCTCCCACGCGTCGCAACCGGAAGCCGGTGTGTCACCGTCCCATGCGCTGGCGCGGCTGATTCCCGCTCTTGGAGCGCTTGGTCCCGGCGGGACCGTGGACGGGAATTTCAGGCTGGTGACCATTACCCACATGCGCATGGGTGAGCCGGCATTCGGCATTGCACCTGGTCATGGCGAACTTTGGGCAACGCTGCGCACCCTCTCCGATGCCGAGATGGATGGATTGCTCGATGAAGCGCAGGCTCTGGCGAAGAGCGCGGCAGATGCCGGCGGGCTGTTGCTGGAGGTTACGCATCACGATGTTTTCGCGGCCTGCCACAACGATGCGGAGGCGACGCAATTATTGGCGGACGCACTCGATGCGGAAGGCATTGGCCACGACCAGACCGGCCTGCCCTACCGCGCATCGGAAGATTTCGGCCTGTTCGGTCGCGGCGCGAAATCGGCGATGTTCTTTCTTGGAGCGGGCGAAGATTCGCCCATGCTCCATAATCCCGATTATGATTTTCCCGACCGGCTGATCGAAACCGGCGTGCGCGTCTTCAACCGTGTGCTGCGCGAGCTGCTCGGCTGACAGCGGACAACGTCAGGCGAGGATGTTGCGCCAGCTCGCCATCGACATCAGATGGCAATAGACGAGCGTCAACGCGCCGCTACGGCGCAGTTCAAGGAACACCTCGTCCGGCAGCGCCGCCAGCTTCTTTTCGTCGACGATGCGAAATCCGCCGATCATCGCCTTTTGGCCACCAGCAAGCGTGACCTCTGCGCGGCGCGATATCGTGATGCCGGATGCAATAATCTGTTGCACCAGCACGCGCGTGCGATCCATCTCCTTCTTGTAGGCAGTGCAGAACGCCAGCGCATTCTTGGCCGCCGCGGCAGGCTTCCCGTCCTCCTCGTAGAGCGGCACTCCACCGGCTGGCGAAAGCGCCCTGGCGTCAACGCCGAGCGTCAAGCGCTTGCCGCCTTCGCTCTCCAGGAAAATGAACGGATACCGCCGCACATAGGCAGGAATGTACTGATCCTTGCGCCACGCGCCTTCGCTGTCGACGTGGACATTCACGCCTTCCGCGTAACCGGTCACGGCATAGGCCATGGCGTCGTTTTCGCGATCGGAGAAGACCACCGGATAGTCGCGCGAGGCGGCCGGGATCTCGGAGGCGCCAACCAGGATCGACGACATCGCCGCAGCATGCGCAAAACCGCGCGGAGCACCGAGCTTCAATGCGCCATGGCGTTTCGCCGACAGGGCCTCGATACCGGAATACATCGGCGGCAGGCCCGCTATTGCAGGCGTTGCCGGCGCGGGGGCCGCCGATACCGGGGCACCGGCTTCCGGCGTGGCCGCTACGGTCTCGCTCTTGCCGTTGACGGCGGGCCTTGCCTTTGCAGCCTTCTTTTCGTTGCTCATTTTCGTGTCCGGTTTTCCTGTCGTCATTTCTTGTTCTTCAGCGCGGCAAGCGCGTCGGAAAGCCCAGCGGTGGACATGTTGATGCGCAACATCTGGCCGCTGGCGATCGGGTACTGCACCCCCGGCTTGGAGGCTTTCAGGAACTGCTCGATCTTGGCATCATCGATTTCGAACATCGCGAAGCAGTATGTGCCGTTGCAACGTGTGACCTTGCCGGTGGAAATCTCCACGTCGCCATCCACAATCGCCGGGACCTTCTCGAACGACACATCGACCACCGTGCGCATGCCGGCCACCAGTCCGCCTGTTCCCTTCGGATCGAGCGCAAAGACCAATCGCGCGATCTCGTTTCCGGTCTTGCGGTTGGTGAAGACCTGCGCCGCCTCGCAGACGCGCTTGGTCTCGCCCGCGGCCGCCGTCGCGTCGGCAGGCTTCTTCGCATCGGCAGGCTTTGCCTCGGCGCCTTCGGCCGGCTTTTCCGCCGGCTCGGCTGCAACGGCGAGATTGGTGCATTCAACGGTCCAGGACTGATAGGCCTCGGTTGAGCGGCTCGGGGTTGGCGCTTCGGCTTCCTGGGCATGTGCAGGCATGGCCGCCAAGACGAGGAAGCTGGCGAATGGCAGGGCGAATTTGCGTGAACGCATGGTATCTCCGGCAGGTATGAATGTGGGTTTATCGGGTGTGACGGGCGAAGATGTAGAGCTGTGGCCCGTTGATGGCGGCGAGTTGCCAGCCGTCGGAAGCGAGGCCCTGCATCACCGCGGGAAGAACTTCCTGAATGCGTGCACGGGCCGGGTCGAGGATCTGCATGACGGGTTTGCCGTCGTCCATTCCGGCGAAGGCAGCGACGCCCGCAGCTTCAAGCGACTGGAGGGACATCCGGTCCATCTCACCGGGAGTGACGACCTTGTATTCGACGCGCTCTCCTGCCGGCAGGCACCGGAAGATGTAGCACTCCATCTTGTTGACGGCGCACAAGAGCCAGCCGGCCTTGCCATGGCGGTCCAGCACCTTGGGGAGGACGGTCTGCGAACGCGCCGCCTTCGTGTCGGTAATCGTATAGCCGCCGTCGGCCGCCGGTTTGGCGGCGCCCGTCCGCTGGAGTTCGTCAAAGATTGCGCGGTCAAGCTCGCCTACGGTGACGACCTTGTAGCCGGGTTCCTGCGCGGCCGCCGGAGCGGCCACGCGCGTGCGTGCGATTTTCCGGTTTTCCATCGTCTCAGAAGCGGGCGAGGAACCGGAAGTGCAATTGGCCGTCATCGTCCGTATCGATGTCGGCGCTGTCGCCAACCTGCCAGCCATAGGCGATTTCCGCCGAAAGGTTTTCGCGGACCTGGTATGTCAGGCCAATACCCGAACCGGCGATGGAACCGTCGACATCGGCTGCAGCGTCGAAGGGCGAATTGTTCTCCACTGCACCAATGTCATAAAATGCAAAGAAACGGAGTTGATCTTCGTTTGCGGTGCCCGAGCCAAGCAAGCTGACGCCGGGCGTGTAGAGTTCGAACCGCCCAACCGCGCCGTTGTCGCCATGCAGCGAATTTTCGTCGAAGCCGCGAACCGTGTTGCTGCCGCCGACATAGATCTGCTCCGAGGGCAGAAGCCGTCCGTCGGCCAATTGCACATCGCCTTGCGCCACGAAGCGGAAGTCGCCCGGCAGGAAGATCGTATGGTCGATTCCGGCGCGGACATAGGCGTAATTGGCGTCCGCATTCGTGCGCGTGCCCGCATAAGCCTCGTCGGTATCGTCGCCGAACATGTTGCCCGGCGAATACCACACGCCGCCATAGACATTCGTTGCGCTGCGTGAATCGCCGCGCTGACCGTTCAGCTGGAAATGGAACTGGCCGATCTCGGTCTCGTTGCCGGTGACCGGCGTTCCGCCGAATTCCAGGTTATTGTCGCTGCTCTTGTATTCGAAGCCGTAGCGCGCCTCCCAGGAATAGGCGTGATGGCGCGGCAGCTGCGTGATGAAGGTGCCGCCAAACTGCATGCTGGTGCCATCGCTGGCAAAAATGGTGTCGTCGGTGCCGGTGGTGACATAGGCGCCGGTCAGCTGGAAATCGGTCCAGTTCCACACCGGCAGGATGTACGACAGGACATGGGCGCTGAGCGCGTCCGGTCCGTCCTCGGAAGTGGTGTACTGATAGGAAAGTTCATGATCGGTCGAGGGATCGGCCATGGTGAAGCCGCCGAAAATGCGCAACTCGCCGACGCTGTCCTTGCTGCCGGTATTGTCGATGCCGGCAAATACGGACCATGGCTTGGTCTCGGTAACCTGCAGGGTGATGTCGGTCTGGCTGAAAGCCGCGCCTGGCTCGTAGATCGCATCGACGCGGCGATAGAGGCGGCGGCTCTTCCAGCGCAACTGGCCAAGCACCGCGCCCTCCGAGATGACGTCGCCCTCGGCGAGCGGAAAGCCCTCGGTGTAGTATTCCGGCATGGCCGTCTCGCCCGTCACTGCCAGCTTGCCGAGGCGTCCAACCACGGCGACCACCTGGATCACGCCGTTGGAAATGTCCTGCGGCGGCACGACGACATTGACAACCGGCATTCCGGCGTCGCGATAGGCGAGCACCATGGCGCGGGTCATGCTGTCGAGGCTGGCAAGCGTGACCACATTGCCGAGGAAGGCGTTGGCGGCCGAGGTGACCTGCGAGGGCACCGCATCGCCGCGTGCTTCCACGCCGTTGGCCGAAGTGCCTGATTTTCGCAGGGCCGCCGGGTCGTTGACGATGACTACGCCGCGCAGGCTGGGCACCAGCGGAGTGGTGTCGGTGGAAGCCTCGCCCGGCGCCGAGGGCGTGAGGGCAACCTCGCGCGCCGGCTTTGCCGAAATGCCCTGGCTGTACCGGTCAACGGCTTGCGCATGCGCCGGACCGGAAACCGTGATCGCAGGAGCCATGATGGCAGCACCAATCGCGGCAATGGCCACGCGGCCGGTTGCAAACTTGTTCATCGCCTTCACCCCATCAGCTTCCCCCGGCATGCCGGGGGCAATTTCAGTGCGGCCTTGCGGCCGGATTTCTAGTCGGCAAGCGCCGGTTTCCCGGCACTCACAGCGCATCGGCTTGGTAGACGCTCGCCGGCGTCGCGGCAGAGAGAACGGGGCCGAAGATCCGCTTGATCTGCAGTTCGGCCGCTTCGCCACCGCGCAGGTATTCCCCGTAGGTTCGTTCCTGGAACGGGAACGGCGCCGCGCCGCTGGCACCGGCAAAAGCCGAGTAGGCCAGTTCGGTGCCTGGCAGGGCGATCTGGAGTGCCGGCATCACGACCGGGCCGTCGCGATGGGTGATGACCAGTTGCGGTGCGACCACCGCCTGGATCGGTGCGGTGCGGGCCAGGCTGGCGAAGTTGATCGCCGTATCCGCGACGCGAGCCTGAAGCGGCATCTCGATGCGATAGGCTGAAACGTCACCGGACCCGGGGCCTTCAGGCAGGGAGCCGAGATTGTCGATCGGCTGGAATGCCTGGTTGCCGCCGGCAGTGCCCGGGAACTGGCTGTTGGAGCCAAAGCCCGAGTTCTGCCCTTCGTAGCTTTCGATGATCTCGGTGCAGGCCTGCTCGAGGTCTGGCTGCTGCGCCGCATCGGGTTCGGCCTCGTTGCCGCAACTGAAATTGTTGCTGCCGGTGCCCACAACGTTGCCGCTTGCCACGACGCCGCTGTTGACCGCGGAGCCGCTCGTGCCATCGCGGTAGATGACGCTGAAGCCGTTGTCGAAATCGTAGCCGTCGATGTAGGGCGAGTAGTAGTCGAGCACGGTGCGGTTCGACGTCGGAGGCTCTTCGAAATAGAACGTGAAGTTCCCCAGGCCGATGAACTCGTCCGTATAGTCCTGCCCGTTTGCCATGAGCGCGAAGTAGTGCTCGTGGTTCAAACCGCCGGTGCCCTCGAACACGTTGGTCGGATCTGCGCTGCGGTCCGTGACCGGATCGCCGTTTGAGCCGCTGTCGTTGAAGGCAACCGGACCAACGATGGTCAGGCCTTCCTGCGCCGGCAGGAAGAAGCGCAGTTCTCCGTCGACGTCACGATCGGCAATACCGCCGTAGCCCGAGTTGACTTGCACCGGACCGGCCGCACCGTCGAACAGCATGACGTTGGCCTGAAGCGTGGAGTCCTCCTGAGCCGAGTTCTGGCCCGCTCCGATGGTCGTGTTGCCACGGATGCGGTCGCGGATGCCGGCTGCGAGACCCTCGGGTGACGATGTGGCCGTGCTGACAGGAACCGAACCGAAGTCGTAGTTTTCGTGACCGATACCGGCTGCGAGAACATGAAGATCGCCACCTGCGCGCACCCAGATATCGCCCGCGGAAATCTGCGTTTCGTTGGCAATGCCCTCGACAGCGTTGGCCTGGTTGTGGCCGATGCGAACGACGCCGCCAGCCGTTGCGTCGAGCGTGATGTCGTCGCCTTGGCCGTTTTCGCTGCCCCCAGCGCCGGGCGCGGCGCCGTTCGGCAGATCGATGCCGGCATCGGTTCCCGCCTCAACGATGATGTCGCCATCGAGAACCTGATCGGTGATGGAACCAACGCCACCTTCGACCTGCCACTGGTTGGAATCCGGCGACATGTGGCCAATCATGACCCGCCCGCCGGTCGAGATCATGACGAGGTTGTTGCCCGCCCCGCCCGTACCGACGCCGCCGGAGCCCTGGTTGGCATTGGAACCAAACAGGATGTCGGAGCCAACGATCTGTCGCAGGCGCGAGTCGTTATCGGTGAGGCGCGGCGCCAGAACGATGCCGTCGGCATCGTTGGTGGCAACCGGGAAGGCCTGCAGGTCTGCGGTTTCGGTGATGTAATGGCCCACCTGAACCGTGCCGCCGATGAGATCGAGCAGTTCGATGTCCTGCGCCGCGTCGAAAGCAATCACCGAGTTGCCGGTATCGTCCACCTCGCGGTCGCCGTCTGCATCCACGTAAGAGCCGATTGCCTGAAGCGTCTGGTAGAAGCCCTCGGCAATGATCGGTCCGTCTGACATCTTGGACACGGACCGGTGCCCAACCTGGACCGTTCCGGCATTGACGGTGTTCTGGAGCGTGATGTCTCCCTGCGTGCCGTTGGTCGCGACAAGCACCGTGTCGACCTGGCCCGTCGCGCCGGTTGCAGTGAAGCGGATGTCGGAACCGTCGCTGTTGATGACCGAAATTGCGTTCACGAAGCCGGATGGCTTGCCTTGGAAGAAGTTATTGACGTTCGTGGCGCTCGACACCCCTGTCTTGTCACCATCGACCGAAGCCTCGTGATAAGCTTGGTGGCCTACCCGCAAGGTTTGAATGTTCTGGTTGTCGAGCAGGATTTCGCCGGTGGTGATCGAAAGGTCGCCATCGACGATCTGCGACGCCAGGACGTCGGGCCGGACGAAGCTGTCATTGACGCCAGCCCGGCTTGCACCGTTGTCATTGACGTCGAAATCGGACGGTTCGCCGCTGTCGTCTGCAGAAAGTCCAACCTGCCATGCCAGGTGTCCGATCAGCAGGTCCGCCGTCGACGCCGCGCCGATGGTTGCCTCGAAGCTCGACCAGGGGGTGAACACGATGTCTGCGGAAACCAGCTGCGAGACGCGTACAAGCTCACCGTATTGCGGCGTGCCGTCGGCGGCGTTGATCTCGCCGGACTGGCCCCACTGGATGGCAGCATGGCCGATCCAGATATCGTTTGCCGCTGCGCCCAGCGCGCGGACAGCAAGATCTTCCACCTGCGAGATGCGGATGTCGCCCGTTACATCCTGGGTGAGCGTGACCGCCGCGCCATCGTCATTGTTCGTGCCGGAAAAACCGGTGTGAGCCGCCCGGCTCTTTTCGGGCGTCTGCACTGGCGAGCCGGGGCCCGCGTCGCCGGAGTTGCCAAGCCGGATGCGCGAGTCCGCTGCGCCGTTGGTCTCGATGATCAGGTCGCCTTCGATCCCGTCCCCATTCACGTCAAGTTCTATGGAGACCAGCGTCGCATTCGCCCCGGATATGGTCTGACTCGATATGATCCGGCCGCCGCGGTTGGAGCCGAGATTGTCCTGGCTGTCGCCAAGGTTGGCGGGCTCGACCGGATCGGAGTTCGACCGGTTCAAGGTCGTAACCTGCTGGCCAAGATGGAGGTATGAGTTCGCCAGGCCGGTCGCCAGGAGCGTGCGGTCCTGCGCATCCACCGCGGAGGCGATGCGTTCGGCTTCGATGGACACCATCCCCGAAACGGTGGTGGCGTTGGTGATGTCGCCGCCATTGCCCACAAGGCTCTGGATGTCCGACCAGCCGGCGGTATTGGAGAGGCTGTCGGAGTGCAGCAGGTGGATTTCGGAAACGCCCGCCGAACCACCGAGAGTCACGACGACTTCCTCCGCCCGGACAAATACATCGCCCGAAGTTGTGTTGTTGCTGGCGATGGAGCCGCCATCGCCCGCCACGCCGCCCTCTTCCGGTGCGGCATTGGTGTCACCGCCGCCCAGCCCGGTGGTGTTCGTCATCGAACGGCGATGGCCGATTTCGGTGAGAACCGTGCCTACATTGGCGGTCGCCTCGATGAGCACGACGCCGTCGTGGAGATCGTCGGCGGTTGTGAAGCCCGACCCGCCGAAGTTGTTGGCGACGATCGCATCGTTTCCGACGACGGATTGGTCGCGCCAATTGCTCACGACCCCGGTGTAACGACCCGAGAGCAGGTCGATGTTGCCTCCGACTGCGCCGGTGTCTCTCACCTGCGCTGGCAGCGCCGAGGCATCGACCTCGTATCCCAGCGTGAGCGCAGTTCCGTATTCAGTCGAGCGAGGCGCGAGCGAGCCATAGACGATGTCGCCGGCATCGGCGTGATCGGCGATGAGCGATCCTGCTTGCGGAATGGTCGACAGCACCACGGCAAAGTCGTCGCGCGCGGTGATCAGCAGCGCGGCGCTTTGCTGAACCTGGCCAATCGCGGTCTCGGCGGAGATCTGTCCCGTGCCATTGCCGATGTTGGCCAGTGCAGCCTTGGCGGCCGCGAGCTGTGCCTTGGCGGCGTTCAGCGCGGCGAGCAGGTCGCCGGCATCATTGGCATCGGCAACGCCGTCGCTCGCCGGGAAACGGTCGGCATATCGGTATGCGAGCTCGAGAGCGCTTACCAGGTCTTCCATGTCCTCGACGGCATTCTGCGCGTCGGCCATGGTGGCCTGTCCTGCAACCGTGTCGGCAACAGTGCCCGGCGCGGTGAGGGTAGCGAAGGCGAACAGCGCGCTGCGCAGGTATTCGCGTGTCTCGCCGAAGCCGGAGCGGCCAGTCGTGGCGTAGAACTCCGTCTCGTGACCGATTTGCAGCGTTGCATTGCCGATCGCCGTGACCGTGCGGATCGTTACCTGCTTGCCCTCGGCCGGGGCGCTGGAATTGGCACGGTCGGCATCGAGCGCCTGGATCAGGATGTCGCCCGATATGGTGTCGCGGGCAATGTAGATGCCACCCAAGTTGCCCGCAGTCTGGTCGAACGGATCCGGGATATAGTCGCCCGCTTCACCTGTTGAAGCGATGACATGCTGCTGGTTGCCGATCTCGAGGTGCGAGGTGCCCAGCGCCGTCTGCGAGAGGATGTCCACGTCTTCCGTGATCGAGGTGATGGTGATCAGGCGCTGATCGTCTCCCTCTTCCCGGCTGTCCGTGATCTTGCCGAGCACGATCTCGATGCGGCCGCTGTCCGCATCCTCAAGGAAGCCCTCAGCCGCCGCGTCCGCGTTGGCGAGGTCGGAAGCATTGACGTCTTCGACATGCGCATCGCCCCCCGCGCCGGCAATAATGAGGCCAGACCGCGGATTGTCGCTGTCGCTGCTCTCGCCGATCGTGCGCTGATGGCCAATGGTGAGGTTGGCCCAGTTTCCGCCCGACGTCGACGTTTGCGAGGTGATCGCAATCGCATCGCGGCCGACGATGTCGATGTCCGCTCCCAGATCGGTCTGGGTGATGAAGATGTCGCCGCCATTGCCTTCCAGAAGGCCTTCGGAAGCGCCGGCCGGTCCGGTCAGCGCGCCTTGGCGGCCTGCATCGCCCGCCTTGGCCGAGGCGAGCAGCACGTCGTGGCCGATGTGTGTTTCCACGTCTGGCGCGGTTGGCCCGACCGCAAGCGCCTCGATTGTGACGGAGATGTCGTCATCGGCGTCTTCAAGCGCCGCCAGTTGAATCTCCGTGCCGTAACGGCCTTCGTCGCCGCGCTGCGAACCGGAGACGACCCCGCGCTGCCACACGTAGACATCGCCGCCATTGCCATTGCGGCCGTCGTCGAAAGCGTCGTCGGTTTCGCCGCCGCCATTGCCGGATGCGATGACGAAGCCGGCCCGGTAGCCGGTATAGTCGGAACCGATGTTGAGGCGGTGCCCGACATAGGAGCGCACTTCCTGTGCATCCGGCGAAACGTCCATCGCCTGAATGGTGATCTTGTGTGCGGAATTGACGTTGATGTTTCCGTTCAGAGCATACTGGTCCGCGATCGCATCTCCGCCGTCGCCGCCAATCCCGTTGGCATCGGCGTTGGCGCCGCTGAGGTTCTGCCCGTTGCCCGCTATCGCGCCATAGACCTCGGCCTGATGGCCAAGATGGGTGAGCATCATGCCGGAGGCGAGTGCATCGGCGCTGGCGAGCTGGATATAGCCGCGCGATGCATCGGACAGGTCGTACGAATATGCGGTGACGGTGATATCGCCGCTTGCCGCGAGAATGCCCTCAGCGCCGCCCAGGCTTTCGGACCCCTGCCGCACGACGGCGTTGCCGCCATGGCCCGAGGCCGCAAGGATGTGCAGCATGGTCTCGATCTCGCCATCGTTGGAACCGGGCACATGGCCGGTTCCCGATGTCAGCACCGGAATGGTGTAATCGCGCGAGTTATCGAGCGGGTTGAGCACGCCGTTGTCATCGCGTGCATTGTTGGCAATGACACCAGCCTCGTCGCCGACAAGGCGATCGAGGAAGACTTCCAGTTCGCCCGGCTTGTTCTCGAAATAATCTACGAACGGGGCGACCAGCTTCTGCTCGAAGGTTGAAAGCGCGCCGAAATCATTGCCGCGTGCATGGAACTCACGCAGCGCTTCGTAGATGAAGTAGATGGACTGCGCGTTCTGTTCCGCTGCCGCCGTGCCGCCGAAGCCGCCGGTTCCGGCATAGGCCGCGGCAGTCTCGCGATGGCCGATTGCCGCCACCGTGACCTGGGGCGAGATCATCCCGTCCATGGCCCTTACGATCACCGAGTTTTCAGCCATGACCGAGATGTCGCCCTCGAGCTGGCCTTGCGATGTGAATGCATCGCCGCCGTCGCCGCCTTGCGCCGAAATCGATGCCGGGAAGCTCGGCGGGGCACCGGCTTCGCTCGAGGCATTGCCGCCCAAGCCGCCATAGGCGCGGACCTGCGTGAAATGACCGGCGCGCGCTTCGGCGCGATTGGCGATGGAGTCGGAAATTGTGCCACCAGTCGCCTCGATGACGATGTTGGTGGACTTGTCGTCTCCGGAGTTGTCCAGCTCGTCTGCGACACGGATGAAGCTGCCAAACACGTTGCCTATGTTGGAGATTTCGACGTTGCCGCGGATGGCGCCCATCAGCACATTGCCTGAGCCGCCATCGCCGCCGTCACCCTCGGAGATCGTCGACGCGAGGCTCGAGTCGATCCCGTTGCCGCCAGTGCCGCCGGTCGCCTCGCCAAAGCCGTGGTGGCCGACGATGGCCGCGTTCACATGCATCGCGGAGTTCTGGTTCGAGCCGGGTCCGGCAAGCGTGTGGATATATATGCCGTCGTAACCGGCCTCGAAATCGCCGCTCGCGTCATTGGTTTGAATGGTTATGTCTGCGCCGTCGCTGTTGACGCCGTAGTCCAGCGATCCGCGCCCACCGAGCGTGGCGCCAGTGCCGCCAACGTTCATGGCGACCGTTGCAGTTCCGCCATTTCCGCCACGCCGGTCAGTGCCCAGATGAAAGGCATTTTCGGCGTCTATTGCATAAGGCGTGTCGCCGTCCTGCTGCGATCCATCGTAGTTGTAGTCGCTGTCGACGAGGTTCGGGTCGAGGCCGGTTTGCAGGCTGTTGACGGCACCTTCAAGGCCGCCATTGCCACCCGATCCACCGATGGCGAAGGCATGGCCGCCATGGCCAACGGTCGACAGCGTGTGGTCGTTGGCACCGTCGAGAATGTTCGCTTCCGAAGCGATGATTTCGAGTGCCCAGCCGGCCAACGCATTGTGGCCGATGTCAAGGGTGATGTCGTTGTTGTAGCCGGCCTGCGAGATGGACGCGCCGCCGCCGTTGCCGCCATTGGCGGTCTGGTTGCGCTGCTCGTTCACTTCCCATTGCGGGCGTTCCATTGCCGCCTTGCCCGGCAATGGCAATTGCCATGTCGCCGTTGCCGACCTGGGCACGGGTAATGTCGTCTGCATCGTGGAAATCGGTCGCGGAGACCAGCATTCCGTTGCCAAAATAGCCGTTGTCGGGGTCGACAAGATCGATCAGGATCGGCGTGTCGATGATGGCATTCTGGACAATGGTCGCATTTCCGCCGTTGCCGCCGTTGGCATACCACTGGGCGTCGTCGCCATCACCGCCGGCACCGCCCGTGGCGGTGGCTCGGCGTCCGTGGCCGATCTGCGAAATGATGACGTTGTTGTTGCCGGCAACCGCGACGGCTGCGCCGTTCTCGGCCTTCAGGATCAGCGACACGTCGCCGGTTCCGTCGCCATCATCAGCACCGGTCATGACCGTGACGGCGCCCTTGATGTGGTGCTGGATGACCGAGGCGTCGCCGCCATTGCCGCCATTGGCGATCTCGGTCTGACTTGAATTCGTCCGGTCCGGTCGGGCTGCCGTAGGATGCGCCCGAGCCACCGGAACCGCCATACGCGAAAGCATTCGAGCCGTGGCCGATAGCGGCATTGGCAAAGTTGCTTCCGTAGTCATTGTCGACGAAGGCCGTTATGTCGATCCGCTTCGCATAGGGGGAAGCCTGCCCGCCATTCAGCGCATTCGGGGTGTTGATGAAGATGTTGCCGACGAGGTGATCGACTTCAAAGTCATTGGCGTCACGGTCAGGATTGTTGTCGCGCAGTTCGCCTTGCACGACATAGGCGTCACCCCCGCGCCCACCGGATGCATTGATCGCGAAATTGCCCGCACTTCCGCCGTCGGCGGGATCCTGGAGGACGTCGCCGTCAGAGCCAACGCGACCGGTGCGGTACATTTCAACCTGCGCGGCGGCGTCAGAGAATTGGTACGCCCCGTGTCCGATTGCTGCTGTGTGCTGGTCGTCGTCGCCACCGGCCACAGGGTCGTCGAGCAGGTTGACGCTGACGACGAGGCTGGTTGCCTCGCCCAGGTCGTTGTCGCCTGTCGTTATCGAAATGTCACCCGAGGAATAGCCTACCTGCGTATAGGCGTCGCCGCCGCGTCCGCCATTGGCGTTGGAGAAGTCGCCGACGAGCGATGTGAAGCGGTTCGCCTTGATGCCGTTATAGGCAGCGATCAGGTTTGACGTTGCCAGCTCGTTGCGGAGCGTCCACCCGCCTTCGAGCTCATTTGCATCGAAACCCTGTCCCGATACGGCTGCGTAGTCCAATACGCCAAGGCCGGTGATTTCGTTCGTGTTGAAATAGCCGACGTAATTGGCCCGGCCATCGATCTGGTCCATGCGCCCGTCGCCATCGATATCGACGATGTCCAGCCGGCCATCGCGATCGAAATCAACGAGATCGACATCGCCGTCCTGGTCCATGTCGACGAAGACGCGCATCGACTTGTCGCCGAAATTCTCGTCGGTATAGCCGTCATAGACCTCTACCAGACGGCCATAGCGGCCAAGGTTGACCGGATCGTTTGCATAGGTGGCGTTGTTGGCGGCATTGTTTGCAACGAACAGGCCGGTCGAGGGATCGATGATGAATTGAGGATCGGCTTCCTCGTCGTGGAAGATCACGCCTGTGGTGTTGTTGGGCAGTGAGCCCTCAAGGGACTGGCCCAGCCGCGGATCGGATGCGATCGAGTCGAATGTCGAGCCGGTACGGTTCTCAATGTCGCCTTCAGTAACGGCAATGCCGTCCTCGCCATTGGTGGAGTTCGCGTCACCATTTCCGGCGAGGTTGAATTCGTCGTCCTGGTTGCCGTCGATCAGGATATGGCCGAACGAAGCCGGGCTTGCGTTGCCCGCGGAATCAGCGCCGTTCACGTTGACAATGCCGCCATCGTAGGTGGCGCCGGTATCGGGCGCTTCGTAGAGCGAGCCAGCATCGCCGCCACGCTGGGTGGCCGCAAAGAGAGCGGTGCTGTGGCCAATGCGCGAGGTGACAAGGCTGCTGACGCCGTGCCCTGCCGCGGTCTCCACGGTCACGCGGCGGTCCGCCAGGATGACGATGTCGCCCTTGATATTGCCGTTGACGAGCAATGCGTCGCCGCCGCGCCCGCCGGAAGAATTCGGCTGGATGTAGACCGCTCCGGCCTGTCCGGGCGTCCTGTCGTTTCCAGACCCCGAAGCTGAAGGCAAGCCGGTGTCAAAGAGGCTGTTGCCGTCCGCATCGAACTCGGTGTTGGACGAGCCGCCGTCGCCGCCATGGCCGGCCTCGGCAAACAGGCGAACGTGGTGGCCAATCAGCGCGTTCACATCGGCATTGCCTTCGGCAAGGCCTGCGAGCACCTGGCTACGGACAATCAGGCTGTCGGCGAGCGTCGAACCGAGCACATCGCTGACCACGATGCGGATGGTTGAGCCGTTGGCATTGTCCGCGTCGGTGTCGTGGCGGATGTTGTTGCCATCGACAAAGCGGTCGGTGATGTCCCCACTGGTTATGCGCACATCGCCGCCATTGCCGCCACGATTGGAGCCAACGGGGTCCGCATAGCTGAGGAACTCTTCGCCATCCATTTCGCTGCGCAGGACGGATGCTTCGCTTGCCTGGAAGTTTCCGCTGCCTGCATCGCCGCCATTGCCGCTGTCGGCAAGGATGCGCATGCCATGGCCGATGACGGACTCCGTCTGAGCAAAGAATGCGGGGGACAGGGCATTGGCTACCGTCGAATTCGACCAGCACCGCGCCGTAGGCGGTGATGGAGATATCGCCCTCGGTGAGCATCACGCCTTGGCTCAAATCGGTATCGGCGGCGTTCGCCCCGCCAGAGCGTTCAATACCAATGCCTGCTTGTCCCGCACGTACACGCCCGAGCTGAACATCGATGTGGCCGCCACGGCCGCCCGCTGCATTCAACTGGTCGGCGCCCGCGACCAAGCGCAGATCGCCTTCGTTGTCCGGGCCGGTTCCGTCAGCCTGGGTACCGTTGCCGCCGTTACCGGTGACGATTTCGATCAGGTCGGAATGGCCGATCTGCGAATAATCGCTGTTGAAATTGGTCGCCGCGAGAGCGGAGGCGTCCTTCGAATTGACTTCGATGGCGTATGTACCGGCAGCCCCTGTGGCTGCATCCGCCCGGAGCGCGATGTTGCCGCGTGTGCCACGGGCATGGTCGTCAAAGCCCTCGGCAAGCCCATAATCGCGCGCGTCGACACCCTGGAAAACGAGGACATCGCCGCCCGTGCCGCCCGAACCTGCGTTCAGGCCTGCGTTGCCGCCGGCGCCGGTGGTCAGCGACATGTTGAAGCCGTGGCCGATCTGCGAAAGTGACGTGTTGCGCTCGGCAGCGGCAAGAGCGGCTGCGGTATCGCTGTCGACAATGATCTGGTTGGACGAGAAAACGGTTATGTCGGTGCTGTTGGTCTCGCGGAAGTCCGTAGACGTGTCGTTGGCGGTCAGACCACCATCCCAGACGGTGCCGCGCGCGATGGCGATGTCGCCGCCATTGCCTGCATCGAAGTCGCCAAGTGTGCTGCTGCCACCATCGCCGGTCGCGATCCGGGTATCTCCGCCATGGCCGATCTGCGCGATGGCCGTGTTGTCAAGCGCGCCGGTCAGTGCAGCGGCGATGCTGGTCTTGATCGTAACGTCCTGGTCATTCGCCTCGATGGCGTCGTCGGACGTCGTCACGGTGCCTTGGGACTTGGTGTCGATCAGGATGTCTGCGCCGAGAATATGCGCCTGGACGATGGTTACATTCGTGCCGTTCCTGCCCGAAACAGGCATTCCCGGAGCACCGGTGATGTATTGGCCGGTCCCATGGCCGATGCGCGCGACGACGCTGTCGTAGTCCACCGCAAAATCCGCGCCCGGCAAGATGGAAGCATCGAGCATTACGCCCTTGGCGTCCGTGTTGTCGGTGTCGTAGACCGTGATGTCGCCGGTGATCCGGCCTTCGCTCACGGTGATGGATTGCGCGCCGTCCGAAGTAGCTCCTGAACCCGCGACGTCAGCATAGGTCAGCAGCGAATGCCCGATCTGGGAGCGAATGACGTTGTCGTCTCCGCCCTGGTTGGCAACTTCCCTGGCCTGCACCAAGGTCGACCCGGCGCTGATGGTGATGCCGGTCGAATAGTCAACGTCCGAGTTTTCGTCCGCACCCGTGTCGAAACCGCGAATGTCGCCGTGCGTGATGTTGGTGACGCCCTCGCGCGGGTCGCCAAAGGCATCGATCATGTAGACGACGCTCGTGCCGCCGTGACCGATGGTCGAAGCGACGAAGTAATTGTCATACGGAGTGGCGCCGGCAATGTCGGCTCCAACAGTCAATTCGCCGTCGACGACGAGGTCGATGTCGCCCTGGATGCGGCCGAACTGCATGTTCATGCCGTCCTGCGCGCCCGGGTCGCCGCCGAGGTCGGCGAGGCTCATGATCGCGCCGTGGCCTATGCGGGCAATCACGAAGTCGGATTTCCCGGCAAAGAGCTGCGAACCGTCCACCGGCGCATAGGCGGCGTTGAGCTTCACGTCGCCGTTTGCATCGACAAGGATGTTGCCGCTGATGTCGCCCTGCGACCAGGTCAGCGTGCCGGAACTCATGTTTGAAGAAGCGGTGATGTAGTTGGTAATTACCGAGCCATGGCCGATGATCGCCGCAGACGTGGCTTCCCTCCCGCCAAGGAGTGTTACGTCACCGGCGGCGATCACGTTGATGTCGCCATTCACCGCGGCGACGGAATAGTTCGATGGCGTGATGCCCTGGAACCCGCCGTGGCCGATCTGGGCAAAGTTCACAAAGCCCGCGTTTTGTCCCGCTGGAGCGGTGCCGCCCTGAATGGCGATGTTGTCGCCAAGCAAGGTGATCGTGCCATTGCGGTCGCTGTCCGGACGCGTTGCATCGAGGAGGTAGCCAACTTGCGCCGAGGCAATGTCGATTGATGCTGCCGCGCCGTTGTCGTCGCCGCCGCGGACGTTGATGTTGCCTCCGGCCTCCAGCATCGTGACGCCAAATTCCGAACCGATCGCCACTTGATTAGTGCGGTTGGCGGCGGAGCCAATGTTGATGTCGTTGGCCGCGTAGAAGCTTATGCCGCCCTCGTCGGTGGTGACATCGCCGGAGCCGTAGTTCTGGATGATCACGTCGTCGAGTGCATTGATGTTGTTCTGGGCAATAAGGCTGAACAAGGCATTGTCGTTGCCGGGCCCGCCTTCGTTGGTCCAGAATATGCTGACGCCCCGGCCGAAATTGATGTCGTTGCTGGCCATGAGCATGACGTCGCTGCTCGCCAGCGCGGCTTCAATCGCCGCATCTGAGATGAACAGATTGGCCACGGAGGTCGAAGCGGTCGGCAAGCCGCCGTCATCGGGTTCCGCCGCCGAATTGACGATGAAGATATCTTCAGGATCGAGCAGCAGTTCGCCATTGCCGGCGGAGCCGCGCATGTTGACGGTTCCGGTGAATCCGAGACCGGCGAGACCCGAGATTTCGGCAAAACCGCCCTTGCCGTCCGCGGCCGCGGCGGCGACATGACCTGCAAAGCTGTTCGTGCCATCCGACCACAGGACGATCTCGCCGGCATCGCCGGACTGCGTGGCGCTGGCATCAAGCACGGCGCCCGCGGCAACCGAAATCGACTGGGCATTTACGGAAATGTCGACAGCTTCGCCGGCATGGCTCTTGCCAGTGCCTTGATAGCCACCGCCGATGAACATGGAGCCGCCGCCCAGGGCGGCCGAGACGTCGAGCAGCGAGCCCGCGCCGATGACGATATCGGGCGATTCCATGACGATCTGGCCGCCAGTGCCGGCGGCCGAGTCGGCAGCGCGAACTTCGCCGGAATTCTCGATACGGGTCTTGGAGCGCACGACGACCTTGCGCGTCGCCTGCACCTTGCCGGTGTTGCGCACAGTGCCGCCGCCGGTGAGCATGACGCGGCCGCCCGACTTGGAGACGCCCGTTGCGCGCACGACGCCGGTATTGTTGATCGCCAGCGCGTATTCGTTGCCGCCGGCCGCCTTGAGCTCGGCCACGGCACCCGCAACCGAACCCTTGTTGGTGATCTTGCCCTTGCCGGCGCGGATGGAGATGCGCCCCTCGCCGCTGTCGGTGGGGCGCAGCAGGATTTCCTCGCCAGCGCCGAGGCCGACATGGCCCTGCGCCGTCAGTTCGCCCGATTCGCCGATCTCGATTTCGCGCGACAGCAGGAAGATGTCGCCGCCCGATACGGAGCGGATCTTGCCGTGCACCGTGATGCCGTTGCCGGTCTCGATGCCCTGCGTGAACACCATGTCGCCGCCGGCGAGAAACTCGGCATTGCTGGTGTCGAGCGTCGAGGCAACGAAGCCGCCCGTCTCGATCTGGCCGGAGGCCCCGATGACGATGCCGTTCTCGTTGATCAGGAAGACCTTGCCGTTCGACGTCAGCGATCCGTAGATCTCCGACATGTTGCCGCCGGTGACGCGATTGAGGATGGCCGCGTTGTTGGAGACCTGGTTGATGACGGTCGATTCGCCCGCCCCGATCGAGAAGTCTTCCCAATCCACGATGGCGCGCATGGAGCCGTTATCGACGACCACCGCACTTGTTCCGACGCCGGAGATGGCGACGTCACCGGAAACGATGACGGGATTGGTGGGGTTTGCCAGCGCCTGAACGCCAACCGCAATCGCGGTCAGGGAAACAGTAGAGAACAAGCTCCAACGGCTACGGCGATCCAAAAACATCCAGTCCCCCGGGGTCATGATAAAATTTCTACTCAAAAACACGCGTGCCTTGGGCTCAGCTTAACGAGCCTTTAATGCATTCCCGGATTAGACCAGTAAGTAACGCTAAGTCAACTTGCACAAAAATGTAGTAAATTTGATATTTTTTCGCTGTATACGTGATTTAGTTGTATAATTTACACTGATTTTGTTTGATTTATTACTTTAGTCATGTCGAGGATAAATTCATTACGAATACGGTGTTGTTTCTTACGAATTCAAGCGCTTCGAAAGGCCGCAAGTATTCAGAAAGGGCAAGAAATCTTTCGGCTATGGTTTAAAAGATGACCGATGCACGGCGACTTGCCGCTGAACTGATGCACATCGGCAACATTGGAGGACAACCAATAGCGGAATCGCCAGAATCAAAGCACATCGTGCGCGCCATTGCGGCGGGGCTGCGCTTGTTCCAGACTGTGTCCATCCCGGCACCGGACCGAGGGAGAAACCACATGCGCCGATTGCTTGTTCCACTGGACGGATCGCCACCCTCGTTGCGTGCGCTCGAGCATGCGATCGAACTGGCGAACGCCTGCAAGGGTTCAGGGCCGGTCCACATTCACGTTGTCTGCGTACATGAGATGCCGTTGGATTACGGGCGAAGCGCCGCCTATTTCACGGCGGAGCAGATCGAGCAGATGGAAGAGCAATTCAGCTCCGCGGTCCTGCAGCCGGCCATCGAAAAGCTGACGGCTGCCGGCGTTTCTTTCAGCAGCGAGTCTGCCGCCGGCGAAGTGGCGCATGCCATCGTCGAATGCGCCGAGCGTCAGGGATGCGACGCAATCGTCATGGGAACGCGCGGCATGGGCTCCATCGGCAGCCTGATACTGGGATCGGTGGCAACGAAGGTTGTTCATCTTGCCAAGCTGCCGGTTACGCTGGTCAAATAGGACAATCGAGGCGAGGAGTTCACATGGCGGGACGGTTGCAGGGCAAGGTGGCGCTGATATCGGGCGGGGCAACCGGCATGGGCGGCGCGGCATCGCGGCTTTTTGCGCGGGAAGGCGCGGCGGTCGGCATCCTGGACAGGAATGCGGATGCGGGCGAAGCGCTGGCGCAGGAGCTGCGCGAAGCGGGCCTGCAGGCCGAGTTCGCCGCGGCGGATGTTTCCAATGCGGCACAGGTGGAGCGCGGCGTGAAGTCGATCGCCAACGCACTCGGGCCGATCACGGTGCTCTTCAACCATGCCGGATCCATCGTTGTGAAGCCATTCCTGGAAACCACCGAGGAGGAATGGGACATGCTTATGGCGGTCAACGTCAAGAGCATGTATCTCGTCACGCGCGCGGTGCTGCCCGGCATGCTGGCCGCGGGCGGGGGATCGATCGTGTGCACTTCGTCGATTTCCGCGGTCGCGGCGACGCCGATGGAAGTGCTCTACGGCGCCACGAAGGGCGCGTGCCACATGTTCGCGCGCGCCATCGCAATCGAGTTCCGCGACCGAAACATCCGCTGCAATGCGGTGTGCCCCGGCTTCATCCGCACGCCGCACGGCAACCGTGAGGTGGAAGCGCTGGAGCGATACGGCGTGGACGTGTCGGATGCGGCGATCGCGGCGCAGCAGGGGCGGATGGGGGAACCCGAAGACGTGGCGCGCGCGGCGCTCTACCTGGCATCGGACGAATCCGCCTTCGTCACCGGAGCGCATCTTTTCGTCGATAACGGCTTTACCGCGATCTGATTTCGCGAATCGCGCGGCGCGGGTATGTTCCGACCGGCAGCACCACGCTGCCAGGGAAGGGACATCACATGGGTATCGAAAGCTTGCTCATATTTCTGCTCGTCGGCGCGATAGCCGGCTGGCTCGCCGGGCTTCTCGTCAAAGGCTACGGCTTCGGTCTCGTCGGAAACATCGTCATCGGCATCATCGGCGCGATCCTGGCGGGTTACCTGTTGCCGGCGATCGGCATTTCGATTGGCGGCGGGATCATCGGGTCGATCATCCACGCCACCATCGGCGCCGTCATCCTGCTGCTGATACTGGGCGTGCTGCGCCGCGCGTCTTAGGCAATGCGCAAAGCGGTGGCGCGGGGGTCAGGAAACCCGCGCTTCCGCGCTTTTGACCGCGCTCAGGGCATCCGTCGCAACGAAATCGACGTCGAGGCCGACAAAGCGTTCCCGGTCCGCCATCAGCGCCGGTCCGCCGAGGCAAATCCCCATGTTCTTGTTGGCCGATACCGACCTTGCCTTGGCGATGATCGCGGCAAGGTTGCCGGTCTCGACAGAGACGCCGACCGACAGTCCAAGAACGGCGAAATTGTTGTCGGCGAGCGCGCGGAACATCTGCGCACCGCAGGCAAGTTCACTGCCGCCGCTCACTTCCCAACCCGCTTCCTGGAAGCAGGCGGTAACCACCAGCAGGCCGAGCGTGTGCTCCTCGCCGCTCACCTTCGCAAGCAGTATCCGGCGTGATTGCTGCTCGCGCGCCTGCCGCGTTGCGGCCTGCTGCACCTTTTCCCGCACGAAGGTTTGAAGGCGGGCCGCCGCAAGCGTTACCTCGTAGAAGCCGGCGGTATCGTCGGTCCACATTTCGCCGACGCGCGAAATCACGGTGCGAACGAACTGGTCGCACACATGGGCCGGGGCATCTCGGAGCAATTCCATTTCGGCCTGGAAGAGCTTGAACGCGTCGTTGTCGCGATCGAGCAGAAGAGAGACGAGGCCGTCGACATCGATCTCCACGATGTCGTCAGGACCGAACGGCAGCGGATCGTTGCCGTGACGCAGGATAAGTTCGGGAACGACGGAAACGCTGATGGTGTTGGCCAGCGTCGAACGCTCGTTTGGAGTCAGCCGGCGGTTTTCCTCGTCGCGAACATACCGGATGTAGCGCCCGGCCCGCAATTCGCGGCCCCGGCGGTAGCCCCCCAGGCCAATTGCGTGGGAGCCGAACGGTATTCCGTTACCCACGGGCGACAAACCGGCCGGCCGCTTCCCTTGACCCTTGTCCATTTTTTCCCCCGATCCCGCCTGCCGAAATAGGTCTCCCCGGGATCCGATCAGAAACGATAACGTAAATTTTTCGGCCGGGCGAGTGCAAAAGGATGGTGTCCCCGGCACTTTTTACAAGGCTGAACGCACGATCAATTTTCGCCTTGTCCCGGGGAGCGGCGCACCCGGCAATTTATTCTTTGATATCAATGCCAAGCATGTGCATCGCTTGCGCCGTCACGTTGCGCGCGGTCAGTCCCGCGGCCTCGTACATGGCATCGGGAGAGGCATGCTGGATGAAGGTGTCGGGCAATGTCATCGTCCTGACACATGCGCCGCATTGCAGCATTCCCGCTTGCGCCAAATGGTGCAGGACCAGCGCGCCGAAGCCGCCGGTTGCGCCCTCTTCGATGGTGATGAGCGCACGGTGCGTGCGCACCAGCTTTTCCAGCAGTTCCGTGTCCAGCGGCTTGGCGAAGCGCGCGTCGGCGACCGTTACCGAAAGGCCCAGCCGCTCCAACTCGCGGGCGGCGCCGAGGCATTCGCCCAGACGCGTGCCGAAGGAGAGCAGCGCGACATCCGTGCCCGTTTGCAGCACCCTGCCCTTGCCGATTTCCAGCGGCGTGCCCCGCTCGGGCAGCGGCGCTCCTGTGCCGTCGCCGCGTGGATAGCGAAAGGCAATGGGCCCGCTGTCATGGGCCGCGGCGGTCGCAACCATGTGCACCAGTTCCGCTTCGTCGGCGGCGGCCATGACCGTGAAGCCGGGCAGATTGGCCAGATAACCCACATCGAACGAACCGGCATGAGTGGGGCCGTCCGCGCCTACCAGACCGGCGCGATCGATGGCGAAGCGCACCGGCAGGCCTTGCAGCGCCACGTCATGCACAACCTGGTCGTAGGCTCGCTGCAGGAAGGTCGAATAGATCGTGCAGAACGGCTTCATCCCCGACGCGGCCAGCCCGGCGGCGAATGTCACGGCGTGCTGCTCGGCTATGCCGACATCGAAGGATCGCTCGGGGAAGCGCTTGGCGAACATGTCGACGCCGGTGCCCGTCGGCATGGCGGCTGTTATCGCGATGATGCGCGCGTCGTGCTCGGCCTCCGACACCAGCGCGTTGCCGTAGACCTTGGTGTAGCTCGGCGCATTTGCGGCCGGAACCGACTGCTTGCCGGTGAGCGCGTCGAACCGCGACACGCCGTGATATTTGTCGGCTGCCTTCTCGGCAGGCCAATAGCCCTTGCCCTTGTGCGTGACGACATGGATCAGCACCGGTCCGGTCGCGGTTGCGTGGGCGTGGCGCAGCGCGGCGAGCAATTGCGGCAGGTCGTGACCGTCCAACGGGCCGAAATAGTCGAAGCCCAAATGCTCGAAGAGGGTTGGGGATTGCGCGGTTCGCGCCGACGGGCGGGCCCCTCGCCTTGCCTGTGGCCGGCGCACAGTCCACGAAGATAGGACGACAGCGCACCGGCGGGCGGCGCGATGGACATGTCGTTGTCGTTGAGGATCACGAAAAGGCGGTGGCCGAGCGCACCGGCATTGTTGAGCGCTTCGAAAGCCATGCCCGCGGACATTGCGCCATCGCCGACGACGCACACGACGTCTCCCACATCGGCGCCCATCTCACGCGCGACAGCGAAGCCGAGGCCGGCCGACATCGCCGTGGACGAATGGGCCGCGCCAAACGGGTCGTACTCGCTTTCCGCGCGGCGGGTGAAGCCGGAAAGGCCGTTCTCCTGCCGGATCGTGTGCATGCGCCCGCGCCGGCCGGTCAAGATCTTGTGCGGATAACATTGATGGCCGACATCCCAGATCAGCTTGTCGCGCGGGGTGTCGAACACGGCATGGATTGCCACCGTGAGTTCGATGACGCCAAGGCTGGCGCCAAGATGGCCCCCGGTCTTGGAAACTGTAAGGATGGTATCGAGGCGCAACTCGCCGGCCAGCGCCTGCAATTGTGCGTCGGACATGTACTTGAGGCTGGACGGATCGCTCACAGCATCGAGATGAGGCGTTTGCGCATCAATCGAGATGAACGGTTCCATGCACTTCCTCCCGTCGAGGAGGCTGGCAGCCTTGCGGAGGCTACTCCTCGCTCGTTGGGGGAAATATCCGCGCCGCAGGCGATTTTGTAAACTGTTTTTTACGCCTGTGTAAAAAACATTTTACATTGCTTGTTGCGGCGCGGAAACAGGCCGGTGCTTTTCGGCTGCAATTATTGTGCGGGCGCCGGGCTCGCCTTCTTCACATAAGCGATGACATCGGCGATTTCCTGGTCGGTCTTCAAGCCGACGAAGGCCATCTTGGTGCCCTTCACGACTTCCTTGGGATTGTGCAGGTACGTGGTCAGGAGGGCATCATCCCAGACCTTGCCCTGTCCGAAGTCCATCATGGCCTTGGAGTACTTGAAGCCCTCGACCGTGCCGGGCTGGCGGCCGACGACGCCGGCCAGCGACGGGCCGACCTTGTTCTTGCCGACTTCGAGCACATGGCAGGTGGCGCATTTCTTGAACACGGCTTCACCCGCCGCGGGATCCCCCTCAACAGCCATTGCCGGTGCGGCAAGAGCAAACGCTGCGGCGGCAAACATTGCCGCCCCTGTAAGAATTCGCATGTTTCATTCCCTCCTGGAATACCGCCGGTTGCTGAACGGCAGCCGGTAATTAGATCGTATGAAAGGCGGTTCAATGGCAAGCATATTGTTGACGCAACATTGCTCAACCGTTGCAATCGGCCAACGTCCGTATAATGATGTTGACAACGATGCGTCAACTTTGGTTGACAGTCTTCAGCACGAGCCGGAGAGAAGATGGTCCAGCCTTTTCCCTTTTCAGCCATAGTTGGCCAGGACGAGATGAAGGACGCGCTGCTGATGGCCGCGGTCGACCAGCGCCTTGGCGGCGTCCTCGTATTCGGCGACAGGGGCACGGGAAAATCCACAGCGGTGCGCGCGCTGGCGGCCTTGCTGCCCAGGATCACGGTCCGCAAGGGCTGCCGCTTCAACTGTTCGCCCGCGGATACGCATGATTGCCCCGATTGCAGCGGCAAGACGGGCTCGGCCATCAAGGCCGCCGCTCCCGTCATAGACCTGCCGCTCGGCGCTTCGGAGGATCGCGTTGTCGGCGCGCTCGACCTGGAACGTGCCCTCGTCGCCGGGGAAAAGCGCTTCGAGCCCGGCCTGCTGGCGCGCGCGCACCGGGGCTTCCTTTATATCGATGAAGTGAACCTGCTCGAAGACCATCTCGTCGACCTGCTGCTCGATGTTGCCGCTTCCGGCGTCAACCTCGTCGAGCGCGAAGGCTTGAGCGTGCGCCATCCATCGCGGTTCGTGCTTGTCGGTTCCGGCAATCCGGAGGAAGGCGAATTGCGCCCGCAATTGCTTGACCGCTTCGGGTTGATGGTCGAGGTCGCCTCGCCCAATACGGTCAAGGAGCGGGTCGAGGTGGTTCGCCGGCGCGAGGCCTATGAGCGCGATCCTGCTGCGTTCATCGCAGCGCACGAGAAGGCCGAGGCGAAGCTGCGCCGCCGCATCGTCAAGGCGCAGGAGAGCGTCGCTGACGTCACCGCGCCCGATTCCGTGCTCGAGTTCTGCGCGTTGCTGTGCATGCGGCTGGGCGTCGACGGGCTTCGCGGCGAGCTGACGCTGGTGCGGGCGGCCCGCGCGCGGGCGGCTCTGGACGGGCGGGCCGGCGCCACGCGCGAGGACGTCGTCGCTGTCGCGCCCATGGCGCTGCGGCACAGGTTGCGCCGCGATCCGCTGGACGAGGCCGGATCGGCCGCACGCGTCGAGCGCGTGCTGATGGATGTCGGCGATGATGCGATCCTCAATTCCTGAGGTCTCGCCCGCATGGGCGGACGCGCTGCTGGCCGCACGCCTGTTGGCGCGTTTCGGGCCATGGACAGACGGTGGCGGCGAAGCGCCGCTGCTGCGCGGCATTCACTTGCGTGCGCGCTGCGGCCCCGTGCTCGATGCTTGGCTGGAGCAATTGCGCGCGCTTTCCCCTGATGTCCCGGCCGTGCGGTTTTCCGCGACCGCCGACACCGAGCGCCTCGCGGGCGGCCTCGACCTTGCAGCGACGCTGGAGGCCGGGCTCCCGGTAATGGAGACCGGCGTTCTTGCCCGCGCGCATGGCGGCATCGCCGTATTTGCCATGGCCGAGAGAGCCGAGAGCCTGGCCGCCTCGCTCATCGGAGAGGCGCTCGACAGTGGCAGTTGCGGCGGCGCGCCCAGCCGGTTCGCGCTGGTTGCGATCGACGAAGGCGCGCAGGCCGACGAGGCGCTTTGCCCAAGACTGGCGGACCGCCTGCCACTGCGGCTCGACCTTTCCGCGATCTCGTGGCGCGAGGCGGAGGGCGCGCGGCTTGCGCTCCAAGCAGAACCCCCGCCATCCGCCGCGATGCCCGCGCTGCCGACCGAGATCATGGAGGCCTTCGGCGAGGTTTCGCTGGCCGCCGGTCCCGGATCGATGCGGCTGATGCTGAATTTGTGCAGCGTGGCACGGGCGCTCGCGGCGCTGGAGAATGCTGTTTCGGTGACGCCCGGCCATGCCGGCACGGCGCTGCGGCTTGTGCTTGGCGCGCCACCTTCAACCGCCGAGCCACAGCCCGAGCAAAAACCGGAGCCGCCCGAAGAACCGCAGCAGGACGACGCCAGCGACGGCACGTGCGACACCGATCCGCAGGAAATCACCGACATGCTTGTGGAGGCGGCGCGGGCCATGCTGCCCGACATTGCCGAATTCTTCCGCCATGACGGCAAGCGCCTTCGCTCCGGCAGTGCGGGCAAAGCGGGCCAGAAGATCGACGAGGGCACGCGCGGCAGGGCCATCGGTCACCGCCAGCGCCCGCCCGCATCCGGCGCGAGGCCAGACATCATCGCGACATTGCGCACGGCAGCGCCATGGCAGAAGCTGCGCGGCCGCATGCCGGGCGGCGATCTCGCCATTCGCAAGGCGGATTTCCGCTACACCCGCCGCCGCCAGAAGGCGCAAACCACCACGATCTTCGCTGTGGATGCGTCCGGCTCGACGGCGCTCGACAGGCTCGGCGAGGCCAAGGGCGCGGTCGAATTGCTGCTGGCCGATTGCTATGTGCGGCGCGACGACGTGGCGCTGATCGCCTTTCGCGGCGAGAGCGCGGAATTGCTGCTGGAGCCGACGCGCTCGCTGGTGCGCGCCAAGCGCTCGCTAAGCGTATTGCCGGGCGGCGGCGCGACGCCGCTTGCCAGCGGGCTGATGAAGACCCTGCAGCTCGCCGCAAGCATACGCCGCAAGGGACAATCGCCGCTCGTCGTGATCCTGACCGATGGCAGCGGTAACGTCGCGCTCGACGGAACCATGGACCGGGAGGCGGCTGCGCGCGACACGCAGGCCGTCGCACGGCAATTCGCGATGATGCAGATGTCGTCCATCGTCATCGATATTTCGCGGCGCGAGCGCGAGACTTCGCGCAAGCTGGCCGAAGTGATGCACGCCGATTATTGCCGCCTGCCGCGGGCCGATGCGGCGGCGGTCAGCGGCATCGTCGCCAGCTATCGCGCAGGCTGATTCCCGTGTTTTCAACGCCGCAGCATCTCGAGTGGGCCCGCGACGGAGCGGACTGGCCGAACCGGGAGGCGAGCCGTTTCCTGCGCATCGGCAATATCGAATGGCACGTGCAGGTGATGGGCCCCGCGGGCGCACCGGCGCTGCTGCTCTCGCACGGGACAGGCGCCTCTTCGCACTCGTTCCGCGATCTGATGCCCTTGCTGGCGCAGGAATTCCGCGTCGTGACGCCGGACCTGCCTGGCCACGGCTTCACCCGCAGCGACGGCGCCGACCTGTCGCTGCCGGGCATGGCGCGGGCGCTTGCCAAGCTGCTCGACAATCTGCAGGCAAAGCCGATGCTTGCCGTCGGGCACTCGGCCTCGGTCGCGATCCTGATGCAGATGGCGCTTGACGGGAGCATCGCGCCGCACCGCATCATCGGCTTCAACGCGGCGCTCAAGCCCATAGAGGGCGACACGATCTTTTCCCCGCTCGCCAAGATGTTGTTTCTGAACCCCTTCGTGCCGCGGCTGTTTTCCTCCTTCGCGCGCAACACCGGTGCAGCAGAGCGGCTGCTCTCGCGCACCGGATCGCAGATCGACCGGCGCGGCCGCGACCTCTACGCGCGGCTGCTCTGCGAGCCCGGCGCATGTGTCGGGCGCGCTCGGCATGATGGCGAATTGGGACCTCGCGCCGCTGCGCGCCCGAATGCGTCAGATGCCCTGCCCCGTGACGCTGATCGCGGCGGCGGACGACGCCATGGTGCCGGCTTCGGTCACGCGCGAGGCGGCAACGCAAATTGCCGATTGCGAGGTCGTGATACTGCCAAGCGGCGGGCATTTGCTGCACGAGGCGGACGCGCAACTTGCCGCACGGCTGATCCTCGATCGGGCCGATCCCGTATACCGGCCGAGACAATGATGGACAAGAAATGACAGCGCCCTTCCCTTCGCCGATCGCAGACCAGGCCGAGCTGCCGCACGCCGTCGTCATCGGCGCGGGTCTGGGCGGGCTGGCTGCGGCGGCACGGCTCGGCGCCAAGGGCTACCGGGTGACCGTGCTGGAAAAGCTCGATGGTCCCGGCGGGCGAGCCTATGTATTCCGGCAGGACGGCTTCACCTTCGATGCCGGTCCGACCATCGTGACCGCGCCCTACATCTTCGAACAGTTGTGGGAGGCCTGCGGCGCGAAGCTGTCCGACGATGTCGAGCTGCGCGCCTGCGATCCGTTCTACAAGATCCGTTTCGACGACGGCTCGGTATTCAACTACAGCGGCGATCCGGAAAAGATGCGGGCCGAGGTGGCGCGCTTCAACCCGGAAGATGTCGAGGGCCTTGCGCGCTTCATGAAGCGCAGCGGCGAAATCTACAAGGTCGCCTTCGAGGAGCTTGCCGACAAGCCGTTCCATTCGCTGCTGTTCACGGCGAAAGCGATGGCGGACCTGGTGCGGCTGGGCGGCTATTGGCCGGTCTATTCGACGGTCAGCCGGTTCTTCAAGGACCCGCGGCTGCGGATCGTCTTCAGCTTCCATCCGCTGCTGATCGGCGGCAACCCGTTCGCGACGACCTCCTACTATTGCCTGATCGCGCATCTGGAGAGCAAATACGGCGTGCACTACGCCGTGGGCGGAACCGGCGCGCTGGTGCGCGGCATTGCCGGGCTGATCGAGCGGCAAGGCGGCTTGATCCGGTATGACAGCGAAGTCGCGGAAATCGCCACCGACGGGCGGCGTGTCAGCGGCGTGCGGCTGCCGATCGGGCGAGTTCATCGCCGCAGACATCGTCGTTTCCAACGCCGATCCGGCCTGGACCTATGGCAAGCTGCTGGGCAATCATCGCCGCCGCCGCTGGACCGACGCCAAGATCGCGCACGGGGCTTATTCGATGAGCCTGTTCGTCTGGTATTTCGGCACGAACCGCAGCTTCGACGACGTCTACCACCACACCATGGTGCTTGGGTCCGCGCTACAAGGGGCTGCTCACGGACATTTTCAAGAAGCACAAGCTGGCGAAGGATTTCTGCCTCTACCTGCACCGCCCGACGGCGAACGATCCGTCGCTGGCGCCGGAAGGCTGCGACGCCTTCTACGTGCTCAGCCCCGTGCCGCATCTGGCAAGCGGCACGGACTGGACCGTCGAGGCCGAGCGCTACCGCGCCGCGATCGAGCAGCGGCTGGAGGAAACGCTGATGCCGGGCCTGTCGGAGCAGCATCGTCACGTCGCGCATGATCACGCCGCTCGACTTCCGCGACCGGCTGCTGTCGCACCAGGGCGCGGCCTTTGCGCTGGAGCCCAAGCTGCTGCAAAGCGCCTGGTTCCGCCCGCACAATCTGAGCGAGGAGGTCGAGAACCTCTACCTCGTTGGCGCGGGCACGCATCCGGGCGCCGGCATGCCCGGCGTGCTGACCTCGGCAAAGCTGGTGTCGGACCTCATTCCGGCCGCCGCAGCAGTGGCAGCGGGCCTGAGCACTGTCCCGGAACGGTCGGCTTGCCGCCTGCCGCGTCACCACGCGCTGGAACCAGATGATCATCGCGAAACGCCGGTCATCAGCGGGATCGACCAGAAGGCCGGGTTGAGCGCCAGTTCCGGGATCAGCCGCACCGCGCCGAACGCGAAGAACGCCGTGTAGACCGAGATGCCCGCCCGACGATCGCCTTGACGTGCTCGCACAGCCAGTCGCGCGCGGGTCGGGCTGCGCCTTGGCCATGAACCAGACATTGGTCGCCACCGTGGCGAAGCCGACGAAGGCAATGCCGACCATCAGCAATTGGCCGATCCGCAGGCCCTAGCAGCGCGCAGTTGAGCGCCGCCGCCAGCAGCAGCACCTGCAGCGCCACGTTGTGCCAGCCGCGGATCGTGCGCGGCGACGCGGCCCGGCGACACGCAGAGCCAGCCGTGCCAGGCGAGGTTGACCGTCAGCACGGCGAGGTAGAGCATCATCCAGCCGAAGACGGCGCGCACGGTTTGCGGCTCGTCGAAGCCGGCGACGCCGCACAGATGCGGGATGGGTTTCCATCGGATGCGATCAGCGTCGTCGTCGCCATCAGGCCCGCGAACACGCCGGTCGCCAGCATCAGCATGGCGAAGACGCGGCCCCATTTGCGATGCGCCGGCCCGCCCTTGCGGCTCGCCACCGGCACCCAGAAAGTCGAGCGCGCCGCTCGCACCCGTCACGATGTGGCAGGCGACGAGAAAGTGGAAGACGTCGAGGCTCGACAGGCTCATGCCAATATCCGATAGATGCGGCACTGCCGCGTTGTGAGTGCCGCAATCGCATGACCCCGACCGCCTACCAGCCCCCGCGCCCAAGGCCGCTTTCGCCCGTCGCCTCGCTGCTGCGAACCATCGCGCAGGGCGATGGCGACCTGCTGAGCCTGCTGCCCGCCGACGCCTACCGGTGCGACGTCACGGACCTTGGCTATTCGCGCCGCTCGATCGTGCTGTTCAACGAGCCGGAGCTTGTGCGGCAGATCCTTGCCGACGCGGACGGGATTTTCCCAAAGAACGATCTGATGGTCGGCGCGCTGGAGCCGCTGATCGGTAATTCGATCTTCGTCACCGATGGCGAGGTGTGGCGGCGGCAGCGCGCCATGATCGAGCCTGCCTTCACTCATATGCGGGTCAACCATGCCTTTGCGCAGATGCAGGCGGCGGTCGCCGACTACGAGGCGCGGCTCGACCAGCACGCGCGCGAAGGCACGCCGGTTTCGCTCGACCGTGCGATGAGCCAGCTCACGGCGGACATCATTTGCCGCACGGTGTTTTCCACCTCGCTCGACAATGAAATGGCGCACGAGATCTTCGACGATTTCGCGGTGTTCGAGCGTGCGGTGGCGCAGGTCAACCTTTCGCAGCTGATCCTGAAGCCGGCCTGGAGCAAGGTTCGCCAGCCCACCGCCGTGCTCGCCGCATGCCGGCGCATCCGCTCCGTGCTGGGCGTGCTGGTCGACACGCATCTCAACGACCGCGAAAGCCGCTTCAACGACATCGCGAGCGCGGTGATCGCAGCGCGCGATGCCGACACCGGCGAGGCGCTGACACGCGAGCAGCTGATCGACCAGCTCGGCGTCTTCTTCCTGGCCGGCCACGAGACGACCGCCAGCGTGCTGACCTGGGTGTTCTTCATCCTTGCCTGCCAACCGCAAGTTCTTGCCACGATCCGCGAGGAAGTCGAGGAGGTCACCGGCGGCGCGCCCTTGCAGTACGAACATGCGCGGCGCCTGCCCTTTCTGCGCTCGGTGTTCAAGGAAGCGCTGCGGCTCTATCCGCCGGTCACCTTCATTCCGCGCGTGGCGCTGGAAGCGGTGCAGATCGGACCGCGCAAACTGAAGCGTGGCGCAATGGTGATGATCTCCCCCTGGACCATGCATCGCCACCAGAAACACTGGGCAGACGCCGATGTTTTCGACCCGCAGCGCTTCATGCCGGAGCGCGAGGCGCAGATCCCCAAGGGCGTCTACATTCCCTTCGGCGCGGGGCGGCACACCTGCATCGGCTCGGCGTTCGCCTATGCCGAAAGCACACTGATCATCGCCACGCTGGCGCGCCGGTTCGACTTCAGCGCGCTGGAGCCGCAGGGCGTACGACCGGCGGCCCGGCTGACGACGCGGCCCGCAAGGCAGATCATGGTCAGCGTGCGGCATGCCGAGCCTCGCCCTCGCTGACCGGGTTTTCTTCGCGCTCGTCGAACCAGGCGATGTCGCGCATCGCCGCCTCGCCAAGCGTAAGGCCGCCGAAGATTGCCGGGCGCAAAATGTCCCAGGACATCGGCGTCATCAGCAGGAACGGCAGCGGATCGCGCCACGACCACACGACATCGCGGCTGGCGAAGAGTTCGCGCATCTGCGCGGCGAAGCGGCGCGGGCGCAGGAAATTGCCGTAAGCCTCGGTCAGTGTCGAATAGGCCTGCTGGAATTTGGCATGCCGTTTCAGCGGTACCGGAACGTCGTTTCCGGGTGAAAGCACTGCGCGGGCCAACCCCTCGCTTTCCACGAAATGAATGCCGCTGGTGATGCGCGGATTGCACTCGATCGCCTGCGCCACGCCAGCCTCGGTAACGATAAAATCGAATGAAATGAATCCGCTATGGCCGGTCTTCGCAACGAACGCGCGAACCCATTCATGCACTGATTCAAGTCCGTCGACGCGCTTGAAGCAGACGGCCACCGTGCCCGCAAAGACCGTGCCCTGCGCCGGCCTGATGTCGGCCCTCGAGCCCCCCCGGGAACTGCCGCGGGCCGCGGCGGACCGGCCGGCCCCCCCGCCGCGCGACCTGAGCGCGCAGGTGGCCTTCCACGAACTGACGTCGACACCCGCGCCGCTGCGTGAAGTAAACGCAACGGGGCTGCGAGGCGAGAAACCCGCGGCCGCTCGCGCCGCTGTGGCGCAACAGAGGCCGTCGTTCAAGGTGGAATCCCGGTTTGTCGAAGTGCCGGTCCTGATGGAGGCTGCTGCGGGCCGCACTCTACCCGACCTGCTGGAGAAGGATTTCCGGATATACGAAGACGGCGCCCTGCGCGAGGTGGGGTATTTCCGTAGGGGAATTCGGGCGGAGGACTTGCCGGCCGTGCGCGCGACCGCCTTGAAGAACGCGTTTTCCGGCTCGAGCACCCCGGCGCTGGCCGATGCGCGCGACCTGGTGCTCGGCAGGACTTATGTGGTTGTCGACAACGTGGCCAGCGCGCCCGGCGCGTTCATAGGCGCCCGGGACGCCGCCGAGCGGCTTATCCGCGAATACCACAGCGCGGTCCGCCCCGCCTCGCTCCACCTCACCAGCGAGGGCCAGGCCAGCGTCACGGCCGGCGAGAGCGTCGAGCAGATGATCCGCAGGCTGCGCTCGGCAGGAGTACGCTCCGACCGGGAGCTGACGTCGAACGACGGAATCATGAGCATACACGAGGCCTACCTCATCGAGCGGGGCGACGACCAGGCGCGGCAACTCGTGGAACTGCGCTACGCCTCGCAGCAGAGAGTCCACTACAAGAACAACCTGGGAGAAGTCGACGGCACTGAAGCCGGCGACCCGACCATGATCCAAACCGGGGTCCAGGTCCTTTGCCGTACGCTTCTGGGCCAGAATTTCTCCCAGACTTCCCGGATGCTGGACGGACTGGGCGCCGTCCTCAACGCTGCCGTTGCTGACCCGGGCACGTACCCGAAGACGATCATCTTCTTCTCCTCGGGTTTCTCGGTCGGCAGGACCAGCATGCGTTCCGACCTGAGCTCGAGGCTCGACAGCATGGTGAGGACGGCCCGGGAGCACCACGTGCGCTTCCTCACGGTCTCCGCCTCGGGGCTCGAAACCCAGGAAGCCATTGGGATCGGGGCGAGCGGCGCCTTCCTGCTGCGCAATCCTCACCTGACCGGAATCCTGAACTCGCACGCCTCCGACTGGCGCAGCGACCGCGAAACCCCGCTGGCCCAACTCGCGAACGAGACGGGCGGCCGGTTCATTCATTCCACCAACGATCTGGCCGGAGCCGCCGCTACCGCCCTGCGGGGGACGGGCCAGCTGTATTACCTGGGGTTTCTCTCCAGTCAGCCCGCCGACGGGCGCTTTCACCGCATTCGTGTCGTGACCTCCGCGGTGGCTACGATTCATGCGCGCAAGGGATACTACGCGGGGCGCCGCGCGGACCAAGGCGCGGGGGCTGCGGGTGACGAGGATCTCCAGACCTTGCTCCTGCGCTCCGACGAGGCGCGGAGAGCGGGAGACATCGAGGGATTTGCGTCGGCGCTGCGGGCTCTGGTCGGCAAGGTGCCGGACAACCCGGGCCTGTGGTTCAACCTCGGCTCGACTCTGACAACGATCGACGACCGTGAAGGCGCCGTCGACGCGCTGCGGAAGGCCCTGGAGCTCGCCCCCGACGACCGGATGGTGGGCGCGGCGCTGGCGCGCGCGCTGGTCGCGGCCGGTTACCGGGAAGCCGCGGCCGAAACGCTGACGAATCTCTCGCAGAAACACCCCGGGAGCATCGACCTCCTGGTGGAACTCGGCCGGGTCTTGGAGGCCGACTCCCGGCTGCAGGACGCCTATCAGGCCTACCGCAGCGTGCTGGATCTCACGTCCTCGCCGCCCCTGGACGTCTACGTGCTCCTGGCGCGCACGTCGGTCCGGCTGGGTCGCACCACCGAGACCCGCCTGTTCATCAAGGACTACCTGGCGCGCGGTGGGCAGGAGAAAACTATCGAGCAGTGGCGGCGCGCGCTGAACGCGGCCCATCCATTGCCCTGAACCGGCGGTTTTGCGGACGCAGCGGGCTGCAGCTCGTTTGGGCGGGGGCGGGCCGTCACTACCCACCGGGCGCCGCTAACCCATCGTGTTGACCCGTTCGGCCGCAATCTTGAAGATGACCCTCACCTCGCCCGGCGTTCTGCCGGGATACCGGTCGACGTTGAGGTACTTCTTCGCCATCTTGTCGATGTGCTGGTCGGCCCCGTCCTCGGTGATGTCCACCACCCGCCCTCGTATGCCAAGATAGCGATACGGATTGCCGGGGTCCATGATCGCCAGCGCCACATTCGGGTTAGTGCGCATGTTCCTGTCCTTGACCCGCCCCTTGGCCGTGTTCACGATGATGTGCCGGCCGTCGTAGTCGCACCAGACGGGGCTCACCTGCGGGCTCCCGTCCGACATGATGGTCGCAAGGTTCGCAAAGGCAGGTTTCTGCAGCAGGTCGAGAAAATTCTGAGGAATGGTTCCCTGTGACATGATCCCCTCCTCCGGCTGGAAGCCCGGCGAATTAGCTTTATCCTCACACACCGGCAGCTTTGACGCTACCGGAACAGGTCTTCCCCGGCGGGACGGATCAGCTGGCGCCCGGAACCGTCTGCCGGGCGGTACTCGAAGCCTTCTATGATCGCCACCGGGATGCCGGACGTCTTGCCCATCACCAGTTCGGCCGCTCCCGCCAGCTCGTCGGCCACCGCCAGGACGGTCGCCATAAGCGGGCGTCCGTACCAGTCTACCTGTCCGCGGTAGTCGATGAAAGGCGACAGGCCCGCGACCCCCAGGGCCACGTTGGTCAACCCCTGGCGCCAGGGACGACCGAATGTGTCCGACACGATGACGGCCGCTTCCGTCCGCAGCGCCTCTGCCAGCCCGCGCTGCAGCTGACGCGCCGATTGGTCGGGGTCCGACGGGAGGAGGATCACGCAGCCTTCGGGCGCGTTCGACGCGTCCACCCCGGCGTTGGCGCAAATGAACCCGCCGTGGGTCTCGACGATCAGGACTCCGTGACCCGTGCGCACGATCCGCCTGGATTCGCGCAGCACGACCTCGACGATGCGGGCGTCCCGGTGGAGCTCCGCCGCGAGCGACAGGGCGCGCCCGGACGGCGCCACCGACGCCAGCCGCACGATCCTGCCCTCCGCTTTGCTGACGGCCTTCTGGGCCACGACGAATACGGGCCCGGGGCGGCCCCGATCCTCACCCTGCAGAAGACCTCCGTGCTGCCGCAGGGCAGCGACGATCTTCTCGCACAGGTCGTCGCCGGGCACGATCTCCGGCAGGCCCTCGAGCGCGCGAATCGAAATCCTGCCGCTAGCCAAGCACTGCAATCCTTTCTGCCAGCCCAAAGGTCGACAACAGTGCGTACGTGCGCGTATCTGATGGCCGCTGCAGGAATACATGCACGTCGCGGGCGTCGTCCAGGTCCAGGGCCAGGCGCTCGTTTTCCAGGATCGCGGGCGTGGACCCGGCGCGCAGCGCCTCCTGGGTGTGCAGCACCAGGCTGTGGGTGCCGAAGCGCGACGGGAACAGGTCCGGGGGCGACCTCAGGATCGCGTTGGTCCCGGAGCCGTCCCGCGAGGGGACCAGGACCGTGGAACCGGCGCTGGCCGGCATCTCCGCGATTGTCGCGATGTCTTCCGGCCGCACGAGCGGGACATCGGCCGGAATCCGCAGGGCGCGCGGGCATCCCTCGCGCGAGACCTGCCTGCAGGCCGCATCGACCGACGCGCTCTCGGACACCTGCGCGCGCTCGCGGAAAACGCGCCACCCCAGCCGCCGTGCGCGAGCCGACGCGCGGTCGGAATTCGTCACCACCACCACGGCTATCCCGGTGCGGGCCAGCGCAGCGGAGACATCCTCGAACATCGCCCACCACAGGGCCGCTCGTTCAGGCGGATGAAGCAGAGGGGCGAGCCGGAGTTTGGCGGCGCCGGGTTCCTTGACGGGCAGTATCACGACCCCGGGGTTCACGGGAGCATCTCCAGGAGGCGGCGCGCGAGCGCGACCCGGGCCGGCTGGCCTTCCATCAGGATCGGCGCGAGCCGGGGCGACAGCCCCAGGCCGGAAACCCGGGCGCACTGGTCGATGTCCAGCGCGTCGAGGACGAAAATGTCGACGAAATCCCGGTAGAGCGCGGCCACCGAGGCGGGGGAGACTTCGCGGCCAAGCTGCCGGAGCATTGCGGCGGTCGGGCCCTTCACGGCCTGCCCCGCGATGATCGGGCTGACGGCAAGCACGGGTCCCGACCTGCCCTTCAGTTCCTCCCGGATTCCGGGGACCGCGAGGATCGGGCCTATGCTGATGAACGGGTTGCTCGGGCAGACGATCACGGCGTCGGCTTGCGCGATTGCGTCCAGGACGCCGTCGGCGGGGTGCGAGGTACTGGCGTTGACGTGCGTGAAGCCGAGCACCTGCGGCTCGCAGCGTCGCCCGACGAAATACTCCTGGAAGGGAAGGTCCCCCTCGCTCGTATGGACCAGCGTCGGCACCGGGCTGTCCGTCATCGGCAGGATGCGGCTCCGCACTCCCCGCCGGCTGCAGAGGGCGCGCGTCGCCTCCGAAAGGCTCTTGCCGCTGTACAGGAGGGAGGTTCGGTACAGGTGGGTAGCCAGGTCGCGGTCACCGACCCTGAACCACGCGGGCCCGCCCAGGTGGGCCAGTTCGCCGAGCATGGAAAATGTGTCGCCCCGAACGCCCCAGCCGGTGGCCGGGTTCGCACAGCCCGCGAGCGTGTAGACGATGGTATCCAGGTCCGGGCAGATCCTGAGGCCCATCCAGTCGAAGTCGTCCCCCGTGTTCACGATCACGGTCAGGTCTTCGGGCGGCCGGACCTCGCTCAGTCCCGATACCAGCCTGGCCGCCCCGGTGCCGCCGGCGAGGGCCGTGATTTTCATCGCGCCGCTCCGCACGTCCCGCCCAATGCGGGCCGCCTCTCAAGTCACGCCAGGCTAAATGCCCTCGATCCGGAAACGCGCTCCCCTGCGCTTGTAGCGGCGGTTGAGGGTAATCGCGAGAAAGGTCATGCGCTCCAGCGCACGCGCCATCTCCAGGGGGCCGGCATCGAGCGGGCGCAGGTGAGGTATGAGGGCCGCCGCTTCCATGACGCTTTCCCGCGCCGTCTTAAAGTCGCCGCAGACGAAAACATCGCAGTGCAGTTCAGTATCCAGTTCGGCAAGCACATGCGCGGGAATGGTCTTGAAGGCGCCGATTACGGCTACGCCCTCCGGAACGTGCCGGGCGACGAGTTCCGCACTCGACCCGGCCTCCTGCTCGATGAACGCGGGGCGGCCGCCTGCAGAAGGCGACCGGCACGGTCACGTCGACCAGGATGTGGTTCGGCCGGAAATCGTCGCGGCAGGATTCGACCGCTTCGACCGCGCTCTCGTAAGGAACCGTGAGAAAGACGATGTCGGACCGCGCCAGCATTTCACGGTTGACGCAGCCTTCGACCGCTCTCGTCCCTATGGTGGAGTTGTAACCATCGGCGGCGAGGCGCGCGCGCTCGGCCGAGCGGGAGCCGAGCACGACCGGCACCCCCGCCGAGGCGAAACGTAACGCGAGACCCTTGCCTTCCATCCCGGTGCCGCCCAGAAACCCGATGTGCATGCCCGCTCCCACGGGGGCGAAGGAAGTTCGAAATGTCCTCCTGATGACGATAGCACAACCCGGACGCTCCAAACAGGGATCGAAAGCCGGGTGGGCGAGGGTCGGGAGGGAAGGGCGGAAGCGTCCAACGGCCGTGTCGGGGGGCCTCCTTTCCGTGCATGTCCATCCGCTCCTTGGTGTGCGTGCCGGCGTGCCCGACGACGGTGCCAGCAATTTCACCGGCATAAAACGAGACCGGCATGGTATAAAGAACTATCTATCGATGCGGAGGTCCCGATCTGGTTGGTTTCGCCGGGGCGCGTGGCGCGCCCGCAATTCGATGAAATGAATAGCGCCTGGCCCGGTGGCCGGGCACCAGTGGTGATTTCTAATAGCTGCTGTCGGTTTTGGGATTGAGTGGATTCATGCCGATGCACCTGGCCACGAACAAGATATTCCTGATGAACGTCGCCCGCGACTTCAAGCGGACTGGCGCCGTCGCCCCCTCTTCGAAGGCCTTGGCGCAGTCGATGACCGGCGAGCTCGCCCGGCACTACCGACATCCGGCCTCGGTGCTCGAGGTCGGGGCCGGGACCGGCAGCATCACCGAGGAGATCGTCCGGCACCTGTCCGGGGGAGACCGCCTGGATGTTTACGAGATCGACCGGCGCTTCGCGTCTCTGATCCGGCACCGCCTGAAAGAGGATCGGGCATTCCGCGGCGTGGATGCCGCGGTCCGGGTTCACAACAAGCCGATCGAGGCGATCGAACGCGAGCCGCAATACGATTTCGTGATTTCGTGTCTGCCGTTTACGAACTTTGCGCCCGAGGTGGTCCGGAACATTTTCGAGATCTATCGCGCGGTGCTGAAGCCCGGCGGAATATGCAGTTTCTATGAGTACTTATTCATGCGCCGGGCCGTGCGCATCATGAGCGGAAAACCCGAAGAACGGAGACGGGCGGCGGGGGTGTCGCTCGTGGTCCGCAGCTACGTGGCCACGTACAGCTACAAGCACGATGTGGTTGTGCGGAACCTGCCGCCGGCCATGATCCACCACATACGCTTCGCCGCCGCGGCGTGAGCATCATCGGCCGATACGGCACCCGGAGGTCGTCCATGGGTTCGCTGAAAGGCGGATGTGTCCTTGCGGCAGCCCTGGCACTGTCGATCGTTCTGCTCCGGCCCGGCGGGGCGGCAGAGGACGCGAATGTCGCCGGAACTTGGGAGATAACGGTCAGATCTACCCAGGGTACCGGGCGCCCGACGATCATTTTGCGGCAGGACGGCAGCCATCTCACGGGGACCTACAGGGGCCGTATGGGCGAGAGTGCCCTGGAAGGCACTATCCGGGAGAATCACATCCGCTTCTCTGTGACCCTCAAGTTCCAGGACCAGCCGATCAGCGTCACGTATGACGGCACCGTCGATCAAGAGACGATGCGCGGCACCGCGCAGTTTGGCGATGACGGTGCGGCCGACTGGTCCGCCAAGCGCAAGCCCTGAGCCCTGCCGCATATCCGTCCCAGCCCGAATCGGCCCCGCGTGACGGCCCCCATCCCGGGTGGTATCCTTCGAGACACAGGCGTAGTCGGGTTTTCCCGGGAGAAACCGCGTCCGGGACCCGGCGCCGCGCATGGGTGGAGGAGGGAATACCGATGGCCGACAAGCTGGGGAAGACGGCAGCCGAGCGGCAGGAGCATCTCACGCCGGAGCAGATCGAGGTGACCCAGAACAAGGGCACCGAGCGAGCCTTTACGGGGAGGTACTGGGACAATCACGCGACCGGATCGTATCGATGCGTCTGCTGCGGGAACGCACTATTTCGTTCGGATACCAAATACGATTCCGGCACCGGTTGGCCGAGTTTCTGGGCGCCGGCATCGGAGCAGGCCGTGCGCACCGTGCGGGACGACACCCACGGGATGACCCGGACGGAGGTGGTCTGCCGCAGGTGCGACGCGCACCTTGGGCACGTCTTCGAAGACGGCCCCGCGCCGACGGGACTCCGGTATTGCATGAACTCGGCCGCGCTCGATTTCGAAGGCGAGTAGCCCAACGCTCGAAGCCGCATTCGAAGCGGGGCGCACGCCCCGGCGGCGCCGGATCCGCGCTTGCATTTACCCCTCTCATCAGGCAGGATTTTCATAGGATTTCGGGTGCGGGCGGGTGTCTCACCATCTGATTCGCCCTAGTATGAAAATTCGGGGTATGAGCCATGGGGCAGCTTCTGAGAGGCCTTGCGCGGCGGAGCTTTATCTCCGCGCAGTTGCTGGGCGTATTTGGCTTTTCGCTACTACTCGGGGTCGGGCCGGCGACCCAGGCGTGGCAGGACTCAAAAGCCGGGCAGACCCGCTCGGAAGCGATCTCGACGGAGGAATTCGCCCACTTCGTAAATGATTATTCCGAAGAGGACGGATTCTTCAGGTCGGATAATTTCGTCTCCAACGAGACCTCCTATCTGCACATCCTCGACAAGTTGCACTCTCTGCAGGCGCACGGCGGCGCCTACATCGGAGTAGGGCCCGAGCAGAATTTTACCTACATCGCCAAGATCCGGCCCAGAATCGCCTTCATTGTCGACATCCGCCGGCAGGCCGTCATCCAGCATCTGATGTTCAAGGCCCTGTTCACGCTCGCGGACAGCAGGGCGGAATTTCTCTCCTACCTGTTCAGCAAGCCCCTGTATGGGCCGGATGCCCCTTCCGGCGCCGCCGAGATCCAGACCATCCTGGACTACTTCGGACGCACCCCGGCTGACGAGGCCGCGTTCGAGCGCAACCTCGTGCTCATCCGCAAGACCATACGGGAACGGTTCGGCGTGCCGCTGTCGGACCGGGACCAGACGTCGCTCGAGTATGTGTACACGGCTTTTCGCGATGAGAACCTCGGGATCCAGTACAAATCCGGGGGCCCGAGTTGGCCCGGGAGCCCGTGGGGCGACTTCCCGACGCTCCGGGAGTTGATCCTCGAGCCGGACCTGACGGGGCACCTGGGAAACTTCCTGGCCACCCGGGACGACTTCGAGTTCGTCCGGCAGATGCAGCGGCAAAACCGCATTATTCCGATCGTCGGCGATTTTGCGGGCACCAAGGCGCTGCCGTCCGTTGCCGACTACCTGAAGCGCAGCGGCTACTCAGTCACGGCCTTCTACACCTCCAACGTCGAGCAATACCTCTTCGCTAACGGAGTTTTCGGCGCCTTCGAAGAGAACGTCAGGAAGCTGCCGGTCAACGAGCACAGCGTATTCATCCGCGCGTTCCCCAACATGCGCGATCCGCACCCGGCCCGCATCGGGACCCACCGGCTGACGACCCTGCTCCAGAAGATCGATGTTTTTCTCGACGATTACGAGCGCGGTGTCTACCAGGATTACTGGACCCTGGTCACCACCCACTTCATCGCGGCTGAGGCCCCGTAGGGAGCCGCAGTGTGGCGGCCAGCGGTTCCTATGGCCTCGGCACCGCTGTCGCGGTTGTACGGCATCGATAGGTTCGGCTGAAGTGCGGCGCCTGCGCCGCACCCAAAGCGGCGTCGAGCCGCCGCACCCAAAAGGGCGTCGAGCCGCCGCACCACACAGGTTGTACTGCTTCGGTGCCTGCGCGCCGGGTCCCGTCGGCGATTTGTTCACCCATTCTTGGAAAAGTCTTAGAGTTCGGTTCTCCCGCCGCATCGACGTTGAGCTAACGATCGCCAACTCCCGGACCGATCTAGAAGGCGAATGGGTTTCGTATGAACGAGCTCCCCCTTGCCCTGCAGCAGCGATTGAAAGTGTGCCGCACACTACCGAGCATTCCGGCGGTTGTGCTGGAGGTGCTGGACCTCTGCCAACGCGACGATGTGGCCATACCCAAGGTGGCGAAGGTGCTGGCGCGCGACCCGGCGCTGGCTGCGAAGGTGCTCACGGTGGCGAATTCCGCCTGGTACGGGGTGCGCTCCCAAGTCACTACCATCGACCGGGCGCTCGCCCTGCTCGGCATCAACGCGACGCTCAGCCTGGCGCTGAGTTTCTCGTTCGTGCGCGGCCTGCGCGGGTCCGAGCGGGCCCGATTCGATCACCAGGGGTACTGGCGGAGATCCACGGTCGCGGCGGTTTCCGCCAGGGTGATCGGCCGGTTCGAGTGCGATGCGACTCCGGACGAGCTTTTTCTGGCCGGGCTGCTCCAGGACATCGGGATGCTGGCGTTGAACGAGGCCGTCCCCGAACTCTATGGCCCGATTGTGGCCGAGGCGAAACGGAACCATCAGAAGCTGACGACGATCGAACGCGAAAAGCTCGGTGCCGACCATGCCGCGATCGGCGAGTGGCTGCTTAAGACGTGGAATCTGCCCGAGAGACTGCAGGCTGCCGTCGCCGGCAGCCACCGGACGGAGCCGGATGCCGCAGCGGGCAACTTCGCCAGCAGCGTCGCGCTGGCGAGCCGGATCGCGGAGATCTGGACCCGGCCGGAAAATGCCGCCGCCGCGGCGGACGCGCGCGAGGCTTCGATCCGCCTCCTGGACATCCCGGCTGCGCGATTCGATAAAATCCTGGGCGAGATCGCCCGGACTTTGCCGGAGGTCACCGTCAACCTGGACGTCGACCTCGGCGGAGAGGAAGCGATCGGCCGGCTGCTCGATCAGGCGCGCGAAGCGCTGGTCGTCCTGACCCTGCAGGCACAGCAGCAGGCGCGCGAGTTCCGCGAGCAATCGCAAAGCGACCGGCTTACCGGCCTTTACAACCGCGCTTACCTGGACGAGGTGATCCCGGCCCGGTTTCTCGAGGCGCAGCGGATGTCCCAGCCGTTGAGCGTCATCTTCATCGACCTCGACCACTTCAAGAGAATCAACGACTCGTATGGCCACCAGGGGGGCGACCAGGTCCTGATATCGGTGGCCGACGTACTCAGGACGACGCTTCGGTCTCCCGACGTGGTCGGCCGGTACGGCGGCGAGGAATTCGTCTGCGTGCTGCCGAACACCCCGGAAACGGCTGCCGCGCTGGTGGCCGAACGGCTGCGTGCTGCGGTGGCGGGCCGCCGACCACGGGGTCGGGGAGGGGCGCGCCGTGGAGGTGACGATCTCGGCGGGATGCGCGACCGAATCGGTTCCGAGTTCGTTTCAAGACAGCAGGGACCTGCTCGAGGCCGCGGACCGGTGCCTCTATGCCGCCAAGAACCTCGGGCGCAACCGCGTAGTCGCACTCAAGAACCTGGACCTTCCCAAGGCCGTCCAACAGGCCTGATCGTCCGCGGTTCCACTGCATCCGATAACGTCAGCCGAAGATCGGTGCCGCACCCACACGCCGGTCGCGCCGAACCGTTTTTCACCGGTCGCCCGAGGGCACCTTCAGGATCGTCCGCAGTTCGGATTCCAGCGCCGGTGCGCAAATGACACAGTTGCCGGCGTCGATCCGGCCCGAACCGTCGCGGGAGAAGAAGGCCGCACCGCATTCGCGCGCGATCACCCGGGCGGGCGCATAGTCCCACTCCATGCCGCTGCCGCTCAGCCAGATGTCCGCCTTGCCCCGGGCGAGGGTCGCCACGTCGTAGCATCCGCCGTAGCACCGCACGGTCCAGCAGTTGCGGGTCAGATAGCGGATCGCTTCTTCCGGCCATTGAGACCAGGCCGAACTGAACCCGCTCACCATCAGGATGGCCTTGTCCAGTTCGGAGACTGCGGAGGCGCAACAGCGCACGTCGTTGCGGTAGGCGCCGCCCCCCACGACGGCGTGAAACATCTCGCCGAGGCACGGGAAGTAGATGAGGCCCAGCACAACCTCGCCGGCCTCTTGCAGGGCAATCTGCACCGACCAGAAGGGGTTCCGCCTCACGAAGTCGCGGGTGCCGTCGATCGGATCCACCAGCCAGCGCCGGTCCGAAGCGGCCTCTTTGAAGGCGCCCTCCTCTCCGACGATGCCGTCCCGCGGGAAGGCGGCCGCCAGCGCGGTGCTGATCAGGGCCTCGCATTCCCGGTCGGCTACGGTCACCGGGGAGTGGTCCGGTTTCTCCTGGGTGGTGGTTTCACGGTCGAAATAGCTCAACGCCAGCGCGCCCGCCTTGCGGGCGATGTCCAGCGCGTGGTCGAGTTCGGGCAGGTAGGGCATGGTCTCTCCCGGCGCCGCAGTGCGCCACCGTCATTATAGGAAACCTCGTCCGGCGCGTGCGAAAAACTCCGGCGCGGCGACCCCGGGACGACCGAGGAGGCGACCCGGCCGGTTTGTCGAAACAGGGTGCGGGAGGCCATCGCAATCTGCTATTCTCGCGGGTGCCCAGCGAGGCTCCGAGCAGCAGGCTCTCATACAATCCGAACGCCGGGGGAAACATGCGGCGCCGACGATTCCTCAAATCCAGTATCGCAGCCGGTCTTGCCTCCGGAATCCCCGCAGCGGCCGCCCCGGCCAATGCGGCCCCAAAGTATCTCGCGCTGGAGTGGTACCGCTGCCGCCGCGACCAAGACGTGCAGCGTCTGCGGGATTTCTTCGGCGGGTCTCTGATTCCCGCGTGCAACCGGGCCGGCCTCAGGACGGTCGGGCTGTTCCAGGTGTCGGTGGGCCCCGATGCGCCGTCGTTCCTCGTCCTGACGGAGTTTGCGTCCATGGGCGCCGCCCAGGATATCGACACGAAACTGCTCCGGGACGAGAAGTGGGCCGCCGACCTCGTCGCGTTGGACGAGAAGTGGGATCTGGCGTACGACCGCCGCGAAGCGTGGCTCTTGCGGGGGTTCAAGTCCTTCCCCGGCATCGAGGTCCCCAAGACGCTCGACCCTGCCCGGGCCAACCTCTTCGAATTGAGGATCTACGAATCCCGCAATCTGCAGGGGCACGTCCGCAAGGTGGCGATGTTCGACAACGGCGAGATCGACATCTTCCGCAAAGTGGGGATCACGCCGGTCTTTTTCGGCTCCACCATATATGGGCCGAACCTGCCGAACCTCGTCTACATGATCTGCTTCCCGTCTGTCGAGGCCCGGAGCGAGGCCTGGGGGAAGTTCGGCCAGGATCCGGACTGGAAACGGATCTCCACCGCCCCCGGCAGCGCCGACCGGGAGCTCGTCTCGCGCATTTCGAACCAGCTGCTCACGCCGCTGCCGGGGTCGCAGGTGAAATAGGTTTCAACGTCGCGGCCCGCTGGGAATGCCATCGCCGATGTGTTTTTCCCGGTGCCTTCCGTGTCTTGCCGGCCGGTTCTTGTTCCTGCGGCGAAGACCGCCGCTTCGACCTGCTTTCGGCTGTGAATCGCTGCCGGGGTGTGGTTAAATTCCAGGGTGAGGCTCACTTTCCGGAAGCAGGATCCTGGAGCGTCCCGCACGCACGGTGAGCCCCCGCCGGGCCGCTTCCCACTTCACCTCCCTGCATGGCGGGAAATCCGCTCGTCCCGCATGGCCTTGGCGGTCCTGCTGATCGCCCTTTCGGCGGCGCTGACCGTATTGGGCGCGGGCGCTCTCTTTCTACGTCCGCTTCAACCGGCTCATCGACGAGAGGCTGGCGGGGAAATCTACCAGAACACCTCGCGGGTCTTTTGCCGCCCCGAAGAGGATCTCTGTCGGCGAGACTGTGGCGCCCGCCGAACTCGCCCATTATCTGCAGTCCACCGGGTACTCGGAGGGCGCCGGCAGGCGTCCGCTCGGGCACTACACTGTGACGGGTCCGGCAGTGGAAGTCGTACCCGGGAACGAATCGTGGTTTGGCGGCAAGAATGCTCTCCGCATAGACTTCTCGGGACGGCGTATCGCGAAGATACGCGACCTGTCGACCGGCTCCAGGTTCACCGCTGCGGAGATCGAGCCGGAGATGATCACCAGCCTCTTTGACGTCGCGCGCGAAAAGCGCCGCCCCGTCCGGTTTGCCGACCTCCCGCCGCACCTCATCGATGCGGTCCTCTCGACCGAAGACCGCCGCTTCTTCGATCACCCCGGGCTCGATTTTGTCCGGGTCTTCGGCGCCGCGTGGGTCGACCTGCGGCGCGGCGAGAAGGCGCAGGGGCCAGCACGATCACGATGCAGGTGGCCAGGAGCTTCTTCTCCTCGCGGCGGGAGTGGGGCCGCAAAGTGCGCGAGATCCTCATGGCTCTCCTGCTGGAACACCGGTTCACCAAGCAGCAGATATTCGAGCTCTACGCCAACGAGGTTTACCTCGGCAACCGCGCCAGTTTCGCTATCCGCGGCTTCGGGGAGGCGGCGACGGCCTATTTCGGCAAGGACGTGCGGCAGCTCGGCATTGCCGAAGTCTGCCTTCCTGGCCGGCATCATTCGAGCTCCGAACCGATATTCTTCCGCGAGAACGCCGACCGGAGCGGGCCGTCGAGGCCCGCGACCGCGTGCTGCCCCAGATGGTCGAGAACGGGAAGCTGAAGGCCCGCCGAAGCCGAGGCCGCCCGCGCCATTCCCACTCCGCATCATCACCAGTGCCACCGTTTCGAATTCTGCCGGGTACTTCGTCGACATGGTGAAAGACGACCTCCTCGACCGATATTCGGAAAACGAGCTGACGTCGGAAAGCTACCGCATTTACACGACGCTCGATTTCGACCTGCAGCGGATCGCGGCGCAGTCCGTCGACTGGGGCATGAGAAACGTGGACGCGCAGCTCTCGCGGAAATTCGATCAGTGGCGGGAAAAGGGGCAGGAAGTCCCGTTGCCGCAAGCGGCCATGGTGGTCATAGATCCATCGACGGGGAGGTCCGGGCGCTCGTAGGCGGCCGCGACTACGCCGCAGCCAGCTCAACCGCGCGCTCGCGAAGCGGCAGCCGGGGTCGGTCTTCAAGCCGTTCGTCTACGCCGCCGCCTCTCGAGACTGCGCTCGAGGGCTGGGTCCGGTCCTCACTCCGGCCAGCACCGTCGTGGACGAACCGACCACGTTCAGGTTCACGGCACGCCCTACTCGCCCGACAACTTCGGGCAGGACTTCCGCGGCAACGTCACCCTCCGCGAAGCCCTCACCCACTCGCTGAACGTCGCCACGGTCAAGGTCGCCGAGCCGTCGGCTACAACGCGTGGTCGCGGTCGCCAAGCGGCTCGGGCTTGGACTCCGACCTGCAGCCCACGCCGGCCGTTGGCGCTGGGAGCCTACGAGATGACGCCGCTCGAGGTCGCGGCCGGGTTACACGATCTTCGCCAACCAGGGGACCCGCTGCGAGCCGGTTTTCGTCCGCAGCGTCGATGGGACGCGACGGCGCCGCACTCGAGTCCTAACAGCTGCCGCGCTCGGAACGGTGCTCGACCCGCGTGGTCACGTACCTGGTCACGAGCATCCTGGAAGACGTGGTCAACCGCGGAACCGGGGCCGACGGTGCGCGCCCGCGGTTTCCGGGCCCCCGCTGCCGGCAAGACCGGCACGTCGCACGACGGCTGGTTCGCCGGATTCACTTCGAACCTGCTGTGCGTCGTGTGGGTCGGCTTCGACGACAACCGCGAGCTCGGGCTCGAAGGCACGCTTCCGCCGCGCCCATCTGGGCCGAGTTCATGCGCCGCGCGACGGCGCTGCCCCGCTACCGCAACACGCAGCCGTTCGCGCGCCCGGACGGCGTCGTGTTCGAGACCATCGACCCGGAGTCGCAGCAACTGGCGACCTCGGCCTGTCCCGCCGCCAGGCAGGAAGTCTTCATCGCCGGTACGGAGCCGACGGACACGTGCCCGTTGCACAGGGAGCTGGAAAGCATCCCACAATCTCCTGGCTCTCCCGCGTTTTCGGTTCAGGGCACGCAGATGCCGCGCAGGAGCAGACGGTGCGGGACGAGACGCCGCAGCGCGATGCGCCCAAGGCGGAAAAAAAGAAAAAGAGGGGATTCTTCAAGCGTCTCTTCGGGATCGGGAACGACCGGGACGACCAGAGCCCGCCTGCGGAAACAGGCGGGCAGCGGTCAAGGCCCGAATAATGAACACGGAAGTGCGGCGGCTCGACGGTGTACCCCCGTGATAGCCGAGGCGTTCCTCATTTTTCGCATTTCGACCACCGTGGCGCCGGCGCCCCCTTTGTCCGGCGCGGCGAGCGCAAAGCGCCCGACCTGCGGGTGATCCTTGAGCAACTGTGCTATGGCGCGGCGCAGTATGCCCTTTCCGTGGCCGTGAATGACGCGGATGGTGTCCGCCCCGGCGACGAAGGCCTCGTCGAGGAACTTGTCGACCCGGTCGGTCGCCTCGTCAGCCGTCATGCCGATGACGTTGACCTCGCCGGCGAACTCCTGGTCGATGTTGGCGTCCGGGCCGGAGGCACGAAAGGCGGGGCGGGGGGGCGTGGCGCCGGGCGGCGTCTGGAGCAGGACGATCTCATCCGGCCTGAGGCGGAATTTCAGCGAACCCACCAGCACGGTGCACGTGTCGTCCTGCGTCGAATCCACAACCCCTTCTTTGTTCAGCGCGGGAAT
>CAVONR010000016.1:0-18233 GCA_963697325.1 uncultured Alphaproteobacteria bacterium | reverse complement strand
ATCCGCACGACTGCAGTGTCCGAGGCCTGGGGCGTATTGAGCACTTCGTTGCCGGTCGTGTCTTCGCCCTTGAGCGCGAGCGCCATGCGGTCGCCCGCATCGCCCGCGCCGATCTTTACGCCGGCCTTCGATGCGGAGGCTGCAATATACTCGCCGACCTCCTCGCTCACGGTCCTGGAAAGCGCGTTAGGCGTCTTTTCAGTGCCGTCGGCATTGAGTTCGCTGTTGCTGATCAGAGCGGTTTTCTTCTCATCGACATAGGCCCCCTTCACATCGGCGCCGAGGATCTTGTCGCCCAGCTTTGCGTTGCCTTCCTTGACATCCTTTTCGGTGCCGGATGCGGCCGCCTTCAGGGTCAGTTGCGGCGTCTTGACGTCCTTGCCCTCGAATTTGCCGTCGGCGACGTCCTTCATATAGGCGTCGGCAATCTTGCGCTCTTCGGCAGTGAGCTTGTCCGGCGCCTTGCCGGTGAGAGCCTTGGTCAGCAGCTCGCGGCCCTTTTCCGTGCCGGCCTGCGCCTTGTACGAGGCAAGCGCTTGAGTGCCGGTGTCGGTGACCTTCTTTTCCTGCGCCTCGGTCGGTTTGGAGGCAAGAGGGGTGGTCGAAGTGGCGGGCGAGGTGGTGCTAGTGGTGGTCGAAGTGGTGGTCTTTTTCTCGTTCCCGGTTTTGTTTTCTTTGTTGGAAATTTTTCCGCCGGCTATCGTGGAGAAGATATTCTTGCCGGTATTGGCAGGCGGAGTCGAGCCGCTTGGCTGGGTTTTGGGTTGCGAGGTGATTTTGCTGATTGCTGTCATGACCGTGCCTTGCCCTGAACGGAATTAAGTTAATCGCAGCAAGGATTGAGAATCCCCGTGCGCCGTTAACCATTCTCATTAACGCGGGTTGCATAACCAGCCGAAACACTACGTATGAGCGTGGGAAGATTACCTACGTAGTGACGTTAGGTAATCAAAATTCATCACCCGCTCACCGCTGCCTTGAATTCCTCCTCGTTCAGCACGCCGTTGGAATCGAGATCGAAGCCGGCGAGGGCGTCGTCGTTCCAGTCGAGGCCGGCGGCCCGGGCTTCTTCCAGCGTCACCGCGCCGTCGCCATTGGCGTCGGCGGTCTTGAACGTCACGGCTTGCGCGTGAGCATTTACGGCGCCGAAGGCGAGGGCAAGCATGGCAAGCACGAGGGCTGGGGTTTTCATCGCGGGCTCCGCAGTGGCAAGGGTTGCGTGCCGTCCGGCATGTGCGGCCGGTGGCAGCCAAGACTTAGCCGATCGGGACGCCAGCGACAACGCCGCGCACGCGCAAGTCCGGGCGTGGCCCTGCCGGCCGGGCCCGGCGCTTTATTGCCAGACCAAGGCTGCGGAGCCGCGGCGCGCGGCTCCCTCGGGAGGCGGAGGCGTTATTCTTCCAGCCGCTGTTTCAGCAGGTTGAGATATTCCTGGTCGGTCTTGGCGGGGCTCTGGGCGATGGTCGGCTCGTCGGTGGGCAGCGGCGTGCTGCACTCCAGCTTGTAGTCCTTCGCCATGCCCGCCTTGACGCAATTGCTCACCTCCCAGCCGGGCGGCAGGGCAGTGAGGTCTACATTCTTCCACTTGGGGTGTCCCGTCTGGCGAAGTTCGTCGAGGTTCGACAGCAGCAGGCTGGCAATGTCGGAAGCGGCCTTGCAGCTCTGACGGTGATAATCGCTCTTCTTCGGGGTGAAGTCGTAGGTCATCAGCACGGCCTTGACGGCGATAGCCTCGACCGGATCTGGCTGGAAGGGGTAGGTGCCGCCCGGTATCTGCGAAGGCGTGTAGGTCGCGAGCAACGGGGCTTCCTTCATGTCCAGCAGGTGGAACTTCGCACCGTCGATGGCCGGGTCCGAGAACAGCGCGGCGGGCGCGCCCGCGACATAGAACAGCGCGTCGATCTCGCCGGAGAGCAGCTTGGGCAGGGCCTCGTCGCTGGCGATGGGCAGGCGCTCGGCCTTCGAGACCTTCATGATGTCCAGCACCAGCGTGGCGGTCAGCCACGTGCCGCTGTCGACCTTGCCGATGGCGACCTTGCGCCCGTTCAGGTCCTTCAGGCTGGCGATGTCGGTGCGCGCCAGGACGTGCACCTCCTCGTTGTAGAGCGGAAACATGATGCGCATCCCGAACAGGGATCGCTTCAGCGCCTGGTCGTTGGCCGAGTAGGTACGCACATATTCCAGCACGTCGCTCTGCACGATGCCGAACTGGGTGTAGAGCTTGGTCTTGACCGCGACGAGGTTTTCAAGCGAACCGGCGCTTTCGCTCACGTTCAGCTTCATGCCGCACTGGGCGGTAAGCTTTGCGAGGTCGCGGCCGATCTGGATATAGGTGCCCTTGGGGCCGCCTGTCATGATCGTGCGCTGGAATTCCTGCGCTTGGGCAAAGGCCGGCTGCGCGAACGGGAGCGAGAGAAGCACAATAAGGCAGGCAGCCAGCCGCCAAGGCATCAGGCATTTCGCCATTTTCAGCACCCGTTTTCGAGGTTGTTGACAAGATCGCGCGTGGCGACGACGGGAGCCCGGCCAAGCAGGGCTGCCAGCGCGCTGGATGGGCACTCGCCCGCCACCAGCTTCTGCTTCAAGGCGGCGCGCTGCGACGGCTCCAGATCATCGAGGCCGAAGGATGCGGCCATGGCCGTTTCCACCGCCGCGGGGTCGCGGGTTTGCGGCGTGCTCGCCACCGGCATCGGGTCCGGTTGCGGGGCAATCTCGGGCTGTGCAAGCTGCGGGGCAATGTCCGGCGGCATGTCGGTTTGCGTCATGGGTTCGGCACTGGCCACCTGACTTGTCACTTGGCTGGCCACCTGGTTGGGCGCCGCCGGCTGAGCTTCGGGGACCGGTGCGGCTACAGGCAGGATTTGCGGGGCGGCCTTGGCCTCGATTTCCTGGCGCTGCGGCTGCGCGTGGGTTTCGATCAGCCGCTGCTTGATGGCTTCGTCGTCAAGGGCAGGCGCGGCCTCGCCCTCCGCCATGCGCTCGGCCAGCGGCGTCGCTGTCACGGGCGGAGTAGCTTCCTGCGTTGCATCGGCGGCAGGTTGCGGCTGGGCAGGCAGGGCGGGTTTGACATCGGGCGTCGCGATGGGTCCTGTGGCGATGCTTGCCATGGCTGCCTGCGCCTGCCCGTTTGCGGAGACATCCAGTGACGGCAGGCCTGGCAGGGATCCGGAGCGAAGGGTCCAGCCCGCGGCGATGCACAGCGCGGTGACCGATACGGCCAGTGCCAGCCTGCGCACCGTGATGGCCTCGCGCATTGCGCTGCGAGGCTCCGGGGCCAGGTCGGTGTCGAAGGCGGGCGGCTCGTGGAAGGGAGCGAAGGTTTCGGCAGGGGCCGGCACGGGTTCTTGCGGCGGCATGGCAGGGGCCCGGCTGGCGATCGCCTGCGCCGCCATTGCGGCCTGCTGCTCCTCCGCCAGGATTGCGTCGCGCGCCTTGACGATGCGGCTCAGCAGCAATTGCCGGTCGATGGCCGCGGCTGCTTGCGGAATATCCTCATCGGCGTCGGAGCCGAGTTCGGCCAGCAGTATCTCGTCGAGATTGCCTCTTGCGGGCTGGGGATCGTCGGCCGCCAGGTCGTCCAGCGCCTGCAGCAGATCGACGGAGTTCATCGCCTTTCGCAGGCGATTTTCTTCGGTCTGGGCATCTTGCGGGTTTTGCGAATTTGCGGGCAGTGGCGGAAAGGGCTCGGCGAGGTCTGGCGCGGTATCATCAGCGTTGGCGTTGCGGATTTCTCGCTCGAACAATCCCTGGGTGCCGGCATGTGACTCGGAACGCGTGTCCAGCATCTCTGGTCCTCCAGATGCGGCGCCCCCCGGTCCCATTACTATTCGGAAGGGTAAGAATGTGGCAATAATGCGGCAATCAACAGAAATAACGCTTTGCCACTACAAATACATAAAATTGCCATTTTCTTAAAATCGAAATTTATTAAAAATTCGAGGGTAAAAATTACGTAAGGTAAACACATCGAATATTTGTTTGTCTTCCCGTTACATAAAGTTGTTCGCCATTTTTTACATTCAATACTCAAAACTCAAGAATGTATGCTTCTGCGTGTGCGTTGACATCAGCGTTATTTTCTTGGCCCTTCGGTCCACAAAGTTCCGCTGACGGCACGGTCAAATCCGAGCTTGAACGTATCCTTCATGTATGCGTCGTCGAACTCAAGCGACGTTACGGTACGACGGTCTCTCGGCAGGTAGGTGTAGCGCGTCTCCATTCCGGCATCGGCGGCGGAGCGCAGGGTGTTGTCGAGCAGAAGCCGCATGCCGGTGCGCGTCAGGTTGGAGACCGATGCGCTGGCGAGCTTCAGCGTGCTCTGCTTCACGGCTTCCGGCTTTGCCTCCATCTGGTTGTGCAGGATGATGTCGATGCGCGGCGGCGCCGCTTGCGCCCGCTTGCCCTTTGCGGCCGGGCGATAGGCCGGCGGCACCAGGCCGGGCTCGGCATAGAAGTAGGCGAGCACGCCGGCATCGCCATGCAGTTCGCTGACCGGACGGCCGGCGTTCGTCGATCGTATCTCGACCGGGGGCAGTGCGCCGGCAATGGCGAAAGAGGCGCGGACGATATCGCGAAAAAGGCGCAGCGCCTCCGAAGATCCGACCTGCGCGATGCGGCCCATGTTCCACACTGTCAGCTGGTTGGCGTCCAGATTGGCGGTGCCGATCAGCAGCCGCCGGCCCTTGGCGTGCTCGGCGGCCACGCGGCGCAGCAGCGCCATGGTGATATGTTTCTCGACGAAAGGCACGATCTTGGCATCGGAATAGAGCGAAGGGCCGGAGAGGGCCGCCAGTACATTGGGCTCTCCAACCAGTGCGCCCATCTGCCCGCCGGTGTAGAACTGCTCCAGCAGGGCATCGTTCTGCGCGCCCGTGAACACGAACGGGGCCATGATCGCGCCGGTGGAGATGCCGGTGACGATTTCGTAGTCGGGGCGGCTGGCGGTTTGCGCCATTCCCTTCAGCGCGCCCGCGCCATAGGAGCCGTCGGGTCCCCCGCTCGACAGGGCGAGTATGTCGAACCGCCCGTCGGGAACCGGAGGCGGCGTATCGCTCCAGCCGAGCGCCGCCTGCAAATCGGGCTGCCGGGCCGGAAAGAAGCGCAAGTCGTCGCGGCCATCGACCGTCGAAGCGTAGAGGTCCTCGACCGAATAGCTTTCGCGCGTGCTTGTCGCCACGCAGCCGGCGAGTGCGAGCATGAGCATCAGTATTGTTGCATCAAGTGCCGCGCGACGCGCCATTGCTTGCCGATACTCCCGGAACAGGCAGCCGATAGATGGCAAGGCATATTCACGAAATTACGGCAGGGCAAGAAGCCGCCGTTCATTCATGCGGTATCGGCGTCGGCTTGCCATTCTCGTCCAGCGCCACCATGACGAACCGCGCATGGGTGACCATCTCGCGGTGCTTGGTGAGGTAACGCTGCGCCCAGGCTTCGACATGCAGCGTCATGGACGTGCGCCCGACTTTCTCCACAGTGGTGTGGATCGCCAGGGTGTCGCCCACCTTCATCGGCTTTTGAAAGAACATCTCGTTGACCGCAACGGTGACGACCCGCCCGCCCGCGCGCTCGGCAGCACGGATGCCGCAGGCAAGGTCCATCTGCGCCATTACCCAGCCGCCGAAAATGTCCCCTGCGGCGTTGGCGTCGGCGGGCATTGCCAGCGTGCGCAGCGTGAGTTCACCGCCGGGCTGGCTGTTGAGCGGAAGGTCGTGATGCGGCTGGGCGGTGGTCACGGGCAAGCGGCTCTCGTTGGAGATTGCAGGAGAAGAATTTGCTGCCTCGCAAGCGCATTTGCAATCCACATCCGCGGGGGATTGCGCAGGCGCCAAGCAATTGATTGCCGACGTTGCGTCATGTTGTATGTTATCATACTAAATCGGACTGTTTCCTCCCATTTCCAAAGGAGCATCAATGCGGAAGTTTGCACTCAGCGCCTTGTGCGCCGCCACGCTCGCCACGGCCCCGCTGGCTATTTCGACCGGTGAGGCGATGGCCAGTCACGACTTCTGGCACGGCGTTGGGGCGGGCATTGCAGGCGGCATTGCCGCGGGCGTCACCATTGGCATCATCAACAATGCGGTGCGGGCAGGGCAGGAGCATTGCCACCAGGGCTATGGCTGCCATTCGCATGGCGGCGCGGCGGCATACCACTACCACGACCGCTATGGAAACATCGTGTATCAGCAGGTCAGCCAGCCGGTGTACAACGCTCCGGTCCGGCCGGGCCGATTGCCGCGCGCGCATTACGACTGGTGCTTCTCGCGCTACAAATCCTATGACGCCGCCACAAACACCTACCAGCCGCGCAATTCCAGCAGCCGGGCATTTTGCCGCTCGCCATACGGCGGCTAAGGCATTAACTCGCGCTCTTGTGAAGGCGTGACCAGCGCTGCGGCGAAGGTTCCTGTTGCCCGCGGGAAGCTTGCCGCACTAATGTGGCGTGCGTATGCGCCGGCTCGGGCGCGGCCATGGAGAGCATCATGCACAGCGTCAAAACAGCACTTACCCTCACTGCCGCGCTGCTCGTGGCAGGCTGCTTGTCATTCGCGCCCGCTTTCGCCGCGGGCGGAGACAGCGACTCGGGCGGCACCAACGCTTCCACGCCGAAGCAAAAGTGCAAGACCGGGCAGGTATGGGACCCGAACGCCTCGACGCTGCTGGGCAAGGGGAAGTGCGTCAATGCCGCCGACCTGAAGAAGCCCGACAAGCAGAAGCAGGGAATGATCTACGACTACGGAAAATGGCTCGCCAAGGCCGGCGACTACGAGGACGCCATCGCGACGCTGCTGCTGGCGCCCGACCAGAACGATCCGCGCGTGCTCAACTATCTCGGCTTTTCCAGCCGCAAGCTCGGGCGCATGGACGAAGCGCTTGGCTATTATCACGCGGCCGTGGCGCAGAACCCGGATTTCAGCCTGGTTCGCGAATACCTGGGCGAGGCCTATATCCAGCTCGGCGAACTTGAAGCGGCACGCGAACAGCTGACGCAGATCGAGCGCATTTGCGGCGGGCGCAGCTGCGAGGAATACGGGCAGCTGGCGGAGATGATTGTGAAAGCGAACAGCGAGTAGCCAATAGCCAATAGTTGGAAGCGAACAGGAAACAGGTTGGAGGCCAGGGCCTCACTGGCGCTGCTCGCTATTCGCTAACCACTCACTTGCGCCCTACCGCGTTTGCCCCTAATCGTCGCGCGTTCTTCAGACCCACACCTGACAAACCGGGGAATATTGCAATGGCATTTCTCGCCGACTCGCTTGCACGCGTGAAGCCTTCCGCCACCATCGCCGTGACGCAGAAGGCGCGCGAGCTCAAAGCCAAGGGCAAGGACGTGATTTCGCTCTCCGTCGGCGAGCCGGATTTCGACACCCCGCAAAACATCAAGGACGCGGCTATCGCCGCAATCGCGCGCGGCGAAACCAAGTATCCGCCGGTTTCGGGCATCGTGCCGCTGCGCGAGGCGATCGCGGCCAAGTTCAAGCGCGAGAACGAGCTCGACTACAAGCCGAGCCAGACCATCGTCGGCACCGGCGGCAAGCAGGTCCTGTTCAACGCCTTCATGGCGACGCTGAACCCCGGCGACGAAGTCATCATTCCCGCGCCCTATTGGGTGAGCTATCCCGAGATGGTGGCGATCTGCGGCGGCCGATCTGTGTTCGCGATGGCCGGCATCGAGACCAACTTACAAGCTGACGGCGGAAGCGCTGGAGCGGGCCATCACTCCCCGCACCAAGTGGCTGGTGTTCAACTCGCCGTCCAACCCGACCGGCGCTGCCTATACCGCGCACGAACTGCGGGCGCTGACCGACGTGCTGGTGCGACATCCGCATGTCTGGGTGCTGACCGACGACATGTACGAGCATCTGATCTTCGGCGATTTCGAGTTCACCACGCCGGCGCAGGTGGAGCCGTCGCTCTACGAGCGCACGCTGACGATGAACGGCGTGTCGAAGGCCTATGCGATGACCGGCTGGCGCATCGGCTACGCGGCCGGGCCGGAGCACCTGATCAAGGCGATGGACATGATCCAGGGCCAGCAGACCTCCGGCGCCTGCACCATCGCGCAATGGGCGGCGGTCGAGGCGCTGAACGGTCCGCAGGATTTCATCGGGCAAAGCCGCAAGGCGTTCGAGGAGCGGCGCGATCTCGTCGTGTCGATGCTGAACCAGGCGCGCGGCATCAAGTGCCCCAAGCCGGAAGGCGCGTTCTATGTCTACCCGTCCTGCGCGGCGCTGATCGGCAAGAAGGCGCCGTCGGGCAAGGTGATCGCCAACGACGAGGAATTCGTCATCGAACTGCTCGCAAGCGAGGGCGTGGCGGTGGTGCACGGCTCGGCCTTCGGGCTCGGACCGAACTTCCGCATCTCCTACGCAACGTCGAATGCGAACCTCGAAGAAGCCTGCAAGCGCATCCAGAAGTTCTGCGCCGAATTGCGCTAGAGACAGGTCAGCCGGGAGATGGCCGGCAACAGGATCGACGAAATTCGCCCCGACGCGCCGGAGCTTGCGGCGCGCGGGCCTTTCGCGGCCGGCGTGCGCACGATCAAGCTCGTCAATCGCGACCAGATCGACATTGCCGCGATAGAGCCGGGCAAGCCGCATCCGCGCGCCGACCGCAAGTTCACGCTCGAGGTCTGGTATCCGGCGCAGGGCGAACCGGCGCCGTGCCGCTATGAGAATGTGATCCTGCGCGACGGACGCACGCGGGTCACGCTGCACGGCACGGCGATCCGCGATGGCGCGCCGCTGACTTTGAAATCTCCGCTGGCGATCATCTCGCATGGCTATCCGGGCAACCGCTTCCTCATCAGCCATCTTGGCGAGAACCTCGCCACCAAAGGCTACGTGGTCGCTTCCATGGACCACCCGCAATCGACCTATGACGACCAGCGCAAGTTCGGCTCGACGCTGGTGCACCGGCCGCTCGACCAGCTTTTCGTGCTGAACGAGATGGCGCGACTCACGGCCGATCCGGAGAGTTTCCTTCATGGCGTTATCGATGCCTCCAGCGCTGCGTTGATCGGCTATTCCATGGGCGGTTATGGCGCGATCATCGCGGCGGGCGGCGGGGTTGACGCCCGAAGCGGTGGAGTTCGACAACGGCGCGCCGGAAGGCACGCTTGGCATCCACCTCGCCGGGTCGCCAGCGCACGCGGCGCTGCCCGATCCTCGCGTGCGGGCCATCGTCGCCTTCGCGCCGTGGGGCATGCAGCGCGGCGTGTGGGATAGCGAGGGACTTGCGGGAATAAAGACGCCGATGATGATCGTGGCGGGCGACGCCGACGACGTGTCTGGCTACGAGGACGGGCCAAGGGCGATTTTCGAGCAGGCCGTCAATTCCCCGCGCTGCCTGCTGACCTTCGAAAATGCCAACCACAACGTTGCAGCGCCCATTCCCGCGGCGGATGAATCCTGGACGCCCGTCGACTGGCTCGATTTCGTGCCTTTCGAGCACTACGCCGATCCGGTCTGGGACAATGTGCGGATGAACAACATCGCCCAGCATTTTGTAACGGCATGGCTGGGGCTGCACCTCAAGGGCGATGCCTCGATGGCGCAATATCTCGATCTGGTCGAGCAATCGCGCGACGGCGTGTGGGCGGTGGACGAGGCGGGACGGCAGTTGCCGGGCCACTCCTACTGGAAGGGCTTTCCCAACCGCACCGCGGCCGGGCTGTCGCTCAGGCGCAAGCAGGCGGGCGAGGGATAGAGAGATATCGAACGCTTGCACTTGCCAGCTTGGCCGTTTGGTGAAAACATCAACCTTGCGCGATGGAGCCATCGCGTTTCCTCGCGCAACGCCTGAAGCTTCAGGCGGCACACCTCTGGACGACGGCCGGCTGCGCCATCGCGCATCCGGCCGGCCGCCGCCCTCAAACCGGGCTGGCGCTTGCGCAAGGAGGAAAAACCATGACATCGACGAACGGAGAAAACCGCTTGGCCGGAAGGCGCACGGGACCGAAATGCATTGCCATTGTCGGTCCCTTCGCCAGTGGAAAAACGACCTTGATGGAAGCCATACTGGAGCGCACCGGCGCGATCGCGCGACAGGCTCCCGCGGGCTCCGGCACGACCGTCGGCGATCATGGCGCCGAGGCGCGCGCGCACGCCATGGGCATCGAGGCAACCGTCGCAACCACGCAGTTCATGGGCGAAAGCATCACCTTCATCGATTGTCCCGGCTCGGTCGAATTCTATGACGAGGCCAACGGCGCGCTTGCCGCATGCGATGCTGCCATCGTCGTCGCCGAAGCCGATGCGGCGCACAAGCTGCCGGCGCTGCAGCTGGTGCTGCGCAAGCTCGACCGCATGAAGGTGCCGCGCATCCTCTTCCTCAACCAGATCGACAAGGCCAAGACCGGCATCCGCGAAATGCTGCAATTGTTGCAGCCGCTGAGCGAAACTCCCTTGCTGCTGCGCCAGATTCCGCTGACCGAGAACGGCATCGTGGTCGGTGCGATCGATCTGGCGCTGGAGCGGGCCTACATCTACCGCGAACACGCCGAGAGCCAGGTGACCGACATTCCCGACGACGAGAAGGCGCGCGAGCTCGAAGCGCGTTTTTCGATGCTGGAGCGGCTCGCCGATCACGACGACAAGCTGATGGAGGAGCTGCTCAGCGACATCGAGCCGCCGCGCGACCAGATCTTCGACGACCTCTCGGCGGAACTGCGTGCAGGGCAGGTAGTGCCGGTGCTGCTGGGTTCGGCCGACAAGGGCAACGGCATCTTGCGGCTGCTCAAGACGATCCGCCACGATTGCCCGGGCGTCGAGGACACGCGCGCAAGGCTCGGCATCGCGGACAGCAAGGACGCCGTCTGCGCGGTAATGAAGACGATGCATACGACGCATGGCGGCAAGCTTTCGGTCGTGCGCGTGCTGGCCGGGACGCTGAAGGACGGCATGGAACTGACCGCCTCGAACGGGCAGGTCGGCCGGATATCCGGCATCTCCAGCATGTTCGGCAAGGATCTGAAGCCCGTGCAGACGGCGCAGGCCGGCGACACCGTCGCGCTCGGCAAGGTGGAGCCGGCGCTGACCGGCATGGTGCTGACATCGGGCCGCAAGCCGCTACCGGCGCTGGAAAGCGAAGCGCGCCAGCCGGTGTTCTCCATCGCGCTGCGGCCAAAGGCGCGCAAGGACGACGTGCGGCTTTCGGCGGCGCTGAAGAAACTGCTGGAGGAAGACCCGTCGCTGTCGATCCGGCAGGATGCCGAGACCGGCGAGGTGGTGCTTTCGGGCCACGGCGAGATGCATCTGCGCGTCGCCGTGGAGCGGCTTGAGGGCAAGTACCAGATACCAGTCGAGCGCGGCGCGCCGACGATCCCGTTCCGCGAAACCATCCGCAAGAGCGCAACGCAGCGCGGGCGTCACAAGAAGCAGTCGGGCGGGCACGGCCAGTTCGGCGACGTGGTGCTGGAGATCAAGCCGCAAAAGCGCGGCGAGGGCTTCAAGTTCAGCGACACCATCACCGGTGGCGTGGTGCCCAAGCAGTATATCCAGTCGGTGGAGACGGGCGTGCGCGACTTCCTGCGCGAAGGGCCGCTCGGTTTTCCGGTGGTGGACGTGGCGGTGAACCTTTCCGACGGCTCGTATCACAATGTCGATTCGTCGGACATGGCCTTCCAGATGGCGGCGAAGCTGGCGATGCGCGAAGGCATGGCCGGTTGCGATCCCGTGCTGCTGGAGCCGGTGATGCGGGTCGAGATTGCGACGCCCTCCGATGCGACGGCCAAGATCACGGCGCTGATCCCGCAAAGGCGGGGGCGCATCCTCGGCTATGATTCGCTGGCCGGATGGGCAGGGTGGGACCGGGTGGAGGCCATGCTGCCGCTCGCGGAAATGGGCGATCTCATCGTTGACCTGCGCTCGGCAACGGCGGGTGCGGCGAGCTACACCATGCAGTTCGACCACATGGCGGAGTTGACGGGACGCGTCGCCGAAGAGGTGATGGCCAAGAGCAAGGCTGCCCACGCAGCGTAAGCTCCTTGTTTCGCGGACAGGGCGACTGTGGCGGGAACGTCGCAGTCGCCCAAATTCATCCCGCTTTTTCCACCGAAGCGGGCGCGGTTAAACCATGTGGCGGATTTGTGATTGCAAGCAGTCGCTTGGCTGAATACAAACAGTTCGGGCTCAGAATCATTGACTTGCGAGAAAATTGCAGATGGGGAAATCATTGTTCCGCTCGAATGCCCTGGCGGCATTCCTGGCGTTGGCCGGTGCATTTGCGGGCATCAGCCCGAGCCTTGCGGCGGACGTGGTAGATGGCGGCGCGGATGTACTCAGCACGCAGCCGATCTCGCAGCAGCAGCCCGCGGTTGATGGAATCAACTTCCAGCTCAGCGGCCTCACCGGCGCCATAGGCGGCTATTCCAACAGCATGTTCATTGCGACCGTGGCGACGCCATTCCCCTATTTCGAACAGTTCGGCGCTCAGCTTGACCTGGGCATCGGCAGCTACGACGCCGATTACATCAGCTCTGCAGCCGCGCTGCATTTATTCTGGCGCGATCCGGGCATTGGTCTCCTGGGTATCTACGGCGACTGGAGCTACATCAATCCCGAGCATGCGGGCCGCGTTGCGGTCGAGGGCGCGCTCTACAATGGCCGCTGGTCGCTCGACGTGATGGCGGGCGTGCAGTTCGGCCAGCACGTCTATACCGACTTCATCGACGAGGTGGACCTTTCCTATTACTTCACGGACAACTTCAAGGGTTCGATCGGCCAGCGCCTGACCTCACGGGGCAATACCGGCAATCTCAGCTTCGAGTACATGCCCGAGAACATGCCGGGCTGGAGCCTTTTCGGTCAGGCCGAAGCGGGCGAGGACGACTATGTCGCCGGCTGGATCGGGCTGCGTTATGCCTTCGGCACCGGCACTGCCAACAATCTCATCACCCGCGACCGGACCTCGAACACTTTCGTGCGCATCCCGCGCAACATCGCCAGCGTGACGCGCTGCGGCGAGTTGCCGGAACTGATCGAGGGTGATTGGTGGAGCCATACGCTCAAGCACGAATTGTGCGCATCGAAGGGCGAGCTCGAGAGCCTCGACGCCGAGATGGTCAATAAATAATCAGATTTCCCAGACAAAAAAGAAGCCGGGTTTTTCGACCCGGCTTTTGAGTGTGAAGGTACGATTAACAAACCTTCAAGAGGGGAACAGTTGACTGCAACGGTCACCGGGAGGAATTGGTAGGCCGTTTCCTTCAACCGTCGTAAATATGAGCGCGCATTCCCCGCGCGGCAATGCCACTTTGTGCATCACTGCAATGCAAAAATTGGCAAATGCGACATCGCAGTTGCGGTACACTCGCAAGGCATGATCACAAACTGCTGATAAACAAGGCAAAGAGCTGGCGACCACGCCGCAAGGCTCGAAACAGGGCATTTTCATATCAATCAGCAAGTCGTCGCAATTTGCGACTATTGTGCAACATAATTTTCAATGTTCCCAAACGGCAGCGGAGGAGATTTTCATGTCGACGCTGGTTTCGAATCACTTCGATGCAAGCCCGGTGGAAACGGTGATCAATGGTCGCGAGCGCGACCTCGGCGGCTTTACCGTACGTCGCATCCTGCCTTCGGCCCGCAAGCGCATGGTGGGGCCATTCATCTTCCTGGACGAGATGGGACCGGCCGAGTTCGTGACCGGGCAGGGCATCGACGTGCGTCCGCATCCGCATATCGGTCTTTCGACGCTGACCTATCTTTTCGAGGGCAGCATGATGCACCGCGACTCCACCGGGATCGAGCTGGAGATCAAGCCGGGCGACGTCAACTGGATGACGGCCGGCAGCGGGGTAGTGCATTCGGAGCGCTCGTCGCAGGAGGCGCGCGCAGGCATCGAGAGGCTGTTCGGGCTGCAGGCCTGGGTGGCGCTACCGGCCGACAAGGAGGAGACGCCTGCTTCCTTCGAGCATCGCGGCAAGGGAGAGTTGCCGATCATTTCAGGCGAGGGCAAGCAGGTGCGCCTGGTGGCCGGCACGCTGTTCGGGCAGACCTCGCCGCTGATGCCGTCGAGCCCGCTGGTCTATGCCGACGTCGTGCTGGAGGCCGGGTCACGGCTACCTATCGATCCGATCCATGCGGAGCGGGCATTGCACGTTCTTTCCGGCGAGGTCGAGGTGGAGGGCGAGCGATACGGCCCGCATGGCCTGATGTTGCTGCGCGAGGGTGCGCCTGTGATGGTGACGGCGGTTGCGCCATCGCGGCTGGTTCTGATCGGCGGCGAGCCACTGGAAGGTCCGCGCCACATCTGGTGGAATTTCGTTTCCTCCTCGAAGGAGCGGATCGAACAGGCCAAGGAGGACTGGCGCAACCAGCGCTTCGGCAAGGTGGTCAACGACGCCGAGGAATTCATTCCGCTGCCGGACTAGAGCACCACGATGGGCGTGCCGTTGGGGACGCGGTCGTAGAGATCGATCACGTCCTGGTGCATCATGCGCACGCAGCCGGAAGAAACGGCCTTGCCGATGGTCCAGTATTCGGGCGTTCCGTGAATGCGGTAGAGCGTATCGACGCCGTCCTTGAAGATGTAGAGCGCGCGCGCCCCCAACGGATTGTCGAGGCCGGGCGGCATGCCGCCATTGTCCGCGGAAAATTCGACAAGTTCTGGCCGCCGCGCAATCATCTCGTCCGGCGGCGTCCATTTCGGCCAGACCTGCTTCCATTGGATGCGGGCGCGCCCGCTCCATTCGAAGCCTTCCTTGCCGATGCCGACCCCGTAGCGGATCGCCGTGCCGCCTTCCTGCACCAGATAGAGATGGCGGCCGGCAGTGTCGACGATCACCGTGCCGACGGGCTCGACCGTATCGTAGGGCACGACCTGGCGCAGGTATTGCGGCTCGACCTTGGTGAGGTCGACTTCCGGTATGATGAAGCCATTGTCCTCGCGCGCGGCGTAGATTTCGCTGTACAGGCCGAAATCGGTGCGCGGCTCCTCGTAATAGGGATCGCGCAGGGGCCGGAAGTAGCTGATGCGTTGCACCGACGAGGAGCAGCCGGCAAGCGCAAGGGCGCCAAAGCCGGCAAACCCGCCGGCGAACACGCGCCGCGAAATGCCCCGCTTGTGGGGCTCTGTCTGAGATGAGGTGCCTGACTTCAAACCCGATGCTCCAATCTCAACTTCTCCCGATCATACGCAGGGGAAGTCGGGACGGTTCCCTGCCGTGTCAAGGGAACGAAGCTTTGCCTGGGCTTGATCTAGCAGGTCACAATGTCGCTGGCATCGAGATGCTGGTCCATCAGATCGATGTTCGCCTCCGTGCCGTTGGCGCCAGTTCGGACTTGCCACCGTCGCACCGGTCAAAACTGCCAGAGACGTGCCTTGGAGATGAGGAAATCACGGAATGCGCGCAAGCGCGCCGAGGCCCGCATCGCCTCGGGATAACAGAAATACGTGTCGAAGGACGGCACTTCGGCGTGCTGGATCAAGCTGCACCAGCTGATGGCGCTCCTCGACGATGTAGTCGGGCAGCACCGCAATGCCCGCGCCGGATTCGGTCACCTTGCGCAGCGCCATGAGGTTGTTGACCGAGAACACCGGCACGCGCGGCTGTCCCGGCGGGCGGCCTGCGCGCTCCAGCCAGTTCATGTCGGCAAGATAGGGCGGCAGGTTTTCGCCGAACGTGAGGATGCGGTGCCTGTCGAGGTCTTCGATGCTGGCCGGCTGGCCGTGCTGCTCGACGTAGGCCGGCGAGGCGTAGATGTGAAAATGCACGGTGAAAAGCCGGCGCTGGATGAGATCGCTCTGCTGCGGCTGGCGAAAGCGGATGGCGCAGTCGGCCTGCCGGGTCGCCAGGTCCAGCTCCTCGTTTTCCAGGATCAGCTCGAGCTGCACATCGGGGTACAGCTCGAGAAATTCGTGGACGCGCGAGGTCAGCCAGCTTGTGCCGAGGCCGACCGTGGTGGTGACGCGCAGCTTGCCCTCGGGGCGCTCGGTCGAGTCGGTCAGCTGCGCCTTCACCGCGTCGAGCTTCAGCAGCACGTCGTGGGCGGTCTGGTAGAGCGTCTCGCCCTGCTCGGTCATCACCAGGCCGCGCGCATGGCGGTGGAACAGCGGCACGCCGAGATCCTGCTCCAGCGAGCTGACCTGCCGTGAGATCGCCGATTGCGACAGGTTCAGCGTATTGGCTGCATGGGTGAAACTGCCGGCCTCCGCCACGGCATGGAATATCCGTAGCTTGTCCCAATCCATGCTGTTGGTCAGCGCCACAAGCCGGTCCTACTCCGCCGCGGCGCGCATGGCGCCATGACCCGCGAGGAATTTTTCCGCTTCGAGCGCCGCCATGCAGCCCATGCCGGCTGCTGTCACCGCCTGGCGATAGATGTCGTCGGTGATGTCGCCCGCGGCGTAGACGCCCGGAACCTCGGTGGCCGTGGAATCGGGTGCGGTCCACAGATAGCCGGAGGGCTTCTTCTTGCAGCTTGCCCTCGAACAGCTCCGTCTGCGGGCGCATGGCCGATCGCGACGAACACGCCGTCGGCCTTGAGATCGCTCAGCGCGCCCGTCCTTGCGTTGCGCAGCTTGACGCCGGTGACGATGGCCGGCAGCGCCGACGTGCCGGTGATCTCGTCGACGATGGTGTCCCAGATGATCTCGACATTGGGCTTTGCGAAAAGCCGCTCCTGCAGGATCTTTTCGGCGCGGAAGGAATCGCGCCGGTGCACGACCGTCACCTTGGAGGCGATGTTGGACAGGTACAGCGCTTCCTCGACGGCGGAATTGCCGCCGCCGACCACCACGACCTCCTTGCCGCGGTAGAAGAAGCCGTCGCAGGTGGCGCAGGCCGAAACGCCGCCGCCCATGTATTTCTGCTCGCTGGGAATGCCCAGCCACTTGGCCTTGGCGCCGGTGCAGATGATGAGAGCGTCGCAGGTGTAGGTCTCGCCGCTGTCGCCCTTGAGGCGGAAGGGGCGCGAGGAAATGTCCGCCTCGACGATGTGATCGTTGACGACATTGGTGCCGACATGGATCGCCTGCTTGAGCATCTGCTCCATCAGCCAGGGCCCCATGATCGGATCGGCGAAGCCTGGATAATTCTCCACGTCGGTGGTGATCATCAGCTGGCCGCCCTGTTCCATGCCCGCGACGAGGATCGGCTTCAGCATGGCCCGGGCGGCATAGATCGCCGCGGTGTAGCCCGCAGGGCCGGAACCGATGATGAGAACGGAAGAGTGCGTGGAGGCCATGAGCAATATCCCAATGCAAATTGGCGCGCGGTGTGCCGCACGCTGCGTCACAGATAACTACTCATGCTCCCGCTTTTCAAGCAATGCACGCAGCGCAAGGCTCTTTGTCCCATGCAAACTGCGCGCGTGCGGCCGGGCCGCGCTGCTTCAGACGAACTTGACCTTGAGGATCTCGTAGGAGCGCGAGCCGCCCGGTGCGGTCACCTCGGCCGAATCGCCTTCGCCCTTGCCGATCAGCGCGCGCGCGATCGGTGAGGAAATCGAGATCTTGCCCGACTTCACGTCGGCTTCCTGGTCGCCAACGATCTGGTAGGTCTTTTCCTCGTCCGTGTCCTCGTCGACGATCGTAACGGTCGCGCCGAATTTCACGGTCTTGCCGGAAAGTTTTGAAATATCGATGATTTCGGCGCGCGACAGCAGGTCTTCGAGTTCCGCGATGCGGCCCTCATTGTGGCTCTGCTGCTCCTTGGCGGCATGGTATTCGGCGTTTTCCGAAAGATCACCGTGGGAGCGCGCCTCCGCAATGGCGGCAATGATCGCCGGCCGTTCGACGCTCTGGCGACGCTTCAGCTCTTCCGCCAGCATGGCCTGGCCGTGCGCCGTCATGGGTATCTTGTCCATTTCCATTCCTCTAACAGCCCGGCCTGCTTCCCCTGCGGCGCGGGACACAAAAGAAAACGGCCAGCCGGAGTGTAGACCGGGGCCGCGCAACTAACGAATATAATGATCTATAGCAGATTTTTGATGATTTTCACCTGTTTTTTGCTGCGGGAGATTACCGCAGCGGCAAACGTGGCAGCTTCGATCATTTGAAATATGCCTGCAGCGGGCGCACCTGCAATTCGCCGTTCTTGAGGGCATCGACGGCCTGCGAAGCCGCCAGTGCACCCGATACGGTGGTGAAATAGGGAATTTTCATCAGCAGGGCGGCGCGGCGCAGGGACTTGGAGTCGGAGAGCGCCTTCTGCCCTTCGGTCGTGTTTACCACCAGCTGGACCTCGCGGTTGCGGATAGCGTCCTCGATGTGCGGCCGGCCTTCCA
>CAVONR010000015.1:0-38295 GCA_963697325.1 uncultured Alphaproteobacteria bacterium | reverse complement strand
ACTGGAAGACGAATCCGATGCGGCTAAGCCGAACTTCCGCCCGTTCGTCCTCCGTCATGAGGGTCGTCGACCGTCCATCGATCAAAACGTCGCCGATAGTCGGCAGGTCAAGCAATCCCAGCAGGTACAGCAGCGATGATTTGCCCGAACCGGACGGGCCGGTTATGGCGATGAATTCGCGCGGCATGATAGCGAGGTTGATATCCTGCACGAAGAGTGACCGGCACAATCCCGCTCGAGAACCTTCGTCACCCCACGCGCCTCGATCAGGGCGGTCATGTCGCGCCCCTGATGATATCCACGGGGTGCAGCCGCGCCGCGGCGCGCGCCGGAAAGTAGCCGGCGATCAGGCTCGAGACCAAGGCGACGCCGGTGGCCAGCAAATAGTGCTTCGTTGAGTAGAGCACCGGTAGATGGTTGTAGTCGGAGAATGGATGTCTTGAATTCCAGCGATGCCAGCCCCCGCGTGAGCAGATAGCCAAAAATCCAGCCAAGCATGGCTCCGACCAAGCCCGACCAGCACTGCCTCGACGATGAAGATTGACCGAATGGTGTTGTCCCGGAACCCGAGTGATTTCAGGATTGCGATATCGCGCGTCTTCTCGTGCGTGATCGTGGAAATGATGTTGTAGGTACCGAAGCTGGCGACCAGCAGAATTGCGCCGACAATCGTGTACATCAGCACATTGCGCAGCGTGATCGCCGACAGCAGATCTTCCTGCGCCTCCTGCCAGGAAATCGATTTATAGCCGGTCTGCTCGCCGATCCGCTCGCTGATCAGCACGGGCTTCCATCGGATCGCGGGTGCGCACGCGAATCTCGTTGACGATGCCTGGTCTGCTTTTCCAGGATCTGCGCGGTCTTGAGCAGGACGTAGCCGGTCGTCTCGTCGGTTACGCGGAATCCGGAGTGGAAGGTGCCGACCACGGTGGCGGTCATGGTGGCGCCCTCGGCGGAGGCGAGCGTGATATTGGAATTGACCCGTGCGCCGATCTTGTCGGCCAGCCGGTCGCCGAGCAGGATCGCATTCGACGCGCGATAAAGCGATGCCAGCGTTCCCTGGCGCATGTGGGTCGACCAGGTTGGACACGTCGGCTTCGGTGCGAGGATCGATTCCGATAATCGAAATGGTGAGGTTGCGGCCGGCGAAGCGCAGCACGGCTTTCGACTGCACCGACGGAGTCAGCGCGCCGGGCACCCAGGACCTGCAGCGACGCGATCGTGGCCATGGGATTCTTGATGCCGGGGCGACGTGCCTCCGGGGTCAGGCCGTGAAACTCGGCGGCTCGATAGATGATGTTGGCGGGCTGTCGGGTCGGCTCGCGGAGTTCGTCCGTCACTGAAATATGCGGCAGGGCATCGACCAGGGTCTTGATGAAATCGTCCTGCGATCCTTCCATCATGGCGGCCATCATGATCGAAAAGCCGACACCGGTCGTTACGCCCGCGATTGCCACCAACGTCTGGCGGGCGCGATGGCGGACATGTGTCCAGGCGATGGTCAGAATCAGAATCACGGTGCCGCCGGTCTCCCGACTGCGAACGGATCCGCGACCATCCTTGATGTTCGTTGTCGCCGGCGAGGCGACCAGCTCGCCCTCGGTTACGCCGTCGACGATCTCCACGAAGCCGGTGCCGCGAATGCCGATCTCGACCTTGCGCAGGCGGGCGCGGTCATTTTCGATCTGACCACAGCGCTGTTGTTGACGACGGCATTTGCCGGAACGAGGATCACATCCGGCTTTTCACGGCTGACGATATTCGCCTCGACGCTCATTCCGACCCGCAGCGGCGTGTCGTCGGGCAGGCCGATCCTGACCCGGAAGGTCTTTGCGATCGGGATCGCCGGCCGGCGTGATCTGCTTGACGAAGCCGGGCAATACCTGATTGGCGAACGCGTCGGTGCGCAGCAACGCCTTCTGGCCGACCTGAACGCGAGGGATATCCTCCTCGTTGACCTCGGCGACGACCCATAACGGCTTCTCAAGGCCGATCCGGTACAAGATCGTCCCGGGCTCGACCATATCGCCAACTTCGCCGTCCTCCTTCAGAACGGTTCCGTCCATCGGCGCAACCAGCTTGTAATAATCCAGGCGCTGCGCTTGTGCCGCGATCTGCGCCCGGATACGCGCCAAATCGCTCTCGGCCTTCTGATAGGCCTGAGAGGTGGCAACCCCGCGCGCCAGCAGCTGCGCCTGGCGCTCGAATTCGCGGTGCTGGAAATCCTCCAGCGCCCGCAGATCATTCAGCGTGGCGATCGCTTCCTTGTCGTCGAGACGGGCGAGCAGATCGCCCGTCTGACCGTCTTGCCTTCACACCTGCAACGCTCGACAATGCGGCCTCGGACGAGGGGGCTCGAACGTGACCAGGTCTCGGGTTCAACCGCTCCCGTTGCGTAGACGATTTCCGCGGCGGAGCCGCGCGTCACTCGGACGGCGGTCACTGTCGGTCCGCGCCACAGCCACCAAGCCGCTGCCGCCAACGCCAAGGCCGAGCGCGATCGTGATTCCCAGCTTCCACGGATAGCGACGCGGGGTACCTTCCACTCGCCCGATAGCGGTTTCCGTCGCTTCGGTTGGTTGCACCCTCATATCCATGATGATTTACCAAACAATCTCGTCTTCGCCCGAGAGCCCGAAGTGGAATACTCGGGCCTGCGAATGGTCGATCCAGACGGTCGCTCGGAAGTGGGCAGACATGTCCGTCCTTCCTTGAGCTCGCGCCTTGCCTCGAGGCATCCTGATCCACCCGCCTCGGGACGGTCTTGATCCAGATCAGTTTGAAGTAGCTATGGAAGGAGGCGGTCGTGGTGGGCCTTACAGCATCACCCCGTTCATCGTGTCACGGACTAAGAGCAATGGCCGGCTGGCATAGTTTCAGCGTATCCTCCGGTGCTCCGGACGCATCGATGAGTGACCAGTCCAGCGCGCCGATATCGTATCGTTCCTGAAGTGCTGCGATCTCAGGGGTGGCGTCGGAAGCGTCGCGTCTGCGGTGACCGACGCGGCGCTGTCTCGTTGCGAGGTCGGTCTGAAGATAGAGACCAACGAACCCAACGCCTAACTTGCGCCCGACATCGCGGATTGCGGTTCGTTCCTTTTTGTCGGCAAAAACCGCGTCGACGACAACGGAATGACCTTGCGAAAGAATGCGAGTTGCGCGTTGCGAAAGCCCTTCGTAAATCTGCTGCGTAATCTCCGGTTGGTATGCGCTTTTGGGGAGCCGATCGGTTTCGTTGAAGTGAAGGAGTTGCTTTCGCAGCACGTCGCTCCGTAACACGACGGCTCCTGGATCCGGGTTCACGTCAGGCGCGAGCGCTCGCGCCAGGACGGATTTTCCGGTCCCGGACAGGCCGCCGATCGCAACCAGCATTGGCGCAGCAGGTTGGATCAAGCGGAGCGCAAGCTCAAAGTAAGCACGGGCGGACCGCATGATATCGGCCTCGTCGCGACAAGTTGGGCCAATACGGGCAAGCATAACATTGGCGCGGATCGCGGCGCGCAATGACATGAATAGAGGAAGCGTCGGCGAGCGCATCGAGATTTTCAGGGGACGTTCTGCCTAAATACCTGTTCAGGAGGTGGTTCGCCGCGGCGTGCCGGTCGTACCTGATGAAATCCATCAGCGGAAATGCAAGATCATAGAGCACATCGATCGATGCGATCGTTGGGTCGAACTCGATCGCGTCGAACAACACCGGCTTACCTCGATCAGAACGATGTTCGCCAGATGCAGATCGCCATGGCAGCGCCGCACAAATCCCGCCCTGCCGCGCTGCTCCAACAGCCGGCGGATCCGGCTAAATGCCGACGCCTGCCTCGCCTTCCAGGAAAAGCGGGCGGCCCATCTTGAGGCTGAGGTAAAGCACGGTCGCGAGCGCCCTGTCGGCGACGTAGCCGCCGGAGGCCAGCATCGCCAGCGTCTCGTCTATCGAAGCCGGGAGCGCGCCGTTTTCTTGCAAGCCGTCAGTCATGCCAATCTCCTGCAGGGCCGGGCGGGCGCCGGGCCAGCGCCAGTCATATCGTGTGATAATCGCGGTCGAGATAAACCAGTGCCGCTTCGTTGTGCAATTCGCCTTTCGCCACAGCCTCACCGGCAATGACGAAATGCGTGTGAACCGCCTGCACGTCCGTAACCACGCAATCGAGCGACATGCGCGCGGCCTTCAGCATCGGCGCGCCGGTCTCCATTTGCGACCATTCGCCGAGGGCGAACCGCTCCGCCATGGTGAGATGCCCCTCGCCCGCGAATGCGCGCGCCAGCGGCAGGTGCAGAACCGAAAGCGTATTCAGCGCAAAGCAGCCATTGCGCTCGAAATACCGGTTTTCCTCCCGGTTGCGGTTGAGGCACACGAACAGCGTCGGCGGATTGTCGGAAACGGAGACGACGGCCGAAACCGTAACGCCGCGAAGCCCCGCCGGTCCATCCGTGGTGATGATGCTGACCGCGCCGGCCATCCGGCTCATCGCTTCGCGATACTGCGCGGAAGCAAGCGTGGTTATCTGTGTGCGGTCGAGCAAAGGCTGACTTTCGGTGTTGATATGCGCATCAGATAATGCGCCGGGTGCGACTTTCACCATACTGCCCGGCAAAACACAAAACTTTTCCGGCATTTGTGCCGCAGCCCGGCCCTTGAGCCACGCCCATGCTTCCCTTGCGCGGCGCGCGCCGCAACCTTAAGATTGCGGCAGGGCGCTGAGGCAAGCAGGCGATTTCCTTGAAACAACATGAAAAACGCATTGTCGCCCCGGTTCGACCGGTTCTAGCGCGGCTGGCCGTGGTCTTCGCCGCGACAATGCTGCTCGCACCCCTGCATGCGTCGCCTGCCTCGGCCCAGAAGCAGGTAATCGGCCTTTCGCTGCCGCTTTCCGGAAATGCTGCGATCCTGGCAAACCAGTTCCTCTCCGGCGCGCAGCTTGCGCTGAAGTCGTCCGGCAAGGGCGAAGCCGTTGAACTCCTGACGGTCGATGATGGCTGCGACGGCGAACTGGCCGATCTCGCGGCCCAAGACCTGCTCGCCGCCAATGTAGCCCTCGCGACAGGCTATCTGTGCAACGACGCCGTGCCTGCCGCGGCGCAAGCTCTCAAGGATACCGGCGTACCGGTGCTCATAGCCGGTGCGCGCTCCAGCCAGCTTTTCAGGGATGCCAACAAGGAGGGGTGGAATATCTTCCGTATCGCCTCCGATGACAGCAAGATGGCCGAGATCGCCTTCGAAAGCCTCTCGGAGCGTTGGCGTGGCGTGCCGTGGGCCGTGATCGATGATGGCACGGTCTATGGCCGCACGCTCGCCGACGAGTTCCGCGCCCGAATGGAGGAAGCAGGTCAGCCGCCGGTCTTCGCGGACAATTTCCGGCCCGCCCAGTCCACGCAGGCCGGGCTGGTGCGACGCCTGCAACGCGCCGGCGCCTCGGCAGCCTTCGTGGCGGGCGATGCCGAGGACGTCGCAATCCTGTGGTCCAACGTGAAGGATTTCGACAGCAAGCTCGAGATTGCCGGCGGCGAATCCCTTGAGGCGCTTCAATGGAGCCCCATTGCGCGGCAGGTGCCCGATGGCCTGCTGGCAATCATGGAACCTCCCGAGGAAACACGGCCAGAGGCGCGCGCGATCTATCCCGCGCTCGTGGAGGCCGGATTGCCGCCCGAGCCCTATGTCTATCTTGGATATGCAACCCTGCAGGTGGCCTTGGCAGCGCTTGCCGAGACACCGCAGGCCACCACGGCTGCGCTGAAGGACGGCAATTTCGATACCGTTATCGGCCCCGTCGAATTCGACGCGAGCGGGCAGAACAGCCGAAACGCCTATGCGCTGCATGTTTGGCAGGGCGGCAGGTTCGTCGAAACATCGAAGGCGCTGCGATGAACCGCACCGGCCCGAGAAACTCGATTACGGACGTTGCAGGCATTCTTGTCGGCAACGCGCAGGACCTCGCCCTGAAATCCGGCGTCACGGCAATTCTCGCCGACCCGCCGGCAGTAGCCGCAGCGCATGTGATGGGCGGCGCGCCCGGAACACGCGAGACCGACCTCCTCGCGCCGGAAAACACCGTTGGCGAAATCAACGCCGTGGTGCTGTCGGGCGGCTCCGCATTCGGTCTCGATGCCGCCAGCGGCGTGCAGGCGCGGCTGCGCGAGACCGGCAAGGGCTTTGCCGTGGGGCCGCGCATCGTTCCCATTGTGCCTGCCGCTATCCTCTTCGACCTCATCAATGGCGGCGAAAAGGAATGGGGACGCTACCCACCCTATCGCGAACTTGGCCATGACGCCGCCTGCAACGCCTCGGCCCACTTTGCCATCGGCACGGCTGGCGCCGGCACGGGCGCGCTGGTGGCCGGGCTGAAAGGCGGGCTTGGAACCGCCTCGCTGGTGATGGGCAACGGCATCACCATTGGTGCGATCGTGGCAGTCAATGCGCTGGGCTCGCCGCTGGTAGGCGATGGTCCCCATTTTCGCGCCGCGCCCTTCGAGATCGGCGATGAATTCGGCGGCCTGTCCCTGCCCCACCCATGGCCCGCGAACGCACGCGACCTGCGCATCAAGTTCCGGCAATCGGCGCAGCCCGGAACCAACACCACCATCGCGGCAATCGCGACCGACGCCGTGCTGACCAAGGCGCAGGCAAAACGGCTCGCCATCGCGACCCATGACGGGTTTTCGCACGCGCTGTGGCCGTCCCATACGCCAATGGACGGCGATATCGTATTCGCGCTGGCGACCGGTTCGAGCCGCATTGTACCGGCCATGGACGACTGGATCGATCTTTCCGCGGGGGCCGCCGCCGTAATGGCACGAGCGATAGCCCGCGCGGTGTTTGCGGCAACGCCCGCGCCGGGCGATCTGCTGCCGGCCTGGAGTGCACGGTTCGGCTGATCCCCCGCTCAATGCGCCTTGCCGCGTTGAGTTGCCGCGCCCGCTCTGTTATGGCGCGCATGCGCTCTCTTGGCCAGAAGGACGACAGTCATGATCCCGCGTTACTCGCGCCCGCAAATGGTGGCCATCTGGTCGCCGGAAACGAAGTTCCGGATCTGGTTCGAGATCGAGGCGCATGCCTGCGACGCGCTGGCCGAGCTTGGCGTCATCCCGAAGGAAGCTGCCAGAACCATCTGGGAAAAGGGCGGCGCGGCCACTTTCGACATCGAGCGCATCGACGAGATCGAGCGCGAGACCAAGCACGACGTCATCGCCTTCCTCACGCATCTTGCCGAGATCGTCGGGCCGGATGCGCGCTTCGTCCATCAGGGCATGACGTCCTCAGACGTGCTCGACACCTGCCTCTCCGTGCAGCTGACACGCGCCAGCGACCTGCTGCTTGCCGATATCGACGCCTTGCTTGCAGCGCTGAAGCGGCGCGCTTTCGAGCACAAGGACACGGTCACCATCGGCCGCAGCCACGGCATCCATGCCGAGCCGACCACCTTCGGCGTCAAGCTCGCGCTGGCCTATGCCGAATTCTCGCGCTGCCGCGAACGGCTGGTCCATGCGCGCGAGGAGATCGCCACCTGCGCGATTTCGGGCGCCGTCGGCACCTTCGCCAACATCGATCCGCGCGTCGAGGAACACGTGGCGCACAAGCTGGGCCTGAAGCCTGAGCCGGTCTCCACGCAGGTCATCCCGCGCGACCGCCATGCGATGTTCTTCGCGACGCTCGGCGTCATCGCCTCGTCGCATCGAGCGGCTCGCGACCGAAATCCGCCATTTGCAGCGCACCGAAGTGCTGGAAGCGGAGGAGTATTTCGCGCCCGGCCAGAAGGGCTCGTCGGCCATGCCGCACAAGCGCAATCCGGTGCTGACGGAAAACCTCACCGGCCTTGCGCGCATGGTCCGCGCCTTCGCCATGCCGGCCATGGAAAACGTGGCGCTGTGGCACGAGCGCGACATCTCGCACTCCTCCGTCGAGCGCATGATCGGCCCGGACGCGACCATAACGCTCGACTTCGCGCTCGCGCGCCTTGCCGGCGTGATCGACAAGCTGCTGGTCTATCCCGAGAACATGGATGCCGAACCTCAACCGCTTCCGCGGGCTGGTGCATTCGCAGCGCGTGCTGCTGGCGCTGACGCAGGCCGGCGTGTCGCGCGAGGACGCCTACCGGCTCGTGCAGCGCAACGCCATGAAGGTGTGGGAACAAGGCAAGGACTTCCTGACCGAGCTGCTGGCGGATAGCGAAGTGCGGGCTGCGCTGAGCGAAGACGAGCTGCGCGAGAAGTTCGACCTTGGCTATCATACCCGCCATGTCGACACGATATTCAAGCGTGTCTTTGGCTGATTGCGCGTTAACCATGATGTACAAGCGACGCCGCTCTCGGACAGATGTATTAACTAAAATTTTCTAATAATTAATATCTTGTTAACCTTGATGGATACAAGTTTAATCTAATCTTAATCACTGGATTCCGCAGCGTTAACAATTCTGGTAAGTTGCCCTTACATAAGCACTGGGGGCAAAATCAGTGATCAACCTGTCTTTCGAGGACAGGCCGGCTTTGGGGAACGCATGTGTTACCTCACCAGCCCGCCGCACCATTTTCACACGTCGCAGCAACATCCTCTCGGGAACCGGCACCGCGCTTGTTGGGCTTGCGGCAATTCTGGCGAGCCATCTTTCCGCGTGGTCGAACCAGAACGCGGGCCAAATCAACGATCATGACCACAGTCAAAGCCCGCATGACGGCGCCGAGGGGCAAGCCGTGCGTCCGACACATGAAGGCGGCGCTGCGGGCGCCCTGCCCCCGGTCGACGTGCTGCTGGCGCTGCTGGATGCCGAAGCCGACGCTGCAAGCGATGCGCAGGAAAGCCTCGCCGCGTTCTTCCAGGAGGCCGGGGGCGCGGATGATGCGAGCGGACCGATCGGCGTGCTCGATACCGCAATGCTCTCCGTGCTGGCAGTCAGCGATCCCTCGCAGGAAGTGCGTCCCGTCGCGGTTGCATTCGGATTTGCCGGCCACGCGGGGGCTGAAATCCTGGTCCAGCCCACCATAACCGTCACAGCGGAACTCTCCGATAGCACCTCGCAGCCCGAGCCGGAGCCGACGCCTGACCCGATCCCGGAGCCGAGCCGACGCCCGATCCGATCCCGGAGCCGGAGCCGACGCCTGATCCGATCCCGGAGCCGGAGCCGACGCCCGATCCAATTCCAGAGCCGGAGCCGACGCCTGATCCGATCCCGGAGCCGGAGCCGACGCCTGATCCGATTCCAGAGCCGGAGCCAACGCCTGATCCGATCCCCGAGCCGGAGCCGACGCCCGATCCAGTTCCGGAGCCTGAGCCGACGCCCGACCCAATCCCGGAGCCGGAGCCGACGCCTGACCCGATCCCGGAGCCGGAGCCGACGCCCGATCCAATTCCGGAGCCGGAGCCGGAGCCCGACCCGATCCCGGAGCCTGAGCCGACGCCTGATCCAATCCCCGACCCGAGTGCGGAATATGATCCTTGGTTTCAGATCATCTATACGGACGGAGGCGAATCCGAGGTCTTCAACTTCAACCGCGACACACGGCAAGCGTGGAGCCTCGGCGATGACGGCAGCCAGTTCCCGCTCATGCAGATGTTTGCCGATGAGCTCTATTCGATATGGGAAGCCGCCGGCGGCAACATGGACTCGATGACGATCGGCTCGGAATACTTCGAAAGCGACGGCTTGATCGTGGACAATGAAGTTCTGGGCAACGAGGACGCGCTGCTGATGTAGTCGGTACGCTTGTGAGGAAGAGGAAACCGGCTGGCGCACAGGCGCGGGCGTGGAACAAACGGACGGGTTTACAGTCTTGCGTGCCATAATTATGTCTGCGCCATGAAAACGACCGATGCCGATATCCTGATCCTTCCCGGCTACAAGGGCTCGGGGCCTCTCCACTGGCAGACACGCTGGGAGAGCAGGCTTTCGGCTGCGCGCCGGGTGGAGATGGGTGACTGGCACAAGCCTGTTTTCGAGGACTGGCGAGAAAACCTCATTGCCGCGGTCAATTCCGCGCAAAAGCCGGTGGTGCTGGTAGGCCATTCCATTGGCGCGCAGGTCGCCGTGCAGGCGGCCGATGAGATCGCCGGCAAGGTACGCGGCGCGCTTCTTGTCGCCCCGCCGGATGTTGAAAATCCCGCGATCCGTCCGCGCCATCTGCTCACTTTCGGCCCGGCCCGGCGCGCGCCCCTGCCCTTCCCCTCGGTCGTCATAGCAAGCCGCAACGATCCGTTCTGCTCTTTCGAGAAGGCGGAGGAAATGGCCGCGGACTGGGGTTCACTGTTCCTTGATGCCGGGGAAAGCGGGCATCTCAACCATGAAAGCGGGCATGGCCCCTGGCCAGAGGGGCTGATGGTGTTCGGCAAGTTCATTGCCGGGCTTTCCGCATGATCTCCTGGCGATAACCGGCGATTAACCACGTTTGTTTACGCTTTGCCCTGCGCACTCATGCGCAGCGGGGCAATCCATGCGTATTGAAACAATTCGGATAATTTCATTTCTGGCGCTGTTTGGGGGCGTGATGTCGCCCCAGCCGGCAATGGCCCAGGGATCGGAACAGGCCCCCAACGTGGTCGAGGCGCCACTCGAGACCGCCGAGCCATGGTCGCAGCGCATCGACTTTGCCTTTGGCGCTGCCCTGACTTCAGATTACATCTCCGACGGCATCACGCAGACAAGGAACGGCCCCGCCGGCCAGTTCTACTTCGAGGCAGCCGGCGACCTTTTCTACTCCGGCATATGGACCTCGAATGTTTCGCTGGGCGATGACAACCAGGAGGTCGATCTCTACGCCGGCATCAGGGCAACGGTCGGCACGATCGACCTCGACCTTGCCTATTTCCGTTATCTGTATCTGGAGGAAACCGGCGATTGCTGCGGCGAATGGATCGGCAAGGCCGATATCGCGATAGGCGAGCAGTTCACGCTCAATACCCGCGCCGACTACGATCCGCAGGCCGACGCGGCGCAGGCAACGCTCGGTGCGACGATAAAGTTCAACGACAAGCTGGAGTTCAGCGCCGCAATCCAGGAGTCCTTCGCCACGGAGGTCGCCGACTGGAATGCCGGCCTAACCTGGTCCTTTACCGACACACTCTCGCTGGACATGCGCGTCTACGATTCGCAGATCGACGATGCACGGTTCGTGGCGACGCTTGCCTACGAGTTCTCTACGGCCGAATGACAACGGCATAAAAAAACCCGCCGCGATGGCGGGTTTTCAATCTCGCATTCGAGCACGATCAGACTTCCTTGAGCACCTGCTCCTTGGCGGTGTGCATCAGTTCTTCCATCGTCCGCCGGATCTGGTGATCGGACTGTGTTACGCCAGCCGCGTCGAAATCTGCGCGGATCTTGCGGAAGACATCCTCGTCGCCCGGTTCATGGAAGTCTGAGCGGATGACTTCCTTGGCATAGCCGGCGGCGTCGTCGCCCGTCTTGCCCATCATTTCCGCTGCCCAAAGGCCGAGCAGCTTGTTGCGCCGGGCTTCCGCCTTGAACCGCAACGACTCGTCATGGGCAAACTTGTTCTCGAACGCTCTGCCGCGATCGTCTATCCCGCTCATGCAATGGCCTCCTGTCCTCGCTGTCTTCGCTATATAGGTGAAAGGCCGGCCGTTTTGAACAGCAAGTTTGACGCAACGCGCGCCTCGACCGAAATTCTTTTCGGCTATTGCGGCAATGCCGGGTTTTCCCCCGCTGCCCCGGTTGCCACAGTTGTTAATTGCGGCGCGGTTCTATAGTGTCTCGCGCAGATGGAGGACGGTGGCCGGCCCCTTCCTGAAAGTTGTTGCGACACGCCGCGCCCCGATCCGGCTGATTTCGATACAGGATACCGCTTCTTCATGAGCAGACGCCGCCGCATTTACGAGGGCAAGGCCAAGATCCTTTATGAGGGGCCGGAGCCAGGCACGCTCGTGCAGTTCTTCAAGGACGACGCCACTGCCTTCAACAACAAGAAGCACGAGGTAGTCGAGGGCAAGGGCGTGCTGAACAACCGGATTTCCGAGTTCCTGTTCACGCACATGAACCGGATCGGGATTCCCACCCATTTCATCCGGCGCATCAACATGCGCGAGCAACTGATCCGCGAAGTCGAGATCATCCCGCTCGAAATCGTCGTGCGCAACATTGCCGCAGGCTCGCTTTCCACCCGCCTCGGCATTGCCGAGGGTGAGGTGCTGCCACGCTCCATCATCGAATTCTATTACAAGAACGACGCGCTCGGCGACCCGATGGTCTCGGAAGAGCACATCACCGCATTCGGCTGGGCCAATCCGCAGGAAATCGACGACGTCATGTCGCTGGCCATCCGCGTCAACGACTTCCTGTCGGGCCTGTTCCTCGGCGTCGGAATCCAGTTGGTCGACTTCAAGATCGAATGTGGCCGCCTGTGGGAAGGCGACATGATGCGCGTTGTCGTCGCCGACGAGATTTCGCCCGACTCGTGCCGGCTCTGGGACATCGCCACAAACGAAAAGATGGACAAGGACCGGTTCCGCCGCGATCTGGGCGGCATGCTTGAGGCATACCGCGAGGTCGCGCGCCGCCTTGGCATCATGAACGAGAACGAACCGCCCCGCGGCAAGGGGCCGGTTCTCGTCAAAACGGACAAGTAGATCACGCCAACTGGAAGTTCGGTTCATGCGCCTGGCTCACCTTGTCGCGATTTGCCTTTTGGCCGCGGGAGGCGGGTGCACGTCGACTACCGACATCTTGAACGTCCCGGTGGCCGAAACCATTGGCGCGAAGGACGCGCAAGGTCACTTCGACGCAAGCAAGCTTGCCGGAATCGAGATGCGCTTCATTGGTGAAACAGGGGTTTTCCAGTGCCCGGCGACGATCTGCGGAGAAAAAGTCGCCGCCTTCTTCCAGATGGCGACGCTCACGCAGGAACAGCAGGAATTGCTCGCCGCCGACAAGGCCAAGGGCTATGCCGATCTCTCCAGGGAAGTGTCCCAAACGTTCATCCTGCCCGGTGACGGCACGCCGCAATCCAACGTCATGAGCGCGCCCGTCCTGATGGCAAGCGCCGGAGTGACCGCGATGGAGCAGACGGTTGTCTCCACCGACCCGGCAGTTGCGGGCCCGAGAACGGGCCACATCATCATTCTCGCCGACCGGGGCCAAAGCAGCGTCATCATCACCCTTGCGCAATCGCAAGCTGCCGCCACAAGACTGGCGCGGCAATTGCGCTCTGCGTGGCGGCCCTGAATCAACAATCCATGGCAAATTGGAAACTGCAAGCATGATCCGAGCCCGCATCATCGTCACATTGAAAAACGGCGTCCTCGACCCCCAGGGAAAGGCCATCGAAGGCAGCCTCGCATCGCTTGGCTTTGAGGGCGTGAATTCCGTGCGGCAGGGCAAGGTGTTCGATGTCGAGTTGGAAGGCAGCGACCGTTCGCAGTCGCAAGCGCAACTCAAGGCGATGTGCGAGAAGCTTTTGGCCAATACGGTGATCGAGAATTTCGAAGTCGAGATCCTGTAGCGTCGCGCCTGCACAAGATACACGGGCACAACCGGCGGCTTTTTCTTGACCCCGCGCCTTGGGGCGGCTAGGCACCGAAGGGCCTTGTCCGCATCCGGTGAACCGATGAAATCAGCCGTCGTCCTCCTGCCCGGCCTCAATCGCGACCGCGACATGATTGCCGCGCTCACCAAGATCGGCGGCGCCGCACCGCTGACCGTCTGGCAGACCGACACGCAAATCCCGCCGGTCGATCTCATCGTCATTCCCGGCGGATTTTCCTATGGCGATTACCTGCGCTGCGGCGCCATCGCAGCCCGCACTCCGGTCATGCGCGCCGTCGCCGAGGCAGCAGCCAGGGGCGTGCGCGTGCTGGGCGTGTGCAACGGCTTCCAGATCCTGCTCGAGGCAGGCCTGCTGCCCGGCGCGCTGATGCGCAATGCCTCGCTCAAATTCGTCTGCCGCGAGGTGAAGCTCGAGGTCGTCAACGCCTCCACCGTTTTCACGCGCCACTACCAGAAGGGCCAGGTCATCCGCTGCCCCGTGGCGCATCACGACGGCAATTACTTCGCCGATCCGGACACCTTGAAGCAGCTTGAGGATAACAACCGCGTCGTCTTCCGTTATGCGCAAGGGACCAATCCCAATGGCGCGATCCACGACATCGCCGGTATTATCAACGCGGCCGGCAATGTCATGGGCATGATGCCCCACCCCGAAAACCTCATCGAAAGCGCACATGGCGGCGTAGACGGTCTCCCCCTTTTCCAGAGCGCATTGGATATCGCCGCATGAAGAAAACCATAGTGCTGGTCGGTGTGTTGGCCCTGCTTTCGGCATGCCAGAAGACCGACGGCTTCGCGCCGCTCGCCATCCGCGACAATTCGGCTTCCGTGGCCATGCTTCAGAAGGTGAACAACAGCGCGCAAAACTGCTGGGGCAAGGACAAGGATTTCCGAGCGTTGCGCATCATACCCGAGCTCGATACGATCAACGGCAATCCGCGCATCCTGATCGTCGAAGCTAAAAAGGCGCAGGGACTGCCCAAACTGGTGATCGAGGCGCCGGGCAAGCCCGCGAAGGTCGCCAGCTACGGACCGCTGGCGCAAGGCCCGATGGCCGGGCGCATCAATTCCGATGTTGCCCGCTGGGCTGGCGGCAATACGTCCTGCGAGGCGTAATTTCCACATGAACATTCGCAACGACATTGCCATCACGCCGGAGCTCGTCGCCGCGCACGGGCTGAAGCCCGACGAATACCAGCGCATCCTCGACCTGATCGGCCGCGAGCCGACCTTCACCGAACTCGGCATCTTCTCGGCGATGTGGAACGAGCACTGCTCCTACAAGTCCTCGAAGAAATGGCTGCGCACGCTGCCGACCACCGGCCCGCGCGTCATCCAGGGGCCGGGCGAGAATGCCGGCGTCGTCGACATCGGCGACGGCGAGTGCGTCGTCTTCAAGATGGAGAGCCACAACCACCCCTCCTACATCGAGCCCTACCAGGGCGCGGCGACCGGCGTCGGCGGCATCCTGCGCGACGTCTTCACCATGGGCGCGCGGCCGATCGCGGCGATGAACGCGCTGCGCTTCGGCGCGCCGGACCATCCCAAGACGCGGCATCTGGTCTCCGGCGTGGTCGCCGGCGTCGGCGGCTACGGCAATGCCTTCGGCGTGCCGACCGTCGGCGGCGAGGTCAATTTCGACGCCCGCTACAACGGCAACATCCTGGTCAACGCCTTTGCCGCCGGCCTCGCCAAGACCGACGCGATCTTCTATTCGAAGGCCAAGGGCGTCGGCCTGCCGGTCGTCTATCTCGGCGCCAAGACCGGCCGCGACGGCGTCGGCGGCGCGACCATGGCCTCGGCCGAGTTCGACGACAAGATCGAGGAGAAGCGCCCGACCGTGCAGGTCGGCGACCCCTTCACCGAAAAGTGCCTGCTCGAGGCCTGCCTCGAACTGATGGCGACCGGCGCGGTCATCGCCATCCAGGACATGGGCGCGGCCGGCCTCACCTGCTCGGCGGTCGAGATGGGCGCCAAGGGCGACCTCGGCATCGAGCTCGACCTCGACAAGGTGCCGGTGCGCGAGGAGCGCATGACGCGCCTACGAGATGATGCTGTCGGAGAGCCAGGAGCGCATGCTGATGGTGCTGCGCCCGGAGAAGGAAGCACGAGGCCGAGGCGATCTTCCGCAAATGGGGCCTCGACTTCGCCATCGTCGGCACGACCACCGACGACCTGCGCTTCCGCGTCATGCACCAGGGCGAGGAAGTCGCCAACCTGCCGATCAAGGATCTGGGCGACGCAGGCGCCGGAATATGACCGGCCCTGGATCGAGCCGCGAAGCCCGCGCCGCTCGCCGCGCGACGACATGCCGCAGGCCGACGATCGCCGACGCGCTGCTGAAGACTGCTCGGCGACGCCGGACCATTCCTCGCGCCGCTGGGTCTGGGAGCAGTACGACACGCTGATCCAGGGCAACTCGCTGCAGCTGCCGGGCGGCGACGCCGGCGTGGTGCGCGTCGAGGGCCATGCGACCAAGGCGCTCGCCTTCTCCTCCGACGTCACGCCGCGCTACTGCGAGGCCGACCCCTTCGAGGGCGGCAAGCAGGCGGTGGCCGAATGCTGGCGCAACCTGACCGCGACCGGCGCCGAGCCGCTGGCGGCCACCGACAACCTCAATTTCGGCAATCCCGAGCGGCCCGAGATCATGGGCCAGCTGGTCGCCTGCCATCAAGGGCATCGGCGAGGCCTGCCGCGCGCTCGACTTCCCGATCGTGTCGGGCAACGTCTCGCTCTACAACGAGACCAACGGCCAGGGCATCCTGCCGACCCCGACCATCGGCGGCGTCGGCCTGCATGCCGGACTGGTCGCAGCATGGCCCGCATCGGCTTTGCCGGCGCAGGACGAGTGCATCCTGCTCGTCGGCGCGCCGGCCGGCTGGGGCACGCATCTCGGCCAGTCGATCTACCTGCGCGACATGCACGGCCGCCGCGACGGCCCCGCCCGCCGGTCGATCTCGCGCATGAGAAGCGTGTCGGCGATTTCGTGCGCGGCCTGATCCGCGCCGGCGTGGCGACCGCGGTGCACGATCTGCTCCGACGGCGGCCTGGCCGTGGCGCTCGCCGAGATGGCGATGGCCGTCGGCATCGGCGCGACCGTCAACGCACTCGTCGACGCCGACCCTGGCGCCGCCGTTCTTCGGCGAGGACCAGGGCCGCTATGTCGTGACGATTGCCCGCGGCGATCTCGACGCAGTGCACGATCTGGCGCAGGCCGCCGGCATCTTCGCGCCCTGGATCGGCACACCGGCGGCGACGGCGTTGAAACTTGGCGAGCAGCCGTGCCATCTCAGTCGAAGAATTGCGCACCGCCCATGAATCCTGGTTCCCTGCCTTCATGGACGGTGAAATGTGAGCAGGCGCACAAGAAGAATGAGGGGCTGAACCATGGCGATGGATGCCGGCGACATCGAGAAACTGATCAAGGAAGCGCATCCCCGACGCCAAGGTGACGATCCGCGACCTTGCCGGCGACGGCGACCACTACGCGGCCGAGGTCGTGTCCGAAAGTTTCCGCGGCAAGTCGCGCGTTCAGCAGCACCAGATGGTCTACAACGCGCTGAAGGGCAACATGGGCGGCGTCCTGCACGCGCTTGCGCTGCAGACCAGCGCGCCGGAGTAGGGCCATGTTCGGCATGGAGCCGATACCCCCGGCCTTCACGAGCCCGTTCTGGCGCGACCGGTTCTTCTGGCTGCTGGCCGGCACGCTGGCGCTTTGGGCCGTGGTGTTGCGGCTGCTGTTTTTCCCGCTTCCCCTTTAAATCTTCGCGCCAAAACGATATGTCACTGACCTGAACAAGTCCTGGCCGGCCTTGAACCGGTTAATCGAGGAGAACATCCATGTCTGCCGCCAACGCTTTCATCGACAATGAAGTCAAGTCGAACCCGGTTGTGCTGTTCATGAAGGGCACGCCGGACTTCCCGCAATGCGGTTTTTCCGGGCAGGTCGTGCAGATCCTCAATTACCTCGGCATCGACTACAAGGGTATCAACGTGCTCGAGGACGCCGACATTCGCCAGGGCATCAAGGATTACTCCAACTGGCCGACCATTCCGCAGCTTTACGTCAAGGGCGAGTTCGTCGGCGGCTGCGACATCGTGCGTGAGATGTTCCAGGCTGGTGAATTGCAGCAGGTGCTCACCGAAAAGGGCGTGCCAGTGAAAAACATCGCACAGGCCTGATCGCCCGTTCCAGCAATGAAAAAAGCCCCGGAGTTTCCTCCGGGGCTTTTTGCTTTCAGGCCTCGATCACTCCGGGTTTTCGCCCGAGCTGGTCTGCAGGATCGGCGTGATGTTGCGCAGCGTCACCCGGCGGTTAGCCCGCTCCGGACCTTCGGTCTGGATCTTCAGGTAGCTCTCGCCATAGCCCTGCACCACCATGTTTTCCGGCGGTACGTCATAGGCTTCCGACAATATCCGGGCGACTGCCTCGGCGCGGCGGTCTGACAGTGTCATGTTCGATATTTCCGAACCCACCGCATCCGTATGCCCCTCGATCAGGAACACCGCCGAGGGGTCCTTCTCGATGACATCGAGCATGCCGCCCGCAATGTCGCCCAGCAGCGCTACCTGCGATTCCGTTACGAAGGCGCTGCCGGTCTCGAATGTGATCGTGTCGAGATCGACGCGGCGAACCAGCGAACGGACCTGCTCGTTTTCGCGGATGTCGCGCAGCGTGTAACGTTCGTTGGTCTGGTAGACCGGAGGCGCTTCGAACGTGTCGTAGAACAATTCGCGATCTGCCCGGCGCGCAGAGACGATGTACTCGTCTCGCGGGATGTCGATTTCGTAATAGGCAATTTCGACGGGTTGGTACGGACGGCCGTAATCCTCTTCGCGCATGTCGTACAGCACGATGCGGCGGCCATCGCGCGTGATCTTCTCTCGCCTCAGAACATATCCGCCCGCGTCGCGGATGGTGATGATCTGCGACCCATTGGGTCGGGTCACGATTTCGCGAACCCGGCCACCGCGCAGCCGCTCGTATTCGATATCGTCCGCGTCGTAGCGGAACAGTGCCGACTCGTCCTTGCGAACGTAATACTGCCCGCCGCGCTCGACCACGATGCGGTCGCCCTCGTCGGCGGCAACCGTGCCGCCAAGCAGCGGTATGGCCGCTCCAATGGCGATGCCGACAGCCGCGGCACCGAGCAACTCGTTGCGGTTTTCACGCACATTCTCGCGGCGGCGCCGTTCCGCCTTGCGCAACTCCTCGCGCTGATTCTCCGTGATCTGGTCCGAGACTACTGCCTGCGGTTGCTTTTCGGCCTTCTTGACAATCTCTTCGACCGGTTGGTCTGTGACGATATCCTTGGGCTTTGCGGCCTCGGGAGAAACAGTGGCCGGCTGCTTGGCCTCTTCGATCACCTTCTGCTGTTCTTCCGGCGTAATCACCTCCGCGTCCACGGACTTGCCGCGGCGCTTCTTGCGTTCCTTGTCGCCGGCACCCTCTTCGCTCGTGGTGGTGGTGGCGGCCGGCTGTTCCGTGGTCGGCTGCTGGGTCACCGTATCGCCTGCCGGCTGATCGGTGGTCGGTTGCTGGGTCACCGTCTCGCCTGCCGGCTTTTCTGTGGTCGGCTGCTGCGTAACGGTCTCTCCGGCAGGCTGCTCGCCGGCGGCCTGGTTGCGCTTCTTCTTGCGCTGCTGGTCGTCGCCCTCTACCTGAGCCGGTGCCTCGGTACCGGTCGTCGTAGTGGCTGGCGCCTGCTCCGTAGTGGTTGCCGGGGCCTGTTCGGTCGCAGTGGCGGCTGGCGGCTGTTCTGCCGGCTGCTCCTCTGCCTGCTGCTTGCGCTTCTTCTGCTGGCCGGTGTCATCGGCGGCAGGCTCCTGCGCCTGTGTCTCCACCTGCTTCTTCTTGCGGGGCTGCTGCTCTTCGGCCTGAACCGGCTGCTCGGCCGCCGGCTCCTCCTGAACCTGCTCGCGGTTCTTCTTCTTGCGAGGCTGCTGCTCCTCGGCTTGCGCGGGCTGCTCCTGCGCAGGCTGTTCCTGAGCCTGCTCGCTCTTCTTCTTCTTGCGGGGCTGTTCCTCGGACTGCGCGGGCTGTTCTGCCGGGGCCTGCTCCGAAGCCTCTTCGCCTTGCGCGTCCTTGTTCTTCTTCTTTTTCTTTTGCTGCTGGAGCAGTTCTTCGTCGGTCTGGGCAAGCAGCAAGGCACCGCTGGACGGCGCCGCCTGTGCATGGGCCGGGCGCGTTGCGAACTGCGGCGTGATGGATACGGAAGCCACAAGCGCGAATGCGCTGACGCCGATCAAGAGCCGATTTTTCATGATTGTTTATCCTCGTTGGTCGAATTGCATTTGGCGATAAAGCCTTGTTCCGGAGCTTGGTTCCGGATTTGAGCAGAATTGAGAGTGGCTTTTTTCGCCTGAATGAACCCTGAATGTGGGAAATTGGTACAGTTCAGCCTGGCGCCGCGTCCTTGTACGAATACCGACAACAAGTCGCCGTATTTGGAGGTTCAGGTCTTTTGCGGGTACACGTCGGCTGGTAGTATCAAACACAAGCGGAACCATTAGGTTCCATGGCTGCGTATCCCCATAGTGTAATTGAGGTCTACCATTTTCGTATCCTTAACGCTTCTTTGCTGAAGTAACGAAATGGGACACCCGATGCGGACCGGCAGGTTTTGATGAGAGCAGCCACGGCGACAAAGGCTTCCACGTTCTCCCGCTTGCGCAAGGCGGCGCTGGCGGCGGGCATTCTTGCGCTGCCCCTTGCCGGGTGCATGTCGGCCGGTTCATCTTCCTTCGGCGATGCCCTGGATGTGCGCCCGCAGCAAAACGCCTCTGAAGCGCTGCCGTTAAACGTGGCGACTACCGGCGTTGTCGATGCGACGGCGACGCAACCGGCAACGCTGCCGGGCGTTGCACCCCAGATGACTACACAGCAAAAACTTGCTGCCGATCCGATTGCAGCCAAGTCGCTTGCGGGGGAACAGGAACTCGAAGTCTCGGCCCTTGCTCCCGAAACCGACGCCCGGACCCAGTCGACCGAGGCGCAGTTTGCCGCCGTCGCGCCCTCCGCGGCTCCCTTGGTGAGTGATGTGCCGGCGCCGGACGTTACACCTGGTCTGACTACCGCGGCGATCGGGCCCGCGCCCGTGATCGACCCGGTCACCGGAGAGCCGGTCGAAGCCATTCCCGATCCCCTCGAAGTCGCGGCTGACGAGCGCGCAACAGCGCTGTACGCATCTATGAAGCACGGCCAGTGCTCGGGCGGTTGGGGTCCGAAACCCAAGATGATCAATGCCCGCCGCATCGATCCCACGCACAAGTACTACATGGAGATGCGCCTGCGGCACACCCCGCCGCTGCCTGTCGGCCATGTGTACATTGCCTATGGCCGCATCGGGCCGGATGGCGAACCGCTGGATGAGAAACTCGTGATGCTGGCGCCCGTCGGCGGCTATGCGGGGGCAACCATGGCGGCAGCGGCGCCGATGCCCGGAGTGCTGGAGCCCTATGGCGACGACTGCGTTCTGCGCCCGATCGCGGCCTACCGCATCTCGCTCAATGCCCAGCAATACGAAAAGCTGCTTGAGCGCGTCGTCAAGGCGCAGCAGGACAAGCCGCGTTATGCGTTGTGGACCTATAATTGCAATCACTTCATGTCGGATGTTGCCGCCAGCGTCGGCATCCTGCCGCCCAAGAACAAGTACACCCCCTCGCTTGAGTATTTTTACGCGATGATGGATCGCAACGAGGGCCGCAAGGTCGCCCGCAGCGCGGCTGCAGACACGGCACAGTTCGCCCAGAATTGACGCGCGGCGTTGACGGGCGCGGCTTGCGCGCCCGCTGCCGGGATCAGCTGAACTTCCACGAATCGAAGGCGAAGAAGCCGAACTGCCGCGAAGCATGTACGCGCTCGGCTTTCGCATTCTCGCCGCCAGCGCCATAGGCGAAGAACAGCGGCATCAGATGCTCGTCGGTCGGGTGATTGTCCGCAACGTATGGTGCCTGTTCGCGCCAGTGCAAGATCGCCTCGCGGTCGCCTTGGGCAAACTTGTCGGCGAACCACTGCGTGAAGGCTTCCACCTTGGCGGTCATCTCCGGGTCCGGCTTCATGCCGCCGCGCATCGCGCCGAAGACCGCCCGCAGATTGTGCGTGATGTGCCCCGAACCCACCAGCATGATGCCTTCCGCGCGGAGCGGCGCAAGCGCCGCGCCGAGCGCGTAGTGGTAGGCGGCATCGCGATGGGGATCGATCGAGAGCTGCACGATGGGAATATCGGCGTCGGGAAATGCCAGCATCATCGATGTCCACGCACCATGGTCATAGCCGCGCTTGGGCGCGACGCGCACATCGAGCCCCGCATCGTCGAGCATGTGTGCGACCCGCATGGCAAGCTCCGGCTCGCCCGGTGCGGGGTAGACCATCCTGTACAGCTCCTCGGAAAATCCGCCGAAGTCATAGATCATTTCAGGCGCCGGATCGGTCACCACCACCGGACCGTCCGTCTCGAAATGCGCCGATACAAGCACGATGGCCTTGGGCTTGCCGGTGATCTCCGGCAGATGCCGCAGATATTCGCGCGCCTCCGAAGGCTCGGTGACGATGTTCGGGCCACCGTGCGAGAGGAACACGCTGGGTGCCGGAGAAACGGTCTGGGTGCTCATGGTCTTGCTCCTTTTTTTCATGAGATAATCCCGCGAGCGCCAAGGTGCGAGCGCAATTGTCGCTAAGGATTGTTCATCAAAAGCGAACGGTGACACGATGACGACTGGGGACGATCTGCGGCGGCTGGCTCTTTCTCTCGATGGCGTGAGCGAGGCTCCCCATTTCGACCGTGCTGCTTTCCGGGCCGAACGGATCTTCGTGACGCTTGCGGGCGACGGAACCGCAAACTTCAAGTTCAAGCCGGACGAGCAGGAATTGAAGTGCCTGACGCATCCACAAGCCTTTTCGCCCGTTCCCAATGCCTGGGGCCGGCAGGGATGGACCACTGCGCAACTCTCGGCCCTTTCGCCTGAAGAATTGCAGGACGCGCTGCGCCTCGCCCATGCGCATGCCGTGGGCAAGCCAAAGAAAAAGCGGCGCTGAACCGGTCAGCGCCGCCTGATCGTTCACCCGGTAAAGCCTCAGCCGTTGACAACGGCCTTCTGTTCCACCGATGCGCGGTCTTCCTGCAGCAATTCGCTGACAAGGAAGGCCAGCTCCAGCGCCTGGTTGGCATTGAGCCGCGGATCGCAATGCGTGTGGTAGCGGTCGGCGAGATCTTCGTCGCTGACCGCGCGCGCGCCGCCGGTGCATTCGGTCACGTCCTTGCCGGTCATCTCGAAATGAACGCCGCCCGGATAAGTGCCCTCGGCGCGGTGGACCGCGAAGAAGCTCCTGCACCTCGCGCAGGATGCGGTCGAACGGCCGCGTCTTGTAGCCGCTGCCGGAGCGTGATCGTGTTGCCGTGCATCGGATCGCAGGTCCACACCACTTTGCGGCCCTCGCGCTGCACCGCGCGCACCAGACGCGGCAGGTGCTCGCCGACCTTGTCCGGCGCCGAAGCGCGCGATCAGCGTCAGCCGGCCCGGCTCGTTCTCCGGATTGAGGATGTCGATGAGATTGAGCAGCCCGTCGTCCGTCAGCGACGGTCCGCATTTCAGGCCGATCGGGTTCTTGATGCCGCGGCAATACTCGACATGGGCATGGTCCGGCTGGCGCGTGCGGTCGCCGATCCAGATCATGTGGCCGGAGGTCGCGTACCAGTCGCCCGATGTGCTGAATCGACGCGCGTCATCGCCTCCTCGTAGCCAAGCAGCAGCGCCTCGTGGCTGGTGTAGAAATCGGTCTCGCGCAGCTTGGGATGATCGTCCGCCGCAAAGCCGATGGCCTTCATGAAGTCGCAGCGTCTCGGTAAGCCGGTTGGCCAGCTGGTGGTAACGCTCGGACTGCGGCGAGTTCTCGACGAAGCCAAGCATCCACTGATGCACATGCTCCAGATTGGCGTAGCCGCCCTGCGCGAAGGCGCGCAAGAGGTTCAGCGTCGCCGCCGACTGCCGGTACGCCATGATCTGGCGCTCCGGATCGGGAATGCGCGACTGCGGCGTGAAATCGATGCCGTTGATGATATCGCCACGGTAGGAAGGCAGCGTCACGTCGCCCTGCTTCTCGAAGTCCGACGAACGCGGCTTGGCGAACTGGCCGGCGATGCGGCCGATCTTCACCACCGGCTTGGCGGCAGCAAAAGTCAGCACCACGGCCATTTGAAGGAACACGCGGAAGAAGTCGCGGATATTGTCCGCGCCGTGCTCTGCGAAGCTTTCAGCGCAATCGCCGCCCTGCATGATGAAGGCTTCGCCGCGCGAAACCGCCGCCAGCGACTTCTTGAGCGCCCGCGCCTCGCCTGCAAAAACCAGCGGAGGATAGCTTGCCAACTGCTTTTCGACCGCGCTCAGCGCATCGAGGTCCGGATATTGCGGCACCTGCTGGATCGGCTTAGACCGCCAGGAATTGGGCGTCCACTTCGTTGGCATGTAACTTTCCTCACCTACTCGAGAAAATGCCCTTGGGCTTGCGTAAACTGGCGGACATATAGCCGTGACTTCGCGCCAAGACCATCAAAAAAACCGGGACCGTGCCGGCACACGTGTCGAGCCCGCCCGGCCGCGCTGCTTTGCGCGCTTGACCCGCTTTTCACCGCACCCTAATCGTGACGGCAATGGAAGAGTTGACATTCAAGACTGCCGACGGCTGGGAACTGCCCGCATCCATTTTCACAAGTGCCGTTGGCAAGGGCCCGGCCGTGCTCATTTCCGCCGCGACGGGCGTTCCTCGCAGGTTCTACCGCCACTACGCGCAATACCTTGCCGACGAGGGTGCGCAGGCTGTCATGACCTATGACTATCGCGGCATGACAGGTACGATCACGCAGGCGCAGGCCCGTTCCATGCGCATGTCCGACTGGGCAACCAAGGACATGCCGGCGGCGATCGACGAGTTGATGCGGCGCTGTCCGGATGCAAGCCTTCGCGGCATCGGCCACTCCTTTGGCGGGCAGGCGTTGGGTCTCAGCGGCCAGGCCCACCGCTTTTCGCGCTACATGACCATCGCGGCGGGCTCTGGGTATCTCGGCCACACGCGCGAATTCGCCAGGCTGACGCGGGCCTTGAACCGCATCGGCTGGCCGATAGCGGCGGTCTTTGGCTTCCTGCCGCGCTGGGCCGGATTTGGCGAACCCATCCCTTATGGCGCATTCAACCAGTGGCGCAAATGGTGCAACAGCCCCGATTACTTGATGTCGGACACCACCATCCCGGAGCGCAAGCGCTTTGCCCGTGTTCGCATACCCATGCTGGCGGTCGGCTTCGAGGACGACCCCTGGGCAACCCGCCAAAGCGTCGAAGCGCTGGCGGCCTGGTATTGCAACGCGGCTATTCGAATCCACTGGTTCGGCGAGGACGAGTTGAAACGCCATGTGGGCCACCTTGGATTTTTCCGGCCGGAACACCGCGACACGCTTTGGCCGCAGCTTGCCGACTGGCTGCTCCAAGGCTGAGCGTCAGACTTTTTCGCCGCCCTTCAGGCGCCAGGAAGGCGTATAGAGCGTAACGAGCTCCTCCGCCGCCGAGGGGTGCAGCGCCATGGTGCGGTCGAAATCGGCCTTGGTCGCGCCCATCTTGATGGCGATCGCCAGCGCCTGGATCATCTCGCCCGCATCCGGACCAAGGATATGCACGCCGACGACCCGGTCGCTCGCATCGTCGACTATGATCTTCATTACCATGCGCTCTTCGCTGCCCGAAAGCGTTCCCTTCATCGGACGGAACTTGGTGAAATACACCGTCACCGCATCGCAGGCGATTGCCGCCTGCGTCTCGGTCATGCCGATAGCGCCGATCTCCGGCTGGGAAAACACCGCTGTCGGGATCAAGTCATGGTCAGGCGAGGTCGGATTGCCGCGGAACTCGGTCTCGATAAGGCACATGGCCTCATGGATCGCCACCGGCGTAAGTTGCACGCGGTTGGTTACATCGCCCACCGCCAGGATATGCGGGACATTGCTGCGCGAATACGCATCCACCAGCACCGAGCCGTCCATGCCGGTCTCGACCCCTGCCTTTTCGAGACCCAGCCCTTGCGTGTTTGGAAGACGGCCGATCGCCTGCATCACCTGCGAAGCCTCGATCATGGAGCCGTCCGACAATGTTACGATCCGGTCGCCATCGGGCGTGGCAGCGATCTTCGTCATGCGCGTATGCAGCCGCACGTCTATGCCCTTGCGCACCATCTCGTTGCGCAGGGCAGCGCGGATATCGTCATCAAAGCCGCGCAGGATTTCCTCGCTGCGCAAGATCATCGTCACCTTGGTGCCGAGCCCGGCAAGGATGCAGGCAAACTCGACGCCGATATAGCCGGCGCCGTCAATGACGATGCTCTCGGGTTGCTTTTCCAGATGGAAGATCTCGTTGGAGGTAATGGTGAGATCCCCGCCTTCCACCTCGCGCAAATGCCGTGGCGCGCCGCCCGTCGCGATGAGGATGCGCTCGGCGCTCACTGCACGATTGTCCTTGAGGATGCGCACGGAGTGCGGCCCCTCCAGCACGGCGCGGCTTTCGAAAATTTGCGCGCCATTGGTCTCGAGACCCTTGCGGTAAAGGCCCTCGAGGCGCGCGATTTCCTTGTCCTTGGCCGCGATGAATTTCGCCCAGTCAAAGCGCGTGGCGCCGACCTCCCAGCCAAAGCCTGCCGCGTCGTGGAAATGCTCGCTGAATTGCGAGGCATAGACGAAGAGCTTCTTGGGAACGCAACCCCGGATGACGCAGGTACCGCCGAAGCGGTATGCCTCGGCAATGCCGACACGCTTGCCGAGCGAGGCCGCCACCCTGCCCGCGCGCACGCCGCCGGAGCCGCCGCCGATGACGAACAGGTCGAAGTCATACGTGCTCATGAGTGCGATCCGCTCAAGCATTGGAAACAAAAAGGCCCGGCATGTGGCCGGGCCTTGTTCTATCAGGCAATGCGCGGGTTATTGAAGCCCGGCTTCCTGGATTTTCTTGGCGACTTCCTGCTGCAGGTCGCGCTGAATGCCTGCCGACCAGACCCGCGCGGCCTCTTCGATCGAGCGGGCGATGACCGGCGTTTCGCGCATCAGCTTCGTGCCGGCCTCAGTCTTGTAGAACTCGGTTATCTGCTTCAGCTCGTCGATGGTGAAGATGCGGGCATAGATGCGTGCGACCTCGTCTTCCAGATTGGCCCGGCGCGCTGCCAGCTTGATGGTCGCTTCATCGACGATGGCCGCGATCTTGTCGGCCTCATCGGGGCGATTGGCTATAAGGCTCTGCTTTGCCTGCTCGCCGATCTGGGGCAGGATTCCGTCAAGCGAGCTGGTCGATTGCGAAGTGTTCACCGCATCGCGTGCCGCTGCCAGGTGATCGGCCGCGATTTCCTGCGCGCCCGCCCCTGCCGGCAATCCGGCCCACAGCACCGCCGCAACAAGGATTGCCGACAGTTTCCCGAAAATCTGCGAATTCATGTTTGAAGCTCTCCTGTGCGTTCAGCCCGTTCGCCCGCCGCTCTTGCAGCGCGGCATGTTTTTTTCAACCACTAATTTCCCGCACGCTGCCGGTGCCGGCAACAATCGCCAGGTCGGCCATGCCCAGAAACAGGCCGTGCTCCACCACGCCGGGTATTTGCAGAAGCGCCAGCGAGAGGGCTTCTGCATCACCAATACGGCCAAAAGATGCATCGATGACGAGGTGCCCGCCATCGGTCACGAACGGCGTTTCGCCGCGCATACGCAACTTCAGTTCGCCTGAAAGGCCAAGTTTCGCGGCAGCGTCCATGATGGCGTTGCGGGTTGCCGTAAGGCCGAATTCGTTGACCTCGATGGGCAGCGGATAGGCGCCCAGCTCCTGCACCATCTTGCTTTCGTCGGCGATCACGATCATGCGCGCTGAGGCGGCAGCCACGATCTTCTCGCGCAGCAAAGCCCCGCCGCCGCCCTTGATCAGCGCAAGGCCGGGCCCGATCTCGTCGGCGCCGTCGATTGCAAGGTCAAGTTCGGGCTCGGCGTCCAGCGTGGTCACGGGCACGCCAAGTTCTCGGCAAAGCGCGTCGGAGCGTTCGGACGTCGCGACGCCAATGATGGAAAGACCGTCTTCGACGCGCCTTGCCAGCAGGCGGATGAATTCCTCCGCGGTCGAACCGGTGCCTATTCCAAGGCGCATGCCGTCCTGCACGTGCTCAAGCGCGGCCCGCGCTGCGGCGATCTTGTGTTCCCTGCTCATGAAATTCCGAACCGAATCGGACCGCTTCCCGTCGATCCGGTTGCGTCCTGTTTGCGCTGCCAACTAACATGCCCCGCGGGCCTTTTCCAGTGCGCCCGGTCGGGTGCGTGGGCGCTGCCCTTGGTCGCAGTTGCAATTGCCGCACTGGCACGCCAACCTTCCGGAATGTCAACCAACCTGCACCCGATTCTGGTTTTCGACCTCGACGGCACCCTGGCCGACACCATTCTCGACCTCATTCCGGTGCTGAACCGCGTCACGGCAACCGAGGGGCTGGAGGCCATTCCGATTGCCGATGTCGGCCATGTCGTGGGCCACGGCGCACGGGCCATGATCGAACGCGCCTTCGCCTATCACAATCGTGCGCTGGATACCGGCGTGCACGACAAGCTGTTCAACGATTTCCTCGCCGATTACGAAGAAAACATCTCCGCCAACACGGTGATATTCGAAGGCGCCATGGATGTTCTGGACAGCCTGGAGGCGCAGGGCTGGCGCTTCGCCGTCTGCACCAACAAGCCGGAGAAGCTTGCCGTAAAGTTGTTGCGCGAACTGGGCGTCGCGGACCGCTTCGCCTCCGTGACCGGCGGCGATACCTATGCATGGCGCAAGCCGGACCCGCGCCACCTGACCGGAACCATTGCCAAGGCCGGGGGAGATCCGGCCCGCGCCGTCATGATCGGCGATTCGCGCACCGACATCGACACGGCCCGCGCGGCCGGCATTCCGGTGGTCGCGGTCGACTTCGGCTATACCGATATTCCGGTGCGCGAGCTTGGACCCGACAGGGTGATCTCGCATTTCAGCCAGCTGCCCGAGGCGATCAAGGGCTTCTTCCCCACCTGATTGCTTCAGGCCGCCTTCTTGCGCCGGGCCCGGACAGGCGATCTCGCGCTTTTGCGGAATTCGGCCTGCTTGGCTCGCACCCATTGCAGCAGGTCTGCCGGCGGCATTGGACGGGCGAACAGATAACCCTGCGACAGCGTGCAGCCCATTTCGGCCAGCATTCGCTGCTGCTCAAGGGTCTCGACGCCCTCCGCCACGGTTTCGTAATTGAGGCTCTGCGCCATGGCGAGAATGGTGCGCACGATCGCCTTGCCATGCGGATCGGCTTCCTCCGACAGCGTGTCCACGAAAGAGCGGTCGATCTTGAACACGTCGAATGGCAGGCGGCTCAACTGCGACAGGTTGGAATGTCCCGTGCCGAAATCGTCGATGGCAAAGCGGATGCCGGCGCGCTTCAGCTTTCGGATATGGTCGAGCGCACGGCCCGGATCGCTCATGGCCATGCTTTCGGTGATTTCCAGCTCGAGCCTGCCGGGCTTCACCTTCTCGGCCTTGACGATCTCCAGAACCCGCTCGGAAAAGTCCGGCTGCTCGAACTGCTGCGCCGAGATGTTGACGGCAACCGGCATGTCGAGGCCCTGTGCCGCAAAGGTTGCGATCTGGGCGCAGGCAGCCTTCAGCACCCAGTCGCCCAGCGGCAGGATAAGGCCGCTTTCCTCTGCGATGCGGATAAATTCGCCAGGATGCACCATGCCGCGACTTGGGTGGTTCCAGCGAACCAGCGCCTCCATGGAAACCGGCTCCGCCGTGCGGCAATCGACCTTGGGCTGGTAATAGAGTTCGAGCTGTCCCTGGACCAGGGCCTTGCGCAGGTCGGTCTCGACCTCCATGCGCCGCGAAGCGCGGTGGTTAAGTTCCTCGGAGAAATAGCGGAAGGTGTTCTTGCCTTCTTCCTTGGCCAGGTACATCGCCATGTCGGCGCTCTTGAGCACCTGCTGGTAGGTCGACCCGTCCCGCGGAAACGTCGCTATGCCCACCGACGCGCCGATGCGCACTTCCGTGCCGCCAATCTCGAACGGCTCGCCCATGGCGCGGATGATGCGCCGTGAAACCATCGCCGCGTCCGTTTCCTCGCGGATTTCCGACAGCAGCACCGTGAACTCGTCGCCACCAAGCCGCGCCAGCACCTGCTTTTCCTTGCTCGGGGCCTCGCTGCCTTCGGCGGTCTTGTTGGCATTCCAGCTGATCGTGTCGTCGCTGCGAACGATGGCCTGCATGCGCTCGGAAAACGCCGCGAGCAGCTTGTCGCCAAGGTCGTGCCCGAGCGTGTCGTTTACCCGCTTGAAGCCGTCGAGATCGACGAACAGCAGCGCGCCCGATGTGCCCTTGCGCTGCGCCCGGCTGATGGCCCGCGTCAGCTCCATGCGGAAATACTCTCGGTTCGGCAGCTGCGTGATCCGGTCCACATAGGCAAGCTGGTAGATCTGGTCGATATTGCCCTTGAGGGTGCCGATCATGGAATTGAAGCTCTGGCCGAGCTGGCGGATCTCCAGTGCGCCCTCCACCTCGACGCCCTGGTCGAGACGGCCCTCGGCAACAGCCTTGGCGGTCGCGGAGAGCTTGCGCAGAGGCATGGTGATCTGCGTAACCAACCCGATGGCAAACAGCATGGCCGTGATCAGGATCGGCGCCACCGTCATCAGCTTGCCCTTGATGATCGGGATCAGCGTCTGCAAGAAGCCGGGATTGCGAAACTCGACCATGACCGAGCCGATCGCCACGCCATTGGAAAGCAGCGGCTCGCCGACCTTGATGCGGTCGCGCGTCACCTGGTGCGCGGTTGCCGAGTTCTTCAGCGAATCGAGCTGCACGTCGGAGAAATTGAAGGAAACGATCGGCGATGTGCGCGGATCGCCATCCAGGAAGAATGTGAGATCGCGGTCGACCACCGTCAGCTGCATCACATCGGGGCGCGAGCGCACCTTGGCGAGGATGTCCTCGATATCGTTGAGCTCGATCATGTCGAACTGCTTTTCGAGGCTTCGCGCGATCACGCTGGTGATCGAAAGCGCTTCCTGCAGCCGCGCATCGCGCAGACGCCTGACCTCGTGGACCGTATCGGTAACGAGTTGCCCCGCGAGCAGCGCCACGGCGACGCCCAGCACGAGCACAATGAAACGGAAGTGCAACCCCGACGTAAACGCTTTTACACGTTCAAGCATATGACCACCCAACCCGGCGTGTTGCTTTTGTTTTTGTGCCGGCCCCTGCGTCTTCTCGCTAGCACCTGCACTGCCACCATCCGGTAAACCGGCACGGGCCGGCAGGCTTTTTCGTGCTTTAGCGGTTAAGGGAGTGCAAACAGGCGGGTTCGAATTCGTCTCATCTTGCGCAAACATCCCACTTTGGTCGGGGCTGCGGGTAAAAATCGATTGAATACAATGCGTCCTGCTTTGTCCCCGCCACAAAAACCGTTAGATACCAGCCAACCCGCACTCATCAGGACTCCCGCCATGAACGCCCCCGTCACCGACACGGCACAAACCCTCGAGACGCCCTACCGGCTGCTCACGCCGAGCCATGTGTCGCGCGACGCCTTCCGCGGCGAGGAAGTGCTGGTGGTGGAGCCAGAGGCGCTGCGGCTGCTGGCAGAGCAGGCCTTCATCGATATCAACCACCTGCTGCGCCCCGCGCATCTCAAGCAGCTTGCCGCGATCCTCGACGACCCGGAAGCGACGGACAACGACCGCTTCGTTGCCTATGACCTGCTCAAGAACGCGAATATCGCCGCCGGCGGCGTGCTGCCGATGTGCCAGGACACCGGCACGGCGATCATCATGGCGAAGAAGGGCCGCCGCGTGTGGACGGACGGCTCGGACGAGGCGGCGCTCGGCCGCGGCGTGCTGGACGCCTACGAGAAGAAGAACCTGCGCTATTCGCAGCTCGCGCCGCTCTCCATGTTCGAGGAGGTCAACACCCGCAACAATTTGCCGGCGCAGATCGACATCTATGAGGAAGGCACCGACGCCTACAATTTCCTGTTCATCGCCAAGGGCGGCGGATCGGCCAACAAGACCTTCCTCTATCAGGGCACGCCGTCGCTGCTGACCCATGACCGGCTCGTCGAGTTCCTGCGCGAGAAGATATTGACGCTCGGCACCTCCGCCTGCCCGCCCTACCACCTTGCCATCGTCATAGGCGGCACCTCGGCCGAGCAGACGCTGAAAACCGTGAAGCTCGCCTCGACCAAATATCTGGACAATCTGCCGACCACCGGCTCGCCGGAGGGGCGCGCCTTCCGCGACCTCGCCATGGAGGCCGAAATCCACAAGCTGACGCAGATGATGGGCGTCGGCGCGCAGTTCGGCGGCAAGTATTTCTGCCACGACGTGCGCGTCATCCGCCTGCCCCGCCACGGCGCCTCGCTGCCGATAGGGCTTGGCGTTTCCTGCTCCGCCGACCGCCAGGCCAAGGGCAAGATCACCCGCGACGGCGTGTTCCTGGAACAGCTCGAAACCGATCCCTCGCACTACCTGCCGGACATCGAGGAGGGCAAGCTCTCCGGCCATGTCGTGCGGATCGATCTCAACCAGCCGATGAATCAGATCCTGAGCGAACTGACGAAACACCCTGTAAAGACTCGCCTTTCGCTCAACGGCCCGATCATCGTGGCGCGCGATGCAGCCCATGCGAAGATCCGCGAGAGGCTGGAGCGCGGCGAACCCATGCCAGACTACCTGAAGAACCATCCGGTCTATTACGCCGGCCCGGCCAAGACGCCGAAGGGCATGGCCTCGGGCTCGTTCGGCCCCACCACCGCCGGGCGCATGGACAGCTTCGTCGACCAGTTCCAGGCCGCCGGCGGATCGATGGTGATGCTGGCAAAGGGCAATCGCAGCAAGCAGGTGCGTGACGCCTGCCAGAAACATGGCGGCTTCTATCTCGGCTCCATTGGCGGCCCGGCCGCGCGCCTGGCGCAAGACTGCATCAAGAAGGTAGAGGTCGTCGAATATCCCGAACTCGGCATGGAAGCGGTCTGGCGCATCGAGGTCGTCGACTTCCCCGCCTTCATCGTCATCGACGACAAGGGCAATGACTTTTTCAAGGAACTGAATTTGGGGTGAGGAGCAGTGCGGCGTTCCCGCTAAAGAAAAACTGGGATTAGATAATCATTGCTCCTGCAACTCAAGATCATCGATAACAACCTGCCAGAAATATTGGTGCCGGACCACCAGCATGTCAATGTCGAGCCAGTTTGCAAGGAAGTGAACCGGCGTCAGCGAACTTAACCGCAATTGCTCCGCATAGACGATTTCGTCATTGCGGTACCCCTCCAGAATGACATCACCCGCCTCGCCTTCGGGATGCGAAACCGCGATGTGCACACCGAGAACGTGGAAGGGGCTCGGCTTTGAAATCCAGCCTGGATGGCCAGAACTGTTATAGGCCATGAATTGCCCGGAGACAGTGTTGTTGAAGTGACCGGCCAGACCATAGGCGCGTTCGTTGGTGGCGATCAGGTTTTTCCAGTTGTAACCTGCATATCCCGACGGAATTTCGCGAAGCGTGCTCGTGCCGGCAATGTCGTCGAAGCTGACGATCACGCGGGATTGGAGCCCGGATTTTGGCTCCGCTTGCTCAAGATAGTATTTCGACAGACGGAGCGGATATTCGCCAATGTCGATCGTGCGGCCAATATCGCTCCCCGTGCCAGAGCGCGCGACAATTTGAACTGTCTTTCCGGAAAGGTCATAGATGTACGTGTTGTCGGGTCCTGGCACACCCTCCGCCTGTCGGTCGCCGGAGCGAACTGATTGAATTGCCTCGACAACCGTTTCCGGTAAGGCCAATGTTAGTTCAGGCGATAGGCCGATCATGGAATAGGTGGAAGTACCGTGGATACCTGCGGGGGCTTGCGGCATCAATTCGAAATCCACCGATTTACCGACCTCTTGAGTTGTCTGAACCCAGCCTTCTGGAATGATCGGCTCAGTGAAGTAGCTTCCAGGAGCATTGATCGCCTCATCGTCGTTGCCGGCCGACATGTTGTAATCGGCGAAGCCGCCAAGGTTCGAGGACGTTACCAACTCGGTGCCGTCTGGCCGCACCAACCGAACGGCCAACCCAGCAAACGGTCTGTCACCCATATTGTAAATGCCGTCGCGGTTAACGTCACGAAAGACAAACCGGGAAAAATGCAAAGTGTTCTTGGATGGTTGACCGGCACTCTGCAAACTGTTGCCATCTTGGACCTGCGCGATGGCTGCCGACGCACCAAGCCCGACAGAACAGAGGAACAGAACGAGGAAGACATGCATTCTCCACGCTGCTCCGCCTTCTCCAAATGCAACCGCAGTCAGCATGACACCGCGCGCCTTTTCTGCGCATTGGAACAAACGTCAAAAGGCGGCGCCGCTGGCGGCGCCGCCTTGAATTTAACACAGTGGATCAGCGCGCAACCACCTTGTATTCGCATCTTGGAAATATGAAATCGCCGATCTTGCGCTCGGTTCGGTCACAGTCGCGTACCACGGTGAAGGAACGTGCCCTGGCAACACTTGCAGCACCCTTTCTCTTGCCGCAATTTCCGCCAACGCAAGCGGTCGCACGGGCAAAGGAGGTTGTTCGAGCGAAGCCAGAGAAGCTCTCGCGTTCGCGCGAGAACGTGTTGCTTTGTTCGATTGTGATCTCCGCAGACGCGTTTGCAAATCCGCTGGCTTTGGCTGACTTGCGGCCAGCAAATGCGTATGCGCCCACCGAAAGAGCCTTGCTGATGGTCTTTTGTTGACTTTTGGTGAGCTTGTAAACGCTCCCGACTGTGCGTAAGCATTCTTTTTTGATGCGTAAGCCATGCTGTACGCATCGTCCTGCACTGCGATCGCCACCGATTTCTTGCCGCCTTTTTCATACTGGCTGTCACAGGCGCTGCTGCAGGTCGCGACCCCGGTCTTTCCGTATTGTGCTAAGGCTGAGGTAGTCTGCGTGCCGTTCTCACAGTGGATGCTTCGGCTTGCGGTGTTGTACCGCCAGTCGCACTGGCGTTCGCAGTCAACGTCTTCATTTTCCCGGGATCTGTGTCTGCCGTAGCATTCGACTGGGCGGTTGCAGAAAATACCCCGCCCGATTCTTCTGCCGTAGCATTTACGTCTGCCGTCGTCTCGGCGCCGATCGAATTGGAGCCGCCGGTTTGTTCTGCACTTGCGCCCGTCGATGCCTCACCCTCAGCACCGACATCGGGTCCGGTCGTGTCTGCAGTCGCTCCTGCTGAGCTTTCCTGGCCCGAGGTACTCGTGCCCTCACCGGTGCCGGAAGCCTCGGCGGTTGATCCGGAATTCGCGGTTCCCTCCTGCTTCAATCGCAAGGGCCCATCCTCCCGAGTGCGTGAAAAGCGGCGCGACGGCAAGTAAGCCGGCAACGGCTGCAAAAAAATGCAGCACCAGTCCCGCTGTGTTACTGAACGAGATACGCATATCCGTGCATTCCTTTGCTGTGGGCGCACCTATGCATTCCGCAACCGCGTGCATATCCCGCGCGGATTGCGCAGGAAGGCAAAGCGCTTCCGATTGCTCCAGGTCACCCAAGGAGTTGAAGACTGGCGATCTTGGTGACCGCCAGTCGGGTTATGCGAGGGTTAGTAGGTTGCGCCTACACCGACGCTAGCGCCACCGGCGGAGGCTGACGAATAGCCGTCGGCGCCGCTAGAGCTGGCACTGGCAGTACCGCCACCCGTCGCCGAAGACGACGACGTCTGTCCGGCTTCCGAGTTGTTTGAGGCGTCCGCCGTGGCATTACCTGTGCCAGCACCGGATGCAGAGGCCTTACCCTCGGAGTATCGGTCCCGCACTTCGAAATGCCGCCGGCAATTGCCGCCGAACGGTTGGTTGTTCCGAAGATGCCTTCCCTATTCATCAACAGGATTGCGCCCCAACCCGCGCCAATCGCCAAGCCGCCTGACCGGGCATAAGCGTAACCCTTAACATCCGTGGACGATTTATTGGTCACATCTGCGTGCGCGGTTGTCTTCAGGACCGGACGGTGATGATGAACGCCACCATTTTCCTCAACCGATGTCAGCACCGGCTCTTCCTCTTCCTCCGGCGGCGTCACGCTGGCGCTCGCGGTGGCATTGTAGGTATTCTTCGTCGTCGCATTGGCCTTGGAGCCCCAGGTATCGGCCTCAACAGTGCCCAGGCCTAATCCGAGCGAAAGAGATACAGTGCCAAACTTGAAGCCGTCGCGCTCTCCGGCCTGAGCCGGTATTGCGATTGCGAGCAAAGCGATAGCCGCGCCCGATGACAGGAGATACTTGTGCATGGTGTCACCCTTGTGTTGGTAACGGATCTCCCCGTCCTCGCGAAGAGACCCCTAGTCATGCCGACATCATTCCTCCGGAACACTGCGTTCCAAACAGTATTTAGCTTGCCACAGCGCTCCATTGTTTGAAGCATCTGAAAGTTCGGCGTCACCGTACCGCGATCGTGCGCGAGACGATGTAAGTGTCCGGCATTTTTGGCGCCGTGACCGAGTAGCGGACGAGTGCTTTGCCCTTGAAACCGGAATTGGGACGGAACATGATCTCGCACTCCAGCCACCTTGCGGCCATTGCAGACATCACCCGGTTTGCCCTTGATCCGGTACGATTCCGAGACCGAATACAGCTTGCCGTTTCTCGCCTCGATCGGCCGGAAACGCACAGCCACCGGCCGGCATTTTTCATCCCAGGCGTAAAGATCGTGAATGAAGCCGCGGCGCCGCGTTTCAGTGTAACAGAGGGCGCCTTGATGGGCTTTTGCCCAGCCTCAACGGAGCCGGTCAGCGGCGATTACCATGGCCGCAGCCAAAAGCGCCCAGTTTTGAAGAACTCGCATTTCTCCTCCTACGCAAAACTAAAGAGAAGAGATGTGTTTCAAATCGAAACACACCCTTTACACAGACCGAACTTGCTTCGGTTAACTAATTATTAATTTATACCAAAAACGTGACCTGTCAAGTTAAGCAAAATTTGATGCGACGTTAGGTTAATTCCCGGACAAAATATTAGATCCGAGGTGGGCACCAACATATGATATGGCAACTCAACGGTCTGGTCCCGAGTGTGACCGTGGCACGTTTCATCAAGTATTAGCAGTTTTACCGGTGCGCCGCCATCAAGGTCCCTCGTGTATTGATTATCGTGGCGGCCCTAACAGTTCCAATATCCTCAAACCCATATTGAATGGGAGGGAACGGCGCGGTCGACTGTCAGCCAGACAGCTCCGTTGCCAACATCACGGAACTCAGTTGCCGATTGATCAGAAGACGAAGCGGATCTGACAAATTCAGCAGCAAGTTCCTGCTTTGCAGGATCACTCTGTAATAGATCAGCTGCACGGCTGGATTTATCCGCAAAAACCTTTGGGTCTTGTAATAGCGTGACGCCGCCAGCCGATCCAAATAGCCACGGCAGCCCACATTGAGCACATCCGCTATGCTCATAAACTTGTCGATGCTCGGGGATTGGCCAAGATCAAGTATGCTCGACAGGTAATTCACCGAGCAACCGGCCTTTGTCGAAACTTCGCTTGCCGACATGCCGGATTTCTCGAACGCATCCCTTAAGCGACCACGCCAAACGTCGCTTGTTTGGGCCACACCCGCAGCTCTCATTACCTTCAAGGCAATCTCCGTGGGTACAATTCGGTTGATTGTGAGCCATGCATTGCCGTCGCCGGCATCGCTAAAGCGGGTCGTCAATTGACCTTTGGGAGGAATTTTGCCCACCGACTGCGATGCCGATAGAGTGGCGCGGCTCGTGTCAAGTAGCCAGGGCAGGCTCACGCCAAGAGCGTCTGCTAGCCGTATCAGCTTACCAATGCTTGGCGTAGCAACTCCATCCAGGACGGTTTGCACATAACTGCTGCTGGCGCCGATGTCTCGGGAGAGGGCGCGGGCCGCACTTGCCGGAGCGGCTAATGACCTCTCTCAGCTTCGTCCTCCATATCTCTGTACCATCTGTCGATCGATAAGCGCCGCCTTTCACTTCGCGACCCTTCTTGCTCTCTGCTGTTACGAATTGAAGGGCAGAAACGGAGACCCCTAAATGTGGCGCAAGCTTCTCGGCCCAATCCTTTGACAGCCTTTCGACCGTCCCGTTCCAGTCGATTGATGGTCGGCTGCGTTGTGCCGATCAGGGCGGCCAACTGCTTCTGCGTTAAGCCAACACTCTTGCGCAGGGCAGTGAGCTTCCCGTGTTGGCGCTCGTCCTTGGAGCGCAATCTGCGGTTAACCGGCGATGTCATGTTTCAGCTCTCACGTTGCATTCTGGGCTGCGCCAATCCTAGCATATTCACGGTAAACCCTGGGACCGGTAGTTCAACACCCATGGATGCTGTTGCGTCATTGTGAACCGCCGCTTCACTCTGCATTTTACTTGGTGAGGAAAATGGCACAGCGGCGACAACAGGTCTGTGTGCCTAACATCAACGCCGCCCGCCTATCGCCCCATAGGCCGATGGCCCTTGCATATGCGGCCCCCCTTGCCTAGTTTTGCGGCATGAACGCCCCTTCCCTTCCACAGACCCAGACGCCCGCGCTTGTCGACCCGTTCGCGCGGCCGATCACCTATCTGCGCGTGTCGGTGACGGATCGCTGCGATTTCCGCTGCGTCTATTGCATGGCGGAGGACATGACCTTCCTGCCGAAGAAGGATTTGCTGACGCTCGAGGAGCTGGAGCGGCTGTGCGGCGCGTTCATCGCCAAGGGCGTGCGCAAGCTGCGCCTGACGGGAGGCGAGCCGCTGGTGCGCCGCAACGTCATGCATCTGGTG